>NZ_BAABGE010000001.1:0-27445 GCF_039541415.1 Brachybacterium paraconglomeratum
CTGTCCCCCAGGTGATGACTCAACTCTAGAACCCCCACCCCCACTTGGCGATGGGGACAACTCCCCAGGCAGAGGTCCCCACTCAGCCCCCTGCCGGTCGCAGGCTTCGCCGCGACGTCGCGCCCGTATACGAACGGCCTCGGACCCGAAGGTCCGAGGCCGTCACCTGCTGATGAAGATTCGAGGTCAGCTGAGATCCACATTCACGGAGTCCTGGATGGCGCGGACGGCTTCGATCTCCTCGTCCGCGCTCTCCGCGCCGCAGCTGCCCACGATCTCCAGGACGTCTTTCGCCACGCCACCACGATCAAGGACCGCATAGCGCGCTGCCTGGACCACCGTGGGGCGCCCGGGCTGGGTGTATCCGTACTCGCTGGCGATCCAGGTCATCCCCTCGACCTGGATCTCCCCCGTGCCGAGCTCCTCAAGCTCAGGCAGCGCGGCTTTGCGCTGCTCGAGACCGGCCTTCGCCGCCTCGAGGGTGAAGTCTGGCCCGAACCGTTGCACGGTCACCACGACGTTGGCCCGGAACCGCCCCTCCACCCGGGGCTGTGCCACCGCAATCTGGACCCCGGGGACGGTCAGCGTCTCCCACTCATCCGGCACCTCGAGGGTGATCCGAGGCGGACCAGGGAAATCAACGCTCGGATACTCGATATTCTTGGCCATGGATTAGCTCCGTTCGTCCCACCTCTGACGGCGCCAAACATATCAGGCATGAGCGAGGCCCGAATGCGCATTACGTACGGGCCCCGGGCACCGGTCGCGAGAACCGAGCGATGCGCGATCAGCTCGTGGAGGTCGCGTCCTGCTCGGCCGCGTTGCGGTCTGCCGTGTCGCCGAGATCATTGACGGAGTTCATGATCTGCTGCAGTGCCGGGACCATCTCTCCAGACCACTGGCCACGGAAGCGATCAGCATCGGGACCGGTCCAGTCCACCTCTTCAAGACCGGAGGTGAGCTCCTGCTCGATCCGCGTGATCTCTTCAGCCGCATCGCGGAGCTGGGCCGACATCCGCCGGACCTCTTCGACGTTCATACCCTTCGTGGCGTTCACGGTTCGGGTTCCCCTTCCTGGTGTCTCGCGCCTGCGCCCTGATCCGGTGCACCGGCCTGCTGTCGTACGGGGATCACTCTAGAGCGATCCGGAGGCACGGACCATGGGGAGGAGTCCCCATGGGGACAACTCTCGAACGACCGTGTCATCCGGCGCCGTCGGGACGGTGCTGTCCTCCCGCACCGGCCCGACCCTGGGAACCGCTCAGCCGGTGGTGATCTGCGCGACCTGCAGTTTCAGTGCGCGGCCGCTGTAGACGAGGAAGCCGCGGCCAGCGGGGAAGTCCGCTCGACGGATCCTCCCCAATCCGGTGCCGAGCAGGGAGTCGCCGTCCATATCACTGGGCTGCAGCAGAAGACCCCGGCGACCGGCCTTGAAAGGCTGGGCGAGCACATAGGCCTGCGACCAGGAGGCGGATTCGTTCTCGCCGACCACGAACTGCCCCTCGCGGGTGCTGGCACGGATCAGCTTGTCCAGATCGTTCTCGACTCCGCTGCCGGTGAAGTCGGCGACCCCATCGATGAACAGGGCCAGCTTGCCCTCCCCGACCGAGCCGGACTCGATCGTCTCTCGCAGCTGGGCGGCGAGCTCCCTGACGGTGTCGGGATCCGATGCCTCGACGTCCCAGATCGGCAGGCCGGTCAGAGGGGTACGACGCGAGGAGAAGCGCACCAGGCGCATCGGCTCGTCCATGGCCTTCAATCCGGTCGCGATCGTCAGCATCGCGGTCGTGCGCCCGGAACCCATCGGCCCGGTGACCATGAAGGCGCCACGCGGCTCGTAGGTGATCTCGGCGAGGGTCTCGTCGGCCAGGCCCAGCACGGGGAGTCCGCCACGGGTCGGTCGCAGCGAGGAGAACTCCACTCGCTCGGGCAGCCGTTCGATCGCCGGTGCCTCGGGAACCCCCGCCCTGCGCATCGCCTGAGCGAGCTTGGCCACCTCACGGGACTGCAGCGCGACATTGGAATCACCGCCGTGCACCGCCACCTGCACCTCGTGACCGTCCTGGATCGCGCGGCCCGGCGGAGAGTTGGCGTCCAGCACGTCCTTGGGCTCGCCGAAGCCGGCGTAGTCGTCGATGCTGGCCATGCGGTGGATGAGCCGTCGCTGGATCGAGGACCCGAGCGAGGTGGGGATCGCGTTGGGGCGGTCACCGGTGACGATGACGTGCACCCCCACCTGCCGGCCGTCGGTGGCGATCTGGACGAAGGCCGTGAACCATTTGGACAGATTCGAGTAGTCGTACGCTTCGCGGAAGGCCGCCATGCCGTCCACGAGCAGGAGGATGCGGGGGGTGTCGGGCTTCCCTGCCAGGTCGCGATACTCCGCCACGGAGCCAGCACGGATCCTCGCGAACTCCTTGGCCCGCTCGTCGATCATCTCGCGCAGGGTGCGCAGGAGTCGGATCACCCTCTCCTCGTCATCCCCGGGGATGATCGAGCCCACGTGCGGGAGCTCCTCCAGCATCGTCAGACCGGACGCGCCGAAGTCGAGTCCGTAGACGTGCACCGGGCCGCCACGCACGGTTGAGGCGGCGGAGATCGCGAAGGTGCGCAGGGTGGTGGACTTTCCGGAGCCGCCGGTGCCGTAGATGGCCATGTTGCCGTCGCGGTCCGGGTAGTAGGAGGTGGTCGGCTGCGCCTGGTCCTCGGGAACGTCCATGACGCCGAGCAGGAGCTCCTCATCGGTGCGTCTGCTGGGCAGCCGGGAGAGGTCGTAGGCGTCGGCCAGCTCGGAGAGCCACGGCTTGCGAGGTGCGGGCACCCCAGCGCTTTCCGCAGCGGCTTTGACCGTGGCGACCACTCGGGAGATGTCGTTGGGGCCGGGGTCCTTGACCTCCTTGGTCGGCGGAGAGGGGATGTCCCACTGCTCCCCCGTGCCGAAGTCCTTCTCGACGATGTCGATCCGGGCCCGCTCGGGCTCATCTGTGGTCCACCCGCCGGCGTACCCGGTCTGGAACGTTGCGATGCGGCCGGGCCCGGTCTTGGCTGCCCCCCGCCCCGGGATGCTGGGATCGAAATGCGCGGACATCTTGTCGCCCAGGATGTCCTTGGAGTCCGCCTCATCCGCCATGCGCAGGGCGATGCGGAGGTTGGTGTTGGCGCGCAGGTTGTCCTTGATGACGCCGGCCGGGCGCTGGGTGGCGAGGATCAGGTGCAGGCCGAGGGAGCGGCCCCGGGCGGCGACGTCCACGACGCCGTCCACGAACTCCGGGATCTCCTTGGCCAGCGCCGCGAACTCGTCGACGATGATGATCAGGCTGGGCGGCGCCTCAGGATCGCCGGTCCGCTCGAGCGAGACCAGGTCCTTCGCCTTCTTACGGTTCAGCAGGTGCTCGCGGTAGTGCAGCTCGGCGCGCAGCGACGTGAGCGCACGTCGCACCAGGTGCTGGGAGAGGTCGGTGACCAGGCCCACGGTGTGGGGCAGCGCGACCGCATCGGCGAATGCCGCCCCGCCCTTGTAGTCCACGAACAGGAAGGTCACCCGGTCGGGGCTGTGGGCGGTGGCCATGCCCAATACCCAGGCCTGGAGGAACTCCGACTTGCCGGCGCCGGTGGTGCCGCCGACAAGGGCGTGCGGACCATTGGTGCGCAGGTCCAGATGGTAGGCGTCCTGGCCGTTATGGCCGATCAGTCCGCGGAGGTTCGCATCATGCTTGCGGCGCTGCGGCTCGGACCCGTCGCGCGGGGTGAGGGAGTTGTTCTCCTTCCACCGCTCGATGATGTAGTTGGGGTCCTCGGCCGTCTGCATGCCGGCGAGCTTGAGGTAGGAGATCGCCCGTGGAAGATCGGAGTCGTCGTCGATCGGGACTCCCGCATCGACCACCGGGGAGAGATGACGGGCCACCCCGGAAGCCACCTCCACCGAGACGGTCTCGACGGAGACCGGGTAGAACCGCTCTCCCAGACGCACATGGCCGGCGCTCGCGCCGTCCACCGACTCCTCGACGGAGACATAGGTGCGGCAGGCGGCAGGCAGTGCGGCGATATTGGAGGCGCTCCAGATGACGTGCACTCCGACGTCCGGTCCGCGCTCCGCGATGCGCACCAGACGGGCCCTATCGACGGGCGCGTCATCCTCGATGATGACCACGAGGCTCGGGGTGACCGGCTCGGGCGGGATCGGGATCTCCTGCTTGACGTCGGTGGTCATCGGGGTGCGCAGCTGGGGCGGGGCATCTCCGGCCCGCTGCTCGATGAGCTCCTCGATCCGTGCGACCAGCGAGTTGCCACGCCCCGGGGTGTCCGCCAGGTGGTCGCCGGGCAGTGGCGAGTGCGGGCTCGAGGTGTGCGGGAGCCATTTCAGCCACTGCCACATCTCGCGGCTCGAGCGGGACGTGATCGCGGCGATCGCGACTTCGGCCGGCGAGTGGAGGGAGAAGAGCTGGGTGACGATTCCGCGAGCGACCCCGTCGGCCTCCTGTCCACCGCCGGCGATGCCGATGTTCCCGGCATTGCGGAGCTCCGCGACCACCGGCACCCCGGCGATCATCTTGTACTCCTCGTTCATGTCATCGAGCATGTCGTAGTACTTGGGGATCGCGTCGTTCTCCCCCGGCATCTCGATACCCACGCGGGAGTCGGCGACGCCCAGCCCCAGCCGCATGGTGCCGAAAGCGTTGTGCTCAGGACGGTGCGTCCACAGCAGTCGCCCCAGGCGGAAGGCGGCATCCACGGTATCGGCGGCCGACGGAGCCTCGACCAGCCGCACTGCTCGTTCGAGATCCTGCGCCGCGGTGACCCGGCGTTTGAGGGAGGCCAGCCCCTCCTCGAAGTTCTTGATCTGGCGCTCGAGCATCTTCTTCTGCTGGAACTTGCGGTTCAGGAATCCCGCGGTGGCCATCATCGGCATCATGAACACGAACATGAGCGAGAACGGGCTCTTGGTCATCGAGAACATGAGCCCGCCCATGAGGATCGGGGCGAACATCATGAAGATCGGGAAGAACTGCGGGTTGGGTTCCTTCGGCGGGGTCGGCGCCTTGAGCGGACGGTACGGGAACCGCGGCACCACGCGGGGAGAGCGATTGAACTCCACCACCGGCGAGCTCGGTGCGGTGCCGCCCAAGCGATGCAGGGCGATGACCGAGAAGGTGGTCTGGCCGATCAGCACCGTGTCCGCAGGACCGACCACAGCGCGCTGAACCTGTTCGCCGCCGATGACCACCCCGTTGGAGGAATGCAGGTCGACGATCTCGATCGAGTCTCCGACATTGATGCGGGCATGCCGCTTGGAGAGCATCGGATCGGCGATGCGGATGTCGAGATCACCTTCGCGACCGATCACGCTGGACCCCGTAGGCAGGGGGAACTCGCGGCCCGTCTCGGGCCCCGACAGCACCCGCATCAACGCGACCGCCGCTCCCCTCGACTCGGAGCGGGTGGCGTACTCGGTGGAGGAACGAGCGATCGAGACTACGCTGCCAGAGCGCAGCCCTGCCTGGATGAGGTCGATCTCGCGATCCAGAGATCGCACGCCTTTCGCTCCGGAGCCCGCTCCGGGATCCTGGACCTGCAGGGTCAGCCCTTCGGGCGCCACCACATCGTTGCGCAGCGGATCAGCGAGATACAGAGCCCCCGCCACATCGGCGACCGTCGCGGTCGCATCGGCGGTGACCTCGAGATCTGTGAGCCGGTCCTCGGGCCTGCGCAGCGTGAGCTTGATACGCATTGGTGTTCCTCCCCCTCAACGGACCCGCCGTCCGCCTGCCGCAGCGCCCCTGGGGGCAACCCGTTCCATGAATGCGTGTGCGTACCTCGACCGTTCGTGGCGGCGTCGGCGATAGATCAGTCCTCGTCGGTGTCCTGCGACTGGTCCAGCAGGTACAGGTCCTCGCTGCTGACCAATCGGGAGAAGACAGCGTGCTCCACCAGCCGGGCCCGCCGATTGCTGGCGAGCTTGCCCGGTCCGCCGCGCAGTCCCCGCACTCCGAGCCGATCGAGCTTGTCGCAGACGTTGTCGAGCTTCCGGTTGAACTTCGTGAGCTGCCATCCCAGTCGTGCTGCGGCCTGGGCCGAGGTGGGCACGTTGCTCATCCCGGATCCCTCTCGGGTCAGCATCGGTTCGGCGAGCCCGAGGATCAGGAGCTTCTGGCTCGGGGTGAGCTGCACCGCTCCGACGGTGGTCTCCCCTGCCGGGTCCTCGGGGCCCGCGATCCGTGCGAACTCCGGGGACTCCGCATGCACCGACAGGTCATAGGTGGTGGGGCCCGCGGTGAACACCACCTTGGTGACGTCGAAGACGAGCGGGATGCGCGCTCCCGGAGCGAGCCACGCCTGCATCGAACCGGTGCCGTCAGTGATCGTGGCGGACAGTCGCGAGCCGATGTTGACCAGCCACCACATCGATTCCACCTGGACGATCGTGAGGAAACGTCGGTGCAGGAACGGATTGTCCTCGTCGATCGCGAGATCAGCCTCCCGGCCGATCGTCAGCTCCTCGCCATCCTCGACGCGGTACCACTCCCCGCAGAACTCGACCGAAATCGTCGACGCCATCGTCAGCCGTCCCCTCTGTCATCACGACTGTTCGTCATGGTTGCACCGTACCCGTCACTGCCCATCACTTCGTCTCCACACAGATCTCCGCAGCAGGGCTCGCATTGCCGTTGGGATTGACCGTCTGCACCTTGACGCAGCGCTCGGGCAGCTGCGGCGGAATCTCCAGGACGACCGAGTTCATTCCGTGGACCGGGAGCTGCTCCTGATAGCGCTCGTAACCGCTCGGCATGTCCTTCCACTGGACCAGGTAGTGCTCATCCTGCGTGACACCGGCGGGTGGCTCCCAGCTGATCTGGACCCTGCCTGGCTCATCGGCGACTCCTTCCGGCGAGATGATCGTGTACTGGACATCCGTCGGCGGGTCCAGCGGATCATCCGGCTCGACCACGACGTTGATGTCCGTGCTCGCGATCGGTTCCGGCTCGGGGATCAGGAAGAAGCGCACTCCCAATGTGGCACCCACACCGAGCACCACGATCAGCACCGCTGCCAGAACCACGAACGGCCAGGCCGGTGCCTTCGCAGGCTCTTCCTCGGTCTCCGCAGAACCTGGCGCAGGAAGCGGTGAGAGCGCAGAGGCCCCTGCAGGCTGCGCTCCGACCGGCCGCAGCTGGGTCGATTCGACGGATTCCTCCGCCACGACAGCGGAGGGGATACCGAATCCCGTCGCCGCCGGGGCGCCGAGCGCGGGGGCCACTCCGGCGAAGGGGTCGAGCCTCCGCCGGGTTCCGGGGCCGGTGATGCCTCCCGAATCCGGGTCGACGGTCGCGACCTTGCGAATCCGGGTGTGCATGTCGAGGTCGTCATCCTCGGCATGGTGGGCGGCCGCGGTGCTGCGATCGTCGAGCACGTCCATCTGGGTGACCGGCAACGAGAGGGAGAGCTCCACCTGCTGCAATCCACGGCCGAAGGCGAGCGCCGTGTCATACCGGCCCGCCTGCTCCTTGGCCATCGCGATCGAGAGCACCCGGTTCAGCTCTGCGGGCACATCCGGTCGGTTCAGGGAGTGCAGCGGCTCGCTCGAGATGCGATGGATGAGATCCGAGGCGGTGTTGCGCTGTCCGCGACGTTCGAAGGGAGTCTGCCCGGCCAGCAGCGAGTACACGGTAGCGGCCAAGGAGAACACATCGGAGCGCACGTCGGCGCGCGGCGGATCAGCGAAGAACTCCGGCGGAGACCACGGGATGGACATTCCCTGGGAGTCCTCGACAGCGTCGCCCTGGCCTGCGGCGATCGAGATCCCGAAGTCCGTGAGCGCGGGTCGGTTGTAGTCGGTGACCAAGATGTTCGCTGGCTTGATGTCCCGGTGGAGGATCCCGGCGCGATGTGCCGTCTCCACGGCGCCCGCGATCTGGACCCCCACCCTCAGCGCCTCGGCGACGGTGATCCTCTCCTTGCGGAAACGCACGCCGTAATTGGGCCGCGGGCAGTACTCCATCACGATATAGGGACGATGATCTGCGGAGACCTCGGCCTGGTGGATCGTGACGATCGACGGGTGCGTCGACATCTGGGCCATCACATTGGCCTCGCCGTCGAACTGCCGTCGCACCGACTCGTCGAGCACGTTCGAGAGCAGCACCTTGATCGCCACCCGCCGCTGGGGGCGGAACTGGCGGTACAGGAAGACGTCGGCGAAGCCGCCGGAGCCCAGCATCTGCTCGTACTCGTAGCCTGGCAGCTGGGGCGGCGGCGAGGGCGGCCTGGAGCTCATAGCCGCTCACCGAACTTCAGATGCACGTCATCCCCTAGATCCAGGTGGTCTCCGTCGTGGAGGACCACACCCTCGCGTGAACGCAGTCGGACCGGCTCGTAGCCCTCCCGGTACAGCGTGGTGCCATTGGTGGTGCCCAGGTCGAGGGCCACCACATGCCAGCCCTCGAGCCGCAGCTCGAGGTGCGAACGGGAGATGTCCTGCTGCGGGCTGGGCACCGTGATCAGCTGCGGCACTTCATGACCGCTGACGCGGGAGGCACGGGGACGTCTGCCGATGATCGCCGTGCGGTCCAGGACGAACCGGCCCCCTCCCGACAGTGCGACGCCACCCAGCGGTGGACGCACGACAGTGCGGGTCTGGCCCTGCAGCGGGGCACCGCAGACCCGGCAGGCAGCGCGCTCCGGTGAGTTCGCGTGCCCGTTCAGGCACACCATCCCCGTCAGGGTCACGCCGCCTCCGACGACCTGACCCGGCCCGCCCGCGGAGGCCGCGGTACCGTGCCCGGGCTGCGGAGCCGATCTCTGGCGGGGTACGGGCGTCGCCGGGGTGCCGACGGGCGCGACCGGATGGGGCGCGCTGGCATGTCTCCCAGGCAGGGAGCCGCCTGGACGGGAGGCGGCTGGCGCCTGAGACGAGATCGAGTTCTGGGCTGGCGGGTACCCGCCATATGCGGAGGCCGACTGCTGCGAAGAGCCCCCCATCGCTGGTCCGGAGATTCCCACCTGATATCCCGCTGCCCCTGGGTGTGCGGGACCCTGGGCATACGGTTGCGGCTGCGGCTGCGGCTGCGGCTGCGGCTGCGGCTGCGGCTGCGGCTGCGGCTGCGGCTGCGGCTGCGGCTGACCAGGATGCATCGGATATCCGACCTGCTGGCCAGCGTCCCGGGTGCTCATCGGGCGTCCGTAGGACATGCCCGGCGCCGCCGGTGGTTGGGCGGGCGCCGGCCCCGGGCCAGCACTCGGAGCAGATGGCCGCTCCGGCATGTGGACCTGCGGATACGCAGGGCGCTGCGGCGAAGACTCCGAGGCTCGCCTCGCTGCGGTCTGCGCGATCTCTGGAGCGGTACGCCCCACCCCCGGGACCCAGTCGATGAACTCCCCACCGGTCGCGGACTCCGAGAACTCCCCGCCGGTCGTGGAATCCGACGGTGGCGGCTCGGATGCTGATGCCGGGGAGACCGGCGCAGCGGAGGTGGTTCCGTCGGGCAGAGCGGCGGGACGCGATGACGGCGCATCGACCCCCTTCGTGGCGGGCTTCTCCGCTAGCTCCTCTGCCTCCTCTTCGTCCTCGCTGTGCCGGACCGCGGCATCTTCGATACGGCGAAAGATGGTCTTGCCGAAAAGATCGTCGTAGGCCCCGGTGTTCTCGAGTTCGTTCACGACGGGTGCGGCCGCTGCAGGCTGGCGCGGTGCCCGCCTCGGCGCTGGCGTCGGAGCTCGCCTCGGCTCGCTCGGGAAGTCCTGGTCCTCCTCATCGATCGGCGCGATCTGGGTCGGCGGCGAATCGAACTCGTCGTCGTCCGGAGGTTCGGGAGTAGGGACAGACGCCGTCGCGGTGGGTCTCGTGGGCGGTGGCGCTGGTGTCGTCGGCTCTGCGGAGGGGGTCACTGCGGGCGCTCGACGGCCGCGATCGAACAGAGAGGTGCTGACCAGGCGGCGCTTCACCGGGGTTACAGCGTCCGTCTCCTCAGCAGCCGCTGACTCCGGAGCAGCAACGGTCGGGACAGGGCCCTGGGAGAATGCGTCCGTCGCAGCGGGGGCAACGGCCGTCGTCCGCTCCGCAGCAGGTGCGTCGCGGCCCGCGGCGGGAGCTGCGGCGGGCACCGCTGGTTCCGTGGCCGGCGCCGGTGCGGGTGCTGCTGGCGCGGGTGCCGATGCTGCGGGAGCGGATGCGGATGCGGATGCGGATGCGGGTGCGGGTGCGGGTGCGGGTGCGGGTGCGGGTGCGGGTGCGGGTGCGGGTGCGGGTGCGGGTGCTTCAGCCTGAGCCGTGGGCCCCGAGACCGACGAGCCGCTGCCGAACAGACCGGCGAACATATTCGGACCGCTGGACGTGGCGTCGGAGGCCGCGGGCCTGGTCGAGGCCCTGGGCGCTCCCCCTCGAGAGAGGGAAGGCGGCATCTCCCCTGGCTTGCGGCTGGCCGTCGCCGGCCTCGCGAGCGGTGCCGCAGCGCTGCTCCCGGCGGGCTTCGGGGCGGGAGTCGGCCGCGACGCGCGGCGCTTCTTCGCGTCCGGGTCTTCGATCGACCGGCCGTCCTTCTCTACCTGTGCGGCAAGCTCGGTGCGCTCGGCGTCTTCCAGCTCCGCGGGGTCCTGCGTCACGTGCACGAAGCCTCGCACCGGGATGACCCCTGAGCTCAGTCGTGCCGCTCCGAGCGATTCCTCGGCAGGGAGGTCTCCGAACGCCGTGCGCCGTACGCCTTCGACGGTCTTCAGGACGAAGGGTTCCTCGTCTGTGCCTGCGATCTGCTGGGAGCCTTCCAGGGAGTAGACGGCGATCGGTGTCGTCCCTTTCACCCCGAAGACACCGGTGGTCCCGTCATGGAATCCGAAGAGCAGCGCGGAGAGCTTCTCCGCGCTCTCGATGCCTCCGGCCTCTACCAGGGCGTCCAGGAAATGTGCTGGATCGGGTGAGCTGCCCAGCAGATCCCATGCCGCTTCGGTGACCTGTTTCCGCAGCCCCGGGACCAGCACCACCCAGGCATTGTTCCGGATCACCAGTGTTGCAGGACCCTGCCGCACCCAGGTCCCTGTTCCGAGCAGATCTTCGGCTCCTACGCCCTTCTCCTCGTTCATCAGCTCTCGCCGCCACCCTCGCGGAGCGCTCGCGGGAGAGTGTCCTCATCGATCTCGAACTCGTCCTCCTGGTCCGCAGAGCTGGAGCTCCCGGCCGTGCTCTCGGTGATCAGAGGCTGCCCGACCACTTCGACCGCCTCGACCAGGACCACGCTGATGTTGTCGTGACCGCCCGCATCCAGCGCACGGCCCACCAGCTCATGGCTGAGGGTGCGCACGTCGGTGGGCCGGCGCAGCAGCTGTTCGATGCCGGCATCATCGACCTCGCCGGTCAGTCCGTCGGAGCAGATCAGCATCCGGTCCCCCACCTCGGCGGGGATCAGCCAGTAGTCCGGGTCAGACTCGGGACCAGCACCGAGAGCCCGGGTGACCATATGTCGGTAGGGATGGATCTTCGCCTGTGCCGGGGTGAGCTCTCCGCGGTCCATCAGTTCCTGGACCACGGAATGGTCCACGCTGACCTGCTCGAAGATGTCTCCCGAGAGGCGGTACACGCGGGAGTCCCCGAGATTGAGCACTACCCAGTAGCCGACGTCGTCCAGCACCATCGTCGCGACCACTGCGACCGTGGTCCCGGCCCCCAGGGTGGACTCGCCGCCAAGTTCCCCGATGCGGGTGGCCGCCGAGCGAAGTGCCTCTCCCAGCTGCTCGACGGTGACGTTCTCCTGGATCGTGAGCTTCTCGAACTCCTCGACCGCGATCGCGCTGGCGACCTCACCGGCGTTGTGCCCGCCCATACCGTCCGCGACCATGTAGATCGGAGACACGTTGAGGATGCTGTCCTCGTTGGTGGCCCGCACATGACCTACATGGGTGGCGGCGGCGGAGATGACCCGGATCGTTCCCGTGAGATCGGGGTCGGACAGGGAGCGGTCGATCACTGCTCTTTCTCCACGGACAGGGTCCGGTCCCCGAGGGTCAGCTGTGCACCAGCGGGCAGGACCGTCGGCGCGTTCGGCACCAGGTTCTCCCGGGAGCCGTCCTCGCGCAGGATCGTGGAGCCGTTGGTCGAGCCCAGGTCGGTGACCGTGATCTCCTCACCGGTGCCGTCGATCCGCAGATGGGTCTTGGAGACGGAGCGGGTGTCGTCCTTCAGCACGAACAGCACCTCCGGCCCTGGAGCGGAGGGGTTGCGCCCGATCACCACAGCCTTCTCGACGACTCGCTCGGTGCCGTCGTCAGCAGTCAGACGCAGCTTCGTGACCGCCGGGAGCTTCACCGCGGAGATACGGGTCTGTTCGAGGTCGCCGAGCGAATCATCCGGCGCGGAGAGCCGGGTCTGCTCATCAACGCCCGCATCCCAGGCATCACCGGTGAGGTCGCTGGGCGCCCCCGCCGGCTCCTGTGCGGTACCGGCAGGGCCCCAGCTCGCGGGGGCATCCTGCGCCGCAGGGAGTCCGGACTGCGGCGCCGCATACGGCGACGGAGCGCCATAAGGAGACGGTGCACCGTAAGGAGACGGTGCGCCGGGTTCCGGGGCGGGACGGGGCTCGGGTGCGGACGCCTGGTCCTGAGGTGCTGGCGGAGCCCAACCCTGGGCTGCCGCAGCGTGCGGATCCTGGCGCGGGGCTGACGCCGGATACGGCGAGACAGGCTGGTCCCACGGCTGAGGCTGCGCGGCCCCCGCTGGCTGGCCCTCGTCCTGCTGCGGAGCGGACTGACCCCATTGGGCCTGATCCAGAGCAGGTGCTGGCTGGTCCCAGCTCTGCTGCTGCGGCGCCTGGGCAGCCTGGTCCCAGTTCTGCTGCTGCGGAGCTGCGGCGCTCTGGTCCCAGTTCGCCTGGGGAGCCGGGTCGGCAGGAGGCGGTGCCCAGCCGCCCTCGCTGACTGGCTGCTGTGCGCCGGGTTCCGGTGCGGACGGCGGAGCAGCCCAGCCGGTAGACACCGGCGCCTCCGGTGCGGAGCTGCTCGACGCTGGGGGTGCATAGGGACTCGGTGCCATCTGCTGGTTCCCGTCCCACGCACTCGTAGCAGGCTGAGCCGGCGCGGAGTCTGCAGCGCCGCTCCAGGCAGAACCCGGCTCAGAAAGCAGGTTCTGATGCGTGGAGACCGCGACAGAGGATGCGCCCAGATAGTGTTCGGCGCTCTCTCGCTCGAAGTCGTCAGGGCGGGGCTGGAGCGGGTTGCGCCCAGCCTTGACGTCCACGATGACGGAGCCGATGACCCTGTCGTGGAAGCCGCGCAGCTGCTTCTTCGGGTCGATGAAGATCGACAGCGCCATGATCAGCGGAATGATCCCGTACAGCGCCCAGCGACCCAGCGCACGCACGAAGCCGATCGGTCCGCCGGCGCCATCCTTCGTGATGCGCAGCCCGAGGATGAGCTTGCCGAGGGTGAATCCCTTCGACCCTGCCAGCCAGATCATCAGCACCGTGTAGGCGACGGGGAGCGCCACGCCCACCCCGACCAGGATCTGCGGTAGCAACCCGATGGTGTCGGACGTGAGCAGGAGGACGATGCCGAGAATGAGCGGCACCAGCACGACGGTGCCGATCACTGAGTCCACCAGCGCGGCCAGGAACCGCCGCAGCAGCGATCCGGGGACGCATCCGTCCAGCGGCCGCTCCATCGGTGATGCTCCGGGCGCGCTCAGCGCCGGCGCCGCAGACCCCGGTCCGCTCTGCATGCCGGGTGCGGGGCCCGGTCCGGTCTGATTCATCGCAGGCTGGGTCACCATCATCTGATCGTACTGTTCCTGAGTACGCAGTGCCGTCGCACCCGGGTTCTTCGGCAGCAAAGCCTCTCTGGAGACCAGCTCGATCCCTTCCTCCTCCGGCCCCTGGGCGGCGTCCTGCCCCAGGTCCCGGGTGCGGGCCCGTGGCGCCTGCCCCCATGCCCCCGGAGTGTCGGTCGCCCGACGCTCATACGGCGAAGCCTGGTAACGCGCCCCGCACTCTCCGCAGATCGCCGCTCCTTCGGACAGCAGAGTCCCGCAGGTGCTGCAGTATCGAGTCTGGTTCATCGACCTCGGCCCTTCTTCCACGTTCTCGTCTTCTTGACACCTCCGCGAAGCGAAGACCGGCGACGACGCATCGCTTCAGAGCGGCGCAGCGCCTTATCCCGGGACCGCGCATTCACTCGGACGCGCTTCCTCTCGCTGCGGCGATCCGCGGACCTTCTCCGGAACGAGCGCAGTGAGAGCGCCGCACGCAGCCTCTTGTGCCACGGCATCGCAGCGGACATGCTACGCCGCGCTGTCATGACCTCACTCCAGTACTCCTCAGCAGCAGCCTCGGGAAGATCATCAGGGCCGAACACTGCCCGGTCCGCGCGGCTGGCGAGTGTCAGCGCGCCCATCGCAGGGATGTCCCCCTGGAGTCGAGCCGCGGTCTCGGCACGGGTCAGCAGCGGGTCCGGTTTCTGACCGAGGTCGGTCAGCAGATCGAGGATCTCCTGCCAGCCTCCTTCGATGCGCGTCGGCAGCGGGCCACGGGTGCGCCGGCGTCCCCGCCGCACGGTCTTGGCGATGATGATGGCGAGCATCGCGATCAGCAGCAGCGCCACGGGGATCAGGCCCAGCCCGAGATAGACCACCCATGACCTCGTCGGCTCCGGAGGCTCTTCCTCCTTCTCGCTGTCATCGCTCATCGCGCCTGGCGGCGGGCTGGGCGGCTCCGCCGGAGGCGGCGGCGGCTGCGCGACCTGAGGAAGAGGCTCCTCCACCTCCTTGGGCTGGGGCTCGGTGGGGTCATCCTCCTCATCCGGGGCGGGGTCGAAACGCACCCAGCCGACGTCCTCGAAGGCAACCTCGACCCAGGCGGTGACGTCGTCGCCGGTGATCGAGACGGTCCCCTCCTGTCCCGCCGGGACCTCGAAGCCCATCACCACCCGGGCGGGGATATCGATCGAGCGTGCCATCACTGCAGTCAGTGCGGCGTACTGCTCTTCGTCACCGATCCGGCCCTCTGGCTGCGCATCCGGGGTGTCCTCGTCGAAGCCGACCTCGTTGAGCATCACCAGCAGGCGGCTGGCTCCGTGGCCGGACAAGGAGGCGGCATCCTCTTCAAGCCCATGCGAGTAGAAGGCGCCGTCCTTGATCTCTCTGGTGAGGTTGTGGAACCGCTCGTAGTCGGAGTCCGATGACCCTGCCCATTCCTCGGCCCACGGCCGCAGCTGATCCATCGGAAGGTTCTCGGGCAGTGCGATCTCGGCGAACTGAGCGGTGCGCTGCTGCTCGGCGGTGAGCTCCGTATAGGGCTCGTAGGAGAGCTCATAGGTGTCGCCGGGCCGCACCCCACGCGAGTTCACGGCGGTCTGGGACTGCTGATTGAGGAAGAGGTTCTCGGAGGTCACGCTCGACCGCTCAGAGGTCATCTCTTCGAGATCGATGCGATTGGTCTGCGAACCCATAGTGGGCATCCACACGCCGGAATAGCCGCCGATGGTCACCGACGACTCCCGTTCCTGCCCGCTGCCGCTGTGGAGATCGACCCCCGGCGCGGTGCGCAGGAACGCCCCAGAGGCGCCGTCCTTGTTCTCGCTGCTGGCGACGTTGAAGACCTGCAGGTCGTAATAGTCCATCGTGGCCAGCCGGATCTGCTCACCGCTGCTGACCCCGGAGATCGTGAACAGCTCGTCCTTCCGCTGATGCTTGAGATAGCCGCGGAACTCGGTGAGCGGGGAGACATACTGCTGCGGGTCGAAGGGCGGGGTGATGTTGTCACGCGCCGCATAGCGGATGGTGCCCGACGGCGGATCCAACAGGGAATGCGCCGCGACCGCGCCACCGCCGGCGAGCGCCATGATCAACGCACCGCCGATCACCCGTCGTCGCAGCACCGGGTTCTTCCACGAGCCCGGCCGCACCGTGTCCGAGATGATCGTGGACTGGGCATTCGAGAGACGCCCGGCCTCGAACCGCCAGGTCAGCCAGGCGATCGAGATGGTCGCGTAGAGGACTCCGCGAAGCACCGCCGCGTATGCCTGATCGGTGCCGAAGATGATCGTCACCCCGAGCAGCAGCAGCGGGAACAGCCAGGCCAGAACGTACAGCCGGGACCGCATCACGACGCTCATCGCCAGCAGCGAGAGCAGCAGCACGCTGATCCACACCACGGCCAGCACGCCTTGGGCGATACCGACCGGAGGCGCGACGGTGAGCACCGACTTCCAGCTGGTCACCGGCGCCTTGATCAGCTCCCACAGTGCGCCTGGGGTGGGCAGGATGCCCCACAGCGCACGGGTCGGGGCCGCGAACATGGGCCCGAACAGGAAGTATGTGACCAGCACGAGCGGGGTGATCCGCAGCGGTCCCCAGCGCCACCGTGCCCCGATCAGCGCGATCAGGGTGCCGAACACCAGCGCCATGACCCCGGTCAGCAGGTACTGGATTCCGCCGTAGATGTGATGGAAGCCGAGGATCGCGAGAAAGAACAGCGAACCCAGGGCTAGCAGGTCCAGCGCCCGTCGGCGGTTGCTGATCCTGGAGAAATAGCTCGGCACCCGCCGGGGTGCAATAGCGGCCGCGCTCATCGCCCCACCGACCGCAGTGCCCGGGCCAGGGTGTCCAGCGAACCCAGCGTGACCACATCCAGGCTGCCGATCGCCGAGCGCTTCACGTCAGCATCATCCACGCAGCGGATCGCCACTGCCATCACCCCGATCGGAAGCTGGTTGGCGGCAGAGTTCAGCTCGCGCGCCGTGGTGTGGGAGCCGACGACCATCATCACCGCAGAGGCGCTGGGAGCGAGATCGGCAGCCTTCTGCCCGAGCTCGTGGAACGAGGCCCGCTCCTTGAGCTGCTCGACGACGGTGTAGTCGTCCATCATCTGGCGCAGGTTCACGGTGTTCTGACGCTCGTCGAAAGTGAAGGGAGTCAGCTCCTTCTCCTCCCGGAAGGTCTGGCCCGAGATCGACGCCGCTATGGAGACTGCCAGCTCGAACTCGTCATCGCTCGCGTAATGCTCGGCGAGATTGTCTAGCGCCACCACCACATGCGAGCGCCTGGTCTCCTCGAACTGACGCACCATGAGCTTTCCGGTGCGCGCCGTGGTGCGCCAATGGACATGGCGCCGGTCATCGCCGGGAGCGTAGTCGCGCAGTGCATGGAAGGCGATGTCGGAGCTGGAGAGGTCCGAGGAGGGGGTGCCCTCGAGGTCGCGCAGGAACCCGCTGGCCGCCTCGTCGAGGCGCACGGTGCGCGGGTGGACGAACAGCTCCTGCTCCTTCGCCCAGGTGACCTGGCGGCGCATCAGCGAGAGCGGGTCATCGCGCACGGAGCGCACCGGGCCGACGACCAGGACGGCGCGACGCTTGGTGGGCACGGCGAACAGCTCCTCGTGCTCGGCACCTGCGTCGAGTTTCGGCACCATGAACTGCGCGGTGGCGGAGCCGACCGCCAACTCGATGCGCGAGGGCAGGATCACCCGCTGGGTCGGGTTGGCGACCTCGACCCGGCCGACGGCGCGGGTGCCGACCACCACGCGGTGGGTCTGCAGATCGAGGGTGACCTTGTAGGAGGCGCGGCCCAGCACGAACAGCGCTGCGATCACCAGCGGAACGGTGAGCGCGAAGGCGATCACGTTCAGCTCGGTGATGTGCAGGGTCAGGCCGATGAACCAGCAGGCCGCCGCCGCGCCGAACACCGCCCACCCGATGGGCGAGATGACATCGAGCACGGGATGGATCCGTCGAATCCAGAGCTCCACCGCGCGGTCGCGGAGACCGGCCAGCCCGGTGCTCTGCTCGGCCTCTGAGCCTGGCTGCCCGGCTGATCGGCCCGGCTGTGCGGCACCCGGCCCGCCGGACACCGACCCAGGAGCTTCGGACACCGACTCGGGAGCATTCTGCGTACGCTTCGCGGCGCGCGTCTGCTTCCGGGTGGAGCGGGCCTTCGCCCTGGCCTCCGACTTGGCGGCACTGCGCCGCTTCTTCGCCTGGGCCTTGGCGGCTTTTGCGTCTGCGGCGTCGGTGGGAAGTGAGGTCTCTGAACTCATGTGTTCATCTCCTCCCGCTCGTCCCTCGCAGTTCGTCGACGATCGGTACTCATGCCGACTGCTGCCGCGCCTGCGGCGGGGCCACCTCGCTGAGGATCTTCGTCATGACGCTCTTGGCGGTGGTGCCCGAGAACTCTGCCTCGGGGTCGAGCACGAAGCGGTGCAGCCAGACGTGCTCGACCAGGTGCTTGACGTCATCCGGGATCACATAGTGGCGGCCATTGACCGCAGCCCACACCTTCACCGCGCGCATCAGCGCCAGGGCGCCACGGATGGAGACGCCGACGCGCACCTCCGGCGCGAGGCGGGTCTCCTCCATCAGTCGGGAGACGTACTCGAGGACCGCCGGGTCCACATGCACGGTGGAGGCCAGCTGGGTCATGTCGTTGACGGCCTGGAGGGAGATGCGCGGGCTGAGCTGGCTGCTGCGGTCGCGCAGCGCGGAGCCCTGCAGGATCTGCACGCTGGAGGCGTGGTCCGGGTAGCCGATGGAGGTCTTCATCAGGAACCGGTCCAGCTGCGCCTCAGGAAGACGGTAGGTGCCGGCCTGCTCGATGGGGTTCTGGGTGGCGATCACCATGAACGGGTTGCCGACCTCGTGGGTGACACCGTCGACTGTGACCCGGGCCTCCTCCATCACCTCGAGCATCGCCGACTGGGTCTTCGGCGAGGCGCGGTTGATCTCGTCGGCGAGGACGATGTTCGCGAACACCGGTCCCTTGTGGAACTCGAAGGACTTGGTGTTCTGGTCGTAGATCGTCACGCCGGTGACGTCGGAGGGCAGCAGGTCCGGGGTGAACTGGATGCGGGTGCTGGTGCCCTGCACGGTCGCGGCGATCGAGCGGGCCAGCGAGGTCTTGCCGGTGCCCGGAGCGTCCTCGAGCAGCACATGCCCGGGCGCCATCATCGCGGTGAGCACCAGTCGGACCACTTCGTTCTTGCCGAGGACGGCCTGACCGATGCTCTGGACGAGCTTGTCGAACGTCTCGGCGAACCAGCGGGCCTGTTCGGGGGTCATGCTCATGAGGAGAAATTCTGCTTTCGGGAAGAGGGCGGATGTCGTGAGGCGGGGATCTCAGCTCGAGCGGATCTGGACCTTATTGGAGTCGGCGGTCTGACCGTCGATCCTGACCCAGACCCAGAGGTCGGTGTACGGGTGACCCCAGTACGGCTTATGCCCGCTGTCGCGGAGGTCCCATGCACCGGAAGAGTTCGTCGTGAAGGTCCCAATCGTCGGGGTGGCGCCGTCCGTGGTTGGGTACCAGCAGTTCCCACCGATGACGCCATCGGCCTTGATGCAGTACTCGTAGGTCGTGTTCGGGGCGAGACCCGACACTGTGAAGTCGAGGTAGTAGCACCATCCGTTGTTGCACCCATCCTCCCCGGTCGCATCGCCGTACCCGTTCTCACCGCTGATCTTCGGCGCGGGGGGCGGGGTGTAGGTCTGGGCCTTCTTCGAGTCCTTCACGGTGCCGGAGGTCATGGTGGCCGTGGAGCCGTCGGCGTTCTTCGGCTTCGTCACCACACGTGCCTCGATCGAATGCGAGGAGGCGGACTTGGCCTGGATCGTCTTGGAGTAGGAGGTGCCCGAGTCCTGCCAGCCACCGCCGTCGATACGGACCTGGAGTGTCTTGTTCCCCGCGCCACCGTCGCTGCCACCGGCGGAGGCCTTGTACGTCACCGGGCAGTTGTTCGCATCGGTGCACTTGGCTGTCGTGATGGTGGCTGAGCCCGGCTTCGCCGGGGTCGTGTACGGCCGCACCGCGTTCGTCTCCGCCGACCGGTCGCTGACGCCGCCGTTGGCCTCGAAGCCATTGCGGGCCTCGACGGTGAACCTGTACGTGGTGCCGCTGGTGCCGAGTCCGGAGATATCTGCGCTGGTGGCCGGTGCGTTGACGGTCCGGGAGCCACCGTTCCAGCGCACCACGTACTTGGTGACGGTGGTGCCGTTGTCGTCGGCCTCCTCCCAATGAACCTTCGCCCGGCCATTGGGCCCGGCACCGGTGCCCTCGCTCGGCATCGTCGCTCTGACCCCGGTCGGGGCGGAGGGCTTCGCCCACGGCGTGACGGAATTGGAGGACTTCGAGGCACCCACGCCGGTGCCCACCGAGTTCACGCCGGTGTAGGTGAAGGAGTGCGCCGTGTTCGCGTCCATTCCACGGAAGGTCGTGGATGTCTTGGTGTGGTCCAGGGTCTGGCTCTCACCGGAAGAGGCGGTGACGATGTACTGCGTGATCGGCTCGCCGTTGGATTCCTGCTCGGTCATCTTCGGCCAGGTCACCGTGATGCCTCCGCCGACCGGATCATCGATCCGCTGTGCCGTCGGAGTGCCGCTGGGCACCGCGGGCTTACCGGCCGGGTGTTCGAGCTTCGACCACTCGGACCAGTCCGAGGGCTCATCGGCCAGGTTGGAGGCCTGGATGCGGAAGCGGTAGTCGACTCCGTTGTCCAGATTGGTGAAGACGGTCTGCGTGCTCCCCGCTTCGACCTCTCGTGGCTCGATCGTGTTGTTCCTGGTGTCGTGGATCTGCACCGTGTAGCCCTGGATGGCCGAGCCGCGGTTGACCGGCGGGGTCCAGGAGACGGTCAGCTCCCTGTCGCCTCGTTCGGCCGAGGGCGCAGCCGGGCGCTCAGGACGCACATCAGGCCGTGCGACGGCGGAAGCCGCCGAAGGATCGGACTCCCCGACAGCGTTCACCGCGGTGACCTGGAAGGTGTACTCGGTGTCGTTGGTCAGGCCGGTGATGGTGCACGAGGTGGAGGCGCAATCCTGGCTCACCGAGCCGCCGCCGGCGCTGGAGACCTTGTATCCGGTGATCGGCGAGCCGTTGTCATTGCCCGCGGCGAAGTTCAGCTCGACGAAGCCGTCCCCGACCTCACCGATGCGTGGAGCGGAGGGAGCATCGGGCTTGCCCAGCACGGTGACCCGGACCTCGCCGCTGACCTGTCGATCGGGGTCGCCGGTGTCGTCCATGACCGTGTAGCTGGCGTTGAGGAAGCCGTGGAAGTCCGGATCCGGCGTGATCACGACGTTGTCCCCGTCCAGGGTGACCTCACCGTCACCGGAAACCCGCTGCACGGTGACGATCTCCCTCTCCCCGCCTGGGAAGGGATTCGAGTCGTTCCCGAGCACAGCGATCGACTCAGTGCTGCCGGCATCGATGGTCGCCTCGTCCAGTGCCGCCGAGATCAGCGGTCGCTGCGAGCCACCGACGGTGATCTGCACGGTCGCGGAGACCGGCGGATTGGTCCCGTCCGTCACGGTGACCGGCACGTCCAGGATCTCGCCCTTCGGCGACTTCGTGGTGGCGGCGGCGGTCAGCGTGGAGCCCTCGAGCCCGACCGCTATCTCCGGGTTCGAGACGGACTCGCCCAGGGCGTAGGTCAGCGCTTCGCCCTCGGGATCCTCGGCGCCGGCGGCCAGGTCGATGGAGGACTGCGCACCGCCCTGTTCGACCTCGAGCACCGCGCCCTGCATGGTCGGTGGCAGGTTGGTCTCCTCGGCGGTGACCTGGACCGGGATTGCGAGAGTCGCGACGGCGGCGGTGGGATCTCCCACCTCACCATCGGTCACCTCGACGGTGAGGGTGTCGTTGCCGGAGAAGTCTGCCGCCGGGCGGTACACGAGGGAGGACTCTCCCGAGACGAGCTCTCCGCCGTCGCTGTGCTGCGCGGAGACCAGGTTCAGATCGGTGATGCGGGCGGGCTGGGCGCCGGGGCGCACCCGGACGTTGCTCGGGTCCGCAAGATCGACGCTCACCTCGGAGCCGGCCTGCACCTGGAGGGGCTGGCCCACCCAGACCGGAGCCTGCTTCGCGGTGCCGGGCACCCAGATGTAACCGGCGGAGACGAGATCGTCGACATCGGTGATGGTGTAGCGGATGCGCTGCTGCTCCTCCTGCGGGAGGATCCGGACGGTGCCCTCGTCATCGAGCATCTCGACACCCTCGACCGGTTCATCAAGCGCGACGACGAGGTCCTTGGTACTGCCATCGGGATCGGAGTCGTTGGCGAGCACCTCGACGTCCACGAATTCCATCTCCGGGTCCATGACGTCTTCGACCGCGATGAAATCATCCCGCGCCACCGGCGCGCGCAGCTGCGCGTTGCTCGCCACCTTGATGGTCGCGGTCGCCGAGCTCTTCAGCTGACCATCCGTTGCCGAATAGAGCACTGTGTGGGTGCCGGGTTCCGAGGGGGTGGTGACGGTGATGAAATTGTCCTCGGCATCCTCAGGCGGAGCGTGCTCCTGGATCTCAGTCATCACCTCGACGTCGTCGCGCACCACGGCCAACGGGTCACCCTCGGGGTCGGTGTCGTTGTCCAGGACCGGGATCTGGACCTCTCGATCTGGCCTGACCTCCACGGTGTCGTCGACCGCGTAGGGAGCCTGGTTCTGAGTGTTCGGTGTGGCCACCCCGACCAGCACCTCTGCGGTGCCGATCGCGCCGTGGCGGTCCATCACCTGGTAGCGGAAGCGATCAGTGCCGACGGAGTCGTCATAGGGCAGGTATTCGATCCACTCGCCGTTCGCGCTGACGATCTCTCCCAGCGTGGGCATCGGGCTGGTGACACCGGTGAGCATCACCGAGTCGCCCTCAGGGTCGATGCCGGTGGTCTGGACCGGGATCCGTACCGGCGTGCCGGCGACGGTGCGGGCAGTGAGGTTGTCGGGCTTGGGGGCGGAGTTCTCCGCGTCGCGGGGCACGATCGTGATGTAGGCGAGTGCCGAGCCGGTGCGTCCGGTCTCGTCGATCACCTCGTACTGGACCACGGCCTCTCCGGAGGCATCATCGTTCGCACGGAAGCGGACCTGGTCCTGATGAGGCTCGGTGTGCCCCAGGCCATCGGCGCGATCGGTGTTCATCTCCTGGGCCAGATGGAGATCAGCACCGGTCGGCGAGATGTCATTGGCAGTCACGTCGATGTTGACCATGTCGCCGGCGCGGACCACGGCCCGGTCCGGGACAGCCACCGGGTTCGCGAACTGGGTATCGGTGCTGGCGACCATCACCCGGGCGGTGCCGGTGGTGGTGCCGGCCGAGTTCGCCACCTCATAGGTCACGGGGACCGGATCCTGCGAGACCTTCGCGCCCGGCGCGGCTTCGACCCGGATCAGGTGGTGATTCACGATGGTGGCCTTCAGGCCGCTGCCCTCAGGCACGTCGATGGAGTTGACGACCAGCACCCCGCCGGTGGGGTCGACGTCGTTCTCCAGCGGGTCCAGCAGGGTGTCGGTCCCGGTGGTGACCGTACCCAGGTCGTCGACGGCGACCGGTGCGAGGTTCTCGGCCTCGGGCTCGATGACATCGACCCGCACGAGTCCCAGCGAGATGGTGCTCGCCCCGCTGGCCGCCACCGTGTATTCGAGGTAGTGGGTGCCCGGCGCAATGGCCTGGACGTTGATGGTCCCCGCCTCGAGCACCGGGTCGATCTCGAGCCCGTCGACGTCGCTCACGGTGAGCAGCTCGAGGTTGCCGCCGTTGGGGTTCAGATCATTCAGCAGCGGCTTGATGGTCGTGGTGCGGCCCGCCACGATCGTGGCATGGTCGGCGGTGGTGATCGGGGCCAGATCGCTCTCCGTCACCGACTCGATCTCGATCGTGCCCTCGCCCTGCTTGCCATGCTCGTCCCGGAAGCTGAGCTGGACCTGCTTGGTTCCGGGCGCGAGGCCGGCATCGTTGAAGGTGACCAGGCCGTCGGGGCGGAAGGTCACGAGGTCCTCGGGTGGGACGGTCGCATTGGCGAGATAGAAGGCGTCGCCGTCCGGGTCCTCCCAGTACGGGCTGATGTTGAAGCTGATCTCTTCACCGGAGCGGACCTGGACCTTGGTGATGGTCTCCCGGGCGGGCCTCGGTCCCTCGTTGTCGCCGTCGGCACGCACATCCAGCGCGACGGTCGCGGTATCGGTGCCACCGCGGCCATCATCGGCCTGGTAGGTGAAGCTCGCGCTGCCGGAGGCGTCCTCGTTCACCTCGATCTGCAGCTGGGTTCCGCCTCGAATCGGAGTGACCTTGCCGATGCCGGGCTGCGCACCCTCCACGCGAACGGACAGGATGTCTCCGTCCGGATCGGTGTCATTGCGGGTGACCGGAAGGACCACGCTCTTGCCGGGCCGCACACCGTACTGGTCGTCATTGGCTTTCGGGGGGCGGTTCTCCTCGTCGCGCTCCGCGGCGGTGTTGGTGATCGTGGTGGTGAGGGTTTCCTTCTCCTTCTCCTTGGACTCGTCGGTCTGGATCTCCTGGGTCACGACCCAGTTCGCGACCAGCTCCATGTTGTCCATGATCTCCCAGGAGAGACCGAACTTCTGATCGTTCAGGACCACCAGGTCCCGGTTGACGCGCAGTGCGAGGTCGGCCGCGCCGTCCGCTCCGGGGATGCTCTCGGCCACCGGCTCCTGCCCCTGGCACAGACGCAGATAGCGGTTGGAGCCACCCCAGGCCCCGTAGGCGCAACCCTGGACCTGTGCAGGTGGGACCACTGTGCTCCCGGTGCCTCTAGCGGCATGCTTCGTGGCTTTTCCCCCGTCGAAGGGAATGCGGAAGAGGGCATCGCGGGTCGAGAGCACGAAGTTCTCCGAGGCGGGTCCGGCCTGCTGGAGCTCAGCGAGCTCCAGAGTGGAGACTCCGTAATCGGTGAGGTCGTAGGCCTTGGCCGCGGTACCCACGTGGAACAGGCGACTTTCCTTGTCCAGGACGACGGGCTCTTCGCCGACGACGGTGAGCTGGAGCAGCTCTGTCTTGCTGGAAACGTCTCCCAGGACGATCGGCTTGTCCGCAGTCGTGTCCCGAGTCGGCAAGGTCTTCCCGAACCTCAGCAGCTCGGAGCCGTTGAGCACGTAGACGTGTCCGTTCTCAGAGACAGCGACCGGCGGTGCACCCTTGCCGGTCTCGAGTACGGGGTCCACCGCAGCGGGGCTGAATGCAGCAGCCTCCTGTGGCGTGAGGATCCAGACCCTGCCGTCACCAGACGCGATGACCACTCGGTCTCCACCGATCTTCACTGTGGACTCGGGGGGCAGCTCCACGAGACCATTGCGTGCCACCGATGCGGTGTTGATCGGTGTGATCCCCCGCGGGCCGGTCTCGAAGACGTCATACCCGGATTGGATGATGTCGAGGTCCTGACCGGTGGCCGTCAGCCGGGCATCGAGCTCGCTGGCATCCACGTTGACCCGGCCGATCAGGCCAGCATCCTGATTCGAGACCCAGACTCCGCCGTTGGAGACCTTGACTTCGGAGGAGGAGAGTCCTGGATAGCGCAGCGCGAAGCCAGTCAGCACCAGTGCGATCACCGTCAGGACAGCGCCCGACACGACCGTGACGCGCCTCCCCCGGCGTCGCTTAGGTCCTGTGGTGTCAGACATGGACGTACCCCCAGCACATGTTCCGATTCTCAACGCGCCCGCCACCCGGATCCAGCACTCCCTCAGGGAGTGTCCCCCAGAGCCGAGACGTCCGCGCGCGCGACCTGCCCAGGGTACCCGCAGAGCACCCACAGCACCACGAGCGCCTGGTCACGAAACGGTGAGCAACCCAGGCCGAGTCATAAGAGGGCCCGGCCTGTGGTCACAGGGTCAGCGTGCCCGCTCCACCAGGGTCCGGGTGAACACTGTCAGCGCCGTGCGCACGCCACCCTCCGGCAGCTCGCTGAGGATCTCCACTGCTTCATCAGCTGTGCGCTGTGCGAGTGCACGAGTCTCCTCAAGGGCCGAATCAGCACGGAGCAGTTCCACCAGTGCATCCAGTTCGGCATCGGAGCTCAGATCGCCATCGAGCCGTGCCACGAGCGCCAGGCTGTCGGGGTCCTGCTGTGTGGCAGCACGATGCCGGATCAGCAAGGTCGGCATGGTCGGCACCCCTTCACGCAGATCAATGCCGGGGGTCTTTCCACTGGTCGCTGCGTCGCTCTCGAGATCGAGCACGTCATCGGCGAGCTGGAAGGCGACACCGACCTTCTCGCCGTACCGTCGCATGACGTCGCCCGATCCGGCAGGCCCACCGGACAGCGACGCACCAAGGCTTCCCGCGAGGGCGAGCAGTGACGCGGTCTTGTCTGCCAGGACCGAGATGTAGTGCGCGAAAGGGTCTTCACCCTCTCGCGGGCCGACAGTCTCGTGGAGCTGCCCGAGGCACAGCCGCTCGAAGGTCTCCGAATGGAGGAGCACGGCCTCGGTGCCGATACGGGCGCTGAGCGCGCTGGCACGGGCGAAGAGGAAGTCACCGGTGAGGATTGCGACGTTGTTGCCCCAGAGCGCATGAGCGCTCTCTGTGCCGCGGCGGGTGGGCGCCGAGTCCATCACGTCGTCATGGTAGAGACTTGCGAGGTGCGTGAGTTCGACGAGAACTGCGGTGTCCAGGACGCCTTCGGCGTCGAGATCGCCGAGCGAGGCCGCGAGCAGCACGAGCATCGGGCGCACCCTTTTGCCGCCAGCATCCATCAAATGTCGGCTGGTCCACCGGACCATGTCATCGGACGTGGCCACGGACTCGCGCAATCGCTCCTCGATGACCTCGAGGCGCTCAACGATGCTGTTCGCGAGCTGCTCATCGATGTCGGGAACGCCCGGCAACGTGGACGGCATGGCTCTCCTGGGACTCAGCGGGGCGCCGGCGGCGCTCCCGGGACATGTACTGCGGACTGCTCGAGGCGGTGTCGCATCGAGGATCGGGACCAGCAACAAAGCGCTGCGAAGACCCGCCCGCCGAGTCTACCGGGGGGCGGGCGCTTGAGACCGCACTGAGGGTCCCGAGGTGAGCGGGAGAACGTCGCGCCACCTCAGGCTCTCACCACTATCTCGCCGTGGCGGTACTGGGCGGTGATCCTCTCGCTGCCCTCCGCAGCAATGCCGTGAAGGCACAGCAATGCCGACAAAGCGCGTCCGCGCGAGCGAGGAAGGGCCTGCTGAAGACACAGATGCACTTCTGAATTCGGGCATAAAAAAAGGAGTGGGAGGAGCGAAACCCTTTCAAGGGTCTCAAGCTCACTCCCACTCCCACAAAGATGTCCGGCGGCGACCTACTCTCCCACACCCTCCCGAGTGCAGTACCATCGGCGCAATCGAGCTTAGCTTCCGGGTTCGGAATGGAACCGGGCGTTTCCTCGACGCTATGACCGCCGTAACACAATGAGACAACCAGACCACCAGAACACCAACCCACCCAAAGGTGAACCAGAGCCCTGAGGAGTTGTTCCTCGAGAACCGCACAGTGGACGCAAACACACATAAACAACTAAATATGTTGTAGTAAGTCATCAGCCATTAGTACCAGTCAGCTCCACACATTGCTGTGCTTCCACATCTGGCCTATCAACCCAGTCATCTACTGGGGGCCTCTCACACCCAAAGGGTGTATGGATATCTCATCTTGAAGCAGGCTTCCCGCTTAGATGCTTTCAGCGGTTATCCCTTCCCGACGTAGCCAACCAGCCATGCC
>NZ_BAABGE010000002.1:0-907991 GCF_039541415.1 Brachybacterium paraconglomeratum
AGACCTCGACGTCTATCCCGACACCGCCGCGCCGCCAGCTCCTACACCCTCATCTGTGAAGAGCCAGATATCACCGCTGGTAGCGGCGTGCTCGAAGCACTTCGTGGCGACCTGGTCGCGATACTCGCGCTCCGAGATCCGTGCCAGACAGCGCTTCATTGTCGAGCGGTGCACGGGATCCATGCCGATGTCGTCGAGCTCGCGAGCGCAGTCGCTCATCGAGGTCGGCTCGGTCAGTCGAGCAGCGACGAGCTGGAAGAACGCCTCATCCGCGATCACGCCGAAACCCAGGTCCGTCCACGCTGACCGGAGCGTCTCCAGCAGCTGGCGGGAGCGTTTCGAGTGGACCACCGCTGACTGCGGATCCTGCGAAAGTCCCAGGTCAAGAACCTCTTGGCCCGCATTGATCTTATCCCGGCCGGCGCTCATCAACGCAGCGAGCTCCGCCTCGGTATGTGCGGAGCCGAGGTGCTCGAGGACCACGTCCCGACGGTTCTTCCGCTCGGCGATCTGCACGGCCGTCGCCCCCGACGCCGTCTTCACCTTCCGCAGAAACACCACGCCGTTAGTGTGTCATCCACTCGGACCGTCAACGCCTTCACCAGAAGCAATACCTTCAGAATCGGCTTCCAGCCTCGAGAGAGGTCCAACTCAGGGGTGCCCCCACCCCACCGAGCGACTGAACAAAGAGATCCGCCGCCGCACCGACTCCGTGGGCATCTTCCCCACCCGCGAGGCGATCGTCCGCCTCGTCGGCGCGGTCCTGGCCGAACAGACCGACGAATGGGCCGAAGGACGACGCTATCTCGGACTCGACGTCCGGCGGTGTCATAGCGTCGAGGCAACACTCCCGGTCGGCGGGGGTCTGATCGGTGAGGTGCACGGGTGGCGCGAGTGGGGCTGACGTTCAGTGACAGGTCGGAGATCTCGACAGCGTCGAAAGCGGGCTGGTCCGTGCGGAGGATCGCTCGTCACCTGGGGCGATGTCCCTCGGTGATCTCCAGGGAACTCCACCGGAACTCGACGAAGACCCGCGGCTACCAGGCCGTGACCGCGGACGTGAGAGCGCAGCGTCGCCGGGCCCGTCCGCAGCAGCGGAAGGTTGCCAAGGGCCCGGTGCTGCAGGCCAGGGTGGACGCGGACCTCGCCGCGTCCTGGACGCCGAACGAGATCGCGGGCCGCTTGCGCCTGGAGGCCGCAGACCCGACCGTTGAACGCATGGCGAACTCTCCCGACGCACGCGGCCAGACCGTCTCCGGCGAAGCGATCTACCAGTACATCTACGCGCTCCCCAAGGGCGAGCTCGCCCGGCGGGGCATCTTCTTGCAGTCCAAGCGGACCAAGCGCCGGCCCCGCACGACAGGCCGGACGAGGGGCGGCCCGGTCGTGGGCATGGTCCCGATCGCGGAGCGGGGCGAGGACGCCGCCGAGCGGCGCGTGCCAGGGCACTGGGAGGGCGACCTGATCATCGGGAAGAACGGCACCTCGTGCGCAGCGACGCTGGTGGAGCGGATGAGCGGGTTCACCGGGCTGCTGGCCCTGCCCTCCAAACACGCCGAACCGACCGCGGACGCGGTCATCGAGTACTTCAACGCCCTGCCCGAGATGATGAAGGCGTCGCTGGCCTGGGACCAGGGCAGCGAGATGGCGCGGCACGTGAAGGTCTCCCTGGCCACGCAGATGCCGGTCTACTTCGCCGACCCCCACTCGCCCTGGCAACGACCCAGCAACGAGAACACCAACCGGCTCTACCGCGAGTACCTCCCCAAGGGCACCGAGATCCCCGATCACCAGCCCTACCTCACCACCATCGCGGAGGAGATCAACAACCGCCCCCGCCGCCGACTCGGCTTCCTGACCCCGACAGAATCCTTCGCCCGACTACTGGCCGGCGAGCCCCATGTTGCTTCGACACATTGACACCACCTCCTCGCCCGCTGCCGCCTCAACCTCGTCCCCGACACCAACACCGAGGAGGTCACCACAAGATCCCTGCCCGCACTGACAGCCTGACCCCTCCCAGCGAAGGATCGCTACACCACTTCCAGGGACTTGACCAACATCGACTATCCGGTCTTAGAGCAGCTCCTGCTTTACCCACTCGGGAATTCCACGAAGGGAGCCATTCTGCTCCTCATATTTCACGATGGCTATCTTGGCCTCGTGCGCGCGCCCCAGCTTGAGGAGGGCCTTGATCTCGCCGCTACCGCCCTCGGAGTTGAATTCAATGTCAAGGGATTGCTGAAACAAGCCCAGTGCCCGTTCATATTCTCTCTCCAAATAGGCCTCACGGCCACGCTCAGCAGGAAAAACCGCGAGACCGTCCTCCACGATCTCCATCTGGAGAACGTCATGCTCCTCAATGTAAGTGGTCATGAATGGCTTGAGCAATCCCATATGCTTCATGGTTTCCAACACGGTATGTCCCGCGTAAGGCAACTCAATAAGGTTTGCTTCCGGATATGCAGGGAGAACAAGCTTCCGAATAAACTTGGTCTCATCGCGGCGGTGCGGGTCGAACAGGATCAGCGGAGCATAATCCGAACGTGGGACTTCCGTCAGTTCTCGATGATGAAACCCAAGATCCGCGAATCGCTTCTGCAACACCAATGGATGCGCAGAATTCTTTGGTGCGGCCGCAATAATCCGCGCATTCACCGAACCCCCGAAGTATAGAGCCGCATATGCGCCCAAGCTCGATCCATAAGCAAACACATCGTACGCCGCCGCGATGCTGGACACATTCTCGCGGAACTGCTCAATGCTCAGATGTTGATACTGCGTCATTTCCTCTTGCGCGACGAATATGTGATCCCATCCTTGGTTGAGGATAAATTTAGACCCAAAGCCAGTCTGGGTCTTCTTTGAAGGCAGGCCTCCAAAGCTGATTACTAGTTTATCCGTCGGTGTAGAGTTTCGATGGTACGTAATCTTATATCCGGGCGCCTCGTCCAGAACCAGTTCCGAAGGCCGAGGGTTCGCAAGCAGCTTTGCATGTTCCTCCTTCCGGAATCTTTCACGAATCCTTCTCGCGTCCGCAAAGTTCACCGGAAGGATCTTCTCCCGAGATAGGCTATTGACATAATGAAGCACCGCCGATAGGGTCTCTGAGCTTACGTCATACTTGGAAAGCTCGCCTCCTTCAGCAACGACACCGTGAAACATCAACACGAGCCAACGCCGCTCTTGGATGGCCACATCTATCCACTCGGTGATCTCATCCAAGGTAGTGTCACAGCGAACCGGATAAGAGTTCAGCAGCCGCGACCTACTCGAGATGCTGTTCATCTTCTTCCCATCGATGCGTACGAAGTTGTACGCGGAGATGGCCGCCTCAAGGACGCGATTGTCAACCTTTGAGAACGGGACGCAAAATGACTCCACCCCAGTCTCTCGAGGCAGCAGCGAAGTTAAAACTTCTTTGCTCTGCTCAAGTTCGGCGTGAAGAAGTCCATCGTCGAGGTCTGTGAGCCGAGATCTGTGCGTCAATGAGTGACTGGATATCTCAACCCCTCTGCGCACCGCATCAGAAACCTCGAAAGGTGTCATAAACTTGTTCTCATATACACGATCTCGCGTACGTTCCGCAATTACTGAGAAAACAGCAGGGATCTGCGCATCCTCGTGAAGCGGGAGAGCTACTTCGTAATTGTTGCGACGCCCGTCGTCATAGGTGAACGTGATCAGAGCTTGCCCGTGGTAAGCATCTTCAATCATTCTGCTTGCCCCGCTCCCGATGGGATTCGTCAAATCTATACCTGATACACCAGAGCGTCACTGAGAACTTAGGTGTCGAGTCGCATCTCGAACATATGCACCGCTGATTAGGCAATCGAAACTCCGGGGGTAACAATAAAGGGATCCGCCTCTTCGAGCGTTACCTCGGAAATGCTAGCTGACCGTGGGAGGCCACCACGGTCGCTTACCAGCTTTTCGATCCCACGCCTCGTGCCACAAAGGTACGCTACGACGGAGCCGTCACTGGCATTGGACACCTTGCCATGCACTCCTGCCGCTCGTGCACGATCAAAGTCTTGCATGTTCTCAACTTTAGAATACACGCCCCTCCCCTTGCTCCAGCTATTTGCCTTTAGGGCAATCGGGAATCCGATGCTTTGAGCAGTTGATCGGATGTCTTCACGATTGAACGGGGCGGCAAACGCCCTTCCGCGGGGCGTTTTAACGCTATTCCTGGAAAGGAGGTTCTTTGTGGCGTCCTTGTTGCCGACGATCCGATTTGCCTCCCGCGCGGAATCTTGGTCTAGCCGACTAAGCTTGAACGAAACTTCCGTGTCTTCAAAGTTGAGGCGGAATCCTCGGTCGCGGAGTAGTCGTAGACTGATACCGCGGCGCCACGCCTCGAGTGCGATAAGCGCCCACCCGTTTCCAGTGACCGGGAAAAAGTCAGTCTCTGGCGACTTCCATCGTGATGCCACTGACGCATCCTTTCATCCAACCTTAAAGTTGAGCCTATTGCGTTATGATCGCAGCGCGCGGTGCGGGCGACTATGCCAAGTTGCTCGATCGACGGTACTCCAAGACCAGCGTCCGGCTCGAGCTCCAGTTGGTTCTGCGCAGATCTCCATCGAGCTCCAGCCACTCCGTGACCATTTGCTGCTCCTGCTCCCGATGGATGTCGTCGACGACGATTAGAGCGTGGTCTGCAAGTTTGGACCTCAGGAGGGGGAATGCCGGGTTTCGAGGGTCCGGGCCGGTCGACTCCGGCGGGCCGTCGACCACGACAAGATCGATCCGCGAGAGGTCCTGTAGAGCCTTGGTGTTGTACCAGCTGATCGCGACTTCACCGACCTCTAGCGGGGAGAGCTCGGCCAGGCGAAGCTCGACCGCATCAGTGAGACCGAACTCGTTTAGGTCATCTTGCGTCCGTGCCCGGTACTCCTCGAGGTGATCGATCGACACAACGGACGCACCGATGTTCTTCGCGAAGGAGCCCAGCCAGATTGTCGAAGTCCCGCTCCCTAGCTCGAGAATCTGCTCTGGGCGGTGGAGTTCGATCAGGTCCGAGAGAAGGAGCAGGCTGTCTGGAGTCATCGCGAAACCGCCGGATGCCGGCAGACGGCGAGTCTCAGCGTTCACTCGAGGCAACAGTTGCATCAGTGCCTCCGTTTGCCTCACCGTCTCGATACCTGCACGGTCGACGTGGCGGTGCAGAGCTTTCACATCATTCTTCAAGACGTCCGTCAGGCGTACGAGGCTGCTCAGCTCAGCTGCCGCGGAAGTATCAACGCCATCATGGTCTGTTGAGTCGGTCTTCGCACCGTTCCACTCCTCTTGGAGCGCGTCCCAGCGATCGACCAAGTCGTTCAGATCCGACCGGATCGACGTCACCAGCCCCTCGACTGCCTGTTGGGAGTCAGCGCGCTCCTTGAAGAGAGGCCTAAACTCTTCGTGCAGAAGGCTAATTTCCTGCATGGTCGATGCGGAGCTATCCGCGGCTCGAGATGTCACGTCGCCGAGACTCTCGAACGACTTCGAGTTCTCGGCTCTTACGCGGTCCATGACAGACGCAAGGGCTTCCATCTGACCGGCGATCTCGTTCGTCTTCGTATCGAGCGTTTCCACGAGGGCCCCCAAGGCCTGGGATCCGTGGCTGATGGTGCTAAGTTCGCTCCGCAGAGCACCTCCGTCGAGCACCTCGGCTCGCAGCCACTCCCTCAATCCAGAATGGGCTTGATCGACGGATCGTGAAAGCTCCCCGGAAGTCGTCAGTGCGCTTGATTCGACACTGTTCAACAGACGTCTCTCTGAAGCCTGCATGCGGTCAAGGACGAACTGAATGTTTCCTTCACGCCGCAGGAAGTTGATGAGTCGGCGCTGCGCACGCTCAATTTCCTCCAATCTGGTAGTAAGTGCCTGGAGATCCTGCGAGTGACCTGTGACCGCTGCGCGGTTCGCTTTCGTGTCGGCACGCACGACGTTCAGGAGTTTCCTACTGTTGTCACGGCTCTCCAGGGCTAGACCCCTGGCTTCGCCTGTCACGTTGGAAAGGCGATCCATCGCGTCCACCCCGGAACGGGACTGCTTCCGTATCGTGGCGATCCCGTCCGTCTGCTGTCGGAAGGACCTCGCAAGCGATCCGAGCGCCTTCGATGTCTCTTCATCCCGCTCTCGTAGAGAGTCAACTACTGCGCGTAGTTCCCGGGCATCATGTTCGAACTTTTCGAGCATCTCACGCGAGTGCTCCTCGACAAGGTTCAGCTGCTCGACAAGGTCAGCCTGGCGTCTGTCATGGTCCTCGAGGATGTACTTCGTCTGCTCCTTCATGCGCGCCCCGAGCCCGGTCAGGGCCTGTCTCATCGCACTTCGGAGGGTGAGTGCCAGGCTCACGATGCCTACTGCCAGAGCAAGAGTCGCAAGAATCGACCCGAACACGCGGGTAGGGAGCGCGTTCTCTGGCCCCGTCAGTGCCGTAGCGCTAATCAGCGCCACGGCGATGGTCAAGACTGCCAGGAGTCCGGGAATCAAGAGGCGTCGCCGGCCGTCAGACATCATCAATTGCTCCTGCCAGTGGATTGTTCAAACACTTTCGCACGTAGCCCTCGACTCTTGCAGGATCAGAGAAGTTCTTTATCAGCTGCTTGCTGTGGCGAAGAATTTGCTCCATCCGCTCTGAGTCCTCACTGACGGACCGCACCATCGAGACAGCCTCCTCTGGTGAGATCGGGACTACCGCCCCTTGGTATTTGCTCGCCGAGCTCATGCCTGTGAGAACCAAGGTCCCGGTTGCGAGCGCCTCCAGTACGGAGCGATCGATGCTCGGCCCCTCCAGCTCCCGTCCAAGAAAGACTGCGGCGTCCACGGTCCTCCAGAACAACGCAGAGTCTGTCTCGTTCTCCCGAAACTGAACCCAGTTCGCAGGGATGCGCGTCTCCTCGATCTCGCGGAGTGCTCCACGCGCGTCGCCGAGAACGCGCACGTCTTCCGTGCCGTCGAAGGGAAAAGCTGCGAGGAGGTCATCCCGCTCCGGCCATGCGAGAATATCGTCGATTGCAGCGCAGCCGAGAACCGGGGGGCCTCCTGCGGGTCTACGCAAGCGAGGGCCACTGTATCGACTCGTATCCACATATAAGGGGTATGTTTCTCCCCCTACAGGGATCCCAAATCTGTTGGCCACGCCGTCGGCGGGATCGCCCTCGGGGAAACTCCAGATAGGTTCTCTGCCGAACATCACCCGCGCAGTTGCATGCGCGTTCGCTGGATCGTAGTCCCGCACTTCCGTCCGGCGGTGGGCAAGCGCACCGTGACCGATCAGTACCGTCTGTCCGCATCGCAGCTCACTGGGTGTCCTGCGGGCGAAATCCATCGTCTCTGGCGCTCTCACCAGCATGAGGTCCACGTCGACCTGTTCGTCGACAAGGATCCTGTCCACTTGTCCTGTAGAGATCAGGCGTTGTACCTCGGGGTGGAGGGATCGCGGCTCTGTTCCCTGCCCCCAGGGGGTATCTATGTGGAGCACGGCGACCTCAAGGTCAGTGTCCGCTAATGCTGTCAACTCATCACGTGCTGCGCGCTGTTGTGGAGTATTTCCACGCCAATCGGCAACGATGCACACGTCGAAGCGCTTGTCCTTCGTCCACTCCCGCCCGGCGATTCTCTCTGGCGCTGTCGAAGGAATACTTGCGACATCGCCACTCGCATCGATCTGGAGTTCCTCCCTAGGCGCGCTCCTGTGCCAGAGCTTGTACGAGCTCCAGAATGCACGCCGCGCTGAGTGGGACCAGCCCGGACGAAAATCCATTCGGGACAGCGACCCGTACGACATCCTGATCATGTAGAGGGGGTGGTCGATCACTTGGGTGGGCTGTCCCGCCCAAGCCTCCAGACGCTCTCGGAACTCACTGTCCGCTGCCTTTCGCACAGGGAGGTAGCCTCCGATCGCTCGCGCATCGTCTACCCGGAGCATTAGGCTGACCTCGCACTTGCGATGAGGACTATGCCCCGGTGCCATCTTGACCAGCAGATCATCGGTCCGGTTGGCGGCAGTAGCCACACCTGGCAGGCTCTCGTTCCCCTCCAACACGGCCACCTGCATCGCAATGCGCTCCGGATGCGACCAGTCATCCGTGTCCTGCCCGGTCATATACTTCCCGTTCGCCTCCCTGATGCCGGCGTTCCTGGCGCGGTAGGTTCCCCCATTTACGGGCAGTCGAAGCAGCCTGATCCGCGGATCCTCCGCAGCTAGCTCATCCAGAGGCCGAACTTTATCTTCATCCGAGTGGTCGTCGACGAGGAGCACCTCAATGTTCTTCCACGTCTGCCTGAGAATGGAGCGCACCGCGGTACGGATCTCGACGGGGCTCGGGTTAAACGTCGTCACGATCACCGACACCAGCGGTCCTTCTACGGTCCCCGGCGAAATCTTCGGCGACAGTCCATCGAAAGGCGTCTGCGCGGCGGGGTCGACTGTAATCTCGCTGAGACCCGCATCCAGAAAAGGAGCATTTAACCCCTTGATCCACGCATCTGTTGTTTCGGAATCATCTCGCATATAGGGGTTGAGAAGGTCGGTGCCGAGATATCCGTGGTGGAGGCTGGACAGATCGCCGTTCTTACTCAGCATCTCCCTTGCACGATCAAATTTTCGAGCGCTGAACAGCAGCTCCAGGTGAAGCTTCCTCAGCATGAGGGTTGCGGGAGTCGTGGGAAGTTCATCGACAGCGAGCTCAAGCGCCCTGAATGCAAAACCATGCAGTTCATTCTCGTGGGGCTGGAGAAGGATAATCCTCGCAAGCCGCCCCACCCACGTCGCGTTCCAGCCTGCCAGACTGCCCTGGTGGACGCTGCCCATCAGGTCCCCGAATGTGCGCTTGCCATCGCTCGCTATCGAGGCATAGATGTCTTTCGCCACGGTGGCCTCGGACGCCAGAGCCCACGCGTCGAGCTTTGTGCCCATACGTCGATAGCGCTTGTAATCTATCGAGCTGTCCCGCACCTCATGCCCCATTGGTAGGCGACCCCTCCAGAGTCTCTGCGCGCTGGATCCATCCAGCCTGCTCGATCAAGCTTTCCAGGAAGCTGGCAGCTTCCTGAGCACCCCGCGGTTCGCTCAACGCATCGAGCCTCTGTTGGAGCGCTGCTCTCTGTTCTAGGTCCAGCATCTGCGCAAGAGCTTGACGCTGTCCGGCTTCGTCTTCGGCATTGAAGCACAGTTCCTGTGCGGCGAGCTGGCGTGTGCGGCGAACTTGGTCATCCGTTCGCGTCATCCGGTTGGGGACCATAATGGCCGGGATTCCAAGTGAGACCGCCTCCTGTGACGAGTTGTATCCGGCTGCGCAGACCATGAACTCGAAAGCCCGCACATACTTCATCACTGGGTATGCGCGGATTCGCTCCACACCTGGCACAGGCTCCGGTCTGGGAGCGAGCGGTGAGATGACTTGGACCGGGACTAGTTCTGGCGCCATCTCAGCAAGGAGGTGCCGGAAGGAGTGGGCCAGGGTAGTGGGGTCGCTGATGTCACCGCCGCCCAGGTTGAGCAGGACGTACTTCCGTCCCGGGTCGAGGTTCAGCGCTGCGCAGGCAGATTCTCGATCGAGCAGCTCGTCTTTGGTTGTCATGACCACCGGCCCGGTATACACAGGTGTGATGCGCGGGCCTGAATCAACCCGCTCCTCGCCTGCGTAATCGCCCGGCACGATCACGTAATCAGCTACCGTCGCCGCATGGTGGCGCTGAGTGGAAGCAAGATCCACCTCTTCTCGCCACATCCCCCGTTGCACCCAGACAAGGGGAATACCCTTTGCTCGACAGACCTCTGCGAGCGCCGAATAGACCCAAGTACCGTCGAATACGACCAGCCTGGGAAGGGACGATTCCATCAGTCGGTTCAGGTGGGCTCGAAAGTGTCGGTTCCAGCGCCGTGGATCCTGCCCTGAAGCCTCGCTCGAAGGGAAATAATGGACTGTCATCCCCTGACCGCCCAAGTTCCTGTATGCAGTCGACAGTGTGAGCAGTTCAGCTGATCTCTTTCCGGGAAGTTTGCGAGCGATCGCCATCATCCGAGAGATGTGTCCGAGACCAGCACCATTGCTGGTCACGAAGAGAACATCAATGTCGGCTTCATCGATGGCGAACGTGCGAGACTGGCTCTCGGCGGTCAGGCTGTGCAGTCGCTCCTCGATCCGCTGAAGAGCTCGGTCCTGCCGGCTCAGTGACGCGGAAAGGCCCTGGCGGGCTTTGGTGACGCCGTTAATAACTGCCTGCTGGGATCTTCTCAGGTCCTCACTGCTGGCAGTTTTCTTAAATTCCGCCCGTGCCCTCAACATCACGGCATATAGCACAGGCAGAACCCAGGCGCCAATAATCAGTGCGACGCCCACGGCACGGAGTACGGACAACTCCCCCAACAGCACAAGGAAGACGCCCAGCCCCAACAACATCCCGCAGATTCCCAGGGCCACGAAGAACCTGGGCCTACGGAGGCGGGTTGCAGAGGCCATCATTCGGCGCCGTTCTCCTGGAGAGTGCTACGGCCGTGCTCGAGCAACGCCAACAGCCGCTCCTCGAAAGCGTTGGCAGAGTACCGCTCCATCACGACCTCACGGGCCCGCTGGCGCTGCGCCTGCAGCTGCTCGGGATCCTGCCAGTACTCGCGGATCTTCTCCCGCACCTGGCCGGGTTCCGCATAGACGGCGCCGTCATCGAAGTTCGGGCGCATGTAACGGGGCAGGAACACGACCAGGCCGCTGGCCATCGCCTCGACCGTGGACATGCCGAAGGACTCCGTCAGCGAGTCCGAGTGGAAGTACGCCCAGAAATCCAGGTCCTGCAGGAACTCCTCGGGGGCCTGTTCGCCGAACTCGACGACCGTCGCGGCGGCGCGCAGCTCCTCCTGCAGCTCCTTCGACTGTGACGTCACCCCTCCGAGGATACGCACGTCGAGCTCGTCGTCCCCGCCATACACGGACAGGGTGGTGGAGCGCTTGTCCGGCCACTTCAGCACTGCGTCACGGGAGTGGCGACCGAGCACCGGCACCTCGCCGCGCCGCTCGTCCTGCGCAGCGGGGCGGAACCGCTCGATATCGATAAAGCCGGGCCAGTCGTAGTCCGCGAGCACGCTCGAGTGCACCATGGTGAGGGCCAGATGCCTGGTCACCTCGCTCTCCGGCGCGATATCGGGGGTGACACCGAAGAGCTTCGCCGCGTTGTCGCGCACCGTCTCCAGATCGAACACCACGCCGGTGCCGCCGGTGAGGATGGGCGGGTTGTTCACCACCACCACCACGTGACCCACTGCGAGCTTGGTGGTGAGCGACTCCGCGAACTGGAGCACCGTGGGATGGCGGACCACCAGGAGGTTCACATCCGCCTGGTCGTTCAGCGAAAGCACCTCGACGTTGTCGAGCTGCGCGACGTCCAGAGCGCGCAGGCCGATCGAGTCCTTCGTCGAGTTCATCGGGGAGTCCAGCTGGATCATCCCCACCCGAAGGCCCCGCTGCGCCGCGAACTCGATCTCGTTGGTGGTCAGCGAGGTGGTACCGCCCGGGAAGCGGAAATCGGTGGCGAAGACGACGTCGAAGGTTCCCAGGTGCTTACCCCGCATCCCCGGCTTCATGTTCAGCGGCCGCGGGAAGTCTTCCTGCTGGAGCTTTCCGTCCACCACCTCCGCGGAGTGCAGGGAGCGGAAGTAGGCGGACTGGTAGAACAGCCGCGCCGGATCGATGTAGCCGCGGCCGATCTCCCCGGCGGTCAGCGAGGCGCCGTGGGTGCGGGTGAACGAGAGCGGCGCGGTGCCCACGATCTCCACCGGCTGCCCGGTCAGCTTCACCACGCGGTCGCGGAACTCTGCGTCGGCACCGCGGTTGACGGTGTCCCATCCGCCCAGCTGGTCCACGAGCTCCCGGCGGGTCAGGAGAGAGGAGAAGTTCGCCTGGGAGAAGGAGGGGTTGTTGTTGATGCGGGTGAGCTGCAGGTCCTCGGAGGTACGAGCATGGCGGGTCATGTTCGCCGCCTGCTCCGGGTGCTCCAGCAGATGGTTCACCTGGATCTCGAGCTTCTGCGGGTGCGACCAGTCATCGTCATCGTGCACGGTGACGAACTCGCCGTCGGCAACCGTGAGGGCGCGGTTCCGAGCCATGTAGGCCCCGAGGTTCTCCGGCTGGAGCAGCAGGGTGACGTCCTCGTACCGGGCGCAGATCTCCTGCAGCCGCTCGCGATGAGCGGGATCCGAGAAGTCATCGACCACGATGATCTCGAGGTTCTTCCAGGTCTGGCCGGCCAGGGAGTCGAGCGTGGTGGTGATGTGCTCGGAGCCGTTGAAGGAGGGCACGAGCACGGACACCTTCGGCCCGTCCACGCTCCGGGCCGGCGCCTCGCAGCGCAGCGAATCCAGCAGCGTGGGCCCGAGCGGCTCCCGGAAGGCGACCGGGGCGAGCTCTTCCGCCGCGTAGATGGAGTTGAGCGCTGCCGCCCAGCGGTCTCGGTTCTCGGCGCTGTCCAGTCCGCGCTTGTGCACAGCGTTGAGCTCCATGAGCTTCGCCTGCATCGGGTCCCGCCGGGACAGCTTGGTCTCCCGGAACACGCGGGCGGCCTCGTTGTGCTGCCCCTCGAGGGCGAGCGCCTCGGCGAACACGTAGGCGTCGCTGCGACCCAGCTTCCCCACCCCGAAGACGTCCTTCACGAGGCGGAACAGCAGCACCGCGTCCCCGGAATCGCTGGGGGTGAGGCGCTGGTTCGCGACCACGCGCGCGGTGGCGAGGATCCCCTTCTCCGACCAGCCCTTCACCACCGATCCTGCGCCCGGTGCCTTGCCGGCGCGCAGAGCCCGCACGATCCGGAGCATCTCCCCGTAGTCGAACTGGAGGTTCGTCGCCGAGCGGGCGAAGGCATCGCGCATTGCCACGCTCTTCGAACGCAGGGCGAAGGTCTCGAAGTGCCCGGGCGCCTTGCCCGCGCGCTCCCCGTACTCGAACTCCGTGCCGATGCCGAAGTACGCGCCGCCGCCGCCCACGGAGTTGCCCGTCGAGGCCTTCTGCATATCCTTCCGGAGCGACTGCTTCGCGTCCTCCAGCAGCGCCTTGGATTCGGCTTTCACCGCGCTGCTCACGCCTGAGGAGTCGAAGGAATCCGCCAGCTGCGTGACCTTCGCCTTCGTGGCAGCGGTGGCTTTCGAGGTCTTGTCGAGGCTGTGATAGAGGGTGCGGGTGTCCCGCTGCTGGACCTCTCGCGCACGGACCGTGCTGCGGACCGTGTACCCGTGGGACAGCAGGATCAGGCCGAACATCCCGATCACGGCGAGAGCGAGCGCGGCGGCTCCCCACTGCGTCGCACCCACCGCGAACAGCACCACGGAGATCGCAGTCAGCGCGACGCCCGCCAGTGCGAGGAGACCGAATTTCGAGAAGAGGAGCTTCACAGGGCGACTTCCGAGTCGAAGGTGTTGGAGGAGATCAGGCCCGGGCTCTGGTCACGTGCCGCGCGAGCCCGGGCGGCGGGGATCGTCAGAGACGGACAGCCGGCTTCGGGGCGGCGCCCCGGGTGTCGAGCATGACCTTTGCGTCAGCGGCGAGCTTCTCGAGGTCGTACGTCTCGTGAGCCTGCAGCACGACGACCACGTCGGCGGCCTTGACGGCCTCCTCGAGGCTGGCCTCGCGGGTGACACTGCCGCTCTCGAGGTTCCAGTTCTCCACCATGGGGTCGTGGAAGCGGATCACCGCGCCGCGGTCGCGAAGCGCCTCCGCCACCGGCATCGCCGGGGACTCGCGCTGGTCCGCGATGTTCGCCTTGTAGGTCACGCCGAGCAGTAGGACCTCGGAGCCGTTGACCGGCTTGCGGTGCTCGTTGAGGAGCTCGCCGACACGGTCCGCCACGTAGCGAGGCATCGAATTGTTGATCTCCTGCGCGAGTTCGACGAAGCGGAAGGGGTAGCCGAGCTGGTTGCGGACCTCGTAGGAGAGGTAGTTGGGGTCGATAGGGATGCAGTGACCGCCCACGCCAGGTCCCGGCGTGAACTTCATGAACCCGAACGGCTTGGTGGCCGCGCCCCTGATGACCTCCCAGATGTCGATGTTCAGCTCCTTGCAGAACTTCGCCATCTCGTTGACCAGAGCGATGTTGACGTGCCGGAAGGTGTTCTCGAGCAGTTTGGCGGTCTCGGCCTCACGCATCCCGTCCATCGGGACGGGATGGTCGATGAACGAGCCGTAGAAGGCGACAGCGCCCTGCGTGGAGGCGTCATCCATGCCGCCCATGAGCTTTGGGGTGTTCTTGATGCCGTAGTCGGTCCGGCCCGGGTCCACTCGCTCCGGCGAGTAGGCCAGCTGGAAGTCGTCGCCGGCGGTGAGGCCCGAGGCCATCTCCAGGATCGGCTTGACGATCCCATCGGTGGTGCCGGGGTACGTGGTCGACTCGAGGATCACGGTGGTCCCCTCGGTGAGGTTGTCGCCCACAGTGCGGCTCGAAGCCTTCACCGCTCCGAGATCCGGGCTGCCACCGTCGCCGAGCGGTGTCGGCACACATATCACCACGACATCGGAGTCGGCGACGACCGCCGGGTCCGTCGTCGCGCGGTACCCGAGGCCGAGCATCTCCTGGATGTCCGCGTCACTGAGGTCATCCACATGCGAGGTGCCGTCATTCAGGGCCTCGACGAGCGACTCGGTGACGTCCAGCCCGTGCACCCTCCACCCGGCGCGTGCCGCCGCCTGAGCGAGCGGGAGCCCTACATAGCCCTGTCCGACGATGGTCACTGTCTTGCTGGTCATCTACTTCACTCCTTGGTCATGCTCTGGGTACAGGGGCCGCTTGGCCAATGATGGGGTCTGATCCGTCTATCCGGTGAAATCCTGTGGTCTTTCGCCGTCGCCGAACTTCCAACGGAGTGCGGCGACCGCTCTCTTCGCCGCGTGGCCGTCGCCATAAGGGTTCACCGCGTTGGCCATACCGCTGTAGGCCTCCTGCGAATCGAGCAGCAGGGAGACCTCGTCGACGAGGCGCTGACGGTGGGTTCCGATCAATTTCACAGTACCGGCCAGCACGGCTTCGGGCCGTTCTGTGTTCTCGCGCATCACGAGCACCGGCTTCCCGAGACTCGGCGCCTCCTCCTGCACCCCGCCGGAGTCGGTGAGCACCAGGTCCGCCAGACCCACCAGCTTGGTGAACTGCGGGTAGGGCAGCGGCTCCAGGAGCACGACGTTCTCTCGTGACTCGAGGAGCGGCATCACCGCGTCGCGGACCAGAGGGTTCTTGTGCAACGGGAAGGCGATCAGGAGGTCGGGATACTTCTCCGCGAGATCTGCCACGGCGTTCCCGATGGAGACCATGGCCTCGCCATGGTTCTCCCGCCGATGCGCTGTCACCAGCAGGACCCGCTGCTCCGACCCCTGCTCCTTCTCGCGCCGGAGACGCTCGAGGCGGTGATCGTCGAACTGCACCTCGAGGTTCTCAGCCGCGTGGAAGAGCGTGTCGATCACCGTGTTGCCGGTCACCACGATGTCCCTCTCGCTGATCGCCTCCCGCAGGAGGTTGCCCCTGCTGGTGGGCGTCGGCGCGAGATGAAGCGTGGCGATCTGTCCGGTGAGCCGGCGGTTGGCCTCTTCCGGGAACGGAGAGCTGATGTTGCCTGAGCGCAGGCCCGCTTCGAGGTGGATCACGGGGATGTGCCGGTTGAACGCAGCGATCGCCGCGCCCATGACGGTCGTCGTATCGCCCTGGACGATGACCGCATCCGGCTCTTCGAGCTGCAGGATCCGATCCACGCCCTCGATCACGCGGGACGCGATCTGGTTCAACCCCTGACTCGCGGACATGATGTTCATGTCGTGGTCGGGCACGATCCCGAACATGTCGTTCACCTGATCCAGCATCTCCCGATGCTGACCGGTCACCACCACGATGCTCTCCAGGCCCTCGGTGCGCTCGATCGCCTTGATGACCGGGGCGACCTTGATCGCTTCCGGGCGCGTGCCGTAGATCGTCATGATCCGCAGGTTCGGCGGATGAACGTCCTCGACGGCGGTCATCGGAGCGGCGCCTGCAGGAGGGGGGTGGCGGAAATCAGGCTATTCACAGAGATGAGACTACAGAGCCTTGCCGTCGCGCCGCGTGCTCGCCCGCCGTTGTCCACGGTGTATTCACCGTGCATATGGGACGAAGCACATTACTTTTTGGTCACATGCCCGCCCCACGGGCGTTATGCCAGAAATGTCCGTTGCGGAGGAATTCTCGAGTCCCCCTCCCTCGCCGTAAGATGGACAGAACCCCATGTCTTCCCGGAGGTCTTCGTGCCTAATCCGCTTTCTCAGCGCGTCACCTCAGTGCGCCAGGCCCTCTGGCACTTCCGTCAGGGAGGGATGGCCCAATTACGTCTGTGGTGGAGCCGTCAGGACTCCGGTCGCTCTCATCCCGGTGACGACGGCGCGGTGCGCAACTCCGACCTCGCCCGTGACGGGTTCCCCTTCCCTGAGCTGCGCCCTACACCTGAGTACGAGGCGCGCCGCGACCACGTGCTCTACCTGCTCCACAATTCTCTCCCCCATCACTCGGGCGGTTATGCGACCCGCACGCATGGGCTGCTCACCGAGTTGAACCGCAGCGGGTGGGACGTGGATGGCGTCACGCGTCTCGGTTACCCCTACGACATGCCCGGCATGGCTGATGTGCCGGATCTCCCTGCGCAGGAGCGAGTGGGGCTGGTCGACTACCACCACCTGCTCACCGGTCGGCAGATCGAGAAGAAGAATCCGATGTTCGACTACACCGAGCGATACACGGAGGCGCTTCTGCCACTAGCCCGTGCGGAGCGACCCGCGATCCTGCACGGAGCCTCGAATCATTGGAACGGGCTCGCGGCAGTGAAGACGGGCCGGCTCCTCGGCATCCCGTCCGTCTACGAGGTGCGGGGCCTGTGGGAGGTCACTCGAGCCTCCCGCGATGCGGACTGGGGGCGAAGTGATCAGTACTCCTACCTGGCGAGGATGGAGGCCGATGCCGCGCGCGGGGCGACGCGGGTCCTGGCGATCACCGAAGCGCTGAAGGCGGAGCTCGTGGACCGCGGCGTGGACGCCGAGAAGATCACGCTGGTCCCCAATGGTGTCGACACCGCACGGTTCACGCCGATTCCCCGGGACGAGGAGCTCGCCACAGAGCTCGGGGTGCAGGGCAGAACGGTGATCGGCTACGTCGGCACTGTCGTGGACTACGAGGGCCTGAACCTCCTGCTCACTGCCGCCCGCGAACTCCGGCGCACCCGCGAGGACTTCCATGTGCTCATCGTCGGCGACGGCGCACAGCTGGATTCCCTCCGCGCAGTCGCCGAGGACGAGGATCTCGGGGACGTCGTCTCCTTCATCGGGCGGGTTCCGCATGACGAAGTCGAGCGCTACTACTCGATCATCGACATCACTCCTTTCCCACGTCTGCCTCTGCCCGTGTGCGAGATGGTCTCACCGCTCAAGCCTTTCGAGGCGATGGCGATGGGCAAGGCCGTGATCGCCTCCGACGTCGCCGCGCTGGCCGAGATCGTCACCCCGGACGTGAACGGACTGCTCCACGCCAAGGGCAGCTCGGATTCCCTGCAGGAACAGCTCACCCGGCTGCTCGACGATCCCGAACTGCTCCTCGAGCTCGGCGAGAACTCACGGCAGTGGGTGGTGGAGAACCGAGATTGGCGCACACTCGCGCAGGTCATCGCCGGTATCTACGCTGAGCTGACGGAGTCATGAGCCTGGATTTCGATGCTGCCGCCCGGCAGGCCCTCGGGGGCTCGTACCGCGATGCAGCCGTGAAACGGCTGCTCGACGGCACGCTGCACTTGTCCCCCCATCCGGAGTGGGCGCTTCCCGCCACGATCGATTGGGGCGCGGACCCCTTCCAGGACGTCAACTGGCGCAGCCAGTTCCACATGCTGCGCTGGCTCGATCCAGTGCGGAGAGCCGCTGCAGCCGGGGAGGTCGCCGCTCATGAGATGTGGATCCGCTACGCGCGAAGCTGGGTGGAAGACAACCCTCGGCATGCCCCCGCCCACCAGTGGGTGTGGAGCGACATGGTCGACGGAATCCGTGCGATCAACCTCTGCCTCGCCGCCCCGCTGCTGCGGGACCACAGCCCCGAGGACCTCGGATGGCTCGAGCAGACAATCCGCGACCACGCCGAGCATCTCGCCGACCCCGCCAACCTCGGACACGCGAACCATGCCCTGCACCAGCACGAAGCACTGTTCGTCTGCGGGCGCGTGCTCGGCGATGACGCGATGGCGCAGCTCGCGGTCCAGCGATTCAACGAGCTGCTGGATGCGGCGTACGACGAGCAGGGAGTCAACGCCGAGGGAGCGATCGCCTACCACCACAACAACTTCCTCTGGTATGAGCGAGTCCTGAAGCGCTTCGATGCCGAGGGGGTGCCGCGGCCACCGGCTGCGGAACGTCACGCCCTGGCCCCTGAGGAGATCGCCCACGCCACCCGCCCGGACGGCACCTTCGTCTCCATCGGGGACACCGACGGCGGTGATGCGAAGAGGATCCGCTCACCGTTCACCGAGTACGTCACCTCCGGCGGCGCTGACGGAGAGGCCCCCGCCGATCTCCTGAAGATCTACGACCGCGGCTATCTGTTCGCGCGCAGCGGGTGGGGCGAGACGGAGCGGAACTTCGAGGAGGAGACCTTCTTCTCGGTGAGCTTCGGTGAGGCGGATCGCGTGCACGGGCATCCGGACGGCGGCTCGCTCACCCTCAGTGCCGCCACCGTGAACTGGGTCGTCGATCCGGGCAAGTACCAGTACGGCGGCGGCATCGAGCGCAAGTACATGCTGAGCCGCGACTCCCACAGCCTGGTCTCGATCGTGGGGAGGCGGCCGGAGAAGGGGGCCGAGGTCTCGCTGACCCGGCGTAGCGTCACTCAGCGCTCCTACGATTTGCTGTTCACCGACACCAGCTTCCCCGGCGTCGATCTGACGCGGCGTGTGATCTACTCCCGGACCGGCGACTATCTCGTGGTGATCGACCACGTGCGCTCGGCGGAGCCGGTGACTGCACGCCAGCGGTGGCAGCTGGGCCCGGACGTCTCGGCGTCGATCGTCGGACAACGTGCCGAACTGCGCTCGGGGGATCGTCGAGCAGTGCTCGCCTTTGCCGGCACCGCCGCGACCCTCGCACAGGTCACGGGCAGCGAGAGACCCTTCGATGGATGGGTCGCGACCGGCTGGAAGCAGAAGGTCCCGGCGACAGCCGTGACCGCGTCGAAGCAGGGAACCAGCTTCCGCTTCATCACCATCTTCGCGACGGGCGACGGTGCGGTCCCCACCGTGTCATCGATGCCGATCAAGGGGGCGGTGTTCAGCCTCGAGGTCTCTACGGGTCGGGTCACGGAGCAGCTGATCGTGCATCCCGATCACGTGACGTTCCCGGGCACCGACGAGGACGCGGACAGCGGCGAGGGCCTGCCCGCCCCGTCGGCGCTTCCTCCTGCCGCACCGCGCTCCTCGAAACCCGGGCCTGTCCCCCATCTGGACCCGGCGGTCCGTCGCGAGGTCTTCACCCTTATCGCCGAGGCGCGGCGCAACGCGCAGGGCGCTTCGGACGCCGAGCGCCGACAGGCCGCGGGCGTGCTCGGTGTCGAGGCTCGTGATCGTGGCCTGGACCAGGAGAACGACCTCGGAGTCATCGCCGCGATGACCGACCTGCGCCAGGTGGTCCGCGGCCGCATCGATCCTGCGCAGGTCCAGCCCCACCGCACAGCGCTGCACAACTGGTCCCAGGACACTCGGTGGAGGCCCACGCACTACCCTTTGCCGGTGCAGAATCACGGAACGGACTTCACCCTCGCCGGGAGGCCGCGTCACGCCGCGATCCACACGGTCGATGTCGGTCCGCTGGTCCTGCCGATGGCGCTGCAGCCCGATCGCGGAGAGATCCTGACCGTACTGTTCCAAGGAGCCGTGGACCGGGCGAAGATGCGCCTGCCGATCTTCCTGCGCTGGCGCTATCAGCTCGAGCTCGGACTCGGCCCCACACTTGCGGTCGCGGACCCTACGCTCGATCTGTCGGGATCGATGCGTCTGGGCTGGTACCTGGGTACTGAGCGTGATGACCTGACGCCGCAGATCGCCTCGTCGATCCGCCGTGCGGCGGAGGCCCTCGGCGTACGACGCATCGTGCTGGCCGGCAGCTCGGGGGGTGGATTTGCCGCCCTCCAGGTGGGCGCGCTGATCCCGGAGGCAGTGGTTCTCGCGATGAGCCCACAGACGGATCTGCGCCAGTATTCACAACGACTCGTGCAGTCGGCCGTCGAGCCGGCGTTCGGTGTCGCCGACCTGGCCGCGGCAGTGGTCGAGGCCACCCGGCTGAGCGTGGTGGAGAAGTACCGAAGCCTCGACGCCCTCCCCCGTGTGGAGCTGATCTCCAATCCCGGGGACAAGGTGCATGTCAAGCGGCACGAAGGCCCGCTGCGCACGGTCTACACCGCATCGGGCCATGCCGAACGATTCCGTACGACGAGCGTCGATCTGGGGCCCGGCCACCGCTCACTGGGGAACGACCAGTACGGCGCCTTCCTGACACAGCTGTACTCGACGCTCTAGCCCGTCCGGCGCCGCGTCACCGCTCGTCGTCGAAGGGGAGGATCGCTCCGGGAAACGGCTGTGCCTTCATCTCACGCTCGAAGATCTTCGCGAACGGGTCGGGCTCGAGCTCGGGCACGTCATCCTTGGTCACGGGATCCTCGTCATGAGTCAGGGACAGCTGTGAGGCCTTCCGCTGCGCCGCGCCTTCGGTGATGCACTCCCGCAGGTGCGCGAACGCCTCTTCTTCACGCTCCTTCGCCAGGAAGTAGCTGAAGGTGCGGTATTTGCCGCAGACGTCCTTGGTGTCGCCATCCATCACGATCCGGCCCTTCTCCATCCAGATCACGCGGGAGCAGACATTCTCGATCGTGCGCGGAGCGTGGTTCACCATGAACACGGTCCCGGCCTTCTCGAGCAGATCGTCCATCTTCTTGGCTGACCGCTCCGCGAAGGCTGCATCGCCGGTGGACAGCGCCTCGTCGATCATGAGGATCTTCGGCTCGGCCATCACGGAGATCGCGAACTTCAGCCTGGACGACATCCCGGAGGAGTAGGTGCGCATCGGCAGATCGATCGCCTCGCCGAGGGCGGAGAGCTCCACGGCCGCGCCGAACTGCTCCTCCACCCGGTCCGGCTGCATCCCCAGGGCGAGGAAGCCGAGCTTGATGTTCTCTGCGCCGGTGAGATCGCCGATCAGAGCAGCGCTCACCCCGAGCAGCTGCGGCCTGTCGCTCGTCATCACCACCCCGGAGGTCGGTGGTTCGACGCCGGCAAGCATCCGCAGCAGGGTCGACTTGCCGGAGCCGTTGCGGCCGATGATGCCGATGAACTCGCCCTGGCGCGCTGTGAGGTCCGCTCCGCGCACCGCCGAGACGGAGACCATGTGGCGGCGTTTGGTGAGCTTGCCGAGCAGGCCTTTCCGAGGCGTGCGGTCAGTGCGCGGCACCTTGTAACGCATTCGGACCCGGTGCGCGACGACGGTGAGAGGTGAGTGCTCCGGCGGGACCCAGAGGGAGCTTCCCACCGGGGTGTCATCCTCCGAGTCCTCCGAGAGGGATTCAGCGAAGCTCTCGGCCATAGCTCTCCTCCCCTCGCCAGAAGAACAGGAACCCGCCGACCACCAGGACCACGGCCCAGGCGCCGAGGATCAACCACGACTTCAGGTCCGGTACGGCTCCGTCGATCAGCACCGTGCGAGACATGTCGATGACCCGGAACAACGGGTTGAGCTTGACTATCTCGCTGACCGTCGGGTCATCGATGAAGCGCTCGATCGGGAACATCACTCCCGAGCCGTAGCGGAGCATCCGTCCGATGATCGACATCAGGTTCACCATGTCCGGGAAGTGGAAGCCGATCCGAGCGCAGATGAAAGTGACCCCGAGATTGACCGTCATGTGCAGAACGAAGATCGGGATGATGAGGAACCAGGTCAGCTGGGGCAGGGCATGTGGAGGCACCAGAATGATCGCCACGCACATTGCGGCGGTGGTCACCACGGCAGTCAACGCGCTCTGCAGCACATTGGAGATCGGTACCGCCGCCCGTGGGAACGAGAAGGCGCGCAGCATGGATTTCGCGCCGCGCATCGAGTTCGCTCCGCCTGAGATCGCACTGTTCGTCGACTGGAACATCAGGATGCCGATGACCAGGAAGGCAGGAAAGTTCTCCATGTCCTTGTCGACCTCGAGCAGCAGAGCGAAGATGACGTAGTAGAAGGCGGCATCCATGATCGGACGGATGATCAGCCAGAGATTTCCGAGGATGTTGCGGTTGTTCGTGTTGGCCGCCCGCTGTCGGGAGTCGAACCAGATGAAGTGCCGCCGCGCCCAGAGCTGCCGCAGATAGACGGTGAGCGGGGGGCGCACCCCGATGTGGAACAGCGCGCTCGGGTCCTGCCCGCGAGCTTCGAGTGCCTGTTTGACCTCGGCGGAGCTCTTCACGTCATTCGCCACGTGGGGTCTCCTCGGCTGAACTGTTCACGAGGGCACGATACGCGACCTCGTAGCGTTTCATCATCTCCGGCCAGGTGCGATGCCTCGCAGCCGCTCTGCCCTTAGCGCCGAGAGCATGACGGCGGCGCTCGTCACCAAGGAGATCGGCGAGCGCCTCGGCGAGCTCTCGTGGGGAGTCCGGCACCACCAGCACGCCCAGCTCCTCGCCGTGATCGTCGGTTAGCGTCTCTCGAATCGCTGGGAGGTCGCTGGCGACGACGGGCCGGGCGAGCGCCATGGCTTCGGCGGGCTTCTGCGGCGTGACGGTGCGGGTGACCTCGAAGTCCTTGCGGGGAACGACCACCACATCCAGCGCCTGCACCCAGAGCCTGGCCTCGTCGCGCGGAGCGCGACCAGGCATCAGGACGCGGTCCCCGATGCCCAGCTCCTTGGCGAGGTCGCTGAGTGCGGGTGCCGTGACCCCGTCCCCGACGATCACGATATGGAGGGCATCCTTGAGTGCTTGCGGGACCGCGGTGTCCGCGAGGATCACCGCCACCGCGCGGAGGAGGATGTCGTGGCCCTCGTAGTCGATGAGGGCGCTCACGGCGCCGACCGCGAGCGCTTCCAGAGGAAGATTCGCACCGAGCGCGCTGCGCGCTTCGGCGGGGCAGTAGCTGTCCGCGAGCAGGGTCGCATCGACACCGTTCGGCATCAGGGAGATCCGCTCCCCGTCCACGCCGCGCTCCTCGAGGGCGCCGGCCATCGTGCGGGAGAGGGTGACGACGGCTCCCGCCTCTCGAGCGAGCCCGCTCTCAGTCGCAATGATGCGACGCACCTTCTCCGACTGCTCTGCTTCCGTGCGCGCCTCCACGCCGCGATGGGAGGCGATCCAGGTCTGCTCCATCAGGCCGCGCACCTCGAACATCCAGGGAATTCCGCTCGCCTCGCTCACGGCCTGGGCGACCAGGCCGTTGCGGTAGTCGGTCGTGGCGTGGAGGACGTGCGGCCGGAACTCCTGCACGATCCGCAGCGCTTCCTCGACCTCCTGCTGGAGCCTGACCTCGGGAGTGGCCCCGAGCGTTGCCGGCAACGTGCGGCGGTAACGGATCCCGTCGACCACGTCCTCATCGGCGCACCACGGCTTGCCGACCATCACGGGATATCCCGTGCGCGTCAGGGCGAGGGAGTCGATGCCATGGTCCCGCAGTCCGGTCAAGATGTTGTGAGTGCGCAGCGAGTACCCGGACTGGGTGTGCGGGAGCGAGTTCGTGATCAGGTGGAGAACCCTGAGAGGTTCGTCCGCCCGTGGGAGGGCATGCCTCTGGGAAGTTCTCGGGACGCTCAGTCGATGGCCGCCCTCGAGGAGCTTCAGCTCGCTGCGCAGGCGGCGCGCATGCGATGAGTTCCCTCGCCCGCCTGTCTCGAGTATCCGGACAGCTCCGGAGAGATCGCCGCAGGACCAGGCGGCGCGAGCTCTCGTCGAGGCTGCGGCGTCGTGACGCACGAGGTCCAGGCGTCCGAGGAGCACCGCCACTTCGTTCGACAACGGTGCCGTGGCATCCCGGGACTTCTCCAGCAGTTCTTCGGCTCGGGCGGACTCCCCCGCCATGAACGCGCCGAGCGCCGCGAAGCCCGCACCCTTGGGCACCTGACGACCTGCCGCGAGAAGTGCTCGGCCGGCACGTGTCCGCACAGAGAGAGGCAGGCGGCGGCTCATCTGGAGCGCCAAGAGCGCGGGATCGTCGATGAGGTGCTGGATCGCCGATGCTGCGAGAAGCCGGCCGTTCCGCAGGGTCCGAGGAGCTGACGACAATGCTGCTGTCGCCCTGCGCAGCCGGCGCCCGGCAATCCCGATCATGTTCCTGAGAGTACCGAGGGAGCCGGTGCAGCGGCACATCGGGGAGTAAGAGCGTCGCATCCAGGAGATGTTCCTCATGGCGACTGTTCCCTCCCACGGGGCGGGCACATCTCGACCGCTGATCGCTCTACCGGTAGCGTGCCCCCGTTACGACGACCATCAGCCGTGCCCGGATCGCCACTCCACGACGAACGCCCGGGCTACGCCGAGGAGCACCCCGTGTCCGCGCTGTTCGGCCTCTCCCTGATCGGGATCTTCTGCGTGATCGGTATGGCGCTGCGGCGCTGGCAGTGAACCGGATCAGCCGCACGGGCCAGTCCATCGGCCCCGAGCAGCGGATCTCGATCTGGGAGGCGCTGCGCGCCGTCACCTGCGAGGCCGCCTACCAGTACGGCGAGGAGGACTCCAAGGGGCAGATCCGGGAAGGGATGCGGGCGGACCTGGTGATCCTCTCCGCTGATCCGCTCGCGAGCGCACCGCAGGACCTGCGAGACATCGCAGTGCTCGAAACGATCAAGGACGGCGAGGTCGTGTTCCGGGCGTGATCGTCACTCGATGATCTCGTCCCGCCCCGTCCGTCGCAGCTCCGCCAGCCCCTCCCGCATCGTGCGCACGCTCTCCTCGCTGTGCCGCGGCCAGTCCTCCAGCTCGCGCACCACGCGCACCGGCTCGGTGCTGCGGTAGGAGCGGGTGGGGTTGCCGGGGAGGCGCTTGTCGGTGACGTTCGGGTCGTCCTCGACCTGGCCCGTCGGCTCCACGACGTAGACGCGGGGCTCTCCGTCGCCGAGCGCGAGCTGCGCGCCCCAGGCCGCGGCGTGCATCGTCTGGGTGACGTACACATGCCGTAGCGGGGCGTTCTCGCGATAGTTCGAGGGCTGCGCCGGGGTGAGGAGATCTCCCGGCGTCAGCACGGCCCTGGTGCCGTGGAGGTAGACACCCTCCTCGTACACCTCGAAGGGGACTGGCTCGCTCATCGCATCCTCGCTCTCCGTCGGGCCCTCGCCCGGCCGGCCCTCATCCTCCTGCATGCGGACTCCTCGCGCACCGCCGTGCGGGAATCCCCCACCCCACGTTGGGGCCTGCCCCATCGTCCCTGCATCGCGGCCTCTCGTAGCCTTCCGACATGACGTTCGCCGGGATCCTCGCCTTCTTCGGGCTCGCCGTGGTGACGATGGACGTGCTGGGCGGCGTCATCGCGATCGGCGTCATGCTGCGCGGCGGCACGGTGCGGCACCTGCTCGCCTTCGCCGGCGGGTACTCGGTGGTCGTCATCGCGGCAACGCTGATCCTGCGGCCGCTGCTGGAGCTGCTGAACCGCTGGCTGCGGCCCGTGCTCGACTCGAACAACGCGATCGGCACCGTCGAACTCATCACGGGGCTCGCGCTCGTCGCGTTCAGCATCCACCAGTTCCGGGCCGCGTCCCGGCCGGCCGTGCCCCACGGCCGGCTCGAGCAGCGCTCCACCCCGAAGCGGCTGGCCACTGCTCCGCTGGTGCTCGCAGGCGTCGGCTTCTCGGTGACGGCGCTGGCCGATCCCGGGTTCACGATCGCCGTGGGCATGGCCTCCCAGGAGCATCACCTCCTGCGCCACGTGGCGCTGTTGGTGCTGTGGAACCTCGTCTACCAGCTGCCGCTGGTCGCCGTGCTCACCGCCGCCTCGTTCGGCCGGCACGAGCAGCTCGTCACGCGGGTCATGGAGCTCGTCGGCCCTCGACGCCGCGCCCTGCAGACCGTGCTCGCTGCCCTGCTCGCCCTCGCAGGCATCGCTGTACTGGGCGACGGCGTCATCTCGCTACTCAGCGAGCACGTGCCGTGGTTGCGCCAGCTGCTCCTGCTGCGGTGAGCCCGGGGGCGCCCCGGCGGGCCCCGTGAAGGCCCGAGGGGTGCGTCCCCGCCGACAGTCGGCGTCCAGGCCGTGAAACCTGGGCCCGCGACGCTTCCCTCGTGATCGCTCGCGCTCCCCCTGCTGCCCAAGTCCCCGCCCCGCGCCCCGCGCCCCGCCCGACCTTGGTCCCGGTCGGCACCCAGCGAGCGCCGAAAGTCGACACATGTCGGCAAGGCCACAACCGATTTCCGCGTCAAGTGTCTGATCGATAGCTGAAGATGTAATCACTCGGAGCTCCTCCTCAAGACAGAGGCACCGATGCTCATGGCTCGTCCCGCTGCTCACCGGTCTGACCGACCTGCAGCTGGCGACCTGGGCTCACCCACCCTCATCGGGCGACGTCACCGCTCCCGAACCCATGCACAGGGGCACCCCGTGACCTCGATGGACCCGCAGGGGGTCCTACACTCTCCGGTAAGCGCTGGCCTGCCAGTGCCCGATGTGCGTGCGCCCGCGCCCCATGCCTCATCCCGGGGTTCGCCGCCTTTCGGCCCACCGACCATCTCGACGGGAGTGCCCCGACATGCTGACTCCAGAAGCCGCCGCCGACCTTCAGCACGTCCCGCGGTTGACCTCCCGGGTGCTCCCCCGCCCCGCCCTGCTCGCGCGCCTCGACGGGCCGGCCCCGCTGACCGTGCTGCGCGCGCCCGGCGGCACCGGCAAGACCACACTCATGGCCCAGTGGGCGGTCGCGACCTCGCCCGACCAGCGCGGCACCCTGATGTGGATCGAGGCCGAGAACGGCACCCGCACCCGTACCGGGTTCTGGATGCGCGTGCTGGGCCGCTTCCACGCCCGCGGGCTGCTCGCAGATCGCGCCCTGTACCGGGAGATGGCCTCGATCGCCGACCACGCCGACACCATCCCGGCGACGATCTGCCGGGTGCTCGAGGACCACGGGCAGCCGGTGACCCTGCTGCTGGACGATGCCGGCTCCGCCGCCGACGGCGGCTACTGGGACGAGGTGTGCGAGGACCTGGTCGAGATCCTGCGCCGCGTGTCGTTCGCCCGTGTCGTGGTCGCGGGCCGTTTTCCCACCGTGCTGGAGTCCGCCCGCATCCACGCGGTCCTGGACATCCAGGTGCTCACCGAGGAGCATCTCGCACTCAGCCTCGAGGAGATCTCGACTCTCCTGGACCTGGCCGTCCCCGCCCTGCAGGGCGATCCACGACGCGCAGGAGTCCTGCACCAGCTCGGAGCGGTGCCCTCCTCCCGCCGGCTCGCCTCGATGCGCTGGTCGCTCGGGGTGCTGCAGCACGCCCTCGAGACCCGGCCCACCGAGGAGGATCTCGATCTGGATGACCTGCTGGTCACAGCATCCCGCCACGAGCTGGCCGCCCGCCCCGGAGACCCCGTGCTGCAAGAGTTCCTCGAGGTCACCGCGCAGTCGCCGCTCGTGGACGTCGACCTGGCGCGGCAGCTGAGCGGCCGCCACGACGCCGAGACGCTGCTGGGCACGCTCGAGCAGCTCGGTTCCGGGCAGTGGCTGCGCGGCCCAGAGGGCAGCGCGCCCGTCTTCCAGTACAGCCACCACCTGCGCCTGGCCGCCGCGGCGAACTTCACCCCGCCCGCGCCGGCCAGGCTGCGCGAGCTGCACTCGACGATCGCGCACTGGCTGGCCGAGGTGCGCGGCGAGAAGCTGGCGGCGATCGAGCATGCGCTGCGGGCCGAGGACATGGCCCATGTCGAGCATCTGCTGATGCGTTCCCATCCCCTGCCGGCGGAGGACGCCCGGCACCTCTCCCGCCTGCTGCAAGCGCTCCCCGCGGCCCGCATCCATCGCCACCCCATGCTGGCGCTCTGGCACGCACTGGTGCTGAACCGCTCCGCCGATACCCAGCCGAGGGCCATGCAGTTCTTCGTCTCCGCGGCGATGATCGGTCGCGTCCGCTCCTCCTCCATCCCGCCGCTGGACCGTGCGATACGCCAGGGGATCCAGTCCGCTGTGCATCGGATGCTCGGCCAGTCCCGGTCGATGAAGGACCTCGCCCTGCGCGCCCTGCCCGTCCTCGAGAGCGCCGCGGAGGATCCGCAGCGCGATCGCCAGCTGGACGGGATCCTGATGACCGCGATCAGCCAGACCGCGACCACCCTGTTCTACGCCGACGACTTCGCCGCGGCGCGCGATGCCCGCTTGCTGCAGGCCCGGTTCGCGGAGACCGTGCACCGAGCGCACCATCGCAACGTCGCCCACGCGCACCTGGCTCTGATCCACGCGGTGAGCGGGGACATCACCGCCTCGATCGCCTCCCTGGACCGGATCGACGCAGAGGACTGGCCGCACTCCTGGCGCAGTGGGTACCACGACGCCGTGGAGATCATCGCCCGCGCCTGGGTGTCGCTGAACGAGGCCCGCCCCGAGGCGGCGCTCACGCAGCTGGCCCGCCTCGATCCGCACTTCGCCACCATCGAGTACTGGGATCTGATCACCGCCGTCCGCAGCCTCGCGCTGGCCCAGCAGGGCCTCCCGGACGAGGGAGAGGCATTCCTCGCTCGCACCACGGCCGAGCGACGCTCCGAACGCACTCTCCCGTCGGCGCTCCAGCGCCTGGAGTCTGCGGCGGCGATGCTGCGGATCCTCGCCGGCGGCGTGCCCGCCCGTCGGCCCGCAGGCGTGCGGGATGCGCCGGTGGCGGCGATGCTGTCGGCGCTGTCGGCGCTGACCGTCCTCGCCGAGGGGCGGCCCGAGGAGGCGCTGCCGCTGCTGGCACGGGCCGAGCTCGCCGCGACCACCCCGCTGCACCGGATGATCACTGCGATCGCCGGGGTGCACGTGGCCCGCCGTTCCTCGCAGGGCCTTGACCTGGCCGGCTACGGGCTGCAGATCCGCGAGCTCACCGGCGGCCATGCGCTGCGCTGGCCGCTCGTGCTGCTCTCGGAGGGGGATCGCGAGGCCCTGCTCGGCGCCCTCACCGACTCCGGCCGGGAGCAGGCCGCCGCTCTGCTCGAGGCGGACCTCTCCCGGATCCCGCCTGGGACGGGCGTGGCCGAGCCCTCCCGCGTCCCGCAGCTGACCGCCCGGGAGCGCGAGGTGCTGACGCTGCTGGCCGAGACCGACCGGCGCAGCGAGATCGCCGCGCGCCTGTTCGTGTCCCTCAACACCGTCAAGGCCCAGCTGCGCAGTCTGTACGCGAAGCTCGGCGCGTCCACCCGCGAGCAGGCCCTGGCCAGGGCGATCAGCGCCGGCCTGCTGCACCCGGCGGACCCGCCCGGCGAGGACCGACCTCATGCGGACCGGCCTCACGAGAACCGGCCTCACGCGGACCGCCCCCGCCAGGACCGATGAGGCGATGAGGCGATGACTCGGATCCTGCAGCTGGCGGTGATGCAGTGCGCGGCGCTCGGCGCCCTCACCGCCCCGGCGGTGGTGGCCGTCTCCGTGCTGGTGCGGCGCATGGTCGGTGACGACTCCGCGCCCGACGTGTACGCGCTCATCGATGCGGCCGCCGCGCTCACCGCGATGATCGCGGCGCCGCTGTGCGGCCTGCTGGCGGATCGGACGATGAGCCGCCTGGGCAGGCGACGCCCCTGGCTGCTCGGCGGCTCGGTGGTGGGACTGCTCGGCAGCGCCGCCATGGCCTGGGCTCCCGACCCGCTGACCCTGGCAGCGGCCTGGATGCTCACCCAGGCCGGATACAACGCCGTGTTCGCCGCGATCAACGGCCTGCTCGCCGAAGGCCTCGCCCCCACCGACCGCACCCGCGCCGCCGGCATCTTCTCCGCCGCCGCCTTCCTCGGCACCGCCCCGGGGCTCCTCGTGGCAGCCCTGCTGGCCGAGAACGTCCGCGCGATGCTGCTGGTGGTCCCCGTCGCGGCCCTGGCGGTGATCGTGCCGCTCGCGCTGCGGGTGCCGGATCCGCCGCTCACAGCGCGGCGTCCTGCGGCCCGGCGCACACCCCGGCGGTGGCTCCGCGCAGCCGCCGCATCGGGCGTCTCCTCCGCGCCGTTCCTCGCCGTGCTCGCGATGCGCTTCCTGTTCTCGCTGCAGCTCTCGGCCGGCCTCACCTTCGCGCTGTACCTGTTCCTCTCCCGGTGGTCTCTCGCCGAGGGCGCGGCCGTGCGCGCCACCTCGCTGACCACCTTCACCGGCGTGGTGGGGGTGGTGGCCGGCGCCATGCTGCTCACCTCCTCGCGGTGGCGCAGCATCCGGATGACACCAGTGCTGGGCGTCGCGCTGGTGCTGCTCGCCGCCGCGATGCTGGCCCGCGCCCTCGCCCCGACTCTGCTGGTCTTCCATGTCGCCACAGCCGTGGCGGGGCTCGCGATCGGGCTGGGCATGACCGCCACCCGCTCCCTGGCCTACGCCCTGCTGCCGGCTGCGTCGGCCGGGTTCGGGCTCGGCCTGGTGGGTGCTGCCGGGAGCCTCGCGGGGCTGATCGCGCCGCTGGCCGCTGCCGCTCTGCTCACGCTGAGCACCAGCTGGGGATCGGCGGACCCCTACATCGGGATGTACACGCTGCTGGCCCTCCCCGCGCTGCTGGGCCTCGCCCTGCTCCCCCTGACCCGCGTACCGAGCGCTTCCCAGCGGCCAGCCGCGGAGGTGGTGGCGTCCTGAGCCGAAGAGCGCAGCGGCCCGGGCGCACGACGACCGCTGCCGTAGCGCGCCGGTGGGAGTCATTCCGCGCTGCATCGCGTGCCCTGGCGTGCCGCTACGCGGCGCGGGTGAAGGCACCGAGCGCTCTCAGTGCATCTCTCAGCGAGTCGGCGGGGAACGGTCCGACGGTGACTTCGTCCCCGTCCGTCGTGCAGGTGATCCAGATGCCCTCGGCGTCCGTGGTGAGGGTGAGAGCGTCGCCCTCGGGATCGGTGAGCTCGACGACGTCGAGCGTGAGCATGCGCTCGGGCGCCGCACCGAACCGGCGGGCGGCGATGGGTTCCACGGGGGTCAAAGGTCTTCTCCAGGGATGAGCGGGGACGGAGCCCCGCGGGCGGGCATGCTGCTCGGATGCCGTGAACGGGCAGGCGGGCAGCAGTGCGGTGGAGTCAGTCTTGACGAGGAATCGCGCCCGCGCGCTCCGTGCGGCGCCGAACCGCGTCTTTTCACCCCCGGCTCACCCCCGAGGACCATCGGCCGTTCGGGCGAAGGGCTGCGCCGATAGACGCTGAGAGGCTCTCCTTAGATCCGCCCCCGCTGATCCGCCCCCGCGCGAGGCACGAGACCCTGAGCGCTGGACCTCGGGACCCTGGAACGACGCCTTCTCCTCGGCGGCCGGGCACCCCGGCGAACCGGCTCCGCGCCGCCGCGAGGCCGTTCCCGAACTCTGGCACTCTCGCCCGGAGAGTGCTAATCTGCTCGTACTTGAGTCGGAGGGACTCAAGGTTCGGCGACCACCGGACGACCGGGGGTCACATCAGAGAGGAGAAGCAATGGCCACCACCGATCCGTTCCGAGAGATGGAGCGATTCGCGGGCACTTTTCTCGATGCTGGACGTCGGGGACCGCGGCAGATGCCGATGGATCTCTACCGCGCCGGCGATCACTACGTCCTCGCGGCCGATCTGCCGGGTATCGATCCCGGTTCGGTCGACGTCGACGTGGACGGTCAGCTCCTGACGATCCGTGCGGAGCGGACCCTTCCGAAGGACGAGGGCGCGCAGTGGATCACGCGCGAACGCACGGGCGGGACCTTCCTGCGCCAGCTCAGCCTCGGACAGGGCCTGGACACCGAGCGGATCTCCGCGAGCTACAGCAACGGTGTGCTCAGCGTGAGGATCCCGCTCAGCGAGAAGGCCAAGCCTCGCAAGATCGAGGTCACCGCTGACAGCCCACCCGCGCAGATCGAGTCCACCGCGACCTGAGGCTCCCCCTGCTGCCGGGCTCCCGGCATCCCACGATGCCGGGGCCCGGGCAGCACCGACCTTCCCACGGCGAGCGAAGGAGTGACAGCCATGCATGACGAGCTCACCGCGGCGACGGTGCGCACCTGGGTGGACGGATGGGCCCGCACCCGGGAGTACGAGGTGGTCCATGAGGGCACCTCGCACACCGTCGGTCCGCGCACCGAGCACGGGGATTCGGAGACCGTCCTGTTCCGCTGGAGCGAGGACGAGCTGCGCAGGGCGACCTCCTCTGTCGCGGGGAATCCGGGTCACCTGCTGACCCTCATCTCCGAGGTCGGCGAGGCGCCGCCGGCCCTCGGAGAGACCGGCGATCTCGAATTGATCAGCGATCAGGAGAGACTCATGGTCACCGATATGGAGCTGCAGGACGTCGAGGCCCCGATCGTGCCGGACTCCTGCACGGTCGCCCGCGAGACGTTCGACGGCTGGATGCTCCTCACCGTCATCCAGGCGGGCCGTGTCGTCGCCCGAGGACGCATGGCGGTGGTCGACGGCTGCGCCGTGCTCGACCGGATCTACACCGCCAGCACGCATCGCCGGCGGGGTCTGGGCACCTTCGTCACCCGCACGCTCCTGGCGATCGCCCATGAGCACGATGTCGACACGGGCCTGCTCGTGGCGACTGGACGGGGCGTCGAGCTCTATGAGCACCTCGGCTGGACGCCCCTCGCGGACGTGCGCGTCCTCGGCGCCCCGGGGGCGCGGAACCGGCGCCGGCCCTCGCACGCCCAGATCGACGAGGAGCTCGGCTAGCGCAGCGCGATCCGTGTCATGGCAACATGGGTCGACTCTCCCAGGATCCGCCCTGGATCATCCACACCTCAGCGGGCTCGGACGCACCCGGGTCGCGTCACGCCCCCTGCAGCGACTCCAGCATCGCGCGCAGCCGAGCGTCGGCGTCGATCCTCGCTTCGACGAAGCGCCCCGGGTTCTTCACCCGCCTCTTCGGTCGCTGATCGGAGTCACACGAGCATCGCGTCGTACCCGGAGCGGAAGTCCGGATGCCGGAGCTCTCCGAGCAGCTCCCTCATCCGCGCCCCGCTCAGCACGGTCCCGTGGCCGGAATCGGGGTCGGCGGCGGGCGGGACCGGCAGGCCGAGCCGGAAGGCGAGGTGGGTGACCACCTCTCCGAGGCGCGCGGGCGCGCCGTCGACCGCGTGCAGCAGCACCGGCGGTTCCGGATGCGCCAGCAGGGCGAGGAGCACGCGTGCGAGGTCCTCCTCGTGGATGCGGTTCGTGCGTCGGCGGTGGTCGACGGGGCGTCCCTCGCGCACCGTGCGCAGCAGCCGATCCCGGCCCGGGCCGTAGATCCCGGCGGGGCGCACCACGATCGCGTCGAAGAGCTCCCTCGCCAGGCGCTCCCCGTTCAGGAGGCTCTGGGCCCGGTCGCCGAGCGGCTGCGGGGCATCCTCCTCGGTGAGCACCGGGGCCGGATCGGCACGGTTCGCGTACCCCTCGAACACCCTGGTGGAGGAGACGAACACGGTCCGGGCGGGCCGGTGGGGCAGGGCGGCGGCCAGGTGGCGCAGCGGGGTCTCGTACCCGTCGGCCCCCTCCGGCGGGGGCAGGGTGATGACCATCGCCTCGCAGGCGGGCAGGGCCCCCTCCAGGGGTGAGGAGAGGTCCGCGGCCAGCGCGCGGAAGCCGCTCGGCACGGCGCCCGGATCTCGGCGCAGCGCGAGCACCTCTCCCCCCGCCTCCAGCAGGGCAGCGCCGGTGCGCCCGCCAAGGCGCCCGCAGCCCACCCACAGCGTCCGCGTCGGGACCGGTCCGCTCACTGCCCCACCTCTTCCTCGGTGAACCTGCGCTGCCTCTCCCGCTGGCCGTGGGTGAGGCTGCGCATATCGGTGTCCTTGTCGAAGCTCGAGCCCAGCGCGCCGGCGACCACGCCCATCGCCGCGCTCAGCCACGCGATGTCCAGATACCGCGCCAGGACGGGCTCGCGGCCGATGACCTCGGCGAGATAGTCCGGAGCGATGACGATGAGCGCGCTGGTGAAGATCAGCACCACCAGGCACACGTACAGCAGCGCGACGATCATCAGCAGCGTGAGCACTGTCGAGAGGTTGTACAGCAGCACCACGCGAGCCAGCCGCTCGTATCTGGGCGCGTCCCACAGGCGGTTGCCGACGATGAGCCATGCCGTGATCGCGCCGATCGCGAGGATCCCGATCAGCAGCAGCCGCTGGGTGGTCAGGTGCATCGACATCGACCAGATCGAGCTGTAGAAGATGCCGAACGCCCCGGTCGCGGCGGCCGCTGCGAGGGCGCTGGAGAGCTTCGGGGCGGTGCGGAGGGGTTCGTTGCCGGCCACCATCCCGGCCACGGTGCGCGCTCCCCCGATCACCCGCGATCCCAGCAGCAGCTGGTGATCGTCAGGGCCCGTCAGCTCCTCCCACTGCGCCCAGCGCCGGGCATAGCGCGAGGCGTCACGCGGTTCTGACGTCGGCGCCATGCGCAGGGTGCAGCGCATCAGCGCATCGAGGATGCGGCGCCGCGTGGTGAGCACCCCGAGCGTAGGGCAGGAGATCACCGCGATGTTGTGCTCGGGGAAGATCTCGGCGACCAGCGGCCTGCCGTCACGCAGACGCGGGATCTCCGTCAGCAGCAGCACGGCGTCCGGATCACCGGAGGACCGCGCCTGCTCCAGCACCTCGGAGAGGTCCAGCGTCCCGTCCGGGCGCAGCCGGAGCATGGAGGTGCGCACGTCGAGGCGGATCGGCGGGTGGTACGCCTCCTCGAGGTGCTGCTGCAGGGAGTCCTCGATCGACCTCGCCCGGTGCGTGGGCGGGCCAGGATCGGCGACCAGCAGCACCGTGGCCCCGGCGGCAGGATCCGGCGCGGGGCGCTGCGGCGAGTTCTGCGTCTCCGACATGCGTCCCACCCTGGCAGATCACCCGAGGTGCGGCCAGCCCTGGTGCCGCGGAAGCACCAGGCTCCTGCCCACGAGCACCAGCACCCCTGCCGACCAGCCGGTCGCTGCCCTCGCCGACCCGCTCCAGTGCGGGGACCCCGGCACCAGCGTCCCGTCCGCGACCGCCCGTTGTAGATCCGCACAACCGCGGTCGGCCGACACTGTCCCCCGCTCCGAGGCGCACATCGCCCGGCCAGGTCTAAGCTCGGAGTCATCCTGCCCTCCCCCGCCCGGCATCGCCGCCGGTGGTCACGAGGGCTGAACCAGTCGACAGGAGGGACAGTGATGTCCAAGGTCTCGGACGACGCAGCAGCCCAGCTCACCGCGGTGCTGCGCGACGGCATGACCATCGCGGTGGGAGGCTTCGGCCTGTGCGGGATCCCCACCGATCTGATCACGATCGTGCGCGACAGCGGGGTCACCGGCCTCACCATCGCCTCGAACAACCTCGGGGTGGACGGCAAGGGCCTGGGCCTGCTGCTGGAGAACGGGCAGATCACCAAGGTGCTCTCCAGCTATGTCGGGGAGAACAAGCTGTTCATGCAGCAGTACATCGAAGGGCAGCTCGAGGTGGAGTTCGTCCCCCAGGGCACCCTCGCCGAGCGGATGCGCGCCGGCGGCTCCGGGATCCCCGCGTTCTACACCCCCACCGGCTACGGCACCCCGATCGCGGAGGGCAAGCCCACGGCCGAGTTCGACGGCCGCACCTATGTGCTCGAGCGTGCGATCAACGCGGACATCTCCCTGGTCCACGCCCACACTGCGGATCACTACGGCAACCTCCGCTACCGCCTCACCGCCCGCAACTTCAACCCGATGGCCGCGATGTGCGGGGAGGTCACCTTCGCCGAGGCGGAGCACCTCGTCGCCCCCGGCGGGATCGACCCCGACGACATCCACACCCCCGGCGTCTACGTGCATCACCTGATGCAGGCCACCGCCGAGAAGGACATCGAACAGCGCACCGTGCGCCCCCGCCCGGAGGCTCCCGGAAACGACGCACCCCGCACCGAGACGCAGGAGGTGGCCTGACATGGCCTGGACCCGTGACGAGATGGCAGCCATCGCCGCTGCCGAGCTGCGCGACGGCGACTACGTGAACCTCGGCATCGGCATGCCGACCCTGGTCGCCAACAACCTCCCTGCCGGCGTGAACATCACCCTGCAGTCCGAGAACGGCGTGATGGGGATGGGGCCCTGGCCCTATGAGGGCGAGGAGGATCCCGACCTCATCAACGCCGGCAAGCAGACCATCACCCTGCTCGAGGGTGCGACGATCTTCGACTCCGCGACCTCCTTCGGCATGATCCGCGGCGGCAAGATGGGCACCGCGATCCTCGGCGCCATGCAGGTCACCGGCACCGGCGACATCGCCAACTGGCAGATCCCCGGCAAGCTCGTCAAGGGCATGGGCGGAGCGATGGACCTGGTCGCCGGCGCGAAGCGGGTGGTCGTGATGATGCAGCACGCCGCCAAGGACGGCTCGGCGAAGATCAAGCACGAATGCTCACTGCCACTGACCGGCGTGGGCGTGGTGGACCGGATCATCACCGAGCTCGCCGTCTTCGACGTCACCGAGGACGGGCTGGTGCTCACCCAGCTCGCCCCCGGCGTCACCGAGGACGAGGTCCGCTCCCTCACCGAGCCCGAGTTCACCGTCTCCCTCACCCCGGCATCGTGAAAGGTCCCTCCATGCGCTCCAGCGATGACCCGATCGTCGTCCTCGGCTACGCCCGCACCCCCGTCGGCTCCTTCGGGAAGTCCCTCGCGGGCGTGCCCGCCCACATCCTCGGCGCGACCGCCGCGAAAGCTGCGCTCACACGCGCCGGCGTCGCGGCCGACGAGGTCGACGAGTGGGTGATCGGCTGCGTCGGCTCCACCGGACGGGACGCGTACATCTCCCGCCGCGTCGCGATCGAGGCGGGCGCCGCCGTCACCTCCACCGCGATGACCGTGAACCGGCTGTGCGGCTCCGGCATGCAGGCCATCGCCCTCGGCGCCGCCGAGCTGATGATCGGCGAGTCCGACATCGTGGTCGCCGGCGGGACGGAGAACATGTCCGCCCAGCCGTTCCTGGACTACTCCGCCCGCCAGGGCTACACGCTCGGGGACCGGGTGCTGATGGACGGCACCTCGGCGCTGATCACCGACCCCTTCGACGAGGTGCCGATGGGCGTGACCGCCGAGAACGTCGCCGCCCGCTATCACGTCACCCGGCAGGAGCAGGACGAGTACGCACTGGAGTCCCAGCGCCGTGCCCAGGCCGCCCAGCAGGCCGGGGCCGTCGCCGCGGAGATCACCCCGGTGACCATCAGCGGCAGGCGCGGAGACACCGTGGTCGACACCGACGAGCACCCCCGCGAGGTGACCCTCGAGAAGCTCGCCGCGATGCGCACCGTCTTCCAGCGCGAGAACGGCACCGTCACCGCCGGCAACGCCTCGGGCATCAACGACGCCGGCGCCGCGATGGTCCTCACCCGCGCCTCGGTCGCTGCGGAGCGCGGCCTGACCCCACTCGCGGAGCTCGTGGACTTCACCAAGGTCGGCATCGACCCCCAGGTGATGGGCTACGCCCCCAAGCCCGCGATCGAGAAGATCATGGCCCGCAACGGGCTCGCGAACAGGGACCTGGGGTGGATCGAGCTGAACGAAGCCTTCGCCGCGCAGGCCGTGCCGATCGTGCGCGACCTGGACCTGGACCCGGCGCTCGTGAACCCTCTCGGTGGGGCGATCGCCTGGGGCCACCCGATCGGCGCGACCGGCGCGATCATCTCCGCCCGCACCATCGAGAACCTGCGCGTGAACGACCGCGAGCTGGGCCTGGCGACCATGTGCATCGGCGGCGGGCAGGCCGTCGCCAGCCTATGGCGAGCACTGTGAGCCTGTGGCGAGCACTGTGAACGCCCAGCACGCAGCATCATGAGAGACACAGACCCGTCGGACGAAGGAGTACCCGCTGTGACCACGATCGACTTCGAGGGCGATGCGCCCCAGGTGCCCGCGACCGCATGGGTGGCCCCGAACGCCACCCTGATCGGGAAGGTGACGCTCCGTGAGAACTCGAGCGTCTTCTACAGCTCCGTGCTGCGCGGAGACATGGACTCGATCACGATCGGTCCCGGCAGCAACATCCAGGACGGCTGCGTCATCCACACCGACGAGGGCTTCCCTGCCGTCGTCGGCTCCGGCGTCTCCGTGGGCCACCGCGCTGTGCTGCACGGCTGCACCGTCGAGGACGACGCCCTGATCGGCATGGGCGCCGTGGTGCTCAACGGCGCCGTGGTCGGGGCCGGCAGCCTGGTCGCCGCGGGCGCCGTGGTCACCGAGGGCATGCAGATCCCGCCCGGCTCGCTGGTCGCCGGCGTGCCCGCGAAGGTGCGCAAGGAACTGGACGAGGAGGGCCTGGAGTCCCTGCGTCAGAACGCCCGCATCTACGTCGAGCTCGCGGCGAAGCACCGGGCGGCGACGGCCGGCTGACCTCCGACGGCTCGGCGGCTGGACTCTGGGTCGTAGCTCAGTCCTGTGTCGGAGCGTCATCCTCCCCTGGAGTCTCCTCCTGACCAGTGAGCTCGGCTCCGTCCCCGGGCGCATAGTCGTCCGACGGCTCCTCGACGGGAGGGACGAGATCCTCGGGCGGCACCTCGGGATCCTCCGGCAACACCTCAGGTTCCTCGGGCGGCACTTCGGGATCCTCGGGCTGCGGAGTGGGGTCCACGGGGAGCCACGGCGGCGTTCCCCCTCCGAGCAGCGGCGGGGGCGGGGGCGGAGGCGGCGTCGGCACCGGTGTCGGCGCCTCGTTGAGGGGCGGAGGCGGTGTGCCTCCGAGCAGCGGCGGGCGCGGGGGCTCGGGCGCATCCTGCACGCCGACCGGGTCACCCACGATCTCCGAGGGGGAGCTTCCGCCCGGAGCGGGGGCGATCCCGGGATGGAGCACGAGGTCAGGTGCGGGTGGGGTGTCGACAGCGGACGGAACCTCGAGCGTCGGCGGGACCTCCACCGGCGCCTGGCTGTCTGCTGCCGGCGGGGCGTCCTCGGCGGGCGTGCCGTCCACCTCCGGGGAAGAGCCGGGAGCCGTCCCGGGCTCCGTCGGCGCACCGCCGATTCCGCTGCTGCCCGGCGCCGCCGCCCGCGACGGCGCGGCGTCGGCCGCCTCACCTGCCCCACCCGCGCCGGGAGCGGGAGCGTCCGTGGCCGGGGCCTCGTGATCCGCGTTGCCCGCCTCGCTCGCCTCACCTTCGTCGTCTTCTTCGCCCTCGTCCATGAGCGTGGGCAGGAGGGTCGGCGTGGCAGGCGCGGCAGGCGCGCCGGCCTCGAGGGGCGCGGCCTCCGCGGACTGGGGGCTGGCCATCTCCTGCGGAGTCATCAGGGCGCCCGGATGCTGGGAGCCGAGCATGAGCCCCGCCGCGCCCACCAGGATCGCGACGCCGGCGGCCGCCGCGGGAACCCCCACTGCAGCGGTCGAGGACCTCCACCAGGACGGCCGACGCGCCGCACCTCCCGCCTCCTCGGCGAGGGGGAGCACCTTCGCGAACTTCTCCAGCAGCACCGGCGTTCCCAGCACGAGCGGCAGCAGCACCCCGCGCATGCGCATCGACAGTGACCGCAGGTCACCCAGCGCGACGGAGCAACGCACACAGTCCGCGAGATGAGCGGTCGTCTGCTCGGCGCGCGCGGCGCTCAGCTGCCCTCGCTCATATCCTCCGAGGTCCGCGGCGACCTGCCGGCACTCCGGACGCACCGTCGCCCTGTCCACGTGGGCCTGCAGCCAGGCCGTGCGCAGTCCTTCGCGCGCCCGCCGGGACAGCTGCGCGACCGCATTCGGGCTCCGCCGCAGCTGCGGCGCCACCTCGCGCGGCGCCAGCCCGTCCACCTCGGTGAGCCAGAGGATCCGCTGCCACTGCTGGGGCAGCGCGCTGAACGCCGTGAGCACCAGGTCGCGATCCAGCTGCTCGCCCCCGGTGACCGCGGCCGACGCTGAGGAGTAAGTGGCCTCGAGGGCCTCGACATCGTCGACGGAGGCCTCCCGCGTCCGGCGCAGGCGATCGACGGCCTCGTTGTGGACCACGCGCATCAGGTAGGCGGCGAACCTGTCGTGCGGCCCTCCTCCGCCGGTGATCGCCCGCAGGACCTTGAGGAACGCCTCCTGGGCCACGTCCTGTCCGTCATGCGAGCCGACCAGGCGCCGCGCCTGCGCGAGCGCCGCCCCGAGGTGACGACGGTAGAGCGCGGCGTAGGCGCCGGTGTCGCCCGCGCGCACCGCGGCGAGCAGCTCCTCGTCGGTCATGGAATCCTGCTGCGCTGCGACATCGCCCTGGCTGGGATGCGTCATGCTCCGAGCCTTTCTCGAAGGAGGATCTGCCGACGCGATCGGGGAGGCACGGGAATCGTCGCGTCCGCGAACTCCACGCACAGGGGAGATTCGAGTATGTCTGAGCGTGACCGAGGCCACCAGGGCCTGGCCGAGATGTAGCGTGCGTCACACCTGCCGTCATAGAACACCTCGGTGCGCGTGGACAGGGTGAACGGCACCACGCTGCCGTCGCTCCCCCCGGCGCACTACGGAGAACCATGAACAGCTTCGAGATGACTGACATCGACGGTGACGCCCTCACCTTCATCGTCCGCGACGGGAGCACCTGGGTCACGTGCACCAGCGGCGCCGACGAGGTGACCGTCGGGCCCTTCCCCTCGCACCTGCTGCGCAGGGCTCTGGCCTCGGAGCCGCAGCCGAACGGGCAGTTCACCACGACCTTCCTCGGCTCCTCCGCACCGTCGAATGCCCTCCGGGAAGGGACGCCGGAGCTCCGCCTCCTCTCCCCCATGAGTGAGAGCGCCGACGATCCGACCGAGCAGCGGCCACCCCTCGCCTGCCTGGAGGGATGACCGTGCAGCGGCTAAGGGAGAGGTCTGAGCGCAGCGGCCGACCCGTGACTTGAGTGCGCCAACGCCCTCCTCCGCGCACGGAACTCACGGCTCGGCCGAGTCTCGCGCCTGAGCAGCGCGCCGTGGAGCGAAAGTCGCCAGGGGTGTGCGGCATGCGGCTCCGCAACGGCTCAGGATCGAGCCTCTCGCGACGGCGGGGCCGCGAGGGAGACTCCGCCGGCTCGGACCCGCGGCGAACGCCCGCGTATCCTGCCCAGATGGATCTCACCCCTGCCCTCATCGGCGCTCTGCCGAAGGTCGCCCTCCACGATCATCTCGACGGCGGCCTGCGCCCTGAGACCGTGCTCGAGCTGAGCAGGGAGCTGGGCCTCGAGGTGCCTGGCAGCGAGCCCGCAGCCAAGGGCACTGCAGTCGACGGTCACGCAGCCGGCGGTCGTGCAGCCGACGGTCGTGCAGACGTCGAGGGCGAGCCCGCTGCCCCGTCGGCCCAGGTGGTCGCCGACTGGTTCCAGTCCGCCGCCGATTCCGGCTCCCTGCCCGCCTACCTCTCCACCTTCGACCGCACCCTCGCCGTGATGCAGACGGCCCCGCAGCTGCGCCGCATCGCCCGCGAGTTCGTCGAGGACATGGTCGCCGACTCCGTGGTCTACGCCGAGACCCGCTGGGCGCCGCATCAGCACACCGGCGCCGGGCTCACCCTCGACGAGGCCGTGCAGGCCGTCCAGGACGGGCTCGACGAGGGCGTCGCCGCGGCAGAGCAGGCCGGCCGACGGATCGTCGTGGGCCAGCTGCTGTGCTACCTGCGCCACCTGGAACCCACCGACGATCTGGTCGAGATCGCGGAGGCTCGTCGTGACTCCGGGGTGCTGGGGCTGGACCTCGCCGGCCCCGAGGTCGGGTTCCCCGCGTCCCGGTTCCGGGCCCAGTTCGAGCGCGCCCGAGCGGCCGGTCTGCGCGTGACGATCCACGCCGGTGAGGCCGACGCCCCCTCCTCGATCGCCGACGCGCTGGACTGCGGCGCCGAGCGGATCGGCCACGGCGTGCGCCTGCTCGAGGACATCACCGGGGAGGACTTCGGGCCGGTCGCCGCACGAGTGCACCGCGAGCAGATCTGCCTCGAGGTGTGCCCCAGCTCGAACCTACAGACCGGTGCCGCCGCAGACCTCGCCGCCCACGCCGCCGGGCCCCTGCACGCCCGTGGCTTCGCCCTTGCCCTCAGCAGCGACAACCGTCTGATGAGCCGCACCAGCACCTCCCGCGAGATGACCCTGGTCGCGCAGACCTTCGACTGGACCCTCGAGGACCTTGAACAGGTGGTCCTGTGCGGCCTCGAGAACGGCTTCGCCCCGGCGGAGCAGCGGCAGGCGCTGCGGGACGAGGTCGTGCTGCCGGCCTTCCGTGCCGCGCGCGGCGGAGATCGAGACACGACCCTCGACGGCGACGCGCAGGGCGCGTAGGCGCCCCCACCCTCCCTCTCCCATTTCTCCCTCACCCCCTTCTCTTCCTCTCCCTCTCCCCCTTCTCCCCTCGCCGCATCCCCCTCTCCCCCTCTCTCATCCCTCCCCTCGTCCCGCTCCCACCAGTCAGCGGGGCAAAGTAGGGGAATAGATGCAGCCATTCGCCCATGTTTGCCCCGCTCACCGCGCGGGGCGGGGCGAGGCGGGGCGAGGCGAGGCGGGGCGAGGCGAGAGAGTCTCGCCGCCGGGCAGTGATCCACGGGGCAATATTCGACTCCGCGCACCGGGTGCATTTGGTCGGCGTGGTGGCAGGATCAGCTCTGTGCCCGAGAATATCTCGCGCTCGCCCCGCTCCGACGAGCCCCGCCCCACGCAGGATGAGCAAACCTCTCCGACCCACGACCTCGAGTCGTCGGCCCCTCCTCCGTCGGCCTCGCCCTCGGTGCCCGCATCCCCCGAAGGGCGGGGCAAACATGGGGGAATCGGGGCTCCATTCGCCCCTGTTCGCCCCGCTGACGCGCATGTCGCCGCACCGTCGGCCGCACGCCCTCACCCGCACCCGCACCCGCACCACAGGCTCGACCATCGCGGGGTGCCCCGCCCTCACCAGCCGCTGCCCGCGGCGATGCTCGGCGCGCTCGGCGTGGTGTTCGGCGACATCGGCACCAGCCCGCTCTACGCCCTGCAGACCGTCTTCAGCCTCCACCACAACGCCGTCGCCCCCACCGAATCCGATGTGCTCGGGGTGATCTCGATGGTCACCTGGTGCCTGGTGATCATCGTGACCGTCGCCTATATCGGGCTGATCATGCGCGCCGACAACCAGGGCGAGGGCGGGATCCTGGCCCTGGCCGCGCTGGTGCTGCGCAAGCTCGGCGCCGATGCTCATCCGCGGCAGGCATCGATCGCGCTGGTGCTCGGAGTGGTCGGCGCCGCGCTGTTCTTCGGAGATTCGGTGATCACTCCCGCGATCTCCGTGCTCTCCGCCTTCGAGGGCATCGAGGTCACCGGCGCGGTCCCGAACTCGGTGATCCTGCCCGGCGCGCTGATCGTCCTGACCGGGTTGTTCGCGGTGCAGCGCTGGGGCACCGCGCGCATCGGCGGCTCCTTCGGAATCGTGATGGTGGTGTGGTTCGTGAGCCTCGCGGCGATGGGTCTGCCGCACGTGATCGCGCAGCCCTCGATCCTGCGTGCGCTGTCCCCGCACTACGCGATCGCGTTCATGGTGGACCGTCCGCTGGTGGCCTTCCTCGCGATGGGCGCCGTGGTGCTGACCATCACCGGCGCCGAGGCGCTCTACGCCGACATGGGCCACTTCGGTCACCGTCCGATCGCTCTGGCGTGGGTAGGTCTGGTGCTGCCCGCGCTGCTGCTGAACTACCTCGGGCAGGGGGCGCTGATCCTCGCCGACCCTGCAGCGATCGAGAACCCCTTCTTCTCGCTGGTGCCGGAGGGGCTGCGGATCCCGCTGGTGGTGCTCGCCGCGATGGCGACCGTGATCGCCTCCCAGGCCGTGATCTCGGGCGCGTTCTCCGTCTCCCGCCAGGCCACCCGCCTGGTGCTGCTGCCGAAGCTGAAGGTCACCCAGACCTCCCGCGAGCACGGCGGACAGATCTATGTGGGCAGCGTGAACCTGCTGCTGTTCGTCGGCGTGGTGACCCTGGTGCTGGTGTTCCAGCATTCCCAGGCCCTCGCCGCCGCGTACGGGCTCGCGGTCACCGCCACGATCATCCTGGTGCTCGCACTGTTCCTGCTGTACGCCGTGGAGGTGCTGCGCTGGCCGCTGTGGCAGGTGGTGACGCTCGCGGTGATCGTCGGCGGACTCGAGCTGCTGCTGCTCGCCGCGAACCTGATCAAGATCCCCGACGGCGGCTGGCTGCCGCTGCTGATCGCCGCCGTGCTGACCACGATCATGCTCACCTGGCGGCGCGGAGCCCAGCTCCTGGCGGAGCGCCGCCGCGAGATGGAGGGTCCGCTCGCGGACTTCGTCACCGGGCCTGCCCGCGACCTGCCGAGGGTGCCGGGCCTGGCCGTCTACCCCCACCCGGAGCCCTCCACGGTGCCGCTCGCACTGCGCACCGGCGCCGCGATGAATCACGTGCTGCACGAGCACGTGGTGATCCTGACCCTCGAGCACCTGGGGGTCCCGCACGTACACCGGGACGACCGGGTGCAGGTGAACGTGCTGGGCAATGCGGCCGACGGGATCGTCCACGTCACCTACCAGGTCGGGTTCCACGACCCGCAGGACGTCCCCGCCGCACTGCGCATGGCGATCGCGCAGCACGGGCGCGCTGCGGGTGTGGCCGGAGATGGGGGCGTGGCCGGGGTTCGGGACGGGGACGAAGATGAGGACGGCGCCGTGGCCGGCTCCGTGGCCGGGGTCGAGGTAGTGGCCGGGGTGGGATCCGGAGCCGGCTCGAGGACTGCGCTCGACCCGGCCCCGGAGGCCGCGGCGTACGTCCCAGAGCTCGACCTCGATGCCGACGAGGCGATCTACGTGCTCTCGATACTGCGACTCCAGCCCGGACAGGACCGCAGCATGGCCCGCTGGCAGAAGGTCCTGTTCCGGCAGCTGGATCGCGCCTCGGCCCAGCGGACCCAAGTGCTGCACCTGCCCACCACCCGCACAGTCGTCCTCGGCGCGGAGACCGAGCTGTAGGGAGGCCCGTACCAGGGAGCGGAGCGGATTCACTTCGTGAGCGGGGCAAAGTGGGGGGATAGACGAATCTATCGCCCATGTTTGCCCCGCTAGCGGGAGCGGGGTGGACGGGGCGAGGGTGGACGGGGCGCAGGTGGACGGACGGGGCGCGGGCGGGGAGGGTGTCGCGGCGGGGTCAGTCGGTGGTGACGCCGTGGAGGATCTCAAGGTAGCGGCGGGCGAGCACGTCGTCGTCCGCATGCTCGGCGACCCAGTCCCGGCCACTGGCCCGCACTGCGGCCCGGGAGCGATCGGAAGCAAGGGTCCGCCACAGGTCGGTGAGCGCCTCGACGTCCTCCGGCGGGAGCACATCGCCCGCGCCGGCCTCGCGGACCACGTCGGCCGCCTCGCCGTCCAGCAGCGCGGTGATGTGCCGGCCGGTGGCGAGCATCTCGTAGAGCTTCGAAGGAACGGTCCAGGCGAACGGCGCCCAGTCGCGCAGGGACACGATCACGGTGTCGGCCCAGGCGTACTGCTTGCCGACCTCGCGGTGCGGGATCCGGGGGATGACCTCCACCGGGGCGCCGAGCTCATAGGCGAGCGCCGCCAGCGCTGGCGCCTCGACCCCGTGGCCCACCATCCTCACCTGCACGTCCACGCCCTGCTCATGCAGCGCCGCGGCGGCGCGGACCACCGTATCCAGGCCCTGGGAGCGGCCCATGTTGCCCAGATACAGGCAGCGCAGCTCCGGATGATCGCCGGCCAGGTGATTGTACTGGGGCCGCACCAGGGAGAGGTCGGTGCCGTTGCGCACGACTCGCACGGTGTCCACGCCGCGCTCCTGCAGCACCTCCGCGAAGCGTCCGGTGGTGGTGACCACGGCGCGGGCCCCGCTCTGCCAGCCGGTCACCTGGTGATGCACCTCGCCCTTCGCCAGCGCCACTGCCCACGAGAGGGCGCGACGCAGCGCGCTGCGTTGCACGGTGTGCGCCACCTCCGGGCTGAGCGCTCCGACAGGGCCGACGTGGGTGACCAGATCCGGCCACGCATCCCGCATCTCGACCACCAACGGGACGCCCCACAGCGACGAGAGCGTGCGCCCCACCAGCAGCGTGGGGATGGCCGGGGCAGTGGCGATGATGACGTCGGGCCGGGACCCGGGGCGCGAATAACGGCGCCGGAGCCGACGCAGCGCATCCCCCGCCGCGATCACGTGATCAGCGGTGCGCGAGGCGATGTCCGCGCGGTGCGGGAGGAAGGCGGTGCGCAGAATCGTCTCGCCATGCCGACCGGTCTCGACCGCGCCGACCCGGTGCATCCTGCGCTGCGTGGGCGTGGGGCGTCCGCTCGGGTAGTGAGGCACCGGAGCGGCGACCGTGACGCGATGACCAGCGGCGATGAACCGCTGCACGAGCGCTGACCAGCGTCGTTGCGGCGCCCCGAACTCCGGCGCGTAGTAGTGGGTGAGCAGCAGCATCTTCATGCGTCGTCCACCGCCGTCTCGCGGATGCCGGGGGCTCTGTCGGCGGCGACGGGAGCGGCGTCGGCGGCGGCATCGGCGGGGGCAGCGTCAGCGGGGGCAGCGCTGGCGTCAGCGTCCGACCCCGCGTCGGCGTCATCTGCGGCGGCGGATTCTGCAGTGGATTCTGCAGCGGTGGCGAGCCCGAGGGCCTCCGCAGCCTCACGCAGCATCTGCGGGGACGCGTGGCCCGTGTCGGGAGGCCGGAGCCCCGACCTGGCGGTGGCAGCATCGAGTCGCAGCCGCACCACGTCCGGGGGCTTCGCCTCGGAGGACTCCGAGTCGGCGGCGTCGATGGCATCCGGGGCGGTAGCAGTGGCTGCAGCGTCGGCAGTGCCCGCGCCCAGGGCAGGAGCGTCGGCGCCGGTGGTGCCAGTTGCGTCGGTGCGGCCGGTGGCGGTGTCCGTGGCAGTGCCATCGGCCGGCTGCTCGGCGGGCAGGGCGGCGATCGCGGCCGCCGGGATCAGCACGCTGCGTGAGCTCAGCTGGCGGGGCATCACCGTGATCGCCGCGAGCTCACCGCTGTCGTCCTGCTGATAGATGTCCCGCACCCGGCCCACGGTCTTCCCGTCGCTGCCGAGCACGCTCAAGCCGGCCAGTCCCTGCAGGCGGCGGCGTCTTTCGGCCCGGAGGGACGGCTCCTGCCCGCCGGGTGCGGACTGCTCCTGCGGCGGTCCGCCGGGTACCAGCGCCGCAGTGTCGCCCTTCGCCGCTGAGAGGCTCTCGCGCACGGCAGAGTCGGTCCCTGGTACGGGTTCCTGGCGGCCTGCCAGGGCGGAGGCAGGATCCTCCGGCGTCGCTCCAGGTCTCATCGATTTCTTCCGCAGGCGTTCACAACCTGGAAGTCTACCGATCGGTCCCTTCCGATGCGACGTCCCGGTGAGATCGTTACAGCTCAGCATCCTGCCGCAGCCCGGGGATCACGGATCAGGGTGTGCCGGAGAAGCGACCTACCGGGTCCGACCCTGCCCAGGACAGGCGGGTCAGACCACCACGCAGCGGCGGACGAACGCCTGCACGTCCTGGATCGGGTCCGCATCCATCCGGTGCTGCAGCTCGCGCACCGTGTGCTCACGCACCGCAAGGCTCAGCAGCAGCGACACGATCGTGCGCGCCAGCATCTTCGGATCCGCGTCGTCCACCAGATGGCCGTTCGCCGCCAGACCCGTCAGCGCCTGCTCCAGCACATGCTCGTGCACCAGGCGCAGCCGGGCGATGCGGAAGCGGCCCGGATGATCCGGGTTCACGATCTCCGCCGACAGCGTCGCCAGCAGCGCCATCGAGTGCTGCCGAGGATCCCAGGGACCCGCCAGCGCCGCCATCAGCGACTGCGGGGAGGTCTGCAGCGACTCGACGGAATCCAGCAGCCCCTGGGCGCTCGCCTCGAGGCGATCGATGACGGCCCCGAGCAGCGCGTCCTTCGAGGGGAAGTGGTGCAGCATCCCCGGATGCGAGATGCCCACCCGGCGCGAGATGTCCCGCAGGCTCGCCCCGTGATAGCCGCGCTCGGCGAACAGGGCCGAGGCGCTGTCGAGGATCGCCTCGCGGCGCGATGACCCCGGCGCCTCGATGGGAGGCTCGCTCGGGGGCTCGCCCGGCTCCCCGCTCAGAGACGTCTGCGGCGAGAGAGTTCCCGCCGGTGCGTCGACCACGGCGCGCAGATCCGCGCCGATGCCGAGCTCCGTGGCCGCGATCGTGTCGAGGGTGCGCAGAGCGCGGGCCAGAGGATCCGTGCTGAGGTTCACCGAACCACCGCCCGGAGCCTCCTCGCTGACGCGGTCGGAGAACATGGCGGAGAGAGGTGCCGGTCCGGTGCCCACTCCGGGAGGGCCATTGGTGGCTGCGAGGGTCATCGACGTCTCTCCTTGGTCATATCAGCGCGCAGCGATCAGCTCCGCGATCTGGATAGCGTTCAGGGCAGCGCCCTTACGAAGATTATCCGCCACCGCGAAGAGAACCAGACCCTTGCCGTCCGGCACCGACTGATCCTGTCGGATCCGGCCCACGAACGTGCCATCCTGACCGGCTGCTTCGAGCGGGTTCGGGAGATCGACGACATTGACCCCGGGGGCCGACGTGAGCAGCTCACGGGCGCGTTCCGCCGACAGCGGCCGGTCGAACTCGACGTGGATCGCCAGCGCATGACCGCTCATCACCGGCACCCGCACACAGGTCCCCGCGACCGGCAGATCCGGCATCCCCAGGATCTTCCGGGACTCGTGGCGCAGCTTCTGCTCCTCGTCGGTCTCACCGGAGCCGTCGTCCACCAGGCTCCCGGCAAGCGCGACCACGTTGAACGCGATGGGCTTGGCGTAGATGGTCGGCTGGCCTAGGTCCACGGCCGACCCGTCGATCGCGAGCTTCTCGACATCGTCGACACCCTTGCGAACCTGACCAGCCAGTTCCTTGACACCTTCGACGCCGGAGCCGGACACGGCCTGATAGGTCGCGACCTTCAGCCGGGCCAGGCCCGCCTCGTCGTGGAGAACCTTCAAGGCGGGCATCGCGGCCATCGTGGTGCAGTTCGGGTTCGCGATGATTCCGCGCGGCGGGTTCACTAGCGCCTCCGGGTTCACCTCGGAGACCACCAGCGGCACCTCGTCATCACGGCGATAGGCCGAGGAGTTGTCGACCACGATGGCGCCGGTCGCCGCGTAGCGGGGCGCGAGCGCCTTGGACGTCGAACCACCGGCGGAGAAGATCGCGATGTCGAGCCGGCTGCCGTCGGAGCTGATGTCCGCGGTCTCGGCGTTCTCGATGGTCAGCTCGTGGCCGGCGTACTGGACGGTCCTGCCCGCGCTGCGGGCCGACGCGAACACGCGGATCGCAGAGTGCTTGACCGCCCGGTCGGCGAGCAGGGCGAGCATCACACGACCCACCTGACCGGTGGCGCCGACGACGCCGATGACAGGCCCGTCGGCCGCATAACCCGGGGTGAGAGAGAAATCAAGCGTGCTGGGGGTGCTGGCGTTGCTGCTGGTGTTCATCGTCCGGTCCCTCCGTAGACCACGGCCTCGGTCTGCTCGGCGTCGAGGCCGAACGCCGTATGGATCACGCGCACCGCGTCGCTCAGCCGAGCCTGCTCGGTGACGACGGAGATGCGGATCTCCGAGGTGGAGATCATGTCGATGTTGATGCCGGCCTCGCCGAGCGAGCGGAACAGCAGCGCCGAGACGCCCGGGTGCGAGCGCATCCCGGCGCCGACGATGCTGACCTTGCCGATCTGGTCGTTGTAGCGGACCTCGGTGAAGCCGATCTCCTCGCGCGCCTCCTCGATCGCCTTCAGCGCGGCGGGGGCGTCGGATTCGGGGAGCGTCAGCGAGATCGCGACCGTGTCATCCACGGTCGAGGAGTTCTGCACGATCATGTCGATGTTCGCGCCGCTGCTGGCGACCACGTCAAACAGCTTCGCCGCACGGCCGGGGAGGTCCGGGACCTCGACCACGGTGATCTTGCCTTCGCTGCTGTCATGCGCGACGCCCGAGATGATCGGCGCCTCGAGGCCGGGTGCGGCGAAACCGCCTGCTGCGATGTCGTCCATGGGGAGCTCCTTGGTCGGGTCGGCGGCGTCGCGTCGAACGACATCCGCGGTACGGAGGGTCACGTCGGGGTCGATCGGGATCTCGCGCTCGGGATCGTCCGCGACGATCGTGCCGACGCGGCCCGAGTACGAGGAGCGCACATGCAGCGGCACCCCGTAGCGGCGCGCGTACTCGACGCTGCGGGCCATCAGGATCTTCGAGCCGTTGGCCGCCATCTCCAGCATCTCCTCGCTGGAGATCAGCGGCACCCGGCGTGCCGACGGGGCGATCCGCGGATCGGCCGAGAACACGCCGTCCACGTCCGAGTAGATCTCGCAGACGTCGGCGTTCAGCGCTGCGGCGAGCGCCACCGCGGTCACGTCCGAGCCGCCACGGCCCAGCGTGGTGATCTCCTTGGAGTCATGCGAGACGCCCTGGAAGCCGGCGACGATCGCGACCGCGCCCTCGTCCACGGCCTCCTGTATGCGGGCCGGGGTGACGTCGCGGATCTGCGCCTTGCCGTGATCGCCGTCGGTGATCAGGCCGGCCTGCGAGCCGGTATAGGCGCGGGCGGTGACGTCGACGTTGTTCAGCGCCATCGACAGCACCGCCATCGAGATCCGCTCCCCCGCCGTGATCAGCATGTCCATCTCGCGCGGTGGCGGATTCGGGGTCACCTGCTCGGCGAGGTCGATCAGCTCATCGGTGGTGTCCCCCATCGCGGAGACCACGACGACCACCTTGTGGCCGGCCTTCGCGTAAAGGGAGATGCGCTTCGCGACACGCTTGATGGAGTCGGCGTCAGCGACGGAGGATCCTCCGAATTTCTGGACGACCAGGCTCATGAGGCAGGTTCCTTACGCGGTGGAGGACAGGCGGGGTGATGCGGGTGGTGCGGTGGGCCAGCCGTGGGCGGGCCCTGGACGGGCCTGCCGTGGGGCGGGCCTTGGACGGGCCTGCCCTAGGTGGGCGGGCCCTGAGTGGGACCGCTGGTGGGCGGGCCCTGGGCTGGATCGGTACCGCAGAAATGTTCCCGTTCCGCCGCGCCGATGGGCAGTGCTTTCACTCGCCCGACGCGGCTCCGGGCACCCTGCGAGCGGGCACCAGCCGCCGCCCAGTCTACGAAAATGCCTGGTCCTGGCCACAGTGACCTCGGCATGCGAGACAGGCCCCCTGGTCAGCGCGATTCAGCCCCGTGACCAGCACAACATCCCCCCGGGCGTGGCGTGATCAGGCCAGGCCAGGCAGAGGCGTATTCTCCGCCGCTCACGGGTACTGCTCACGAGTGCTGTCCTCGGGGCCCCCCACCCCGCCAGCGGGCCCTCCGCCTCATCGCCGGGCACCTCCACCTCGCCAGCGGGGCAAAGTTGGGCGATAGATTCCGCTATCCCCCTACTTTGCCCCGCTGGTGCGACGGGACGGGCCCCACTGGCGCGACGGGACGGGCCCCACTGGCGCGAGGGCTGCTCTCGGGCAACGCCCGACCCTCCCTCGACGCCAGGATCACCGAAAAGAGAACTCCTCCATGGGGAGGATCGGTGGGCAGAGCAGTGACCTCGGGGTTGTGGATGACGGGGTGGAGGAGCCTCCGCGCGGCGGAGCATGTGCCCATGCCCCGACTCCCCTACCCGCTGCCACCATCGCTGCCGTATGCCGTGTTCACGGCGGCGGAGGCGAAGCAGGCTGGGGTGAGCGTGGATCGGCTGAGGGCGAATGATCTCCGCCGGCTGGGCTACGGGATCTACGCCCGCACGGACGTCGACCTCACGGAGCTCGCGCTCCTGACCGCGATGACCCGCAGCGACCCCCTGGTCGTGGCGAGAGGTCAGAGCGCAGCACGGCACTGGGGCTTCCCGTTGACGCAGGCACTGCAGAGATGGGACGCGGCTCCGCAGATCACCCCCGTCCATCTGACTGCCGGCGATCTCGTCCATCGCGACACGAAGCTCCTGCGTTGGAATCGGCAACGCTTGCGCGCTGAGGAGATCGTCACGATCTCGGACCTGAGAGTCACCAGTCGGATTCGCACCTGGCTCGATCTCGCTCAGGAGGTCTCCCTCGACCAGCTCGTGAAGATCGGCGACCACCTGGTGCGGATCCCGCGCGCCTGGGCGGAGAACCGTCTTGAGCCCTACGCCACGCCCGCCCAGCTCATCGATGCCACACTCGCCTACCCCGGCACCGGCAGGCCACGTCTGAGAGAGGCGCTCACGCTGATTCGAATCGGCAGCGATTCCGCCGCCGAGACGACTCTTCGCCTCGCCGCGGGCCGAGCACAGCTCCCCACCCCCGAGCTGAACGTTCGCCAGTTCACCGATGGGGTTGACCTCGGCGAACCGGACCTGGCCTGGCCCGAGTGGAAGGTGTGCGTCGAGCATGACGGGCCGTCCCACCGCACGAAGGAGCAGCAGGAGAAAGACATCAGGCGTCGGGAGCTCCGGGAAGCGCATGGCTGGATCGAGGTGCAGTCGGTCGCTGTCGACCTCCACAACGGGTGCCGCCGTGGGCTGCGGCGGATGCGGGAAGCGCTCCTGAAGCATGGCTGGCGCCCCACCGCCGACCCCGGCGCGCAACGCGCCCCACGCCGACGACGACCCGCCTCGCGCTCGGCCCCGATCATCTCGCCATCACCGGATCGCGCGAGCCGTCCGGCCAGATGAGTCGCCCAGCCAGATGAGTCGCCCAGCGACGTGATCAGGACGGTGGCGCGGATCGCCCGCCCCCGGAGGGAACTGCCACGTGAGCGGGGCAAAGTGGGGTGAATAAGGGTAGCTATCGCCCCACTTTGCCCCGCTCACGCGGCGGGAAAGGTGCGCGGGAGGGGGTGCCTCAGGTCCTGGTGACGAGCTCCGCAAGGAGGGCGCGGGCGCCGGTGGTGCGGAGCATCTCGAGAGCGTGGAGGTAGGGCGTCGTGAACGCTTCGCGCTGGACCAGGTCGCCGAAGAGCTCCTCATCACGAAGGAAGGCGAGCGGGTCCTCGTCGTGGCGGGCGGCGGCGGCCATCACACGGTCGTGGAGGCGATCCACCACCGGCCACTCCTCACCGTTCTCTCCCGTGCCTTCTGCGTAGCGGGCCCAGGAGGCGACGATCGCGGCGGAGGCGGTGACGTCTCGACCAGCCTCGAGGTTCTCCCGGATCACAGGGACCAGCCAGGTGGGGATGCGGTCGGAGGACTCGGCGGCCAGGCGGGCCAGGGTGTCCTTGACCTCGCGGTTCGCGAAGCGGGCCATCAGCTCGTCCTTGTAGGCGTCCAGGTCGATGCCGGGCACCTCGGGAACGGCGGGCGTGCCCTCATGGTCCATGTAGAGGGTGCGGGTGAAGGGCGCGAGGTGTTCGTCGACCGCGGCCTCGTCGGCGTAGGTCTGGCCGAGCAGCAGGCCGAAGTAGGCGATGGCCTGATGGGAGCAGTTCAGCAGGCGCAGCTTCATCAGCTCGTAGGCCTCGACGTCCTCGACCATCTGCACGCCGGCCTCTTCATAGGCGGGGCGACCGGCAGGGAAGTGGTCCTCGAGCACCCACTGCACGAAGTCCTCGCTCACCACCGGCCAGGCATCCTCGATGCCGTAGTCGCTGGCGATCATCTCGATGTCCTCGGGCGCGGTGACCGGGGTGATGCGGTCGACCATGCAGTTGGGGAAGGCGACCTCGGACTCGAGCCAGTCGGCGATCGGGGCATCGCCATGCAGGCCGTTCTCGTCGCGGCGACGCGCATAGGCGAGGATCATGCGCTTGGCGAGGTCACCGTTGCCGCGCACGTTGTCGCAGGACATGACGGTGAACGGTGCGGTGCCAGCCTCGCGGCGGCGGCGCAGCGCTTCGACGACGAAGCCGAACATGGTGCGAGGGTGCCCGGCGGGGTGCGCGGGATCCGCCCCGGCACCATCCGCACCGTCCGCACCGTTCACAACGTCCGCACCGTCCGGACCGTTCGCACCGTTCACAACGTCCGCACCGTCCGGACCGTTCGCACCGTTCACAACGTCCGCACCGTCCGGACCGTTCGCACCGTCCGGGCCCGCCGCGGCGGCGCCCACGGCGGCGAAACCGGTGGAGAGGTCCGCGGCGACGGCCTCGGTCTCGTACTGGAACTGACCGGTGGAGGGGTTGTAGTTGTAGCCGCCCTCGGTGACGGTCAGCGAGACGATCCGCACCGCCGGGTCGGTCATCTGGGCGAGCACGGCCTCGGGGTCGTCGGGCGCGAAGAGGTACTTCGCGATGGAGCCGACGATGCGAGGGTCGCGGGCTCCGTCGGGCGCCTTGGTGACCAGCGTGTACAGCCCGTCCTGGGCGGTGAGCGCATCGCGCATCCGGGCGTCGCCCGGCAGCAGGCCCACGCCGCAGAGCGCCCAGTCGCGGTCCCGGCCGGCGTTCATCAGCCGGTCCAGGTACATGGCCTGGTGCGCGCGATGGAAGCCGCCGACGCCGAAGTGGACGATGCCGATGCGTCGCTCGTCAGGGGCATAGCTCGGCACCGCGACCTCGCCGCGAGTGCCGATCTCGGACAGGGTGGAGGCGTTCAGCGCGGTCATGGCTCATCCTTCGTCGGCGAGTGCGGTGGGAGTCCGACGATACACACCCCGTCGTCAAATGAGCAGACCTATCGCTCACCTGATCCGGGAGTGCGCCGTCCCGGGGCAGGTTCTCGCCACACAGTCGCGACCCCGGTCCCGCGCTCGCCACCCGCGTCCATACTCGCACCCGCGCCCGCCCCCGCACCCGCCGTCACAGTCGCGGCCGCAGCCACACCCATGCCCGACCCCGCACCCTCAGTCGAGCAGTGCGGCGACCTGGTCGGCGAGCTCCGGGGCGAGCACGATGTCGTCGACCAACCCGGAGCGTGCGGCGGCGATCACGGCTTCGGGTCGCCCGACCGCCGGTGCGGCCGCGATCACGCGAGCCCGGCGCAGCTGGTCGGCGCGGACCCCGATCACCCGATCCTCCATGGTGGAGTGCCAGACCGCGCCGCTGCCGTTCAGCAGGATTCCGCAGATCTCGGCGACCACCCCGGCGTCCTGTGCGCGCTGCTGCTCGTCGGGCCGCAGCCGTGCCCACAGGGTCGAGGCTCCGGCGGACCAGGCCCCGATCGACACCATCGCGACGTCGAGCGCGTCGGCCGCATCGAGGGCCGAACGGACCTCCTCCATCGACCGCAGCGAGGCTGCGACCTGCGGGGAGTCGACGATCAACGGGGTGGGCAGCGCCCAGACCTGCCCGCCGGTGTGCCGGCCGAGGGAGTGGACCAGCGCGGAGGACTGTGCGGTGGAGTAGCCGGGGGCGCTGAGCGGCCCGACCAGCTGGACGATGTCCGCCAGGGGCAGCACCCCGAGGGAATCGGGGAGGTGGAGCAGGGTGCGGGACCAGGCGACGCCGAGGCGACCGCCCTCCTGCAGGTGCAGCGGCAGCAGGCCGGCGACCTGTCGTGCGATCGCGGCGCGCATCGACTCCCCCGGGCGAGCGGAGGCGACGGTGACCGAGGAGATGCCGAGCTGCGCGGCGAGCGGGGCGTGATCGCGCCCGGCGGCCACCGGATCGACGACCTCAATGCGCACGATGCCCTCCGCGCGGGCCTCGTCGAGCAGGCGCGCGACCTGGAATCGGGAGAGGTCGTGGCGGCGGGCGAGCTCCACCTTGGAGACGCCGTCGAGATAGTGCTCGGTCGCCAGCGCGACCTTGAGGGAGCGGTCGTCGACCGCACTGCCGTCGGCCGCACGACCGCGGGCTGCGCCGCCGTCGGATGGATGGCGCCTGCCCGCAGCGTCACCACCCGCAACCCCCGCTCCAGCATCCGTTCCGGAGGGCTCCCTGGACCCCATGGCGACTCCTTCCGCACTCATCGCGCGACGAACATCTGTGCCCGCCCCTTGCTCAGTTGAGAGTATATGACTACGCTCACTCTCAGTTGAGCGTCTACAACTATCAAGTGAGGGTCGCGGCAGAGCTGTCGTGTGCTCTCTGCGCGACGCTCTCAGCGCGTCACCCAGCGCGAGACCGACATCGCTGTCGGTCGACCATGTCGGACACCGCCGGCCCCCGGCCCGAACCGCTCACAGGAGACCAGTCATGGGACCCCTCTCCCCCTCCCCTCACCCCCGCTCGGGGCTGAGCCTACCTCCAGGATCGCCGCCACCTCCGCGGGATCCCCGCACCCGCCAGCGTCCCCGCTCGCCGCAGACTTCCAGCGCACCGCAGCCCTTCCGCACGCTCCAGCCCAACCGTCGCAGCGTGCTCGGAGCAGGCCTCGCCGGGCTCGGTGCGGCAGGCCTCGCCGCCTGCGGCGCAGGCTCCGGCGGCAAGGAATCGCTCGTCGTCGCGATCGTCTCGAATCCGCAGATGCAGGACGCGATCAGCCTCATCGACCGCTTCACCGAGCAGCACCCCGACATCGACGTGCGCTTCGTGTCCCTGCCGGAGAACGAGGCGCGCGCGAAGATCACCGCGTCGGTCGCCTCCGGCGGCGGCGAGTTCGACGTCGTGATGATCTCCAACTATGAGACTCCGCTGTGGGCCGCCAACGGCTGGCTCACCGACCTCGAGCCCTATATCGCGAAGACCGACGGCTACCAGCCCGAGGACTTCATCCCCACGATCAAGGACGCCCTGACCGTGGACGGCGCCATGCACTCGGTGCCCTTCTATGGCGAGAGCGCGTTCCTCGTGTACCGCCAGGACCTCTTCGACGCGGCAGGGCTCGAGATGCCCGAGCGTCCCAGCTGGGACGAGCTGCAGGAGTTCGCCGAGGTCCTCCACGACCCCGACGCCGGCATGACGGGCCTCGCGCTGCGCGGGTTGGCCGGCTGGGGCGAGAACCTCGCCCCGATGAACACCGTCATCAACACCTTCGGCGGCCGCTGGTTCGACATGGACTGGGCCCCCGCCCTCGAGTCCGCCGAAGTGCGCGAGGCGGTGAGCACCTACGTCGACACGGTGCGCACCTTCGGCCAGCCCGGTGCCGCGACCTCCGGGTTCGGCGACTGCCTGAACCTGGTCAGCCAGGGCAACGCCGCCATGTGGTTCGACGCCACCTCGATGGTCTCCGGCATCGAGGACCCTCGGTCCTCGACCGTCGTCGGCAAGACCGGCTACGCCCTGGGACCCACCGAGCTCACCGACTCCACCAGCTGGCTGTACTCCTGGGCGCTGGCCATCCCGGAGACCAGCGAGAAGAAGGATGCGGCCTGGGAGTTCATCGCCTGGATGACCCATCCCGACTACTTCCAGCTGGTGGGCGAGGAGATCGGCTGGGAGGCGCTGCCGCCCGGCTCCCGGCTGTCCACCTACGAGATCCCCGAGTACGCGGAGCTCTCGAAGACCTACGCCGAGCCCACCCTGAACTCGATGGCGGCCGCCACCCAGGAGCAGTCCATGACCGAGGAGGTCCCCTACCCGGGCCTGCAGTTCGTGGGCATCCCCGAGTTCCAGGACCTCGGCACCCGCGTCGGCCAGCAGTTCTCCGCCGCGATCGCGGGCCAGAAGAGCGTCGACGAGGCGCTGAAGCAGTCCCAGGGCTTCGCCGAATCGGTCGCCCGCACCTACGGATGGGAAGGCTGAGCCATGTCGACCACCACCGATGCTCCCGTCGGCCGCGGACCCGACGCACCGCGCACCCCGTCGGCCGACGGACCCCGCACTCGCCCTTCCCAGGGCGGCGACTACTCCAAGGCCGAGGCCTGGCGGCGCCGACTGCCGCTGATGCCCGCGTTCCTGTTCGTGGTCGTCTGCACCCAGATCCCGTTCCTGCTGACGATCTGGTACTCCCTGCGCTCCCGCAACCTGCTGCGCCCCGAGGGCGAGAAGTTCGTGGGCCTGCGCAACTACCTCGACATCTTCGTCGACTCCACCTTCCGCACCGCGGCGCTGAACTCCATCCTGTTCACGCTGGGCTGTGTGGTCGTCTCGCTGCTGCTGGGGCTGGGGCTCGCGCTGCTGCTGGACCGGAAGTTCTTCGGCCGCGGCTTCATCCGCACGCTGCTGATCACGCCGTTCCTCATCATGCCGGTGGCCGGCGCGATGCTCTGGTCGATCTCGATGTTCGATCCGACGTACGGCCTGGTCAACTGGCTGATCGGGACGGTAGGGATCTCCCCGGTGGACTGGACCAGCCAGTTCCCGATGGTCTCGATCATCATCGCGCTGGTGTGGCAGTGGACGCCGTTCATGATGCTGCTGCTCCTGGCGGGCCTGCAGTCTCAGACCGGTGACGTGCTCGAGGCCGCCTCGATGGACGGGGCCAGTCCCTGGCAGACCTTCGTGCACATCACCCTGCCCCACCTGCGGTTCTACCTCGAGCTGTCGGTGCTGCTGGGCGCGATCTATGTCGTCAACACCTTCGACCAGATCTATCTGATGACGGCGGGCGGGCCCGGCACCGCCAGCGCCAACCTGCCGTTCTACATCTACCAGCGCGCGTTCCTCGGCTTCGACATCGGGCAGTCCGCCGCGATGGGCGTGGTCACCGTGATCGCCACGATCGTGATCGCCACCTTCGCGCTGCGCCTGATCTTCACGAGCATCAACTCCAAGGAGCAGTCATGAGCACCGCGACCGCCACCGCCGACGCCCCTCGGCACCCCGCTGCCCACCCTGCCCCTGCGGCCACATCGATCCGTCCCCGCCGTCCGAAGGGTCAGGTCAGCGGGCATCTGCTGTCCGTGCTGGCCTGGGCCGCCGGACTGATCTTCTTCGCCCCCGTGGCATGGATGGTGCTGACCAGCTTCAAGCAGGAGAGCCAGGCGGCCTCGAGCCCGCCCACCTTCTTCTTCACCCCGACGCTGGACCAGTACGCCTCGATCATCGGCACCTCCGGCGCCGGCTCGTACCTGCTGAACTCGGCGATCGCGACCGTCTGCTCGACACTGCTGGTGCTGGTGCTCGCAGTGCCCGCCGCCTATGCGGTGAGCATCCGCCCCGTGAAGCGCACCCAGGACTTCCTGTTCTTCTTCATCTCCACGAAAATGCTGCCGGTGGTCGCCGTGATCATGCCGATCTACGTGATCGCCGGGCAGCTGCGGATGCTCGACAACATCCTCACGCTGATCGTTCTGTACACGGCGATGAACCTGCCGATCGCGGTGTGGATGATGCGCTCGTTCTTCCTCGAAGTGCCCGGCGAGGTGCTCGAGGCGGCATCGATCGATGGGGCCTCGCTGATGCGCACCATGCGCACTGTGCTGCTGCCGATGGTCGCGCCGGGCGTGGCTGCCACCGCGCTGATCTGCGTGATCTTCGCGTGGAACGAGTTCTTCTTCGCCCTGAACCTCACGGCCGCGAACGCCGCGACGGTGCCGATCTTCCTGATGTCGACCATGACCTCGGAGGGGCAGTTCCTGGCCCGGCTCTCCGCCGCCTCGGTGCTCGCCTCGCTACCGGTGGTGCTGGCCGGCTGGATCGCGCAGAAGCAGCTGGTGCGCGGCCTGTCGATGGGCGCGGTGAAGTAGGTCGGGGCGCGCTCGGCGGGGCGGGCCACATCAGGGGGCATCGGTCCTGTGTCAGGCACCCGCCACGCGCCAGCGGGGCAAAGTAGGCGCCAGCGGGGCAAAGTAGGCGCAGCGAGGCAAAGTAGGCGCAGCGGGGCAAAGTAGGGGGAATAGCCGCATCTATTCGCCCACTTTGCCCCGCTGGCTGGGCGACGGAGCCGCGCGGCGGGGCGCGGGGCGGCGGAAGGGCGCGGGAGGCGATCCCGCTCGCTGAGCTGGGCGCCGCCACGCTCTACTCCCCCGGCACCTCGCGCTCGATCTCGGCCAGCCACGCCTTCGCCGTCACGTCGGACGGCATCCGCCAGTCGCCGCGCGGGGAGAGCGAGCCGCCGGCCAGCACCTTCGGGGCGTTGGGCAGGGCGGAGCGCTTGAACTGGTTGGCGAAGAAGCGGCGGATGAACACCGTCAGCCAGTGCTTGATCTCCTCGCGGGAGTAGGGGCGCTTGTCGGCATCGGAGTAGCCGGCCGGCCACTCTCCGGCGTCGACGTCGCCCCAGGCCTGATGGGCGAGGTAGGCGGTCTTGGCCGGGCCGTAGCCGCGGCGCAGCAGGTGGTAGAGGAAGAAGTCGTGCAGCGCATAGGGGCCGATCGAGCTCTCGGTGGACTGCGCCTTCTCACCCTCCCGCGCCGGGATCAGCTCGGGGGAGATCTCGGTCTCCAGCACCGCCTGCAGCACCCCGGAGGCGTCGTCGCCGAAGATCCCCTCGGCGACCACCCAGCGGATCAGGTGCTGGATGAGGGTCTTGGGCACGCCGGCGTTTACGCCGTAGTGGGACATGTGGTCGCCCACCCCGTACGTGCACCAGCCGAGCGCCAGCTCCGAGAGGTCGCCGGTGCCCACCACGATCCCGCCGTGGTGGTTCGCGAGGCGGAACAGGTAGTCGGTGCGCATACCGGCCTGGACGTTCTCGAAGGTCACGTCATAGACCTCCTCGCCCTCGGCATAAGGGTGGCCCATGTCCTTCAGCATCTGGGTGGCGGAAGGGCGGATGTCGATGGTCTCGAAGCTCGCACCGACGGCGCGCGAGAGCAGCTCGGCGTTGGAGCGGGTGTGCTCGGTGGTCGCGAAGCCGGGCATCGTATAGGTGAGGATCTCGGAGCGGTCGCGGCCCAGCAGATCCATGGCGCGTGCGCACACCAGCAGCGCGTGCGTGGAGTCCAGGCCGCCGGAGACGCCGAGCACCGGCTTCGTGCCGCCGGGCTTGTCGCCGCCGATCGCGCTCAGCCGACGCACCAGCCCCGCGACCTGGATCGAGAACGCCTCATAGCAGTCCTGGGCCAGTCGCGCCGGGTCGTCGGGCACGAAGGGGAAGCGGTCCAGCTTGCGGCGCAGCGGCCCGGTCGCGGGGCGGCCGACGGGACGGGAGTCCTCATCATCGTCCCAGGCGTCGAAGGAGATCTCGTCGGCCACGACGTCCGCCGAGGAGGTCGCGAGCATCCCGTCCTCGCGAAGGGCGCCGGGCTCGTCAGCCACCCCGGCCCCGTCAGCCGCTTCCACTCCGAACAGGAGCTGTGCACGGTTGCCGGTGTACTCCTTCAGGCGTTCGGCGTGGATGCGCCGATTGTCGTCGAAGGTGTTCATGCGGCGCCGCTCGGCCACGACCCGGGTGAGGTCGATGTCTGCGATGGTGGCGCGCGGGCCCTGCGGGAAACGCTCGGTCTCGCCCAGCAGGTCACCGCATTCGTAGATGAAGGTCTGCCCATCCCAGGCGAGGTCGGTGGTGGACTCCCCTTCCCCGGCGGCGGCGTAGATGTACGCGGCCTGGGTGCGGGCGGACGCAGAGCGGGCCATCAGCTTGCGCTCGTCGGCCCGGCCGATGGTGATCGGCGAGCCGGACAGGTTCGCGATCACGGTCGCGCCGGCGAGCGCGGCCTCGGCCGACGGCGGGATCGGCACCCACATGTCCTCGCAGATCTCCACGAACAGGCTCAGGCCCGGCACGTCGGGCACCTCGATCAGCTGGTGCGGGGTGAGCTGATGCTCCGTCCGGCCGATGCGCACGTTCTCCCAGCAGACGTCGTCCCCCGGGGCGTACCAGCGTCGCTCGTAGAACTCGCGGTAGGTGGGCAGGTGCTGCTTGGCCTGGATGCCCACGATCTCCCCGCGATGGATGGTGATCGCGGCGTTCACCACGCGGTGGCGGGAGGGGACCCGCAGCGGGGCGCCGAGCACGATGATCGGCATCAGCTCACGGCTGGCCTCGACCACGGCGAGGATCGCCTGCTCGGCGGCGTCCAGCAGCGGCTCCTGCAGCACCAGGTCCTCCAGCGAGTACCCGGTCAGCGACAGCTCGGGGAACACCGCGAGCCCCACCTGCTGCGCGTGCAGGTCCCGCAGCACCTCGAGGTGGCGCTCGGCATTGGTGGCGGGGTCGGCGAGCGCGACCGGGAGGGTGACGGCGGCGGCGCGCAGGAAGCCGTGGTCGTAGATCGAGGCATGGGGGTCCGAGGGATCCTCATGGGTGATCGTGGGCAGCGCGCGGTCCAGGCGGTGGTCACGGTCCGGAGCGGCCGGTACATGCCCGCCGGGCACCGGGGCCGATGCCGCGGCCGCTTCATGGTGAGCCGGCGCGGACCTCGGCGGCTCGTTCTGGCCGGGCGGCCGTGACCGGTCCTGGCCGGAGGGCTGCGGGACTGCGGACTGCGACGCGGAGCTCATGGAGCCGAGCGTAATGGAGCCTCGTCGCACCGCGCTGATCTGCGTCCGTTCGGTCGGGTCGGAGCAGTGGTGGGTGTGGCGGTGCCGGCGCTGTCCACGTGCCCGCGCGACGCGCCGTCGCCGTGCTCACCTGCTATACGTTGACCCGATGCATCTACGCACGGCTCAGCACCCGGAGGGAGCGGCATGACCTCTCGCAGACCCCTGCTGGGTTGGCTGCTGATCGCCCCCAGCCTGATCGGTGTGACCGCGTTCCTGATCCTGCCGGTGCTGCTCGCCTTCGTCGTGTCCCTGTTCCGCTGGGACCTTCTGGGCACTCGCCGGTTCATCGGGCTGGAGAACTATCAGGCGCTCTTCTCGGACGGCGCGCTGGCGAACTCGTTGCTGGTCACCGGGATCTTCACCCTGATCTCGGTGCCGATCTCGCTCGCGCTGGGCTTGATCCTCGCGACCCAGCTGGTGCGCGCACTGCCCGGCTCGGCGATCGTGCGGGTGATCGTGGTGATTCCTTGGGTGTGCGCGCCGCTCGCGCTGGGCGTGGTGTGGAAGTGGATCTTCCAGCCGTCGGTCGGTGCGCTGAACCAGATCCTGGGTGTGCGGATCGAGTGGCTGACCGACCCCGCGCTCGCCCTGCCCGCGGTCGCCTTCGTCGCGATCTGGCAGAACGTCGGCTACATCTCGCTGTTCTTCCAGGCCGGGCTCACCCGCATTCCGGAATCGATCTATGAGGCCGCCCGCATCGACGGTGCCGGTCCCGCCCAGCAGCTGTGGTTCATGACCATCCCGTTGCTGCGGCCCACCACGTTCTTCCTCGCCGTCACGCAGGTGGTGGCGAGCTTCCAGGTGTTCGACATGGTCTTCGCCCTCACCGGCGGCGGCCCTCAGCACCGCACCGAGGTGATCGCCTCGCTGATCTACAACGAAGCTTTCGTCTCCAGCCGCCTGGGTCGCGCGAGCGCGGTCGCGGTGATCCTGTTCCTCCTGCTGGTGGTGATCACGGTGGCCCAGCAGCGCTGGTTCTCCCGCCGCATCACCTACGACATGAGCTGAGAGGAGCCGACCAGATGACCACACCGCACAGCACACCGGGTACGTCCGAGCCGCGCCCCGCGAGCGCCAGCCCCACGGCCGACAGGTCGCTGGCAGGCGCCTCCAACGCCCTTGCTCCTGCCTCCGGCGCCGCTGCGGCCGACGGGCGCAGCCCGGCCCGTCGGCCGCGCCGCCTGACCGGCTCGCTGCTCGCGCGACGCCTGCTCGGCCATGGCGTCACCTATCTGGTGCTCGCCGTCGCCGCCGTGCTGACGATCGGCCCGTTCCTGTTCTCCGTGCTGACCGCGTTCACCTCGACCCGGCAGTTCGCGCAGGAAGGTCCGCTGTCGATCCCGGCACCAGCGGTGCTGGAGAACTTCATCGGGCTGTTCACCTCGCCCGACGGCTTCGTGACCCCGGTGGTGGTCACCGTGCAGATGGTCGCGGTGATCCTGGTGGGCCAGATGGTGTTCTCGGTGCTCGCCGCCTATGCCTTCGCCCAGCTCCGCTTCCCCGGCCGTGACCTGCTGTTCTGGGTGTACATCGCCACGCTCATGGTGCCGCAGGTGGTCGTGGTGGTGCCGCTGTATCTGATGATGAGCGAGGTGGGGCTGCGCAACACGTTCTGGGCGCTGATCCTCCCCTTCGTGCTCGGCTCCCCCTACGCGATCTTCCTGCTGCGCGAGAACTTCCGCGGCGTGCCCAGCGAGCTGATGGACGCGATGCGGATCGACGGCGCGGGCACCCTGCGCCTGCTGTGGCACCTGGTGGTGCCGCTGAACCGGCCGATCATCGTCACCCTGGTGCTGATCACCGTGGTCACCCACTGGAACAACTTCATGTGGCCGATGGTGATCACCTCCGGCCCGGAGTGGCGGGTGATCACCGTGGCGACCTCCGCGCTGCAATCCCAGTACAACAACAACTGGACGCTGGTCATGGCGGGCACCACGCTCGCGATGCTGCCGCTGGTGATCCTGATGATCGTGTTCCAGAAGCAGATCACCCGCTCGGTGGGCGACGCGACGCTGCGCTGAGGCCAGGCGCCGCTGCGGTGAGGGGGCGGCATCGCACCCGCGCGCCCACGCCCACGCCCACGCCCACGCCCACGATCTGATCCCGCCAGCGGGGCAAAGTAGGGGGAATCGGGGCACCTATCGCCCCACTTTGCCCCGCTCACCGCATACTCGCCCCGTGAGCAACCCCCGCCCCCGCGCACCACGGCACCGGTGTCACGCGGGGACATACGCCGCTCCATCACCTGCCCGGATGGCCGATACTGGGATCACTCGTGTTCCCGGAAGGACATCACATGCTGAACCGTCGTACCCTCCTCTCCTCCCTCGCCGCCGCCGGCCTGCTCACCACCGCGGCGGCCTGCTCCCCCTCCAGCGACAGCGGCGATACCCGCGATGACGGCGCGGCCGGCAGCGGCGCGAGCGACGGGGGCGGCAGCACCGGCGGGGACAAGGGTTCGCTGACCTTCCGGCTGTGGGATGAGAATGCCGTGGCCGCGTATGAGGAGTCGTTCCAGGCCTTCACCGCCGAGAGCGGATGGAATGTGAAGATCGACGTGGTGCCGTGGGCCGATTACTGGACGCGTCTGCCGCTCGATGTGGCCAGTGGTGACGCGGCGGACGTGTACTGGATGAACTCCGCGAACTACATCCAGTTCAAGGATTCCGACGCGCTGCTGGACATCAACGAGGTCATCCCAGACGGTGCCGCCCAGTGGGAGAAGTCCGTGGTGGACCTCTACACCCGTGACGGCGGGCTGTGGGGCGTGCCGCAGATCTGGGACTCGATCGCCCTGTTCTACAACAAGGCCCTGGTCGAGGAGGCGGGTGTGGATCCGTCGGCCCTCGCCTTCGATCCCTCCGCGGAGACCGACTCGCTGCGCGACGCTGGCAAGGCGCTGACCGTGGACGGCGCCGGCAAGCACCCGGGCGAGGACGGCTTCGACGCCGACTCCCGTGAGCAGTTCGGCTTCAACTCGCAGGCGGACCGCCAGGCGATCATCGGCCCGATGCTCGCTTCGAACGGCGCCGAGTGGCAGAAGGATGACCAGTACACCTTCGCCTCCCCCGAGGGCATCGAGGCGTTCCAGTACATGGCCGACCTCATCAACGTGGAGAACGTGGCCCCCAGCGCCGCGGACACCAACGAGAACGGTGACTTCACCCGCGATCTGTTCACCCAGGGCAAGCTCGGCCTGTTCCAGTCCGGCCCCTACAACCTGCTGGCTATCTCCGACGGCGTCGCCGACTCGTTCGAGTGGGCGCTCGCCGCGCCGGTGGCCGGCCCGGCAGGTGCGAAGTCCCTGGTGCATGGCGTGGTCGCGGTGGGCAACGCGCAGGCCGACGAGGAGCAGCAGGCCGGCATCACCGAGCTGCTGACCTGGCTGGGCAGCAAGGACGGCCAGCTCCCGCTCGCCGAGAAGGGCGTCTCCTTCCCCGGCCATGTGGAGGCGCAGGACGCCTTCATCGCGTTCTGGGACGAGAAGGGCGTGGACGTCAGCATCTTCGTGGATGCCGCGAAGGACGCCGCCGAGGCTGATACCGGTGCCCGCGCGAACGCCGGCCTCACCGCCGCGATCCCGGTCTTCCAGGAAGTCTTCATCGGCCGCCTCACCGCCGAGGAGGGCATCCCGCAGGCGCAGGAGGAAGGCAACGCCGCCATGGCGGAGTGAGCCCGCTGGCTCAGCCGGGCCGACGGTCCGGCTGAGCCGGCAGTCGGGCAGTCGAGCTGGATCGGTGTCCCGGCTCGTTCGACGGCCCGGCAGTCCGCCAGTCCGGCAGTCCGGCAGTCCGGCAGGGCCATTGAGGTGCCCGGCACGTCCTGGGCGTCGTCGAGTACGGGCGCTGGAGCGCACGCTGCGGAAATATGACCAGAGCGTGCTCCCTGGCGCCCGTACTCGACGCTCAGTTCCGGAAGACCCTTCACCAGTCCCCCACGATCTGCGCCCGCAATATGCCCGGGAAGTCCCGCCCGCGCTGGGGTCCGCCGTGCCAGTCTGTACGCATGACGCACAGCACACCCCCGGCCGGGGGCGCGGGCCGGGGCCCGCAGGGAGAACAGGGCCGGCACGGGGAACAGGGGCCGCAGGGGGCATCGAGCATGCCCGGTGGCTACGACCACTGGCCGATCCAGCCCGACGGCCCAGGCCAGAGCACTCCAGGCCCGAGCACTCCCGCCCGCAACTCTCCGACCTCGGACGGTCCGGCACAGAACGGTTCGGCGCAGGACGGTCCGGCACAGAACGGTTCGGCACAGAACGGTCGAGCCCCGCACGGGATTCCGCCGAACCGACCGCCCCACGCCGGCTCGACGCAGAGCGAACCGCTCCACGCCGGCCCGACGCCGAACGGCCCGTCGGCGTCCGGTCTGCAGTCCTATCCCGGCCGCCCCACGAGCTACGGCGCACCCTCCCCGGCGCCCGCCCACCGCACCGACCTCGCCGCCGGCTCTGCTCCGGGGATCGTGGCCGAGCATGTGAGCCGCGCCTTCGGCCGCGTGCAGGCGGTGCATGACCTGAGCTTCACCGCGCCACGTGGAGCCGTGACCGCGCTGGTGGGCCCCAACGGCTGCGGCAAGTCGACCCTGATGCTGATGCTCGCCTCGCTGCTGGCGCCGCAGTCCGGCCGGGTGCTGATCAACGGCGTGGACCCGTCGGTCGATTCACCGACGGTGCGCGCGAGCGTGGGCTGGATGCCGGACCAGTTCGGGGCGTGGGACTCGCTGCGGGTGGCAGAAGTGCTCGAGGTGATGGGTCGGGCCTACTTCCTGCCCGGGGCGGAGCTGCGGCAGCGGGTCGATGAGCTGCTGGAGCTCCTGGATCTCGCCTCCCTCGCGCAGCAGCCCGCCCACGTGCTCTCCCGGGGGCAGAAGCAGCGCCTGGGCCTGGCCCGGGCGCTCATCCATGGCCCCTCGGTGCTGATCCTCGATGAGCCCGCCTCCGGGCTCGATCCGGCCTCGCGACGGCGCCTGCTGCGGGTGGTCCGTTCGCTCGCGGCGGCGGGAACAACGGTGCTGGTCTCCAGCCACATCCTCACCGAGCTCGAGGAGATGGCCGATCACGTGGTGTTCATGGATTCCGGCCGGGTGGTGGACGCCTCGAGCGTGCGCGATCTGGCCGCTCGTCCGCGCCCGTGGCGGATCAGCTCGCTGGATCTGCAGGCGCTCGCCGCAGCGCTCAGCCTCCTCGGGGTGCGCCACCGCGGGGTGCTCGGCCCGGATCGCACCACCAGCGGTCATGCAGAGGTGATCGTGCAGCTGCCCGATGAGGCCACTGCCGCCCGCCTGCTGGCCGACCTCACCACTGCGAGCGCCCAGGTCATCGAATTCGGACCGGCGACCGGGCGGCTCGAAGCCGCCTATCTCGCCTCCGATGCCGCCCACCGTGAAGGAGCCCTGTGATGAGCGTGCCCACCTCCGCCCCCGGGCAGCCCCCGCTCGGCGGCCCGGCGCCGGCCGGCCCGCGCCGCCCGCTGAACGGCATCCTGACTCTGCGTCCGCGAGGGCTGTGGCTGGTCACCTCGCTCGAGCTGCGTCAGCGGATCCGTTCGGTGCGCTGGTATGTTGCGCTCGCGGTGTGGACTCTGGTGCTGCTCGGGATCGGCGGGCTGGGGCTCGCACCGACGCTGTACACCGCGCAGTGGGACTCCCTCGAGCCGGTCGCTGCGGTGATCTTCAGCCTGCAGGTCATCCTGGTGCTGTTCGCGATGCTGCTGGTGGTGCCGGCGCTGTCCGCCGGGTCGATCAACGGCGACCGCACCGCCGGCACCCTCGCGACGCTCCAGGCGAGCCTGCTCAGCCCGGTGGAGATCGTCCTCGGCAAGCTGCTGGCCGGCTTCCTCACCGGCCTCGCCTTCCTGGTGCTGGCCCTGCCCTCGATCGTGCCGATCGCGGTGCTGGGCGGGATCAGCTTCTTCTACTTCGTGCGCATCGTGCTGGTCATCGCACTGCTCACGCTGTGCGTGACCGCGGTGGGACTCGGCCTGTCTGCGGTGACGAACCGGCAGCTGGGCTCCGTGGTGCTGGCCTATGTGATCGTGTTCGGCGTGTCCGTGGTGCTGCCGATCACCTGGGGCTCCACGGCGATCTTCCTGCAGCAGGACCGCGAGGTGACGACGTACCACTCCACCACCGAAGTGGCCGCGGGGACGAGCGTGCCCCGGTGCGTGGCGGAGCAGGACACCGTCAGCCTCCCGCGCATCGATCTGACGATGCCGCTGCTGTGGGGCAACCCCGTGGTGCTGCTGGCCGAGGCGTCACCCACGCTGCCGACGGACTGGAGCGAGGATGAGCAGAACGCCGACGTGCTGCGACTGGTCAAGATGGGAATGCGCGGAGCCGCCACCATCGTGCATCCCGCGCACAACAACTTCTGCGAATCAGGCCAGGAGGGCTATCCCGAAGAGCTCGCCGAGGTGCCGAACCGGCCGCTCTGGCCGATGGGGCTGACGCTGTGGATGCTCGCGGGCGGCGCCTCGCTCGCACTGGCGACCTGGAGGCTCGCGATACCGATCAAGCACCTGGGCAGCGGGACCCGGATCGCCTGAGGCCGCGCCTCCGTCGGCCCGTCGGTCGCAGCAACCGGGCCTCCCGCGCCGCCCGCAGCACCCGCAGCACCCGCAGCACCCGCAGCACCCGCAGCGGCCTACTGCTCCCGCAGCCCGGTGACGGAATCGGGGATGCCGTGTCGCGGCGGAACCTCGCCACCGCTGGCCTGTCCGTGGGCCTGCCCGCCGCCGGTGAAGCTCGAGCCTTCACCGCCGAAGTCCGGGAGGGTCCCGCTGGCGAGGTCCGCCTGGCGCACGGCGGTGTCCTTCGCGCCGGGCTCGGAGTCATCGACCCAGAGCCGCTCCCCGGCGGCGTCGAGGTCGAAGATCTCCAGCGTGTGGTCGCCGCCCGCGGCCTGCAGCCGCTTGCGCAGTGCGGCCCGCACGGCGGGGTCCTTGGCGCGATCCGCGCGGGTGCCGATGTCCGGGGCGACCAGCGCATACGGGGACTCCCTGCGCACATAGTCCCCGGCCTGGCCATAGAGCAGATCTCGCAGCCCGTGACGCATGGCGGAGGCAGCGGCCAGGCCCAGCAGGGGCACCAGCACCAGCGCTCCGGTCACGATCCACACCCAGCTGAGGGCGGTCGCGACCTGCACCACCTGCAGGAGCACGGCGAGCAGGACGGCGCCCAGCAGGCCCCAGCCGGCGCTGATCCAGCCGGTCAGTCCCGCCACTCGCGCCTCCCACGGGTTCACCCGGGCGCGGTGGTTCCAGTCCTCGTAGGTGCGCTGGTCCTTGACCTGGTCGCGCTGCCCTTCAGAGAGCATCATCGCGACCCCGGGGGTGAGGGCGAGGCCGAGCAGCACCACCGCGGCGACCGGCAACATGAGCAGCAGCTGCAGGAGGGGCAGCGAAGAGCCTGCCTCCACGAGATCCATCGTGGTGAAGCCTACGATCACGGTGACCATGTCCGTGATCCCGAAGATGAGCCAGCCGAGCCCGGCGGCGGCCGGGATCACCCAGGTCAGGCTCGCCCGGAGCAGCAGCGCCAGCGTGATCCCCGCACCGCGCAGGGTGAAGGCGGCGCTGGCCGCGTCGGTCCCGGGGTTCGGCGGCAGGTGCCGACGATCCTGGACCAGGACCTGCTTGGCGGCATTGCGCCGCTCTTCCGGGTCCGGGCCGATGCGGGCAGTGGTGCGCAGCGCCTCGGCATCGGGAACCCCCAGCAGCTTCTGCGCGGTGACCGTGCGACGCACCAGCACCCCGCCGAGCTGCAGGGCGAGGATCGCCAGGCACAGGGAGGACAGCGGACCGGCGCCGAGACCGGTCCACGGCTGCGGCGCACCCAGGAGCACCGCGACCGGCAGGGCGGCCACCACGAGCAGCGGCGGGAGCATCAGCACCGCCGTCACCCGCGTTGCCACGGCCCGCTGGAACTCCTTCTCGCTGAGGAAGCGGCGCGGCTGGAGTCCGGCGATCAGGCTGGGGGCCAGGGGGACCAGCGCCAGGCTGAGCAGGGTCGCCGCAGCGGGGACCAGCAGCGCCGCGGTGCCCAGTCCGGCGCTGGTGAATCCCAGATCGATCAGTGCCGCCCGCAGAAAGGTGGGTTCCGCGAGGGCGGAGAGCAGCGAGAGCATCCAGAACGTCGGCGACGCGCCGAGGACATACAGCGCGAGCAGCACGTACCAGAGCCCGAGCAGCACCAGGGCGGGGGCCCAGATGATGCGCAGCAGCCGCTTCCGGATCGCTCCCTTGGACTCTGCGATGATCTCGCCGGGCGGGGTGAGGTGGGTGGTTTCGCGTGGCAGCCGGTGGGGCGCCGGCAGGTCCTTCAGCGGCGGCAGCGAGCGGCTGTACGGCGAGGTCATCGGGGCTCCTGGCAGGCCTCAGACGGCGCGGCGGCCCAGGAAGGCGCGGCCCAGCGTCATCTCGTCGGCGTAGTCGAGGTCGCCGCCCACCGGCAGGCCGGAGGCGAGGCGGGTGACCGTGAGGTCGAGGGGGCTCAGCAGGCGGGAGAGATAGGCGGAGGTGGCCTCGCCCTCGATGTTCGGATCCAGCGCCAGGATGACCTCCGTGGTCTCCCCCGACCCGAGCCTGCTCATCAGCTGGGTGATCCGCAGATCGTTCGGGCCTACCCCGCCGATCGGGTCGATCGCGCCGCCGAGCACGTGATAGCGGCCCTTGAACTCGCGGATCTTCTCGATCGCGACGATGTCTTTGGACTCCTCGACCACACAGATGATCTCTCCGCTGCGGCGGGGGTCCGAGCAGATGCGGCACTCCTCCTCGGCAGAGACGTTCCCGCAGATCTCACAGAAGCGCACGGTGTCCTTGACCTTGACCAGCACCTCCGCAAGTCGGCGCACAGCAGCATCGTCGGCGTCCAGCAGATGGAATGCGATCCGCTGCGCCGACTTGGGGCCGATGCCCGGCAGCCTGCCGAGCTCGTCGATGAGGTCCTGAACAATGCCTTCGTACACAGGCCCAACTGTAGTTCCCAGGGCCGACGGGCGGTCCCTCGGGGTGACCCACCCGCCACCGGCCCGGGTCGGCAGCCCCTCGAGCGGCAGCTTCCCAGCTCTCGGAGTGGCGGTGCCCAGGCAGGGGCGGTACGGTCAGCGTCGGGTCGTCGCGCGCTTGCACGGCCCTTTGTCGACTCTGAACAGGACCAGGATCGATGTCCTCGATGCCCTACCCCTACGACTCCGCAGAGCCTGCCTCCGTCTGTCAGGTGGCGCAGGCCCCGGAGGTCCCCACCGCTGTGGTGTCGAAGCGGGACTTCCCGATGTACGAGATGCCCACTCTGATGGACGGCACCTTCTCGCATCTGGTCGAGGTGCTGGAAGCCGCGGGGCTGCACCCGATCGGCCCCGCCTTCGCCCTGCATCACCGCGCGCCGGTCGCGACCAGCGATCTCGAGGTGGGCTTCCCCCTCGACGCGCCCCTGACCGAGACGCTCTCCCTGCCCAGCGGCTATGAGGTGACCGGGTCGGTGCTGCCGGCGGGCCGCGTCGGCTGGATCTCCCATATCGGCGGCTACGGCGGGCTGGCGGAGAAGTGGGGGGAGTTCACGGAGCACATCGGCGAGTCCGAGGAGCAGATGACGTACCCCTTCTGGGAGTTCTACGTGACGCCCCCGTCCCCGGAGATGAACCCGGCACGGCTGCGCACCGATCTGTTCAGCCTGCTCGAGCCGCGCGACGTCTGAGCCTCGGTTCCCACCGCCGCCGGCGGGTGGGGGGCGGTCTTCGTCCCCCAGCTGACGTGCTCGGGCCGACGGCGATCAGTGCTTTCGACGATCAGTGCTTGCGCCGGCCGGTCTTCCGAAAGCCAGCCTTCCGAAGGTCTAGCGGGGCCGGTTCTCGTCGATGACCTCGAGGACCTTGCCACCGAGCAGCTTCTCGATGACCTCACGGCCGTTGCGGTTGGCGCCGGTGGCGTCCGCATCATCACGGGTCGCGCCCCCGGTGGGGTCGACGCCCGCCATGGACTCCTCCGACTGGGTCTCACGAGCGCCTCGGAAGCGCTGACCCGCCGGACGTGATGCCTGCGCTGCCAGCGCCGCCTCACGCACCATCGCGGCGCCGCTGCGGGCAGGCGCGGACTGCGCGGGAGCCGCAGCTGAGGAGGTGGGGGCCGACGGGGCCGACGCAGACGGGGCGAAGCTCGACGGTCCCTGCCCCGGCGACTCAGACACCGCGGAGCCGGCGGTCGAGGCGACAGTGCCCCAGGTGGCAGCGGCACGAGCGGTCGCGGATTCGGGCGGAGTGCCCGTGGAGAAGGGTGCGGTGCCAGCGTGCGGGGAGATGTTCGCGGAGGCCGCGCTCGGGGCCCAGTCCTGCCCCCTCTGCGGCGCAGACTGCAGAGCGGGGGATCCCGGCTCCTCGGCGGCGCCAGTGACATCGAGGCCAGCATCGTTCGCGTCGGCGGGCATGGCCCCGAACGCGCCGGCCCCCTCGGGGGCGGACCCACCAGGAGCCGTTGCAGCAGCGTTCTGCGCCGGACGGGAGCGGACGACGCGGCCCTCGGCGATCGCACGCTTCAGCGCATTCTGTCCGTAGGTGCGGGGCTCCTCAGACGAGACAGAGTCACGGCCCTCGTCGTCCACCACGGGAATCTCGCCGCTCGTCGCGACGGTGGCAGGCGCGGGGCTGGAGGACCCTGAGCTGCCGGGTGCGGGGCTGGATGACCGCGGGCTGCTGGTCGGCGGGGTGCCGGCCGACACGGCGTGGGCGGACCCGTCCTGGCCGGGCTCTGCCTGGCGCAGCGCATCGGACCAGCGCCCGGCGCCCTCTCCTCCGGTGTCCCCTCCCCCGACGCTGCCATGCGGGCGCTGCGCGGGAGCCTGCTGCGGCGGCTCGTTCCGCGCCCCGTGATCGTCCGACGGGTACTCGTCGCGCGGGTCCGGCGGGTAGGGGTCGTCGGGCTCAGGGGCGAAGTCCTCGACGCGTTCGGCGGCCGAGCCGCCGCGGCCCGCCTGGGCTGCGCGAGCTGCGGCCTGCATGGCGCGATCGGAGGCCCGCTGGCCGAGCGAGACGGGGGGCTCCTCGCGAGGGGTCGGCCGCGCGTTGCTCGCTGCTGTACCTGCTCCAGCGCTTGCTCCAGCACTCGTCAGCGGGTTCGCTGACGTGCCTGTCGGAGCGTTCGCCGAGGTGCTCGTCGCCGTATTCGCGGTGGTGCCGCGTGGAGGCAAGGAGGCTGCGGCGTCTCCCCATCGAGCCGGGGCGGACCGCTGCGCATCCGGCTCGGGGCGTGCTGCCTGCGAGCTCACCGGTCCTGCGGACCCACTGGCAGGACCGGAACCGCCCTGCCCTGCCGAACCGCCGGACCCGCTCGGCTCGCCCTGCCCTGCCGAACCGCCGGGTCCACTCGGCCCGCCGCCGCTTCCGCCGCCGGATCCGGGGCCGCTTCCGCCGCTGGGGCCGGGTCCGGGCCCGCCGCTGCTGCCGGGGCCGGGGCCCTCCCCCACCACGGCCTCGATGGACACGTCGGTGTGCAGGATGCGCCGCACGGCGTCGGCCAGGTTCTCCCCGGCGGTGCCGCGGTGGAACGCGTTGACCAGCCCCTCGGTGCGGAAGCCGATCACCAGGGTGCTGCCGTGAGCGCCGTTGACGTGCCCGTTCTGGGACACCAGTGCCCAGCTGGGGCGCCGGATCTGCTGGAGCTCGTCCAGGATCGCGGACCAATGGCCACGCACATGATCCGCATCGAGACCTCCCGGCGCCGACGCAGCCGGCGCGTCCTGCTGCGCGGTGGGCTCCGACGACTCCGACGGCGGGCCGCCCGGCTGCTGCGCCGAGGGAGCGTCCTGCGCCGCCGGCGGCTCCTGCGACGCTGCGAACTGCGGCGCTGAGGAGGGCGCCTGCGACGAAGCAGGATGCTGTGCGGAGGGTGGCTGAGCTGGCGGCGGCTGCTCCTGCTGCGTGGGCGTGGGCGCCCAGGTGGTGGCGCCCTGCGCGGCGGGAGCCTCAGCGTGGCTGCTCTGCTGCGCCGCACTCTCGGGCGCGGTCGGGGCAGCAGGTGAGGCTGCGGCCGGAGCTGACCCGGCCGGCGCCGGCGCCTGCTGCGGGGCGGACTGGTCCCGCGTCTCGGTGGGCGCCGAGGGGCGTCCGCCGCGGGCCTGGCGTGCCGCCTCGACCTTCTGCTGGGCGATGCGTCGCGCCTCGTCACGCGCGCTGGAAGCACCGGGGGCACCAGAAGCGCCACCGCCCTGGGCCGGCGCCGCCGCCGGAACCCCTGCCCCGGCAGACGCCCCGGTCCCGACCGGTGCAGGTCCGTCACCGGCGGCGAGGGCGGCCCGTTCGTTGCGCAGCACCAGGCGGGCCGCGAGCAGCTCGAGGTGGAGCCGCGGAGAGGTCGCACCGCTCATCGTGGAGAGGGTCTCGTGGACCAGATCGCCGCACAGCGACAGATCCGCCGGGGAGAACATGGTGGCCTGGCCACGCATCTGCTCAAGGTCACCGGCCGCGACCTGCGGCAGCAGATCGGCGCCCTTGTCCGGCACGGCGGCCAGCACGATCAGATCGCGCATCCGCTCGAGCAGGTCCTCGACGAATCGGCGCGGCTCGTGGCCGGTGGCGAGCACATGCTCGACCGCGCCGTACAGCGCAGCGGCATCCCGCTGGGCGATCGCGGCGACCGCGGTGTCCAGCAGCGCGGTATCGGTGAAGCCGAGCAGAGCGATCGCGGTGGCGACGTCGAGACCGCCCTCGTCGGCCCCGGCCATCAGCTGGTCCAGCACCGACATCGAGTCACGGGCGGAGCCGCCGCCGGCGCGCACCACCAGCGGCATCACTCCTTCGCCGACGGTGACCTGCTCCGCAGCGCAGACCTCTTCGAGGTAGGGGCCCAGCACCTGCGGCGGGATCAGCCGGAACGGATAGTGGTGGGTACGGGAGCGGATGGTGCCGATGACCTTGTCGGGCTCAGTGGTCGCGAAGACGAACTTCACGTGGTCCGGCGGCTCTTCGACCAGCTTCAGCAGCGCGTTGAACCCGGCGGAGGTGACCATGTGGGCCTCGTCGATGATGAACACCTTGTAGCGATCCCGCACCGGGGCGAAGGACGCGCGTTCGCGCAGTTCACGGGCATCATCCACACCACCGTGGCTGGCGGCGTCGATTTCCACCACGTCCAGGCTGCCGGTCCCGCCGGTGGCGAGGTCACGGCAGGAGTCGCACTGCCCGCAGGGGATATCCGTCGGCCCCTCCGCGCAGTTCAGGCAGCGCGCGAGGATCCGTGCGGACGTGGTCTTGCCACAGCCGCGCGGGCCCGAGAACAGGTAGGCATGACCGACTCTCCCGGCACGCAGCGCACGCCGCAGGGGCGTGGTGACGTGGTCCTGGCCGATCACCTCGGCGAAGGACTCCGGGCGGTAACGTCGATACAGAGCTATGGCCACCCCGACAGGCTAGTCGAGGGTGCCGACCTTCCTCACCGCTGGGGACGAAGAGGATCTGTGGAGGAACGGTCGGGCGAGCTCCCCGGCGTCTGTCGGATCCACACCCGTATTCAGCTATTCAGCACCGCCACCCGGCATGGGAGAATTCTCGAGGTGACGACCGACACGGACCGCGCCACCCCTCCCTTGCGCCCCCGACCCACCACCGCCGTGCACGTGGTGGTCGGGCTGGTCCTGCTGCTGAGCGCCCCTGCTGGGACCGTGCTCATCGGGAGGGCCACGAGCTCCCGCGAGGTCTGGCCCTACCTCGCGATCGGTGCGATCCACCTGGTCCTGCTCGCCGTCGTCGTGCCCGGTGGCATCGGCTGGTTCCGGGCGACGCGCGCGCCCCGGCTCCTGGACGCGGTCCCCGCCCTGTGCGTGGCGGCGGGAGCGTTCCTCTCCCTCGGTCTCACCCTCGTGCTGGCCGAGGCGCAAGGTATCCGCGGCAGTGCGCTCCCCCGGCTGCGGCAGGGCGTCCCACTCGCGCCCGACCTCCCGTATCTGCTCGCCGTGGGCACTGCGGTCGCGACCCTGCTGGTGGTGCTCCTGAGCGTCGTGCTGATGGTCCGTCGTGCGCGGTCCGTGCGCGACGCGGTCGGAGAGGTGCGCAGTGAGCTGACCGGTTCGATGTCGCGCCTCCGCACCCGGATCGAGTCGGGCCCCGGACCGCAGAACGTGACCCATGCCGAGGACGGGCTGCTGTCCCGCCTCCTGTCCCCGGTCACCAGGCTGCTCGTGGTCGTGGGCGCGATCGTCTCCCTGGCCGCGCTGCTGATGTTCTCGCTCACCGAGGTGGACCGCGACACGGCCGAGCGGCTGACCATGGTGGTCGTCTTCACCCCGGCGGTTCCGATGCTCTGGGCTGTGCTCGAGTCCCTCTGGCGCCCCGACGAGGAGTTCGGGATACCGATGGCGGCGCTCTATCGCACGATCGCGGGACCACCGGCGATCGGCGTGATCGCTCTGATGCCATCGCTGCTGACAGGGCTGCTGCCCCCGGTCTGGACGGGATTCTCCGCCCAGCACCTCGCCTCGATCGGCGACGGCGGGCTGGTCGATGCGGGAGCGCCCGTGGTCGCCTTCGTCGGATTCGCGATGCTGGTCGCCGCGGGCGCGGGCATGGTGGGCGGGCTCGTCCTCTCGGTGGCGGTGGTCCTGCCGGTCACGGCGCTGTTCCTCCCGGGGGTGATGGTCGCGGACAACGAACTCAGCACGAGGCCCGCGGATCGGCGGCGCAATGTCGCCTCTGTGCGGCTGCTGTCACTGCTGATCCTCATGATCTTCGTGTTCAGTGCACTGATCGCCGGGGCCGAGCCCGGGGAGCTCCGCTTCGGGCTCGCGATGGCGGCACTTGCGGTGCTCGTCGTGCTGACCGTCGCCATCCTGCGCACGCAGCGGGTCGATCACGAGGCCCGACGCCGGAGCGGGCACAGCGCCCGGGTGCCGAACCCTTACGACCCGCCGCCACAGGACGAGGACACGCCCTCGGAGGGCAGCGACTCGGAGCGCGCCTGATCCTCCACCTCGGGGTCCGACGCCTTTTTCGCGCTCCCGGCGTTCCCTGAGGTCCCGGTCTCCGCTGCCGGCCCCGGCTCTCCCGCCGTCGGAGACCTCATGGCCTTCGCTGCGGCGAGTCGCTCCCCGCGGCTGCGCAAGGTTTTGCGTGTCCCCGAGAACACCGCCACCACCACGACGACCGGGATCGCCAGATCCACCACCCACTCCGGGATGCCGAAGGGGAGGTCGATATCCGGCAGCAGCCCCACCAGCCAGGCCAGCAGGTCCCGCACCGGCCGCAGCAGCATGGCGAAGAACTCCTTGATCGGGGAGAACACCGCCTCGAGGAACTCCTGGATCGGGCGCAGCAGCTGTGCGATCCACTCCCGCGGCGGTTCGGTCATCCGCGCGATCGCTTCGAGCGCCGGACGCACCCGCGCCTCGATCCAGTTCACCAGCGGGTCCAGCAGTCCGCTGAACAGCGCACCGAGGCCGAGCAGCGGCACCAGATAGCGGGCTGACTTCGTGAGCGCGGCGACCAGCGCATAGCGGGTGGGGTGGGCGGCGCGCTTCTCCTCGCGGGCGGCCGACGGGGACCCGTCCGCCGGGACCAGCACGATGCGCTTGAAGCCGTGACGGATATCGACTTCGCCGGCGCCGCCCAGGCCGACGGTGCGGACAGTGATGTCCTCGGCGTTGACATAGCTGCCCTCGTCCCGAGGGCGTCGCACCGTGCAGAGCAGGGTCGTGAACCCGTCCTTGAGCGTGAACCGCAGGTCGTCCTCGGCCCAGGGCCCCGCGGCGTGCTCAGCGCTCTCCTCCGGGGATCGCGCCTTCATCTCCGCCTTCGGATCGTGCTCGATGCCGTCGATGGCCACGGTGAACGTGGTGTCCAGGAGCCGGTGACGCACGCGGACCAAGTAGTCATGACGCCCTGTGCTGCCGGTGTATTCGATGTCGGCGGCGAAGCGGCTCGAGGTCTTCTCCCCAAAGACCGGTTCTTGATCGTCCTTCGCGGGCTCGCCGTGTGGCATCGGATCCGTCGAGGCCTGATCCTCCGCCGCCGGATCCGTCATCGACGAGTCCGTCATCGATGAGGTAGCGCGGTGGCGATCCGGGGAGCTCTCAGGCATGCCGCCACGATGCACCATCGCTGCGCCGTCTCGCATCCGCCGCTCGGCCAGGAACCGTCGGCCGCCCCTCGACCGAACGTCGGACCCTGGATCGACGCACCGACAGATCGGCGGATCGACAGAACCACGCGCCGCATCCATCGTCGACCACCGGGGCCATTACGGACCGGGAGCCCCAAGCCCCACGATGCGCCACCCCCAAACCCCAAAGTTTCTCTACTGTGACCGCATAGCAATTTCGTTGAAAGAGCGATCAGGTCGGCGTAATGTCGCCCCTCGTGAGCACCTCGACCCCTTCCTCCTCCACGACCGCGACGCGCCAGCGCAACCCGCTGCGCGCAATCCTCGGCATCCCCTTCGGCTGGCAGGTCCTGATCGGACTCGTCCTCGGCATCGTCCTCGGCCTGGTCGCCGCCCAGATCGGCCCCGTCGCCGGGGCCGGCGAGGACGGCGGTGACGGCGCGAACTGGCTGACCACCGCGCTCGACACCATCGGCACCATCTTCGTGACGCTGCTGAAGGCCCTGGTCCCGCCGCTGATCTTCCTCGCGATCGTCACCTCGATCGCCAACCTCCGCAATGTCACCAACGCTGCGCGCCTGGCCTGGAAGACCCTGCTGTGGTTCGCGATCACCGCCCTCATCTCGGTCGGCGTCGGCATCACGCTGGGCGTGATCACCTCCCCCGGCGAGAACTCCGGCGTGGATCGCTCCGCCGAAGCCGCCTCCTCCACCCAGGGCGGCTGGATGGACTTCCTCACGGGCCTCGTGCCCTCGAACTTCCTCGGCATCGCCGGGAAGGCCGGCGAGGACGGCTCCGTCTCCCTGAGCTTCAACGCCCTCCAGATCCTGGTCATCTCCATCGCCGTGGGCATCGCGGTGCTCAAGGTGGGCGAGAAGGCCGAGCCCTTCCTGAAGTTCACCGGCTCCGCGCTCGAGATCGTGCAGAAGCTGCTGTGGTGGGTCATCCGTCTGGCTCCGATCGGCACGGTGGGCCTGCTCGGCAACGCCGTCGCCTCCTACGGCTGGGAGGCCATCGGCCAGCTCGGCGTGTTCACGGTCGACGTCTACGTGGGCATGCTGATCGTGCTGCTGGTCGTCTACCCGGTGCTGCTGAAGCTCAACGGCCTCTCCATCGGCTCCTTCTTCCGCGGCGTGTGGCCCGCGACCTCGCTGGGCTTCGTCTCCCGCTCCTCGCTGGGCACCATGCCGATGACCCAGACGGTCACCGAGCGGATGGGCGTGCCCCGTCACTACGCGAGCTTCGCGATCCCGCTGGGCGCGACCACCAAGATGGACGGCTGCGCCGCGATCTACCCCTCGCTGGCCGCGATCTTCGTCGCGAACTTCTACGGGGTGCCGCTGGGCATCACCGACTACCTGCTGATCGTGCTGGTCTCGGTGCTCGGCTCCGCCGCGACCGCCGGCATGACCGGCGCGACCGTGATGCTCACCCTCACGCTGTCCACCCTGGGCCTGCCGCTCGAGGGCGTGGGCCTGCTGCTCGCGATCGACCCGATCCTGGACATGGGCCGCACCGCCCTGAACGTCACCGGCCAGTCGCTGGTCGCCGTGATCGTCTCCAAGCGCGAGAAGATCCTCGATCAGCCGACGTACGACGCCACTCGCCGCACCTCCTTCCAGGTCATCCAGGCCGAGGAGACGGCTGCGGTGGAGGCGAACGCCCCCGCCGGTGCAGCCGACGCAGACGAGCTCGACGGACAGGCAGCCGACGGCGAGACCTCCGGCGGCGAGCCGGAGAAGCAGCCCGCCACCGCCTGATCGCGCGCGGCACGTGGCACGCCGCGCGAGCGTGGCACCACGCGGGGTCGAGTCGAACCAGCGGGGCAAACATGGGCGAATGGCCGAGGCTATCGCCCATGTTTGCCCCGCTGACGCGGGTGGGGCGCCCCGCGGGCGTGGGTGAGCAGGCCCGCTGGCGTGGGTGGGGTGCCCCGCTGACGCGGGTGAGCAGCCCCGCTGGCGCGGGTGGGGTGCTTCGCCGGCGGGGGCGGACCATGGGGTGAATCCGGGCACGACCGGGCTGCGCATCCTGGCCGGTCCCGCCGTCGGACCCTAGAGTGGTGCCGTCAGATCGGCCCGTTCTCCCGGGCCTCAGCAGTGCATCTACCTCGGGTCCACAGAGTGGATCGTCCAAGGCGGCACCCCCGTCCGGAGCAGTGATGACCACTCAGCAGACCTCCCCCGCGCCACAGGCGCCCACCACCCTTCGCCGCGTCGCCGGGACCGCCTACTTCCCGATCGCGTTCGTGGCCCGCTTCCCCTTCGCGATGATGGTCGTGGGCACCCTGACCCTCGTCGTCTCCGCGCGCGAGTCCATCTGGCTCGGCGGCGTGAACTCGGCCGTGGTGGGGCTGGGCTCCGCGCTCGTCGGCCCCCTGCTCGGCGCCGCAGCCGACCGGATCGGGCAGCGCCCGGTCATCCTGATCTCCGGGATCGTGAACTCGCTCGCGCTGCTGGCGATCGCGGCCGTGGCCTTCAGCTCCCTGCCCGATATCGCGGTGCTCGCGGTCGGCTTCATCATCGGCGCCTCCTCCCCGCAGATCGGCCCGTTCTCCCGCAGCCGCCTGGTGCACCTGATCCTCACCCGCCTGCCCAGCGGCCGACGGGCCCACAGCCTGAACGCCACCATGGGCTACGAATCCGCCGCCGACGAGACAGCGTTCGTGTTCGGGCCAGTGGTGGTGGGCCTGCTCGCGACCACCCTCAGCCCGGCCGCCCCGATGATCGGCGCCGCGGTGCTGACGCTGCTGTTCGTCACCGCCTTCGCCCTGCACCCCACCGCCAAGGTCGCCGCTCCGACCGCCGAGGCGCCCGTCGTCCAGGCCCCCGCCCGGGAGCTGCGCACGCTCCGTGTGCTGGTGGTCGTCGCCGGGGCGCTCGGTGTGGGTCTGTTCTTCGGCACGGTGCTCACCTCGCTCACCGCCTTCCTCGCCGACACCGGGAACGGCGAATCCGCCGGTCTGGTCTACGGCGTGATGGGCGTCGGCTCGACGATCCTGGCGCTGTCGGTCGCGCGCTTCCCCGAGCGGTTCCGGCTCTCGGCGCGGTGGCTCGTGTTCTCCGCGCTGATGCTCGCCTCGATGATCGGCTTCGGTCTCGCGGGCGGTCTGGGCGGCCTGATCGTGGCGATGGCGATCGCCGGGATCGGGATCGGGCCGACGATCGTGACGCTCTACAGCCTCGCCGCCGAGCGCAGCCCCCAGGGCCGTTCCGCCACCGTGATGACCATGCTCGGCTCGGCCACGATCGTCGGCCAGTCCGCCGCCTCTGCCCTGACCGGCGCAGTCGCCGAGAGCGCGGGCTCTCAGCTCGCGATGTGGCTGCCCGTCGGCGCTGCCGCCCTGGTGGTGCTCGCCGCCGTGGTCAACGCGCTGGCCTGTCGTGCGGCGGACGTCGAGCCTCCGGCGAAGCATGAGCTGAGCGATGACGAGGTCCGCGAGGAGGCCCGCACGCTCACGGAGCTCCCCACCGAGCATCTCTGAGCTGCTGCGAAGCGGCTCGACCGCCCGGCGACTCCGCATCTCGGTAATTGAGCGCCTCGGCAACTCGGCACTTCGGCAACTCCCCGGCTTATCGCCGCAGCGCGTGGCGCAACGCCTCCTCGAGGGTGCGGTGCGCGGGTTCGAAGCCGCTCGCCCGCAGCTTCTCGTCGGAGGCGTTCTGGTCGGTGCGGATCAGCTCGTCCGCTGCCGCCCCGCCGAGGACCAGTCGCGGCCCGAAGGGCGGCACGGGCAGCAGTGAGGGCCGGTGCAGCACCTTCCCGAGGGTGCGGGCGAAGTCCTGGGCGCTCACCGGCTGCGCCCCGACCCCGTTGACCGGTCCGTGCAGCTCGGCGCTGAGCGCGGCGTGGGCGAAGCTGCGCACGATGTCATCCAGCGTGATCCACGAGGTCATCGCGTCACCGTCGGTGAGCCTGCCCCCCACTCCTGCGAGGAACAGTGGCAGCTGGGGAAGCAGCGGGCCGCCGCCGTCGGTCAGCGCCATCCCGGTGCGCACATGCACGACCCGCACCCCGGCCTCCGCAGCGGCATGGGTCGAGCCTTCCCAGTCCCGGACCAGGTCCGCGAGGAAACCCTCCCCGCCCGGATCCGCCTCGGTGAGCAGCTCATCCGGACGGCGCGGACCGTAGATGCCGATCGCGGAGGCCTGGACCAGGACGGTGGGACCCTCGCGCATACCTGCGAGGGTGCGGGAGATCAGCGTCGCGCCGTTGACCCGAGAGCCGCGGATCTCGCGCCGCGCGGACGAGGTCCAGCGGGTCGCGATCGAGCGGCCGGCGAGGTTCACGACCACATCCACGCCCTCGAGATCGGCAGGGTTCAGCTCGCCGGACCTCGGGTCCCAGGAGATCTCTCCCGGACCCACCTGGCTCTCGCGCACCATCCGGCGCACCGTGTGCCCGCCGGTCTCGAGCAGCGCGGCGAGCTGGGTGCCGATCAGGCCCGAGGAGCCGGTGATCGCGATGGTGCGGCGCGGCAGCTGCGCCCAGCGCGCATGGAAGGCGAGGTCGTCGCGCAGCTGGCGGGCACGGAAGTCGAGCAGGCGACGCATCTGCGACTCAGCGAGAGGGGTCAGGCGTTCGAGCCGGCGGGGCAGCTCGAACTCGATGCTGTCGCGGACCTCTGTGGCGGCGCCGGCGGTGGCTCCGGCGGTGCTGGTGCCGTCTGCAGTCGTCGCGGAACCTGCAGACTCGATGCGGTGCTCATGGCGCCAGGTGCGCCAGGGCCCGCGAACCTGCTGGTCCACGAAGCGGCCCTGCGGATCGTGCTCGAGATGGCGCAGGATCCAGTGCGGTCGCAGCGCGGTGGGCAGAGCCGGCGGGCCGACGCGCACCCCGACGAGCCGTCCGGCCTTCATCCCCCCAGTCGCCGGCGCATCGGCCGAGGCGAGACCGGGCGGGGTCAGACGTACGAGCGCCCCGGGCCGGTCGTACCAGGCCAGCACGTCGGCCTGCGGATGGGGCGTCCGATGCACAGTCTCGATCCTCATGGCGGCTCCCTGCCTCAGACACGGTGGTCACCGGCCACGCTACGCACCGCAGGGCGGCGAGGGAAGATGCAGATGCTACACGCGGGACGGGGTGACGGAGTCTGGGGTGCGAGGCGGGGCATCCGCCCGGCCGCGGTGGGGGCAGCCCCCGCTCGTGTTCCCCCGGACATGGCCTGCCCCCGGGCATGAAAGGACCCCTCGTGCACCTGCCAGAGCTCACCTGCCCTTGCTGCCGTCAGGCCCTGGGGGAGTTCAGCAAGATGACACCGCACGAGGGGTCATCACCAGTGTAACGGCTGTCCTGCCTCGACTTCGAGCCCCTGCTGAGCGACTCCCGTCACGACACGCCGGGAGACGGTGAGCGACAGCCCCATCACTCCCGTAGGCCGCCACCACCAGGGCGAATGCAAGCTCCCCGGCTGCGGGTTGCATAACGACCCGGCCACAGGATGCTGAAAGGACCCTCAGAGCCCTGCCTGTCCGGTATGTTCCATCCAGCACGAGGCGGTGACTGCGGTCACTTCTGTGCGCGACGCCAAGGGTGTCGTCGCTTCCCCTATCCCCTCAGGAGCACACATGATCGCCTATCTCATCGAGGGCGCGAACGGGCTGATCTGGTCCATCCCCCTCATCGGCGGCCTGCTCGTCGTCGGCCTGTACTTCACGATTCGCACCGGGCTGCTCCAGATCCGCAACCTTCCCGACATGCTCGATCAGCTGAAGAAGGGCGAGACCTCCCCGGACGGGACCTCCTCCTTCCAATCGCTGATGATGTCGCTGGCCGGTCGCGTCGGCATGGGCAACATCGGCGGCGTCGCCACCGCGATCGCCTTCGGTGGCCCCGGTGCCGTCTTCTGGATGTGGGTCTCCGGCTTCCTCGGCGCCTCCACCTCGTTCATCGAGTGCACCCTCGGCCAGATCTACAAGGAGAAGGATCCGGACACCGGCGAGTACCGCGGCGGCCCGGCGTTCTACTTCGAGCGGGCCTACAAGCACAAGGCCCCCCGCCTGTCGATGTTCTACGGCATCCTCTTCGCCATCGTCACCATCGTCGCGATGAGCTTCTTCCTGCCGGGCGTGCAGGCCAACGGCATGGCCTCGGCGATCGACCTCGCCTGGGGCATCCCCACTTGGGTCACCGCAATCGGCCTGGTGATCCTGCTCGGCTTCATCGTCATCGGCGGCGTCAAGCGCATCGCCCACTTCGCCGTGGTCGCGGTGCCGGTCATGGCGATCTCGTACATCATCATCGCGATCATCGTGTTCTTCATGAACTTCGAGGCGATCCCGCGCGTGTTCGAGCTGATCTTCGCCAGCGCCTTCGGCATCCAGCCGATCTTCGGCGCGATCATCGGCCTGGCCATCAAGTGGGGCGTGCAGCGCGGCATCTACTCCAATGAGGCCGGCCAGGGCACGGGACCCCACGCGGCCGCGGCCGCCGAGGTCTCCCACCCGGCCAAGCAGGGCTTCGCCCAGGCGTTCTCCGTGTACATCGACACCCTGCTGGTGTGCAGCGCGACCGCGTTCATCATCATCTCCACCGGAATGTTCAACACCTTCACCAACGAGGACTACCCGGGGGCGGACGCCGTCTCCGAGGCGGACCTCGTCGGCAGAGGCATCGGCGATCTCCACCTGGGCGTCGAGCCCGGTCCGGGCTTCGTCCAGCAGGGCCTGGACTCAGCCTTCCCCGGCTTGGGTCCGACATTCATCGCCATCGCGCTCGCGTTCTTCGTGTTCACCACGATCGTGGCGTACTACTACATGGCAGAGGTCAACCTGACCTACCTCACCCGCAAGATGAAGAACCGCACGCTCGCCCGCGCGCTGTTCCGCCTCCTGCAGGCACTGGTGCTGGTCTCCGTGGCCTACGGCGCGGTGACCTCCGCAGGCGCCGCCTGGGGCCTCGGCGACATCGGCGTGGGCTCCATGGCCTGGCTGAACGTCATCGGCATCCTGTTCCTGCAGGGCCCCGCCCTGAAGGCGCTGAAGGACTACCGCGAGCAGAAGAAGGCCGGCCTGGATCCGCAGTTCGATCCGCGCAAGCTCGGCATCGAGAACGCCGAGTTCTGGGAGCTGCGGGCCGACGGCCACGCCCTCCAGGGCCGCACCGGCGGCGAGCTGGAGGACGAGGGCGTCTCCAAGAAGTGAGCCGCTGGGGATCGGTCGCACCCCAACCGACACCCCTCACACAGCCGAAGGGCCGGACCGTCATCGCGACGGTCCGGCCCTTCGGTCATTGCTGCGTCGCCCATTGCTGGCGGGCGGGCGCCGCCGCATGATCAGCTCAGGCGTGCCCCCGGCGCCTGGGTCAGCGCCGCGTCGGTCTCGGGCAGCTCGCCGAGCACCTCGTCGATGCGGGCCTTGACGTCGGCATCGAGCGTGACGCCTGCGGCCTTGACGTTCTCGGTGATCTGCTCGGGGCGGGAGGCGCCGATGATCGCGCCGGCCACGTTGTCATTGCTGAGCACCCACGCCACGGCGAGCTGCGCCGGGGTGAGGCCGAGCTCTTCCGCGATCGGGAGCAGCCCCTGCACGGCGGTGAGCACCTCGTCGTTCAGGAAGCGCTTGATCATGTCCGCGCCGCCCTTCTCATCGCGAGCGCGCGAACCCTCGGGCGCCTCGGCGCCGGGCTTGTACTTGCCGGTGAGGATGCCCTGGGCGACCGGTGACCACACGATCTGGGAGATGCCGAGCTCGCGCGAGGTGGGCACCACGCGCTCCTCGATCACGCGCCACAGCATCGAGTACTGGGGCTGGTTGGAGATCAGCTGGATGCCGAGCTCGCGGGCCAGCTGGTGGCCTGCGCGGAGCTGATCCGCGTTCCATTCGGAGACCCCGATGTACAGCGCCTTGCCGGAATGGACGACGTCGGCGAAGGCCTGCATCGTCTCCTCGAGCGGGGTCGCGACGTCATAGCGGTGTGCCTGGTAGAGGTCCACGTAGTCGGTCTGCAGGCGGCGCAGCGACGCGTCGATCGACTCGCGGATGTGCTTGCGGGACAGGCCGGTGTCGTTGTGACCCTTGGGGCCGGTGGGGAAGTAGACCTTGGTGAAGATCTCGAGCGACTCGCGACGCTCCCCCTTCAGCGCCTCGCCGAGGACCACCTCCGCGGCGGTGTTCGCGTAGGTGTCGGCGGTGTCGAAGGTGCTGATCCCGGCGTCGAGCGCGGCGCGCACGCAGGCGCGGGCACGGTCATCCTCCACCTGGGAGGCGTGGGTGAGCCAGTTGCCGTAGATGATCTCGCTGATCTTGAGGCCGGAGCGGCCGAGGTGACGATGTTCCATGCGGAAACCCTATGGCCGCAGAAGAGGTCTATCGTGGTGAGCCACGACACATTCCCATCGGCCCCTCGAGGGAAGGACTCGCCATGACCGATCTCTCCGCTTCCGCTCCCCCGCAGTTCACCCGCACCGCGGCCCCGCCCGGCCCGCAGCCGGGCCAGCCGCCCGCGCCGCCGCTGCCCGAGCCGTCCGCCTCGGACGACGTCCTCGAGATGGCGCCGACGGTCGAGGGCGAAGACTTCTCCCGCGTCGCGTTCACCAGCGCCGCGGTCACCCAGATCCAGCGCCTGATCGACCGCAACGGGCCGCTGATGTTCCATCAGTCCGGGGGCTGCTGCGACGGCTCCTCCCCCATGTGCTTCCCCGAAGGTGACTTCATCACCGGCGACGCGGACGTGAAGATGGGTCACGTCGAGGTGCCGTTGCCCGGTGGCACCACCAGCCCGCTGGACTTCTGGATGAGCCGCGAGCAGTTCGCCTACTGGCGGCACACCCACCTCACGATCGACCTGGTGGACGGGCGCGGCGGCGGCTTCAGCCTCGAGACGCCCGACGGGAAGCGATTCCTGACCCGGTCGCGGATGCTCGGGGACCGAGAAGTAGCAGGGGCAGGAGCAGGAGGCGCAGATGACATCGCCGGATGACCTCACCGCCGGGGGAACCCTGCCCCCTCCCAGCGAGCCGCCGCTGACCCCGCCCGGGTATCCGCCCACGGACCCTCCCACCGAGCCGCCGACGCAGCCGCCGGGCGCCCCGCCCACCGGTCCCCCGATGCCGATCCCGGGCCGTCCGCCCGAGCCGAGCCCCGAACCGGCCCCGGAGCCGCCGACCCAGCCCGAGCAACCTCCGCCGGTAGATCCGCCGCCCGGCGCGCCGCCCTCGACGCCGTTCTGACGGGCGGGTGCCGGCGGCGTCCGCGGGCAGGATCCTACGAGCCTCACGTCCGGCGATGTCACAGATCCGGCACGGCCGGTGTCTCCCTTCCGACGGGCCCGCCCGGGCCCCCGAGGGAAGGAACCGACATGTCCGCGATCACTCCTCTGCACACCGCTCCCCCGGCGCGGCCCGCCGCTCGGGTCCCGCTCGATCACGACGGGAGCTTCGCGCGCCTCGCGCTCTGGGCGACGCGCCGGCTGTACGGAAGGGTGCTGGACCCGGTGCGCGCCGCCCTCCATCACCGCGGCGTGCTCACCGCCTCGCTCGTGCTCGAGGCGACCGCCGCCCGTTGGAAGCAGCTCTCTCCCACCCTGAATGCGCTCGCGGTGATGGTGGTGGCGCGCGAGATCGGCTGCTCCTGGTGCATGGACTTCGGCTACTGGGAGAGCCACCGCCACGGCGTGGATCCTGCGAAGCTGCAGGCGATCGGATCCTGGCGCACGAGTGACGTCTACTCACCGCTCGAGCGGGCGGTGCTGGAGTACGCGGTCGCAGCGACGCATACCCCGTCGGCCGTGACCGACGAGATGGTGTCCCACCTGCGGGAAGATCTCCGCGACGCCCAGATGGTCGAGCTCGCCGCGCTGGTCTCGCTCGAGAACTATCGCTCGCGCACCAACGCCGGACTGGGGCTGACCAGCCAGGGCTTCCGGGAGGACTGCGACGTACGCTGAGCACAGCTCCGCGAACCGCAGCGAAGGGCGCGCCATGAACACCGCATCGACCGCGCATCACGAGACCTTCGAGACGCACCGACGCGCGCTGCTCGGCGCCGCCTACCGGGTGCTCGGCACCGTGGCCGACAGCGAGGACGCGGTCCAAGAGACCTGGCTGCGCTGGCAGGACGTGGACCCCACGACGGTGCGAGAGCCGCGCTCCTACCTGGTGCGAGCGGTGACCCGGGTGGCGCTGAACATCGTGCGCTCACGGGACCGGCGCCGCGAGGAGTACATCGGCCCCTGGCTGCCCGAGCCGATCTCGACAGATGCCTCCGCAGAACCGGGCCGCGCCGCGGAGATCGCCGACGAGGTCTCGCTCGCATTGCTGGTGGTGCTCGAGTCCCTGTCCCCGCTCGAGCGGGCGGCGTTCGTGCTCCGGGAGGTGTTCGCCCTGCCCTATCCCGAGGTGGCGGAGACTCTCGAGCGCTCCGAGGCCTCGGTGCGGCAGCTGGTCAGCCGCGCCCGGGCCGATGTGCGCGCACGGACGCCACGCCATCCGGTGGACGAGGACACCCATCGTGCGCTGATCGCCGCGTTCCTCGAGGCCGCGCAGGGCACGGTGGCGCTGACGGAGATGGTGGCGGTGCTCGCTCCGGACGTGCTCCTGACCACCGACGGCGGCGGCGTGAAGCGGGCCGCGCGGCGCCCGATCCATGGCACCGCGAACGTGCTGGCATTCATCGCGGGGATCATGGCGAAGCCCGAGGTCATGCTGCTGTCCTGGCGGATGGCGGAGCTGAACGGCCGGCCTGCGCTGATCGGCCACGAGGGACCGCGGATCGACTGCGCGGTCTGGATCGAGGCCGATGGCGAGGGCGCCGACGCGGTGGTGACCCGGATCGACATGATCCGCAACCCCGCGAAGCTCGGCGCGATCCGGGTGTGATCCGCCGTCCAGGTGACGGCGCGAGGGCAGAGGGCCAGGCCACGGCGCGAGCGCAGAGGGCGGAGGACGGAGGGCGGAGGGCGGAGGGCGGACACTCCCGTCGCGCTCCGCCAACCGGTCGGAAGGCCCAGCTTTACAGATCCGCACCTCAGGACGAGGGTGGACGGATGGCTGGATACACCACGACCAACCCGACCACGGGACGGACCGACAAGGAATTCACCACGCTGGACGGCGCGGCGGTCGAGCGCGTGCTCGATCGTTCCCATGCCGCCTTCGCCGACTGGCGCGCCACGTCGCCGCAGGAGCGCGCCTCGCTCCTGGAGCGGGTCGCCGACGCCTACGACGAACGCTCGCGGGAACTGGGCGAACTGATCGCCGTCGAGATGGGCAAGCCGCTGCAGCAGGCCATCGGCGAGGCCGAGCTGGCCGGCTCGATCTACCGCTGGTACGCCACCCACGGGCCGGAGCTGCTGCAGTCCGAGCAGCTGGATCCGCAGGGAGCGCAGGAGTCACTGGTCCAGACCGAGCCGATCGGCCCTCTCGTCGGAGTGATGCCCTGGAACTACCCCTACTACCAGGTGGCGCGCTTCGTCGCCCCGAATCTGATGGTGGGCAACACGATCATCCTGAAGCACGCGGAGATCTGCGCCGGCTCCTCGGAGGTCATGGCGCAGATCCTCCATGACGCCGGGGTGCCCCGCGATGCCTACGCGAACGTCTTCGCCTCCCACGACCAGATCGCCGACATGATCGCCGACCCGCGGGTGCGGGGGGTGTCCCTCACCGGCAGCGAGAAGGCGGGTGCGGCGGTCGCGGAGACCGCCGGCAAGCACCTGAAGAAGTCGGTGCTGGAGCTCGGCGGATCCGACCCGCTCATCGTGCTCGACGATGGCGACCTCGAGCAGGTCGCCCGGACCGTCGCCACCGCCCGGCTGTCGAATGCGGGACAGGCCTGCAACTCCCCGAAGCGCATCATCGTGCCCACGGCTCGTCTCGAGGCGTTCGTCGCGACCATCGTCGAGAGCTTCGAGGCCGCGACCATCGGCGATCCGTTGGACGAGGACGTCGACGTCGGCCCGCTCTCCTCGGTCGGTGCGCGCGACGGCGTCGTCGACCAGGTGCAACGTGCCGTCCAGCAGGGCGCGACGCTCCATACCGGCGGGCAGGCGCTCGACCGCGACGGAGCCTTCATGCAGCCCGCCGTGCTCACCGGTGTCACCGAGGACATGGACGCCTATGCCGAGGAGATCTTCGGCCCTGTGGCCGTGATCCACGGTGTGGACTCGGAGGACGAGGCCGTGACGCTGGCCAACGACGTCGACTTCGGGCTGAGCGGGTCCGTCTGGAGCACCGATCTCGAGCGCGCTCAGGCGGTCGCCGATCGCCTCGACGTCGGGATGGCGTACATCAACGAGCACGGGACCACCTTGCCCGGCCTGCCCTTCGGCGGCGTGAAGCGCTCAGGCTTCGGCCGTGAGCTCGGTCGGTGGGGCATGGGAGAGTTCGTCAACGTCCGGCTGCGGCGCACCTCGGCCGCCTGATCCCCGACCGTCGTCGTCTGCGGCCGGGCGGGTCGACCCGCCTGGCCTCAGGCGGCGATGAAGGTCCGCGTCACCAGGCGGCTCACACCCGGCAGCCCGATCGCGCGGCGGCCGACTTGCTGCAGGCGCAGCTGCGCAGGGCTGGACGGAGTGAAGAACGAGGCGCTGCGACGTCCTGAGTGCTGCACCTTCTCGGCCGTAGGCCGCCATCGTCGCTCGTAGTCCGCGAGCCCCGCCTCGACGTGCGGTCCCGTCGCGCGCAGGCTCCGGGCCAGCGCCTCCGCTCCGGCGATCGCGACCGAGGTGCCCTGGCCCGCCAGCAGGGACGGGGCGTGCGCGGCGTCCCCGGCCAGCGCAATCCGGCCACGGCTCCAATGCGGCGCGATCGCCTGGGCGACCAGGTCGTCGTAGAAGCTCTCCGGGGCATGGGCCAGGGCCCGGTCCACCTGCGGGTGCAGCCCCGTGAAGTCCCGCTGGAGCCGTTCCCGGTCCGGCTCGGGACGCTTCGTGCCCGCGACCTCGACGCGCTCGGCGAGCATCACGCCGACGCGGGTGTCGTCGGCCGCATACGCCCAGCCGACGCGCCGCACGGTATCGGTCATGAGCATCCGCTCCCCCAGCTCGGCAGCGAGTTCCGGGTCCTCGTAGAGGTAGCTCGCGACCCGGTAGCCCATCGGCACGATCGCCCCGTGGCCGGGTGAGACCTGCTCCCGCACAGGGGAGCGCACTCCGTCGCAAGCCACCACCAGATCGGAGTCCAGGGTGGTGCCGTCCGCGAGCTCGACCACGGCACGGCGGGCATCACCCGGGCCGAGATCCGAGGCCGGCGCCGGAGTCGGAGCGTGGGCGTGAGTGATGGCGTCCGCTCCCACATTGCGCACCGCCACGACCTGCGCGCCGTAGCGCAGATCCACCGAAGCCGGCAGCACCGCGAGCAGTCCCAGCTCCACCTCGGGACGCAGGATCGAGAAGTAGCGGCCGCCGGCGGCCTCGACCAGAGGGCCGACGTCGATGCGGCCGGAGTCGACCCCGTCGGGCGTCGCGTAGCGCACGCCCTCGAATTCATGGCCGCGGGAGCGGAGCTCCTCGAGGATGCCCATCCGCTCCGCGGCGCAGAAGCCGGGGCCGAAGAAGTCGATCATGTAGCCGCCGCCGCGGGGGCCCGGGGAGGACTCCAGCACGGTGACATCGTGATCGGGGGCGAGCTCGTGGGCGAGGGCGAGGCCGGCGATGCCGCCCCCGATGAGAGTGACGTCCATGGCCCGACGCTACCCGCCGGGACAGCACCCGCCCACCCCTGCCCTGCCCAGCCCGCCCAGCCAGCCCGAGACTTTCGCGCCGGTGACGACTCATGCGCGAGTCACCATCGGTCCTCACGGACACAAATTCTGACCGTCACCGGGCAGGGAACGCGCCGGCACCGCGCCGGCACCGGGGCGGCGCTGGCTTACGCTCCGGCCGCCGGGAGCTCCCCGGTTTCAGCAGGTGCCGTCCCCGCACCGTCCCGCGTCGCGGCGACCTCGGGGATCGCGCCGGTGACGGTCGGCGCGCCCTTGACCACCGCGTCGTCCGCGTCAGGGTCCGTGCCCGCAGCGAACTGTGACCAGTAGAGCCGATGGTAGGCGCCCTCGGCCTCGAGCAGCACCTCGTGGGAGCCCTGCTCGACGATATCGCCGTGCTCCATCACCAGGATCACGTCCGCGTCGCGGATGGTGGAGAGGCGGTGGGCGATGACGAAGCTGGTGCGGTCGCTGCGCAGCGCCGCCATCGCCTCCTGCACGAGCACCTCGGTGCGGGTGTCCACGGAGCTGGTGGCCTCATCGAGGATCAGCAGCGCCGGGTCGGCGAGGAAGGCGCGGGCGATGGTGATCAGCTGCCGCTCCCCGGCGGAGACGTTCGCGCCCTCATCCTCGATGAGGGTGTCGTAGCCGTCGGGGAGGGTGTGCACGAAGCGGTCCACGAAGGTTGCGGTCGCGGCGGCGGCCACCTCCTCGTCGGTCGCCTCGAGCCGGCCGTAGCGGATGTTCTCGCGGATGGTGCCGCCGAAGAGCACCGCGTCCTGCAGCACCATCCCCACCCTGCTGCGAACCGCGCCGCGGTCCAGGGCGCGGATGTCCACGCCGTCCAGGCGGATCTGCCCGCCGTCGATCTCGTAGAACCGCATGATGAGGTTCACCAGGGTGGTCTTGCCGGCGCCGGTGGGGCCGACGATCGCGATCGTCTGGCCGGGCTCTGCGATCAGCGACAGGTCGCTGATCAATGGCTTCTCCGGGGTGTAGGAGAAGGCGACGTGATCGAACTCGATGCGGCCGCGGGTGGGACCGGTGAACTCGGCGCGCTCGATGCGGCGCGGGGCGGGGGCGCCACCGTCCGCCACCAGCCCGCCGACTGCGACCCCTTCGGCCGCCGCTGCGCCGGCCACACCGGACGGCGCGGTGATCTCCCCGTCGGCCTCCTGCTCCTCCGCATCCAGCAGCTCGAAGATCCGCTCGGCGGAGGCGACGCCGGAGATGAGCATGTTCGCCATCCCCGCCACCTCGCCCAGCGGCGCGTTGAACTCGCGGGAGTACTGGATGAAGGCGGTGACCTGACCGAGCGACATCTGGCCGGCGGCGATCCGCAGACCGCCCACCACGGCGATGCCGACATAGCCCAGGTAGGTCACCCACTGCATGATCGGCATGATCATGCCGGAGTAGAACTGGGCCTTGAAGGACGCTTCCCACAGCTCCTCGTTGCGCTCATCGAACTGCTCGCGCATCGAGTCCTGACGGTCGAAGACGGTCACCAGGTCGTGGCCCGTGAAGGACTCCTCGACGTGTCCGTTCAAGCGCCCGGTGTTGCGCCACTGGGCGGTGAACAGCTTCTGGGACTTCGCCCCGATGAAGCCGATGACCACGGCGGAGATCGGCAGCGCGATGAGGGCGATGAGCGCCAGCTGCCAGGAGAGCCAGAACATCATCGCGGTGATGCCGACGATGGTCAGCACCGCGTAGACCAGGGACGCGAAGGCCTGCTGGAGGGCGGTCTGGACGTTGTCGACGTCGTTGGTGGTGCGGGAGAGCAGGTCGCCGCGCTGGCGGGTGTCGAAGTAGGAGAGCGGCAGGCGGTTGACCTTCGCCTCGATCTTCTCGCGCAGCACGTAGACGATCTTCATGACCACGTCGTTCAGCAACCGGCCCTGCAGCCAGTCGAACAGCGCGGCGACGAGATACATGCCCAGCACTATCAGCAGCAGGCGGCCGAGCGCGTCGAAGGCGACGCCCTCGCCGCTGAGGAAGCCGTCGAAGATGATGTCCATCGCGTCGCCCAGGATGCTCGGCGCCCAGACGGTGAGCACGGTGGAGATCAGGCCGAAGCCCAGCACCACGGCGAGGCCGAGCTTGTGGTCCCTGAAGGTGCCGGCGAGCCGCAGTGCCGAGGGCCAGAAGGCCTTCGCCTTGCGGGGCGCACCCTCACCCCACTCGCTGCTCATCGAGTCCTGCATCTCGAGAATCTCTGCCTCAGTGAGCTCGACGGCAGGGGCCCCGGACTTCTTCGCAGAGGTCTTCTCCGCAGCGTTCTTCTTCGCGTTCATGCCGTCGCCTCCGCGGTGATCTGGGAATCGACGATCTCCCGGTAGGTCTGTGAGCTCTCCAGCAGTTCTTCATGGGTGCCGCGGCCCACCACCCTGCCTTCCTCGAGCACCAGGATCTGGTCCGCGGAGGTGATGGTGGAGATGCGCTGGGCGACGATGATCGTGGTCGCGCCCCGGGTGTTCCGGGCGAGTCCGTCCCGGACCAGCGCATCGGTGGTGACGTCGAGCGCCGAGAAGGAGTCGTCGAAGACGTACACCCGGGGTGCGGCGACCAGGGTGCGGGCGATGCACAGGCGCTGGCGCTGACCGCCGGAGACGTTGGTGCCGCCCTGGGAGACGGTGGACTCGAGCCCCGTCGCCGCGCTCTCCCCCTCGCCGGTGCTGCGGTCCTTGACGAACTCGGTGCCCTGGGCGACGTCGAGCGCGCGCCACAGCTGGTCGTCGTCGGCCATCGGATCCCCGAAGCGGAGGTTGTGCGCGATGGTGCCGGAGAACAGATAGGGCTTCTGGGGCACGAGGCCCACCACGCGGGAGATCGTGGCGCGGGCCAGGTCGGTGACGGGGACGCCGTCCAGCAGCACCTGGCCGCTGGTCGCGTCGTGCAGGCGCGGGATGAGGCTGACCAGGGTGGTCTTGCCGGCGCCGGTGGAGCCGATGATGGCGGTGGTCTTCCCGGCCTCGGCGGTGAAGGAGACGCCGTCGAGCACGGGTGACTCGGCGCCGGGGTAGGCGAAGGTGACGTCGCGGAACTCCACGGTCGCGCCACCGCCGGCCGCCTCGAGGGCGACGGGCCGGGCGGGCTCGGCGAGGGTCGGGGTGGTCTCGAGGACCTCCCCGATGCGCCTGCCGCTGATGATCGCGCGCGGGAACATCATGAACATGAAGGTGCCCATCATGACGGCCATCAGGATCTGCAGCAGGTACTGCATGAAGGCGGTCAGCGCGCCCACTTCGACGAGACCGGCGTCCACGCGGTGGCCGCCGAACCAGAGCACGGCGGCGGTCGCGAGGTGGAGCACGACGGTGATGGCCGGGCCCATGATCACGAACAGCCGGCCGATCCGCACCGAGGTGTCGGTGAGAGTGGCGTTCGCGCTCTCGAAGCGGGCGGTCTCGTGCTGCTCGCGCACGAAGGCGCGCACCACGCGGATGCCCATGATCTGCTCGCGCATCACGGAGTTGATCGAGTCGATGTTGTCCTGCATCCGCTGGAACAGGGGCATCAGGCGCGTGACCAGGAGGCCGACGATCACCATCAGCACCGGCACGGACACCCACACCAGCCAGGACAGGCCCGGGTCCTCCTGGATCGCCATGACGATCCCGCCGATCGACATGATCGGCACCATCACCATGAAGTTCAGCGTCATCAGCACCAGCATCTGCACCTGCTGGACGTCATTGGTGGCGCGGGTGATCAGGGTGGGCGCGCCGTAGCGGCCCATCTCCTCGGTCGAGAAGCGGTCCACGCGCGTGTAGATGGAGCGGCGGATGTCCCGGCCCATCCCCATCGAGACCCGCGCCCCGAACCAGACCGAGGTGATCGCGGTGATCACCTGCACCATCGCGACGATCAGCATCACACCGCCGACGCGCCAGATGTAGTCGGTATCGCCCGTGGCGACACCGTTGTCGATGATGTCGGCGTTGAGGCTGGGCAGGTAGAGCGTCGCGAGCACGGTCGCGAGCTGGAGGACGGCGACGGCGACCACATGCGGCAGGTAAGGCCGGATATGGCGCCGGATCAGGGTCCAGAGCATGGGTGTTCCTCCCGGAACATGATGAAACGGCCCGGCCGACGGGGGCGGTCAGCCGGGATCTCCTGGGAAGCGTAGAACGGGCCGAGGACAGATCCTGTCCTAGAACCCAGGGCGGGGTAGGAGAGGCGGGTCAGGTGGAGCTGGCCGCAAGCGTCCATTCTGGCCGACGGGCGCCTGCGCCGCACCCGACTTTCGGTGGTGCTCACACGGCAACGGGGACGGTGAGTCCGCAGCGAAGAGGCTGAGGAGCGCGGGCCTCCGTCACGCCCGGGCGTGCTCGCGCGATGCCCGCACCAGCTTCTCGACGAGGTCGTCCGGGATCGGCCTGCTCGGCGAGAAGGTGATGCCGGTCTTGGTGGCCTTGAGGTCGGCAGCCGCGATGTCCTCGGCATGCTCTGAGAGTGCACCCGCCTGGAGGTACAGCCCGCATTGCTTGCTGAACGCCGCATAGCTCGCGACGACGGTGCCGTCGATGGTGAAACCCGGCATGCTGTAGGCCACCATCTCCTCCGCCTCCGGCAGGGTGCGGCGCAGGATCGTGCGCAGATGCTGCAGCGCGGGCTGGAACCGTTCGGGGGCGGCGGCGATGTAGGCGTCGTGGTCGATGATCGCCGTCATGGGGGTGCCTCGCTTCGGATGCCTCGATGCTGTCAGGCTCGGTGCTGTCAGGAACGTCGCGCGTTCCGCAGTCAGGCTACCGTCCGGGTCTGCCCCGAGCATCCCCTCGGCCTCCTCGCGCTCAGCTCGCAGGCCCGTCGGCCGTGAGTTCCGTGAGCAGCGCCCGGACCCGTCGGTCGATGTCGTCTCGCACGAGGCGCATCCGCTCGGCGCCCTCGATGCCGCGCTCGGAGGGCTCGTCGGTGACCCAGGTGGTGATGGTCCCTGCCATCCCGGGGACGGGCTCGACCACGGCCTCCTCCCCCAGCACCACGACCCGGTCCACCCGGGCCAGCAGCGCGGCGTCGATCGGCTTGGTGACAGCGGAGGACATGTCCGCGCCGACCTCAGCGACGACCTCGGCCGAGAGGGCGTTGACCGCACTGCCGGGCTTCGTGCCGGCGGAGTGGACCTCGACCGCGCCGGCCGCGCGGGCCTCCATCAGAGCGGCGGCCATCTGGGACTTGCCACCATTCTTCACGCAGACGAACAGGATCGACGGCGCGGCGGACGAGAACGGGGAGGGAGGCGGAGTGCTCATGCGGAGACCTTCTCGGGAGTGCGGGCGGAGGATGTGGGGACGGTGGGGTCACCGGGGAACAGTCGCGGGCCCAGCCACAGCGAGACGTAGACCAGGCCGACCAGCACCGGAACCTCGATGAGCGGGCCGACGACACCGGCGAGCGCCTGCCCGGAGGTGACGCCGAAGGTGCCGATCGCGACGGCGATGGCGAGCTCGAAGTTGTTGCCGGAGGCGGTGAAGGCGACGGTGGTCGACTTCGCGTAGTTCAGTCCGACAGCGCGCGAGGCCAGCAGCGAGACCAGGAACATGACCACGAAGTAGGCCAGCAGCGGCAGGGCGATCCGGGCCACGTCCCAGGGGCTGGAGGTGATCGCCTCGCCCTGCAGGGCGAACAGCAGCACGATCGTGAACAGCAGGCCGTAGAGGGCGAAGGGGCCGATGCGGGGCAGGAAGCGGTTCTCGTACCAGTCGCGGCCCTTGGCCCGCTCCCCGAGGGTGCGCGTGAGGAAGCCGGCCAGCAGCGGTATCCCGAGGAACACCAGCACGGAGAGCACGATCGCGCCGACGGAGAACTCGGCCGAGGTCACGGGCAGGCCCAGCCAGGAGGGCAGCACCTGCAGGTAGAACCAGCCGAGCGCCCCGAAGGCGACGACCTGGAAGACGGAGTTGATGGCCACCAGCACGGCGGCGGCCTCGCGGTCGCCGCAGGCGAGGTCGTTCCAGATGAAGACCATCGCGATGCAGCGGGCGAGGCCGACGATGATCAGGCCCGTGCGGTACTCGGGGAGGTCTGCGAGCAGCAGCCAGGCCAGGGCGAACATGAGCGCGGGGCCCACCACCCAGTTCAGCACCAGCGACAGGACCATGAGCGTGCGGTCCGCGGTCACACGGCGGGTCTCGTCATAGCGGACCTTCGCCAGCACCGGGTACATCATCACCAGCAGCCCGATCGCGATCGGTACGGAGATCCCGGCGATCGACATGCTCTCGAGCACCTGGTTCAGGCCCGGCACGAAACGCCCCAGCGCCAGGCCCAGGAACATGGCCAGGACGATCCAGACCGGCAGGAACCGGTCCAGGAACGACATCTCCCCGGCGACACCGGTCGGTGCGCTGGGTGCGGTGGTCGTCGTCATGACGAGGTCTACCTCTTCCTATAGGCGGGTATCGATGCGAACGCTAACCTGCCACATAGATGACCGTCAATGTAAGGTGGGTCCATGTCCTCCACGACGTCCTCGCGCCCGGTGAGCCTCACGACCGGGCGCACCGCACCGGCCGCACCGACTGCACCGACCGACGCGACCTGCGAGCCGGGTATCTCCTGTGAGCCCGGCTCGTCGGCCGCAGTCAGCTCGTCCACCGCAGTCAGCTCGTGGGCCGCGGTCAGCTCGTCCACCGAGATCGACTGCTGCGCGCTCGGCGCCGGACCGATCGACGCCGCCGAGGCGGAGCATCTCGCGCAACGGCTGAAGGCGCTCTCGGACCCGACCCGCCTGCAGCTGCTCTCCCATGTCGCCGCGCGCGGCTGCGGCAGCGTGTGCGCCTGCGATCTCACCGAGCCGCTCGGCATCTCGCAGCCCACCGTCAGCCATCACATGAAGAAGCTGGTCGACGCGGGCCTGCTGACCCGCGAGCAGAAGGGCCGCTGGGCGCACTACACCGCGGTCCCGTCGGCCTTCGCGGAGCTGCGCGCCTTCCTCGACCTGTCCTGAGCTGAGCAGACCCGAGCCGGGCCGAGCTGACCCGAGCGGCCCGCTCCGCCCTTCCCCGTCCGAACGCTCCCGGACGCCGCCGCGAGCGTTGCAGAGTGGGGCGATAGCGGTGGCCCATTCCCCCACTCTGCAACGCTGGCGCGGCAGAGTGCGCTGGCGCGGCAGCGGTCCGTGAGTCGAGGCTCTCGACCTGCGCGGCCTCTCAGGCTCCCGGACCCACAGAGCTCAGCCGGTGACCAGCGCCGCCACAATCGGCAGCACGATCGTCATGACCAGGGCGTTGAGCACCATCGCCGCGCTGGACCAGCCACCGGCCACGGAGGACTCGTCGAGCACCCGCGAGGTGCCGATGCCGTGGGAGGTCAGGCCCACGGCAAAGCCGCGCGCCCGCTCGTCCCGCACCCGCGCAAGGGTCAGCAGCGCCGGACCGAAGGCCGCACCGAGAACCCCAGAGACCATGGTCAGCACCACCGCGAGCGGCACCGAGGCCTGCAACGCTTCCGCGATCGACAGGCCCACGGGCGAGGTCACCGAGCGGGGCAGCGCGGCGAGGAGGATCTCGTCCCCAGCGCCGAAGAGCGTGAGCACTCCGACGGTGATCGCGATGCTGAGCACACCCCCGGCGACCAGCGTTGCGGTCACGGCCGGTGCCGAGCTGGTCAGCGCCCGTCCGTTGCGCAGCAGTGGCAGGGCGAGGGCGACGGTGGCGGGCCCGAGCAGCATCGTCAGCAGGCCCACCTGCTCGAGGTAGACCTCGTACGGCAAGCCGGTGAGGAGCAGGACCGACGCGACGATCGCGGTGGTGACCAGCACCGGGGAGAGAACTCCGGGCCGACCGAGCCGGTGGTACAGCCAGTACGCCCCCAGATAGGCGCCGAGCGTCAGGGCGAGCCCGAAGACGGGCAGGTGGATGAGGGTGCTCATGCGGGCGACCCCCCGGGCTGCGGGGCGGTGCCCGGCCCGGTCGAGTCGCAGGGCCCGGTCGAGTCACCCGGCCCGGTCGAGTCGCTCGGCCCGTCGGGCGCGCCGGCATCCCCCCGTCGGCGATCCTGCCTGCGCAGCAGCGCCTGCAGCACCATCCCGGAGATGATCAGCGGCACCAGGAAGGACCCGCCGACGGCGAGCGCGAGCGGCAGAGCGTTCTCGGCCAGGGACTGCAGCTCGAGCACGATCCCGACGCTGGGCGGGACGAACAGCAGCTGCAGGTGAGCGAGCAGCGGGGTGGCGGCCGGTTCCGCAGCGCGCACCACTGCGCGGGTGGGGCGCAGGATCCCGAGCAACACGATCAGCACGATCCCCAGCACCACCCCGGGCACGGGCAGGCCGAACAGGGCCGACGCGGCCAGGCCCACCAGCTGCGCAAGCAGCAGGACCACGAGGCCGAGCAGCACAGGGGGCAGGAGAGCGGCGCGAGACATCCTGGTCAGGGTAGCCCGCGCCGTCCCCTCGGAAGCGCGTTGACCACGGCCGCCGAACGCTCGAGAGCACCGGATCCGCGCGGGTGCCGGTGAAGCTGAGCTTCCCTCCGGAGTGCACGATCACCGCGTCCGCGCGCCCGCACCACCACGTCCCACTTATCTGTAGCCCGAGTCACCACGACGGGTCCGGTGAGTGACTTCACGGCACTCGTCCGACCTCTGCCGAAGGTGCTGCCCTGACCAGCACGCGGAGACCGGATCAGGCAAGCTCTCGGGCGCTTTGCGCTGCGCCGAGCAGGAGCGGTGGATCACTGCGGACTTGCCGCGACGCGCCCGTCTGTCACAGCGTGGAGGTCCCTCGACGGATGCGGGACGCGACCCGCAGAGCTCCAGGGACGCCGTCCACGACCATCGCTCGAAGGCGTCCCTGCACTTGCCCCAGTCGCACCCTCGGAGGTCGCCGGCGTGACCAGCCCCCTGCACACCACCCTCAGCCGACGCGCCGCGCTGCGCGGCTTCGGCGTCGTCGGCCTCACCGCCGCCGCCGGGTTGTTCGCTGCCTCGCAGGCCCACGCCAGCAGTGACCTCGTGGTGGTCGACCAGATGGGTACCGGCCCGTGGGACGCGGAGAACTGCGGACCGACCTCGGCCGTCATCGCCATGGTCGCCGCCGGCCGGCCGGTCGAGCACTACGTCTCCGGGTCGAAGGGCGCTGCGGAGGGCGGCAACGCCCGCGCTGTCCTGGAGATGCGCGCCCGCTGCGGACTGTCCCCGTGGGATGACCCGGAGACCAAGAACGTCGACTACGTGGGCGCCTACCTCGGAGACCTCGAAAAGGGGATCCGGGACGCCGACGCCACCGCCACGCGTTCCCAGTACAAAGAGGGAATGGCAGCTGCCGCGAACGGCTCCGTCGTGATCCTGCACGTCCATCACGGCAGGCTGCTCGGTGAAGACGCGGACTACGGCCACTTCGTGGTCGCCCAGGGTGAGGACGAGGAGGGGAACCTCCTGGTCTCCGATCCGGGGCGGGCCCAGACCATCGGCATCACCAGCTACTCCCGCGATCGCCTGCTCGAGGCCCAGCAGGGCGACGCCACGATCGTCAGCTGACCCCCGCCACCGCTCCGCTTCCCATCAGAAATGCACGTGGACGACTCCTGCTCCCCGCGACCACCGGTCCCCAGCTCGCATTTCCCGAGAGGGCGACGGGCGGGGCACCGCGCAGCCAGCGGGCACCGCACAGCCAGCGGGCACCGCGCAGCCAGCGGGCACCGCGCAGCCAGCGGGGCAAAGTCGGGCGATAGATTCCGGCATCGCCCTACTTTGCCCCGCCAGCGCGCAGTGGGCCCTGCCAGCGCGCCCGCCCCGTCCCGCCTCGAGCCTCACCCCATGAAGATGCCGTTGCCGGGGCCGAGCGGCAGGTCGAAGAAGAAGAACACGGCCAGGATCGCGGTCCACACGATCCAGAAGGGCACCACGAAGGGGAGCATGCGCGCCATCAGCGTGCCCAGGCCAGCGGCCGGCTCGTACTTCCGCAGCATGCCCAGCAGCACGATCATGTAGGGGTTCATCGGGGTGATGACCTGGGTGGCGGAGTCGCCCACCCGGAAGGCGGCCTGCGTGAAGGCGGGCTCGTAGCCGATCAGCGCGAACATCGGCACGAACACGGCGCCCATGATCGCCCACATGCCGGAGCCGGAGATGATGAACAGGTTCAGCACGCTGGCCAGCAGGATGAAGCCGATCACCGCCCCGAAGCCGGTCAGCCCCGCGTTCTCGAGGCCCGCCGCGCCGGTGACGGCGATCCAGGTGCCGATCCCGGACCAGTTGAACAGCGAGATGAAGTTGCCCAGGATGAAGGCCAGCACGATGAACGGCAGCATCTCCTTGAGCGCATCGGACATCATCTGGACCGCGTCGCGGGTGCTGCGCAGGGTGCCGACGATGACGCCGTAGGCGGTGCCGACCACCATGAAGTACGCGACCACGATGAACACGATCGAGCTCAGCAGCGGGGACTTGGGCAGGAAGCCACCCTCCTCGTTCCGCCACGCGGAACCCGCCGGCAGCACGGCCACCAGGATCAGCGCGGTGAGCACCACGCCGGCGAGCACCGCGACCAGCAGCCCCTTGTTCTCCTTCGGGGTGAGGGCGGCGCGCATGTGCTCGGCGCTCTCTGCGGAGTCCTCGGCGCCCTCGACGGCGACCTCGTCGACGGGGACGTTCTGACGCTTCAGCCGCGGCTCGATCAGCTTGTCGATGATGAAGCCCGCGACGAAGCCCAGGATGAGCGAGGCGACGATGTTGAAGAACCAGTTCGACACCGGGTTCACGGCGGTGAACTCGAAGCCGGGCAGCGCCTCCATCACGGAGGTGGTGATACCGGCGAACAGGGCGTCGAGCGAGGTGGGGAAGATGTTGGTGGAGTAGCCGGCGCCCGCGGCGGCGAAGCCACCCAGCAGTCCGGCCACGGGGTGTCGGCCGGCGGCCTTGAAAACGAGGGCTGCGAGCGGCGGGACCACCACGAAGGCGGAGTCGGCCATGATCGAGGAGATCACGCCCACGAAGCCCACCACGTACGGGAGCATCCACGCCGGCGAGGAGCCGAACAGCTTGCGGATCCCGGCGGCGAGCAGCCCGGAGTGCTGGGCGATGCCGATCGCGAGCAGGATCGGCATCACCGTCACCAGCGGCGGGAACCCGATGTAGTTGATGCCGAGGTTGGTGGTCAGCCAGGCCATGCCCTCCCCGGTGAACAGGCCTCTGATCACGGTGGGCTCGTCCGAGCCGGGAACGGTGACGACCACCCCTCCCATCTGCATCCCGGTGGAGACCAGCCCGGTGATCACGAACAGGACCATGAACAGCATGAACGGCTCGGGCAACTTGTTGCCCGCCCACTCCACCCAGTTCAGGGCCCGATCGGTGAGGCCGCTCTTGGTCGGCGTGGTCTGTGCTGCGCTCATGGTCACTCCAGTCGGGTCTGGTGATTGGCGGCTGCCGGTGGGCCTGGTCGTTCCCGGCACGGCGGACTGCTGTCGGTGGAGGTGCTGCTGTCGGTGGGGGTGCTGCGGTCAGTCGAAGAAGCCGGGGACGTCGATCGCGCCGCCCGCGGCGATGAACTCCTCGGCGATGGCGGCGGCGAGCGCCGGGTCGTGGAGGGTGTCGAGCACGGTCGCGGCGAGGCCGTAGGCCCCGTCGGCCGCGGCGGTTCGCGCAGCCTCGGAGACCGCCGCCGACGCGAACTCCCGGGTGTGGAGCGCGACCTCGGGCGGGGCGATGCGGATGACCGGGTGGATGCCGGGGATCCGGTAGCTGACGTTGCCGAAGTCGGTCGAGGCGGCGAGCGAGGGCGAGACGACGCCGTGGGGCAGCGGGTCCCGCCCGCGGCGGCGCTGCGCCTGCACCCAGCGGCCGGTCAGCGCCTCGTTGGTGCGCACCGGCAGCGAGGGCGGGTGCTCGTCCCAGCGGATCGTGAGGCCGACGCCGGCCATCATCGCCGCCCCGCGTGCCACCTCTTCGACACGTCGCGAGAGGTCCTTGAGGGTCTCGGGGCGCTGGGAGCGCACGTACAGGTCCAGCTGCGCATGGTCGGGGACGACGCTCGCGCGCTCGCCGCCTTCGCGGATCACCGCGTGGATCCGGTCCGTGGGCGGGGTCTGCTGCCGCATCAGGCCGATGCCCTGGTACATCAGGCTCGCGGCGTCCAGCGCGTTGCGCCCCATGTACGGCTGGGCGGAGGCGTGGGCGGTGTGCCCGTGGAACTCGACGGTGAGGGTCCGGCGGCCCAGCCAGGTCTGATCGGCGAGGTCATAGCCGTAGGGATGTGCCATGACCGCGGCATCCAGCCACTCGAAGGCGCCCTCGCGGGCCATGTACTCCTTGCCGGTGTGGCCCTCCTCGGCGGGCGTCCCGAGGAACACCACCTTCCCGGGCACGGCCGACGGATCGGCCTTGGCGAGCGCGGCCAGGGCCAGGAAAGCTCCCAGCCCCATCACGGCGATGACGTTGTGGCCGCAACCATGGCCGATCCCCGGCAGCGCGTCGTACTCGGAGAGGATCGCGAGGGTCGGCGCATCATCTGCCCCCGACCCCGCACCCGCACCCGCACCCGCACCCGCACCCGAGATCTCCGCGCGGATCGCGGTGTCCAGGCCGTGCACCCCCACCTGGGCCTCGACCCCGTGCGATGCGAGGACATCGGCGATCGCACGGGCGGAGCGGTGCTCCTGAAAGGCGACCTCGGGATGCTCGGCGAGGTCGAGCATCAGCGCGACCATCTCGTCGGCGTCCGCCGCCACCTGCGCCTCGAGCCGCTCGTGCAGGGCGGGCGGGGCACCATCGAAGGCGGAGCCGGGATGGACCGAGGTGCGCATCGCCGTCTCGCGCTCCTCGTCGAGCTGGCGGAGGTAGGCGGTGGACACCTCGGTGTGCTGGGCGTCCGGGCGCGGCCGCTGGGAGGACGAGGACAGTGACGACGGGGAGTGCGTCGACGGGGAGGACGTCGGCTGAGGAGGCATGGGACCGAGGATAGACATGCCGCTCGGGATCGCGCCGGAGATGCCACCGTGGTGCAGGTTCGTGACCTTCGCGGCTCCTCGAGGCGTGACGGGCGCAGCTGGAGAGGCGCGGACGGCCGGCACCCGCGTAGTCTCGGCCATCGCATCTGCGCATCCCTCGTCAGGAGAATCTCTCCCATGTCACTTCTCAGCGACCTGATCGATCCGGCCGCCATCCTCCTCGATGCCTCTGCTGCGGACTGGCGCGAGGCGATCCGTCTCTCCGGCGACCTGCTGGTCTCCACCGGCGCGACCGACGGCGCGTATACCGACGCGATGATCCGCACCGTCGAGGAGCACGGCCCCTATATCGTCCTCACCCCGGGATTCGCCCTCGCGCACTCCCGGCCCGACGAGTCCGTGCACCGCACCGCCCTGTCCTTCGTACGACTCGCCTCGCCGATCCCCTTCGGCCATCAGGCCAACGACCCGGTGACGCTCGTGATGGCGCTCGCTGCGGCCGACGCCACCGCCCACCAGGCGGCGCTAGCAGCCCTCGCCGGCGTGCTCGCCGACCCCGAAGGCCGTCGCGCGCTGGACTCGGCCACCTCCCCGGCCGAAGTGCTCGCCGCGCTCGGAGCCGATGCTCCCGCTTCCTCGCCCGCCCCCGCCGCGCAGGAGCGCTCCCAGGAGCCCGCTGCGCAGCAGAGCACCGCCGCAGTCGACACAGCGACGGCCAGCGCCGCGACAACCGGCACCGCAACGACCGGCGCCGGCGCCGGCACCATCGAGGCCGACGCAGTCCCCTCCACGGGCCTGATCCTCACCGTGTGCGGCAACGGTCTGGGCACCAGTCTGTTCCTCAAGAACACCGCCGGGCAGGTCCTGGACCGCTGGGGCTGGTCCCCCTATCTCGACATCCAGGCCACCGACACCATCTCGGCCAAGGGCCGAGCCAAGGAGGCGGACGTCATCCTCACCTCCGGCGCGATCGCCGAGACCCTCGGCGATCTCGGCGTGCCCGTCGTGGTGATCGAGAACTTCACCTCCCAGGCCGAGATCGACGCCGCGCTGCGCCGCATCTACGCCGTCTGAGCCTCTTACCCCACTCCTCATTCCCCGGAGCCATCTCATGAACGTGCTCGTCACGATCGCCGAGTTCCTCGTCAACGAGTTCCTCAGCGTCCCCGCCTATCTCATCGGCCTCATCACGGCGATCGGTCTGATCGCCCTGCGCAAGTCCGTCGGCCAGATCGCCGGCGGAGCCCTCAAAGCCGTCCTCGGCTTCCTCCTCATCGGAGCCGGCGCCACCCTCGTGACCGCCTCCCTCGCCCCGCTGGGCATCATGATCCAGGGAGCACTCGGCGCCCAGGGCGTCGTCCCCACCAACGAGGCCATCGCCGGCATCGCCCAGGAGCAGTTCGGCGCCCAGGTGGCGTGGCTGATGATCCTCGGCTTCCTCGTCGCGATCCTGCTGGCCCGGTTCACGCCGCTGCGCTACGTCTTCCTCACCGGCCACCACCTGCTGTTCATGGCCACCCTGATCACCGTGGTGATGGCCTCGGCAGGAATGCCGACCGTGGTCGTGGTGGTGCTCGGCGCGGTGCTGCTGGGCATCCTGATGGTGTCCCTGCCAGCTCTCGCCCAGCCCTGGACGCGTCGCATCACCGGCGACGACTCGATCGCGATCGGCCACTTCGGCACCGCCGGGTACATCGCCGCCGGCGCCGTCGGCCGCCTCGTGGACCCCAAGGGTCGCAGCCGCTCCACCGAGGATCTCAAGGTCCCCGAGTCCCTGCGGTTCCTGCGCGATTCCATGGTCGCCACCGCCCTGTCGATGGTCCTCATGTACCTCGTCGTCGCCGTCGTCTACCTGGCTCGGGCCGGGCAGTCCACTGCCTTCGGCGCCTTCGAGAACGGCGCGAGCGGTGTCGGGAACTACCTCATGCAGTCCGTGAACCAGGGCCTGCAGTTCGGCATCGCCGTCGCCGTGATCCTCTTCGGCGTCCGCACGATCCTCGGCGAGCTGGTGCCCGCCTTCCAGGGCATCGCCGACAAGGTGGTCCCCGGAGCGATTCCGGCCCTCGACGCCCCGATCGTCTTCCCCTACGCCCAGAACGCCGTGCTGATCGGCTTCCTCTCGAGCTTCGCCGGCGGACTCATCGGGCTGCTGGTGCTCGGCGTATGGCTCGGCCCGGTGCTGGGTCTCGCGCTGATCCTGCCAGGCCTGGTGCCGCACTTCTTCACCGGTGGCGCGGCGGGCGTCTACGGCAACGCGACCGGCGGCCGACGGGGCGCGGTGGCGGGAGGTTTCGTCAACGGCCTGCTGGTGACGTTCCTGCCCGCACTGCTGCTCAAGGTGCTGGGATCCTTCGGCTCCGCGAACACCACCTTCGGGGACACCGACTTCGGCTGGTTCGGCATCCTCATCGGCTACTCCGCCCGCACCGGCGTGCTGCCCGGCATCGTGCTGCTCGTCGTGATCGGCGCCGTGATCCTCGGCAGTGCGATCCTCATGCAGCGCCGCGTCGTCGACGCCGGCTGGGACCCCTCTCCGGCCCGTGCGGCCGTCGGCGCCTCCGCTGCGGAGGCCGGCGACGGCGCGACCACGGAGCGGCGCACCCTCGTGGGCGCCGGACGCTACCCGCGGGTCACTCCCCCGGTCGGCGCACCGACTCCGCCGCCGCCCGTCGACTGACCCCGCTGTCAGGGGCGTCCCGCAGCACCGACCGGCGCTGCGGGAGGCCCCTGCACTCGGCAGCGGATCGACAGGGAGGCGCGTCGACGGCCCGGCCGCTCGCCGTCGGGGCCGAACCTCGCGCCCCACTGATATGCCCGGGAAGATCGGGCGAGTATCATCGCGTCACCAGGCGCAACCTCCCACCCTCACCGGTTGCGCAGCAATCGGCTCTCGCACAGTCGCGGGACCCGCAGTCCATGCGTGCTTCGGCCTCGCCGGGCGCGCCCTGCCTACCCCATCCGCTGCCACTCCTCGGCGCAACTTCCCGGAGGCGACACCCTTGAGCGCACATCCCACCTCCCCCGGCACCACCGAACGCCGCGCCGATCGTGGCGCGTTCGCCGGCCGGACGACCTTCATCTTCGCGGCCATCGGTTCCGCCGTCGGCCTCGGCAACATCTGGCGCTTCCCGGCCGTGGCCTACGAGAACGGCGGCGGCGCGTTCATCCTGCCGTACCTGGTCGCACTGCTGACCGCCGGCATCCCGCTGCTCTTCCTCGACTACGCGCTCGGCCACCGCTGGCGCGGCTCGGCGCCCGCCGCCTGGCGTCGCTTCAAGCGCTGGACAGAGTTCATCGGCTGGTGGCAGGTGCTGATCGCCCTGATCATCGCCCTGTACTACGCGCTGATCCTGGCCTGGGCCACGAACTACACGATCTTCTCGCTCGACCAGCGCTGGGGCGATGATGCAGGCGCCTTCTTCGGCGAGTACACGCAGGCGCTCGGCGGGGCCGACGCCACCATCTCCTTCGACGTCGTGCCCGCTGTGCTGATCTCCATGATCGTGGTCTGGCTCGCGGTGATCATCGTGATGGCGCTCGGCGTGCAGCGGGGCATCGCGGCCAGCTCGGTCATCTTCATCCCGCTGCTGATCGTCATGTTCATCATCCTGGTGGTGCGCTCGCTGTTCCTGCCGGGTGCGATCGACGGGCTGGACGCCTTCTTCCAGCCGAACTGGGCAGCTCTGACGGATCCTGGAGTGTGGATCGCCGCCTACGGGCAGATCTTCTTCTCGCTCTCGGTGGCGTTCGGCATCATGCTCACCTACTCCTCCTACCTGAAGAAGAAGACCGACCTCACCGGCTCCGGCCTGGTCGTCGGCTTCGCGAACTCGAGCTTCGAGATCCTCTGCGGCATCGGCGTGTTCTCGGCGCTGGGCTTCATGGCGCAGGCGCAGGGCGTGGCGATCGACGAGGTCGTCACCTCCGGCGTGGGCCTGGCGTTCATCGCCTTCCCGACCATCATCAGCGAGGCCCCCGCCGGCGCACTGATCGGCGTGCTGTTCTTCGGCTCGCTGGTGCTGGCGGGCTTCACCTCGCTGATCTCCATCGTCGAGGTCGTCATCGCCGCGATCCAGGACAAGTTCGGCCTCGGCCGTCTCTCCGCGACCCTGGTCGTGAGCGTCCCGATGGCCGTGGTCTCCATCGTGCTGTTCTCCACCACGATGGGCCTGCCGCTGCTGGACGTGATGGACAAGTGGGTCAACGAGTACGGGATCGTCGCCGCCGCGGCGGTCTCGACGATCGTGGTCGCCTACATCGTGCGCGGCCTGCCCACCCTGCGCGACCACCTCAACCACCGCGGCACCTTCCGGATCGGTTGGATCTGGATGCTATGCGTGGCCGTGATCGCGCCAGTGGTGCTCGGCGTCTCGCTGATCCTCAGCACGATCCGGATTCTCACCGCCGACGGGACCTACGAGGGGTATCCCGGCTGGTTCGTGCTGGTGTTCGGCTGGCTGATGGCGATCGGCCTGGTGGTCATCGCGATCGGGCTGTCTCTGATTCCCTGGCCGGCCGGCTCCAACCTCTACAAGGCGGACTCCGACGGCGACCCGATCGCCCCGGAGGCCGTGGCCGGCAAGGGTCTGGTCACCACGCCCGAGGCCGCGACCCCGCACGAGCTGCGCTCGGCGCCGTGACGTCCGGGCGGGCCGGCCGCACCCTGCGCTGCGGCCGGCCCGCCGGGCCTGAGGCCGAGCCCACCCGGCCAGATGTCGGGCCCTCCCGGCCAGATGTCGGGCCCTCCCGGCCAGATGTCGGGCCCGCCCGGCACTTCCTTCCAGATCTCGTTCCCGCTTCCCCTCACCCACTAGGAGTAGCAATGTCCGTCTCCGCCATCATCATGATGATCGTCGCCATCGTCACCGTCTGGGGCGGCCTCGTCGCCGCCATCGTCAATCTCAGGCGCCACCCCGAGGTCAACGACTGAGCCTCGGTCCCGAAACCGCCGTGGCTTCGCCGTCCTTTGCCTGATGAGGACCTATCCGGATTTCCCGGATAGGTCCTCATCGCGCAATGGTTGACGGCACCGCACGGCACCGCCCCGCCCCGCCCGGCACGGCACGGCACGGCACGGCACGGCACCGCACGGCACCGCAAGGCGAGGCGAGGCGAGGCGAGGCGAGGCGAGGCGAGGACCGTTCCTCCCCGACGCAGGTTCATCCACAGCTCGGGCCACTCTGCGCCGCAGGCAGTGCGCGCCCCCTACAGTCGCCGCATGCGTGCCACCCCCATCCCGAACGGCGTCCTGCTCCCGCGCAGGCGCTGGCGTGAGATGGGTGTCTCCAGCGCACGCTTGGCCGGTGACGAGTTCGCCCGCCCCCTGCCTGGCATGCTCACGCCGCGCGCTGCCCCCGCATGGTTCACAGACGTCGCTTCCGCAGTGCAGACGGTGCTGATCCCCGGCGCTGTTCTCAGCCACACCACGGCGGCCGCGCTGTACGGGATACCCGTTCCCATCGACGCCGACAACGGGGTGGGTCTCCTCGTGCGACGACGCGATCCTCGAAGCGGACGGCGGCGGCTGAGCCTGTTCGCACCGCAGAACGATCCGGACGCTCCCCCTCTCGCCGACCTCTCCCTCGACCGTCCGGGAGGGAAGCATCCCGCGCTGACCTTGCTGCTTCCCCACCTGCACTGCCGGGTCCCGCCGGACTCCCGCGCCACGGCAGGCAGGAACGTCACGGTTCATCGAATGGAGCCGGGGATGACCCGATGTCATGACGGCCTCACCCTCTCCGCGCCCGCGGAGCTTCTGGTCGAGCTCGCTCTGACCCTCGAGCACGACGAGGTGGTCATCGCGATCGACCACGTCCTGGGACCGAACAGCGCCCTCGGCCCTACCTCTCACGAGTCCGTGGGGCAGGCGCTTGAGAAGTATCGCGGCCGCCCCGGATACCGCAGCGTCTCACGAGCCCTCGCTGATGCCCGCGAGGGTGTCGAATCCCCCGGCGAGACCCGTACGCGACTGCTCGTGACACGCGCCGGGTTCCCTGAGCCCATCCCGAATCTCCGCGTCCGAGATCCCGACAAGGGGGTCAACCGGCGGATCGACAACGCCTACGCTGCGCTCCAGATCGGCATCGAGTACGACGGTGATATCCACCGCAGCAAGTCGGCCTGGCGCGAGGAACACGCTCGGCGGGACTCACTGGAATCGCTCGGCTGGACGCTGCGGCGCCTTACCGCAGCTGACATCCGCGAGCCCGCCCGCTTCCTCAGCGCGCTGCGCCGCACATTCCTCGCCGCCGATGCCCCCGCTCCGCCGGAGAGCGCGTGGCGAGGGCCGGCCGGCCAGGCGCTCCGTCGGCCACAAGCCCGGCCCCGAGCCCGGCCACGAGCCCGCTCCCGGTCCCGGCCCACGTGAGTGGAGTCGTCCATTGCCACTTCAGGACCGATCAGCTGCCGCGCGATAGGTCCTGAAGGCGCGATTGGCGAAGCGTGAAGGCATGGAAAGAGGTTGGTGCGGGGCAGGACGGTGGCGTGCGGGGCAGGACGGTGCGGTGCGGATCGGTGCGGTGCGGATCGTTGCGGGGGCACGACGGACGTGCAGCCAGCGTCACCGGTACAGCGGCACCTGCACGCCCAGCCAGTACACGCCGATCACGGTCAGTGCGGTCGCCGCGAGCACGGCCACGTCCAGCGCAGTGACCTTGAGATAGGCGAGCCGGAGGCTACGACCGGCGGGGTTGTTCGCGCCGTAGGTGAAACCGCGGGTCTCGAGCGCCTCCACCGTGGTGCGCACATTCTTGGCGGTGTTGAGCATGATCGGATAGAACGCCATCACCGCCAGGACGCACCATTGCCAGATCACCCGCCAGCCGAGCAGCCCGCGGCGCTCGGGCGGGGCGCTGCGCAGCCGCTGCCCCTCGAACACCGTCACGTACTCGTCCACCAGGATCGGCAGCATCCGGTACCCGTAGCTCACACCGAAGGCCAGCAGCTCCGGGGCGCGCAATGACAGCAGCGCATCAGAGAGTTTCTCGGGGTCCAGGGACACGAAGGCGGCCATGGACGCCATCGAGACGGCGCCGAGCTTGAGGTTCAGCTCGGCGAGCGCGACCAGTGTGGTGAGGTCGCCGCCGAACAGGAAGGCGGCGACGAACAGGGCGATGATGTCCGCGCCGAGGCCGATCACGAACAGGCCCAGCACCAGCGGACCCACCCGGGCGAGGACCACCGAGGCGACCCCGAGCACGAAGAAGCCGATCAGCACGGTGAGGTTGTGGGTGAACCAGGGGGCCAGCGCCATCACCAGGTACCAGGCGATGACCATGCGCGGGTCCATGCGGGAGAAGAGCCCGCCGCGGGTGGAGTAGGCGGTGCGCAGCAGCTCCAGGCGCACCCAATCGACGCTGAGCACGTCATGGGTCTTGCGGGCCATCAGGACTCCTGCAGGTGATGGAGGGCGGTGGGTGCGGGCGACGGGGAGGCTGCAGCCGACGGGCTGTGCAGCCACCCCCGCAGCTCCGCGGCGGTCAGCGGCAGCGGGTCCAGGCCCAGCTCATGCGCGATGCGGGCGGCCTGAGGTGGGACCAGGCGGGCCTGGGCGGTGAGCTCGGGGTGGGAGAACAGCTCGCGCGGCGTGACGTCGGCGAGCACCCGGCCCTGGTCCAGGACGATCACGCGACTGGCCCAGGAGGCCACCAGCTCCATGTCATGGGTGGCGACCACGGCGCAGCGCACCGTCTCGGCGAGAGACTCGAGCATCCCGGTGACATCGTGGCGGGAGCGGACGTCCAGGCTCGAGGTGGGCTCGTCCAGCAGCAGCATCGTGGGCCTCATGGCGAGGCCTATGGCGATCGTGGCCCGGCGCTGCTGACCGCCGGAGAGAGTGCGGCCGTCGCGTTCGGCGAGCTCGACGAGGCCCACCCGGTCGATCACCTCGTCGACCCGTTGCTGGGCGTCGGGTACTTTCCGTCCGACGGGGAAGAGGGCGACGTCGGCCCGCACGGTGTCCTTGAGGAACATCTGCTGGGGGTGCTGGTAGAGGTAGGCGACGTGATCGGAGAGCCGCGCGGCGGAGCGGGAGCGAGTGTCAATTCCGTCCACGGCGACGGTGCCCTGACGGGGCACGATCAGTCCGGTCAGCAGCTTCATGAGGGTGGTCTTGCCCGCGCCGTTGGTGCCCACCAGCGCGATCCGCTCCCCCTCGTTCAACTCCAGGTTCAGGTCCACGAGCACCGGGGCGAGGTCTCCGCCGACGGTGCGATAGCCGTGATGGATCCCGGTCAGGGTGGCGACAGGCTCGGCAGGAGCGACCAGGGCGACGCCGGTGGGTGCCACCCCCGTCGGCCGCTCCCGGACGTGGGGGCGCAGCATCGCCACGGCCGAGGGCACATCCAGCGCCACCGTCTCCTCGCCGACCGCAGCGGTGAGAGCCACCGCATCCGGGGCAGGAATCCCATGGTCCTCGAGATCCCGGTGGCGGTCCATCGCCTCCTGCACGGGCAGGTGCCACACCGGGGCGCCGTCGGCCATCAGCACCACCGAGCGGGCGAACTCGGCGATGAACTCGGCATGGTGCTCGATCGCGATCACGGTGATGCCGTGGCGCTCGTTGAGCTCGCGCAGCCGCAGATAGATCTCGCGGGCACGGGCCGGGTCCAGCTCGGCGACGGGCTCGTCGACCACGATCACCTCGGGGCGCATGGCGAGCACCGCGGCGAGCGCGACCAGGTGGGCCTGCCCGCCGGAGAGCTGCCAGACGAAGCTGTCGCGGAGGTGGCTGATGCCGAGCTGCTCGAGGGCTTCCTCGGTGCGCTCGCGATAGTCCGCGTGCCCGAAGTTCAGCGGTCCGAAGGAGATCTCGTCGCGCACCGTCGGCCGCACCAGCTGGTTCTGGAAGTCCTGGTAGACGTAGCCGACGCGGCTGGAGAGCTCCGCGACGGAGGAGTCCCAGGTGTCCACGCCGCCCACGTGGACGGCGCCGGCGTAGTCGCCGTTCCAGTAGTGCGGCACCAGGCCGTTGAAGGTCTTGCACAGCGTGGTCTTCGCAGAGCCGTTGCCCCCGACCACCGCTACGAAGTCGCCGCGCTCGATCGTGAGATCGACGTTGCGCAGCGTGTCGCGGTCGGTCCCGGGATAGCGGAAGGACAGGTCCTTCACGACGATCACGGGGTCCGACGGGCCGGCGGCCGACGGGGTGGGACCCGCCGGGGCCGTCGGGATCGAGGTCGCCGGCGCGGCGCGCGTCGGAACCGGGGCGATCGGGTCGGCGGTGGTCGGGGGAACGGTCTGCATGATGCTCCTGCTCGTGGGGTCCGGAGTCGTCGAGGTCCGCAGTCGTCGGGGTCCGGCGCCTCAGCGCTCGGTGGTCCCGGCGTCGGCCCCGTCGTCCTCGCGCACCGCGGAGGGGGTGGAGCGGGAGAGGCGGAACAGGATGATCGCCACCAGCATCACCACTGCGATCGCGGCGACCGAGATCAGCAGGAACCCGTTGCCGAACTGGTCCAGGAAGTCCGGCTCCCAGGCACCGGCGCTGATGTCGAAGGCCTCGAGGAAGGCGAAGCCGAAGGACGCGATCGCGAGCAGCAGCACGAAGCCGACGAACATCGGGGTCTTCGGAGCATCACCCGGGATCGGCTCGCCGGGGACGCGCGGACGCATACCCATCAGCGGCTCGATCTTGCCGTGCAGGGCCGGGATCAGCCACATCGCGGGGATCGCGCCGAGCAGGATGCCGCTCATGATCACGTCGACGCCCAGGCCCAGGATCTCCAGGGTGAGGATCGATTCGGGCAGGCCCTCGACGTACTCGGCGTCCTCGACGCCGACCCACACCTTCCCGAGGTCCACGACGGCGGAGAGGATCTTGTCGATGAGGATGATGGCGACCGCGCCGATCGCGATCTGGATCCGGTTGCGGGGGTTCCGCACCAGGGACCCGCCGATGTAGATCGCGAGGAACATCTGCAGGTAGCCCTCGATCTCGGCGAGGCCGGAGAAGTCACCCATCAGCAGGTCGGTGAACACGATCTCTCCCAGCGGGGCGCCGAGTGCGGCCCAGAACGGGGAGAGCAGGGCGGCCATCGCGAGCGGCACGAAGATCATGTTGGAGACGGAGATGTCGACGGGGCCGATCGAGGGGTCCGGGACGATCTCCAGGATGATGTTCGACAGTCCGAACAGCGACATCGACAGCACGAAGACCATCAGCTTCTGGGAGGTGGTCAGCTCCACGCGGCGCACGCCGTCGACGACGCCGCGCAGGGTGCCGCGGCGCTGGTCCGTGGCGGGAGGTGAGGGGATCTGGATGGACATGGTGACGCTCCTTGGCAGGCGAAGGGCAGACGGGGTCAGCTGCCCTGCGGGTGGGTGGCACTGCGGGTGGAAAGCACTGCGGGGGGAAGGCACTGCGGTGAGGCGGCCCCGGGGGCGGGGTCCGGTCGGGGCGCCGACGAGGGTCGGGGCCGGGTCTCGGGGCGGTGACGGACGGGTCAGGAAGGTCGGGGGCCGACGGCCAGCCGCGCGGCGAGCAGGTCGATGACCTGGGCCGGGGAGTCGAGCACGTGGTCGGCGTCGCCGCTGGTGAGGGCGGCATCGAGGTCGGCGTCGGAGTCCTTGCCGCCGCGCAGCAGGCAGATGGTGCCGATGCCGGCCTCGCGCCCGCCGCGGCCGTCGTTCAGGGCCTTGTCCCCGACGTAGAGGACGTCCGCCCGGTCGGTGGCGAGTCCCGCGAGGGCGGCCTCGAAGATCTCGCCGCCGGGCTTGCGCACGCCCACCTCGTCCGAGTAGGCGGAGGGACCGATCATCGCGGTGAGCCCGTAGCGGGCGAGGATCTCGCGCACCCCTTGGCCGGAGATGGTGTTGGAGACGATGCCGACGACGATTCCCTGTTCGTGGCACCACCGGATCAGCTCGAGCGCGCCGGGGCGCGGGGCCGGCAGGTTCTTGCACCGGTGCAGGGTGAGGGAGAGCTGCGGGGCCTCGAGCCGCAGGGCGGCGCGCAGCGGAGCGGGCAGCTCTGCTCCGACGAGATCACCCCAGAGCATGGCCGGGTCGATCTCTTCGTGCAGGTGAGCGGGGTCGGCGGCGGCGTCGCGGGCGCGCTTGCGGGTGCGGTGACGCTCCCAGCCCTCGGCGGCGGCACGTTCGGCGGTGGCGAGGTCGATCGGGCTGCCGATCCGCTCGGACAGGGCCACGATCTGGGCGGAGACCTCCGCGAACCGCTCCGGGTTCGGGGTGGACAGGGTGATCACTCCGCCGTGGTCCAGCAGCAGCGCGGGGCGGCGGGAGGCAGCGGCCGACGGAGCGGGGGTGTGCTCGCCGGGCAGCGCGGTGCCGTCGGCGGTCGCGACCTCGCCCGTGGCGCCGCCGGCGGTCAGGGCGTCGCTGCCGGCGGCGCTCGCGGGGGCGGCAGCAGCTGCGCGGGCGGCCGCTGCCTCGAGCGCCGCCCGCAACGGTGCCAGCAGGCCCTCCGGGGTCTCGAGCACCAGGTCGGGGGTGTCGGTGACGCGGAAGGGAGGGTGATCGGTGCGGCGATCGCGGGTGATCACCACAGCGCCGACGCCGGCGCGGCGTCCGGCCACGACGTCGCGGTCCAGGGTGTCGCCGACGTACCAGGCCTCGGCCGGGTCGACGTCCAGCGCTTCGGTCGCGAGGCGGATCATGTCCGGATGCGGTTTGCGGATCCCGACCTCGTCGGAGTAGATCTGCACGCCGAAGGCCTCCCCGAGACCGAGGTTCTCGAGGATCGTGCGATGCGCGCGGCCCGAGTGAGCGTTGGAGACGATCCCGAGGCGGATTCCGCGGGCGGCGCATTCGGCGAGCAGCTCGGTGATGCCGGGGCGCTGGTGGTGGTCGGCGACCAGAGGCGCCATCGCGGCGAGGAGCTCACGGGCGTCCAGGGCCAGGGCGCTGCGCACGGTCGCGGGGAGGTCCGCCAGCAGGAAGTCCTCGACGATCTCGCGCGGCCCGAGCTCGCGTGGGGAGAGCCGCCGGCTGGCTGCGTTCTTCCACAGCGACAGGGCGGTGCGGCCGGTGCGCAGGGACTCCTCGACCTCGGCGAGATCAAGGTTGGCGCCGACGGCGAGGGCACGGTCCACCACGATCTCGGCCAGCTCCCGAGCCCAGGTCACGCGCGAGGTGGTGGAGATGACCACTCCCCCGAAGTCCAGCAGCAGCGCCCGCGGGGCCGGCAGGGAAGGTGCCGACGGCACGGGGCCCGGCTCCGGGGCGCGGCGCATACCGAGGGAGGGGTCCGGCAGTGAGGAGTCCAGCTGCATGGTGTCCGGCAGCGGCGGGCGAGGCGCAGTGCTCACGTCTCTCCGATCAAGAGGGGGAACGGCGCGAGGCCGGGATTCCGACGTCGCAAGAGCAACGCTAGGAAGAGACTCCGGTGGGCTCATGAACTCCTGGTGAACCTCCCGGCACGTCTTCACCGCTGGGTCTGAAACTCTTCAGTTCCACCGGTCAGAACACGAAAAGAGTCGTGTAGACCAGTCTCATGAGCTTTCCTGCTGACCGGACCGTCCGCCGGATCACGCTCGCGGACGTCGCCCGGGAGGCGGGGGTGTCGTCGGCCTCGGCGTCGATGGCGCTGAACGACCGCGCCGGGGTGGCGCCGGGAACCCGCGAACGGGTGCAGGCTGCGGCGCGGCGCCTCGGATACGGGCGCCGGCCCCGGGGTGCCGGGCTGATCGGGGTGCTGCCCACCGACCTCGGGAATCCCTATCACACGGACGTGATCGCAGGGATCGAGGCCGAGGCGGAGAGCCTCGGGCTCGGGGTGGTGATCGCCCACGGCCGACGCGACGGTCCCCACCTCGAACGGCAGCTCCAGCGGCTGCTGGAGCTCGACGTGGACGGGATCGTCGCGGTGACCACCTGGCTGAGCCCGCAGGCGCTCGAGCAGGCCGGGCAGCGGGTGCCGGTGGTGGTGATCGGGCGGATGCAGGATGCGGTCCCCGGCACCGATTCGGTGCTCAACCATGACCAGGCCGGTGCGGCGCTGGCCGTGAGACACCTGGTCGAGCAGGGGCATCGGCAGCTGGCCCATGTCACCCTGTCCACCCGGCCGGGCCCGGCGATGCGCAGGGCTGGCTTCCTGGCGGAGGCCGAGCGGCTGGGGCTGCGGGAGAGCGCGCGGGTGATCGGGCCCGACCCTGCGGAGGCTGATGCCGGCATCGAGCAGCTGCTGCGCGCCCTGCACCGCGGAGACGCCGACGCACCCACCGCCGTCTTCGCGGCCAATGACATCGCAGCGGTCACTGTGCTGCATCGCGCGGCAGACCGCCGCATCGAGGTTCCCACGCAGCTCAGCGTCGTCGGCTACGACTCCTCCGCGGTCGCGCTCACCGTGCGTCCCCACCTGACCAGCGTCAATCAGCCGCGTCAGGAGATGGGTCGCCTCGCCGCCCAGATGCTGCGCGAACGGATCGCGGGACGAGCGCACGACGCTGCGAGCGTCGTCGATCCGGTGCTGACGGTGCGTGCCTCCACAGGTCCCGGCCCGGCGCTGCAACGATCAGCCCCGCCTCCCCTTCGCTCGCCCGCTCGGCGACCGCCGGTTCTGCGCTGAGGACCTATCCGCCCCGCTCGGATCGGTCTGCAGCGCAGAATCGTTGCGCGCCCCTTCACCGCCTCGGCATCGTCGGCACCTTCGACGCTGTCGGACACCGGGCATGGGCTACTCTTCCGGCATGCACCTGCGCATCGACTATCCGCACGGCTCTGAGACGAGCCGCGCTGTCGTGCGCGCGCCGATGCCGTGAGGCAGGCGAGGTGAGATAGCACCGCTCGACTCAGAGCCCCAGGCGAGGACCACACGGTCCTCGCCTTTTTCGTCGCCACGACGCGGGGTTCACACGAGGTTCCTCGCCCTCCCGGAAGGACCTCTCCATGACCATCGACCCGACCCCGCCGCACGGCTCCCCTGAGCAGCTCCTCGCCGAGCTGGATCGCACGACGGACCAGATCATCGGCCGCCAGGACCTGCTGAACCGGCTGCGGGAGGGACGGCCTCTGCGCATCAAGTTCGGCGTCGATCTGACCGCCCCGGACCTCCATCTCGGCCACGCGGTGAACCTGTGGATGATGCGCACCCTCCAGGACCATGGCCACACCGTGATCTTCCTGCTCGGGGACACCACCAGCCGCATCGGCGATCCGACCGGCCGCAGCGCCTCACGCCCGGTGCTCACCGACCAGCAGATCAGTGACAATGCCGCCTCATTCCTCTCTCAGGTGACGAGGGTGCTGCGCTCTGAGCCCGAGCTGCTGCAGATCCGTCGGAACTCCGAATGGTTCGACGAGATAGGGGTCGCCGGGCTGCTGTCCGAGCTGAGCCTGGTGACGCACGCCCACCTGATCTCCCGGGACATGTTCCGCTCACGGAGCGCCGCAGGGGCGGAGATCGCGATACACGAGCTGATCTACCCGGTGCTGCAGGGCTTCGACTCCGTCGCCCTGCAATCGGACCTGACCATCGTGGGCACCGACCAGCTGTTCAACGAGTCGATGGGACGCGAACTGCAGGTCAAACATGGCCAGGCACCGCAGACGATCATCACCACCACCGTCACCCCGGGCCTCGACGGCGGCCCCAAGCAGTCCAAGTCGCTGAACAACTACGTGGGCCTGTGCGCCGCGCCGGAGGAGAAGTTCGGACGGCTGATGACACTGCAGGATGAGCTGGTGGACACCTGGGCCCGCGTCTACTCGGACCTTCCCCTCGAACAGGCGGAGGAGCTCGGCCGACGGGCACGTTCCGGAGGTGCCGCGGCCCGGGATGCGAAGCTGGACCTGGCCGAGGCGATCGTCTCCCGGCACGACGGCGCACCCGCAGCGAGGCGGAGTCGTGAAGAGTTCCTCCGCGTCTTCTCCGCGCGGGAACAGCCTCGGGAGATGGTCGCGCTTGCGCTGCGCAGCGCAACGATGTCGGCGCTCGACCTGGTGATCATGGCCCGGCCCGAGCTCTCCCGGAGCGAGGCCCGGCGCCTCCTGGCCGGCGGCGGGGTGGAGCTGGACGGACGCCGCCTCGCGGACCCTGAGGATGCCCTCGCCCCCGCCGACGGGCTTGTCCTGCGTGCAGGGAGACGGCGCTGGTTCCGACTCGAGGTGGCCGACCCGCGAGGGCTCCCCTGACTGGCCTCGGGGCCAGTGCCGCCGCTGCCCTGCTCTGCGACCGCCGCCTGCCTCGCCACCCATGTCGAGAATGGGCGCGTGGGAGCACGCTCTGGTCATATTTCCGCAGTGTGCTCCAGAGCGCCCGAACTCGACCGCGGCATGGGACGGATGTGACCTGCGTCAGTCCGGTTCGCACCACCCTGGGGTGTCAGGTACGCTAACCACTGCTCTTCTAGAGCGCTGGAGGATTCGCCTAGCGGCCTATGGCGCACGCCTGGAACGCGTGTTGGGTTAACGCCCTCGGGGGTTCAAATCCCCCATCCTCCGCCAGCGAAATAGCCCCTGACCTGCGATTTCATCGCAAGTCAGGGGCTATTTCTCTGCCCGGGTCCGGCTGCTCGAAGAAAGCCCGTGCCCGGCAGCTCGAAGACGGCGCTGTCCGCGGCCCGGAACCAGGTCCCCACGACGCCGCATACTCGTGACCGCATCGGAAGGTCACCCGCCACTCACGACGTCGATGCACGTCAGCGGGACGAAGCCCACCCGGAACCGGAAGCCGTGACAGCTCCGCACGTACCCCTCGACTCCCTTCACCTTCTCCCGTGCGGCCTGCACGGATATCCTTCGCCCAGCAGATGCTGACAAAAGCAAAGGGGAGCTGATGTCGAACGCAGGATGGGGTGGGCCCGGCAACGGACCGCAGGATGAGGCATGGCAGGACGGAGCTCCACAGGCGGGGGCACCGTCAGCCGGGGCGCCGCAGGGCGGCCAGCCGCAGCCCGGCGGCGGGCAGCATCCCGGTGGCCAGCCGCATCCCGGCGGCGGGCAGCCCGCCAGCCCGTACGGTGCTCCCTCGACCGCCCCCTGGCAGTCACCGCCCGCAGTCCCGCAGAGCCCCGGCCAACCCCACGGTCCCGGCGGCCCCCAAGGCCCCGGCCACCCCCAGGGCCCGAACGGTCCCGGACACTTCGGCCCGCAACCTCCACGCAAGCGTCCGTGGGCGCTGATCGCCGTCGCGCTGGGCTGTGTGCTGGCGATGATGGTCGTGGTCGGGGGTGGGATCACCTACCTCGTGCTGAGCCGCACCGGGGATGACTCCACGATCGCCACCGACACACCCGCAGATCCGTCAGCCTCTGGCGAGGCGGAGTCACCCACTCCGGCGGAGGCGAGCACCCCCTTCGAGGTGGTCGTGCCCTATGACCCGCCGACCGGCACCGTCGATGAGCTGTGGCAGGTCATGTCGGACAACCCGCTGACCGAGGGCACGCTGCCCACGCTCGGCACCTGCGATCTTCCGGCGACTCCGGTGGAGCCGAGCGTCGAGGAGCTGCAGGCTGTGCTGGACGCCGCCTCGACCTGTCTGAATCAGCTCTGGTCCACGACGAGCTCGGACCGGGAACTGCCGTGGCTGAGCCCGAAGATCGTCGTGTACACGCACCCGGATGTCCCTGCGGAGGCGGTCTGCGACTCCCAGTTCTCCGCAGATGCTCCCCGCATGTGCAATCTGGACGCCACGATCTACTGGCCCGTCGGCTACGGGACCGCGTCGGATCTCACCGACCCGGCGGACGTGCCCGCCGCCTACCTGTGGGACCTCGCCTTCACCTACACGAACACCGCGAGCTGGAACAGCTCGCTGACGGTCTACTACGTGACCATGCGCAATGAGCTCGAGACCACCGACCCGGAGCGGTTCGACGAGGCCTGGCGACGATTCACTTTGCAGAGGTTGTGCCTCGCCTCCGCCGCCTCGATGCAGTTCCCGACCGATGTCGAACCCGCTCCGGCGCTCCGCGACATGCTCACCGACCCCGGCAACTGGTCCGAGGGGGAGCCTCCGGAGAGCGTCAGCCCCGAGTCCCAGGCCCTATGGATCGAGCGCGGATTCTCCTCCCAGGGCGACCTCTCCGTCTGCAACGCCTGGGTGGCCGACCTCGAGCAGGTGACCTGACCATGGTGCCTGTCGGCGCAGCAATGACGTGGAGGACGAGGTCCATGGTGGCGGCCGCGAGCGGACCCCGCCCCTCGCGCGGCCCGCGCGGATATCCTGCCAGCAGCAATGACGTGACGGAAGCGAGGGGGAGCTGATGTCGAGCGCAGGATGGGGCGGTCCCGGCAACGGTGCGCAGGGGCCTGATCAGCAGCGACAGCACCCGCAGGGGCAGAACCCACAGGGACCGCACCAGCAAGGACAGCACCAGCCGGGCGGCTGGCAGCAGCCTCCTTCCCCGCAGGGTTCCGGTGCTCCCGCGCCCGGCGGCTGGCAGCGACCTCCCTCCCCGCAGTCCGCGCCTCCGGCGATGGGCGCTCCGGGCTACGGCGGACCCGGGCAGTACGGGCCCGTCGGCCCCGGATACGGAGGCCCTTCCGGTCCTCCGGGCCCTGGCGGTCCCCAAGGTCCCACCGGCCCCCATGGCCCGGCCGGCCCTCCCGGCCCCGGCGGTTTTGCCCAGCAGGCTTCGAAGAAGCGGCCGTGGGCACTGCTCACCGTGGCACTGGGCTGCGTCCTGGCGATGGTGCTCGTGGTCGGCGGCGGGATCACCTACCTGGTGCTCAGCCGCGGCGGGGAGGAGACCCCGATCGCCTCCGGCCCTCCGCCCGAGACCGAGCCCGTGACCGACCCGGAGACTGATCCGGACTCCGAGTCTCCGAGCGAAGACGTCACCACCGCTCCCGAGGAGGAGAGCTCCGGGTTCGAGGTCATCTCTCCGATCGACCTGCCGCCCGGCGATGCCGACGACATGAGGGCGATCCTGGAGGACAACCCGCTGGTCCACGGCACGTTGCCCTCGCTGACCGAGTGTGAGCTCCCTGACACTCCCGTCTCCCCGACTCCCGAGGAGCTGCAGGCCGTGCTCGATGCCTCCTCCACCTGCCTGAACCGGGTCTGGGCCACGGCGAGCTCGGATCGCGGGCTGCCCTGGGTGGGGCCCTCCGTCGTGGTCTACACCTACCCGGACATCCCCGCGGACTCCTCGTGCGATTCGAGCTTCGAGGAGGACTTCCCCCGGGTGTGCAACCTCGACAACACGGTCTACTGGCCCATCGGCTACGGCACCGCGCTCGACTTCCCCGACGCGGCGGACGTCCCGGGGGCATACCTGTGGGATCTCGCCTTCCTCTACCAGAACGCAGTGGGCTGGCAGAGCTCGCTGTCCACCTACTACGGGACCTTGCAGGACATGCTCGAAGACGGCAACGACGAGGAGCTCCTCCACGAATCCTGGCGGCGCTACAGCCTGCAGATGCAGTGCGTGTCCTCGGCGGTCGCCATGCAGGTCCCCTCGGGCGCCGAGCCCACCCCGGCACTGCGCGAGGCCCTGGCCAAGCCCGAGAGCTGGACCGAGGGCGACCCGCCGTACAACATCTCCCCCGAGAACCGGGCGAAGTGGCTGGAGATCGGCTTCAATTCCGGCGGCGACCTCGCCGCCTGTAACACCTGGCTGGCCGACGCCGAACAGGTGAGCTGAGCCAGAGGCAGAGCGCTCGGGGCAGGAGGAAGATGAGCAGCGAGGCCGACGGGGTCGACCCCTCCGACAGCCCCCATGTCACGGCTGACGACGAGGACACGGTGCAGCGCCCGGTGCTCGACGACGCCCCCTTCGGTCGCGAGATCATCCCTGATCACGCACCGATCCAGCGCTTCGACCAGCGCCCACGGTTCGAGACTCCGCCGTCGCAGCCGACGCCGCAGCACACCATCCCGTCGGCTCCCCCGCCCGGCCCGCAGTCGACCCCGTCGCACTCTCCACCGCCACGAGCCTCACCGCCGGACGCGTCACCGCCACACAGCTCGCCTCCACTGCCACCCGGGATCGACGCCACCACCGGGCCCCGACCCCGCAGGTTGCTGATCCCGGCGCTCGCCTTCGGCTGCGCGATGCTCCTGCTGATGGGGATCGGAGGCGGACTCACTGCGCTGTGGCTCACCGGTCCTCGCCAGCTCCCCTCCCCGACCGCGAGCGCGGAGCCCTCCGCCGGGACGTCGGAGGCCGAGCCGGGCGTCTGGCAGCCGCTCGAGCCCGGGCAGGTGCCCGTCGGCACTGCGGATGAGCTCCAGCAGGTCCTGGCCGAGAATCCGCTGCTCGCGGCGCGGCTGCCGGTCCCCGCCCAGTGCTCGCTGCCCGCGACCGAGGGCGGGGCGGTGCCTGCCGCGGAGCTGCCGGCGTATCTCGAGGCGGGCGCCGGATGCCTCGGCGCCGCCTGGGGCAAGGCGCTGGGCCCGGCGGGCATCGCCTTCGCCGCGCCCGCAGTGGTCGTCTACACCGCGGAGTCGCCGCCGGCCGAGGCCGCCTGCACGGCGGTGAACTTCACGGACTCGGCGCCCGTGATCTGCCATGATGACAACACGCTCTACTGGCCCGCCGCCTGGGACCCCGGCTTCTCCCACACCTCCGCGGACGAGGCACCGCAGCTGTACATGTGGCACCTCTCGTACTCGTACACGCTGTTCGCGCTGGCAGCGACGTCGCTGGATGGCTACTACGGTGCGCTGCTGCTCGAGCTGGCCGAGGATCCGGATCGGGCCGACGAGGCCCAGCGGCGCTGGGCGCTGCAGATCTCCTGCCTCTCCTCGGCGGCGGCCTTCCAGCTGCCGCAGGGGGTGCGACCCACCGATCGGGTGGAGGAGTTCGTCAGCTCAGTCCCGGCGCAGGGCGAACCGGTCCTCGCCGGAGATCCGGCGCAGGACTCGCGGGCCGCCTGGGTGGGCACCGGGCGGGACAGCCGGGGATTCCTCGGCGAGTGCTCCACCTGGGACGCTCCGGCGGGCGAGGTCGCCTGAGCGCTCAGCCCGACACTGTGCAGCCCAGCACCGTCCTGACCGGCACGTCTCAGAACAGCGACGGCTGCAGGGTGAGGTCCAGCGCCGCTGGCACGCTGCGGGGCCGACGGGCCGCGGCGACCGCACGCTGTCGCTGCTCGGGCTGGTCCTCATCCTCCTGGGAGTCCAGGCCGTGACGGATCAGCAGGGGCCGGAGCCGCTGCGCGAGGTGCTTGCGGTACGCCGCCGGGGCGTAGGAGGAGTTGCCGTAGAACCGGCGGTATCCGATCGCGAGCTCCGGATGCTCCCGCTGGATCCACTCCAGGAACCATTCCTTCGCTCCGGGGCGCAGGTGCAGCGCGCCGAAGATGACACGTGCGGCACCCGCCTCGGCGATCCGGGCGAGGGCCTCGTCGAGCTGGGCATCGGAATCGGTCAGCCACGGCATGATCGGCATGAGGAAGACGGTGACGCGGAAGCCGGCGTCGGTCGCAGCGCGCACGGTCGCCAGTCGCGCCGCGGTGGTGGGAGTGCCCGGCTCGACCGCCTTCTGCAGCGCATCGTCGAACACGGCGATCGACATCGAGATGTCTACGGGGACGCGCTCGGCCACCCGCTCGAGCTGCGGCAGATCGCGGCGCAGCAGCGTGCCCTTGGTGAGGATCGACAGCGGGGTGCCGGACTCCGCGAGAGCGTCGATGATGCCCGGCATCAGCCGGTAGCGTCCCTCCGCTCGCTGGTAGGGGTCGGTGTTGGTGCCGAGTGCGACCAGGTCGCGGGCCCAGGAGCGCTTGGCGAGCTCGGCCCGCAGCACGTCGGCGACGTTGACCTTGACGATCACCTGCTGGTCGAAGTCGGCGCCCGCGTCGAGGTCGAGATAGCGGTGGCTGCTGCGGGCGAAGCAGTAGACGCAGGCGTGGGAGCAGCCGCGATAGGGGTTGACCGTCCATTCGAAGGGCATCGAGCTCGCCGCCGGCACCCGGTTCAGCGCTGATTTCGCGGTGACCTCGTGGAAGGTGACGCCCTGGAATTCGGGCGTGGTCACGCTGCGCACCAGGCCCGACAGCCCCAGCAGCGCCGGGGCCTGCTGCTGCCCCTCAGACTCCGCGCCGATCTGCTGTCCACTCCATCGCATGCCGCACAGTCGAACACATGTTCGATCAAGCGTCAAGGTCGGCAGTGGTGGTCCCGCTCGAGAGGGGATCTCTTCGCGGGCAGGGCAGGAGCTCGACGGCACGGCGCGCGGCTTAGCCTGGAACGATGGCGACCACTCCCGCACCCCGCTCCACCCCCGGCCCGCAGGCCCCCACACGGCACGCCGTCGACCCCGCGCTCTACACCGCTCGGGTCGAGAACACCTGCGGCACCTCCGGCCGCGTGCTCATCCACGACGCCTCCGCCGTCGAGCTGGGAGTTGTGGACTCAGACCACGCCTCCCGCCCCGAGGGAGGCCCTCACCCTGAGGGAGCGGTCGCACTGCCGACGGGCGGTCCGGTCGCGGGCGCCGAGGGCTTCAACCCCGAGCAGTTCCTGGCGATGGCCTGGAGCACCTGCCTCGGGGAGACGCTGCGAGTGGTGATGGCGGCGCAGGGGCTCGAGCATCCCAGCCAGGTGAGCGTCGAGGTGGGGCTGCATCGCGACCCGGCCGGCGGCTACCGCTTCGCGCCCCGCGCCCTGGTGAGCATCGAGGGCATCGCCCCGGACCGGGCCCAGCAGCTGGTCGACGCCGCGCACGCCCGCTGCCCCGTCTCCAAGCTTCTGCGCGGGCAGGGCGAGCCGATGGTCGAGCTGATAGTTCAACACTGAACGTGATGCAGCGCATAACAGTCTGACCTGCATGCTCGGTAGGCTGGCTCGACGATGATCGAGCTGCGGAATGTCACCAAGAGCTTCCCTCAGGGACGCTCCACGGTGGCCGCGCTGAATGACATCACCCTCACCATCGAGGACCGCGAGATGTTCGGCATCGTGGGGGAATCGGGCTCGGGGAAGTCGACGCTGCTGCGACTGATCAACCACCTCGAAGCCCCCACCTCCGGGACTGTGCTGGTGGACGGCGAGGATCTCGGCGCGTTGCCGCCGCGCGAGCTGCGGAAGCGCCGACGCGACATCGGCATGGTGTTCCAGCAGTTCAACCTGCTGGGCAACTCGACCGTCTTCGACAATGTGGCCCGGCCCCTGCGGCTGCAGCGTCGCCGCGAGCGCGACACCGTGATGCAGATGCTCGAGTTCGTGAAGATGGCGGACCACCACCGCAAGCACCCCAGCCAGCTCTCCGGCGGCGAGAAGCAGCGGGTGGCGATCGCCCGGGCGCTGTCGACCCAGCCTCGGATCCTGCTGTGCGATGAGCCCACCTCGGCCCTCGATTCGGGGACCACCGAGGAGGTCATGGCGATCCTGCGCGACGTCCGCGACCGCTTCGGCACCATGATCGTGCTGGTCAGCCATGAACTGGACGTCATCAAGTCCTCCTGCGACCGGGCCGCCGTGCTCGAGCGGGGCCGCGTCGCCGCCCTCACCACGGTGACGCCGCCGCCCCGGACGGAGCGCTTCGACTCCTACGCCGAGCGCGCCCAGGAGTTCCTGGGATGAGCGATCTGCTGGCGCGCCTGGCCGAATACCGCGGCGAGATCACGCTCTCGATCCTCGAGACCGGGATCATGATGGTCAACTCCATGATCGCCGCGGTGCTGGTGGGACTGCCGATCGGGACCCTGCTCTACCTCGCCCGGCCCGGCGGGCCCTACCCTCGCCCCTGGCTGCACCGGGTGCTGAACACCTACGTGAACGTGGTGCGCTCGGTGCCCTTCCTGCTGTTCGTGGTGGCGCTGATCCCCGTCACCCGCTGGCTGGTGGGGACCTCCTTCGGCACCACGGCGGCGTCGGTCCCGCTCGCCTTCGTGGCCGCGGCGCTCTATGCCCGCTTCTCCGAGCAGACCCTGCTGGACGTGCCCGAGCAGACCGTGGAGCTGGCCCGTTCGCTGGGCGCCGGGCCGCTGCAGCTGATCGGCCTGTTCCTGTTCCCTGAAGCCCGCTCCGGCCTGGTGCTGAGCCTGACCACGGTGACGATCTCGATGGTCAGCTACTCCACGATCATGGGCGTCGTCGGCGGTGGCGGCGTGGGCGACTTCGCGATCCGGTACGGCTATCAGACCTACGAATACGACCTGATGTACACGACGATCCTGATCATGGTCGTGTCCGTGATGGTCATCCAGGGAGCGGGCACCCTGCTTGCCCGCATCATCGACAAGCGGGCGCGATGAGCGCCCTGACCAGGAACGAGACCCCCATGAACCGACACCTGTTGAACCGCCGCAGCTTCACCGCGACCGCGCTGGCCGGAACCACCGCCCTGGCCCTCGCCGCCTGCGGCGCGGGCGGCTCCGGGGGCGGCGAGGAGGACAAGGTCATCAAGGTGGCCTCCCACCTGCCGCCGATGACCGACGTAGTCACCCTCGCCGGGGAGGTCGCCGCCGAGGAGGGATACACGGTCGAGCTGGTGCAGGTCAGCGACAACGTCCAGTACAACAGGGTGCTCGCCGACGGTGAGGTCGATGCGAATTTCGCCCAGCACGAGCCGTACATGCAGGCGTTCAACGAAGCGCATGACGCGAACCTGGTGCTGCTGGACGGCATCTACGACGCGAAGGTCGGCTTCTACTCCAAGGCCTATGACGACGCCGAGCAGCTCCCAGAGGGCGCGAAGGTCGCGATCCCGAACGACCTCACCAACGAAGGCCGTGCGCTCGCGATCCTCCATCACGCAGGCCTGATCACCCTGCCCGAGGGCGCCGGCTTCGAGGGCCGAGTGAGCGGGATCGCGGAGAACCCTCTCTCCCTCGAGTTCGTGAACATCGACCTGCTGAACCTGCCCTCCGCCTACGACGAGGAGGGCATGGCGCTGGTCTACAGCTACCCCTCCTACATCGAGAAGGTGGGCCTGACCCCGGCCGATGCGATCCTGCTCGAGGAGCTGGTGGACCAGCGCTTCACCATCTCCCTGATCGCACGCGAGGACAACCAGGACTCCGAGAAGATCCAGGTGCTGCGCCGGGCGATGACCAGCGACGTCGTGCGCAGCTTCCTCGAGGACGAGCACAGCGACACCCTGCTGCCCGCCTTCTGAGGCCGCACCCGCATTACCCCTGGGTATCCCCTCTGAACTGTCGCCACGGACGAGCCGAAGCGACAGCTCAGAGGGGATACCTACGAGTAGCCGATGGCGCACGGCCATCAGCGAGCCCCACAGGGATCAGGGCTTCAGGCCCCGGCCCCAGCATCCACAGCTCAGGGCACCTCGCGCAGTCGCGAGCGCAGCAGGGCGAGTTCCTCCTCGCGGAGGCCGCCTGAGCGGAGGTAGGCCGCCGAGCCGCCACGGGCGTCGACCTCGGTCAGCGCAACCTCGATCGCTGAGGTCGGGGTGGAGACCATGAGCTGCTCGATCTCCGGCAGCGGCGGGACGCCGGCGCGGCGCATGCCCTCCAGCATCCGCTCCGCCCAGGGCCCGGCGAGCTCGGACTGGCTGCGGGTGTAGTCGGCGACGATGGCCTCGCGCTCGACTCCGGCGGCCGTGAGCAGGAGCGCGATCGCGACGCCGGTGCGGTCCTTGCCAGCGGTGCAGTGCAGGAGCACGGCACCACGCGGCGAGCCCACGGCCTGAGAGTCCTCGGTCTGCGGGTCCGAGGCTGCGGGTGCCGCAACCGCGCGAGCGCAGTCCGCGAACACCGTCGCCCCGTGTTCGAGCATCGAGCTGTACAGGGTGGCGAGAGTGGGGATCTTCGCGCGGAGCTGCTCGAGCATCTCCGCGGAGGGGCCAGCGCCGGGATCGGCGCCAGGACCGGTGTCGGGACCGGCACTGGCCAGCTGCGCCATCACGCCCGCAGACCCTTCCGCCATCTGCGCGATCGCACCCTCGAGGAGGGGACGCTCCAGGACGCGGATCACTCCCGCGGCCGGCAGTCGGTTCGGCGCCGTCTCCCGTTCCTGCGGCGTGCGGAGGTCGACCACGGTCCCGACGCGTTCGAGCAGGGCGAGGCCCTCATCGGTGAGCGTGGCCAGGGCATCGGAGCGCAGCAGCACGCCGGCGCGCACGGTGCCGCCGCCGACGAGCGGCAGCCCGCCCACGTCCCGTGCGTTGAACGTCCCAGGGAACATGCTGGTCATCGCGGCACGTCGATCATCCCTGCCAGATCGGCTGATCTCCTGCCGCTCGTCCCTCGCAGCACGTCGATCAGCCCAGCCGCGCCGGGCGCTGCCAGGCTTCGCCGCGCACGTGCTCGTCGAGGAAGCCGAGGAAGGTCTCGTACCAGACCTGCGCGTTTCCGCGGCCCTGAATCCAGTGGCCCTCGTCGGGGAAGTACAGGTAGCGGTGCTGGGTGCGGCCGTCGGCGTCCCGCGGGGTGGCCGAGAACTCGTGCAGGTCGTACCAGAGGGCGTGACCTTGCGCGATCGGGACCCGGTAGTCCTTGTCCCCGTGGATCACGAGCATCGGGGCGACGATCTCGGAGACGAAGTTCTTGGGGTTGTACTGGGCGTTCTGCTCCCGCATGGGGCGTTCCCAGCCGGAGTTGTCGGTGGTGTGCCCCATCGTGTCGGTGTCCCACAGGGAGGCGTGGGTGACGATGCAGCGGAAGCGGTCACCGGTGTGCCCGGCCACCCAGTTGGCCATATAGCCGCCATAGGAGCCACCGGCGAAGGCGGTGCGCCCGGCGTCGATGTCCGCGCGGCCGATGGTCGCGTCGGTGAGCGCCATGATGTCGGTGTACGGGGCGCCGCCCAGCTCGTGCTGGCCGCGGTCGATCATAGCCTGGCCGTAGCCGGTGGAGATGGCCGGGTCCGGCAGCAGCACCGCGTAGCCGGCCGCCACGAAGGGGTTCGGGTTCCAGCGGTAGGTCCATGCGTTCCAGGAGCCCCAGGGGCCGCCGTGGGCGAAGACGACCAGCGGGTGCGGGCCCTCCCCGTCGGGCAGGCGCAGCCAGGCGCGCAGGTCGGTGCCGTCCTCGGCGGTGGCGGCGACCTCGGTGAGGGTGCCGACGGGCGCGACGGCGTCGGCCGGGTTCGGCAGCGCGGTCACCTCGCCGGTGGCGGGGTCGATGCGCACCGGGTAGGGGGCGACGGCGATCCCGGAGGCGGAGGCGATGATCGCGCCGCCTGACACGGAGGCGGAGGAGAAGGCGAGGTCCTGGTCGGGCCCGCCTGCCAGACGGCGCGGGGCGGGATCCGTGACCCCGCCGATCCAGACCGAACCGCGGCCCTGGTCATCGCTGGTCGCCACCAGCGTCTGCTCGTCCAGCCACACCGGATCCACCCAGTGGTCCAGCTCGGGCCAGACCGGCACGGACTCCCCGGTGGTCAGGTCCAGGAGCTCGACGGCGCCGGAGAGGGTCGCCTCCTGCGTCCAAGTGCGGGAGCGGCCGATGAGGGCGTGGGTGCCGGCCGGGCTGAACTCGCCGGGGTCGTACTCGACCTCCGCGGTTGCCTCGCGCAGCAGTCGCGGCGGCTGCTCGCCAGCGAGGTCGAGCAGGTAGAGGTCAGGCGTGCCGAGCAGGTCGCCGCGGGAGTCCTGCATCGAGACCAGGGCGCGGGTGCCGGCCCGGTCCACGGTCCAGCTGAGCAGGCGCCCGGCCGGCATCGTGAGGTGGCGGAAGTGCAGCAGCTGCTTCGCTGGAGCATCGTCAGCATCGGCAGCGTCCTCGGCTGCTGGCTTGCCGGCGACTGCTGCGTCACCGCTGGCGGCAGCGCTCGCCTCGGCCCCGGGCGCGAGCGTCGGCTCGGCCCAGGCGAGGTCCTCGGGCAGGGTCGCGATCGCGAGGACGGGGCGGGTGGGGCCGAGGTCGTGGTCCCAGTAGCGGGTGGGGAAGCCGGCGTGGAGCGCCGCGGTCACCTTCGCTTCGGTGCGCTCTTTGGTGAGCGTGGCGTGCTCGGTCTCGTCCGTGGCCTGCGAGTGCACCTCGAGCTCGGTGATGAGCCGGCCGCCGGCCAGGTGGAGGCCTCCGAAGACACCGGGGCGGGAGGCGAGCTCGCGGGCCTCACCCCGCACAGGCAGCGCCCACAGCTGGGCGTCGTCGGCCTCGTCGCCGTCCTCGCCCACCCGCTTGGCGGTGAAGAAGGTGGTGCCGTCCTCGGCGGCGGCGACCGCCCCGATGGAGGCGTCACCGCGGGTCAGCGGCAGGATCTGGTCGCCGTCGAGCTCCACGAGCGCGCTGCGGTAGGCGGTGCCCTTCGCGTTCGGGGCGGATACCTTCGCGAGGATCCTGCCTCCGTCGGTGGTCTCCAGCCCGGCCAACCGGGTCGCGTCCAACAGGGCTTCGATGCTCTCTCGTGTCATGGGATGACATCCTGCCACCGTTTGCACTGTGGGGCCTGCGCTGCGGGCCGTTCAGATCCGCAGGCCCCAATCCGCGACTGCCTGGCCCGGAAGGCTGGACGAGGGGAGGGGCGGGAAGGGGGATCGTCATCACCCGGGCTTGCACACCCACGAAAGATAGTTCAATCTTGAATCATCACCCGGAGCGGTCCGCGGAATGACTCAGCAGATCACCACAGCAGACCACTCCGCGGCACCGAGACCTACCGCGAGGAGCGACCACCATGCAGTTCGGAATCTTCACCATCGCCGACATCACGCCGGATCCCACCACCGGCAAGGTGCCCACCGAGAACGAGCGCCTGAAGTCCATGGTCGAGCAGGGCAAGCTCGCCGAGCAGGTGGGCCTCGACGTCTTCGCGATCGGTGAGCACCACAACCCGCCGTTCGTCACCTCCTCCCCCACCACCACCCTCGCCTTCGTCGGCGCCCAGACCGAGAAGATCATCCTCTCCACTGCGACCACGCTGATCACCACCAATGACCCGGTGAAGATCGCCGAGGACTACGCGATGCTGCAGCACCTCACCGGCGGCCGCGTGGACCTGGTGATGGGTCGCGGGAACACCGGCCCGGTCTACCCCTGGTTCGGGCAGGACATCCGCAAGGGCGTCGAGATCGCGATCTCGAACTACGACCTGCTGCGCCGGCTGTGGACCGAGGACGTCGTGAACTGGGAGGGCGAGTTCCGCACCCCGCTGCAGCAGTTCACCTCCACCCCGCGCCCGCTGGACGGCGTGGCCCCCTTCGTGTGGCATGGTTCGATCCGCTCCCCGCAGATCGCCGAGCAGGCCGCCTATTACGGCGACGGATTCCTGCACAACAACATCTTCTGGCCGATGTCCCACACCAAGCAGATGGTGCAGCTGTACCGCGAGCGCTTCGAGCACTACGGCCACGGCAAGGCCCACCAGGCCTACGTGGGCCTCGGCGGGCAGGCGTTCATGCGCAAGAACTCCCAGGACGCGATCAATGAGTTCCGCCCCTACTTCGACAACGCGCCCGTCTACGGCGGCGGCCCCTCGATGGAGGACTTCACCGCACAGACCCCGCTCACCGTCGGCTCCCCCGAGCAGGTCATCGAGCGCTACCTGACCATGGCCGACCACGTCGGCGACTACCAGCGCCAGATGTTCCTCATGGACCACGCGGGCCTGCCGCACCAGACGGTCATGGAGCAGATCGAGCTGCTGGGCACCGAGGTGGTCCCGGTCCTGCGCAAGGAGCTCGCGGCCCGCAAGCCGGCCGACGTCCCCGAGGCACCCACCCACGCGAACCGGGTCGCCGCCGCCGCGGCGAAGGATGGCGCCTTCGACGACGCCTACAAGTTCGAGACCGGCGACAACTGGACCGGCCTGCGCGCCGAGGACTCCCGCCGCTGACCCGGCGACCCGCCTCCACCGCCCAGACACCCGCACCCATCGCTTCCGAGGAGCTCGCATGACCACCACCCTCCGTCTCGTCGCCCTCTCCGCCGGGCTCTCCACGCCCAGCTCGACCCGCATGCTCGCCGACCAGCTCTCGCGCGCCGCGGCCGCCGCGATCGGCGGCGAGGGCACCGAGGTGGAGGTGGAGGTGACGACGGTGGAGCTGCGCGAGTACGCCCACGACATCACCGACGCCCTGCTCACCCGCTTCCCGAACGAGCGGCTGTCGATGGTGGTGGAGTCGGTGCGTGCGGCCGACGCGGTCATCGCCGTCACCCCGGTCTTCAACGTCGGCCCCTCAGGCCTGTTCAAGATGTTCTTCGACGCGCTCGACATCGAGATCTGGAGGGACAAGCCGGTGCTGCTGGGCGCGACCGCGGGCACCGCGCGTCACTCCCTCGCGATCGACTATGCGATCCGTCCGATGCTCGGTTACCTGAAGGCCGAGGTGGTGCCGACCGTCGTGTTCGCGGCCTCCGCGGACTTCGGCGCTGACACCGAGGGTCAGGCCGACGTCCAGCCGCTCGCGGTGAGGGTGCGCCGGGCGGCGGGCGAGCTCGCCACGATGCTCAGCGCCGGGATGGGCACCTCGACCGACGGCGCGGAGACCTCCACGGCTGCGGCCGACGGCACTCCGGCGGCGCCGGCCTCGACCCTGGACGCGGAGTTCTCCGACTTCGTCCCGATGGGCACTCTGCTCGGCCGCGGCTGAATGGGCCCGGGCGCAACCGTCGGCATCCAGATGCCTTGCTGACCTCACGTCCCTAGGTCGGAACGAACGGCGACGCTCAGTCCGCGGAGTCAGGCGACTGCGGCGAATCGGCGCTCTGCGCGGAGACCGGCGATGCCGGGGAATCGGCGGAGACCGGTGACGGTGCCGAGTGCACGGTCTGCTTCGTCGGCGCAGGTGCCTTCTTCGCGGCCTGCGTCGTGGTCGGCGTCTTCGTCGATGTTTTCGTGGTCGTCGAGGACTTCGGGGTCGACGGAGCCTGCTGCGTCGTGGACCGCGGCGCCGGCGCTGCAGACTGCGCCGTGGGTGCGGATGGCGCAGAGACCGCGGTGACGGCGGGCATCGCCGAGATCGGGGACAGCGGCGACCCGGCCGAGCTCAGCGTCTCCACTGCCGGGACCTGCTGCGGGGACACCATCTGAGAGGTCGACTCGACCGACGCCCGAGCGATCGATGCTCGATCCATCGCCAGCTCCGCACCGTCGGCGACTGCCTGCTCGGCGGAGTCTCCGACCGAAGCCTCGGCGTCTGCGTGCCCGATCCCGGGCCCCTCCATGGGCGTCGGGGCACCGCCGGCGACCAGTGCATAGGCGACACCCGGCGCCAGCACGGCGGCGCTGGTGCCCGCCACCACGGTCCAGAGGGTCTTCCTGCTCATCGGTGCGCTCCTCGCTCGCTGCGTCGCCCCCGGCCGGGCGTCCGTCATGCCCCGTAGTACAGCGGTCGTCGATGAGACCCCGGACAGACCGTCATGAGAGGCCTCTCATGGTCGGGCGGCGGGCACCACGAGGAGGTCCGCAGCCGCGAGCATCCGCAGCGCCGCGACGTCGTTCCGGGCCGCAGCTCGCAGTCGCCTATCGCGAGCCGACGAGCGGATAGACTCTCGACGGGGGCAATCGCTTTCCGTCACCTCTCGTCCACCCAGGAGTGCCCATTGATCCGCCCCGGACTCTGCTCCGTCACCTTCCGCGACCTCGACGTCGAGTCCGTGATCGGTCATGCCGTCGCCGCCGAGCTCGAGTGCATCGAGTGGGCGGGGGACGCGCACGTTCCACCCGGCGATCCCGCCGCGGCGCGACGCGCTAGGGAGCTCACCGAGCAGGCGGGCCTCGCCGTCGCCTCCTACGGCTCCTACCTGCGCTTCGAAGGCTCCGACGAGGAGTTTCGCACTGCGGCCGACGGGGTGCTCATGTCCGCCCAGGAGCTCGGTGCGCCGCGGATCCGGGTCTGGGCGGGGAGCACCGGCTCCGCCGACGTCCCCGCTGAGGACCGCGTCCAGATCATCCGGCGAATCCAGCGGTTCGCCGACCGCACGGCTGAGCACGGCATCGACGTCGGCCTCGAATTCCACGGCCGCACGTTGACCGACGAGATCGGCTCGACCCTGCACCTGCTCGACGAGGTCGATCGCATCAACGTCCTCTCGTACTGGCAGCCCCACCAGGGGATGGACGCGCCGGAGGCGCTCGAGACGCTCCGCCAGGTGCTCCCCCGCACCTCCACCATTCATGTGTTCTCGTGGTGGCCCACGCATGAGCGCCTCGCACTGTCCGAGCGCGCCGCCCTGTGGCGGGACGCCTTCGCGATCCTCGCTGCGGAGGGCTCCGACCGTGACGCGCTGCTGGAATTCCTCCCCGGGGATGATCCGGCGCTGCTGCGCCGGGAGGCGGATGCCCTGCGCTCCCTGATCGCTGCCGGGACGTCTTTCGGCGCGGAGGCCGCGCGATGAGGGCGCTGCTGGCGATGCCCGCGGGTCTGCAGCACCGCATGTTCGACGCCGCCCAGCTGGCACGGCTGCGCGAGCTGGCCGAGGTCGACACCGAACGCACGATCGCGCACTGGGCCGACGCCTCGGAGGCGGAGCTGGCGGAGGTGGAGGTGCTGATCACCGGCTGGGGCTCCCCGCTGATCGATGCCGCCGCCCTGGCGCGCCTTCCTCGGCTCCGCGCGATCCTCCACACCGCCGGCACGGTGCGCGGCATCGTCTCCGACGCCGTCTGGGAGCGCGAAGACGTCGTGGTCACCTCGGCCACGGAGGTGAACGCTGTCCCGGTCGCGGAGTTCACGCTCGCCCAGATCCTGCTGGCGGGGAAGCGTTCCCTCGCCCAGGAGCACCGCTATCGGCGCGACCGCGCGTCGCACCCCGCGACCCACACCTCCGCCGAGATCGGCAACTATGGCGGCACCGTCGGCCTCATCGGCGCCTCCCGTATCGGCGTGCTGGTGGCAGAGCATCTGCGGCAATTCGACCTCGAGGTGCTGTTCACCGACCCCTTCGTCGACGCCGCGGCGATCACGGCGCTCGGCGCCACCAAGGTGGAGCCGGAGGAGCTGTACGCCCGCAGCGACGTGGTGAGCCTGCATGCGCCGGACGTCCCCTCCACCCGCGGCATGGTCAACCGTGAGCTGCTCGCGCTGATGCGGGACGGCACCACCTTCCTCAACACCGCCCGGCCCGCCCTGGTGGACCTGGACGCACTGCGCGACGAGGTGGTCTCCGGGCGCCTGGCCGCGGTGCTCGATGTGCACGACGAGCTCGCCGCCGACGATCCGCTCTGGGACGCCCCGCTGGCCTCGATCACCCCGCATATCGCCGGCTCCCAGGGCAATGAGCTGCACCGTATGGGTGAGGCGGCGCTCGAGGAGATCCGCCGCCTCGGTGCCGGGGAGCCACCGCGCTATCCCGTCGACGGTTCCCGCCGGGACGTCAGCGCCTGACGACTCAGCTGATAGCCCGCACGGGGAATCTCACTCCCCCTCCTCCGCCGTACGCCATCGCGCGCCGCATGGCCTCGATATGCTGACCCGATGCGGGGACAGCGTTTCCCGGCCCTCACAGACCCTCAGCAGAAGGAGTCCCGATGCCCGCCGTGCGCCTCAGCGACGTCGCCCAGGACGCCGGGGTCTCCCTGGCCACCGCCTCCCGTGTGCTCAACGGCTCCACTCGCGTGCCGGGGAAGGCCGTCGCCGAGAAGGTGAAGGCCTCCGCCGAGAAGCTCGGCTACGTCGCCAACGCCCAGGCGCAGGCGCTCGCGCGCTCCCGCTCCGGCCTGATCGGCCTGGTGGTGCACGACATCGCCGACCCCTACTTCTCGACCATCGCCCGCGAGGTCCAGCAGCAGGTCTTCGCCTCCCAGTCCCAGGTGCTGCTCACCCAGACCGACCGCCAGATCGACACCGAGACCCGAGCCCTGCGCTCCCTGCTCGCCCAGCAGGTCGATGCGCTGGTGCTGGTCGGCTCGCACCGCTACGGCACCGAATCCGACGCCGCCATCGGCAACCTGCTGCGGGGCTTCGAGCGCAACGGCGGCAAGGTGGTGGGCCTCGGCCAGTCCCTCGGAGTGGGCCGCACCATCGTGACGGACAACGCCGCAGCCTCCCACGAACTGGCCACGGCCCTGGTCGTCGAAGGCCATCGACGCTTCGCCGTGGTCGAGGGCATCGCCGGGATCCCCTCGGCCGGGGACCGCACCGGCGGCTTCGTCGCCGCACTCACCGAGGCCGGGATCGAGCCGGAGCTGAGCACCGCCGCGGACCTCACCCGCGATGGCGGCCACAAGCTCGCCGAACGGATCCACGACCACCTGCTCTCCTCACCCGGCCCTGCGGATGGACCGCTGTGCGTCTTCGCTCCGGCGGACGTCATGGCCCTCGGCGCACTCGGCGAGCTGCGCCGCCGCGGCGTGGACGTGCCCGGGCAGGTCGCGGTCGCCGGCTTCGGCGGGGTGCCCGGCGCGACCGACGCGAACCCGACCCTGACCACGATCGCGCTGCCGCTGGCCGAGATGGCACGGCAGGCCGTGGAATGGGCACTCGAGGGAAAGCCGGGGCTCGAGGAGCCCGAGGAGGACGACCGCCCCCGCGAGGTGCATGTGCGCGGAGACGTGCTGCTGGGCGAGTCCACCGAGCTGACCCGCGCCAGCTAGGGGCGCTGCGAACGACGGAACGGCCCGGACCGACGTCCGGAGCCTTCGGGGTCGCTCACGCCATCACCATCCCGCGCCGCTCAGGCTGGACGCAGCGCCGGCTTGATCGACCATCGCGTGTTCGCCCACACCACGTACAGGATCAGTGAGGACGCCAGCGCCCAGCACAGGATGGGCTGCCAGATCAGTCCCAGCAGGCCGATCCCCAGCACCAGCAGGCTGAGCAGGGTGAACGGAAAGCTGCGCAGCATGGCAAAGGCGGCTGTCCTGACCAGCACGAGGGTCCGGGCATCGGCCCCTTCGCTGATCAGTGCCGCGACGCCGAGGGCCGTCATCAGCCCGAGCAGAGCGGCGATGAACAGCGCCGGTGCGACCACCAGTCCCCAGCTCTGCGCGAGCACCCACTGCGCGTCCACGATCAGCACGAGCACGGCGCCCATCGGCAGGGCGGTCGCGCGCAGAGTCGTCACGGCGGTGGCACGAAGGGTGCGCAGCACCGGCCGCAGGAGCTGGTACTCGGAGAAGCCATCCCACCAGGAGGGCACGACGGCGTCACCCTCGGCGCGCAGCCTCTCCCCCACCTCGAAGGCGGGAGCGTCCCGGAACGCACAGAACGCCGCCACGATGATCGGCATCGCGAGGTAGAGCGCGACGATCAACGCTGGCGTCGATGAGAGCGGATCCGCCGCCAGCACGCACAGCAGCACCAGCGGAAGGGCGCCGACCACCAGGATCGCATTCAGCCTCAGCGCACCGAAGAGGAATGCAGCGATCGTCGACCAGGTCTGCGCGGCATGGCTGCTGCCCTCTCCCGAGGGCTTCGACGGCCCCTGCCTCGAGATCGTGACCCGGCGCTGCACAGCGCTCATCCCTTGAGCCCGGAGGTGGCGATGCCCTGGACGAAGTACTTCTGACCGACCATGAACACGAGCGCGATCGGCAGGACGGAGAGCACCGAACCGGTCATGATGCCGAGGCGGCGCACGTCCTCCTCGTAGTCCGTGCGCACCCCGTCCCGCCGGAAGCGCGCGTACTGGCTCAGCAGCGGGAAGGGCAGCGGCTCCGCGCCGGAGGCGAGCGCGGGGGCGAGCATCGCGCTGCGCAACGGCTCTGCAGGCTGCCGGGGGACGGCGATCCGTTCCCTCGCACCGTCGAAGGCGTGCGAGAGCTCCGGAGGCAGAGCAGCACACACGGCGGACTCGGGGCCGATGCCGTATTCGTCGTCGGCACCGGCCTCGAGACCCTAGGCCTGGCGCAGCGGCGAGCTCGGCTGTCGTGCACCGTCCATGTCTGCTCCTCAGGCGTGCGGCAGCACCAGCTGCTCGAACCGCTCGGCGATGATCTTCGCGGACTCGTCGGCCGGGGTGGCCCAGACGTCCTCGTTGAAGATCTCGACCTCGATGTCGCCGGTGTAGCCGGCCGCCGTGACCATCCGGGTGATCGAGGGGAAGTCGATGAAGCCGTCCCCCATATAGCCGCGGGAGAACAGCGGATCCGCGGCCAGGGGGAGGTTCCAGTCGCACACCTGGTAGCTCAGCAGGCGTCCGCCGGCCCCGGCTCGCGCGATGGACTGCTCGAGCGCCGGGTCCCACCACACGTGATAGGTGTCGACGATGACGCCGACGGCGTCGCTGCCGGAGGCCTCGGCAACATCGAGGGCCTGGCCCAGGGTGGAGAGCACGGCACGGTCGGCCGCGAACATGGGGTGCATCGGCTCGAGGGCGAGCGTCACCCCTGCAGACTTCGCGTAGGGAGCCAGCATCGCGATGCTCTCGGTGACCCGGGCACGCGCCGCCGCGAGGTCCTTGTCCTCCTGCGTGATCCCACCGACCACCATCACCAGGGTGGGGGCGCCGAGGGCGGCGGTCTCGTCGATTGCACGGCGGTTGTCCGCCAGGGCCTCCGCTCTGTCGGCCTCGACGGAGGCGGTGAGGAAGCCGCCGCGGCACAGGCTGCTCACCCGCAGCCCGGCGTCGTCGACCCGTCGGCGCAGGGCGTCCAGACCCACCTCGGCGATGTCCTGCCGCCACAGGCCCACCGCGTCGATGCCGCGAGCGGTGGTGGCCTCGAGGAACTCCTGCAGCGGGGTGGTGCGGAGACTCCAGCGGTTCAGCGACAGGCGCGGTGTGCCGGCACCGAGTCGTGCGGACGGGGTGGTCAGCGAGGGCGAGGTGGTCATGCGGGCTCTCCGTTCGGAAGGTCGTATCCGGCCTGGCGCAGCATGCCGTGCCAGCGCTCGGCGGCGAGCGCCGGCTGCTCGAGGTTGCCGGTGGTGGCGGCGAGCTCGATGGTGCGCGAGAGGTGCGGGAGGCTGCGGGCGGAGTGCATGCCGCCCACCATCACGAATGCCGGCTGGTGGCCATTGAGCCAGGCCAGGAACGCGACTCCGGTCTTGTAGTGGGGGGTGGGGGCGGAGAAGATGTGGCGGCCCAGCTCCTCCGAGGCGTCCAGGATCCGGGAGGCCTCGGCCGGGTCGCCCGCATCCAGCGCCTGCACGGCGGCTGAGGCCGCAGGGGCGGTCGCGGCGAACGCTCCCAGCAGCGCGTCGGAATACTTCCCGAGCACCTGCTCTCCCCCGGGCTCGGCGGTGAACGTGCCATCACCCACGATGAGGTGGGAGAAGTGGAAGTCGTCCCCGGTGAGCATGCGCACGCCTTCGGGGAGCCGTTCACGCACCGCGATCTCGGCGGCGTCGTCCAGCAGGCTCATCTTCACGCCGCGGATCTTCGCGGGGTCCGCCTCGATGATGCGCAGGAGCGTGTCGGCGCCGACGGCGGGGTCGTCGCTGCCGAAGTAGCCCGCGAGCTGCGGATCGAAGACGGTGCCCAGCCAGTGCAGGACCACGGGTGCGGTCGCGGCATCGAGCACCCGCCGGTAGACGTCCTCGTACTCGGCTGCTGTGCTCGCAGCGCGGGCGAGGTGGCGGCTGGCCATCAGCACCGCGCCGGCGCCGGTCGCCTCGGTGGCGCGGAGCTGCTCGACATACGCGTCGACGATCTCGTCGAGGCTGAGCTCGTGCTCGCTGCGCTGGTCGGTGTTGACCCCGGCGACCACCAGGTCGCTCACGCTCGCACCCGCCGGGAACACGGCAGAGATCTCCGGATCCTCGAGCGCCTCTCGCGCCGCCTCCGCGCTGCGGGTGATCAGCTCGCGGGTCGCGACCGGGTCCAGGCCCATGTTGCGCTGGGCGGTGTCCATCGCGTCGGCCACCCCGAGCCCGCGGGCCCACATGGTGCGGCGGAAGGCGAGGGTCGCGTCCCAGTCGATATCCGCCGGGGCGCCGGGGGTGTTGTCCCCGTGCACCTGCGGCACCACGTGCACCGCCGCATAGACCACGCGGGAGCGCAGCGGCGCGGCGGGGAGCGCGAAGGCGGGGGCGTCGGCGAGCGGGATGGTCCGCAGCGCGCCGTCCTCATCCAGCAGGGTCAGCTGCAGGTCACTCACGGCGCTCACACCTCCGTCAGCGGGTCGAGCGCGATGCGGCGGCCCTCCGCGGAGCTGGTCAGGCCCACCTCCGCGAGGCGCACGCCGCGCGCACCCGAGAGGAAGTCGAAGGGATACTCGCGGCCCTCGACATAGTGACGGAGGAAGTCCTCCCACTGGACCTTGAAGCCGTTGTCGAAGCCGTTCGGGCCGGCGTTGTCCGGCACCTCGATCCAGTCGCCCCGGTAGTCGTGGCCATCCTTGACGTCGGGGTTCCAGACCGGCTTGGGGGTCGCCTCACGCGGCTGGATCCGAGCGCCGTGCAGGCCCACGACGGCGCTGCCCTTGGTGCCGTCGACCTGGAACTCGACCAGCTCGTCGCGGTGGACGCGCACGTCCCAGCTGGAGTTCATCTGCACCACGGTGCCGCCCTCGAGGCGGAAGATGCCATAGGCGGAGTCATCCGCGGTGGCGGTGTACTGCTGGCCCTGTTCGTCCCAGCGCTGACCGATGTGGGTCGCGGTCTGGGCGTAGACGTCCTCGATGCGGCCGAACAGCTCCTCGATGACGTAGTTCCAGTGCGGGAACATGTCCGCGACGATGCCGCCGCCGTCCTCGGAGCGGTAGTTCCAGGAGGGACGCTGCGCGTCCTGCCAGTCCCCCTCGTAGACCCAGTAGCCGAACTCACCACGCACCGAGAGGATCTCGCCGAAGAAGCCGGAGTCGATCAGTCGGCGCAGCTTGAGCAGACCCGGCAGGTAGAGCTTGTCGTGGACGACGCCGTTGACGGTGCCGTGCTGCTTCGCGAGCGTCGCGAGCTCGAGCGCATCCTCGAAGGACTCCGCCGTGGGCTTCTCGGTGTAGATCGCCTTGCCGGCGGCGATGGCCTTCTTGAGGTTCGCGACCCGCAGGTTCGTCACCAGCGCGTCGAAGTAGACCTCGTAGTCGGGGTTCGCGAGCGCCTCGTCGACGTCGGTGGTCCACTTCGTCAGGCCGTGGCGCTCGGCGACGGTGCGCAGCTTCTCCTCGTTGCGGCCCACCAGCAGCAGGTCCGGCAGCAGGCGGTCACCGTTCGTGAGCTCCACCCCGCCCTGCTCCTGGATGGCGAGCAGGGAGCGCACCAGGTGCTGGCGATAGCCCATCCGCCCGGTGGCGCCGTTGACGATGATCCCGATCCTGCGTGTAGCCATGTGGATACTCCCTATGTCCCGTGAGTCCGCGGGCGTCCATGCCCAGCGGTAACCGCTTTCCTTTCCTAGAGTACATCACGTCGAGAAAAGCTGGGCAAGCCCTTGCCGTCCGAGCGTGCCACACCCCGTCTCCGCCCTCCGCCCGACGCCTCCTGATCGGCAACACCGGGCAAGGAGTGGCCCCGCTCACACCACTGCCCGTAGGAACATGGGCACAGCGGTCTCTCCGAGGGATGCGGTCGATGACGGCGCATCGAGCGAGCGGACCCAGCTCATCCCACGCCCGACGAGAGGCCCCCCGTGACGTCCGCCAGCAGCCCCACCCTCGCCCTGCACCGCCGCAGTCCCGCCGAACGCTGGCTCGAGGCCCTCCCCCTCGGCAATGGGCGACTCGGCGCGATGATCTGGGGCGATCCGCGCGCTGCCCGGTTCTCGCTCAACGAGTCCACTCTGTGGTCCGGCGGGCCGCAGACGGATGCTCCGCACCGCACCAGTCGCCGCGAAGCCGGGGCCGCCCTGACCCGCTCCCGCACCCTGTTCGAGAACGGCGACATCCCCGCGGCCCAGCAGGAGATCGAGCGCCTGGGTGCCTCCTGGTCACAGGCATATCTGCCGGTCGGCGACCTGTCCGTGCGCCTCGAGGGCCTCCCCGAGACCGGCAGGGCTGCCGAGCGGATCCTGGACCTCGAGCATGCCGAGCACCGGGTGCTGGCCGATCCCGGGGAGCAGCTGAGCTTCGTCAGCCGGGCCGACGAGGTCCTCGTCCACACTGCGCCCTGCCCCGACGGGCTCATCCCCAGCCTCGAGTTCTCCTCCCCGCTGCTCGAGGAGCGTCGTGAGGCTCTCGAGGGCAGCCTCACTGTGCTGCTGCGCGCCCCGTCGGACATCCCCGCCGGGCAGTTCCGGCGCGAGCAGGAGATCGCCTGGGAGAGCGACGGCGCGAGCCGCGCGGCGGTCGTGGCGCGCTGGCAGGTGCGGCACGGGCGCCTCCTGCTGGTCTGCGCGGTGGTCACCACCTGGCAGGGCCTCGGCAAGGCACCGGACCGGGAGGTGCAGGAGGTGCTCGACGAGGCATCGGCGCAGGCGGAGGCCGCCCTCGCTCGCGGCGAGGAAGAACTGCACCGGCGCCACCGGGACACCCCGCAGCCGGGCGCCGGCGAGGTCGCGCTCGAGCTGCGCGGATCCTCCGAGGCGAAGCTGCTGGCGACGAGCTTCGCCTACGGGCGCCACCTGCTGGCCTCCGCTTCGCGTCCCGGGCTGCCGCCCGCGAACCTGCAGGGGCTGTGGAATGCGCGTCTCGAGGCCCCCTGGTCCTCGAACTACACGGTGAACATCAACCTCGAGATGAACCACTGGGCGGCTGGCGTCGCCCAGGTGCCGGAGGCCGCGGCGGCGCTCGAGCAGTACGTGGCGATGCTGCGCACCGCCGGTCAGGAGACCGCGCGCCGGCTCTACGGGGCCGACGGCTGGACGGTGCACCACAACTCCGATCCCTGGGGGTACACCGAGCCGGTGCGGGGAGAACCGTCCTGGGCGACCTGGCCGATGGGCGGGCTGTGGCTCGAGCGGGAGCTGGACTCTCTGGCGAGCTTCAGCGGGCGCGACGCGGTGGAGATCGCCCGCGAGCGCTTCCCCGCCCTGCGGGAGGCGGTCGCCTTCGCGCTCTGCCTGCTGCATGAGAGCGCCGACGGGCATCTGGCCACCTTCCCCTCCACCTCGCCGGAGAACCTGTGGCTCACAGGGGAGGGCACCCCGGTCAGCCTCAGCGAGGGCACCGGGATGGACCGGTGGCTGCTGCACGAGACCGCCGAGCACCTGCTGGAGGCCGCGGCGCTGCTGGGCGAGGAACAGGATCCGGTGGTCCAGCGCGCCCGCTCGGCGCTCGCCCTGGTGCCGGGCCCGAGGATCGGGGCCGACGGCCGGGTGCTCGAGTGGCACCGTGACGGGCTGGTCGAGGCGGAGCCGGAGCATCGGCACGTCTCCCACCTGGGCTTCCTCTACCCCGGCCAGGGCGCGGTGGAGCCGCGGCTGGAGCAGGCCGTGACCCGTTCCCTCGAAGCCCGCGGGGACGAGGCCACCGGCTGGTCCCTGGTGTGGAAGGCGTGCCTCTGGGCGCGCCTGCACCGCGGCGACCGGGTGCAGGCCCTGCTCGAGCTGTATCTGCGCCCCGCCGAGACCGCGGATGGTGAGCGCAGCGGGCTCTACCCGAACCTGTTCTCCGCCCATCCGCCGTTCCAGATCGACGGGAACCTCGGCATCGTCGCCGCCCTCGCCGAATGCCTGCTCCAGAGCCACCGCGGGGAGATCGAGCTGCTGCCGGCGCTGCCGCCGATGATGGCCGACGGGTCCGTGCGCGGGCTGATCGCCCGTCCCGGTGTCGCGGTGGACATGGCCTGGAGCGACGGCGCTCTCACCTCGCTCGAGCTGCGGGCGACGGGCCCGGGGGCGCTGGGCACGCACCAAGTGCGCTGCGGGAACCGGATGGTGAGCGTGCGGCTGTCAGGGACGGAGCCGGTGACGCTGAACGCGGCGGCGCTGCGCGCGACGGGTCGGACGTCTGAGGTAGCGGGAATCTGAGAGCATGACGCCGGCCCCGGATTCCGGCGACGCAAGGACCGCGGGCTCGCAGCAGCAGAAAGGTGCGTGGCGCCGTGGGCGTGGGTGTGTTGTCCCGAGGGCAGGGACCGGTGCTGAGCCGCCGTGGATTCGTCGGGGTCGTCGGTCTCACGGCGCTCGCCCTGACCGGCACCCTCAGTGCCTGCAGCGGGGAGAAGAACCAGCTCACGGTCGACGTCGTCGATTCCGCACCCGCCTCGGCCGTGCTGCCCGGTGAGGACCTCGCCTGGATCGCGCTCACCCTCAGCGCGGCCCTCTTCCTCGCCGCCGATGGGGTCCTGATCGCCACGCCGGAGACGCTTGAACAGCTCGCTCCGGTGAGCTCCGCGACGGGCCTGCCGCTGCTGGTCGGCACCGACCAGGCGGTCGCCGAGGAGATCTCACGGCTGGGCGCCGGCACCGTGCTGACCGCGGCCGGCACGGATCTCAGCGGGCTCGGCGATCTCGTGGGCGACCTGGAGGTGGTGGAGATCGACTCTGCGCAGGAGGGTCCCGAGCTGCCCGCGGTGAACCTGGACGAGCAGGCAGTCGCGGTGACTCTGCTGGTGGACCCCGAGGCAGAAGCAGAGGCGGCGCTTCCCACCCGGACCCTCGCCTCCGCCGTCGTCCAGGCCGTCGGCGGCAGCATCGCCGAGATCCCCAGCGGGGTGCTCGGCCGCAGCAGCGAGACGATCGCTGCGGTCACGGAAGCGGCGGGCGATGACCCGGCCACCGGCGTGCTCGCCCTCGGCGCGAGCTTCGCAGCGAACTTCGGAGCGGGCGCCGGGGCGGCCGACGACTGGCCGGCCGCGCTCGACCGCACGCTCCGCACCCCGCAGCTGCCCGGCGGCGGGCACCAGGCCTTCCCGGGCCGTCGGATGGTCGCCGCCTATGGCTCCCCCGGTGTCCCCTCCCTCGGGATCCTCGGCGAGCAGAGCCTGCAGGAGTCGATCACCCGGGTCCAGGAGCTCGCCGCGGAGTACGCGGGCCTGGCCGAGGAGCCGGTGCTCCCGGCCTTCGAGATCATCACCACCATGGCCTCCTCCGAGCCGGGCGGGGACGGGAACTACTCCACCGAGCGCGACCCCGAGCTGCTGCGTGAATGGGTCGACGCGGCAGGCGAGGCCGGGGTCTATGTGGTGCTGGACCTGCAGCCCGGCACCACGGACTTCCTCACCCAGGCGAGGCTGTACGAGGACCTGCTGCTCGCGCCCCATGTGGGCCTCGCGCTGGACGCGGAATGGCGGCTCGAGCCCGGCCAGAAACATCTGGCGCAGATCGGGTCGGTCTCCGCGGCGGAGGTCAACGATGTCGCCTCCTGGCTGGCCGCCCTCACCACCGAGCACAGCCTGCCGCAGAAGCTGCTGATCCTGCACCAGTTCACCCACTCGATGATCAGCGACCGGCAGGACATCGACACCTCCCACCCTGAGCTGGCGATCACCCTGCACGCCGACGGGCACGGCGTCCCCGGTGACAAGCTCGGCACCTACCGCGCACTGCAGCGGGACCTGCCGGAGGGGATCTTCATGGCATGGAAGAACTTCTACGACGAGGACACCCCGATGTTCACGCCACAGGAGACCTACGAGGTCGAGCCCCGGCCCTGGTTCGTCTCCTACCAGTGAGCTCGGCGCGGTGAGCTCTCGCGCTCAGCCGGCGCGCAGGTGGGCGAGGAGCAGCCCGATCGGAATGCTCACCACGGTCAGCAGGAGCACTGCCCGGTAGGTCCACAGCGCCCAGGCCGGGCCCTTCGCTCCGCGGCCGACGGCGCGGATCATCAGTCCCATCGTCACCATCAGCAGCAGCCCGCCGCCGTCGACGATCCATGGCGAGGAGAGCACCGTCCCGGCGACCACCGCCAGGCATCCCAGGTTCCAGGTCAGCAGCTCGGCACGGAGGATCCCGGGCCAGGGGCGCTGCGGGGCGAGGGCGTGCTGGGCGATCCCGAGACCTGCCTGCAGCACGCCGCCGACGAGCACCAGGAACGCGGCAGCCCAGGATCCGTGTCCGAGCCCGAGCGGGCTCGTCACCGCCGCGACCAGCCCTCCGGCGATCACCCAGGCGCCAGCGACGGCGCGGAAGGGCAGATCATCCCGGAGGCGCGTCCCGGTGGCGGGACGGGAGTCGACGTGGTGGGTCATGCCCACCATTGTCTCGCGCCGACCATGGTGACTGCGGACATCCCGGCTCGCTCCTCCCCATAACGGGTTCATCCACATTCCTCGTCCTCCCATCACCCATTTCCCGGACTGACCTTTCCTCCACACCCGAGGGTTATCCACAATTTCCACCAATAAAGCCCTAGCCCTGGCGAAGCGGGGCAGTGCGACGTAAAATCATACGAAGAGAACGAGCTTCGGATGCACCGACGTGGAATGCAGAGAATCAAGGAAGAGGGGGTGGCATGATGTCTTCGAGCATGGACATACGGCCGTCCCGCAAGACTGCCATCGGTACTGATATCGCCACCGGCGCAGAACCTCCCCGCCCGACGGTCCGCGCCCGCAAGCCGCTGGACCCGGAGGACTTCGCCGCGCGCGCTTGGTGCGAGCCAGGCTCTTTCGAGGTCCATGCGGCGCAGGAGCTCTTCTCGACCCATCACGACGAAGCCCGGGCGTACGCAGAACGGCTGCGGAAGCTCGCAATGCTCTGGGACGACACTGTTGACTCGGATGGCGATGGAGATGTCTACGCGGTCCTCGTCGCCGACGCACGTCGGGTCACGCTGGATCAGGCCCGGTCACTACTTCGGGACGCCTGCACCGCCGTCACCTCCCTCCCCCGCACCTTCGCGCGTCTCGCCGCCGGGCACCTTCCGGTCTCCTGGTTCGAGCAGCTGCTGCGCCGCATTCGTCATCTCACCTCCGACCAGTGCTGGCAGGTCGATGAGCGAGTGTCGGAGTGGGACCTCGAGAACATCCGTGCCGATCGGTTCTCGAGGGAGCTCGGGAAGCTGATCACCTGGTTCGGATCCGCTGCAGTGCAGGCCACCCCCGCGGAGCAGCGTAACGTCGCCCTTGCAGGGAACCCCGAGAATGACGGCACCGCCTACCTCGGGATCACCGGGCCGGTTCACGAGATCCTCGCCCTCTCCCATCGTCTCGACGCCGCCGCGCGTGCCGTCCAGAACGAGCAGCGCCACGCACTTGAGGACGGCCGTCCCGTCCCCTTCGACATCGACGGCGACGCCGCCCGCAACGGCCACCACCTGACCCTCGCGGCGCTGCGGTACGCGATCCTCACCCGCAGCATGCTCGACACCGGAGGGATCGAAGTCCCCGGGAGCCGGCTCCGGCTGAACGTCGTCGTCCCCGTGATGACCCTGCTTGGCGAATCTGAAGCACCGGGGATGATCGACGGGACGATTCCGCTGCCCGCGGCGATGGCACGTCACCTCGCAGCGGGCGAAGACACCTGGTACCGAATACTCGCCGAGCCCGCCACAGGCGCCTTCCTCCCCCTGCCGCCCTCGCGATACTCACCGACCCCCGCGATGCAAGAGCATCTGCGCCTTCTCGATCCCGTATGCGCCGTCCCCGGATGCACCAGAAATGTTTGCACCGTGGGGGAAGCGGACCATATCGAAGAGTACGATCACAAGAATCCCGAGAATGGTGGACAGACCGAGATCGACAATCTTCATCGATTGTGTTGGCACCACCATGATCTGAAAACTCGAGGTCGCATCGACCCTGTGCGTGAACCAGACGGAAGCACCACCTGGATCATCGATGGGCATACCCGCATTCATGCCGAGCAGAACCACGATCTGCTCACGCCCGTGCTTGCGAAAGCCCTTCAGCACTCCTGGGACGTCTATCAGGAGATGCTCGCCTGGGAGGATGCACGCCATCGTGGACTCCTCCAGGACAGCGATCCGGCACCGCTGCCGAACCCGGGCGCGGCGCCGGTAGCAGAGCCCGAGCCCGAGCCCGAGCCACCCTACTGACCCGGAGGTCGACCCCTCCCGACCCGGAGTCAGTGGTTGCTCGCCACCCAGCCCTCGCCGCACTGCCCGCCGTACTCGGAGGCGTCGATCCGCACTTCCTCTCCGTCGGCGTCGAGCAGCGGCTGGTAGGAAGCGGCCACCTCGCGACTGCCCTCGGGGATGTAGTGGAAGATCAGCGAGCGCCGGAACCGGTCGGTACTCGTGTTGGGCTTCGAACCGTGGACCAGACTGCCGTGGAAGATGAGCATGCCCCCGGCCTTCATCTCCGTCTGCTCGACCCGCAGATGCGGGGGGATGCTCACCGTGATGGTGGTGAACGATTCCGTCGCGTCGGCTTCTTCGGGGCATTCGATCTCGTAGCGGTGGGTACCGGGCACCACGCCGAGCGCTCCGTTCTCGGCGTCGCAGTCATCGACCGCGATCCAGGCCGCGATACAGGTCTCGGGGTGGGACTGCAGGAAGTAGTTGTCCTGGTGCATGGCCTGGCCACGGGCACCGGCGGGCTTGAAGTAGAACATCGACTGCGCCGCCCACACCGGGCCCACGGTCTCGATCACCCGGCCCATCACCCGCTGCTCGAGCAGCCAGCGCCGGGCGACCTGTCCCGGCTCATGGTCTGCACGATGCGGCTGGATCATCCGCGGATAGGCTCGCAGCGGGTCCCCTTCCGGGATCTCGCCGAAGGACCCACCGCTGCCGTCGGTCTCGATATGGGTGGTGAAGCTGTCGCGCAGCTCGCTGATCTCCTCGGCGCTCAGCACACCGCGCAGATGCACCGCACCATTGCGGTCGTAGTCATCAGCCAGCTGGCGCGGATCCAGGCCCTCCGCATCGAAGATCTGCAGTCCGGTGACCTCTGCAGGGGAGGAACGTTCGACGGGGGTTTCCGATGTGGTCGTCATGATGTCAGTCTGGGTCCACACACTGACGCGGACCAGGTGATCGGAGGGTGAGGACATGGACGATCCTGCTGCACCCTCCGAGCTGCCGGCTCCGGGTGGCTTCTCCCTCATACCCGCCCTCGAGCTCCCTCCACCGCAGATCGAACGGGTGCAGGCCGGGGAGCTCACCCAGGACGCCCGCTATCGCGTGCGACGCTCCCGCGGCAGCGAGGACTGGTTGCTGCTGCACACTGTCGGCGGAGGCGGGCTGGTGCTCGCGGCCGATGGCTCACGCCTCGCGACCGCCCCCGGCGAGGGGGTGCTGCTGCGCCCGGGCACCGTGCACGACTACGGGACCGATCCAGTCGCCGGGCACTGGAGCCTGCTGTTCTGCCACGTGCACCCGCCGGCGACCTGGCTGGCCCTGCTGGACTGGCCCGACGCGGCCCCCGGGATCGGCCGCATCAGACTCGGCACCGAGGTGGATCAGCGGGTGCGCCAGCACCTGCGCGGAGCGGCACGCGCGGCACGCCTCGCCGTCGGCCGCCCGGAGCTGTTCGCACTGAACGGGATCGAGGCGGCGCTGCTCTGGTACGACACCCAGAATCCTCGTCGGCGCCAGCTCGACGAACGCGTGCTGCGGGTCCTCGAGCACATCGATGCCCATCTCGCCGAGCAGCTGGACGTGGCGAGCCTCGCGGATGTCGCCCACCTCTCCCCCTCCCGCCTGGCTCACCTGTTCTCCGCGCAGCTGGGCACGCCGCTCACGCGCTACGTCGAGGCGCAGCGGATGGAGCTCGCCGCCCGCCTGCTCGAGCTGACCGACGATCCCGTCGCGGCCGTGGCCCGCCGGGTCGGATTCCGCGACGCGCTGTACTTCTCGCGCCGATTTCGGGCTCAGCACGGGGTGAGCCCCTCGGCCCATCGGGCGCTCCAGCGCGGTCGAGTGCAGGTCGTAGGGTGAGAGCATGACTCGTCGACAGCGCTGGACCCTCCTGCTCATGACCCTTGCGATCCTCGTGATCGCCGTGCTGGTCGCGCAGGACGGTGAACTGCTCTCGGGCGTCGCATTCGGCGTCCTCGCCGTGCTCGTGCTGCACGTCTACAGCTGGTGGGCTCGGAGACGCGGCCGGCACACTCCCTGGGAGCGTGCCACAGCGCAGATCGCGCCCGACCACGCCGTAGTGCTGTGGAAGCCGGGCTGCCTCTATTGCGAGCGACTGCTGCTCCAGCTCCGCTCAGACTCCCGCGTGACCTGGGTGAACGTATGGCAGGACGAGGAAGCGAACGCTCAGGTGCGTGCCGTCAACCACGGCAACGAGCTCACGCCGACGGTGCTGCTCGGTGATCAGATCCTGCGGAACCCCACCGCCGCCGAGCTGCGCGAGCGCCTCACGTCAGCTGGCCCCGCGGCCGGACGCGTCCAGCGGGCGCCGGCTGCTCAGTCCCCGTCGGCCACTTAGTCTCCGTCGGCCGCACGCAGCGCGATCACGCTCTCCGGCGGCCAGACGTAGTCGTCGTCGCAGCGAAACCCGCGCAGCCAGGACACTCCCTCGACCACCCGCAGGTAGAAGCCCTTGGGGAACTCATGATCCGCGCTCAGCGGTTCGGAGACCACATGCAGCGCCCCGGTGGGGATGCGTCCCGCGGAAAGCAGGGAATCCGGCGCCTGGGACTGGGAGGCCATCGCGAGCCTCAGGTACGGGCCCGTGGTCGCCGGGCAGAGTGCGAGGCCCTGCCGCAGCGACGCAGCGATCACCTCGGGCAGGGTGCCTTCCTCGGGAAGGCCCAGGTCGGCGACGCGGCGCTGAGTGACCATGACGGTCTCCGGTGCACGCTCGTCGAAGCAGGGGTGGTCGAGCAATGTCTCCGCATGGACGTTGAGCTGGACCCCCGCTGCCGCCAGCCGCTCCCGCAGCTCCGCTCGGGAGAGGCCGCCCAACAGGAGCTGCAGTGCTGAGTCCGTCATGGACTCAGTATCACTGATGACAGGAACGGCGAAGGCCCCTCCGGCTCCCGCCACGAGGCGGGGCCGGAGGGGCCTTCGGGAACGAGCTGTCGATCAGGCGTCGACCACCACGGCCATGACGGCGGGCTCGCGGCGGTAGGTGCGGCGCAGGTAGCCGCTGACGGTGTCGACGATGATGTTCTCGATCGCGCCGATGTCCTCGATCTTGTCCTGCTTGGCGCGGGCCAGCGCCTTGTTGACCTGGGTCGACGCACCATCGAAGGTGCGCTTGTCGTGCACGAAGCCCTTGGTCATGAACTCGACCGGCTCGACCGGCTGGTACGTGTCGGGGTCGATGAGGGCCACCACGGTGACCACGCCGCCGCCGCTGAGCATGCGGCGCTCGGCGAGGGTGTCCTCGGTGGCGGTGCCGATGGTCTGGCCGTCGACGTAGACCAGTCCGGCCTCGACCTTGCCGGAGATCTTCGCGTGGCCGTCGATCAGGTCGACGGTGTAGCCGTCCTGCGCGATGACGATGTGATCCTCCGGCACGCCGGTGCGGCGGGCCAGCTCGGCGTTGGCGTGCATGTGCTTGGACTCGCCATGCACCGGCATCACGTTCTTCGGACGCACGATGTTGTAGCAGTACACGAGCTCGCCGGCGCTCGCGTGACCGGAGACATGCACCTTCGCGTTGCCCTTGTGGACGATGTTCGCGCCGAGATCGGTGAGCTTGTTGATGATCCCGTAGATCGCGTTCTCGTTGCCGGGGATCAGCGAGCTGGCCATCAGCACCGTGTCGCCCTCGCCCACCTGGATCTGGTGGTCGCCGTTGGCCATGCGGGCCAGCGCCGCCATCGGCTCACCCTGCGAGCCGGTGCAGATCAGCGTGACCTTGTGATCGGGCATCGACTGGATCTTGCGGAAGTCGACGACCAGTCCCTTGGGGATGGTCAGGTAGCCGAGATCGCGAGCGATCCCCATGTTGCGCACCATCGAACGGCCGACGAAGGCGACCTTGCGGCCGTTGGCATGGGCGGCGTTGAGCACCTGCTGGATGCGGTGCACGTGGCTTGCGAAGCTCGAGACGATGATCCGGCGCGGCGAGGTGGTGAACACCTGGTCGATGGCCGGGTTCAGGTCGCGCTCGGACATCGTGAAGCCGGGGACCTCGGCGTTGGTGGAGTCGGTGAGGAAGAGATCCACACCCTCCTCGCCCAGGCGCGAGAAGGCGCGCAGGTCGGTGATGCGGCCGTCCAGCGGGAACTGGTCCATCTTGAAGTCACCGGTGTGCAGCACGGAGCCGGCCTTGGTGCGGATCATGATGGCGAGGGCGTCGGGGATCGAGTGGTTGACCGCGACGAACTCGAGGTCGAACGAACCGGCCTTGTGCTTCTGCCCCGCTTCGACCTGGAGGGTCTTGGGGGTGATGCGATGCTCCTTGAGCTTCGCGGTGATGAAGGCCAGGGTCAGCTCGGAGCCGATCAGGGGGATGTCGCCCCGCTCCTTGAGCAGGTACGGCACGCCGCCGATGTGGTCCTCGTGGCCGTGCGTGAGCACGATCGCCTCGATGTCGTCGAGCCGGTCGCGGATCGAGGTGAAGTCCGGCAGGATCACGTCGATGCCGGGCTGGTGCTCCTCGGGGAAGAGCACGCCGCAGTCGACGATCAGAAGCTTGCCTGCGTGCTCGAACACCGTCATGTTGCGGCCGACCTCGCCGAGGCCGCCGAGCGCGGTGATGCGCAGACCATTGCGGGGAAGGCGCGGGGGAGCAGTGAGTTTACGGCGGGGGGTGGGCATGGGGAATTCTCTCCATCGTCGAAGGGTCAGGGTCTTAAGTCATTGGTGGCGCGCGCGTCACAGAGGTCGCAGCAAACGTCCACCCCTTAAACGTACGTCAGGATCGGCTCATTTCCGCATCCATGCCGAATTGACCACGTTCAGAATGTCGGATCCGCACGGTCTGCTCGCCGGTATCCCCTCTGAGCTGTCGCCGGTTCCCCCGCGAAGCGACAGCTCAGAGGGGATGCTCGTGGGGTGCCCCGGTGTCGCGCCACCGCCTCGCTCACCTGGTGAGACTCGGCCAGTGGGACTCCGCTGGCTGGGACTCAGCTGGCGAGGCTCAGCCGGCGAGCGCCCGGACCAGGACGTCGAGGGAGCGTTCGGCGCGGAAGCCGTGACCTCCGCCCGTGACCACGAGCTCGGGCGGGACCGCACCGTGTGCCTCCCATGCCGGTGCGAGGCGCGCGAAGGACTCCCGGGTCGCCGCGATCGGGAAGATGTGGTCCTGCTCCCCCGCCTCGAGGATCAGCGGACGCGGCGCGATGAGGGCGGCGATGTCCGCCATCTCGAACTCGGGCAGGAGCCCCGGGATGATGTTGCAGGGACAGTGCCGGATCGAGCAGAGACTCGCCTCGAAACTGCAGAAGTACGTCGCGACCAGGGCCGCCGTGATCGACGGGTCGGAAGCCGCGAGCAGCAGAGCGACCGCTCCTCCCCCGGAGCCGCCGGCGACGCCCACTCGCGTCGGATCCACGCCGGGCAGCTGCCGCAGAGCCTCTACGGCGGCGCGCGCGTCGGCCACCCGGTGGCCCATCACGGGGCGTCCATGCAGGAGCAGGCGCGCGGCGTCGATGCCACAGGAGTTCTCCGCCAGCTCGTAAGGCTCGGCACCCTCGGGGCGAGGGAAGCGTCGCCGGCCGAAGCTGATCATTTCCGGGCACAGCACCGTCAGCCCGGCCCGCACCAGCTTGTGGGCGAGGCCCTCGTGATACTCGTCCGTCGGTTCGGTGCGCACCAGGTCATCGATCCCGCGGCCGTGGCCGGCGACCAGCACCACGCCGGCCCCGGTGGCGAGCTCCGGGGCGGGGCGCAGGAGGAAGGCGGGGATCGAGTCTCCCTCGGCGGTGCGCACCCGCACCTCCTCGGGGGCTCCGGTGGCCGGGGCCGACGGGATCGCCTCGAGGTGCGCTGCGCCGTCACCCCCGGTGGTGGCGAGGCCCAGCAGAGAGATCAGCCGCTCCCGCCCCGCCGACGGGTCGGCCGGCGGGAGCGGGGTTCCGAGAGTGATCATGCGAGGCAGTCTGCTCCGATACGTCCCGGGGCGGGACCGAACTGCGGCCCTGCCCAGGCGCCGACCACGCCCGCGACGTGCTGGACCTTGTCCACGCACGAACGCTGAGTCGGCTCCCAGGAGCCGTCGTCGGCCAGCTGTTCGGACTCGGGGCGGCCCTCGTTGTATGCCGCGCGAAGATCAACAGAACGATGATCCACGAGGTTCCCGCGAGTGGTGATCTCGGTGCCCTTCAGCACCGACAGCAGCTGACCTGCCTCGACGACTCCGCCGGTGGTGAAGGCGTTCGCCTCGACCAGCAGATGGGACCCGAAGCCCACTCCGATCGAGTACCCGTAGCCCACCGTCTGCTGCTCGCGGATCAGGTAGTGGTTGTTGTACACATCGACCTGGCCGAAGCGCACGCGCGGTGCGCGCTGGCCCACACCCTCGTAGAGGTTGTGATGGAAGGTGACCCGGAGCGTGCCGGGGTCGCCGCGATCGGGCTTGTCCGTCGAGCCGACGAGGGTGAGCTTGTCGTGATCACGGAAGGTGTTCCAGCTGACGGTCACCAGGTCCGAGCCGTTGGTGACGTCCAGCGCCCCGTCATGGCGCTGGAATGTCCTGCCGAAGTGCTCCGGCAGCTGGTCATCGGTCATGGGCTCGTCGGTGAATGCGTTGTGGTCGATCCAGATGTGCGTGGACCCGTCGACGATGCGCACGCTGTCGTACTCGCTGTTCCAGTTGCCCAGCGCCCCGTCGGTCGGATCCCAGGACGGGAAGCAGTCGTAGGTGTCGGCGAGCACCAGATTGCGCACGATCACGTTGTCCACGCCGCGGATCGAGAGCGACGCCCCGGTGAGCCCGGCGCCCTCCGTCGCGCCGATGAGGGTGGTGTTCGCCGGAACGTCCACCTGGATCAGCGCACGCTGCTTCTGGGCGGCGATGCGTCGGGCATCCTCCTGTTCGCCCTCGGGCTCGCGGTCCGTGCCCCAGGTCTCGGGGTCGTAGGCCTCGAGATAGGCGTCGAGGTCGTAACCGGTGCCCTCGGCGATCTCCTCGCAGGTGATGGGTGCGCCGTCGTCGTCGGCGTTCATCGGGATGTTGCCGTGCACGCGCACGATGGCGGGGGCATCACCGGCTGCGGCCAGTGCGGCGATGAGCTCGGGCCGGTCGGAGACGTCGTAGATGTGCTCGGCGGTGGCGTCGGCGCCTCCGGTGGTTCCGCCGTCGGCGCTCGCCCAGCCGTCAGCCTCGGGGAGGACCTGGGTCTGGGTGATCGCGGGGCTGCGGGGATGCCCCTGCGGCGGGCCCTGGCCGTCCTTCGGAGCGGCGAGCACGGCAACGGGCACCATGAGCGCCGCGACGGACACGGCGACAGCGGCGCTGCGGGCGAAGGCCCGAGCGGTGCGTGTGGGGGTGGTGTGGGAGGTCATGATCGTCCTTGATCTGTGAGGAGACGGTCGACGAGGAGGCGGTCAGGCCCGTGGATCTGAGATCTCATGCGGTCCGTCGACGAGGAGCACGTCCACGAGCGTGAGGCTGTCGTCGAGAGACCGCAGCGGGTAGGCCGGGCGGTCATCGCCTGTGGTCCGGTCGAAGGTGTTCTCCAGGGTCAGCGCGTGGAGGGAGACGTCCGAGGCGAGGACGGTGCACGTCGCCCAGTCCTGGGCAGGCTTGTCGTAGGTGAGGACCACATCCGCCGGATCACCGCTCGCACCACGGAGCACGAGCCCGTCCACCCCTGGCCATACCGTCACCACCTCGCGATACGTCCCGGGATGGATGATGATCTCGACCGGGTGCGGCGACCGTGCGGCCGCCCCCACCGCAGCATGGATGGACAGCAGGTCACCGCTGCCGTCCTGCGCGACGTGGAGCCTCCGCGGGGCTGACTGCCGACGTGCATGCGGTCCGGCGTGCCGACCCAGCAGGCCAGCCACCTCGTCCACCGGGTCCAGCGCATACGAGTAGTGATCGGCGGGATCCGCGTCGATGCCGGTGTCCTCCCACGAGCCCCAGGAGCTGTCCCGTACGTTTCCGTTCTGCGCCACCCGCGAGGCGGCATCGCTCGCGCCGATGGCATTGCGCACGGACCGGAAGTCGCTGTGCTCGATGAGCAGCTGTGAGGCTCCCCGTGAGGCCATGCCGTATGAGCTCGCGCCGTCCAGCAGGCAGTTGTAGACGTGGCAGAGGGCCACGTTGTCGATGCTGCCGTTGCGCTGGTGGGTGTTGGAGAACCAGTTGTGGTGCAGGGTCAAGGTGGTCACCACGTTGTCGGTCCAGCCCACCCCGAGGGTCTTGTTGTGATCCCGGAAGACGCACCAGGAGACCGTCACATTCGTCGAGTCCTTGCGCACGTCGACCTGGCCGTCCCCGAGCCGGACGAACTCGCAGTGGTCGATCCAGACGTGCTGCGAGGTGTCGACACGGATGCCGTCGTTGTCGTTGTCGTCGCTCTTGCCATCCCAGTCCCCCGCGACATAGGAGTCCCGGAAGGTGAGGTTCCGGATCACGACGTTCGACACCTCGAGCAGTCGGAATCCTCCCCCGACGATCTCGGCCCCGCGCCCGACCCCGAGCACGCTGGTCTCGGAGGGGATGTCGAGCATCGACCCGAAGGGCATCTCGATGCTGCCGTGCACCAGCACGATCCGCGGACCCGCCGTCGACACTGCGGCGGCGAGCTCGTCTGCGGTGGTGACCTCGTGGACGGTGCCGCCCTGGCCGCCGACGGCTCCGGCCGGATTCTGCTCGGTCGGGACGCCCGCGAAGCCGGTCGCGGCCGGAGACCACACGGGCCCGTCCGCGGTCGAGGGTCCGCGGGGAACTCGCATTCGCTGCAGCTGGTCGATCCCGGTCCCGCCAGGCGGTACCGGCTGCTTCCCCGGTGCAGCGGCCGCGGTCGGCAGGCCGATGGCTGCTGCGGCGCCGACCGCTGCAGCGCCGAGGGTCGGCAGGTGACGTCGGGCGATCGTGGTCATGGAGTCCTCGTGTCGTCGGGGTCGGATCGGAGCGTTCATGACCACGGGGTCCAGTCGTCGTCACCCTGGAGGTAGTTCTCTCGGGTGTGCTCCGTCGCCTCGGTCGCGGTGAGCTGGGGCCTGCCGTCGGTCGGCGCTCCCGGCGCCAGGGCGCCCGGGCCGGTGTTGGCATGCTCGCGCAGGAAGTCCTCCTGCCAGGGCCAACCGCCCATGTCCGACCAGGCAGGGGTCTGGATGTGGTCGCCGAGATGGGAGTCCCTGATCACGGCGGAGGGTGCGACATCGGGATTGCTGCTCGGATGCCACGGGCGGCCCAGGAACACCGTTCCGGCAGCAGCGGTGGACGTGAAGGAGCAACCGGTGAACAGGAATCCGCGGATCCCGCCCCCGGTGCTCGGCGCGCACACATAGCCGTTGTTGCTCGCACTGCCGCGATCGTAGGAGCTGATCTCCGAGTCTTCGATGACCAGGCTGGCGCTGCCATAGATGAAGTCGACATCGCCCTCGATGAACGAATCGCGCACATAGACGCGGGAGACGACCTCGGCCGACGGTGTCTCGGCCAGGAAGGTGTCCTGGTTTCCGAGCAGGCGCACGCCGTCGAGCACGATCCGATCGCCGACGGTCCGCAGCGCCTGGGCCTGGCTGCTCCCGTTCGTCGCCTCGTCATATCCGTTCTCGACCGTGAGATCGGCGATGGTCACATCATCCGCGAGGACCGCGAGCGTGGCAGCTCCTGTCCGTCCGAAGTCGCCGCCATAGAACTTCTCGGTGCCGGCGGCGAGGTCATAGGTCAGGACCACGTCGGCGGCATCTCCGGTCTCTCCGCGCAGCACGAGGCCGGCGGGGGTGCCTGGCCAGATGCGCACGATCTCGCGGTAGGTTCCGGGAGCCACGACGATCTCCACCGGGTGCGGGGACCGCCACGCGGCACCGACCGCCGCACCGATGCTGGCGACGTCACCGGTGCCGTCGAGCGCGACGCGGATCCTGCGCCCGGCGTGCTCTTTCCGGGCGTGAGGACCTGCGTTCTTCTGGACGATGGCAGCGAGCTCATCGATCGGCTCAGCGGTGTACGTGTAGCGGTCGGACGGCTCGAAGGTCGGTCCGGTGTGGTCCTTGCGACCGCGGATCGCGGTGAAGCGATTGCCCCGCGAGTCGACCCGCGACTCCGGATCCTTCGCGACGATCGCGTCCTCGCCGTTCTCATAGAGACAGGCCTCGATCACCAGCTGCGACGCACCGCGTGACATGGTCCCGTACTGGCCCTGCCCCTGGAAGAGGCAGCTGTACACGTGACCGGCGGCGACGTTGTCGATGCTGGCGTTGCGCTGGTAGGTGTTCGAGGACCAGTTGTGATGGAGGGTGATCTCGGTGAGGACGTCATCGGTCCAGCCCACCCCGACCGTCTTGTTGTGGTCCCGGAAGATGCACCAGGAGACCGTCACGTTCGTGGAGTTCTTCCGCACGTCCACGAGCCCATCCCCGAGCCGGGCGAACGCGCAATGGTCGATCCAGACGTGCTGCGAGGTGTCGACACGGATGCCGTCGTTGTCGTTGTCGTCGCTCTTGCCATCCCAGTCCCCCGCGACATAGGAGTCACGGAAGGTGAGGTTCCGGATCACGACATTCGCGACCCGATCGAGATGGAACCCGCCGCCCACGATCTCGGCGCCGCGCCCTACCCCGAGGATGCTCGTATCGCTCGAGACCTTGAGATTCGTGCCGAAGGGAGTCACGGCGACCGTGCCCTGGACGAGGACGATCGTCGGACCGTCCCGGAGGATGGCATCGGCGAGCTGCTGGGCGTCACCGACCACGATCACCGAACCCCCGGCGCCGCCGACCGCTCCGGCGGGGTGCTGCGCGGTCGGCACTCCGGCGAAGCCGGTCGCGGTCGGTGACCATACCGGCCCGTCGGCCGTGCTCCGGCCGGAGGGGACCCGCATCTTCCGCAGCAGCTCGGCTCCCTCCGCTGCGCTCGTCGGGTCGGCGGAGGCGGAGGCGGTGGTCGCGAAGGTGGCGACGGCTGCGACACCCATGGCGGTGGTGAACTGGCGGCGGGACACGGAAGGCATGATCATCCTCGATCTGTTCTCGGTGGGCACTGCACGACCGGACTTGGTGAGGCGGAAGCTCCTGGTGCCGCGGGCAGTCCGAGGACTCGCGGCACCGCTCTGAGAACGCTGGACCTGTCTCGTCCAGGCGTGGTCGATCAGCCCCTTCCGGCGCGTGATGTGGATGTCCGCCCCAGGGGGCGCTGTCTGCTCAGCCCTTGACCGAGCCGATCAGGGCGCCCTTGACGAAGAAGCGCTGGATGAAGGGGTAGACCAGCAGCATCGGCAGGGTCGCCACGGCGATCACGGCCATCTTCACCGACTGCGCCGGCGGCACCACGTCCACGGCGGTGGAGTCGGCATTCACGCCGCTGGAGACGATGACGATCTGGCGCAGCAGCACCTGGATCGGCCACTTCGAGGAGTCGTTGATGTAGAGCACGGCGTGCATATAGGTGTTCCAGTAGGTCACGCCGTAGAACAGGCCGATGGTCGCGATCGAGGCGACCGACAGCGGCAGCACGATCCGGAGGAACACGCCCAGCTCGGAGCAGCCGTCGATGCGGGCGGACTCCTCGAGGCTCTCCGGGATGCCGGAGAAGAAGTTCCGCATGATCACGAAGTTGAAGGCGTTGATCAGCACCGGCAGCACCAGCGACCACAGCGAGTCCAGCAGTCCCAGCTTGGTCACCACGATGAAGGTGGGGATCATGCCGCCGCTGAACAGCATCGTGAAGACGACCATGAAGTTGATCGCGCGCCGCCCCAGCAGATAGGGCTTGGCGAGCGCGTAGGCCATCAGCGAGGTCACCACGAGGCTCAGGAAGGTGCCGCCTACAGTCACGACCGTCGAGACCCCGATCGCCCGGAAGATGGTGGGGGTCGAGAGGATGTAGCGATACGCGTCGAGCGTGAACTCCTTCGGAATCAGCAGGAAGTTGCTGGTGGCGAGCTCACCGGGAGTGGCGAAGGAGCTGCCGATGACGTGCACGAAGGGGATCACGCAGACCAGCGCGAAGGCGCTCAGGACGATCACGTTGACCACCTGGAACACCTTCTCACCGCGGCTGAGAGGTCGCAGCTTCGGGGCACCGCGACGGCGACGACGGGGCGGCGGATCGGTGGCCAGGACGGCGTCGGCGGCTGCGGTGGCGGGAATTGGTGCGGACTGCGAGGTGGTCATGAGGGGCTCCCATCCGTGACCGGGCGAAGGGCGAAGAATCCGGCGGCGACGAAGAAGATGAAGGCGACGGGGAACAGGATCAGCTGGCTGCCCAGCAGGCAGGCGAGGCCGGCGGCGAGGAACCACCAGCCGGCGGTGCGACGCCAGGGGCGCCGACGGGCCACGAACCAGCCGATCGCCGACAGCAGCAGCACCGCGATCAGGGTGACGGAGAACCAGGCCGCGAGCGTGCGGGCCAGCTCATGGGCCTCAGCGACGCCGAGGCCGGACTCGGCTTCGGCACCGACCAGCGCCGGCATCACGACCTGCTCGAAGGTGGCCGCATCGATCCGGTTCATCACCAGGGCGAAGCCGCCCAGGGCGAGGAAGGACACGGCCATCCCGATGCCGACCAGCCAGAGCTCGACGGTGCGGGACACCCGCGGTGCCGCCTGCTCAGCGGACCGGGAGGGGCTGCCGGGACGGGCGCTGCGGCCCGCGCGGCAGGGTTCAGTCATGGTGGACATCGCTCCCCCTGACGTCGAGCTCGAGATCGGTGCAGGAGGTGGTGTGGACGGTCGGACCGTCGGCCCCGCGCACCCGGACCCGGCTGAGCTCGCCGCCGGAGACGAAGCCGAGCTCGATCCCGGACCGGACCCGGGCCGGGACGTCCAGCGCCATCTCGGGGGCGGCGGCCCGCGGCTCGGCCGCGAAGCTGATGCTCACGTCGTGCATGCTGAGGTCCTGCAGCGGAGCCTCCGGCAGTCCGAAGATGTGCCCGGCGGAGGCGTGCACGTTGGTCGCAGTGAGGTGGGCCAGGTGCAGGGAGCGCAGGTGCGGGGTGCCGGCGTCCACCGGGCGGGCCTCGCGGTCGCCGACGTGCGGATCCTTGCCGTCGGGCCCGCAGAAGTAGAACGGGTTGACGGTGATCGGGCACAGCACGTCGTCCATGACGACGTTGGTGACGCGCAGGTTCTCGACGAGCCCGCCGCGGTCCCGGCGGGTCTTCAGTCGGATACCGCGGTCGGTGCCCTGGAAGATGCAGTTGCTGATCACGACGTTGCGCACGCCGCCGCTCATCTCGCTGCCGATCACCACTCCGCCATGGCCGTGGACCATGGTGCAGCCGGTGATGGTGACGTTCTCGGTGGCGACCCGGTCCGGGGTGGCCTCGGTGCCGGCCTTGATGGCGATGCAGTCGTCGCCCACATCGATGTGGCAGTCGCTGATGCGCACGTTGCAGCAGGACTCGGGGTTGATGCCGTCGGTGTTCGGGGAGTCCGCGGGGTTGCGGATGCTGATCCCGGAGACGGTGACGTCCTCGCAGAGCGCGGGGTGCACCGTCCAGGCCGGGGAGTTGCGCAGGGCGACGTCCTTGATCGTGACTCGCTCGCACTCGTGCAGCCCGATCAGCGTGGGCCGGGGGTGGGCGAGCTCCTCGCGGCGCTCACGGAAGGTGTCCCACCAGGCCTCCCCTGCCCCGTCGATGGTGCCAAGGCCGGTGATCGCGATGTTCTTCTCGCCGTGGGCGAAGAGGCAGGGCGAGTGCACCGTTCCGACCGCGCCCTCCCAGCGTGCCTCGACCGCGGGATAGAGCGCAGGATCCGGCACGAACTGCAGGACGGCGCCCGCCTCGAGGTGCAGGTCGATGCCGCTGCGCAGGCGCAGCGCACCGGTGCGGTGCACCCCTGCAGGGATGCGGACCTGACCGCCGCCGAGTGCTGCGGCCTCGTCGATCGCGTGCTGCAGCCGGGTGGTCGCCAGGGTGGCGTCGGCGGTGTCCTGGAGGGACGACGTGAGGGTCACGACGGGGCCTTTCATGGGCGGGATGGCGGGAAGGGCCAGCGCGGGATGGCGGGAAGGGGCCAGCGCCGGATGGCGGGAGGAGGCCAGCGCGGGACCGGACCGCGAGACGGCCCGGTCCCGGCGCGGATCAGCCGTTGAACTGCTCGTACGCCTCGGTGTATTCGCTGATGATGTCGTCCAGGCCCTGGCCGCGGGCGGACTCGATGGCCGCCTCGTAGTCGCCCATCGTCGCGGCGCCCATCATGAACTTGTTGTAGGCGTCGTTCAGGCCCTGCTCGATCGTGGCCCACTCGGTGTTGAACGTCTCCGAGTTCATCGACTGCACCGGGTTGGTGATCGCGTACTCCGCGCTCTCGGCCATCATCTCGTTGGCGAGGTTCACGTACGGGTCCGAGGACTTGTAGGTGAACGCGTTCTCCGCCAGGCGGGAGCTCGAGTAGGGCTGGACCTCCTGCTCCCACAGCGCCTGGTCGAGGGTGTTCACGGCGCCGTCGGCATCGATCTCGTAGTGGACGCCTTCCACGCCGTTGGTCATCAGGTTGTGCACTTCTTCGGTCATCAGCCCGTCGGCGAAGGCCAGCACTCGGCGCAGGTCGTCCTCGGTCTTCACGGACTGGGTCGAGATGGAGAACAGGCCGCCCATGCCGCCGCCGGTGTCGGAGATGATGCGGCGCGGGACGTCGCCGTAGGTGAGGTCGTTGATCAGGGTCCATTCGACGCCGGAATCCGGGTTGATGTCGTTCGCCAGCGCCACATAGTTCTTGGCCTCGAACAGGCCGGTGACCACGATGCCGCCCTTGTCCTGCGCGATCGCCTGCTGCTGGTTCTGCTTCTGGGTGGTGATGAACTCCTGGTTCACGCCGCCGGCCGCGTAGACGCCCTGGTACCACTCCATGGCCTCTTTCCAGGCATCGGAGGTGCAGGCCGGGATGATCTTCCCTGCGGCCTCGTCCAGCTGGAAGGTCTCGCCGGCACCGAAGTAGCCGGCCAGCGAGCGGAAGCCCACCTTGAAGCTCTCCTCGCGGTCGATGAAGCCGGTGACCGTGGCGCCGGTGCCGGTCGGGTCGCCTGCGGCGAAGGCCTTGGCGACTTCTCCGAGGTCCTCGATGGTGTGGGGGACCTCGAGGCCGAGCGCGTCGAGCCAGTCCTGGCGCACCAGCACTCCATAGCGGGCGAGGATCTTCTGGAAGGGCACCCCGTACAGGGTGCCGTCGAGGCGGGCTGCCTCGATGATCTTCGGGTCGATGTTCTTCAGGTTCTCGAACTCGCCCAGGAAAGGCTCGACGTCCCAGAACAGCCCGGAGGTCACGCCGCTGCGGATGCTCGAGTTGGAGAGATTGGAGATGGACGTGACGTCCGCGACGGAGCCCGAGGCGAGCGCCGCGTTCATCTTCTCCTCCTTGGAGGCGTCCGGCACCCACTGGATCTCGAACTTCTGACCGAGAGACTCGGTCAGGCGCGTCTGCACCGGACCGCTGGGCTCGGGGGTGGTGGGGGTGTGCAGCAGCGCCATCCAGGTGAGGGGACTGTCCGCACTACCCTCACCGCCGCTTCCACTGGAGCTGCCACCGCACGCGGACAGCGCGAGCGCGCCGGCTGCGGCGACGGGAGCGGACTGGAGGAGATTCCGGCGAGAGATCATGCTGGGGTTCCTTTCGGGAGGGGATGCACCCGGTCGGAGACCGACTCCGGGTGCGACGTGAGCGCGTCGGTGCGCTGCACGGGATGCGCGATGGTCCGCGCGGGGATGGCGGGGTCCTCGGCCGCAGCGGGCTCGAGGTCGCGGAGGATCCGCGAGCAGATGGCGGCGAAGACGGCGGCGGGCAGCGCCACTCCGAACATCGCCAGGAGGGGCAGGGCGAAGCGGAGCATCAGCGCGTGGCCGATCACCACCGCGGTGGTGCCGATGATCGTCCAGTGCAGGGAGCCCACTCCCAGCAGCAGCGCACTGGTCAGCTGGGCCCGCAGGCCCTTCACATCGAGCGCGGCGAGAACGGTGAAGACGTAGGCGGCGATGATCCAGAGCACGCCCAGGGCCAGCAGGTTCGCGGCCCGCAGGTACCAGTCGCTGAAGCTCGCGAGGTTCACGAAGATGACGCCGCCGGCACCCATCAGCACCGCACCCACCAGCACGGGCTGCCAGCGCAGTTCCCGGGCGTAGCGGAAGAAGGTCCGCGTGGACGGAGGGGTCTCGCCGTAGCGGAACCAGCGGTGAAGGTACTTCGCCATGGCGTAGCTGGCGGGTCCCACCCCGAGCACTCCGAGGCCCAGCGCGGTCACGGCGATCCACAGCAGGTTCAGCCAGGCCAGCCGCCAGAAGCCGGTCAGGCGCCGGTTGATCGCGAGGAACTGCTCGAAGCCGAACATCAGTAGACGCCCTCTTCGCCGAACTTCTTGGCGAGCGAGTTCGCGCCGACCACCAGGATCAGGCCCACCAGGCCCTTGAACAGGCCGACGGCAGTGGCGAAGCTGAGCTGGCCGTTCTGGATGCCGGCGGTGTAGACGAAGGTGTCGAAGATTTCGCCGACCTCGCGGTTCATCGAGTTCAGCAGCAGGAACATGTGCTCGAAGCCGAGCTCGAGGAAGTCACCGATCGACAGGATGAACAGCACGATGATGGTGGGGCGGATCGCGGGCAGGGTGATGTGCCAGGTCTGCTGCCACCGGTTCGCGCCGTCGATCTCCGAGGCTTCGTAGAGCGCCATGTCCACGGCGGTCAGAGCCGCGAGGTAGACGATCGTCCCCCAGCCGGCGGTGCGCCACACATGCTGGAAGACATACATCGGGCGCAGCCAGTCGGGATTGGTCAGGAATCCGATCGGCTCGCCGCCGAGGGAGACGATGAGGTTGTTGATCGCCCCGCCGTCCGTGGTGAGCAGGACGTAGAACAGCGACACCACGATCACCCAGGACATGAAGTGCGGGATGTAGATGATCGTCTGGATGCTGCGCTTGAAGAACCGGCCCCGCAGCTCGTTCAGCAGCAGCGCGAGGATGATCGGCACCGGGAACGAGATCAGCATCAGCAGCACCGAGAGCAGCAGCGTGTTGCGCAGCAGCATGAAGAAGGTGTCCTGCGTGAACAGGCGCACGAAATGCTCGAAGCCGACCCAGGGGCTGCCCATGATGCCGAGGAACGGCTTGTAGTCCTGGAACGAGATGATCAGCCCGCCCATCGGCAGGTACTTGAACACCAGGAAGTACACGATGCCGGGCAGCGCCATCAGGTACAGCGCGCGATGCCGCCACAGCTTCGCGGCCAGGGTCTTGCGCCGCAGCGGCGCACCGCTGGAGCCGGCGCTCGCGGTGGAGGGCGAGCCAGCATCCGGGGCAACGAGCACGGATGAGCTCGCCCGGGGGTCGATCACGGAATCAGCCACCATTGGCCTTCCTTGCTCTTCGTCGAGGGAGGTTCGAGTCGATGAGACCCGACGGGAAACCGCTCTATTGGAAACCGGTATCCCGCTGCGTCCCAAGTGTGGAGTCGGTTCGTGCGGCTGTCAACAGGATCGGAGCGAAAATTTTCAGACGTTCCGCCGCCGCCACCCTCGGCACCTTCCATCAGGCCAGGTCAGAAGATGATCACAGATCGGCAACACTCACCGTGGCGGGCGCTTGCAGCCGCTCCGATCCGCTCTCGCAGCTCCTTCGAAGTGCTGGTACTGTGTGCGACCACGGGTTCGGAAATCGGTTCCCCGCGTGTTTCTCGTACCGCTCCTGGAGCGGTCTCACGACGAACATCCCGGGCGGCGACCCACCTGGCGCCCGGCGCCCTGCCACCCGTGATCATGCCCCGGATCGATGTCGATCCCACCCCTGATGGAGGAGCGAAGTTGGAGCACCGTTCGAACCCCGTCCTCGACGCGGACTGGCCCGATCCAGACGTCATCCGCGTCGGCACGGACTACTGGATGATCGCTTCCAGCTTCCACCGCGCCCCCGGCCTGCCCGTGCTGCGTTCGAGCAACCTGGTGGACTGGAAGCACGTCACCAATGCGCTGCCGTCCCTGGTCCCGGCTGAGCACTACTCCCTCCCTCGCCGGGGCAGCGGGGTGTGGGCACCCAGCCTCCGCGAGCACGCGGGCACCTTCCACATCGTCTATCCCGATCCGGACCACGGCATCTTCGTGCTCGACGCCCCGCACCCGGCAGGTCCCTGGAGCGCCCCGCGGCTGCTGCTGGCGGGCCGGGGCCTGATCGATCCCTGCCCGCTGTGGGATGAGGACGGCCGCGCCTATCTGGTGCACGGCTGGGCCCGTTCCCGGGCCGGGGTGAAGAATCGCCTGTCCCTGCTCGAGGTCACCCCCGATCTCACCGCGGCGCTGTCCGCATCGCAGGTGGTGATCGACGGCGCCGAGCTGACCGGAATGCTCACGCTCGAAGGGCCCAAGGCCTACCGGAAGGATGGCTGGTACTGGATCTTCGCGCCGGCCGGCGGAGTGGCCGACGGCTACCAGGTCGTCTTCCGCTCGCGCTCGATCGAAGGGCCCTACGAGCACCGCATCGTGCTCGAGCAGGACTCGACCCCCGTCAACGGACCCCACCAGGGCGCGCTGGTGGATGACAGCGAGGGTCGCTGGTGGTTCCTCCACTTCCAGGACCGTGGCGTCTTCGGTCGGGTCACCCATGTGCAGCCGGTGCGCTTCGATGAGGAGGGCTGGCCGCATATGGGCGAGAGCATCGATGAGGTCCGCGGCCGCCCGGTCGCGCTGGTGCCGACCCCGGGGCCGGGCTCCACTTCCACCGCCGTGCAGGAGACCTACTGCGAGCCCACCCGCTCCGACTCCTTCACCGCGGGCGGGAGCGCCACGGTGCTCCACCCGCGCTGGCATTGGCAGGCGAACCCGCGGCCCGAGTGGGCGCGCAGCGGCGAGGGCCGGCTGGCCCTCGCCTTCGCGCCGAGCCCCCGCGGAGATCTGCGGGATCTCGGGGCCATCCTCACCCAGCAGCTGCCCGGACAGCCGTCGACCTGGACAGCGACGCTCGAGCTCCCCGCCGCCCCGACTGGAGCGGAGGTCGGCACCGAGATCGGCACCGAGCGCGCAGGTCTCGTGGTGCTCGGCCTGAGCTATGCCTGGGCGGGGCTGCGCCGCACGGGCGACCGGATCGAACTCGTGCACGGGACCATGGCGGAGGACGAGGTGGATGAGGTGGTCACCGTCCATCGCCTGCTCACCGAGGAGCCCGGGGCCGCGGTGGCCGCGGTGTCGGTGCAGCTGCGCCTGGAGTGCGATCGCCTCGGCCGGATCCGGCTCCTGGCCGACGGGCTCGTGCTGCTCGAGGGCTGGCAGGCCACCAAGGGGCACTGGGTCGGGGCCGAGGTCGGCCTCTTCGCCTCGGTGGACAGCATGGTGCACCATGGCCTCACCGAGCGCAGCGCGCGTTTCAGCGCCGTCGTCGTCGAACGAGAAGGACGTGAGATCTGATGGCACGCAGCAGCGGCAGCCCCACCATCACGCAGGTCGCCGAGGCGGCCGGGGTCTCCCGCGCGACCGTCTCCCGGGTCCTCAACGGCCGCACCTCCGTCGATCCCGGCATCGGCGCCCGCGTCCGGGAGGCGGCAGATCGGCTCCAGTACCGCCCCAACCTCACCGCCCGCTATCTCTCGACCGGTCGCACCATGACCGTGTCGCTGGTGATCCCCGACCTCGGCAACCCCATGTTCCAGAGCGTCCTGCGCAGCCTCACCCGAGCGGCGGAGGCCGACGGATACGGGGTGCTGGTCGCCGAAGCCTCGACCCCCGAACGGGAGGCCGGCATCGCCCGGGACGCCCGGCGCCAATGCGATGCGGTGGTGCTGGTCGCGCCGCGCATGAACGAGCTCGAGCTCGAAGCGCTGATCCCGGAGATCGCGCCCGTGGTGGTCCTGAACCGCAGCCTCGATGATCCGCGGGTCGCGAGCGTGGGCATCGACTACGGCAGCGGCATGTCCCAGCTGGTGCAGCATCTGGAGGCGCTGGGCCATCGCGATCTGCTCTACGTCTCCGGTCCGCCACGCAGCGCGGCCCACCAGGAGCGGCTCAGCGCGCTGAACGCCCTGGTGGACACCAGGCCCTCCCTCAGCATCCGCACCATCCTCGGGGGCGCCACCATGACTGCAGGTCACCGGGTTGCCGAGCAGGTGCTCGAGTCCGGGGCCACCGCGGTGATGGCCTTCAACGACCTCGTCGCCTTCGGGCTCCTCGCCCGGCTGAACCAGTTCGGCGTCGATGTGCCGGGCGATCTCTCGGTCACCGGATTCGACGGGATCGAGCTGTCCCGCTTCGCGGTGCCCACGCTGACCACCGTAGACCAGGAGGAGCTCGACACCGGAGCCGTGGCCTGGTCGCTGCTGCACCGGCAGCTGGACCCGAGCAGCGCCCCCGAGCCCACCGAACATGCGCTGCTGACGCCTCAGCTGCTGCTCGGGGACAGCACGGGGCGGGTGCCCCCATCCCGAGCCCCGTCCATGCAGGCGGTGCCGACCCTCGCCGAGCAGACCGTGCGCGAGCTCGACCGCTCCCCGCTCGCCTGGGTGCAGGAGAACGGCGGCTGGAACCTCACGCACGGCAGCACCCTGCTCAGCACCGCCGTGGACGGCAGCGCGATGGTGCCGGTGCACAGCCCGCGCCCCCACCTGCATCCGGTGCGCACGCTCGACGGGCGGCCGACGACGCTGGTGACCCCCGTGGATCATCGCCACCACTACGGCGTCTCGCTCGCCCTGCCCGACGTCAACGGCACCACCTATTGGGGCGGGAGGACCTTCGTCGAGGGACGTGGCTCGACCCTGCTGTCCAATCACGGCACCCAGCAGGTAGGTGGAGTCGAGGTGTCCGAGGACGGCAGCTCCCTGCTCTCGCAGATCACCTGGCTCTCCCACGAGGGACGCGCCCTGCTCACCGAGCAGCGCACGCTGTCCGCGATGCTGCTGTCCGAGGAGCGGGGCTGGTCCCTGGCCTGGCACAGCAGTCTCACCCCCGACGCCGAGCCGCTGCACCTGACCAGCCCCGCCACCCGTGGCCGGCCCGGTGCGGGATACGGGGGGCTGTTCTGGCGCCTGCCCGGGGCGGACGAGACCCGAGTGCTGGTGCAGGAGGGCGCGGGCGAGGCCCTCGCCCACGGCTCCTGCGGCGCGGCCCTGGTGATCCAGCGTCGCCATGGCAACTCCTGGTCGAGCGTGGTGATGGTGCAGGACGCGCAGGGCCAGGGCCGCATCGACCCCTGGTTCGTGCGCGCCTCGGACTACGTGGGCGTCGGCCCGAGCCTCGCCTGGGATGACGCCCGCGAGGTGCCGCTCGGCGAGACTCTCGAGATCTCGCTGCATATGCTGCTCCTGGACCGCCAGGTGAGCATCGATGAGGTCTCCGGGCTGCTCAGCGCGATGCCCGCGACCGCGACCGCAGCCGCGGAGGAGGTCTGAGCATGCACCAGACCTCTCCCCCGGCCCGTCGACGACGGATCGTACTCGCCGGCGATTCGACCGTCGCGCCCTACGTGGCCACGGCCTACCCGATGTCAGGCTGGGGTGCGCACCTGGGTGCGGCGCTCACCGCGCGCTGTGCGCTGCTGGACGCGGGTGCCGCCGACTCCGGGGCCGACGGCGCGGTCGCCACTCCGCTCCACGTCATCGACCTGGCCAAGAACGGCGCGACCACCGAATCCCATCGCGACGAGGGGCTCTGGGCGGCGGTGCTCGATGCGACGGCGCCCGGCGACCTGGTGCTGCTCCAGTTCGGCCACAACGACCAGAAGCACGAACGCCTCGCCGCCTGGGACGGGTACACCGAGAACCTCACCCGGATGATCGAGGAGGTGCGGGAGCTCGGCGCGCACCCGGTGCTGTGCACCCCGGTGGCCCGGCGCCACTATGAGGGTGGGAAGCTGCTGCGCACCCATGGGGAGCATCCCACCGCGATGCTCGCCCTGTCCGAGACCTTCGATGTGCCGCTGCTGGACCTCCAATCCCGCACCCGCGCGCTGATCAGGAGCCTCGGCGAGGAGCCCTCACGCCAGCTGTTCACCCAGCTCCCGGCCGGCGTCAGCCCGCTCTATCCCGAGGGCATCGAGGACAACACCCACTTCTCGGTCGACGGCGCGATCGCCGTCGCCGAGATCGTGGCCGAGCTGCTCGCCCCGCTCCTGCCGCAGCTGCCCGCCGGGGTGGACGCTGCAGTGGCCGCACCTGCGGCCATGATGGCCGGCCGGAAGTAGGCGCGTTCCCGGAGGGGAGCCACGCCGTGGCTGGGCATCCCCTCTGAGCTGTCGGCTGAGCGGGTGCTCGGCGACAGCTCAGAGGGGATGGACGCGCAGGGCCGGGGGGATCACGTGCCCGGCGGAGCCCACCGCGGGTCGCGGCCGAGGAAGGCGAACAGCTTCTCCTGCTCGGTGGCGTCTTCCGGGACCGGCTGCTGCTGGCCGAACTGGCCGGTGGGGCGCAGGTACTCCTCTGCCGCGCTCATCCCGGTGTAGGCGTCGTGGACCATGCCGGCATCGAGCCGGTCATCCTGCCCCGAGGAGCGGGCGAGGTCCCAGGTATGGAAGAAGACGTCCCCGGTGAAGAACTCGTCGATCACCTCGGGCAGTGGGCGGTCCGATCCTGTGTGCGGATTCGAGTGGAGGTGCCGGCCGGCAGCGGGATCCGCAAGGAGTGCGCGGATCTGGCGGTCGAGATGGGTCCACGCGCCGGCGGGGTCCCGATCGGCTGACGGACCCTCCTCGAAGCGGAATGCCGACCCGCCGTGGATCATGGCTGGCAGCCAGGTGACCAGATGCTCCACGACATCCCGGGCGCGCCACTCCACCACGGGGGTGGGGGCGTCCCAGTCGGTGACGCCGCCGACGGTCGCGGTGAAGCCGGAGGCGATCGCGCGGTACTTCTCCGCCGGTGGCAGCTGGGACAGGGCGGCGCTCAACGGGCCACGCCCGGTGCGCCATCGGCCGCCAAGAGCTCGTCGAGAGCGGCGTATCCCTCGTGGATCCCGACGTCCATGCCGGACTCGAGCATCTGAGCCCGACCCTCGAAGGAGTCGAAGAGGGACTGGCTGCGCATGCGGGTCCAGCCGTCCCCGAGATCCTCGACGCGCATGGTCTCCAGGGAGACCCCCTCGGGCCAGCCATCGAAGGTGAAGGTCTGGACGATGCGGTCCTCGGTGACGTCGTGGAAGCTGCCATGGAAGGCGTACTCCTCGCCGTCCGGACCGATGTTGACGAAGGCCCAGGCGCCGCCGGTACGGGCATCCCAGTGCTCGATGCGGGTCGAGAGCTCCTTAGGGCCCACCCACTGCGCATAGAGCTCAGGATCGGTATGCGCGCCCAGGACCCGCGCGGGAGAGGCGTGGAAGTCCCGGACGATGTGGATCACGGGGACCTCGGGGTCAGCCGCGATGGTGGCAGTGGCGAGACGGTCGGAGGTGGTCATGGCTGGTGCTCCTGATGCTCTGTGCTGACGGGTCATTCGATGGTGTCGGCGCGCTCCGCGTCGGCGGCATGCAGGACGACATCGAGGCGGGACAGCCGGGCCTCGGCGGCACGGCGGTGGCGGTCGATCCAGTGGGTCAGCTCCCCCAGCACCTCAGCATCGAGGTGCACGGGGCGCCGCTGTGCGTCGCGCCGGCGGGTGACGAGCCCGGCCGATTCGAGGACCGCGATGTGCTTGCTCACGGCCTGCAGGGACATCTCGTACGGAGCGGCCAGCTCACCGACGGTGGCGTCGCCGAGGGTGAGGCGGGAGACGAGGTCTCGCCGGGTGGGGTCCGCGAGAGCGGCGAACGCCCTGGACAGGAGGTCGTCGTCCATTCCTCCCTTTCACTCACCTGTGTTCAACCTGTTGGTTGATGACCAGACTCTACGCCGTGGAGCAGCCTTATTCAACCCTTTGATTGATAACGGTCCGACGGAACCTGGCGCCCGCACCCCGCACCCCGCACCCCGCACCCCGCACCCCGCACCAGAACGCAGCATCCCCTCTGAACTGTCGGCACGCGAGGTGCTGGGCGACAGTTCAGAGGGGATACCGGTCAGTCACTTCTCTCGCAGCGGCTCAGCGGTCCACGAGCCCACGAGCCCACGAGCCCCCACCCTCACTCCCCCAGCTGCAGCTCCACGGTCGCGAAGGAGTGCGGCGGCAGGGTGATCTCGAGGCCGCGCTCGTGCTCGCGCACGTCGGTGAGCGGGGCGGGCGCGACCGCGTCGGGCTGCTCGGGGGTGTTGTGCGCGGCGGAGCTCGCCCCGGTCAGCACCTTCGCGGTGTGCCCGGTGACAGAGCGTCCCCGCAGGTCGAGCACGAGGGTGCGCTCCTCTGCGTGGTCCAGGTTGGACAGCGAGAGGAGCGCGGTGCTTCCCGTGGTCGAGGCGGAGGCGGAGATCATCGGCAGCTTGCGTCCGTCGACCTCGGCGGTCTCCTCCGGCAGCAGCACGTGGGCGGCGAGCGCGGAGGCGTCCTGATGCCCGGCATTCATCGCGAACACGTGGTAGGTCGGGGTGAGCACGAGCGCGCCGGTGTCCGGATCGGTGAGGATCATCGCCTGCAGCACGTTCACGGTCTGGGCGATGTTGGCCATGATCAGTCGATCCGCGTGGCGGTGGAAGCCGTCGAAGTGGATCGAGGCCACGAGCGCGTCGCGCACGGTGTTCTGCTGGTACAGGAAGCCGGGGTTGGTGCCGGGCTCGACGTTCCACCAGGTGCCCCACTCGTCGAACACCAGGCCCACCTTCTTGTGCGGGTCGTAGTGGTCCATGACGGTGGCGTGGCGGGCCACCAGCTCCTCGGCGTGGGCGGCGCGGGAGAGGGTCAGGTACCACTCCTCCTCGGTGAACTCGGTGGCCGAGCCCTTGTCGGACCAGGGGCCGGACATCGTGTAGTAGTGCATCGAGATGGCCTGGTAGGGACCGGCATTGCCCTCGCGCTTGTCGAGGTTGGTGGCCGCGCGCATGAGCGCCTCGGTCCAGGCGTAGTCGTGGTCGCTGGCGCCGGCGGCGATGCGGGTGACCTCGTTGCCGGCGTGGTCGCGCACGTAGGTGGAGTACTGGCGGGCGAGCGCCGCATAGTCCTCAGCGCGCATGTTGCCGCCGCAGCCCCAGGCCTCGTTGCCGATGCCGAAGTAGGGCACCTTCCAGGGCTCCTCGCGGCCGTTCTCACGGCGCAGGGCCGCCATCGGCGAGTCGTCGGCGCGGGTGAGGTACTCGATCCACTCGCTCATCTCGCGCACGGTGCCGGAGCCGACGTTGCCGTTGACGTACGCCTCGGTGCCGAGCAGCTCGACGAGGTCCATGAACTCGTGGGTGCCGAAGGAGTTGTCCTCGACGATGTCGCCCCAGTGGGAGTTCACCATCTGGGGGCGGTCCTCGCGCGGGCCGATGCCGTCCTTCCAGTGGTAGTCGTCGGCGAAGCAGCCGCCGGGCCAGCGGAGGTTCGGGATCTGCAGGGCGCGGAGCGCGGCGACCACGTCGTCGCGGATGCCGCGGGTGTTGGGGAGCTCGGAGTCCTCGCCCACGTAGAAGCCCTCGTAGATGCAGCGGCCGAGGTGCTCGGCGAAGTGGCCGTAGAGGTGGCGGCTGATGGTCGCGCCGGGCAGGTCGAGGTCGACGACCACGCGGGCGGGGCCGTCGGTGGGGGCGGCCGACGGGCCGGTGGAGCCGCTCGCGCGGGAGCCGGGGGTGGTCGCGGTGAGCGCGGAGGTGAGGTCGGAGGCGAGAGTGGGGACCGAGTCGGTCATGGGTGCTCCTGGGGCAGTGGGGCTGACATGGAAGGGCTGGCAGAGGGTGAGAAGGCGGCCGACGGGCCGGCCGGTCCGTGAGGATCCGGCAGGCCCGTCGGCCCTGGTCAGATCGGGCCGAGGGCCGGGTCAGGCCGTCCGGCGGGCGAGACGCACGAGCGACCAGGAGATCGCGGGCAGCGCGCCGACCAGGCGGCCGTCCTCGAGGCGCACGGAGTCGTTGGCCTGCGGGGCGACGGTGTCCGGGGCGTCCTTGGTGTTGGCCGCGTAGGGGTCCTCGTGGTGGAGGGTGACGGCTTCGACGACCTCGAGGTCACCGAAGGCGGAGAGGTCCGCATCCAGCGCGAGTTCGTCGGTGGTGCCGCGGTTGACGACGAACACGCAGAGCGCGCCGTCCTCCTCGTCCCAGGTCGCCACGGCATCGGCCGCGGAGCTGGTGCCGAAGCGGGCGTTCTCGAAGGTCGGCGCGGCAAGGCGCACATCGAGCACTTCGCCGCGGGCGTGCTGGGAGGTGAGCGCGAAGGGGTGGAAGGTGGTCTGCTTCCAGGCCGCGCCGCCGGGCTCGGTCATGATCGGGGCGATCACGTTGACCAGCTGGGCCAGGGAGGCGGAGGCGACGCGGTCGCTGTGGCGCAGCAGGGAGATCAGCAGGTTGCCGAAGACCACCGCGTCCATCGCGTTGTAGGTGTCCTCGAGCAGCACCGGCGCGACCGGCCAGTCGTCACCGCTCGGCGGGCGGGACTCGGCGCGGTGCTGGTACCAGACGTTCCACTCGTCGAAGCTGACCATGATGTGCTTCTCGCGCTTGAGCTTCGCGCGCACGTGGTCCGCGGTCGCGACGACGGCGTCGATGAAGTGGTCCATGTCGTCCGCCGAGGCGAGGAAGGAGGCCTGGTCCCCGTCCTTCTCCGCGTAGTAGGCGTGGGCGGAGATCATGTCGACGTGGTCGTAAGCCTCGGTGAGGACCGTGTTCTCCCAGGCCGCGAAGGTCTCCATCGACGAGCTCGAGGAGCCGCAGGCGATGAGCTCGAGGTTCGGGTCCTCCTGGCGCATGGCGCGGGCGGCCTCGGTGGCGAGGCGCGCATACTCCTCGGCGGTCTTATGGCCCGTCTGCCAGGGGCCGTCCATCTCGTTGCCCAGGCACCACATGCGGATGCCGTGGGACTCGGGGTGGCCGTTCGCGGCGCGCTGGTCCGAGAGGGCGATGCCCTGGGGGGCGTTCGCGTACTGGAGCACGTCGAGCGCCTCCTCGACGCCGCGGGTGCCGAGGTTGATCGCGTACATCGGCTCGACCTCCGCCTTCTTCGCCCAGGCCATGAACTCGTCCAGGCCCACGGTGTTGGGGTCGGTGGAGTGCCAGGCGAGGTCGTGACGGGAGGGGCGGTCCTCGACCGGTCCCACGCCGTCCTCCCAGCGGTAGCCGGAGACGAAGTTGCCGCCGGGATAGCGCACGGAGCTCACGCCGAGCTCGCGGGTGAGGGCGAGGACGTCGGTGCGGAAGCCGTCTTCGTCGGCCTCGGGGTGGTCCGGCTCGAAGATGCCGGTGTAGACGCAGCGGCCGAGGTGCTCGACGAAGGCGCCGAAGGTGCGGCGGCGCACGGGAGCGACCCGGAAGGCGGGGTCGATGGTGAGGGTGACCTGCGATGACATCAGTGTCTGCGTCCTTCATGAGGGAGGGGCACGGGTGCGCGCTCGGGGCGCGGCGGCCAGATCTACAACGTTGGAAGTAGCTTTCCACAGCAGGGTCGCGGCGTCAACGCGTATCCGTGCGGGGCGAGTCGGACGCAGACGAGCGACGCCCCATGTGCCGTCTCTCCCAGGAGGCTCCGCAGACGACCAGCTGAATGCGAGAATCAGTGCATGCCTCCCCGCTCGCCCTCCGGTCAGCGGCGTCCGCCTGCGCTGCGCGACGTCGCCGAGCTCGCGGGCGTCTCGATCAAGACCGTCTCCAACGTGGTCAACGACTACCCTCACGTGCGGGAATCCACCCGCGAGAAGGTGCGCGAGGCGATCCTGCAGGTCGGCTACCGGCCCCAACTGGCCGCCCGGCAGCTGCGCACCGGCGCCTCCCAGATGATCACCCTCGCGGTGCCCTCCCTGGCCTTCTCCTACTTCTCGGACCTCGCCCAGCACTTCATCGATGAGGCGCAGGACCGCGGGCAGACCGTCGTGCTGCACTCGACCTCCGCAGGTCGCGAGGCGGAACGCACCGTGCTCGAAGGGTTCAAGCAGGTGTTCGGCGATGGGGTGATCTTCAATCCGCTGCTGCTGGAGGAGGAGCACTTCGCGCAGATGGAGCGCACCACCCAGCCCACCGTGTTCATCGGGGAGCATCTGCCCGAGCAGCTCCCCGAGGGCTGCGACTATGTGCGCATCGACAATCAGAGCGCCGCCTTCGACGCGACCTCGCACCTGATCGAGGCCGGACGCCGGCACCTCGCCTTCATCGGCAAGATCAACACCGCCCAGGGCCTGCAGCCCCACAGCTCCGGCTCCCTGCGCCGCGACGGCTTCCTCGCCGCCCTGCGCGAGCACGGTCTGCCGGCCGACAGCTCCGTGGTGCAGGCCGTGGACGCCTGGCACCGGCCCGACGGGTTCGCCGGCGCGAGCGCGCTGCTGGAGCGGATGCCGGAGGTGGACGGGATCGTCTGCGGCAATGACGAGCTGGCGATCGGGGCGCTCGCCGCCCTGCGCCGCCAGGGGCGCCGCGTGCCCGAAGATGTCGCCGTGACCGGCTACGACGACACCCCCGACGCGCCATTCGCGTCCCCGCCGCTCACCACGATCTCGCCGGACAAAGCCGCCCTGGTCCGCACCGTCCTGGACCTGCTCGGGGAGCGGATCCAGGGCTACGACGGCCCGCCGCGCGTGGTCGACACCCCGTACTCGCTGGTGGTGCGCGGCTCCACGCTCGCCGCCGCCGAGCCCACCGCCGCTGAGCTGTCCCCCGCTGCCGCCGCCCCGGCAGGCGCCGAACTGCCCCTCGCCGCGGCTGTGGCCACCGACCATTCTGAGAAGGAGTGACGCGATGACCGTCCCCACCCCGTACGAGGACCTGCTGCGCGAGGTCATGGAGACCGGCCACGCCAAGAGCGACCGCACCGGCACCGGCACCCGCAGCCTGTTCGGCAAGCAGATCCGCTTCGACCTCTCCGAGGGCTTCCCGCTGATCACCACCAAGCGGGTGCACACCCGCTCGATCATCCTCGAGCTGCTGTGGTTCCTGCGCGGCGACACCAATGTGCGCTGGCTGCAGGAGCGCGGGGTGACCATCTGGGATGAATGGGCCGACGAGAACGGCGACCTCGGCCCGGTCTACGGCGCGCAGTGGCGCTCCTGGCCCAGCCCGGACGGCGGGGTGATCGACCAGATCAGCGACGTCATCGAACAGATCCGCACCAATCCCGACTCGCGGCGGCTGATCGTCTCGGCCTGGAACCCGGCGGAGATCCCGAAGATGGCGCTCGCCCCCTGCCACGCGCTGTTCCAGTTCGAGGTGCACGACGGGAAGCTGTCCTGCCAGCTGTACCAGCGCAGCGCCGACCTGTTCCTCGGGGTGCCCTTCAACATCGCGAGCTATGCGCTGCTGACGCACATGATCGCCCAGCAGACCGACCTCGAGGTCGGGGACTTCATCTGGACCGGCGGGGACTGCCACATCTACGACAACCACCACGAGCAGGTCACCCGGCAGCTCGGGCGCGATGCGTTCCCGTCCCCGACGCTGCGGATCGCGCGCCGGCCGGAGTCGATCTTCGACTACGAGCTCGAGGACTTCGAGATCCTCGACTACCAGCACCACAAGGGCATCAAGGCCCCGGTGGCGGTGTGAGCACAGCGGGCGAGAGCACGAAGGCCGACGGTGCGGCGCCGCCGCGAGTCGTCGCTCCGCAGATCGGTCTGATCTGGGCGCAGGCTCGGGACGGCGTGATCGGCGCCGGCGGCACCATGCCCTGGCACCTGCCGGAAGACCTGAAGCACTTCTCCCGCACCACGAAGGGCTCCCCGGTGGTGATGGGCCGGCGCACCTGGCAGTCGTTCCCTGAGAAGTTCCGGCCGCTGCCGGGCCGCACCAATGTCGTCATCACCCGTGATGATGCCTTCGCGGAGGCCGGTGCGGTGCGGGCACGTAGCCTGCCCGATGCCCTCCGGATCGCGCGCGAGGTGCTCGCCGACGAGGCGGGCACGCCTCCCGCCCCGCACGCTGCCCGCCCGGACGCCGCCAGCCCGATGATCTGGGTGATCGGCGGCGGCGCGGTCTACCGGGAGGCGATCGCGGAGGCCGACCTGCTGGTGGTCACCGAGATCGACCTCGAGGTCGACGGGGACACCACTGCCCCGGAGATCCCGTCGGCCTTCCACCTTGCCGCCACCGATGCTGCAGTGTCCGATCCCGCCGGCGGCTGGCACGAGGCGGCCAGCGGCACCCGCTACCGGGTCCTCAGCTACCGGCGCTGAGGGCTCCGCCGCACAGGTCCGCTGAGCCCCACCGGCCGGAGAGCCAGCGAGCCCTCCACCCCGTCGACCCTCACCCCTTCAGGCCGGACCCCGTCACGCCCTCGACGATCTGGCGCTGGAAGAACATGTACAGCACCACCAGCGGGAGGGCGGCCAGGATCGCGCCGGCCTGGATGTCCGCATAGCGGAGGCCGAAGCTGCCCTGCACGGTCGCCAGGCCCACCGGGATCGTCATCAGGCTGGGGTTGGACATCACGAACAGCGGCAGCAGCAGGTTGTTCCAGGTCCACACGAAGGTGAGGATGGCGACCGCGGCGACCACCGGACGCGACAGCGGCATCACGACGGACCAGTAGATGCGCCAGGATCCGGCACCATCCACCCGTGCCGCCTCCTCGAGCTCCCGAGGGATCGCATCGAAGAACTGCTTGAAGATGAACACCGCGATCACCGAGGGCACCTGCGGCAGGATCACCGCCCAGTAGGTGTTCAGCAGCTGCAGGATCCGCAGCTCCTCGAAGATCGGCACGATCAGCACCTGACTGGGGATCATCAGTCCGATGATGATCGCCATATAGATGATCGCCCGGCCGCGGAACTCCAGGCGCGAGAGGGCGAACGCCGCCATCGAGGCGAACAGCAGGGTCAGCACCGCGGTGACCACGGAGGTCACGGCGCTCGCGAGGTACCAGTTCCAGATGTCTCCCTGCCTCATGAGGCCGAGATAGGAGTCCAGCGTGGGGCTCCAGCTGCTCAGGATCTCCTGAGCGCCGAGGGCTGCGGTTCCGTTGGGGGTCAGGGAGGTCTTGATCGCGAACAGGCTCGGGATCAGCCAGATGATCGCGAAGCCCACGAGGATGACGGTGGAGACCACGGCGAAGGTGCGGCCGCTGCCACCGGCGTGCGCAGTGGCGCGGGCGGGAGCCGCGCCGGAGACGACGGAGCGGCGCTTGCGAGCCCGGGTGGGGCGAGAGTCGGTGAGTGTCATGTCAGGAGGCCTCCTCGCGCTTCGCCCCGGCGCGGCTGATGAGCTGCTGGACGATGGCGATCACGATGATGATGAGGAACAGCAGGACCGATGCGGCGGACGCCGCCCCGATGCGGTTGTCGGTGAATGCCGTATCGGTGATGAGCCCGAGCGCGACCTGGGTCGAGTTGCCCGGCCCTCCCGAGGTCATCAGATAAACCTGGTCGAAGATCTTCAGGCTCGCGATGATCTGCAACAGGATCACCAGCGCCGTCGTGCGCGCCAGCAGCGGGATCGTCACCGAGCGGATCTGCTGCCAGGCGCTCGCGCCGTCGACGGCCGCCGCCTCGTACAGCTGGCGGGGGATCTCCTGCAGTCCCGCCAGGTAGAGCACGAAGTTGAACCCGATGGTCCACCAGATGGTGGCGATGGCGATGCCGATCATCGCGGTGCGCGGATCCGAGAGGACTCCATTGCCGGGTTCGAGCCCGAGCAGTCTGCCAGGCAGCGACCAGAGTCCGTTCAAGGGGGTGAACACGAAGACCCAGATCAGGGAGATCGTGGCCGAGGGCAGGATGAACGGCAGGAAGAATGCCAGGCGGAAGAACCACTGCCCGCGGGCAGCCCGGTTCGTCAGCACCGCGAGCACGAAGGAGAGCACCACCAGCGGCGGCACCGTGTACAGGGTGAACTGGAGGGTGTGCCAGAGGGAGGACCAGAAGTCATCCCGGGAGAACATCTCGAGGTAGTTGTCCAGCCCGGCGAAGGAGCCCAGACCCGAGCGGACCGTCGAGGTGTTGAAGAAGCTCGCGATCACCATCCAGATCGTGGGGCCGATCATGAAGGCTGCGTAGAAGAGGACGAAGGGGGCCAGGAAGAGCCAGGCCTGCGGCGTTCGGCGGCGCATCGAGGTGGTGCGGCGCGGAGGTGCGGCCGGAGGGGCGGACCGGCGGGCGGTCGGGGACGTCGTCGTCATGTCTGAGGCCTTCCGGATCAGAGGGGGCTCGGAGTGGAGGTGTAGATCTCGAGCTGGCTCCGGATCGCAGCGAGCGCCCGCTCTGGTGTGAGCACCCCCTGCTGGACCAGTCCGAGCTGGGCGCCGACGGTGTCCTCGAAGGTCGATCCCGAGCCCCCGTACCAGGCGGGATCGTCATAGACCGCGTGGTCCGCGGACTCGGCGTAATAGCGCTGCGGCTCGAGCGCCTGGAACTCGGAACTCTCGAAGGTGGGCATGTACGCGGGGATGTGCCCACCCTCCGCCCAGACCATGCTCTGCTCGAGCATGGCCTTGATGAACTGCATCGCGAGCTTCCGCTGCTCGGGCGAACGATCCTTGCGCGGCAGGATGAAGGTGTGGGAGTCCGCCTGCACGGCCGGCTTGTCGAAGAGCTGCGGGATCGGCGCCATGCCGAAGTCCAGCCCCTCGATCGACTGGGCGGTCGCGATCTCCCACTCGCCCTGCAGGTAGAAGCCGGCCTTTCCGGTGAACATCTCCGTCTGCGAGGTGGCGTAGTCGAGGTTCGAGTTCAGCCATCCCTTCTCGACCCACTCCTGAATCGTGGTCATCACCGTCAGGAAGGAGTCATCGTCCACGCTCAGCACGGCGCCGTCCTCCGAGAGGAACGGAGTGGCACCCTCCAGCTGGTTGTAGAGGGTCCAGAAGAAGCGCCACGGGGTCGAGGTCTCCGAGACGTTGGCGACCGTCATCGCGATCCCACCGGTGACGGCACTGATCTCGGTGAGGGCCGCCTCGAAGGCCTCCTTGCCGGTGAGGTCGACGAGGAGTCCATCACCGTCGAGCAGTCCGGCCTGCTCGCAGACCTCCTTGTTGTAGAAGAGGGTGAAGGGGTGCGTATCCAGCGGGATCGCGATGTTCTGCCCGTCGGTCTGCTGCGTCGTCCAGGCCTGCTGGTTGAAGTCCGCCGAGGAGAGGCCGACGCTGGCCAGGTCCTCCTCGGTGATCGGGTCCAGGAGCCCGCCGGCCCAGAGGGGCTTGGCGCGGGTGAGGTGGGCGACGGCGACATCCGGCGGCTGGTTGCCGACCGTGGACAGCGTCAGCTTCGAGTAGTACGGGTTGCCCCAGGCCAGCGTGGTCGCCTGCAGCGAATCCCTGCCGTACTGCTCCTGATAGCCCGCCTGCATGTCCTGCATGCGCACGCCGTCGCCGCCGCCGAACAGATTCCAGTAGATCACCGTCTCGGGATCGAGCTGCGAGCCCAGCAGTCCCGCCGCGAGCGGTGTCGAGCAGCCGCTGAGCGAGAGCGCGGAGGCCGCCAGCGCGCCGGCGCCGAGGAGCCCTCGACGGCTGAGGGCTGGGATCGCAGGAGGCCCTGCGGCACGGGTGCGGGGTGGACGGTTCCTCATCTGAACACTCCATCGGGGTCGAAGGACCGCCGGGCCGGATGGCCGGGCGGCGTCGCTGCTGAGGTTCGAGTGGGCCGGGGCCCGGGTCGGAGGGGAAGCACTCCACGGGGTTCTCGCCGCGCATCATCGCGCTGAACCGGCACCCTCATGAGGAGGCCGCGGAGTCCTGGGTCATGGAGGTGATGCAGCGCCTCCGCATCGGGTGCCCTGCGTCACATATCCGTCTGAGCCGGACTTTACATCGTTGCACAGGTGGGCGCAATGGGTCCGCGACGATCGCGGCTCGGCTCCTGCCGGAGCAGAATCCTCCCAGTTCAGGAGCCAGACAGCACGAGACCCCGGGCCCTCCTGGGAGGGCCCGGGTGGCCGGGCGGACACGGCGCTCACCGTGCACAGCCCGCGAGCCGCGGACCGCATGCGGCGACCGCGCCCCGTGGTGCGCTCAGGCCCCGCTCTGGGACCGCTTCTTGTTCCAGACGTCGAAGGCCACGGCCACCAGCAGCACCACGCCGCGGACGACCGACTGGGTGGACTGGTCGATGCCCATGATCGACATGCCGTTGGACATCACCGCCATGATCAGGCCGCCGATGATCGCGCCGTGGACCTTGCCCACGCCACCGGTCACCGCCGCGCCTCCGATGAACGCGGCGGCGATCGCGTCGAGCTCGAACATATTGCCGGCACCCGGCTGGGCGCTGTTGGAGCGGGCCGAATAGACGATGCCGGCGACCGCGGAGAGCAGGCCCATGTTCACGAACAGGAGCATGTTGACGCGGCGGGTCTTCACGCCGGAGAGCTGGGCGGCCTGGAGATTGCCGCCCATCGCGTAGATATGCCTGCCGAAGATCGTGCGCTGGCTGATGAAGCCGTAGATCAGCACGAGCGCGGCCAGCAGGATCAGCACCACCGGGAGGCCGCGCGAGTGCGCGAGCTGCCAGGCGAAGGCCATCACGACCGCGGCGATGGCCGCGTTCTTCAGCCAGAACAGGAACTGCGCCTCGACCTGCTGCTTGTACTTCAGCTTCGCCAGGCGTCCGCGGTACTGCTGGATCGCGAACACGACCACCAGCGCTCCTGCGAGGATCAGCGTGAAGGCGTCATAGCCGTTGCCGCCGAGGAGTCCGTTGAGGAACCCACCGGAGATGTACTGGTACTCCTGAGGGAAGGGCGAGAGCGAGACGTTGTTCAGCACCTGCATGGTCAACCCGCGGAAGATGAGCATCCCCGCGAGGGTGACGATGAAGGCGGGGATGCCCACATAGGCGACCCAGAAGCCCTGCCAGAGCCCCACCAGCGCGCCGGTGCCGAGCGCGGCGAGCACGCCGACCCACCAGGGCATGCCGTTGCCGATGATCACCACAGCCGCGACAGCGCCGGTGAGCGCGACCACCGACCCCACCGAGAGGTCGATATGCCCGGCCACGATGATCAGCACCATGCCGATCGCGAGGATCAGGATGTAGGAGTACTGCAGCACGAGGTTGGTGAGGTTGCCGGGGCTCAGCAGCTGGCCTCCGGTGAGGATCGTGAACAGCACGATGATGAACACGAAGGCGATGTAGATGCCGCTGGAGCGCATGTTCCGCGTCAGCAGCTCTTTGATGTCAGAAGTTCCCGCCATGAGGCGCACTCACTCCCTTTCCATGGTCATGAGCTCCATGAGGTGCTCCTGCGTGGCGTCCTGGGCGGCGACCTCGCCGGTGATGCGGCCGGTGGACAGTGTGTAGATGCGATCGGACAGGCCCATGACCTCGGGCAGCTCCGAGGAGATGACGATGATCGCCTTGCCGGCCTCGGCGAGCTCGTTGATGATCGTGTAGATCTCGAACTTCGCGCCGACGTCAACGCCGCGGGTGGGCTCGTCCAGGATCAGCAGCTCGGGTTCGGTGTACAGCCACTTGCTGAGCACCACCTTCTGCTGGTTGCCGCCCGAGAGCTTCCCGACCTGCGCCATCACCGTCGGGGTCTTGATGTTGAGCGAGGAGCGGTAGCGCTCGGCCACCGCGATCTCCTCATTGCCGTTGATCCATCCGCCGTGGGTGACCTTTTTGAGCGATGCCGCCGTGATGTTGGTGCGGATGTCCTGGATCAGGTTCAGGCCGTACTGCTTGCGGTCCTCGGAGACGTAGGCGATGCCGGCCTTGATCGCCTGGGAGACCGTGCGCAGCTGCACCGGGCGGCCGTGCATGTAGGCGGTCCCGGAGATGTCCCGTCCGTACGAGCGGCCGAACAGGCTCATCGCGAGCTCGGTGCGCCCGGCGCCCATCAGGCCCGCGATGCCGACCACCTCGCCGGCGCGGACGTTCAGCGCCGCACCGTCGACGACGGTGCGACCTGCCTGGGTGGGGTGGCCGACGTGCCAGTCCTCGAGGCGGAAGATCTCCTCGCCGATCTCGGCGCGCCGCTCCGGGTAGAGGCTGTCGATGTCGCGCCCCACCATGCCCTTGATGATGCGGGGCACCAGCGTGTGCCGCTGCTCGGCGGGCACCTGCATGTCGATGGTCTCGATGGTCGAACCGTCACGGATGACGGTGGTGGCATCGGCGACCGCCGCGATCTCTCCGAGCTTGTGAGAGATGATGATGCTGGTGACGCCCTCCTCGCGCAGCCCGCGGATGAGCCCGAGCAGGTGCTCGGAGTCATCATCGTTCAGCGCTGCGGTGGGTTCGTCCAGGATCAGCAGGGTCACGTTCTTCGTGAGCGCCTTGGCGATCTCGACCAGCTGCTGCTTGCCCACGCCCAGCTGGCCGACGGGCGTGACCGGCTTCTCCTTCAGGCCCACGCGCTCGAGCAGCTCGGCGGCGCGGGCGTTGGTCTCGTGCCAGCTGATCACTCCGCCGCGGGTCTGCTCGTTGCCGAGAAAGATGTTCTCGGCGATCGACAGGTGGGGCACCAGGGCGAGCTCCTGGTGGATGATCACGATGCCTTCCGCCTCGGAGTCGTTGATGCTCGCGAAGCTGACCGGGCGACCGCGGAAGTGGATCTCGCCCTCATAGGTCCCGGCCGGCTCGACGCCGGAGAGCACCTTCATGAGCGTGGACTTGCCGGCGCCGTTCTCGCCGCAGATCGCGTGGATCTCGCCCTCGCCGACCGTCAGGGACACGTCCTTGAGGGCGACGACTCCGGGATATCTCTTGGTGATGGACCGCATCTCGAGGATGTTCTCGGTCAAAGAGCCCTCCTTCGGGCAGGGGGCCCCGGCGCTGCGTCGATGCATGCCGAGGCCCCACCGGGTGTTCTGCGAAGCCCTGCGCTCAGAGCTGGCCGGCCTCGACCTGCTCCGGCGTGTAGTAACCCGAGTCGACCATGATCTCCTCGTAGTTGCTCTGCAGCACCATCTGCACCTCGAGCAGGTACGAGGGCACGACCTTCACGCCGTTGTTGTAGGTCTCGGTGTCGTTGGCCTCCGGCTCCTCGCCGTTCAGGATCGATTCCGCGGAGAGGATCGCCTGGTCGGCGAGGTCCCGCGTGTCCTTGAAGATCGTCGAGGACTGCACGCCGTCGGCGATGAGCTTGATCGAGGCGATCTCGGCGTCCTGCCCGGTGACCACCGGCAGGCCCTCCTCGATGGTGGGCCCCAGGCCCGAGTTCTGCAGCGCGTTGATGATGCCGCGGGACAGCGGATCGGCGGGTGCCAGCACTCCGGCGAGCTCTTCGCCGCTGCCGTAGTGGGTGGTCAGCAGGGTCTCCATGCGCTTCTGCGCCGTCTCCTGCTCCCAGCGCTGGGTGGCGGCCTGCTCGATGTCCATCTGCTCCGAGAGCACCACGAGCGTGCCATCGTCGAAGTAGGGCTGCAGCGTGTCGATGGCGCCCTGCCAGAAGAGGTGGGCGTTGTTGTCATCGAGCGAACCGGCGAAGAGCTCGACGTTCAGCGGCCCCTCGGGGGCATCGCCGGCCGGCTCGAAGCTCTCATCCAGCAGGCCCAGGCCGAACATCAGGGCATTGGCCTGGTTCACGCCCACCTTGTAGTTGTCGAAGGTGACGTAGAAGTCGACGTTCTCGCTGTCGGTGAGCAGGCGGTCGTAGGCGATGACCGGGATCCCTGCGGCGGCCGCCGCTTCGAGCTGCGCCGAGAGGGAGGCGCCGTCGATCGAGGCGATCAGCAGGGCGTTCACCCCGGAGTTGACCATCTGATCGATCTGCTGCTGCTGGGTGGGGATGTCATCGTCGGCGTACTGCATGTCGACGGTGAACCCCTTCTCCTCGAGGCCCGCCTTGATGTTGTCGCCGTCCGCGACCCAGCGCTCGTAGGTCTGGGTCGGCATCGCGACGCCGACGGTCAGCTCGCTCGGCTCCGCATCGGGATCGGGGCCGCCGGAGCCAGCTCCCTCACCGCCGCAGGCGGCCAGTCCGAGCGCCGCCGCTGTGGCCGATGCGCCGAGCAGGAAGTTTCTGCGATTGTGCTTGTGCATGGGTATTTCCTCCTTGAAATCTCCGTCTGCGCCCTGCAGCAGGGGTCCTCCAGGCTGGCTGGGGTCCGCGGTTCGCACGCCGACGATGGTGTGGAACGCCTCGAATGCTAACGTTCACATGCCCGTGTGTCACCCCTCCGAGGCCGCCGCGGGTCACGAATCAGCAACGGACATATCGCCGGACCGGGGCGCGACGGCACGTTGCTCTGATGTGAATCGATCTTGCAGGCCACCGCCTCACCTGCAGCCCATATACCCCGTCCTGGAAAGGAGATATCCCCGTGGCTCCCACCCTGCGCCGCCCCTCCATGGCGGATGTCGCCGGCCGCGCCGGGGTCTCCTACCAGACCGTCTCGCGAGTGCTCAACGAACCGCAGATCGTGCGCCCGGACACCCGTGCCCGCGTGCTCGCAGCGATCACCGAGCTGGGCTACACCCGCAACCGCGCGGCCAGAGCGCTGAAGACCACGCGCTCCTCCCTGATCGGGCTGCTCAACGACGGCTCCTCCCTGTTCGGGCCGACGGAGACGACCACCGCCATCGAGGCCGCTGCACGTCGAGCCGGCTACTCGATGCTGCTGACCACCGTCGGTCCCGACGCAGACAGCAGCCCCCAGATCGGAGCCGAGCTGCTGGGCACCGGTGTGGACGGCATCCTGGTGGTCGCCGCCCATGAGGGCATGGTTCCGGCGGTCGCCTCGCTGTCACGCTCGACCCCCGTCGTCGCCGTCACCGCGGTGCCGGCCCGGAACCCGGAGGTCCAGGTCGTGGGGGTGGACCAGCACCTTGGAGCACACCAGGTCATCGAGCACCTGGCTCGCACCGGAGTGCGCTCAGTGGCGCATATCGCGGGCCCCCAGGACTGGTTCGACGCCTGCGCCCGGCGCGAGGGGTTCGAGCAGGCCCTCGCCCTGCATGGCCTGGACGGAACGGTCGTGGGCCCCGGGGATTGGACCCCGCGCTCCGGCTACGAGCTCGCCAGCGAGCTGGTGCGCAGCGGACTGCCGGACGCGATCTTCGCGGCGAACGACATGATGGCGATCGGCGTGCTCCACGCCCTGCACGAGCACGGCCTGCGAGTGCCGGAGGAGGTCGCGGTGGTGGGCTTCGACAACACGATGGGAGCGGAGTTCCAGATCCCCTCGCTGACCACCGTCGCCCAACCCTTCGCCGAGCTGGGACGCCTCGCCCTCGAGCGCCTGCTGTGCATGCTCGAGGACCGAGAGCCGCCGCCAGGGACGCCCAGCACGCTGCCGCCGCGCCTGGTGGTGCGCCGCTCGACCCTCCCTGAACGCACCCACTGACCTGGTCGGGAGCCGTCGCCTGGTGCCAATGTGAACGTTGACATCGCGTGATTTCCCTGGTGGGATAGGCGCATGACGCACGCCGCCGTGACCCCCTCAGAGCATTCCGACCCCGCCTCCCTGATCGGGGCCGGCCGCGCCCATCTGGGCCTCGAGCTGGGCTCGACCCGCATCAAAGCCGCTCTGATCGACGATGCCGGCACGGTGCTCGCCACCGGTTCCCACGCCTGGGAGAACCAGCTCGTGGACGAGAGCTGGACCTACTCCCTGGACAGCGTCTGGGCCGGTATCCAGGACTGCTACGCGGATCTGGTGCGCGAGGTGCGTGAGCAGCACGGGGTGGAGCTCACGCAGCTGGCGAGCCTCGGCATCTCCGCGATGATGCACGGCTATCTCCCCCTCGACGCCGACGGCGAGCTGCTCACCCCCTTCCGCACCTGGCGCAACACCTTCACCACCGAGGCCGCCGGCGAGCTCAGCGAGGCCCTCGGTGTGAACATCCCGCTGCGCTGGAGCGTCGCGCATCTGCTGCATGCGATCCGCGGCGGCGAGGAGCACGTGCAGCAGCTGGCGCAGCTCACCACGCTGGCCGGATACGTGCACCGCGAGCTCACGGGGCGGTCCGTGCTCGGCGTCGGCGATGCCAGCGGCATGTTCCCGATCTCCGCCGCCGGCGACGCCTTCGACCCCGCACTCCTGGAGCGGTTCTCCGCCCTGGACGGAGTCGCGGAGCTGCCCTGGGCCCTGCCCGAGGTGCTCCCCGAGGTGCTGACCGCCGGGCAGGATGCCGGCTCCCTGACCACCGAGGGGGCGGCGCTGCTGGATCCCACCGGCGCGCTGCAGTCCGGCGCGGTCGCCGCGCCTCCCGAGGGGGACGCCGGCACCGGCATGGTCGCCACCCACGCCATCGCCCCGCGCACCGGCAACGTCTCCGCCGGCACCAGCGCCTTCGCCATGGTGGTCCTCGAGGGGCAGCTCTCCGGCCCGCGCGAGGAGATCGACATGGTCACCACCCCGGCCGGGGATCCGGTCGCGATGATCCACACCAACAACTGCACCACCGACCTCGACGCCTGGCTGGGCCTGTTCAGCCGTTTCGCCGAGCTGCTGGGCCACCCCGTCGGCCCCGAGGAGCTGTACGGCGCACTGTTCGGCGCGGGAGCCCAGGGCGACGCCGACGCCGGCGGAGTGCTGAGCTACAACTACGTCTCCGGCGAGCACCAGACCGGCGTCCCCTCCGGCCGCCCCCTGCTGGTGCGCGAGCAGGAAGCCCGCTTCACCCTCGAGAACTTCATGCGCTCCCAGCTCTACGGCGCCTTCGGGGCGCTCGCCGTGGGCATGGAGGCCCTGCTGAAGGACGAAGGCGTGCAGCTGGACGTGATGTACGCCCACGGTGGCATCTTCGCCACCGCAGGCGTCGCCCAGCAGGTGCTGGCCGACGCGCTCGCCACCCCGGTCGCCGTCGGCGACTCCGCGGCCGAGGGCGGCGCCTGGGGCATGGCCCTGCTCGCCGCCTTCACCGCTCGCGCCCGCGGCCAGGGGCAGGAGCAGGGGCAGGCCTCCCTCGGCGACTTCCTGGGCACCGAGATCTTCGCCTCCCAGCAGCTCAGCACCCTCGAGCCCGACGAGGCCGGGATGGCCGGGCACGCCCAGTGGCTGGCCAGCTATCGCACCGGGCTCCCGGTCGAACGGCTCGCCGGCGACCTGCTCAGCTGACCCGGCTGACCCAGCTGACCCGGCTGGCCTCGCTGACCCGGCTGACCCGGCTGACCCAGCTGACCCGGCTGGCCTCGCTGACCCGGCTGGGCTCGCCTCTTCACTCTTCCCCACGACCTCCCAGGAGCCCTGATGACTCTCGCCCTCGCCACCCTCCCCGTCGATACCCAGGAGGCGGTGGCCGCCACCCGCGAGCGGGTCGCCGCCCTCCACGCCGAGCTGCCCCGCAACGGGCTGGTGGTGTGGACGGCCGGGAACGTCTCCGAACGGGTCCCCGCCACCGCGCCCGAGGTCCCGGGGCTGATGGTCATCAAGCCCTCCGGCGTCTCCTATGACGAGCTCACCGCCGAGACGATGGTGGTCTGCACGCTCGACGGCGTGAAGATCGACGACGGCACCCCCGACACGCTGACCCCCTCCTCGGACACCGCCGCCCACGCCTACGTCTACTCCTACCTGCCCGAGGTGGGCGGGGTCGTGCACACACACTCGACCTACGCCACCGCCTGGGCCGCTCGCGCCGAAGAGATCCCCTGCGTGCTGACGATGATGGCCGACGAGTTCGGCGGCCCCGTGCCCGTCGGCCCCTTCGCCGTGATCGGCGACGACTCGATCGGCCGCGGCATCGTCGAGACGCTCGAAGGCCACCGCAGCCCCGCCGTGCTGATGCAGAACCACGGCCCGTTCACCCTCGGCAAGGACGGCCGCGCCGCGGTGAAGGCCGCCGTGATGGTCGAGGAGGTCGCCCGCACGGTGCACATCTCCCGCCAGCTCGGTGAGCCCCTGCCCATCGAGCCGAGCCTGATCGACTCGCTCTACGACCGCTACCAGAACGTCTACGGCCAGCGCTGACGCAGGCCCCCGGCACCCCCGACCCACCGACCCCGTCGGCGCCGTCGACCCACTACCCCTGAAGGATGAGGACACCCCCATGCAGAACCCCTTCGAAGCCCGCGAGATCTGGTTCCTGACCGGCAGCCAGGGCCTGTACGGCCCCGAGACGCTCGACCAGGTCGCCGAGCAGTCGCGTGTGATCGCCGAGACCCTCGACGCCGCAGGCGGCATCCCCGTGAAGATCGTCTGGAAGCCGGTGCTCACCGACCGTGACGCGATCCGCGAGACCGCCCTGGCCGCGAACGCCGACCCTGCCTGCGTGGGCGTCATCGCCTGGATGCACACCTTCTCCCCCGCGAAGATGTGGATCCAGGGCCTGGATGCCCTGCGCACCCCGCTGCTGCACCTGCACACCCAGGCGAACGTCGAGCTGCCCTGGTCCAGCATCGACATGGACTTCATGAACCTCAACCAGGCCGCGCACGGCGACCGCGAGTTCGGCTACATCGCCACCCGCCTCGGCGTGAACCGCAAGACCGTCGTGGGCCACTCCTCGGATGAGGGCGTGCAGGACAAGATCGGCCGCTGGGCCCGCGCCGCGACCGGCTGGGCCGAGATGCACTCGCTGAAGCTCGCCCGCTTCGGCGACAACATGCGCGGCGTCGCCGTCACCGAGGGGGACAAGACCGAGGCCGAGCTGCGACTCGGCGTCTCCGTGAACACCTGGGGCGTGAACGACCTGGTCGCCGTGGTCGACGCGGTCGAGGAGAGCGCGATCGACGCACTGGTCGCCGAGTACGAAGAGCTGTACGAGATCGTCCCCGAGCTGAAGCAGGGCGGGGAGCGCCACGACTCGCTGCGCTACGGCGCCCGCCAGGAACTCGGCCTGCGCACCTTCCTCGAGGAGGGCGGCTTCGGCGCCTTCACCACGAACTTCGAGGACCTCGGCGGGCTGCGCCAGCTGCCGGGCCTCGCAGTGCAGCGCCTCATGGCCGACGGCTACGGCTTCGGCGCCGAGGGCGACTGGAAGACCGCGATCCTGGTGCGGGTCGCCGCGGTGATGGGCCACGGCCTGCCCGGCGGCGCCTCCCTGATGGAGGACTACACCTACGAGCTCACCCCCGGCCGCGAGCAGATCCTCGGCGCCCACATGCTCGAGGTCTCCCCCTCGCTGACCACCGCGAAGCCGTCGCTCGAGATCCACCCGCTGGGCATCGGCGACCGCGAGGACCCGGTGCGCCTGAAGTTCACGGCCGACGCCGGCCCCGCCATCGTGGTCGCGCTCTCCGACATGCGCGAGCGGTTCCGCCTGGTCGCCAACGTGGTGAAGGTGGTCGAGCCCGCGCAGGAGCTGCCGAAGCTGCCGGTGGCCTGCGCCGTCTGGGAGCCCGCTCCCGACTTCGCGACCTCCGCCGAGTGCTGGCTGACCGCCGGCGCCGCCCACCACACGGTGATGACCACTGCCGTGGGCCTCGAGGTCTGGGAGGACCTCGCGACGATCGGTGATCTCGAGCTCGCGGTCATCGACGAGAACACCACGGTGCGCTCCTTCGCCCAGGAGCTGCGCACCAACCAGGTGTTCTACCGCCTCGGCCAGGGCTTCTGAGCCCCACCTCGTCCCGCCCGCGGGAGAAGCCCGGCCAGCGGGACAAAGTGGGGCGATAGCGCGATCTATCGCCCTACTTTGCCCCGCTGGCCGGCACATTTCGGCAGGATGACGTGACCACCCTCGAAGAGCTGGAGCAATGATGCCCGCTGGGACCCCTTCCGCGCACGCCCCCGATTCCGCGCACACCCGCCCCGGGCGCAGCTGGTCCGGGACCGTGGACTACGGGCCCGGACCGCTGCATGCACCGACCTCGGTCGCGGAGCTGCGCGCGCTGGTGGGCCGCAGCCCAAGGATCCGGGCGCTCGGCACGCGGCACTCCTTCTCCGAGATCGCCGCGAGCGACGCGGACCTGGTCACCCTCGCGCACCTGCCCGCCGATCTCGAGTTCGACGCCGCAGCGCGCACCGTCCGGGTCGCCGCGGCGGTGCGCTACGGGGAGCTCGCGCTCGCGGCGGCCGAGCACGGACTGGCGCTCGCGAACATGGGGTCCCTCCCCCACATCTCGGTGGGCGGGGCGAGTGCGACGGGCACCCATGGCTCGGGGGATGGCAGCCCTTCGCTGGCCTCCTCGGTGCGGGCGATCGAGCTGGTCACCGCAGGCGGGGACCAGCTCACCCTGTCCCGTGACGCGGATCCCGAGGTCTTCGCCGGGGCGGTGCTCTCCCTCGGGATGCTCGGCATCGTCACCTACCTGACCCTGGACCTGGTGCCCGCCGCCCCGATGCGCCAGACCGTCCACCTGGACTTTCCTCCCGAGAGCACGACGGGCGAGGGCATGCTGGCGATGCTCGCGGGCGGGACCAGCGTGAGCCTCTTCCACCACTGGGACGGCCGCATCGACCAGGCCTGGGTGAAGCAGGTGGCGGGGGTCGATGAGGAGCTGCCGGAGCAGTGGCTGGGCGGCCGCCGGGCCCGTCGGCCGGTGCATCCACTGGCGGGGATGCCCGCCGATTTCTGCACCGACCAGACCGGGGAACCCGGCCCCTCCCATGAGCGGCTGCCCCATTTCCGGCTCGAGTTCACTCCGAGCAACGGCGAGGAGATCCAGTCGGAGTACTTCGTGGCGCGCGAGGATCTGGCCGCAGCGGTGGCGGCGGTGAGCGAGCTCGGCGAGCGGATCCGGCCGTTGCTGCATGCCTCCGAGATCCGCACCGTCGCGGCCGACGAGCTGTGGCTCTCCCCCGCCTACCAGCGCGACAGCGCCTGCGTGCACTTCACCTGGAAGCAGCTTCCCGAGCAGGTCACAGCATTGTTGCCCGAGATCGAGGAGCGCCTGGCCCCGTTCGCGCCGCGCCCGCACTGGGGAAAGGTCTTCACCCTCGACCCCGCGCAGGTGCGTGCCCCGTACCCGCGGCTGGAGGACTTCCTCGCGCTGCGCGAGCGGCTGGATCCGGGCCGCGTGTTCACCAATGCCTACGTCGACCGTCTGCTCGGAGAGTGACCCGATGACACCCACGCTCGCAACCACACCCGCCACTGCGCCCAGCACCTCGTCGGCCCGCCCGCCGATGGGCTGGAACTCGTGGGACAGCTTCGGCACCACCGTCACCGAGGAGGAGGTGCTCGCGAACGCCCGCTTCCTCGCGGAGCACCTGGCCCCCTACGGCTGGGACACCGTGGTGATCGACATCGACTGGTCGGACCCGTCGGCCCGTTCCCACGGCTATAACGTCGGCGCCCCGCTCACGATGGACGAGCACGGGCGGCTGCTGCCGGACCCGGTGCGATTCCCGAGCGCCGCGGGCGGCGCCGGCTTCGGACCGCTCGCGGAGCAGATCCACGGCCTCGGGCTGCGGCTGGGCATCCACGTGATGCGCGGGATCCCGCGCCGCGCCGTCGCAGCGAACAGCCCCGTGCTCGGCTCAGAGCTGCGCGCCGGAGACATCGCCGACCCCACGAACTCCTGCGAGTGGAACCCACACATGGTGGGCATCGACCACACGGCGCCCGGTGCGAGCGCCTATTACGACTCGGTGCTCGCGCTGTATGCGGGCTGGGGCGTGGACTTCCTCAAGGTCGATGACATGCTCTGGCCGTACCAGGCCGCCGACATCGAGGCCTTCGCCGGGGCGATCGAGCGCTCCGGGCGGCCGATGCAGCTGTCCCTCTCCCCCGGCCGCGACCTGTCGCTGACCCGCCTGGACCATCTGCGCGAGCACGCGACCATGTGGCGGATCTGCGATGACTTGTGGGATCGGTGGGAGGACGTCGAGGCGAACTTCGCCCGTTTCGCCCGCTGGGCCCCGCACTCGAGCCCGGACGGCTGGGCCGACGGGGACATGCTGCCGCTGGGCCGGATCGGGATCCGGGCCGAGCGCGGCGAGCCCCGCGATGACCTGCTCACGCCCGACGAACGCCGCACCCTCATGACGCTGTGGGTGATCGCCCGCTCCCCGCTCATGGTGGGAGGGGACCTGCCCAGCTCGGATCCCGCGACGATCGCGCTGCTGCAGAACGCCGACGTGCTCGCCGTGCACGCCGGCTCCACCGGCAATCGCGAGGTGTTCCGCGAGGGCGCGCTGATCCTGTGGACGGCCGACGGGCTGGAGGGCGAGCAGTACGTCGGCGCGTTCAATGTGGGTGAGGAGGAGCTCGCGGTGTCGCTGGACAGCCAGGACGTGGGCCTGCCCGCTGCGCTCGTCGGCGAGGTCACCGAGCTGTGGAGCGGGGAGCTCGTGCCGGTGCGTGCGGTCTCCGTGCAGTCCGACGCGGCGCGCGGCGTCGCCCCGGGGTCCAGCGCGATCGACGTGGTGATCCCGCGTCATGGAGCGGTGCTGCTCCGTGGTGACAGGCAGTAGACAGAGCTTTCAGCCCATTCCCCACGTTCTCTCGCACCCGCACGACACCTATTCGCCGTCTCCGACCTCGAGCATATCGACATCGATGACATCATGCGTGATCGCATAAATAAGAACTTGGACGCGATCCCGAACCCGCCACCTCCTCATCAATCGCGTGAGATTCGATTTGATCGTCGGCTCCGACAGATGCAGGGTCGCCGATATCTCCGCATTCGACATCCCGCGCGCGATGAGCCGTACGATAGAGATTTCGCGCGCTGTCAGTTGTTCCGCCATCCTGCGGCCATCATTGCGCAGGGCATCACCACGGATCGTGCTGATCAGTTCGAACGTGATCTCCGGGGAGATCATCGAGCGCCCAGAATGCACCTCTCGGATGGCGGCTACGAGTTCATCCGGCTCCGTGTCCTTCACGAGGTACCCCGACGCCCCGGCACGCAGCGCGGGGACGACGTGCCTCTCGGTGCTCAGCGTGGTCACCGCAAGAACATGCATCTCAGGAAACAGCTCGACAACCTGTCGAGTCGCCTCGACGCCCCCCATCCTCGGCATATGCAGGTCCATCAATATGACATCCGGCCCCAGCTCCCGCGCCAGCGACACCGCCGCCTCCCCGTCGCCGGCCTCGCCGACGACACAGAGATCCACGGCCCCATCGACGAAGAACCTCAAGGCGTGACGGACGAGGGGATCATCGTCGACAAGCAGCACCTGAATTCGCTCCATCCCATCGAGCTTAGCCTCGATCTTTCGTGGGGTCTGCAGGTCAGCCCGGTCGGCGTGGTGACCGATGGTTGCGAGCTGATTCCGACATTGGGGTGTGACGGTCCGCCGCGTGTCGGTCGCGGTGGTCGGGCGTCCAGTGCCAGTGATCCTTGGAGAGGCGGTCAGCGAGGAGTCTGAACCGGCTGTCAGTGTTGGTGGTGGCCGGCCCGGGGCTACCGCAACCACGACCACTATTAGACCTGTATCCCGCTACGCAGCCACCGACGAACACGCCGGCGACGCACCTTGACTCAGCAGGGCACCACACTCAAATGCGAATATCCCCGGAAGTATGGCAGCACCGTGGCCCTCTGGGGGCCGCTGACTTTGTCAGCTTTTCGCCCCTCAGAGGGCCACGTTCTTGCGTAGACAGCGCTGGCGTGACCGCCAGGTCTCACCGGCCCCGATTTCGCCGTTCCTTGACCTGCTCCCATACGAATCCGATAGCGAGCAGAACCGCAATGAAGCCGAGCGTACCGAAGAAAGAGATCACGCCTTCTTTGGGGCCGTCGAAGATCAGGTCGCCGAGACCGAAGAGCAGCGCAGTCGGAAGACCGACAAACGCCACGATGCCAATCGCCACCAACCAGGCGAACACCTTGCCGTGTTTGCGTTTCGAATCTGCCATACTTCCGCCTCCTCGACGTCAAAGTTCCCCAATAGTACATTGCCGGCTCATCGCATTTGAGGGTGCAGCAGGGGTCTGAAGCCTCCTGATCAGAGGAGGCTGCGGGCGATGTAGTTGGTGAGGTTGCGGAGGCCGCGGGCGGAGCCGCGGAGCGCCTTCACTCATGACGACCCACCCCTCGGACACCTCAACGAGGAAAGCCCGCGGGTAGATCCTCCCGCGGCTGATCACCGGAACTGCATCACCGACACGCGAGGCCATACATAAGTCGCAAGGGTTGATCCAAAAGTGCCCGTCCGACCACACCGATCAGCTGGGACGATCAGGGATCACCGCGCCACCACGAGAGGCTTCAATGAACAACATCCTGTTCCACCTCGCACAAGCATCGCCGGCCGGACAAGTGATGAAATCACTGTGCCGCCTGCTCGGCATCTGCAAGTAGTGACAGACTCCCGCAACTCGCGCATCCTGAGCACATGACGACGGACCGAGCCTGCGGCAGCACGCATCCCCACGGGCCCACATCCGCCGCCATCGAGCAACCGGTCTTCACGGATCTTTCGCGTCGCGGAAGAATTGCCTTGGTCACGATCGTCTCCATCACCGGTGGCGTCGATCTGGTGTTGCACGTCACCGGTACCCCGAACACTTGGCAGAACGCCCTGTCGAGTGCCGTCATGCTTTTCGCCACCGCGCTATTCGGTTGGCAGCCCTTGACCGCGGCGATCCTCCTCCTGATGGGTGCGCTCACCCACATGGCAACGGGCCCCCCAGGCGACGAGCTGCTGCACTTGGCCATCGGCAGCGGGCTGGTTGCGTACACATCCCCGTCCAGATTCACCGCGATCTACGTTTCCGCGGTGATCGGCCTCTCGGCATTTGCTGTGGCAACTTCCAGCTTCTCCGACATCGGAGGCGTGGTCGCGCTCGGACTCGTACTGATCACATGCTCTGGAATCGGCATCGCACTGAGCGCAGCGCATCGCCGCCAACAGCATTTCGCGGCCGACCTCGCCCGTCTCGAGCGTGCGAGGGAAGCTGCGGTCACCACAGAGCGGTTTCGAATCACTGACGAACTCCATGACACCATCGCCCGAAATATCACGCTGATAGCAATGCATGTTCGTGTTCTCGAGCGCGTCCGTGATCAAGAGGGTCGAGACGCCTCCCAGGAGGTCATCCGAAACAGTGCAGATCAAGCCCTCGCCGATATCCGGCGACTTCTACGCGTGGCCAACGACTCGCAAGCCGGCGGCGAACATATGCCTGAGACCGTCGCCGTGGGCCACGCACTCAAGGAGGCGGAGCGCGAGCTGACAGCCCTCGGCGCGACCGTGGAGATAGTCCAGCGCGGCCCCCTCAACGCATCATCCTCCGTGGAGCACGCGACCGTGCGCATCGTCAGGGAAGCCGTCACGAACATCATCAAACACGGTCCGACCAGGCCCCATGTCTCCATCGACCTGCGCGCGGACGACCACGGGATTCGACTTGGCATCAGCAATTCCCTATCGGGCACCACCAGCCCTGAAGATTTCCCGCGAACATCCGGCTACGGTCTCGCGCGGCTTCGCGAAAGAGCATCGTTGCTCGGGGGAACACTTGAGACCCAGCAGAGCGGAGAGAGTTTCACACTCATGGCGAGACTTCCCGAAAAGTAGTTCTCCACACAGCCGGCTGCCGACAGCCTGAACTGGGGAGCGTGGCCCCCCTGATGCACGTCGGACTCGCCAGCATCCTCAGATGCTGGCGAGTCCGGCTCCTCTCCTCCGGGCCGCTCATCGCAAAGCTGATCCTCCACCCCCGGAGTCAGGCTTCACCTGCTGCGGGACCGGAAGAGACCCATGCCGCCTCCGACGAGACTCAACGCAGCGGCAATGAGCGCCACAATGCCGAAGAACAGGTTGCGCTCGATGACCAGCGCCCCCAGCCTCACGTCCCCGACAAGCAACCAGATTCCCACCACTGCCATCACTACCCCGAGCAGGATCGCGCTCGACGAACTGCGTGCAGTGCTGCTCCTTCGATCAGATCGGGCAGCCATGGGTCCTCCTTCTTGCCGTCTGGGTCAGGTCGTCTCGGGCCGGTCAGAGTCCGCACGCCGCGAGTGCGGCAACACCCGTCAGCGACTTAGCGAGGTCGATCAGTTCCTTCTCCACGGTACGACCAGCGATGCCGCGGGCACCACGGAAGATCCTCGCAACCAGCGTCGGACCGTACTTCACCGTGAGCTTCCCCAGACGCCAGGCCAGCTTCGCGACGCGCGCGGCCGGGAACACGGTGAGTGCTACGAAGCCGGCGATAGCGGCCGCGCATGCCGCCACGCTCGTCACTCCACTCGGAGTCACGACCCGGATCTGAAGACTTCCGTCGAGGGTATCCTCCTGAGCCAGCGCCATGCTCGCGGTCGACATCTGCCGAAGCTTGTCATCGTCAAGCGTGTAGCCGACCACGTTCCCCTCGCGATCCAGCACCTCATAGATCTTGGTGCCGTCCTCGACCGTTTCGACGACCGTTCCGCGCTTCTGTCCTGCAGGGAGGGCGATCTTCACCGGTGCCGCCGTCGCGACACCTCCGGTCACCGCCACTGCAGGCACCGCAACACATGCGGCGATCAGCGCTCGGCGCCCCACCAGCATCTTCTCCGACATAACTGCCCCTCTTCCCTCTCCGGTTCGTCGAGGCCACTGGACCGTTGCCCACAAGCAACGTATCGGCCAGCCGGTGAACGGCACCACGTACTTCAGGACCCTTCTCATGCTTCATCAGGAGGACCGCGGCGCGACAAATGGATCGCGTCGTGCGACGTCCGGTGCGGCATCGGGCATGAGCAGCGGACTCAGCCCCCTCACATGGGCGCGTAGCGCGAGCGCAGCACCGCGTAGACGCCGTAGAGCATCAGGCCCACGCCGATCATTGCGAGCACGATCGTGCCGGCGGGCAGCTGTGCCATGGCCTTCAGCGCCCCGTCCAGGCCGCTGGCCTTCTCCGGGTCCGCGCCGAAGGCGGCCCAGCCGAACATCAGGCCGACGCCGAGCAGCGCGATGCCCTTGGCGATATACCCCAGGATGCCGGTCACGACGATCGCCCCGGCGACCCTCTGCCCCGGCGGGATCCGCAGGTCGTCCTCGAAGCTGCGGCTCGCACCCTTGTACACGTGGAAGCAGCCGATGCCGATCACCACCAGCGCCACGACCACGATGAGGACCCGCCCCGCGGCACTGCCCATCATCCCCGCGGTGAGCTCGGTGGTCTGCTGTCCGGAGTCACTGCCTCCCCCGGCGGCGAAGCGCAACGCGGTCACGGCCAGCGCCGCGTACACCGCGGCCTTGCCGAGGGTCTTGATGATGTGGGCGGCGCGGTCCTTCGCGTCCTGCTTCCCCTTGGCTCCGAACCAGGTCTCGACCAGATGCCAGATCACCAGCGCGGCCATCGCCAGGCCGCCGATCCAGAGCAGGATGTTCCCGCCCGGCGCCGCGGCGAGTGTGCGCAGCGCCCCGGACTGGTCGGCATCCTCGGAGGATCCGCCGAGCGCCATCTGCAGCGTGATCACCCCGATCAGCACATGGACCAGCCCGCTCATCACGAACCCGCCGCGGGCGATGGCCTCGAACGCAGGGTTCTCGGCGACGTCCTCGGCGGCGTTCTCGACAGATTCGGCGCCTTCACGGGCGCTGCGCGCGGGATTCATGGGCCCACTGTAGGAGACCGGGGATCTCGCGCGGACCGGAGATCTCGAAATCAGCGGCGGGAGGCGCTCGATGCTGAATGCGGCACCGCCCAGCCAGGCCGCCGAGCCCCGTCCTCGGCCGGGGACGTCGCAGCCGGCGCGCTCGATGGGCTCGGCAGGCCCACCCGCTCCAGGAACCCTTCGAGTGCGAGCACCGCCATCCCCAGGCTCACGCCCTCACCGTCGGCCTCCGTGAACTCCATGCTGAACATGCTCGAAGGGCCCGGAAGGCACTCCTGCGCGATACGTTCCCGTACGCGGTCGTGGAGCTCAGCACCGGCATAGCGGGTGATCCATCCCAAGACGGAGACATGCTCCGGATTCAGGAGGTTCACCAGATTGCCGATACCTGCCGAGAGGTAGTCACCCGTGCGCAGCAGCGCCTCCTGCGCGGAAGAGTCACCAGCGGCGTCCGCCCGCATGAGGCGCTCGATGAAGGTGCGATGGTGGGTGACCTCCAGCAGCTCGTGCTCCGGGGCGATCTCGCAGAGTGTGGCGCGGATCCCCTCGACCCCGACGTACGCCTCGACGCAGCCTTTCCGGCCGCAGCCGCAGGCACGTCCGTTCCAGATCAGGGTGGTGTGCCCCCATTCGCCGGCGGAGTTCCCCGGCCCGCGCAGCAGCTGCCCGTCGATGATGATTCCTGCCCCGACCCCGGTGCCCAGGTTCACCGCGACGAAATTGCGGAAGCGACGGCCTGCGCCGAACCACAGTTCCCCGGTCGCCAGGGCCATCAGCGGGTTGTCGATCCGCACCGGGACGGGGACAGCCCGTTCGAGGGCGTCGAGCAGCGGCACCTCGTGCCATCCCCAGTTCGGGGCGAAGACGGTCACCCCGCGGGCGGGGTCGACCTGGCCCGGCAGGGAGATCCCGGCCCCGAGCACCTTCCCATCGAGCTCCGGATGGCGCTCCAGCATCAGATCTGTGCAGTCACCGATGTGCTCGGCGATCGAGTCGATGTTCTGGGTGCCCGGTGCCAGCTCGACGCGTTCCTGGTCGAGGCGGGCCAAGGAGAGGTCGTAGAGATCCACCCGCACGTAGGTCTCGGCGACATCCACCGCGAGCAGTGCTCCTCGGCCCGGGTTCGGCCAGTCGCCCTGACCGGGTGGGAGACGGCCGGTGTCGGCGATGTGGGCGTGCGCGACGCGGCCCGCGTGGGCACGAACCACTGCGAGCGGCTCCTGTTCGAGCATGACGTGGAAGAGGTCCGCGACGACCCTGACCTCGCCCATCCCGAATTCGTCGAGGAACTCGATCGCCTCGGCCAGGGTGTTGATCAGGTCGGTCTCCCCGCGATGCAGCGGCTCGAGGATCACCTCGAGTCCGTGATCGGCGGCGACGTCACGGGCCACCTGCACGGCGCGTGCGAACTGCTGGCGCCCCGCACGCGGATCCACTCCTTCGGGGAGACGCCGCGCGCCGCCGCTGCCGGGCACCACCATGGCGCCGGGCCGGGCCAGGGCGGAGACTGCGGCGAAGGCGATCTGCAGGTAATCGCGGACCTGGTCGAGGGGGAATGCCGGGTCGGAGAGCCTCAGCTCGCCGGGGCAGAGGATCGCGAAGGACGGGGAGGGCGCCCGGTCTCGCAGCGCCGGGTCGGCCTGCCAGCGGCCATCCTGGTCCTGCACGATCACGTTCCCGACGATCGTCGGCTCGACGTAGTCGGCGCCGGCGGCGAGGATCGCGAGGACATCCCGGTCCGGGGCGATGATCCCGTGCTGCGGAGGCTGCATGGCGTCCCTCATCCTTCCGTCGTTCCCGTGCTCCCGGCGTCGGTTCACAGCTCAGAGCTCAGAGCTCAGAACTCGCAGTTCACAGCCCGCGGACGATCTCTCCCATCCGGTCCATCGATTCGCGTGCCTCCACGAGGCCCACTCGGTTGAGGTGCCCGTGGCACACGCCGCGGCGCACGACGTACTCGACGTCGACCCCGGCCTCGTCGAGCTGCTGCGCGTAGCGGCGGCCGCTGACGCGCAGGTCGTCGTACTCATCGGTCTCGACATAGGTGCGCGGCAGCACTGCCAGCTGCTCACGGGTGGCGAGCCCCGGGAAGTCGTAGGGCGTCGCCTCCTCGAGGGGCCGGCCGATGTAGTTGCCGGACATCGCGCGCATCGTGTCCAGGGAGAAGCGCAGCATCGGCGGGGTCGCGTCGAGCGCCTGGGCCTCCTCGGCGTCAGGCTCGGAGCGCAGCGGATGGGCGACCAGGTACAGCAGCAGGGAGGCGGCGAGCGGGGTGCCCTCATCGGCCAGGCGCAGGGAGGCCGTCGCCGCGAGGTTGCCACCCGCGCTCGCCCCGCCGAGCGCGACCCGTCCAGGGTCGATGCCCAGTGCGTCGGCGCTCTGCCGGGCCCAGGCGACTGCCGCGCAGACGTCATCCAGCGGGATCGGCGCGAGGACGTGCTCGGGGCCGCCGGGGAAAGCCCGAGCTGGCGTTCCGTCGATCTCGTCGCAGAGGCGGTAGTCAACGGAGATCACGACGGCGTCCGCACGGCCCGCGACGCCGCGCGCCACGTGGTCACCTTCGGGCATGTCGAGGTCGCCGTGCATGAAGCCGCCGCCGTGGCACCAGATCAGGCAGGGGCGTGGTCCGGCTGCCGCAGTCTGCGGGGTGTAGATGCGCACGGGCACGGGCCCGTGGGGGCCGGGGATCTCGCGGTCCTCGATCTGCAGTTCCCAGTCCTCGGCGGGGCCGTACGGCTCGTCCCAGAGGCGGTGCACCTCCGGGTCGAGATCGTCCCAGGCGGCGACGCCGCCGAGGGTGCGCAGCCGTCGCTCCATCTCACCCAGGGCGGTGGGGGCGGCGGTCACCTCCGCTGCGGGATCACGGAGGGCGGGACGGAGATCCGGAGAGGTCTGCTCGGTCATCGAGGGGTCCTTTCGGAGGGGGTGCGAGGGGCGCTGGGGCGTGGGTGACCGTCAGCGCGGGCTGTTGCGGAGCACGACCTCGCAGTCGTAGTCCTGGGAGGAGCGCATGTCGCCGCGGAACCAGAGCAGATGGGTGGTGCTCGGATCGCCCGGGGCGACGATCGGACGCAGGTTGTCGACCGTGGAGTGCTCGGTCACCGGTGACCAGTCCCAGCCTCGCCCGCCATCGGCGCTGCGTCCACGGTAGATCTCATGGTGGTCATGGCGGGTGCCGTCGCGCGGATCGACCGGGGTGGACACGTAGACGGTGGAGACGTCATAGGGGTCGATCGCCGCCAGGCCCGAGTAGTCCTGCTCATGGGGCAGCAGGCCCGGTCCCGCGTGGGCGAGCGGTGAGAGCGTCCACTGCCCGTCGGCTCCGAGCCGTGCGTAGACGAGGCGCAGATCGTCGACGGGAACGTTGCGGCCCAGGTCCGCACCATCGGGCTCGGCGCGGTGGTTCGCGCGCGCCGTCATCACTGCGGCGAGCTGGCCATCGGCCTCACGGATATCGGTGGTCCAGGCATGGCTGAGCTGCGCCCCGCCGAGTTCGATGCCGGTCGCGAGCACGGTGGTGAGCTGGGCCTGGTCCGGGACGGGCTCGGCGAACAGTGCGGACTCCGCCGGCCGGCCCGTGCTGTCGTGGAGGCGGCCGCGAGAGAGGGTGCCGTGGTAGATCGAGTTGTCGACGTCGCGCGGGTGATGGTCGGTGACCAGCACATGCAGTCCGGCAGCACCGTCGGCGTAGCGGGCGTAGCCGTTGACGTAGCCGATCTTCGGGCGGTCGAAGAGCTTGCCGGCGTAGCTCCAGGTGTCTCCGTGATCGTCGGAGACCAGGGCGCAGGGGTCGTCATTGACGGCGCGTGCGAAGCAGTAGAGGCGGCCGTCGATCTCGTGGAGGTTCGAGTAGGTGACGCCGCGCCCGCCGGTGTGCTCGCTCCAGTCGTAGATGCGCTCCTCGCCCCAGCGGGTGGGGTCTCCGGGCTCGCTGATCCGCCAGTGGGTGAGGTTGTCGGTCTTGTGCCGGGCGTAGACCGCGAGCCAGCGGCCGTCCGGCCGGCGCCACAGTGCCGGCACGTCATGATCATCAGCTTCGAACCCCGGGTGGAGGGTGACCACCTGTGCGGTGCCGGCGGCGAGGTCGACGACGGTGAGGTCGAGGTCGCCGCGCCGGGCCGGATCCTGGTCCGCACCACCGGAGGCGATGGAGCCGACGACGAGCAGCCCGGCCTCGGGATCCACCAGCGCGCGTTCGTCCTGGAACCAGCACCAGGCGCCGTCCGGGTTGATGACCTGGACGGACTCTGACAGCGCAGGCTGGGTGGGGTGCGGGGCGGGCGAGCTCATCGGGCTCCTCATGTTCGGTGGTGGTGGTGCCGGCGGTGGCGGTGGTGCACGTGGTGCCCGCGGTCGCGGGCGACGCGGGATGGGGTGGGGCGGGTGCGGTGGCGTGGGGCGGGGCGGGGCGGGCAGTGCGCCCGAGGAGGTCGGGCGGTCAGGGAAGGTGGAAGTACTGCGGCAGCACCTGCTTCTCGTCGCCGCCCGGGGTGAAGTACTCCCCCATCGCCGCCTCCCAGCGAGGGGAGATCGCCGCGCGGGCCATGGCGCCCTGGGCGGCATCGACGTCGTCGGCCTCGAAGTAGCCGACCACCATGCCATCCTCGGGCCGCAGGAACAGCGAGTAGTTGCGCCAGCCGGCGGCGCTCAGCGCCTCGCGCATCTCCTCCCAGACGTCCTGGTGGGCGGCGACGTACTCGGTGAGCTTCTCCGGGCGCACGTGCAGCAGGAAGCAGCAGCGGTGGGGGCTGCGGGCTTCGCTGGTGGCGAGGAGGGTGTCCAGGTCGGGGGTGACCATCGTGATCCTCCTCTGGCAGCAAAAATACTCAGGCCGCAACAGAGTGGACTGCGAGCACGCAAGTGTCAAACGCTTTCCCAGTCGGTGGGACGATGGCCGACTGTGCGCGAACTGCGCACCGACCTCAGTGCACGTGGCACACAAGGATCCTCTGGTGCATCTCTGGGGCTCGTGATAGCGTCAATGTTGAGTCGTTTCAATATAGCGTCCTCCCGTCTTCGCACCAGGAAGCAGTCGCATCGCTGCCGTCGACCGGAGCCCGACGCATCGCGAAGGAGCCCCCATGCCCACCCCCTCCACCCTTCCCGCCGAGATCGCCCGTGACCTCGCCGAGTTCTCGATCGAGGTCCCCAGCTGGGGTTACGGCAACTCCGGTACCCGCTTCAAGGTGTTCGGCACCCCCGGCACCCCGCGTGACCCCTTCGAGAAGATCGCCGACGCCGCCCAGACCCACGCCTTCACCGGCTCCGCCCCGCGAGTCTCGCTGCACTACCCCTGGGACAAGGTCGAGGACTTCGGTGTGCTGCGCGAGTACGCCGCGGAGCAGGGCATGACGCTGGGGATGATCAACTCCAACACCTTCCAGGATGACGAGTACAAGTTCGGCTCCCTCACCGCGGGCGATAAGTCCGTGCGCCGTCGGGCGATCGACCATCACCTCGAGTGCATCGACGTCATGCGGGCCACCGGCTCCAAGGAGATGAAGATCTGGTTGGCCGACGGCACCAACTACGCCGGCCAGGACTCGATCCGCGCCCGCCAGGACCGCCTGGCGGAGTCGCTGCAGGAGATCTACCTGGGCCTCGGCGATGATGAGCGCCTGGTGCTCGAGTACAAGTTCTACGAGCCGGCGTTCTATCACACCGATGTTCCGGACTGGGGCACGAGCCTCCTGCACTGCCTCGCACTCGGCGAGAAGGCGCAGGTGGTGCTCGACACCGGACACCACGCCCCGGGCACGAACATCGAGTTCATCGTCGCCCAGCTGCTGCGCCAGAACCGGCTCGGCGCCTTCGACTTCAACTCCCGCAACTACGGGGACGACGACCTGATCGTCGGCGCCGCGGATCCGTTCCAGCTGTTCCGGATCCTCTTCGAGATCGTGCAGCAGGATGCGCACCGGCCCGCCTCGGGCGTGAACTTCATGCTCGATCAGTGCCACAACCTGGAGTCGAAGATCCAGGGACAGATCCGCTCCGTGCTGAACGTGCAGGAGACTCTGGTCAAGGCGCTGCTGGTGGACCGCGAGGCGCTCACCGCCGCCCAGGAGAGCAACGACGTCCTCGAGGCGAACGCGATCCTCATGGACGCCTTCTGGACCGATGTGCGCCCGGCCCTCGCGGCCTTCCGGGAGGAGCAGGGGCTGCCGGTAGATCCCTTCGCGGCATTCCGCGCGAGCGGCTACGAGGAGAAGGTCGCCGCGGAGCGCGTGGGCGGGAACCAGATGGGATGGGGAGCCTGAGCATGAGCACCCCCGAGACCGTCACCGCCCTGCTGGAGCGCTCCAACGCGCTGGGCGCCGACCCGAAGAACACCAACTACGCCGGCGGGAACACCTCCGCCAAGGGCACCGCCACCGATCCGGTCACCGGTGAGGAGACTGAGCTGCTGTGGGTCAAGGGCTCCGGCGGTGACCTGGGCACTCTGGAGGAGAAGGGCCTGGCGGTGCTGCGCCTGGACCGGGTGCGCGCCCTGCAGGACGTCTACCCCGGGGTGGAGCGCGAGGACGAGATGGTGGCGGCCTTCGACTACTGCCTGCACGGCAAGGGTGGCGCGGCACCGAGCATCGACACTGCGATGCACGCCCTGGTGGACGCCGCGCATGTGGATCATCTGCATCCTGATGCGGGGATCGCGCTCGCGACTGCGGCCGACGGCGAGCGCCTGACCCGTGAGTGCTTCGGCGACGCGGTGGTGTGGGTGCCCTGGCGCCGGCCCGGCTTCCAGCTGGGGCTCGACATCGCCGCGATCAAGGAGCAGAACCCCTCCGCGATCGGCTGCATCCTCGGCGGCCACGGCATCACCGCCTGGGGTGAGACCTCCGAGGAGGCGCGCGAGAAGTCGCTGCGGATCATCCGAGAGGCCACCGAGTTCATCGAGCGCACCGGTGATTCGGAGCCGTTCGGCGCCCACGATTCCTCGCGCGGGGCGCTGGCGGAGGCGGAGCGCCGTGCGAAGGCGTCGGCCCTGTTCCCGGTGGTCCGCGGGCTCGCCTCGACCGATGTCCCGATGGTCGGGCACTGGACCGATACGGACGCGGTCCACGAGTTCCTGTCCTCGGAGAAGCTCGCGCCGCTCGCCGAGCTCGGCACCTCCTGTCCGGATCACTTCTTGCGCACCAAGGTGAAGCCGCTCGTGCTGGACCTCCCGGCGGATGCTTCCGTCGAGGACTCGATCGCGCGGCTGAGGGAGCTGCACGAGGCCTATCGCGCGGACTACTCCGCCTACTACGACCGCCACGCAGGCTCCGACTCCCCCGCCATGCGCGGTGCGGATCCGGCGATCGTGCTGGTCCCGGGCGTGGGCATGTTCAGCTTCGGCGCCGATAAGCAGACGGCGCGCGTCGCCGGCGAGTTCTATGTCAACGCGATCAACGTGATGCGCGGGGCCGAGGCGATCTCCACCTACTCCCCCATCGAGGAGTCCGAGAAGTTCCGCATCGAGTACTGGGCGCTCGAGGAGGCGAAGCTGCAGCGCAGGCCCGCACCGAAGCCGCTCGCGACCCGGGTGGCGCTGGTGACCGGCGGAGGCTCCGGGATCGGCAAGGCCACCGCCGAGCGGCTGGTCGCCGAGGGCGCCTGCGTGGTCATCGCGGATCTGAATCTCGAGAACGCCCAGGCCACCGCCGAGGAGCTGGGCGGGCCCGACCGCGCCGTCGCGCTGCGCGCAGACGTCGCCGACGAAGCTGCCGTGGTCCAGGCCGTGGCGGAGGCGGTGCTCGCCTTCGGCGGGCTGGACCTCATCGTCAACAATGCCGGGCTCTCGCTGTCCAAGCCGCTGCTGGAGACCACGGCGAAGGACTGGGACCTCCAGCACGACGTGATGGCACGGGGCTCGTTCCTGGTCTCCCGGGAGACCGCACGGGTGATGATCGACCAGGCCATGGGCGGGGACATCATCTACATCTCCTCGAAGAACTCCGTCTTCGCCGGGCCCAACAACATCGCCTACTCGGCGACGAAGGCCGACCAGGCGCACCAGGTGCGGCTGCTCGCGGCGGAGCTCGGCGGGCACCAGATCCGGGTCAACGGCATCAACCCCGACGGGGTGGTGCGCGGCTCCGGCATCTTCGCCGGCGGCTGGGGCGCGTCCCGCGCGAAGGTCTATGGCGTGGAGGAAGAGGACCTCGGCGAGTTCTACGCCCAGCGCACGCTGCTGAAGCGCGAGGTGCTGCCGGCGAACGTCGCCAATGCCGTGTTCGCGCTGACCGCCGGCGACCTCTCGCACACCACCGGCCTGCACGTCCCGGTGGATGCCGGGGTCGCGGCCGCGTTCCTGCGATGAGTGCGACGCAACCGGCCGACGACGCGGGAGTGGACGACGGGGCGGGCACGGCCGACGGGGCGCAGAGCGCCGGCGCGCCGCTGGCCGTCGCCGCGATCGACCTGGGGGCCACCTCAGGCCGGGTGATGCTCGGAGTGGCCGATCACGGCCGGATCGAACTGATCCAAGCGCACCGCTTCGAGAACCGGCTGGTCAAGCGGAACGGCCATCTGTGCTGGGACGCGGGCGCCCTCTGGGCGGAGATTCGGCAGGGTCTGGCCGACGCCCACGACCTCGCCCTGGTACGCGGTCTCGAAGGTCTCTCCTCGATCGGAGTGGACTCCTGGGCGGTGGATTATGCGCTGGTAGGACCCGACGCCGTCGGAGCCGACGGTGCAGCAGTGACCGGCAGCGGTGAGCTCCTCGGCGAGGTGATCGCCTATCGCGATCGCCGCACCGACGGGGTCGCGGAGTCCTTCGCGCAGCAGGTCCCACGAGAGCGGCAGTACGCACTGACCGGCATCGCGCAGCAGCCCTTCAACACGCTCTACCAGCTGATTGCCGACGACCGGCTCACGGATCTCGCGCCAGGCAGCACCCTGCTGATGGTCCCGGATCTGGTGGGCTACCTGCTCACCGGGCAGCGACGCACCGAGCGCACCAACGCCTCCACCACCGGGATGCTCGCGGTGGACGGGACGGGATGGTCCGAGGAGCTCCTGGCCGCAGCCGGAGTCGGCCCGGGCCTGCTCGCCCCGTTGATCTCCCCCGGCGAGCGCCTGGGCACAGTGCAGCCGCTCCTCGCAGGCGAGCTCGGGATCGGCGAGGTGCCGGTGATCGCCGTCGGCTCCCACGACACCGCCTCTGCGGTGCTCGCGGTGCCCGCCGCAGAGGACGCCCACCCGGTCGCATACATCTCCTCGGGGACGTGGTCGCTGATCGGGCTCGAGCTCGGCGCGCCTGTCGCAACCCCCGCCGCACTCGAGGCGGGGTTCACCAACGAGGGCGGGATCGACGACACCACCCGCTTCCTCAAGAACGTGGCCGGGATGTGGCTGGTCAGCGAGTCGATCCGGCAATGGGAGGACGAGGGCGCGCGAGTGGACCTCGAGGATCTGCTCGCGGCCGCGGCCCTGATGCCCGCGAATCGCTTCCGCATCGATCCCACGGATCCGTCGTTCCTCGCTCCGGGACGGATGGCCGATCGGGTGACCCTCGCGGCGCGTCCCCTCGACGGGGAGGACGAGCGCCCCCGCACTCCGGCCCAGCTGGTGCGCTGCATCCTCGAGTCGCTCGCCGAGACCTACCGGGACGAGCTGCACACCGCCTGCCGGCTGGCGCGGATGCCGCTGCCGGAGCGTCTGCACGTGGTGGGCGGCGGGAGCCGCAATGCGCTGCTGAACCAGCTCACCGCCGACGCCCTGAGCATCGAGGTGGTGGCGGGGCCGATGGAGGCGACGGCACTGGGAAACGTGGCACTGCAGGTCCGCTCCCTGGGTGGCGTGCCTTCCGATGACGGCACCCTGCGCGATCTGATCAGGCAGAGCGTTCCGCTGGAGCGATACCGGCCGACGTCGTCGCGGGCCTGATCTGACCGCGGTCCTGGACACCGCCCCGAATCGGGTCTTGACTCCGCTCCCATACCCGTCAGAGCATCCGTCGCGGCGCGGCGGCGATCAAGATCTCGGCCACCGGCGGGGTCACGGATGCGATCGAGATCGGCTACGCCGGAAAGCCCGAGATGCCGGAGGACTCCATGCGCACGATCTGCGAGGAGGCGCACTCGGCCGGCGTGCTGGTCGCTGGTGAACCTCGACCCGGCCGTCACCGGCGTGGACCCCGTGGTGCGGGCCAATGCCGAACTGGTCCTCGAGGAGATGCTCGACGGGATCCGAGCAGCGCTCGAGAACGGGATCGCCCTCGGCGTGGGCACCGATTCGGGGGTCAGCTACTCGACGCACTCGAACTACTGGCGGGAGCTCGATCTCCTGCAGCGGGTCGGAGGGATGGAGCCCGCCGCCGTCCTCCACGCCGCTACCCAGGGCAACGCGAGGATCCTGGGGCTCGACTCCGTCACCGGCTCGATCGCTGCCGGCAAGAGCGCTGACCTCGTCGTCGTGGACGCCGATCCGCTGGAGTCGTTCCGGCACCTCGCAGCACCCCGGATGGTGATCGCGCGCGGCGAGCGGATCATCCGCCCGCAGATCACTCGCATCGAGGAGGTCGATCGCCTGCTCGACGGACTGTGAGGACCTCCCCGGGAATGGATCAGGGCTGCCCCACCGTCGACTCCCGCTCCACCAGCATCGGCGTGAAGCTCACGTGCCGCGGGTCGGAGTCGCCGTCGGCGATCTCCTCCTCGAGCAGGGCCAGGGCCGTGCGGCCCATCAGGTCGGCGGGCTGGGCCACGGAGGTCAGCGGCACCACGGTGGAGCGGGCGAAGGCAATGTCGTCGTAGCCCACCAGGGCGATCTCCTCGGGAACCGCGACCTGGTGACGGAAGGCGAAGGCCTGCAGCACGCCGACGGCGAGCAGGTCGTTGACGCAGAACATCGCATCGGGCCGCTCCGCAGCAGAGCGGGCGACGACTTCTTCGCCGACGGTGCGGCCGGCGAGCACGGTGAGGTCCTCTGCCTCGAGCACCTCGATCTCGATGCCCGCTGCCGCGGCGGCGCGCCGCGCTCCGCGCAGACGGTCGGCGACCTGGCGCAGGTCCTGCCGGGCGGCGACCACCCCGATGCGGCGTCGCCCCATCCCTGCCAGATGCTGCACCGCGATCTCGCCCCCGGCGATGTCATCCACGCTCACGGAGGAGCCAGCGGAATCAGGCTCGCCCTCGAGCAGCACCACGGGGGTGCCGCGACCGCGGATCGCTGCGACCACCTCGGCGCTGCCACCGGTAGAGGCGAGCAGGATCCCCCGCACCCGCTGCTCCTCGAACAGGGACAGATACAGCCGCTCACGGCGCTCCCGATTGCCGGTGCTGCCGGCGATGACCATCAGCTGCGAGTCCTCGGCCGCGGCCTCGATCCCGCCCACCAGCTGGGCGTAGAACGGGTTCGCGGAGTCCAGGACGATCGCGCCGACGGTGCTCGAGCGTCCCAGCTTCAGCTGACGGGCGGCGTCGTTACGGACATAGCCGAGCTGGGTGATCACTGCTTCGACGCGCTCCCGACGGTCCGGGGAGACGATGTCGGGGCGGTTCAGCACATTGGAGACGGTGCCGACGGAGACGCCGGCCTCTCGCGCGACGTCCTTCATGCCCACGGTGCGGGCTGTGGCCATCACGCATGCTCCTCAGCTGGTCCGCCCGGCCCGGGCAGATCGCCGCGAGCCGTTGCCTCGATTTTATCCTGACGTGCGCGAAGAGGCGGCGGATTGCCGCACCTGGACCTGCTGTCGGCCCAGATCACGAATACGGCTCACTCCGTGTCGGACGCCGTCTCGCGTCCTATGCTCTGGCTCAGAGGACCAGCGCAGGGTGGCAGGGCGCGTCTCGGGACCTCCTCTGAGCAGACGACGGCCCCTGGAGGTCACGATGAGCATCGATCCACGAGACGGCGGAGGTCCGGAGCGGGCCGAGGTTCGCCATGACACTCCCCCGGAGCGCTCCCCCGCCGCCGTGCTTCCGCGTCACGGCTCTGGCCTGGTCGCGCGGATCCTCACCGTCGTCTATGCCCTGGTGGTCACTCCGATCGCCACCGGGCTGCTGGCCTACGGCGGCAGCGCGCTGGGGAATTACGCCATGTCGCGCGGGTACATCGATGCGTCGCTGGCACAGCTGCTGACCGGGACCGCGGGGGCTCGGGTCATCATCGGGGTGGGGCTGGGGATCCTGCTGCTGGCCAGCGTCGTGGCGACCGGGGTCGTCAGCTCCGCCGGCCTGCTCGCCGTCGGCGGGCTGGGACTGATCAGCGCCGTCATCTCGGCAGTCCCGGGCTTGGCGTTGCAGATCTATCAGCAGCTCTCACCGACAGTGCCCACCGAAGTCCTCCAGGGGATCTCCTATGGCCTCCCGCTGGTGCTCCATCCGCTGCTCGGCGGGCTCGGACTGGCGCTGGTGATCGCGCGTCGCCGTCCGGCTCCGCACCTGGTCTCCTCCCTCCTCGGCCTGCTTCTCGTCCCCGCCGGGCTGCTGATCGCAGCCCTGATGCTCTTCCAGGGCCACGCCGCCGGGCTGAACGTCGCCTTGATGACGTTCAGCACCCATATCCACCCGCTGAACGCGGTCCTCGTCGTGCTCGGGGCATTGCTGCTGTATCTCGCCGCAGCCGCCTCCCGCTGGTCACCGTATGCGCTGGTGATCCCGGCGATCGTGCTGCTGCTGGCGTCTGTCGGGTCCCTCCTGTTCACCATCGACCTGATCCCGCCGGCGGTGTGGAACAGCCAGGCGGGCCAGGCGGCGATGACATTGCTGTTCGTCGGCGGCGGGTTCGCGGCAGCGGCGGTGATGCTGGTCCACACCGCAGTGCTGGCAATCGTGCGGGCCCGCTCCCGACGACGGCTGCGCGTCTCCGCAGGGACGGCCGCCTGAGCGACCGCCCCTGACGGCCTGATCGCTCAGACCGTCGGCGCCTGCACCAGCTCGGCCGGCGGGGTCCAGGTGTGCACCGCGTCCTCCCGTGCCCAGCTCACGCCGAGCTCGCTGAAGGGCCGGCCCGCATCGAGGGCCGCCAGCAGCGTCGCCTCGACGTCCTCGACGACGGGGTGCGCCTGCTCCCCCTCCCCCTGCCAGTCGATCGCCGAGGCATCGATCGGGAGCGGATCGGGGACCGACTGGATCGCCTCGAGCACGGCGGAGAACGCAGAGGCGCTCTCCAGCGGGGAGAGCAGCGCCACCGCACGGTCACGTACGTGCGCGGCGAGGTTCTCCATCAAGTCGGTGCGGGCATGGACGAGCTCCTCGACTTCACCTTCCACGCCGGAGACGGCGGAGCTGGAGACCGAGCCGGAGGCGGCGGAGTTGGAGGCCGAGCCGGCGACCGGCGTGGTGCGGGCGGAGCGGTCATCGGTGTACCAGAGCCGGTGCCGGCCGCCGGTGCCGATGATCTCGATCCAGGGCGCATGCTGCGCGGAGGCGGTCGTGGTCAGGGCGCACACCACCGCGGGGCCGTCCCCGGTGGGGTCGATCCGCAGGAAGGTGGTGTCGTCGGCCTCGATGTCCTCATGGGCGCGGCGCAGCTCGGTGGTGATCGAGGCGATGTCCGCGGCCTGCTGGATCCCGGCGATGACCAGGCCCGCGTGGACGGCGTGGGCGAGCGGGTTGGTGGCTACGCCGTCGGCCACCCGGCGGCCGTTCAGGCGCCGACGGCCCGCCCAGGCGGAGCGGTGGTAGTAGGCGCGGTCCCGGAGCCAGGCCCCGTGGACCCGCACCGCGGTGATCTCACCGAGGCTCCCGTCGGCGACCTCGCCGGCGAGCAGATCGACCCCGGCCCCGCCGCGGGCCTGGAAGCCGACCTGGACGCTCCGGCCCGCGGCCTGGGCGGCCTCGAGCAGCCGCCAGTGGTCGGCGAGCGCCGGCACCGGGGGCTTCTCGAGGTAGACGTCGAGTCCGGCGGCGAGCACCTCGGTGGCCAGCGGCACGTGGGTGTCGATCGGAGTGGCGATGGCGACGATCTCGGGCCGGTCCTCGGCGGGGGTGGCCTCCAGCAGCGCCGCGAGCGAGCGGTGATGGATGCCGCGCAGCTCCTCGGGCGGCTCGGCCACGTCGACCACGCCGACCAGGCGCGCGATCCCTGCCTCTTCCAGACGGGCGAGGTTCCGCAGGTGAGAGGCGCCATAGCCGCGGGTGCCGATCAGCGCGACGCGCACAGGAGTGTCGGGGGTCGGCGTGCCGGGGTTCGGGGTCTCAGCGCCCGAGGCGGAAGCGCTCATGCCTGCACCGCCGCAGCGGCAGGAGTGTCTCGGCTCAGGTCGATGCCGAGCGCGGCGTCCACCTCGACCGGCGCACCGGTCTCGAGGGAGAGGTTGCCGCAGATGCCGACCGCGATCGCACGGATCCCATCGCGATGGTCGGAGGGGCGCCCCAGCTCATCCGCGACCGGGCCGACGAAGACATCGCTCAGCAGCAGCGCGTCGCCGCCGCCGTGGCCGCCGACGCCCTCCGGGATCTCCACCTCCCTGGCCGGCTCGAAGTGCTTCTGGACCACGAGGCGCTCGCCTCGCTCTCGCACCCCGGCCTCCGCCGTGGTGACGGCGACGGCGCTGGGGTCGACGTGGGCGCGTCCGTCGGCGCCCTGCGGCACCACCTCGGCCCGCTCGATGACCTCGAGCTCCGCCCGGCCGGCGGTCCCGTTGATCGCGACCCGGTATCCTTCCCACGGGCTGTGGGCGTTCAGGGCGTAGGTCAGCACGGCGCCGCGGGAGTAGTCCACGATCGCCGTGAGGTTGTCCTCCGCGGTGATCCCGCCGGCGAACACGGACTGGTCGCGCCGGTACCCGTCGTGCTCCTCCGCGTCGAGGTAGAGCGCCTCGAGGCGCTCGTCGGAGCGGAGGTCCAGCTCGAAGGGGTCATGCGGGCCGTCGTGGGTGCCGCGTTCAGGCAGCGGATCGCGGCCGCGTGCGGCCGCGGCGTCGGCGCCGTAGAAGCGCAGTCCACCGCGGGCATAGACCCGTGCGGGTGTGTCCGCGAGCCACCAGTTGACCAGGTCGAAGTGGTGGGCGGCCTTGTGCACGAACAGGCCGCCGCTGTTGGCCTTGTCGCGGTGCCAGCGCCGGAAATAGTCCGCGCCGTGCTGGGTGTCCAGCACCCACTCGAAGACCACGGAGACCACCTCGCCGATCTCGCCCGAGGCGATGATCTGCTTCAGTGCGGTGTTGCGCGGGCTGTAGCGGTAGTTGAACGTCACGACCACGGAGCGGCCGGTGCGGTCGATCGCGTCCTGGATGGCGCGGGCCGAGGGTGCGTCGATCGTCAGCGGCTTCTCGACCACCACGTCGGCCCCCGCCTCCAGCGCGCGGACCACATGCTCGGCGTGCAACCGGTCCACGCTGGTGACGATCACCCGGTCCACCGACTCCTCGGCGATGATCTGCTCGAGCTCGTCCGGCCCGCCGAGCCGCACCTGCGCGAAGGCCTCGAGCCGGTCGCGGTGGTATTCGCGGCGGCTGGAGTTCACGTCGATCAGCGCGGCCAGCTCGGCGACATCGGCATGAGGGCCGGCGATCGCATCGAGGTACATCTGGGCACGATGGCCGGAACCGATCAGGGCATAGCGGGTGCGCATGGAGCTTCTTCCGTGGAGAGGTGGTGGTGGGGCAGGACGTGCAACGAACGCAGGAGCGAGGCCGGGCGGGAGCGAAGCCGGGCCGGGGCGGGGCGGGAGCGAGGCCGGCGGGTCGGGGCCGGGGCGGGTCGGGTCGGGGCCGGGGCGGGTCGGGGCCGGGGCGGGTCGGGCTGGGGCGGGCTGGGACTCGCACCAGGATTGTCCGATTCTGAGCCACTTCCGCCCCGGATATGGCTCAGAACCGCACAATCGCGTTCCCTCCCGCCCGACGCCGCGCTCGCGAGCGGCCGGGACTACTTGATGCCGGTGGTCGCGAAGCCCTTGACCAGGAAGCGTTGGCCGAAGAGGAACACCAGGAACAGCGGGATCAGGGAGACCACCGACATGGCGAACATCGCGCCCCAGTCGGAGGAGCCCTGGGTGTCCAGGAACGACTTCAGTGCCAGCGGCACGGTGAAGTTGTCCGGGGTGGTGAGGTAGATGAGGGAGCCGAAGAAGTCGTTCCACATCCACATGAAGGTGAAGATCGTGGTGGTCGCCAGGGCTGGCAGCATCAGCGGCAGGATCACCTGGAAGAAGATCCGGAAGTGGCCGGCGCCGTCGATCCGCGCGGCCTCGTCCAGCTCCTTGGGGATGCCACGGATGAACTGCACCATCAAGAAGATGAAGAACGCGTCAGTGGCCAGGAACTTCGGCAGGATCAGCGGGAGCATCGTGTTCACCCAGCCGGTCTGGGAGAACATGATGTACTGCGGCACGATCACCACGTGGATCGGCAGCATCAGGGTCATCAGCATGATCGCGAACGCGATGTTGCGTCCCCAGAACTTCAGCCGTGCGAAGGCGTAGGCCGTCAGCGAGCAGGCGACCAGGTTGCCGATCACGCAGCCCAGCACCAGCAGGGTGGAGTTCATCAGGTAGTGCGAGAACGGCTGTGCGAGCGCATCCCAGCCCCGCGCGTAGTTCGACAGGTCGAAGCTCAGCGGGAACAGGCTGGGATTGCGGAAGATCTCCTCATTGGGCCTCAGGGAGGAGACCACCATCCACAGCAGCGGATAGATCATCGCGATGCTGGCCGCGATCATGATGGCGTGGCGGAGGACGCGACGTCCCAGCCGTCGAGGACGGGGCCTCGGGACCACTCGGGAGGGGGCCTCGGCCGCGGGGCCCGCGGCCGGTCGGCTCTGCAGATCAGTCATCGTAGAACACCCAGAACTTGGAGACGAAGAAGTTGATGGCGGTGAAGACCGCGACGATGATCAGCAGCAGCCAGGCCATCGCGGAGGCGTACCCCATGTCGAACTGGGTGAAGCCCTTGATGTACAGGTACAGCGTGTAGAACATCGTCGAATCCGAGGGGCCACCGGTGCCGCCGGAGACCACGAACGCCTGCGTGAACGACTGGAAGGCGTTGATGACCTGCAGCACCACGTTGAAGAAGATGATCGGCGTGAGCAGCGGGATGGTGATGCGGAAGAACTGCGCGACCTTCGAGGCACCGTCCACGGACGCGGCCTCGTAGTACATCTCGGGGATCTGCCGCAGCCCCGCCAGGAAGATGATCATCGGGGACCCGAAGGTCCACACGTGCAGCAGGATGATCGTGCCCAGCGCCGTGTCCGGGTTCGAGACCCAGCCGGGGAGGTTCTCGAAGCCGAGCATCCCGCCGACCTGGTTGATCAGCCCGTTGGCCCCGAACATCTGGCGCCAGAGGATCGCGATCGCGACTGAGCCGCCCAGCAGCGAGGGCAGGTAGAAGATCGATCGGTAGAAGGCCAGGCCCTTGATGCCCTGGTTCAGCACCACCGCCAGCAGCAGCGCAGCGATCAGCTGCAGCGGCGTGCCCACGAACACGTAGATGAAGGTGACGATCAAGGAGTTGTGCAGGCGGGTGTCGCCGATCATCTCCTTGATGTTGTCCAGCCCCACGAACTCGGGCGGCGCGAGCAGACTGTAATCGGTGAACGCGAGCACGAACGACGCGATCATCGGGATCAGCGTGATCCCGAGGAACCCCAGCAGCCACGGCAGCATGAACACGATCGCCGGTTTGTTGTCGGGGTGCTTCTCCTTCGGCCCGCCCTTCTTGCGTGAGGAGGCGATGGAGACGAGTTCTCCCACGGCGCTCATAGGCGTCTTCCCTTCGTGGTCGGGGCGCCGACGCGGCCGACGGGGTGATCCCCGTCGGCCACGTCGGTGCGATGGAGGTGATCAGGCCAGTGCGGCGTCGAGCTCGTCGAGCAGTCGCTGGCCGGCTTCTTCGGGAGTGATGGTGCCGAAGAGCATGTCCTCGCCGGCGCGGGTCAGGATGTCCTCGAACTGGCCGCCGCCCTGCGGGGTGATCTCGGGGGCGCTGCCCAGCTCGCTCTCGATCAGATCGAGGAAGTCGACGGCCTTGGTGTTGGCCTCGTCGAGGTCGGGAACGATCGCCTCGCGCACGGTGAGGTTGCCGGGCACGCCGCGCTCGACCGAGAGGATCTTGCCGGCGTCCGGCGAGTTGACCAGGTAGTCGACGAAGGCGACGGCCGCCTCGGGGTTCGAGGCGTTCGCGGAGACCGCCCAGTACATCGACGCCTTGTACCAGAGCTGCGCATCGGCGGAGGAGCCGGACATCGACGGCGGGCGCAGCACGACGATGCCTTCGGGCACGAGGCCGTCATGGGCGACAACCTGGTTCGACCAGGCCACGGTCATGGCGACCTTCCCGGTCGCGAAGAACGACTGATCCATGGACTTCGCAGAGTCCTCGACCGAAAGGCTCGCCTCGGGGCAGGCGCCCGAGTCCTGGAGCTGCTTGACCCACTCGAACCAGGCGGTGCCGGTCGCTGCGTCGAACCCTGCGCCGCCGTCCTTGTACTGGTCCTGGCCGGCCTGGCGCACGTAGACCTGGAACAGGCCCTGCACGGTGCCCATCTGGGTCATGCCCCAGGTGCCGTCCGGGGTGTTCTCGGAGATCTTCACCGCGGTGTCGACCAGGTCGTCCCAGGTCCAGGTGGAGTCGTCGGGGATCTCGACGCCTGCCTCTTTGAAGACGACGGGGTTCAGGAGGAAGGCGAAGGCGTTCAGGCCGGAGTTGATCGCGGCGAGGCCGACCTCGGGCAGCTCCCCCACCTCGACCGAGCCCGGTGCGAAGTCCGAGGTGTCCAGGCCTGCGCCGGCGAGGTCGAGCAGGGCGCCGCGCTGGCCGTACTCGGCGAGGTACTTCTCGTCCATCTGCACGACGTCGGGGAAATCGCCGCCGGCGGTCTGAGTGGCGAGCTTGTCCCAGTAGCCGCTCCACTCGCCCGGCTCGAGGCTGAGGGTGACGTCCGGGTTCGCCTCTGTATAGGCATCCGCAACGTTCTGGGTGTTCTCGTCACGGGTGGGGTTTCCCCACCAGGCGACCCGGAGGCTGGCGCTGCCATCCTCCGCGCCGCCCCCTCCGCCACCGCCGCCGCTGGAGGCATTGGGGCCGCAGGCGGCGAGGCCTGCCAGACCGGGAACGGCGAGACCAAGGGCAAGGGCTTTACGTCGGGTGAACATCGGTTCTCCTGTCATCGTCGCCTGCTGCGGCGGACGGCGGGCCGGCGGACCATCGTGGTCCTCCGAGAGGGTCGTGCCTGGGCGGGAACGTCATCGTCCTGCCCGGTGCGCTGCGAGTCGGGCTCTCGTCCGTCCAGCGCCGCATCAGAGCGAAAGGGCTATCCCTGCACACCGACCGGGGACCTGCTCCGGAAGGTGACCTTAGGAAAGCGCTTGACAGGCGGGTTTGTCAAGCCCTCCTCGTCACACTCGGGTCACGGTGCCGCCCGCCGACCTCACTGCACGTCGGCTCTGTGCTCCGGGACGACTTCTCGCCGTGGACCAGCGCCGTCACCGCCCTTGCGCCGTATCGCGCACCGGGCTTAGTGTTCCACCACGACGTGCTCTGAAACGACTCAGTAAGGGCTCTTCGCGGGGACGATGCATCCTCGTCCCAGCCCGGCCCCCGACCCGAAGGATCGATGATGATCTCGCGCCGCCGCACCCTGTCCTTGCTCGCCGCCGCCGGGTCCGTCCCAGCCCTGTCCGTCCTGGCCGGCTGCGGCCCCAACGCCACCCGCGGCGGGTCCGAGGAGGGTGGCGGGACGCAGCGCATCTACTGGTGGGGCGGAGATCTGCGCAACGGCATGACCCGGGAGGCGCTGGACCTGTTCGCCACCGAGCACGCGGACATCACCGTCTCCCCCGAGTACAGCGAGTGGACCGGCTACTGGGACAAGCTCGCCACGCAGGTCGCCGGCGGCGATGCCCCCGACGTGCTCCAGATGGACGAGGCGTACATCGACTCCTATGGCACCCGCTCCTCGCTGCTGGACCTCGAGACGGTCTCCGATGTGCTGGACCTCAGCGCGATGGACGATGCCGTGCTGGACACCGGCCGTCTGGCCGATGGCACCCTCGTGGGCGCGCCGCTGGGGGTCGGCATCTTCTCCGTCGGGGTGAACCCGACGATCCTCGAGCAGGCCGGCCTCGCGATGCCGGACGACACCGCCTGGACCTGGGAGGACTTCGCCGAGCTCTGCACCGCAGTGAGCGACTGGGCCTCGGGCGCCGGCGAGGACGTGGTGGGCTTCGACTTCTTCGGCACCAGCGCCGCTGAGCTCGGTGCCTGGGCGCGGCAGAGCGGCGAGCAGCTGTTCCCGCGGGAGGACGAGACGCTGATCAGCAGGGACACGATCCTCGCCTACCTCGAGTACGCCCTCGCCCTGGTGGAGAGCGGCGCGGTGGTGGGGCCGTCCGAACAGATCGAGGACTTCGCCGCCGGCGTCGAGCAGGGCCGGTTCGGCAACAACCGCTCCGCCTTCCACTTCCAGTTCCACACCCAGGTGCAGACCTTCCAGGCGGCCTCCGGCTCCCCGCTGCAGCTGCTGCGCCTGCCCGCCCGCACCAGCGGCGACCCGCAGATGGTCAACAAGGCCTCGATGTACTGGTCGATCTCTAGCACCGCGGCCGATCCCCAGTCCGCCGCGACGCTGGTGAACTTCCTGCTGCGCGATCCCGAGGCGGCGAAGATCCTCAAGATCGAGCGAGGTGTGACCGCCTTCCCCGAGCTGCAGGACGAGATCGCGAAGGTGCTGGACGAGAACGAGATGGTCTCCCTCGACTTCGCCCGCCAGATGCAGTCCGAGGTGGTGCGCCCACCGCTGGTCACCCCTGCCTCAGGCGTCGGCTTCGGCGACGAGATCTCCCGCCTCGGTGAGGAGTCGCTGTTCGGTTCCCGCCCGCCGGCCGAGGTGGCCGACGAGCTCCTCTCGATCCTCGAGGGCATGCAGCCCGAGCAGTGACCGGGGCAGGACCCGCCCCACCACCCCTTCGGACCTGTCACCCGTCAGGGAGCAGCCACCGCGTGATGCACGCTGTTCAACTGCTCGCCACCGTCGCTCGCTACGGTGCGGGGAACAGCACCGCACGAGCGAGGAGATGGCCGTGGACTTCACCTCGTGGGCCATCGCCCTGATGGAGCTGCTCGGAGGCCCCGGCACAGCCCTGGTGATCGCCGCCGAGGCGCTGTTCCCGCCGATCCCCGGCGAGATCCTGCTGCCCTTCGCGGGGGTCGCTGCGGCCGACCAGGGCCAGCACGTGCTGGTCCCGCTGGCCTGGACCACGGCCGGGTCGGTGGTGGGAGGGCTCGGGGTCTACGCCGTCGGCCGCACCCTGGGCCTGCGCCGCACAAAGGCGGTGGTGCGCCGCCTGCCGGTGCTCGAGGAGCGTGACGTCGACGCGGCGATGCGCTTCTTCGACCGCTGGGGCTTCCCGGCGGTGGCGATCGCTCGCTTCGTGCCGATGGTGCGCACCGTCATCTCGATCCCGGCGGGGATCGAACGGATGCCGGTGTGGTTGTTCGCCCTGGCCACAGGGTTGGGCTCCGGAGTGTGGAATGCACTGTTCGTGGTCGCGGGATACGCCTTCGGCCAGGCTGGGGGCGAGGCGCTCGAGGGGTTCGTGCGCCTCTACTCCGGGATCGTCGGGGCACTCGGGGTGCTCGCCGTGATCGTCTTCGTCGTGCGTCGGGTACGGGGCCGACGGAAGCGCCCCGTACCGCCTACGCTCGAGGAATGACCAGCCAGCCCTCCTCCGGATTCGAGCACGGCACCTCCGGTGCCGGCCGGGCCGGGCCAGCGGCGGACGTCGGCCGCTGGTTCACCACCGCCACCCGCCGCCCCCTGGACGGCCCCGGCCCCACCCGCGGGGGTCCCCGGCTGCCCGCCTGGGGGCCGATGGACGGGGCGCGGTACGGTCTCCGCAGCCCCGACGCGGAGATCGATTCCGCCCTCGCGCTGCTCGCGAGGGGACCGGTCGCGGTGCTCACCGGCGCGGGGATGTCGACCGGCTCCGGCCTGCCGGACTACCGCGGTCGCGACGCGGTGCCCCGCTCTCCCATGACTTACCAGGAGTTCATGGGCCATGACCTGGCCCGTCGGCGTTATTGGGCGCGCTCCACGGTGGGCTGGGAGCAGTTCCGCACCGCCCGCCCCGGGGCCGCGCACCAGAGGCTGGCAGCGCTGGACCCCACCGCCTTCCCGATCACCGCGGTGATCACCCAGAACGTGGATGGACTGCACGCGGCCGCCGGCTCCGATCCGGTGATCGACCTGCACGGACGCCTCGACCAGGTGCGCTGCCAGCAGTGCGATGCGCTCTCCTCCCGCACCGCGCTGCATCAGCGGCTGCTGATGATGAATCCCGAGCTCGCCGCACGTCTGGGTCAGCTCGCGGCCGACGCCGCCCAGGCCCCCGACGGGGACGCCGAGGTGGACCGCACCAGCAGCTTCCGCTATCCGCCATGCCCGCTGTGCGGTGGGGTCCTCAAACCCGATGTCGTGTTCTTCGGGGAATCCGCGCGCCGAGAGGTGGTGGCCGCGGCCTTCGCCGCGCTCGAGGCGGCCCAGGCGCTGCTGGTGCTCGGCTCGAGCCTCACGGTGCAGTCCGGACTGCGGTTCGTGCGGGCAGCCGGCCGACAGGGCAAGCCGGTGGTGATCCTCAACGACGGCCCCACCCGCGCCGATCCGGACGCGACGCTGCGCCTGCACGGACGGCTCGAGGAGGTCCTTCTGCGGTGGGAGTCGCGGGCCCGGGCCGACCCCCGCTGAGACGTTGCAGTTGGCGGGGTCTCTGTCCTGCAGGGTGTCCGACGTGCGGGCTATCAGCCGTGCAGAGTTCGAGCCCTGCGGGGTGACCGCCGCGCGGGCTGTCAGACGTGCAGGGTGTCAGCCGTGCGCGCCCACCAGCACCGTCGCCAGCGCATGCAGCTCCGCGGAGTCGACGCTGCGGAACTCGAGCCGGGGATCTTCGGCGCCGGGATCCAGGGCCTCCATCACGAGCACCTCGTCCCCGGTGGCGTACACGCTGGTCTGCCGCACGCCGCCATCAGTCGTGGTGACGAGGGTGAACACGGTCAGCGCGCGGGTCGCGGCGAGGCGCTGCGCGAGCTGGCTCGCAGCCAGCTCGGAGGCGCGGACCTGCACCGGCTCCCCACGGCCCACTGCCACCCCAGCCGGGTCCACGAAGGCCAGCAGGCGGGCATTGACCTGCGCGGAGACCAGCGGCGTGAAGCGGTGGATGCCGAGCGCGGTGACCTCCTCCTCGAGCACCCCACCCTCATGGACGTAGTAGTGCAGGCGGTGCACCTCGGGGCCCTGCGGGCTCTGGACCGTGCGCTCAGCAGTGGTGAACAGCGAGGCGGTGCGGCGCAGCACCAGGCATCCGGCGAGCTTCGGATCGGCCGTCCACTGCTGGTCGCCGCCTGGTGCGGCCACTGCACCCACCAAGCCGGCGGCGATCAGCGCCCGAAGCCCCACGCCGGCCGCGAAGCGTCGCTGATCAGGATGTTCATCCAGCCAAGGGGTCGCGACGAACTGCCGTCTCGCGTAGCCGTCGAGCGCCGCGAGCTGCTCATCGGTGAGGGCGACCAGCAGCTCCGGCTCACCCTCGGCGGCGCGGGCCAGCACCTCAGCGGCCGCGGTGACGTCCGACGCGGTGTATGGCACCGGTGCCTCCGGATCGCTCGAGCCGAGACCGGCCGGGAGATCCGGGACCGCCCCGGGTGCTGAGGGGTCCGCTGCCTCAGTGCGCGAGGGGTGCGTGCGCGAGGGGTGGTGCGGATCTGCAGAGGACTGACTCATCCCTCGACACTATCGGCCAGCGCTGCTCCCTTGCCGGCCGTCATCCCGCGCCTCTGCCCCCTAGCTCACCCCGTCTCCCCTCCACCACTCCCCTCCGCTCTGCCACCCCCTCCCCTCCTGCCGGCCATCCCCTCCCAGCTGTCGCCTGCCCAGCCTCCAAGCGACAGCACAGAAGGGATGGGCGAGGGATTCCCGCAGTCCTCACGCCCATCCCCTCCCAGCTGTCGCTTCAGCACCCACCTCACGACAGCTCAGAGGGGCTGGCCAGCAGACGTGGGATGAGAGGACAACGCAGGGGGACGGCCAGTTGCCGGGGATGCTCAGCAGAAGGGAGAGACAATGGACGGGCACCGCCAGCCCGCGCGAAGGAGACGATCACCGATGACCGCCCAGCCGCCCCTGCTCGACCTCAACGCCGATCTCGGGGAGGGCTTCGGTGACTGGTCGATGGGTGATGACGAGGCGATGCTCGACGTCGTGACCACAGCCAATGTTGCGTGCGGAGGGCATGCCGGAGATCCCCGCACGATGCGCGCGGCCGTGCGGGCATGCCGGGCGCGGGGCGTCGCGCTCACCGCGCACGTCGCCTATCCGGATCTGCAGGGCTTCGGCCGACGGTTCCTCGACATCTCCCCCGCCGACCTCACCGATCAGGTGATCGTGCAGGTCGGCGCACTGCAGGCGATGGCCCGCGCAGAGGGGACCACGGTGCGGGGGATCAAGCCGCACGGCGCTCTGTACTCCGCGATCGCCTCTCACGAGGGGCAGGCGGGGGCCGTGGTGCGGGCGCTGGTCGAGCTCGGCGGCGAGCTTCCGCTGGTCGCCGCACCGGGTGCCCTGGTGTGGCAGTTCGCGCAGGAAGCCGGGATCGAGGTGGTGCTCGAGGGGTTCGCCGATCGCGTCTATCTGGCCGACGGGACCCTCACTCCCCGCAGCCGCCCCGGCGCGGTGCTCACCGACCCGGAGGCGGTGGCCGCGCAGGCGCTCTCGATCGCTGCCGAGCGCGGGGCGCGCACGGCCGAGGGGCGCTGGGTGGAGCTGCCTGTCCGCACGCTCTGCCTGCATGGGGATACCCCTGGCGCGGTCGCTCTTGCGCACGCGGTGCGCTCCCGCCTAGAAGCGGCGGGCGTGCGCTTCGAGGCGGCGCTATGAGCGCGGGTACCGACCACCTCGCGAGATACCTGGACTCACCCTTGGCGACATATCGCAGCGGGGAGACCGCGCTGCTGGCCGAGTACCCGAATACCGCCGCCGTGCTCGCCGCCGCCGCCGCGATCGAGCTGCTCTCCCCGCCGCACCTGGTGGAGGTGGTCCCCGCCGAGCGCACCCTGCTGCTGGTCGGCACCGCAGCCCGAGATCTCCCCGCCCTCACCGCCCTGCTCGATGAGCTCCCGGTGCCCGAGGCACGGGAGGGGACCGCCGCGGAGGTCCAGCTCGGGATCATCTACGACGGCGAGGACCTCGAGGAGGTCGCCGCGCTGCTGGGGATGAGCAGCCTGGCGCTGGTCGCCGCGCATTCCGCGACCCGCTGGACCGCAGCCTTCGGCGGGTTCGCACCCGGCTTCGCCTACCTGCTCCCCGACTCCGACGTTCCCTCCGAGGACGGTGGCCACCGGAAGACATCCCGCGGAGAGCTGCCCCGTGGGGAGGTCTCCCGCGGAAAGCTGCCCCGAGAGGAGGCCCCCCGCTGGGAGGTTCCTCGCCGGGCCGAGCCGCGCACCGTGGTGCCGGCGGGCTCCGTCGGCCTCGCCTCCCACTACTGCGGGGTCTATCCGCGGCCCTCCCCTGGGGGCTGGCAGCTGATCGGGCGCAGCGACGCCACCTTGTTCGATGTGGACCGCGACCCGCCAGCGCTGCTGGCCCCCGGCTCCCGGGTCCGCTTCGTCCCCCAGCGGGCGACGGCACGAGCCTCGGCCACCGCGCTGACCCGCGCTTTCCGGACGAGAGCCACCGCGCCGCCGCCGCGCTCCGTGTCCCGCACGGCGCTCGAGGTCATCTCCCCCGGCCCGCTGACTCTGCTCCAGGACGCGGGACGAGCCGGTCTCGCAGCGATCGGGGTGAGCAGCTCGGGCGCCTTCGACCAGGGGGCCAGGATCCGCGTGAACCTCGCCGTCGGCAATCCGGGGCGGGCTGCGGTGCTCGAGACGCTGATCGGGCCCCTGGTGCTGCGGGCCGCGGCTCCCACCGTCGTCGCCCTCTCCGGGGCATCAGCGCCCTGGGAGGTGCGCCGCGCCGATGAGCCGGGGCGCGCGCCGAGAGCAGCGACCACCGCCGCGGGCGTCCAGCCGATCGCCCTGGACCCGGGGGACCTGCTCACGGTGGGGCCCGCGACCGAGGGGCTGCGCCTCGTGCTGGCCGTGCGCGGTGGGATCCGCGCCGACGGCGCCGACGACGGTGCAGTGCTCGGCTCGATGTCCCGCGACACCCTCTCCGGCCTCGGCCCGGCACCGCTGGTGGCAGGAGACCGAGTGCAGGTCGGGGACGAGCACGGGCTCGAGGCGATTCCGGCCGCGATCCCACCCAATGCTCTGCCCGGCGCTCCGCCCAGTGATCTGCACACTGATCTGCACACCGACCTGCCCGACGAGCCATCCGGCGAGCCGTCCCAGGATGCCCCCGCGCCGAGGCGGACGCTCGAGATCCCGGTGCATCCCGGCCCTCGGGAGGGGCTGCTCGGCCCGTCGGCCCTCTCCCAGCTGTTCTCCACCACCTGGAGGGTCCGGCCGGATTCGGACCGGGTGGGGGTGAGGCTGGAGGGGCCGGCTCTGCCCGTCCCCGCCGGCATCGGCTCTCTGCCGAGCGAGCCGATGGTGCCCGGCGCGATCCAGGTGCCGCCCTCGGGACTGCCGGTCGTGTTCGGGCCGGATCACCCCACCACCGGCGGGTATCCGGTGATCGCGGTGGTCACGCGCGCGGGGCTGGACCGCCTGGCCCAGGCTGCGCCGGGGACAGCAGTGCGGTTCCACCCACCGCGATGACACGATAGGGCCATGCCTCGCCTCCTCCCCGACCCCGCATACTTCGCCTCGCTGCCCAAGGTGATCAGCTCCGGGGCGGTGATCCTGCGCGATGAGCACGGGCATCTGGTGGTGGAGAAGCCGAACTATCGCGACCATTGGCTGCTGCCCGGCGGCGGGGTCGACGCCGGTGAGGATGCCCGGCAATGCGCCCAGCGGGAAGTGCTCGAGGAGCTCGGCATCGAGGTCGAGGTGGGGCGGATGCTCACGGCCGACTGGCTGCCCTCGAGCGCGGTGCGCAGCTCACCGATGGGGGTGCACTTCCTCTTCGACGCCGGGGTGGTCCCCCGTGCCGACCTCGAGGCGAATGTGGTGCCGCAGGCCTCCGAGCTCGACGACTGGGCGCTGATCGACGAGTCCGAGATCGACCTGCTCGGGCCCTGGGGTGCCGAGCGTGCCCGCCGGGCCCTGGCGGTGCTGCGGGGCGAGGTCGACGTCGATCTGGTGTCGCACCGCCTCACCTGACGGTCACGCCGCCCGCTCCGACGATGGCTACCGCAGAAACGCAACACATCTGAGACCTCGGACTTTTTCTCACAGTGACCAGGAGTGTCGTCCGATTCCCCGCGCGTCCGCCGACCGGGGTGTGATCCAGGCCTCATGACGTGGGTGACATCTGGTGCATGCTGTGGCCACCCCATCCCCTGTCGTCGGAGCTGAGCATGAGCAACTCGACCACCTCCTCGCCGCTGTCGGCCCCCGCTGCCGACCGCAGCCTGACCAGGTCACAGCGCCTGGACCGCCTCCCCTTCACCCGCAAGCACGGCAAGCTGCTGGGCGCCTCCGGCATCGGCTGGGCGCTGGATGCGATGGACGTCGGCCTGATCTCCTTCGTGATCGCCGCGCTCAGCGTGCACTGGGAGCTGAGCAAGGCCGATGGCTCCCTCATCGCCTCCGCCGGCTTCGCGGGGATGGCGATCGGGGCGAGCGTGGGCGGTCTGCTGGCCGACAAGATCGGCCGCCGCTCCGTGTTCGCACTGACCCTGCTGGTCTACGGCCTCGCCACCGGCGCCTCGGCGCTCGCGATGGGCGTGGGCGCCCTGATCGTGCTGCGCTTCATCGTGGGCCTCGGCCTCGGCGCCGAGCTGCCCGTCGCCTCCACCCTGATGAGCGAGTTCGCGCCAGCCCGGATCCGCGGCCGCGTGATCGTCTGGCTCGAGGCGTTCTGGGCGCTGGGCTGGATCCTCGCCGCCGTGATCGGCACCTTCGTGGCCGCCGCGAGTCCGACCGGATGGCGCTGGGCGCTCGCGATCGGACTGGTGCCCGCGGTCTATTCGCTGGTGGTGCGCCTGGGCATGCCCGAGTCGGTGCGTTTCCTGGAGCAGAAGGGCCGCCACCAGGAAGCCGAGCAGGTGGTGCGCAGCTTCGAGAGCGCCGCCGGGATCGAGGCCCCGGGCGCTGCCACCGACGGGGTGAGCGCCAACGCCGCAGCCGCCGGGGTCGCTGCCACCGGGGTGGGCGCCCCGCATGATGCCGCCGACGTTACTGTCGAGGCCCGCGTCGCCGCCGACGAGGTGGGCGCCATCCCGGCTGCCGATACGGTCGATCCGACGGCCGGCATCTGGTCGAAGCCTCTGCGTGCCCGCACCGCCGGCCTGTGGGCGGTGTGGTTCTGCATCAACCTGGCCTACTACGGGGCCTTCATCTGGATCCCGACGCTGCTGGTGGACCGCGGTTTCAGCCTCACCCAGTCGTTCACCTTCACGCTCATCATCACGCTCGCCCAGATCCCAGGCTACGCCGTGGCGGCCTGGCTGATCGAAGTGCTCGGCCGACGCTGGACCCTGACGATCTTCCTCTCCGGCTCCGCGCTCGCCGCGATCAGCTACGGCCTCGCCGACACCGAGTGGACGATCATCGCCGCAGGCTGTGCGCTGAGCTTCTTCAACCTCGGCGCCTGGGGCGCGCTGTACGCGATCGGGCCGGAGCTGTACCCCACCCGCGTGCGCGGCACCGGCACCGGCGCGGCCGCCGCCTTCGGGCGCGTCGCCTCGATGCTGGCCCCGTTCCTGGTGCCCGTGCTGCTGGTGACCGGCGGGCAGGTGCTCGTCTTCGTCGCCTTCTCAATCGCGTTCGCCCTGGCCGCAGCCGCCGCGTTCACCCTCCCCGAGCAGCGCGGGAAGGCCCTCGCGGAGTAGCCCGGGAAGGCCCTCGCGGAGCAGCCGCCCCGCTCCGAGCTCGACCCTTCCCGGGTCCACCGTTGCGCAGTGGGCGCTCTGAACGTTCAGAACGCCCACTGCGCAACGGTCGATGGGGAACGGCCGACCAGGGAGGCCCGACCGTCAGGCCTGCTCGAGCGACCCGTCGTAGGCGCAGATCGCGTCGACCTTCTCCGCGGAGGAGGAGGTGGGATCGAACTCGAGGTCCAGCCACACCTTGACCAGCTCCTTCGCGAGCTCCAGGCCGATCACGCGCTCACCCATGCACAGCACCTGCGCGTTGTTGGAGAGCACGGAGCGCTGCACGGAGTAGAGGTCGTGGGCGGTCACGGCGCGGATGCCGGAGACCTTGTTGGCGGCGATCGCGACGCCGAGGCCCGTGCCGCAGATCAGCAGCGCCCGATCCGCGTCGCCGGCGGCGATCTTCTCCGCCGCCTCGACCGCGACGTTCGGGTAGAACGTGCCGTCCTCGCGGCCGGTCACGCCGACGTCGATGACCTCGTCGACCCGCGGGTCGTTCTCCAGCAGCTCCTTCAGCGCGCTCTTGTGGCCGTAACCGGCGTTGTCCGATCCGGTGATGATCTTCCAGCCCATGTCAGTGCTCCTTCGTGTCGTGGTCTCGGGGCGGGGGCCTCGAGATCCGCAGTCTCGTGCGATGGGTGCCGGGCCCCCTCCCCCGGAACAACGCGCCGCAGCGGGAGCGTGTTCCGTGAGCGGGACCGGCGGTGGCCGGTGCCTCAGGCGGAGAGCTTCTCGCCCAGCAGCGTGACGATCCGCGAGAAGGAGATCGCGCCGGGGTCGGGGGTGCCTACGGACTTGTCGCCGTGGTTCCGGGCGCGGCCCTTGCTCGCGGAGATGTCGGCGGTGGCCGCAGCGGCCTCGACCGCGCGGGCGGCCGCCGTCGTGATCGCTCGTGCCGCGGAGTCAGCCGGCGCGGAGGCGGCCTCGTCGCGGTTGGCCTGGGCGAGGGTGATCGCCTCGCGGAAGGGCACCGCGGCGTCGACCATCGTCTTGTCGCCGGGGATCGCGCCGCCGAGGCGCTCGACGGCTTCGACCGCCTGCACCAGTCCGGTGAGCAGCTGGTCGCCGCCGACCGCTGCGTCGTCGCTGAAGGCGCTGCCGAGGCTGGTCAGTGCCGCGCCCCAGAGCGCGCCGGAGGTTCCCCCGGCCTCGGCGGACCAGGCGGCACCGGCCTGGACCAGCACGGTGCGCGCGCCGGAGCCGCCCTCGACGGTGCGTCGGGCCGCAGCCTGGGCGGCGCGGATGCCGAGCACCATGCCCTGGCCGTGGTCGCCGTCGCCTGCGATCGCGTCGAGCCGGCCGAGCTCCGGCTCGAGCTCGGTCAGCAGCACTTCGACGTCGCCGAGGAGCCCGGCGATCCGCTCTGCGGAGGCGCGGGACGCGTCAGACGCGGCGGGGATCGGGTCCTCGCCGGGGGTGTAGATCTCGCCGCGCTCCTCGCCCAGGTCGCCGCCCACGGTGCCGCCGCGCCGGAAGGCCGGGGACTCGACGGGCGCCAGCCAGAGCTGCTCGAGCTCCTCGTCCAGGCGCACCACGGTGAGCGACAGCCCGGCCATGTCGAGGCTGGTCACGTGCTCGCCGACCTCGGGGCGCACGATCGTCAGGCCTGCCTCGGTGAGCAGCTGCGAGGCGTGCTTCCACACCACGAACATCTCCTCGTACTTCACGGTGCCGAGGCCGTTGAGGACCACTGCGACCCGGTCGGAGGCGAGCTCGGGGGTCTCGGCGAGCACACCGTCGACCAGGATCTTCGCGAGCTCCTTGGCCGAGGGCAGCGGCTGCTCGTCGATGCCGGGCTCACCGTGGATGCCCAGGCCGATCGCCATCTTCCCCTCGGGGACGTGGAACAGGGCATCCTCGGCGCCGGGCAGGGTGCAGCCGTCGAAGGCGACTCCGAGCGTGCGGGTGGCGTCGTTCGCCTTCCAGGCCAGGCGCTCGGCGTCGGCGAGGTCGGCGCCGGCCTGGATCGCGGCGCCGGCGATCTTGAACACGGGCAGGTCACCGGCGATGCCGCGGCGGTCGCGATGGTTGCCCTTCTGACCCGAGGCCACGTCGTCGCTGACCGCGATGATGCGCACGTCGATGCCCTCGGCGCGGAGCTTCTCGGCGGCGACCCCGAAGTGGAGCACGTCGCCGGCGTAGTGGCCGAAGCCGAGGATCACGCCGCCGCCGTTCTCGGCATTCTTGGCCACCGAGTAGACCTGATCGGAGGACGGCGAGGAGAAGATGTTCCCGCAGGGTGCGCCGTGGGCGAAGCCGGGACCCACCCAGCCGGCGAAGGCCGGGTAGTGGCCGGAGCCGCCACCGACCACCAGGGCCGGCTGTCCGGCGGGGGTGGCCTGCTTGCGCACCACTCCGCCGTGCACCCGCAGCAGCTCCTCGGGGTGGGCCGCCACCAGGCCTTCCACGGCGTCGGCGGGGAAGGTCTTGGGATCGTCGAACAGGTAGGTCACGGCGTTCTCTTCTCTGGCGGGGCAACAGCGGGCAGTGCGGCCGACGGGCCGGGTGGTGCACCCGTCGGCCGCTGCACCGTGGTCTCGGCGCAGCGGCCCGACGAATGCGGGACGGGTCAGGCGGCGGAACCGCCGCCTTCGATGGACGGGTCAGGCCGCGGTGTAGCCGCCGTCGATCGACAGTATCGAGCCGGTGACGAAGCTGCTGGCGTCGGCGGCGAGGTAGACCGCGGCGCCGGCGAGCTCCTCGGGCTCTCCCGGACGGCCCATCGGGGTCATCAGGTTCCACTGGTCGATCTGGGCGCCGCCCTCTTCATAGAAGCCGCGAGTCAGCTCGGTGCGCATGTAGCCCGGGGCGATGGCGTTCACACGCACGCCGCGGCCGGCCCACTCGAGCGCTGCGCTGCGGGTGAGGTTGTGGACGGCGGCCTTGGAGGCGTTGTAGGAGGCCTGGGTCTGGGGGATGTTGGCGATGATGCCGCTCATGGAGCCGGTGTTGATGATGCTGCCGCGGCCGCGCTCGAGCATGCGGCGGCCCACGGCGGAGAGCACGTGGTAGACGCCGTCGAGGTTCAGGCTCATCACGGCGCGCCACTTCTCGGCGTCGCCGTCCTCGAGCGGGTGGTGGATGGTGCGGCCAGCATTGTTCAGCAGGATCTCGATCCCACCGAACTCCTCATCGACCTCTGCCACGACCTGCTCGACCATCTCCTGGTCGGTGACGTCGAGGTGGCGGTAGGCAGTGCGTACACCGGTGTCGGCGGCGAGCTGCTGCGCGGCCTGCTGACCGTTCTCGTCGTCGATGTCGGCGAGCACGATGGGCGCGCCGTGCTCGGCCAGTGCGCGGGCCATCGCCAGGCCGAGGCCCTTGGCGCCGCCGGTGACCAGTGCGGTGCGGCCGGTGAGGTCGAAGAGGGGGGAGATGCTCTGTGCCATGTCGGACTCCTTCGAGGGAAAGGTGCGGTGAGTAGACGGGGAACCAGCACCCGGGGGCCGACGTGATGGCCAGCCCCCGGGTGCTGCTGCTCAGGCCTCGGCGGCGGCGATGTCCTGCTTGCCGACGCGGGGCTGATCGACCTTCAGCGCGAAGGTCATGAGGAACGCGAGGGCGTAGAGGGCGATGAAGGCCCAGACCACGCCGACATTCCCGCCCCAGGGCCGTACCACGGCGACCACTGCGGAGCCGAGGAAGGTCGCACCACCGGCAGCGGTGGTGTACATCGCCATCGCGGCACCCTTATGGTCCGGGGCCAGTGCGGGCATGATCGCGCCGAGCGGCACGAAGCCTGCCAGCAGGATACCGAAGACGGTGCCTGCGAGGACGGAGACCACGAAGCCCCAGTCGGAGCCGGCCGGGACCCAGTGCGGCACGTACCACCACAGCAGCAGGCCGATCGCGGAGCCGACGATGCCGAACCAGCGCACCGTGGTGGTCCAGCCGATCTTGTCGCCGAGAGCGCCGAAGAACGCATTGAACAGGATGTTGCCGGCGAAGACGATCGAGGTCATCAGCAGCCAGCGGGACTGGCCCCAGCCGAGGGTCTCGGCGATCACGGTGGGAAGGATGATGAACATGCCGAACTGCGGGGCGGTGTTGATCAGGCGGGTCAGGAAGCCCATCATCACGCGCTTGTTCTTCAGCGAGAGCACCACGCCCGAGAGGATCACCTGGCGGCTGCTCTCTCCGGCGGGGGCGAGGCGGCGGTCGCCGTGCTCCTCGCGCACTCCGAAGTAGGCGATCAGGAAGCCGGCGATCACGATCGCGGTCGAGGCGACCATGGCCCAGCGCTCACCGAGCAGCCCGCCGCCGAAGGCGGGGATCATGCCGATCGCGACCAAGGAGCCGATGGTGGGCATGCCGCCGGTGAACATCACGTAGAACCAGCCGACGGCGGCGCCGGCGCGCTCCTTCGGGGAGACCGCGTTGACCCACACCAGGAAGGCGAAGGCGAACAGCGGGAAGCCGAAGCCGCGGACCATGTAGGTCAGGAAGATCAGCGGCACGGACTCGGTCGAGAGGGCGCCGACGAAGGCTGCCTGGAACACGACCCACACGATGACGCCCAGCAGCATCACCTTGCGCGGGCCCCAGAGGTCCGAGAGGGCGCCGGCGAGGTACGAGCCGATCAGGGTGGCCAGGGCGTAGAACGTGATGACCGTGGCGGCGAGGTTGATCATGTCGTCACCGCCGCCGAACACGTTGGCCATGTGCGGGGAGACGAAATTGGTCTCCACGCCGTTGCCGGTCATGAAGACGAGCACGCCGAGGAAGCCCCAGCGCAGGACGTGCGGGATGCCGAGGCGGTCCAGGAAGGTCTCCTGGGCGCCGCCGACGGTGGGGGCGGCCGTGCTGACGGCCGTCGAGGGGGATGCGGAACTCATGCGGGCACTCCTGTGTGCTGAAGGGAGGGCGGCACCTGACGGCCGGCGACGCGGGGCGCGACAGCCGTCAGGTGGGACGCGATCTCGGGGTGGCGATCGTGCGGCGATCGATCTCGCGGGAGAGAAGCGAATCTCTCGGGAGGGATCAGAGGCCGGGGAGGATCGAGACCTTCACGGAGGCGCCGGCGGAGTCGGCGACCGAGTCGAGAGCCTGCTGGAAGTCCGCGAGCGCGAACTGGTGGGTGCAGATCTCGTCGAGCGGGAGGTCGCCCTTCTCGATGATCTTGATGGCGGCGGGCCAGGTGTGGGGGCCCAGGTGCGCGCCGCGCACGTCGAGCTCCTTGTCGTCGGAGATGATCGACCAGTCCACCGACACGTTCTCCTTGAACACGGAGTACTCGACGAAGGTTCCGAGCTTGCGCAGCAGGTTCAGGCCCTGCGGGACAGCGCTGGGGTGGCCGGTGCACTCGATGTAGACGTCAGCGCCGTAGCCGCCGGTGAGGGCGCGGATCTCGGCGTCCAGGTCCACCTTCGCGGGGTTCAGGGTGAGGTCCGCACCGCACTTCTTGGCGAGCTCGAGCTTGGCATCGTCGAAGTCCAGGGCGATGACGAGCTTGGGGTTCTTGTGGGAGGCGCCGATGATCGCGCCGAGGCCGATCGGGCCGGCGCCGGCGATGACCACGACGTCGTCGAACTGCAGGTCGGCGCGCTCGACGGCGTGCATCGAGCAGGACAGCGGCTCGGCATAGGCGGCATGCTGCGGGGCGATCTCCTTGGAGATCGTGTGGACGCGGGCCAGCGGGGGCACGATCATGAACTCGGCCATGCCGCCGTTGAAGCTCTTGAAGCCGAACATGTCGTGCGGGTCGCACATCCAGTACCAGCCGCGCTGGCAGTACATGCATTCGCCGCAGGGGACGATCTGCTCGACGACGATGCGGTCACCGAGGGCTGCGCCGTGCTTGGCCAGCGCCTCCTCGGAGCCGGAGACGATCTCGCCGGTGATCTCGTGGCCGGGGATGATGCCGGGCTGGACCCAGCGCTCGCGGTTCTCGTCGCCCCAGAACTTGGCGGCTCCGGCGTAGGCCTTGAGGTCGCTCGCGCAGACGCCGACGGCCTCGACCCGGATCAGCAGCTCATCGGCAGCGGGGGCGGGCACGGCTCGTTCTTCGAGGCGGTAGTCCTCGGGCGCATGCATGACGACAGCCTGCATGGTCTTCGGGATCTCGGTCATCTCGGCACATCTCCTTCGATACGTTCCGGGGCGGCCCCGGCTGAGCGGGCCGGCGCGAGGCCAGCCTCGGGGCCGAGGGTGCGTCTTCGATGCCACCACGGGGCGCCCGTCCGCATCCCACCCTAAGCACCCGTGGAACATTCGTCAAGAACAAATGTTCCACACCGTGGCGCGTGATGGTTTCGAGCGTTCGATCTCTCCATCACCGCAGGCCAGCGGCTATATGCCCGGGGGTGCGTGAAGCGCGTCTCATCCGGTTCCAGCAGGTGGACGGAGCGGCGCTCGACGTCCAGAAGTCCTGGGTCTCGCGAGGTCCGCGCGGCCCGACACCCAGCCGCACGGCCTGGCGCGCAGCCGCGCGACCGCCCGACCGCCCGACCGCCCGACCGCCCAGCCTGGCGCTCAACCTGGCGCTCAGTCGCGCAGATCGACCCCGGCCTCCGCGAGCACGGCCTCGGCCGTCGGCACATCGGTGATCAGCGCAGTGAACATCCCCGTCTTCGCCCCCGCACGGATGGACGGCGCCTTCTCCCGCCCGGCGGCGAGCGCGATCGTGGTGGGGATCGCGCGGAGCGTCTCGAGCGGGAGCCGGACCAGGAACTCGGCGCCGGGGAAGGTGAGAGTGGCACCGTCCTCATCGAAGAAGTGGAGGCAGACGTCGCCGGCCGCCTGCTCAAGCGCGGGCTCGTGGCGGGGGACGACGGAGGTGAGGCTGGCGCGGCCGTCATAGGGGGCGCCGATGCCGACCACGGCGGCGCGGGCTCCATCCCAGAGGTCCACCACCGAGCGGAATCCAGGATCCTCCTGCAGCGATGCCCAGAGGGTGGGGCTGGTCAGCGCGGGAGCGAAGATGAAGCGGGGCTCCGCCCTGGTGCGGTCGGCGAAGCGACGGACGGTCTCGTTGGTCTGGAAGGAGGGATCCGGCTCCTGCTGACCGCCGACGGTGGGCACGATGCGAGCCCCTTCCAGCCGAGGCATCCCGCCCATGCCGGAGACGGCATGGATCATCTTCCCCGAGGAGAGCAGCACGACCTCTCCCTGCTGGATCTCGAGGTTGCGCAGCTCCTCCGCCAGCAGATCGCCGATGCCGCGGAACTCGCGCTGGACCTGATCCCCCGGGGCGATCCGGACGGTGTCGATGCCCAGCAGCTCCCGCAGTCGCTCCGCGAGCTCAGCGAGGTCGACGGTGGGCACGTCCAGCACGTCGAATCGCACCATGCCGATCCGGCGCGCCTCGGCGAGCAGCTTGCTGACCGACGGGCGGGAGACCCCGACCCGCCGAGCGACCTCTTCCTGCCGCTGGCCGTCGAGGTAGTACGCAGTGGCGGCGCGATGCAGCAGATGCATGTCCATCGACGTCTCGAGCATGACTCACTCCTGTCCCATGAGGCCGAGCCATGCGCCATGGCTCGGGCGTGACAGAGGGTGCGGGTCTGCGACCGCGAGGGGTCGACAGTGCAGTGCCGTCATCGCCACGTGGGAACAATAGTTCCGCACATTTGTCGGGAGCGCAAGCGGGAAGGGCGTGCTCGGAGCCCTCCCAGCGAGGGGAGCTGTCGATGGCAGGATAGTGCGCAGGGCGAGCAACGCCGCGGCCGACGACAGAATGCGGGCCGGACTACGTTCCGGGCGGGAAGCGAGACGACGGATGGCTGCTGATGCAGGAGCTGCTGCGGATGATGGCGCGGCAGCCGTTGCTGGGGAAGCAGCCACCGCCGAGGCTGAATCCGGTGCCGGGGAGGCAGCCGTCGCGGCTGGCAGCCACGCGAGCGCAGTGCTCGGGATCGATGTCGGCACCTCGAGCACCAAGGGGGTGCTGGTCGCTCTCGACGGGACCATCCTGCGCACCGAGGTGCGCGAGCACGAGGTACGCCGTCCCGCCGCCGGCCAGGTGGAGATGGACGCGGAGACCTGGTGGGACGAGTTCGTCTCGATCGCCGGGGAGCTCACCGCCGCCGCCCGGGCCGCGAAGCTCACGGTGTCCGCGATCGGGCTCTCAGGGATGGGGCCCTGCGTGGTGCTCACCGATGAGCAGGGAATCCCGGTGCGGCCGGCGATCCTCTACGGCGTCGACACTCGGGCCGAGCAGCAGATCAGGGAGCTCACCCACGTGCTCGGCCAGGAGGAGATCGTCGCCCACTGCGGCGTGGTCCTGTCCGCACAGTCCGCCGGACCGAAGATCGCCTGGGTCGCCGAGCACGAGCCCGAGCTCTACGCCCGCGCCCGACGCCTGTTCATGCCGGCGTCATATCTCGCCTTCCGGCTGACCGGGCAGTACGTGATGGACCATGTCAGCGCGAGCCAGACAGCGCCGCTGTACTGCCTGCGCCAGCAGGAATGGCACTCCTCCGAGTCCGGGCACGGCAGCTCCGAGATCGACTGGTCCCAGCACGTCGCCCCCGGCATCGAGCTCCCGCAGCTGCGCTGGGCGGGCGAGGCCGCCGGCACCCTGGATCCGCAGGTCGCCGCACAGGTGCCCGGTCTGCCGGCAGGGATCCCGGTGCTCAGCGGGACGATCGATGCCTGGGCGGAGGCCGTGAGCGTCGGCGCCACCGAACCCGGCGACCTGATGCTGATGTACGGAACCACCACGCTCGTGCTGGCCACCACCCCCGAGCCGTTGGCCAGCCGCACGCTCTGGTCCACCCCGGGGGTCACTCCCGGGTCTTCGAGCCTGGCCGGCGGCATGGCCGCCTCCGGGGCCATCACCGGCTGGCTGCGGGACCTCACCGGCGGATCCGACTTCCCGGGGCTCCTCGCGGAGGCCGAGCGCAGCGGCCCGGGCGCCGGAGGCCTGGTGATGCTGCCGTACTTCGCCGGCGAGCGCTCCCCCATCGCCGATCCCGACGCGCGCGGAGTGATCGCTGGCCTGACCCTCTCCCACACCCGCGGCGACCTGTACCGCGCGACGCTGGAGGCGGTGGCCTATGGGGTCCGCCATCATCTTGAGACGCTCGAGGCGGCGGGCCTGACCCCGCGCCGGGTGATGGCGGTGGGCGGCGGCACCCAGCACGACCTATGGCCGCAGATCGTCTCCGACGTCACGGGGCTGACCCAGCAGATCCCCCGCAGCACAGTCGGCGCGTCCTACGGCGGCGCGATGCTGGCCGCCCGCCTCGCCCACGGCGCGGACACCAGCACCTGGAACCGCGCCGACCATCAGCTGGCGCCGGATCCGGCGCACCGCGCCCGGTACGACGAGCTGTACCGCCTCTACCGTGAGCTCTACCCGGCCACCAGGGACATCACCCACGCCCTGGCGCGGATGCAGCAGGGGTGAAGGTCGGGGCGGGCGCCGTGATCATGGCACCCGCCCCGCCGCACTGCCCCCCCGCTCAGCCCTCGAGCTTGGGCTGGATCTCCTTGGTGTAGATCCCCTCGAGGGTCTCCTTGAGTCCGTCCATCGCCGCCTGGACATCACCCTCGGTGGTGGCGATGGAGGCGATCGCCTCGGCCATCTCCTGGTCCGCGCCGGGCAGGAAGACGCGGGCGAAGTCCTGGGGCTTGGTGACGTCCAGCTGGTCGACCGCGAGCTGGATCTCCGGGGTCTCGGCGGTGAGCTCGGTGAGGTCCGCACTCTTGCGGATCGGCATATAGCCGGTGGCGGCGGAGAACGCGACGGTGCTCTCCGGGCGGCCCATGAACTCCATCAGCATGGCACCGGCGAGCTGCTCCTCCTTGGTGACCGCGGAGGGGATCCCGAGCCCTGCGCCGCCGGTGGGGCAGACCGGCCCGTCCACCGAGCCGCCGGGGAGGAAGCCCACCCCGACGTCGAAGGTCGCGGACTCGAGCACGCCCACCAGGGAGCCGGTGGAGGCGATGGTCGTGGAGCACACTCCGGCGGCGAAGGTGTCGGCCGAGTCGCTCGAGGCGACCTGGGCCCAGCCCTTGGAGAACACCGAGTCCTGGACCCATTGCAGGGCCTCGACGGCAGCGGGCTCGGCGCAGGTGATCGTCCACTCGTCGGACCATGCGGCGCCCTGGCCCCACAGCACGTTCTGCAGGGTCCAGCCCGCGTATCCGGCGAGGTCGGGGTACATATAGGCGGTCTCGGCCTCGGTGAGCTTCGGTGCCCACTCCTCGAACTCGGTCCAGGTCTCCGGGGCGCGGTCGGGCAGTCCCGCGGCGGCGAAGTGGTCCTTGTTGTAGTAGAACAGCGGCGTGGAGCGGCCGTAGGGCAGTGCCCACTGCTGGTCGTCGTACTGGTAGTCCTGGATCAGCGAGTCCCGGTAGTCGGACAGGTCGATCTCGAGCTGCTCGACGAGGGTGTCGATCGGGATGACGTTACCGTTGAGGAAGTACCGGAACCACCACACGTCCGAGAGCACCACCACGGCGGGGAGCCCCGTGTTCGCGGCCTGCGCGGTCTGGAAGCGCTGGGCGATCTCCTCATAGTTCGAGCCAGCCGTGACGTGGTTGACCTCGATGCCGGTCTCCTCGGTGAAGGCGGCGATCAGCTGCGCCTCGACCTCCTGGGAGCCGCCGGGGTGGTTGGTCCAGAAGTCGATCTTCTTGGCCGGCTCGACACCGGAGAAGTCGAGGTCGAGCTCCTCTCCGCCGCCGGCGCCGGTGCCCTCGCCGCCGACCTCAGGGCCGCCGCCGCAGGCGGCGAGGCCCAGTGCGCCGGCACCGGCGACACCGAGGCCGAGCAGGGAGCGTCGGCTGAACCCGCGGGGAAGGTGCAGTGAACTGGTCATGGGAAAGGGTCCTTTCAGGGGTGGTGGACGGACGCGGGCGCGTCAGCCGGTCACGCTGCCTTGGGTGAGGCCGGAGACGATGTGCCGTTGCAGCATCGCGAAGACGATCAGGACCGGGGCGATCACCAGGACCGTGCCGGCCATGAGGATGCCCCAGCCGGAGCCGGTGTTGCCCTCGGAGTTCTGCAGGGCGGTGAGCCCCACGGGCAGGGTCATCCGACTGGCCTCCGAGGTGATGATCAGGGGCCAGATGTAGTCGTTCCATTCGGTGACGATGGTGACCAGGGCGACCGTGGCCACCGTCGGCACCGAGATCGGCACCACCACGGACCACAGGGTGCGCAGATGCCCGGCACCATCGATCTCGGCGGCTTCGATCATCGTCGGCGGGATGGTGAGGAAGTACTGCCGCAGCAGGAACGTTCCGAAGGCGGTGCCCAGGCCCGGCAGGATGATCCCCCAGTAGGTGTTCACCCCTCCGAGACCGGCGATCAGCACGTAGTTGGGCAGGATCGAGACCTGCGGCGGGACCATCAGCGCGACCAGGATCAGCACGAAGATGACGCGCTTGAAGGGGAAGCGCACGAAGACCAGCGCGTAGGCGGTGAGGATCGCCAGCAGCACCTTGATGCTCGAGCCGATCGTGGTGACGATGACCGAATTGAGGAAGAAGCGCGGGATCGGCACCGAGTTCCAGGCGGCCTCGTAGTTCGCGAGCGAGGGGCTCTCGGGCAGCACCACCAGATCGGTGGAGAGGATCTCGTGCGGCGCCTTGAGGGAGCTGATCATCATCCACAGCAGCGGCAGCACCATCACCAGGGTCGCCAGGATCAGCGGCAGGTACCCGCCGGTGATGGTGGAGACCAGGTTGGCCCGGGTGAAGGGGCCGTTCTTCCGCGGCGTCGGCGTGGGCCGGTCCGTGGTCTCGCCGTCGGGGCGGGGAAGGGTGGGAGTGCTCATGCGTAGTGCACCTTCCGCTCGACGAACATGATCTGGGCGACGGTCATCACGATCAGGATGACGAACAGGAGCACCGAGATCGTGGCGGAATAGCCGGCTCGGGAGTAGCCGCCGAAGGCCTGCAGGTAGGACTCGAAGATCATCGTGTTGGTGCCGCGCCCGGTGGGCGTCATGATCCGCAGCAGGTCGAAGGCCTGCAGGCTGTTCAGGGTGGTGGTGATGAGCAGGAAGAACGTGGTGGGTGACAGCAGTGGGATCGAGATGCTGAAGAAGCGGCGCACCGCGCTCGCTCCGTCGAGCTGGGCGGCGTGCATGACGTCCTGCGGCAGTGACTGCAGCCCGCCGAGATAGACGATCGCGCAGTAGCCCAGGTTCTTCCATACGTAGACGATCATCACCATGACCAGCGACATGTTCGGATCCAGGAACCATTGCGGGCTGCCCAGGCCCAGCTGCCGCAGAATCCATCCCAGCACCCCGAAGTTCGGGTCGAAGATGAACAGCCACACCAGGCCGACGCCGACGCCCGAGAGCACGTAGGGGGCGAATACCGCCGACCGGGCGAGGGTGCGGCCGGGGATGTTGATGTTCAGCGCGAGGGCGATCAGCAGCCCCAGCACCATCGCCCCGCCGACGGTGACCAGCGTGAAGATCGCGGTGATCCGCAGGCTCGTCAAGCCCTCCTCAGAGGTGAAGAACTCGACGTAGTTGCCCAGCCCGATGAACGTCGCCGAGCGCGAGCCCAGCGTCCAGTCCAGCATCGAGTACTGGATGTTCAGGATCAGGGGACGGTAGGTGAACATCGCGATCAGCACCAGGTTCGGCGCGGCGAAGGCGAGGAACACGAGGGCATCGCGCCGGGCTCGACGGCTCACCCGGCGGCGTCGCCGTGGGGGCCGATCCGTCGCTGTCTGGGGGTGGCCGGGGGCCTCCGGAACCAGGGTCTGCGTGGCGTCTGTGCCCGGGACCCGATTCAGGGAATCGGTCATGAGGAGCTCATTCGGTCAGGGAGGATACCGCCCACCGGCCTCGGTGCCGGTGGTGGACCCCATTATGAACATGACGGGGAGCGCCCGGGCGCATTTGGATGGGTCCGCTTTGTATGGGTCCGCCGCCACGGGCGGAACTCTGTGAGCACCGATGCCCTGCGCGGTGATCCCCGCGTACGGTGGGCCGGACCGACGAGGCGCTCGTCGGCGCTCTGCATCACCGCGCGGAACCGGAGGCTCCCATGCACGCCGAACGCATCACCGATTCGATCTGCCACCACGCCGAGGGGCCATACTGGTCCGACACCTGGGGCGGCCTGCGCTGGGTGGACATGCTCGCCGGGGACATCATGCACCTGGGCTCGGACGGCGCGGTCCGCACCGCTGGCGCGCCCCTGCTGGAGGATGGTCCCGGCGGCGCGGTGACGCGCTTCCCGGCCCCGAGCCCGGTGGTCGCCTGCGTGCGTCCGGCCTCGAGCGGCGGTGCCGTGCTCGCGCTCGAGAAGGGCTTCGGGCTCGAGGATGCCGACGGCACGATCGAGCCGTTGCCGCAGCTGTGGGACGAGCCGGTGCGGATGAACGAGGGGGCCATCGCCCCGGACGGCTCGTTCCTGTGCGGGACGATGGGGTACGGCGCGCCCCAGGGTGCGGCGTCGATGTGGCGACTGCGGCCGGACGGCACCACCACTCGCGAGTTCGGTGACCTGACGATCTCCAACGGCCTCGCCTTCTCGGCCGACGGCACGCGCGCCTACTACGTCGACACCCCGACCGGCCGGGTGGACATCTTCGACTGGTCCGACGCGGACGGACTCGTGGAGCGGCGGCCCTTCGCCGATCTGAGCGGCGAGGATGGCCATCCCGACGGGCTCTGCCTCGACGCCGAGGGTCGGGTCTGGGTGGCGATGCATGCAGGTCACCAGGTGCTCGGGCTCGACGAGCGCGGCGCGGTGGCCGAGAAGATCTCAGTGGATGCGCGCCAGGTCACCGCCTGCACCTTCGGCGGCGCAGACCGCTCGACCCTGTTCATCACCACCAGCCGCGAGAACCTGCCCGACGGGGAAGACCCGGCGGCCGGTTCGCTGTTCGCGGTGCGGCCCGGGGTGAGCGGACCGGAGTCGGAGCTGCTCTTCGGCGGCTGACCCGGCCGCGCGAGCACCCCAGACACATGGAATCGGGCGATTCCGAGCCAGATCTACCGTAATTCTGGCTCGGAATCGCCCGATGCAGCGGGTCAGCACGCCCGCGCGGCCCAGTGGGCCGGTGGGCCGGCGTGCTGCTCGCCGGGAAGGCTCAGTTGCCGGAGGCCGCTGCCTCCGCGTTGCGATCGCGGGCCTCGCCCGAGGCGAGAGACTCGAGCATGTCGTCGAACTCCTCCATCGCCTTCGCGGGCGGCTGCGGGGTGATCAGGCTGACCACGATGGCGAGCACGAGGCAGACCAGGAAGCCTGGCACGATCTCGTAGAGGTGCTGATCGCCGAACAGGCCCCAGGCGACGTCCGGGGTGAACTGGCCCCAGATGAAGACGACTGCGGCACCGGCGACCATGCCGACGGCAGCCCCGGCCATGGTGAGCCGGCGCCAGAACAACGACAGCAGCACGATCGGTCCGAAAGCGGCGCCGAAGCCGGCCCAGGCGAAGCCGACCAGGCCCAGCACCGAGCTGTCCGGGTTCATCGCCAGGATCAGCGCGATCACCGACACGGCGAGCACGCCGATGCGGCCGCCCCACAGGGCGCCCTTGGCGCTGAGCTTGATGCCGACCCCGCCCATGAGGTCCTCGATCAGCGCGGAGCTGGAGACGATCAGCTGCGAGGAGATGGTGGACATGATCGCGGCCAGCACTGCGGCCAGCAGGAAGCCGGCGATCAGCGGGTGGAACAGGAGCTGCGAGAGGTCCAGGAACACCGACTCGCCGTTCTTGGAGTCGGTGAGGACCGCATCGGCGTTCTGCTGGAAGTAAGCCAGGCCCGCGAGCGCGGTGAACACGGCGCCGACCACGCAGATGATCATCCAGCTCATGCCGACGACGAGGCCGTACTTGGCATCGCGCGAGGAGCGCAGCGCCATGAAGCGGACGATGATATGCGGCTGGCCGAAGTAGCCCAGCCCCCAGGCTGCCGACGAGATGATGCCGATGGCGGTGCCGCCGGCGGTCAGGGAGCCGAAGGTGGCGTTGACCTCGCGCACGGACTCGAACATCGCCACCGGTCCGCCGACGACGATCATCGCGGTGATGGGGACTGCGATCAGGGAGATCATCATGATGATGCCCTGGACCACGTCGGTGTAGCTGGCGCCGAGGAACCCGCCGAACAGGGTGTACAGGATGGTGACGCCCGCGACCAGGAGCATGCCCATGAGGTAGGAGCCGCCGAAGGTCGACTCGAAGAACACGCCGCCGGCGACCATGCCGGAGGAGACGTAGAAGGTGAAGAACAGCAGGATGATCACGCCGGCGGCGACGCGCAGGATGTTCGTGCGGTCATGCAGGCGATTGCCGAAGAAGCTCGGCACGGTGATCGCGTTGCCGGCGATCTGCGTGTACTGGCGCAGCCGTGGCGCGACGAAGTACCAGTTCAGGCCGGCACCAACCGTGAGTCCGATAGCCATCCACGCCTCGACCAGACCGTTCATGTACAGAGCGCCGGGCAGGCCCATCAGCAGCCAGCCGGACATATCGGAGGCGCCGGCGGAGAGCGCAGCGGTGAACGGGTGCAGCTGCCGCCCGCCGAGCATGTAGTCCTCGCCGTCCGAGGTCTTCTTGAAGGCGTACAGGCCGATGCCGATCATGGCGGCGAAATACACCGTCAGAGCGATGATCTTGAAGGCGAGATCCATGGGAGGACTCCGATCTCAGGGGTGGGGAAGCGGGGAAAGAGGGAGGTGGGGTCGAAGGGGTGGGGAAACGGGAGCTGGGTTCGAAGGGATGTAGCCACGGCATCGCGCGGGTGACGCCGGATCTCGAAAGAGGACCCCGCGGAACGGACACGCGACAGCCCTGGTCGGACGACGGCGGCCGAGATGGTCACCGACGGGCCGCCCGAAGGCGGCCGGGGACCAGGGTGGCATCGACCTTACGCCCAGGCGTCCACGATCACACCGCCCCGGGCGATCTTGTGCCCGGACGGTGACATCCCTCGCGATCCTCAGCGCCTCATCTCGGCGCCCGAGCTGCCCGCTTGCCACACAGCGATGTGCGCGTGAGCACCACCTCCGGCTCTCACGCGCACATCACTCGCAGTTCGTCGATCAATCTCGGTCCGACTCGCTGCTCTCCTCCCGCGAGCGCTGCGCCGCCGGCTCGTTCCTCACCGACCGCTCCGCGCTAGCAGTTCGTCGATCAATCTCGGTCCGACTCGCTGCTCTCCTCCCGCGAGCGCTTCGCCGCCGGCTCGTTCCTCACCGACCGCTCCGCGCTAGCAGTTCGTCGATCAGCTGTACAGAGCCTCGGTGTCGTCGTCGACCCAGTCCAGGGTGCGCTCGACGGCCTTTTTCCACAGACGCATGTAGCGGTCGCGGGTCTCGTCGTCCATCGCGGGCTCCCAGCGCTTGTCCTCGGCCCAGTTGTCGATGACGTCCTGCTCGCCGTCCCAGAAGCCCACCGCGATGCCGGCCGCGTAGGCGGCACCGAGCGCCGTGGTCTCGATGACCTTCGGACGCACCACGGGCACGCCGAGGATGTCGGCCTGGAACTGCATGAGGGTCTCGTTCATGACCATGCCGCCGTCGACCTTGAGCTCGGAGAGCTCGACGCCCTCGCTCTCGGCGTCGGCCATCATCGCATCCAGCACCTCACGGGACTGGAAGGCCGTGGCCTCCAGAGTGGCCCGGGCGATGTGGTGCTTGTTGTGGAAGCGGGTCATGCCGACCATCGCGCCGCGGGCGTCGGAGCGCCAGTGCGGGGCGAACAGTCCCGAGAAGGCCGGGACGATGAACAGGCCGCCGTTGTCGTCGACCTTCTTGGCGAGGTCCTCGATCTCGGGGGCGTCCTTGATCAGGCCCAGGTTGTCGCGCACCCACTGCACGAGCGAGCCGGTGACCGCGATCGAGCCCTCGAGGGCGTAGATCGGCTTGTTGTCACCGATCTTGTAGGCGACGGTGGTGAGCAGCCCGTTCTCGGAGCGCACCAGGTCCTCGCCGGTGTTGATCAGCATGAAGTTGCCGGTGCCGTAGGTGTTCTTGGCCATGCCCACCTCGAAGCAGGCCTGGCCGAAGGTCGCGGCCTGCTGATCGCCGAGGATGCCGGCGATCGGGGTGTCGATGAGCAGGTCGTTCTTGCGGCCCTTGCCGTACACCTCGGAGGAGGAGCGGATCTCCGGGAGCATCGACAGCGGGATGCCCATGTCCTTGGCGATGTCCTCGTTCCAGTCGAGGGTGTCGATGTTCATGAGCATCGTGCGCGAGGCGTTGGTGACGTCGGTGACGTGCACGCCGCCATTGGTGCCGCCGGTGAGGTTCCACAGCAGCCAGGAGTCGGTGTTGCCGAACAGCAGGTCACCGGCCTCCGCCTTCTCGCGGGCGCCGTCGACGTTGTCGAGGATCCACTTCACCTTGGGGCCGGAGAAGTAGGTCGCCAGCGGCAGGCCCACCCGCTCCTTGTACTTGTCGGCACCCTCGTCGCCTGCGAGCGCGTCGCAGATCTTCTGGGTGCGGGTGTCCTGCCAGACGATCGCGTTGTAGACCGGCTCACCGGTGCTCTTGTCCCACACCACCGCGGTCTCGCGCTGGTTGGTGATGCCGACGGCCGCGAGCTGGTGGCGGTTGATGTCGGCGCCGACGAGCGCCTTGCCGACCACCGTGCGGGTGTTCTGCCAGATCTCCTTGGGGTCATGCTCGACCCACCCGGACTTCGGGAAGATCTGCTCGTGCTCCTGCTGGCCGCTCGAGACAACCTGGCCGGCGTGGTCGAAGATGATCGCGCGGGTCGAGGTGGTGCCCTGGTCGATCGACATGATGTACATGGTCTCGTCGTTCATCGGAACTCCTTCGTCGTGGATGAGTGTCGTGAAGTCGCAGCCGCCCGCGGATCGCGGGGCCGCTGGTTCGATCAGATGGTCCGATCAGATGGTCCGATCAGAAGTGCAGGTCAGAAGTAGAGGATCGAGGCGACGCCCGCGAGGACACCACCGATCATGGGGCCGACGATCGGCACCCACGAGTATCCCCAGTCCGAGCCGCCCTTGTGCTTGATCGGCAGGATCGCGTGCGCCAGGCGCGGCCCGAGGTCTCGGGCGGGGTTGATGGCGTAGCCCGTCGGCCCGCCGAGGGAGGCGCCGATCGCGAGGACCAGCAGGGCGACCGCGAGGGGGCCGAGATCGTGCGGCGTGTTGCCGAACATGATGATCACGAACACCAGCACGAAGGTCGCGATGATCTCCGTGACCACGTTCCAGCCCTTGGAGCGGATCTCCGGGCCGGTGGAGAAGGTGCCGAGGATCGTGCCGGCGTCCGTCTCCTGGTCGTAGTGGTTCTTGTAGGTCATCCAGGCCAGGATCGCGCCGAGGAAGGCACCGATCAGCTCGGCGACGAAGTAGGTGAGCGTGTTTCCGAACGTCACCGGGATGCCCGGGGCGTACTCCGCAGCTCCGCTCGAGGCGAGGCCGATGGTGACGGCCGGGTTCAGATGGGCACCGGTCTTGAAGGCGACCCAGACACCGGCGAAGACCGCGAGGCCCCAGCCGAAGTTGATCATCAGCCAGCCGCCGCCGTTGCCCTTGGTCTTGCCGAGGATGGCGTTGGCGACGACGCCACCGCCCAGCAGCGTCAGCATCGCGGTGCCCGCGATCTCCGACAGGAGGATTGTTCCGAGTGTTTCCATGGGTGGTTCTCCTTAGCGATCCGCCACGGTGCGGATCGGGCTCCAGCTGATCGAGATCCTGCCCAGGAGCGTGGCTGCGCCAAGGGCGCAGCACGTGGACGGAGGAGATCACCCTCCGCTCGTCGTAGAGCGGGGACAGATCGGGCCAGGCCCGGATCAGCCGGTCGCAGCACTCCGGGGAGCTCTGCAGGGACGCACGCGGTGCGCGCCCCACAGTGCCCGGATCTCGTCTCCGGGCACCGGTTCGGTCATCGTCGGGTCGGCACCTCCGAGGCGTCGGCGAGGCGGGCTGCTGCCTGCTCATCGCTGGTGGTGCGTTCGCCGTCCAGACGGGCGGCGATGAAGGTCCGGTAGGTCTCGACCTCGCGAGTGCGGGCGGCGTCGTCCCAGCCCAGCTCGGGGCCGACGAGTGCGGCGATCTCGTCGGCCGCATCGACGCCGCGGTCGCGGGTCTCGTAGTCCAGGCGGGTGCGCCGCTGGAGGATGTCCGCCAGGTGGCGCGCCCCTTCGGCGCGCACGGCGTAGAGGGCCTCGGCCCGCAGGTAGCGCGGAGCGTGCTCGAGGGGCGTGCCCAGCGAGGGGTCCTCGTCGATCAGGGCGAGGAGGTCGGTGAGCAGGGCGCCGTAGCGGAACAGCAGCCTGTCTACCCGGATCTCGTCGAAGCCGTGGCGTCGGCCGATCTCCTGCTTGTCGCGCACGAGAGTCGCGTAGCCCTGCGCGCCGATCACCGGCACGGAGCGGGTGAGGCTCGGGCGGCCCGGCTGGGAGTCCTTGATCGCGAAGTCGACGACGTCCTCGGCCATCACCCGGTAGGTGGTGAACTTGCCGCCGGCGATCGCGGTCAGGCCCGGCTCGACCTCCATCACGGTGTGTTCACGGGAGACCTTCGTCGAGCCGGAGCCGGACTTCTTCTTCACCGGCTGCAGCAGGGGGCGCAGGCCGGAGTAGACCCCGATGACGTCCTCGCGGGTGAGGTCGTCGGCCAGCACGGCATTGGCGTGCTCGAGCACGTACTCGATGTCGTCGCTGGTCGCGCCGACATCACGCGGGTCCTGGGTCCAGGGGGTGTCGGTGGTGCCGATGACCCAGTACTCGTCCCACGGGATGATGAACAGCACCGACTTCTCGGTCTGGGTGATGATGCCCGTGTCCGGCACCGCGGAGATCCGGTCGCGGCTCACGACGATGTGGATCCCCTTGGAGGCGAGCACCTCGAGGCCGGCATCGGCCCCGGCGAGCTCCTGCTGCTCCTGGGTCCAGACGCCGCCGGCGAGGATCGTCTCGCGGGAGTGGACGTCGAACTCCTCACCGGTCTCCTCGTCGCGCATCCGGGCGCCGATGACGCGAGTTCCCTCGTGGAGGTAGTCCACGACGGTGGTGTAGTTCGCGACCGCGGCGTCATGCTGCGCGGCGGAGCGCACCAGCATCATCACGAAGCGGGCATCGTCCATCTGCGCGTCGTAGTACTCCAGCGCGCCGACGGCCTTCTCGCCGTCCAGGCCCGGGAAGACCTCGAGCATCTTGTCGTGCAGGAGATGGCGGTGGAAGGGGACGGCGCGCTTGTGGCCGATGGACTGCATCGCGTCGTAGAGCATCACACCGGAGCCGATGAAGGCGCGGTCCACGACCTTCTTGAAGAAGGGGAAGACGAACTTGATCGGCTTCACGAGGTGGGGTGCGGTGTGCTCGATCAGCAGGTCCCGCTCGCGCAGCGCTTCGGCGACCAGCTTGAAGTCGAGCATCTGCAGGTAGCGGAGGCCGCCGTGCATGAGCTTGGAGGAGCGGGAGGAGGTACCGCTGGCCCAGTCATGGGACTCCACCAGGCCTACGGAGAGGCCGCGGGTGGCGGCGTCGAAGGCCGCACCGGCGCCGTTGACCCCGCCGCCGATGACGAGCACGTCCAGCGGGTTCTGAGGGGTCGCGGCGCGAAGGCTCGAGAGATGTTCCGCCCGGTTTCCGGGGGTGAGTTCAGACCGATGCTGATCGGACACGTGGATGCTCCTTTGCCGTGACGTCTGCGCCGCGCCAGCTGACCCTCTGGGGCCAGGACCACCGCAGTGGGCACCGCCGTTGGCTGCGGCGCCCGCCCCTATCGTGGAACCTCCGTGCATCATCACGCAAGCCCGGTGCACGAACGTGCAAGACTGGGAGGATGACCGCCGATGACCGTTTGGAAACCGCCTTCGCGGCTGCACGGATGTACTACGACGAGGGCCAGACCATGGAGGCCATCGCGAGCGCCCTGTCCGTCTCGCGCTCGACGGTCTCGCGGATGCTGCGCGATGCCCGGGAGGCCGGGCTGGTGCAGATCTCGCTGCGGCCGCCGGAGGCGCACCGGGTCGAGGAGCTCGGTCGGCGCATCTCCCGGCAGTACGGGATCCAAGCGCACGTGGTGCCGATAGGGGCCGGCGAGGATGAGCGCGAGCGCCTGCACACGGTCGTCGAGACCGGCGCGGTCCTGCTCGACGAGATGCTCGAGCCGGGCACGACCCTCGGGATCGCCTGGGGAACCACCATGGCAGCCCTGCTCGGCAAAGTCCCGACCAGACCCGTGCCGGGGCTGCAGATCGTGCAGCTCAACGGGGCGATCAATGTCGAGGGTTCGGGGCTGACCTACATCTCCACCGTGCTCGCTCGCGCGGCGACCCGCTGGGATGCGACCGTGCATCAGTTCCCGGTGCCTGCCTTCTTCGACTACTCCGCGACCCGCGAGGCGATGTGGCACGAGCGCTCCGTGCAGAGAGTCCTGGACGTGCAGCGGCAGGCGACGGTCGCCGTGTTCAGCGTGGGGGCGTTCGATGCCGAGGTGCCCAGCCACGTCTACACCCATAACTACCTCACCGCGGACGACCTGAACTCCCTGCGTGCCGACGGGGCTGTCGGGGACGTGTGCACGGTCTTCCTACGCGCCGACGGCAGCTTCCGCGACATCGCGATGAACGCTCGCGGCTCCGGCACGCCACCTGATCAGCTCGCCCGGATCCCCCGCCGCCTGCTCATGGCCTCGGGCTCCCGCAAGGCGCTCCCCCTGCGTGCGGCGCTGCGGGCCGGCGTCGCGACCGACCTGGTCGTCGACGAGATCACCGCGGCCCATCTGCTGGCCCTGCGCTGAGGGTGCCGCGGAACCCGGCGCAGCCGCGGCACCCGCGCCCCGCACCGCACCGCACCGCACCACACCACATCCGCACCCCGCACCCCGCACCGCACCCACCGCCCACCACCCACCGCCCACCGGGATCGGGCGATTCTGAGCCAGATCGAGCCCCGAACTGGCTCAGAATCGACCGATCGTCGTGCCCGAGGCGGCCCGAGGCCGCTCACAGATCACCTTGGCCGCGGTGCGATTCACCTTGGCCGCGGTGCGATGCGCAAAGAACGTCGCTTCACAGCGAGCGTCGACAGCGTGCGGCCGATGCGCTCCTCGCTCGGCACCGGCAGGCCCCGCTCCCCCAGGCTCCGACGGAGGCGGCGCAGGATCCGACCCGGATTCCAGAGGTCGTCGCCGTTGGCCCGCGCGAGCGTCCAGCCGAGGGCCGAGAGCTCATCCCGCCGGTTCTCGTCATCCCGCCACTGCTCCTTCGTCGTCCGATGGTCGTCGCCGTCGTACTCCAGTCCGATTCCCACCGATTCCCAGGCCAGGTCGATGTATCTCGCCTGCCCGGTCACCGGGTCCCGCACGGGGAGGTTCGGGACCGGAGCAGGGAACCCCGCCGACTCGAGGACCAGCCTCATCACCGACTCGCCCGGCGACTTCACCCCCGTGCGTGCCAGTCCGAGCGCCGTGCGCGCACGCGCCGTGCCTGCCGTGCCGGAAGCGGCCTCGAAAGCTGCCCCCAAGGTCTCCACCGTCGCACCGGGAATTTTGGCATCTGGCCCGATCACCGACTCGATCGCCGCGACCACGTCCCACCGCGGGAGCAGAGTCGCGAGCTCGCGGAGTGTATCCGCCGGTGATGACACCACAAGCGTGCCGAGCCGGGAAGTGGCTCCGGGTCGGGTCCGATGCATGATGGCACCCCGCCCGATCCGCCCGCTCCCGGCCGACGGAACTCGACAGTGCAGCACAGGCAGCGCCGCGTCGACACCCAGCACACTGCCGGGTCGCACCGAGGGGAGGACCGCGACCCCGTTCCGCATCGAGAGGCCGGGGCGGTGCAGGAGCCCGATGCCGCTCTCGAGCCCTGCAGGCAGCGGGATGCCCCACAGCAGTGCGGCGGTCGTATGGCTGAGGACGCTGCCGGGGCGGACCCTGTTCTGCAGCACCCACGCCATGACGTTGAGCGACGCGGGAGCGCTGGTGAGGGTCAGGTAGCCGGGGAACACCGCGGTGAAGAGGTCCGAGGCGAGTTCCCGGGTGTGCACTCCGCGGCTCAGCCACGCCGATCGATGATCCAGCGCCCCTGCGTACCTGGTGAAGTCGCTCGACATTCTCCAAACGCTAGATCCGCCCTGGGCAGTCCGTACCCCGGCCGGGCTGCCTGTGGACAACTCGTCGCTGGGGAGGATCGGTCGGCGGCCCGTCCGGAGACGTGCGCACCGCCCGGGGATGTGCGCACCGCCCGGGAATGTGCGCACCGTCCGGGGCCGCCCGCAGCACACTCCGCACTCCGCACTCCGCACTCCGCACTCCGCACCGCGCAACCGCCTCCCAGAATCAGCGCACGCGACGTAGTCACCGCGCGGAACGTACCGGATCGGCCGATCCCGAGCCGATTGCACTCCGGTTCTGGCTCAGAACTGCACAATCCGCGACCGCCCACGGGCAATGCGCTGCGGCGCTCGCTCAGCCCTCCGCGTCCGCCAGATCCACCCGCTCGGGATGGGTGTAGACGTTCATCCGTCCGTCACCGTCCTCGGCCGCGCGGGTGAAGCCCACGAGCGTCTGCCCGAACTCTTCGGAGGTCTCGACGGCGAGGGAGCTCGCGGCGGAGACGCAGGCCAGCAGTGGGATCCCGGCCATGCAGGCCTTCTGGGCGATCTCGAAGCTGGCGCGGGAGGAGACCAGCAGGAAGCAGTCCCTCAGCGGCAGCCGGTCCTGGAGCAGCGCCCAGCCGATCACCTTGTCGACCGCGTTGTGCCGGCCCACGTCCTCACGCACCACCAGGAGGTTCCCCTCGAGGTCCACGAGCGCGGCGGCGTGCACGCCGCCGGTGCGGGCGAAGACCGCCTGCTCGCCGTTCAGGGCGCGGGCGGCGGCGAGGATCGCACGGGGGTCCACCTGCCAGTCCTTCACCAGCGCGTAGCGGCTCTTCTGCCGCACCGCGTCGATGCTCTCGGAGCCGCACACCCCGCAGGCCGAGCTGGTGGTGAAGTTCTTCGTGGCCAGCGGGAGCAGCTGCGGCCGGGTGGTCGTGAAATCCATGACGTTGTAGGTGTTCTGGGCGAAGCCGCTGTCGCCGTCGACCACGGCGCCGTCGCAGTAGCGGGCCTCGGTGATGTCCTCGCGGTGGGCGATGATCCCCTCGCCGTGGAGGAAGCCATGGATCAGCTCGACGTCATGCCCCGGGGTGCGCATCGTGAGCGAGAGCTGCTGGCCGTTCAGGCGAATGTCCAGCGGCTCCTCGACAGCGACGTAGTCGCCCTTCCGGCCGGCATACAGCTTGCCCTCACGCACCCTGACGGTGCGGATCTTAGTCCTGTCGGTGACCCTGCCCATCCCTCGAGGATAGCCCGCTCACCTGCGGCGTGGCCGGGCCCGGCGAGCGCTCGTGAGCGCGCCAGCCCCGCCCCTGGTCACGCCAGCCGGGCCCCGGCCACTCCCGTCCGCCTCTCGCTCACTTCTCGAAGCTCGTGCGCCGCTGGCCCTCGGCGAGCGCGCGGGCCACGTCGAGCTGCTGCTCCCAGCCGTGGAGGTTCTCCTCGTAGTTGCGGCGGCGCACGGCCTCATCGAGTCCGAGCTTCGCGAAGCCGCGCTCGCGCACCGTGAGCCGCACCAGGTTGCGGGTCGCCGTCCCGGCGGGATCGATGACGAACTCGACGGTGTTGTTCGGCGCATCGGAGATCTCCCCGAGGCCGCCGCCGAGCCAGCGGAAGAAGATCCGGTTCGGTGGATCATGAGCTTCGATCGAGAGCTGGAACCTGCCGTGGACCGGGTCGATCACCTCGGTGAGCGGACCATGGCGGGTGATGGTGTGATCCCGGTACTCACCATCGTTGATGAACCAGCCGGGCTCGCGGATGACCGCGAACACGGTCTCGGCGCTGGCGTGGATCAGCACGCTGCGCACGATCTCATCGGGGACCGGGCCACCGGCGGGGGAAGCGGAATCGTCAGCCATGACTGTGCTCCTCGGGGTCGGACTGCGGCCTCATCGCCGCATGAGTCGAAGCCTGACAGACTTCCGGCATCCCGGCGACCCCTTGCCGCCCAGGCCCACCTCGAGGAGCTCTCATGGCCAGATCACTGATCGTCACCGAATTCCTGACCCTGGACGGGGTGATGGAAGCGCCCGGCGGCGGCGCTCACCCGCAGGCGGGGTGGACCTTCCAGGGCATCGACTTCGTGCCCGAGGCCTATGAGATCAAGGGCAGCGAGCAGGAGGAGGCGGGCGCGCTGCTGCTGGGCCGCGTCTCCTTCGAGGAGTTCGCGCCGGTCTGGCCGAGCATGGATGACCAGTTCCCCCTCTATAACCGCATGCCCAAGCATGTCGTCTCCACGACACTCTCGGCAGAGCAGGTCACCGGCACGGAGTGGGAGAACTGCCACCTGCTGCGCGATCTGGACGAGGTGCGGGCGCTCAAGGAAACCGACGGCGGGCCGCTCCTGGTGCAGGGCTCAGCCCGCCTGGTGCAGTCGCTCGTCGCCGCAGATCTGGTGGATCGCTACCACCTGCTGACCTTTCCGGTCCTGCTGGGCAGCGGCAAGCGGCTCTTCGCGGCCGACGCTCCGGCGCAGCGCCTCGCGCTGGTGCGTTCCGCGGACTTCTCCAACGGGGTGCGGATGGCGGTCTACGACGTCCGCCGGGACTCCGACGCCACCGATACCTCCGACGCCTGAAGCATCGCCCTCCGCGCACCACGACGGCGCCGCCCGATGAAGGGCGGCGCCGTCAGAATCCCGGGAGCGATCCGCTCCGCGCGCGGCGTTCAGCGCCGCGTGCTCAGCTCTTGGTGACCGCCGCGGCGAGCAGGTTCAGCGACTGCTCGAGATCCTCCTGGGGGATCGCCGGGAAGCCGACCTTCTCGAGCAGCTTCTGGTCGGTGACCTTCGACCAGTCGTAGGTCAAGGACACCTCGGTGGAGTCCGCTCCTTGGGCCTTCAGCTCGTAGAGCCACTCCCAGCCCAGCGGCTCGGTCGGCGCGCTGCCGTCCTCCCCTTCCGGGGCGGGCTGCCAGCCGATCATCTTGTTCTCGTCGTAGGCGGTGACGAAGTTGTGGGTGCGGTAGTCGCCGCCCATCGCCTCGCGGTGCATGTTCATCACGAACTTCTCGCCGGACTTGTGGATGCGCTCGGTGTTGTCCGCGCTGCGCACGGTGCCGGAGCCGTCGAACTCAGGGTGCCTCGCGGGCAGCGTGAGCAGGTCGAACAGGTCCTTCGCGGGCACGTCGACGGTACGGGTGACGGTCAGGTGGGTCTGGTTGCTGTTCATCTGCCCACCCTGCCGTCTCCGCCGCGAGATGTCATCTATGGGCCGACCGTGCGGTTGAACTGTCGGCATTCCTGGTGGCCATCTCGGGCCTGCCCACACCTCACAGCGGATCCGCGACAGCCTCGACGAGCGCCGTCGGCTCCCGGCCCAGCACCTCCCGCACCCCGTCTCCGACCACGTCGAGCGCTCCGGAGGCGATCGCGGTGTAGGTGCTGATCCAGGCGTCGATCTGCCAGCCCGGGGCGCCGTAGGGGGCACGGGAAGCGCGAGCCTCGTCGAGCGTCTCGTCGACGTATTCGTATTCCAGCCCGGTGGCGCGGGTCATGAGCAGCACGGCCTCGGCGAGGGAGACCGACACCGGGCCGGTGAGGTCCAGCGCCCGGCCGGCCCAGGGGGCGGGGTCGCGCAGGATCTTCGCGGCCACCTCGGCGACGTCCGCGCGGGCTACGTAGGCGCAGCATCCGGTGCTTCCCGGCCCCCGGATGATCCGCTCCTCGCCGGCGAAGTCGAGCAGCACGTCGGCATAGAAGCTGTCTCGGAGGAACGTCCAGGCCAGTCCGGACTCTCGCACCATCTCCTCGGTCTCTCCGTGGTCGCGGGCGAGGGTGAACTCGGCGTCGGGCCCGGCGCCGAGGAAGGACGTGTAGACCACATGCTTCACCCCGGCCGCGACCGCGGCGTCGATGGCGATGCGGTGCTGCTCGAGCCGGTCCGCCGCCTCCCCGGCGGAGACAAGCAGCAGCGCATCCGCATCGGCGAACGCGTCGCGGCAGGCGGCAGAGTCGGAGAACTCGGCCCGCACCGCTTCCACGCCCTCGAGCTGCGGGGCGCGGTGCAGGCTGCGCCCCACCATCCTCAGCTCGACCTCGGGGTCGGTGGCCAGCAAGCGCGCCACCTGGCCGCCGATCTTCCCGGTGGCACCGGTCACCACAATGCGCATCAGAGCAGTCCCTTCTCCGTCAGCCAAGCGGTGGCGATATCCGCGGAGGACGCCTGATCCACCACGCTCTGTCGGTTCAGCTCCACCAGATCGTCGGCGCTGAGCTGGGCGAGAACGCCGTCGATCGCTGCGGCGGCGGTCTCGTCGATCTTCTCGGAGACGACCGGCACCACGTTCTGCGGGAGGATCAGCGACTCGGGATCCTCGAGCACCACCAGGTCGTTCTCGGCGATGGCGGGGTCGGCGGTGTAGATATCCGCCAGCTGCACGTCGCCGTCGATCAGCGCCTGCACGGTCAGCGGGCCGCCGGAGTCCTCGACGGGCACCACGGTGAGGTCCACGCCGTAGACCTGCTTGACCCCTTCCGGGCCGTAGGGCCGCACCTCGAACTCGCTGTTCGCGGCGACCTTGAGGTCCTCCTCGACGCCGGCCAGGTCACCGATGGCGACCAGGGAGTGCGTGGAGGCGAAGTCGGAGGTGGTGGTGTACGAGTCCTGGTCGGAGGCCTCGGCGAAGGAGAGCACGCGCAGCCCCTCCGGAAGCGCCTCCGAGAGCGCACCGTGGATCTCCTCGGGGCTCGCGGAAGCGGCCTCGGGGTCATAGTGCTGAAGCAGGTTGCCGAGGTACTCGGGCAGCAGATCCAGTGAGCCCGCCTCGAGCTCGGGCATGTACACCTCGCGCTGTCCGATCTGGAACTGGCGATCCACGGTGAATCCTTCGCCCTCGAGGACCTGTGCGAACAGCTCGGCGATGATCTCGTTGGAGTAGTAGGCCTGGGAGCCGATGGCGAGGGTGCCGGCGTCCCCGCCGCCCTCTCCCCCCGCGTCGGAGCCGGCAGCGCCGCCGTCGCCCCCGGCGCCGTCCTCCTCCGCGAAGGGGTCGGAGCTGCCGCAGGCCGCAGCGCCGAGTGCGATGCCGCCGATGCCGACCGCCCCGAGCAGGTGGCGGCGGGTGGAGTGGATGGTCATGGTGTTCTCCTCATGGGTGGGACAGGCCGAGCTGATGGGGCGGGTCGAGTGGAAGGGCAGGCCGGGGATCAGTGCGGGCCGACGGGGGTCATGCGGCCCTCACCCCGCGCGGAGTGGTGAATCGCTGGGCCAGCAGCAGGACCAGATCCAGCACCAGGGCGAGGGCGATCACCAGCAGGGAGCCGGCGATCATCTGCGGATAGTTCTGGGAGCCGAGCCCCTGGAAGATGTAGCGGCCCAGCCCGCCGTTGCCGACGTAGGCGGCGAGCATCGCGGTGGCGACGACCTGGACGGTCGCGCCTCGCACCCCGCCCACCAGCAGCGGCATGCCCAGCGGGATCTCGACCCGGGTGAGGATCTGCCACTCGGTCATCCCCTGCGCGCGGGCGGCGTCGACGGTGCCGGGATCGGCGGACTCGACGGCGGAATAGGCCCCGGCCAGCAGGGACGGGATCGCGAGGATCACGAAGGACAGCAGCGGGGCGGTGAGCCCGATCCCCACCAGCAGGGCGAACAGGGTCACCAGGCCCAGGGTGGGCAGGGCGCGGGCAGCGCCGGCGGCGGCCACGGCGAGGCCCTTGAAGCGGCCGGTGTGGCCGACGTACAGGCCGAGGGGCACGGCGAGCAGCGCCGCGACGAGGACCCCGAGGGCGGTGTAGCCGAGGTGCTCGAGCGTGCGCATCGGGATGCCGCCCGGGCCGGTCCAGTGCGTCGGGTCCGTGAGCCAGGCCAGTGAGCCGATGAAGGGGTTTCCGGTCATGCTCCGGTCACCTCCCGATGCCGGGTCCAGGGCATCACCGCTCGGCCCAGCAGCACCAGCAGCGCGTCGGTGAGCAGCGCGAGCGCGGCAGTGACGACGATCCCGGCGGCGATCTCCGCGACGATCCCGCGCCGCACGCCGTCGACGAACAGCATGCCCAGGCTCGGCACTCCGAGCACCCCGCCGACGGTGACCAGCGAGATGGTGCTGACCGCGACCACGCGCACCCCGGCCAGCAGCACCGGGCCGGCCAGCGGCAGCTCGACGCGGAGGAACCGGGCGGCGGGCGCATAGCCCTGGGCGGTGGCGGAGCCGAGCACGTCCCGGCTCACGGAGCGGAAGGCATCGGAGGCGGTGGGGACCATCAGCGCGAGCCCGTACAGCGACAGCGCGACCGAGATGTTCAGGGGGCTGCGCACGCCCGTGCCGATCAGCCCCGGCAGCAGCACGAACAACGGCAGCGAGGGGATCGCGTACATCAGGGAGGAGGTGGTGGTCACCGAGGTGCGCAGCCAGCCGCGGGCGTTGGCGAGCTTCGCGAGCGGCAGCGAGAGCAGGAACGCCACGAGGATCGGCGGCAGGGCCTGCAGCAGGTGCGCGCCGGTGTAGCCGCCGATCACGTCGAGGTTCTCGAGCACCCAGCTCACGAGTGCCGCTCCCCCGCCGAGCCGTCGGCGTGCGCCGCGAGCACCCCGGCGGGCCGCCCGTCGGCGTCGACCACCACGTCGCGGCCGTCGACGCGTTCGATGTGCAGGGTGCGGGCGCCGCGGTCCGCGCCGACGAAGCTCGCGACGAATTCGTCGGCAGGTTCGGCGAGGATCTCCTGCGGGGTGCCGACCTGGGCGATGATCCCGCCGGGCTTCAGGATGACCACGCGGTCGCCGAGCAGGAAAGCCTCGTCGATGTCGTGGGTGACGAAGACGATCGTCTTGCGCAGATCTCGCTGGAGGTGCTGCAGCTCGCGCTGGAGCTCGGAGCGCACGATCGGGTCCACGGCGCCGAACGGCTCGTCCATCAGCAGGATGTTCGGATCGGCGGCGAGGCCGCGCGCCACCCCGACGCGCTGCTGCTGGCCGCCGGAGAGCTGGGAGGGGTAGCGCGCCGCAAGTGCAGCGTCCAGGCCGACGATCTCCATCAGCTCGTGGGCACGTTCGCGGGCCTCGCGCTTGGTGGTGCCGCGCAGCACGGGCACGGTGGTGATGTTGTCGAGCACCGTGCGGTGCGGGAGGAGGCCTGAGGCCTGCATGACGTAGCCGATGCTGCGACGCAGCTGGACCGGGTCCAGGCTCGCCACGTCGTCGCCGTCGATGTGGACGCGCCCGGAGGTGGGGTCGACCATGCGGTTGATCATCCGCATCAGCGTGGTCTTCCCGGAGCCGGAGGAGCCGACCAGCACCACGGATTCGTGGGAGGCGATCTCGAGGCTGAAGTCCTGCACGGCGAGCGTGCCGCCCGGATAATCCTTCCGGACGTTCTCGAATCCGATCACGGGGCCTCCCAGAGGGGGTCGGGCCGACGAGCTGTCACTGCCGGGAAGGCCACCTTACCGAGAGCGCACGACCGGTGGACGACACGACGGGAAGCGGACCGGCTGGTCGGCGGACTGGTCACCGCGCGTGCCTGCTCGCGCTCGGGGAGTGCGAGCGCTCGGGGAGGGATGCCGCCGGGCAAGGCTGATGTCGGGCGTTGTCGGGCGGGCTGCCGTCGGGCCGTGGTCCCCAGCGCTCAGGCGACGAGCTCGACGAGCCGTGGGCGCACCGAGACGCTGAGGTCGTTGCGGTGGACCACCAGCACCTGCCCCTCTCCCACCTCGAGGTATCCGGTCTGCGGGATCCCGGTGGAGGCGACGATGACGCGGTCGGCGTCGATCCGGTAGCGCAGGGAGTAGTTGTCCGCGGTGTGGTGGGGCCGGGCCTGCGCGGGATCAGACTGCTGGTAGGCGATCAGCAGCTCCGGGGTCATGTACAGGCAGTTCAGCGCCTCCGGCACCCGGGTTCCGTACTCCAGGCTCAGCGCGGTGATCTCCGCGGCCGCGCGCTGCACGGCAGTTGCGGCGTCGGTGTCCCGGGCGTGCAGCTCGATCAGCGAGAAGTAGAGCTCGGAGTCGGTGGTGCCCTCCGGCGTGCGCCCGCCGCGGGCGAGTACCGCCTCACGGAATCCTTCCGGCAGGTCGAACTGGCCGTTGTGCGCGAACACGGTCTCCCCTTCGCGGAAGGGGTGGGTGTTGTCGATCCGCAGCGCCGAGCCCGGGCTCGCCTTGCGCAGATGGATCAGCATCAGCGGGCCCATCGCCGAACTCACGGCTTCGCGGTAGGCGGCGGATTCTCGCGCCACGTCCAGGCGGCGGCGGATCTGCGGCCGACGGGGATTGCTGAGCGGGACCGGTCCGGCGCCGCCCGCTGCGCCAGCTGCTGTGTCACCGATGGCGCCGGCCGCACCGCTCCCGTCGGCCCCACCCGCCGCACCGGTGATCCCGGTGCCGTCGGGCGAGGAGGGCCCGTCGGCCGCTTCGAACCAGGCCACGCCCCAGCCGTCGCTGTGCACCTCGGACTGCGCGGTGAACGGTTCGATCTCCTCCGCGACGGCGCTGTCCAGGGAGATGGGGTCACGGGAGACGACACCGAGCAGACGGCACATGCGCAGACCAGCTTTCCGAACAGTTCAGAGTGGAGACAGACTCGCGGGAGCGACGATGAGGCGGGGGGTCAGCTCGCCGCGGCGCGGGCCTTCATCCGCGCATCGAGCATGAGCGCGATGCGGGTGAGCAGGAAGTTGATGACGATGTAGATCAGCGAGACGACCAGGTAGGTCTGCACCAGGTAGCGGGTGATGGAGACCAGCGTCTTGCCCTGGAACTGCAGCTCGTTGTAGCTGACCACGTAGCCGAGCGTGGAGTCCTTGAGCAGGGTCACCAGCGCCAGGATCAGGCTGGGCAGCACCAGGCGCACCGCCTGCGGGAGGACCACGGAGAACATGACGTCGCGCCGGCTGAGCCCGATCGCGGCCGCGGCCTCGTGCTGGCCGATGTCCACGGCCTTGATGCCGGCGCGGAACACTTCGGCGGTGGCGGCGCTGGAGACCAGGATCATCGGGATCACCAGCATCCAGAACCGCGGGAAGGTGACGCCGAAGGCGGGCAGGGCCAGCAGGAAGGCGTAGACCACCAGCAGCATCGGGATGCCGCGGAAGAATTCGATCCAGGTCACCGCGGCAGCTTTGAGCAGCGAGAAGCGCGAGAGCCGCGCGAGGGCCAGCACCAGTCCGAAGGGGAAGGCGACCACGGCCGCGATCGCCGTGACCTTGAGGGTGCCCCAGAGGCCCTGACCGAGGAAGGCGAGGTAGTCCGCCCGCAGGTAGACGATCCATTTGTTCGGATCCAGCTGGCCATTGGCGTGGAACTGCCACAGCGCCCCGGCCAGCAGCGCGACGATCACGAGGATGCTGAGGATCGACAGCAGCAGGATCCGACGGCGGCCCTTCGGGCCGGGAGCGTCGAAGAGGACCTGGGTGGCGGTGCTCGATGTCGCTGAGCTCATTTCCCCATCTCCTTCCGCTCGTTCCTCGCAGTTCGTCGACCGGGGTTCATGCCTGCGCTCCTGCCGTGACGTCCAGTGCGGTGCGGGACTTCGAGCGCGAGGCACCCTGGGATGGTGCCACGGCCCGCTCGATCACGCCGCCGAGTGCCGCACCGCCCAGCGACATCCCGAGGTAGACGGCGCCGGCGACCATGAACATGACCACGGCCCGTCCGGACTGGATGTTCAGGGTCTGGGTGACCCAGGTGATCTCGCTGACCGCGATCGCCGAGCACAGGGCCGAGCCGATCACGGTGCCGATGAAGACATTCACCAGCGGCTGCACCATGGAGCGGAACGCCTGCGGCAGCACGACGAAGCGCAGCGTGCCGAAGAAGCCCAGCCCGATCGAGCGCGCCGCCTCGGCATGCCCGACCGGCACGGTGTTGATGCCCGAGCGCACGTTCTCGCACACGAACGCGGCCGAGGAGAGGGTCAGCCCCAGCACGCCGCACCAGAAATACGGCAGCAGCAGGCCCACGTCCGGGAGCCCGAAGGCGATCAGGATCAGCAGGCTCAGCAGGGGGATGTTGCGGAAGATCTCGACATACACCGCGGATCCCCAGCGCAGCGGCGGGATCGGGCTGACCCGGAAGATCGCGAGCACCGTGCCGAGGATCAGGGCGAAGCCGTAGCCGAGCACCGTGAGTGCGACGGTGTAGCCGATCCCCTGCAGCAGCAGCGGAAGGTTCTCCGTGAGCAGGGCGACGCTGTCGCGCAGGTACTGGATGATCCCGTCTGGCTCGTCCATGGGGTGCCTCTCGGTGCGGTCGGGGGCCGGCGGGGATCGCCCGGTGCGGGCGATCCCCTCCCGCGTGGGTAGCGGTCGGCATCGGTCAGAGGCTCAGGCGGCCTCCGGCGGATCAGGCGGGGAGGTCGCCGGGGACGGGCGGCTCGGGTGCTTCGCCGTCGATGACCTCGCCGACGGTCGAGGTCCACAGCTCATTCCAGGTGCCGGAGTCGATGATCTCCTGCAGGAAGGTGTTGACGAAGTCGACGGCATCCTCGCTGTCCTTGGACAGACCGATGCCGTACGGGTCATCGACGAAGGGCTCGCCCACCACGGTGACCTCGGGATCCGCGGCGGAGTTGCCCAGCAGCACGCCCTGGTCCAGGACGTAGGCGTCCACGCGGCCCTGCTTGAGCGCGGCGACGCAGGACTCGTTGTCCGGGAGGGTCTCGACGTTCGCGGGATCCGTCACGAACTCCTCGATGGCCTGGATGCCGGTCGAGTTCGCCTGGGTGACGAGCTTGAGCCCGGTGAGGTCCCCGGGGCCGGAGATGGTCTCGGCGTCCTCGGTGCGCACCTGGATGGCGGTGCCGGAGAGGTAGTACGGGCCGGCGAAGTTGATGACCTCGAGGCGCTCGGGGGTGATCGAGTAGGTGGCGATCACGCAGTCCACGGTGCCGTTCTGGACGAGGGTCTCGCGGGTCTCGACGGTGGTGTCGATGTACTCGACCTTCTCCTCCCCGCCCTCGCCGAGGATGTACCGGGCCAGCAGCTGGGTGATGCCCGCATCGAATCCGGTGGGCAGGCCGCCGGAGACGCTGGCCAGGGAGAACACCTGGTTGGCGACGGTCCCGCCGCGCACCAGCTGGTCCTTGTCCTTGATGGCGGTGGCCCAGGGGCTCGCAGCGATCGCGTCGTCCGCGGCGACCGGACCGGAGGCGATCACGCCGGTGGCGCCACCGCCTTCGCCGCCGCCGTCGGAGGCACCTTCATCATCCCGGCTGCCGCCGAGGTCGGGGCCGGCGCCCGTGTCGGAGGAGCAGGCGGCGAGGCCGATCAGCGGCAGCGCGGCGGCGGCTGCGACGACGGCGCGGCGGCCGGGTCGGAAGGTGGTGGACGTCATGGGTCTCTCCGATTTCTCGAGCCGTTCCCGAGGGAACGGCGGGGTCAGGCCCGGCGATTGCCGGAGGTCCGCTGTCGCGGTGGTCGGTGGTGCTCTGCTGGTCGTTCAGCGCCGAGTGGTCCGTGCTGAGGGTCAGAGCCGGGGTGTCCGTGGGCGCGGGGTCAGTGGGCGAGTGTCAGTGGGCGAGGATCTTGGACAGGAACGCTTTCGCCCGCTTGCTGCGCGGGGCGGTGAAGAACTGCTCGGGCTCACCCTGCTCCACGATCTCGCCCTGGTCCATGTAGACCACGCGGTCGCACACGTGCCGGGCGAAGCCCATCTCGTGGGTGACCACGAGCATCGTCATTCCCTGCTCAGCGAGCTCGGTCATGACGTCGAGGACCTCGTTGATCACCTCGGGGTCCAGCGCGGAGGTGGGCTCGTCGAAGAGCAGCGCCTTGGGCTTCATGGCGAGCGCCCGGGCGATCGCGACGCGCTGCTGCTGGCCGCCGGAGAGCGCGGTGGGCAGGGAGTTCGCCTTGTCGGAGAGGCCCACCCGCTCGAGCAGCTCCATCGCCTGCGCATCTGCCTCGGCCTTGGATGCCCCGCGCACCTTCCGCGGGCCGAGGGTCACGTTGTCGATCGCCTTGAGGTGGGGGAAGAGGTTGAAGCTCTGGAACACCATGCCCACGTCGGCGCGCAGCCGGGTGAGGTCCTTGCCTTCTTCGGGCAGGAGCTCGCCGTCGATGGTGATCTCGCCGGCGGTGATGGTCTCCAGGCGGTTCAGGCAGCGGCACAGAGTCGATTTGCCGGAGCCGGAGGCGCCGATCAGCGCGACCACCTCGCCGCGGTGGATGTCCAGGTCGATGTTCTTCAGCGCTTGGAAGTCGCCGAAGAACTTGTCGACGCCCCGCGCGGAGATCAGGGGCTCTCCGACCGTCTTCGATCGCGAGGGCGTCCCGCTGCGGGACGTCTTCGGGGCCGTGCTGCTCTCGTTCATCCTCTGAGAATGCGGTGCCCTGCGACATCTGTCCACATCACGGGCCTTCTGCTCGCATGTCGGAACAAATTCGTGACCGGGAGCCACCCGACGTGTCGCTCCACACGGCCTTGCGCACCGCTCGTCCACACGCGCAGTGCACATGGCGGTGCGCAGTTCCGGGGCGCAAGGCCATGCTCAGCCCCGGTGCGCGAGGCGGTGCGCAGTCCTGTGCGCGAGGCCGGGCGCAGCCCCGGTCAGCAGCTCAGGCCCGGTACGCGCCCTGATACACGGCGTCGAACGGGGTCGCGCCTTCCTGGCGATGTTCGATCGAGCTGGTGACCACGGCCTTCGCGGTGCGGGCGGCCTCCAGCGGGGTGGCGCCCTTGGCGAGCTCCGCGGTGACCGCGGCGGCGAGGGTGCAGCCGGCTCCGGAGACGCGGTGCTCGCCGATCTTGGGGCTGCGCAGCTCGACGGTCTGCTCTCCGTCGTAGAACACGTCCACCGCGTCGTCACCCTCGAGCACGACGCCGCCCTTGGCCAGGACCACCACGTCATAGATGTCGTGGATGCGGTGAGCGGCTTCGGTGAGGTCCTCGACGGACTCGATGCTGTCCATCCCGGAGAGGGTCAGCGCCTCGAAGTGGTTGGGGGTGACGAAGGTGGCCAGCGGCAGGATCTTCTCCTTGAGCGCGTTGTCGGTGTCGAGCGCCGCGCCGGGCTCCTGGCCCTTGCAGATCAGCACCGGATCCAGCACCACGTTCGTGAAAGAGCGCTCGGAGAGCGAGGCGGCGACCGTGTCGATCGTGGTCGGGGTGCCGAGCATGCCGATCTTCACCGTGTCGATCTCGTGCACGGCGGTCGTGGCCTCGATCTGGTCCGCGATCACCTGCGGGTCGACCGGCACGAAGCGGTGCGCCCAGTTGTTCTTCGGGTCGAAGGAGACGATGCAGGTCAGTGCGGCGGTGCCGAAGGTGCCCAGCTGCTGGAACGTCTTGAGGTCGGTCTGCGCGCCGGCGCCTCCGGTGGTCTCGGAGCCGGCGATGGTGAGGGCGACGTGAGTCATGGGGGCCTTCCTTGGGGGTGTCGTGGCGGTGCCGTGCGCACGTGGCCTGCCCGACTTCACGGGCAGGGCCGACGCCACGGCGATGACCGCGCGCTCCCAGGGCCCGGAACCCGGTGGGTCCCGCCTGCCCGTCGCAACGGCCCGGCCACGCGCTCCCAGGGTCCGGAGCATCTGTGAGGTCGCTCCGGCCCGTCGCAGCGGCCGACCTCCGATGATATCGCCTCGGGTACAGTGCCGCTCGTGCTGACCCCGGACTCGACGACGGAGAAGAACCCTCCGTCTCCCACTTCCCCGGGCACCGCTGCGCCTCGAGAAGCGGTGCGCAGCGGAACTCCGCGGCTGGTGGCAGAGCATCTGGGTCCCACACTGAAGTTCCTGCTGGTGGGCGGGGTGGTGTTCCTGCTCGACGCCGCGATGTACAACCTGCTGGTGTTCTGGCATCCGTCCCATGGCTGGGGCGAGGGCCTGATGCACGCCAGCCCGCTGACGGCGAAGCTCATCGCCGTCGCGATCGCGTCCTGCCTGACCTACCTCGGCAATCGGCTGTGGACCTTCGGGGACCGCCCCCGCCCGAACACCACCCGCTCGATCATGATGTTCATCCTGATCAACCTCATCGCCACCGCGCTGCAGCTGTCCTGCCTGGGGTTCTCGCGCTATGTGCTGGGGCTGGACTCGGTGCTCGCGGACAACATCTCCGGGACCCTCATCGGGCAGGTCGTCTCGACCTCCTTCCGGTATGTCACCTACGGTCGCTTCGTCTTCCCCCGGCGCTGAGCCGTACCCGTCGAGATGTACGCTCCTGCCCTGATGACTGCTCCCGCCCTCACGACCGGTCCGGCCCCCCTGCTCGCCACGGGTCCCACCTGGCCGGGCGACTGGTCCACCTTCTGGCCGGACATGGTGATCGGCTGCATCACGGGCCTGATCATCGGCCTCGCGCTATGGCTGCTGGACATCTGGGCCGACCAGCGCCATTCCCGCAAGGTCGCACGCCGGGTCTCGCTGCGGATCGTGCAGCCGCTGCTGCTGGTCCTCCAGCGGCCGACATACACACAGGGTTTCAGCGAGATCGCGGTGCTCCCCCGCAAGCACCGCACGGCCCTGTCCCTCATCGAGCAGTCCGACCTCGACGACTGGCATGAGGAGCTCGCCACCGAGCTCACCGAGACGCTGCGCGACTACCGCGGCCGGCTGTGGAATCTGCAGGCCGACGCCGATGACCTCGAGCAGGCCGTCGAGCGCTGGTTCACCGTGCACCGCACCCCGCCGGTGGTGCGGGAGTGGGTCGAGGCCCGGCTGCTGGGGGCCAGCGACGACTACCTGCGCGCGATGGTCCGCGCCGAGGACGACTACGACGAGATCGCCGCCGCCGGCGGCCAGATCGTCTCCAGCCGACTGGTGCGCAAGCATGCTCGGGCCTATGGGCAGGCGCTGCGCAAGGCCGACCGCACCCGGCAGGGCCTGATGCCGATCCTGATCGAGAACGTGCGGCGGCGCTCGAACCGCTGAGACGCCTCCAGCGCACCTCGCAGCACTGCCGGCCGCAGAGTGCCGGCGGCACGCTCTGCGCTCTGCGGCCCGCTCTCCGCCTGCGCCCTGGCGGTGCTCTCTGTCAGACTCGGGGACATGGAGATCTCAGGCCCCTGGACCCGTGCCACCGCCGCTGCCGGCCTGCTGAAGGACGGCGTGGCTCGCCCCACCGTCTTCGCCCGGATGTCTGCGCGTGCCGCGGAGCACCAGGCGCTGAATCTCGGCCAGGGCTTCCCCGACGATGCCCCGCCCTCGGCAGTGGCCGAGGCAGCGGTCGCAGCGATCCGTGAGGGCCGCAACCAGTACCCGCCCGGCGCCGGGGAGGCAGTGCTGCGCGAGGCGATCGCGGAGCACCAGTCCCAGTGGTACGGCGTGAGCTGGGATCCCGCGACCGAGGTCCTGGTGACCACGGGTGCCACCGAGGCGCTCGCCGCGACGATCCTGGCGCTGGTCGAGCCGGGGGATGAGGTGATCACCCTCGAACCCTTCTACGACCAGTACGCGGCGATGATCGCCCTGGCCGGAGGGGTGCACCGCACGGTGCCGGTCACCTCCCGTCCCGCCCCAGATACGCACTCCGGATCCAGCGCAGGCTCCAGCACTGACGCCGGCTCCGGTGCTGACGCCGACTCTGGCGCTGCCACCGGCGATCTGGTCCTCGATGTCGACGAGGACGCGTTGCGCGCAGCGTTCTCGGAGCGCACCCGGCTGGTGCTGGTGAACACGCCCCACAACCCCACCGGGCTGATGCTGTGGGTCGGAGCGCTGCAGGCGATCGTCGACGAGGCGGCGCGGCACGACGCGCTGATCGTCACCGACGAGGTCTACGAGCACCTCACCTTCGGTCCCGCGCACCTGCCGATCGCGACTCTGCCCGGGGCGCAGGACCGCACCATCTCGATCTCCTCGGCCGGCAAGACGTTCTCGGTGACGGGCTGGAAGATCGGCTGGATCACTGCCCGCCCGGAGCTGATCACCGCGATCACCGGGGTGAAGCAATGGCTGACCTATTCCTCCGGGGCACCTTTCCAGCCCGCAGTGGCGATCGGCCTGGCGATGCCGCCGTCGGCCTTCCACGACCTGGCCGCCGACCTGCGGGAGCGCCGGGACCTGCTCACCGACGGGCTGCGCGAGATCGGCTTCCGGGTGAGCGTGCCCGAGGCTGGATACTTCACGGTCGCGGATGCGGGCCCACTCGGTGAGCCCGACGCCGACGCCCTCGCCGAGCGCCTGCCCGCCGAGGCTGGGGTGGTGGCGATCCCGCTGTCCGCCTTCTACCGCGACGGACAGGCCGGTGACGCGAGCGCCTACCTGCGGATGGCCTTCTGCAAGAGCCGCGAGACGATCGAGCGGGCCCTCGAGCAGCTCGACGCCTGGGCCGCGCCGCGCCGCTGAGCCGTCCTCACCCTTCTGCCGCACTGCTGAGCAGCCCTCGCCGCTGAGCAGCCCGCGCTGCTGAGCAGTCCTCACGGCGCTGCCTCGCCGCACGACTTCACGCGATCGGCCCGCCCGACTCACCGGTCCCCCGGGAGCGGACGGGCCGCGGTGCGCACGGCGCGATCACGTCAGCTGACAGCCACCCACACCGGCTCGCTGGAGAAGTTGAACAGGACGTCGACCGAAAGCGCCCCGTCCTTGGCCTGATCCGCCGGGATGATGACACCGACCTCCCAGTTCCCGGTGCCGCCGTCATGGAGCTCCCCGACGTCGAAGGAGCTGTTCGGAGTGATGGACCCGTCGTCCGAGTAGGAGTTCCCTCCGGTGGTGACGTAGTCGATCACCAGCGAGAGGAACGGTTCGGCCGTCTCGTCACCGTGATACGTCATCTCGACGGGGATGAGGATGTAGGTCTCCCCCTCGGCCGGCTCGGTGTTGAACTGGTTGGCGCCCATGACCGCTTCGGTGGCGTCCCAGTTCACCGCGCCGATCTTCACGTCGAGAGTGCCGCCGGAACCGTCCTCCAGCGTGAACATCTGGTCGACGGCATACGGACTGTCCTTGGTGCCCGCGCCCTCACCGGCCGGGGCCTCCGAGGGCTCCTCGCTGGGCTCTTCCGATGGCTCCTCAGAAGGCTCCTCGCTCGGCTCTTCCGAAGGCTCTTCGCTGGGCTCCTCGGATGGCGCCTCGCTCGGATCCTCGCTGGGCTCCTGCGTGGTCGTCTCGCCACCGTCGGTGGGTTCTCCCCCGCCACGGGTGAACAGGAAGATGCCGCCGCCCACCACGATCAGCAGCAGCGCGAGCACCGCACAGCCAGCGCAGATGATGATCGGAAGCTTGTTGGACTTCTTGGGGGCTCCGCCCTGCGGCGCGAAACCCTGCCCGTTGCCGTCTCCGAAGCTCGGGGCGAAGGGGGCGTCCTGCCCGTAGCCGGCGCTCGGGGACGCCTGGCCGAAGCCCTGCCCGGTCCCTTGCTGGTCATAGCCCGGCTGGCCGTAGCCCGGCTGGTCATAGCCCTGCTGGTCGTATCCGGCCTGGTCCTGACCGTAGCTCTGCGGTGGCTGCGCCGGCGAACCGTAGCCGCCCGGCGCGGGCTGCTGGGCATCGGGATCTCCGGACTGGGGCTGGCCCCATCCGTTCTGCGGTGGCTGCGACATGTTCTGCTCCGACGCCGATGACGGCGCCGTCCCCTCTCTGCTGACACGGCCTGCGGTGGCCGAGACCCCCTGGGTCTGTGCGCCACATCGTACGGGGCACTCAGGGTTCGTTCAGGGTCTGCACGGTCGCTATCTGGTCACGATGCCCCTCGTGCAGAGCGGGTGCCCCCCCCTGATGCGTCAGCCGGCGACCACCCAGACCGGATCGCTGGAGGGGTTGGAGAGCGTCCTGGCGCGGATCAGGCCCTCGGCGAGCTGATCCTCCGGCACGATGAGCGCGACCTCCCAGTTCACCGCCTGCCCGCTCTCGACAGAGCCCACGAAGGCGGGACTCTTCGGCGTCAGCGCGAGGTCGTTCGAGGACTCGAACCCCTCGCTGCTGACATAGTCGATGCTCAGCCCCAAGAACGGCTCGAATCCTGCGCCCTCTCTGACGGTCATCTCGACAGGCACCAGGATGTAGGTCTCGCCGGGGCCGGGCGCTGCGTTCCCCTCGGCAACGGCCGGCTCCGTGGGCGACGGACTGGTGGTGGCCGACGACGAGGACTCGTCGGCCGGATCCCCGTCGATCGGGGCGGCGCTGACCCGATGGGTACCCCGCTCCGTGGTCCCGGTGCCGCTGCTCGTGTACAGGAAGACGCCGCCAGCCCCGACGACCAGCAGCACAAGCAGTGCACAGCCGACGCAGGCAAGCTTCCTCGTGCTGCGGCGTCCCTGCAGGATGGCCTCCTGCAGTTCGGCGTCCTGCGGATCCTCGTCATCCTTCGGTTGTTCCGCCATGTCCCCCTCCGGCGCCGGGCGTGACACCGTCCCTTCCGCCCGCAGGACTCCCCTCGGACGAGCCTTCCCCCGGCTCGCGCCAGACATGGTACGCCGGGGCGGGGACCCCCTTCTCGGTGGTCCCCACCCCCACAGATCAGTCCCCGCCCCGGCGAACCAGTCCCCGCCTCTGCGGGATCAGCCGCGGCCGGTGAACAGCTCCCCGTGGAAGGTGCGGCCGGTGGCCCGCTGCGAGGTGCCCGAGGCATCGAGGTACGGAGTGATGCCGCCGCGGTGGCGGGGGAAGCCGGCGCCGAGGATCAGCGCGAGGTCCACCTGCTCGGGTCGCTCGACGACGCCGTTGTCGAGCATCAGGGCGATCTCCTCGGCCAGGCCGTCCTGGACCCTCTCGAGCAACGCGTCACCGACGGGGACGTCCGCCCCCGCATCGGTGTTCACCGCCGTTCCGCGTACCCGTACCGCGGCGAAGACCTCGGCCACGGTCGGGGAGACCGGCGGGTGCACCGCAGTCTTGCTGCGCTCGGTGAAGTGGGCCTTCTGCTCAGCCATCGAGTGCAGGCCCGGGGAGGCGTGGAAGCGATCCCCAAGCTCGTCGGCGAGCACCGTGCCCACATGGTCCGCAACCGCGAGGCCCACCAGGTCCAGCAGCTCGAAGGGTCGCATCGGCATGCCGAGCGCGTCGAGGGAGGCATCGACCTCCGCCGGATCGGCGCCCGCGTCGACGGAGGCGAGGACTGCACCGAGCACCCGGAACAGCAGCCGGTTGACGATGAAGCCGGGGGCATCCGCGCTGCGCACCGCGAACTTCCGCAGCCGTCGCACCACCTCCAGGCCGGTGGCGAGGGTGGTCTCGTCGGTCGCGCCGGTGTGGATCACCTCGACCAGCGGCATCTTGGCGACGGGGTTGAAGAAGTGCAGGCCCACCACCCGTTCGGGGTGGGCGAGGCCCTCGGCCATCTTCGTCACCGAGAGCGAGGAGGTGTTGGTGACCAGCAGTGCGTCGTCCGCCAGCACCGTCTCGAGTTCCGCGAAGACGGACTGCTTGATCTTCAGCACCTCGGGCACCGCCTCGAGCACGAGGTCGCAGCCGGCGAGCGCCTGGAGATCCGTGGTGGAGGAGAGGTTCTGCGAGATCTGGGTGGCGGTCGCCTCATCGAGCAGCCCGCGGGCTGCGGTCTGGGCGACCACCTCGCGAGCGGCGGCGAGCCCCTTCGCCGCGATCTCCGTATCCAGATCCCGCATCACGACGGGGACCTGGAGGCCGAGGGCGAGCTGGGCGGCGATCTGCGAGGCCATCAGCCCGGCGCCGGCCACGCCGACTCGGTGGATCTCGCGTGCGCCGTCGACCGGGGCGCGGCCGGGCTTGCCACGGCGCAGCAGCTCGGCGGTGTACATCGAGGCGGCCGCGCCGTCGCTGCGCACCAGCTCCTCGAGCGCGGCGGCCTCCCGGGCAAGGGCCTCGGGGAGGGTGGAGCCCGGGAGCTGCTGCAGCAGCCCGAGGGCGCGGCCGACGGCAGGGGCACCCTGCCCCTCGAGCCGGGCGGCCCAGGTGCGGCGGGTCTCGGCGCCGCCGTGAGCGGCATCGAGCGCGTCGAGCAGCTCCTCGGCCTCCGGCGTATCGGCGGCAGGCAGCGGCGGGGTGCGGCCTCCCCAGGCGCCGCCTGCTGACGCAGTGCCGTCGGCCGCGACCGCACCAGCGGAGGCGGATTCGGCGAGTGCGGGGTCGACCACGTCGGCGTCGGCCGCATCGAGATCGACGTGCGCGGCGACCAGCGCGGCGAATTCGTCGAGCGCCTCGTCGAGGTCCTCGGCGATCTCGTCGACCAGTCCGATCTCGAGGGCCTGCTCGGCGTTCAGCTGCTTGTCGCGGGCCGGGTCCTCGAGGATCATCCGCACCGCGGTCTCAGCGCCGACGACGGACTGCAGCAGGGTGGTGCCGCCCCATCCGGGCAGGATGCCGAGGCTGGTCTCGGGCAGCCCCAGGCCGCGCACCGCGGGGGCGGCGGTGCGCACATCGGCCATCAGCGCCACCTCCAGGCCGCCGCCGAGGGCGACGCCGTTGAGGTGGGCGAGCACCGGGACAGGGCTGGTGCGCACGCGGACCTGCAGGTCATGGGCGGCGCGGGTCATGCCCTGGACGTTGGATGCTGCGGTCGGATCGGCGAACATCGACAGGTCGGCGCCGGCGAGGAAGACGCGGCCGGTGCCGGTCATGGCGATCGCCTGGATCTCCCCGGCCTCGGCACGGTCCAGGGCGGCGGTGATCGCGCCGGTGACCGCGTCGATCGAGCGGGGGCCGAGGGTGGCGGGGCGACGCTCCTCCCCCTCCGGCGGGGCGAAGGTCAGCACGGCCACCGTGCCCAGGCCCGGGTGTTCGCGGTCCTCCGTCAGGACTCGGGTGACGTGCTCGGTGTAGCTGCTCATCAGTGACCTTTCGCGATCTCTTCGTCGAGGGCAGGCGGCATCCGCAGGATTGTCTGATACTGCGGGTTTCACGTAGATGATGCCTCAGGTCGACGGCAGGTGTCCACCGAGGCCGGCCGTTGCTGCCGCGAGCGCGCCCGCTCAGGGCTCGAGCCCAGTCCGCCCACTCATGACGCGGCCATCCAGGCCCCCTCTTCGGTGTCCTGCAGATCGTCGAAGAGCACGAAATGACCTCCCCCCCTCGATCCCTGCCGGGATCTCGAAGGTGAGCTCCGAGAGGAAGGAACCTCCCGCGGACACGCCGCTCTGCTCAACCACGTCGTCGTAATGCGGGGTGACGACGAAGGTGCGCCCGTACGTGGTGCCGTCCTCGGCGACATAGGCCGTCCCCATCCAAGCCTCCGGATACCCGGAATAGTCGCTCCCACCGTGATAGACGCCTTCCAGCGTGAGCATCACGTACTTGTTCCCCTCCTCCGGCTCCTGCGTCAGTGAGTTGACCGCCAGGATCTCGGCGGTCGCATCCCAGTCCACCGCGGTCGCGGTCGCGTGGACCTCGCCCTCGAGGGTGGTGGAGTAGATCGGAAAGGTGCTCCCGAAAGGCACGGCGTCATCGGGGCCTACAGGTATCTCGTCGAGGGCTGGGGGCGTCGACTCCGCACCATCCCCGCCGCCGTCGGAGTCGCCACCGGCGATCGAGGTCCCGCCACCATCCTGGAAGGCGCGCACCCCGAAGAATCCGCCGACGCCGAGCACCAGTCCGGCGATCACGGAGAGGCATCCGACAGCGAGGTAGAAGGAGTTGCGCGAGGATCGTTCAGGCAACGGCTCGGTAGGAGCGGTGCTCTGCGACAGGTGTGGGGGCGGGTTCTGATGCATAGCTCTGCGCGGCGCGGGAGCAGACAGCTGCTCCGCTGTGCCCCGGTCTCCCCTTTCCGGCTCACGGGCGTGGTCAAGCAGGCCAGGTCGACGCGTTCTCCGCGACCCGAAGTCACGCTAACGCACACCTGCGGGCGAACGAGGTCACGAGCGCCCTGTCCCGGTCATCCGGTCGTGAAGTACACGAGCTCGCCGCTGAACGTCTCCACCCCCAGACGGAAGGTGTCGACCTCCTTCTCGGAGACCAGGAAGGCGCTGCGGAACCGCGCGCTCTCGCCACCGCCGAGCGGGCTGATCGAGGTCATCGGGTCCGGGACCAGCCCCTCGGCGACGTCGGGAAGGTAGGTGCGATCCGATTCACCGGTCAGCCAGAGCTCCTCGGCGGGCGCCAGCTGGCCGGGACCGTCGTAACGCACCTCGTAGGTCACCAGGACCAGACGGTAGCCGTCCTGGACCACGTCCTTGCCGTCGGCGCCCGGGGCGGTCGCGGCGAGGTCCACCTCGAGCGGGGTGACGCTGAGGGTCCCGTCGGTCCAGGCGGTCCAGCTGACAGTGTGCTCACCGAGGGTCGCCGGCCGGTCATACCCGCCGGTCCCGTCGGTCATCTCCCGCCCTGCGGAGTCGGTGACAGTGCCGGGCTCCCGCTCCTGCGGGGTCTGCGATCCCGGCACGCTCGTGCTCTCCTCATCGCTGGCGGGGGTGGCCACGGGCGGAGCGGGCGAGGGATCGCCGAGCCGCTGCAGCCCGCCCACCACGAGGCCCACGACGGCGACCAGCGCGGCCGCCTGCACGATGACGATCGCGACGATCGCCCAGGCCGGGAGCCCGACGCGGCGCAACCCCTCCTCAGGGGGCTCCTGCGGCTCGTAGGTGAAGGAGGGCGCCCCGTAGGGCGCGTCCTCCCGGAAGATGTCGGCCGGCACCGAGTCCTCCGGCACCGAGGCGGAGTCGTCCGCAGCGGTACCGAGCTGTTCGTCGCCGAGGAACGGCAGCGCGGGGCCGACGGCAGGCACTCGGCCCGCCTGGCCGCGCCCGCGATCGGGCAGCGCGAGGGAAGCCGGCTCGGACGGGTCGGAGTGGTCCTCCCAGTCATAGCCGGTGGGAGAATCCCGCCCCTGTGCCATGCCGTCGAGCATAGGCGCGCCGGGGCCCGCGGATCGACCCCTCCCCCGCCTTCGCTCAGCCTGGTCCCGCATGCGATCCCTCCCCACCCCACCCTTCCGCCCCACCCCTTGCATCCACAACCCAATGGTTGTAGGTTTTTTACATGCAGAGGAACGACGACGACCGGGCCGATGCCTGGTTCCACGCACTCTCGGATCGCACCCGGCGGGACATCCTGCGCCGCGTGCTGGAGCGCGAGCAGTCGGTCTCCTCGCTGGCCCGGAACTACCCGATGAGCCTCACGGCGGTGCAGAAGCACGTCGTGGTGCTCGAGCGGGCCGGGCTGATCATCCGGCGCCGTCACGGCAGGGAGACCCTGACCCGCGGCGAGACCGGAGCCCTCCGCTCCGCGTCCGAGCTCCTCACCGAGCTCGAGGGCGGCTGGCGGGACCACATCGCCCGTATCGACGAGCTGCTGGAATCCGACCCCGCGCCCGTCAGCTCTCCCCGGACTTCCGAGCCCACCACGTAGGAGTGACCATGCCTGTCAGCGACATCACCCATGACCTGGAGAACCTCACCCTCACGATCACCGCGCAGTTCGCCGCGCCGGTGGAGCGGATCTGGGAGGTCTATGCGGATCCGCGTCAGCTCGAGAAGGTGTGGGGGCCCGTGGGGTACCCCGCCACCGTGGTGGACCACAGCCTCGCCCCCGGCGGCCGGGTCACCTACTACATGACCGGCCCCGAGGGTGAGCGCTTCTACGGATACTGGACGGTGCTCGAGGTCGACGAACCCCGCTCGTTCAGCTACGAGGACGGGTTCGCCCACGACGACTTCTCCCCGAACACCGACCTGCCGGTCTCCACCTGCGTCAGCACCTTCAGCGCGCAGGACGACGGCACCCGGGCGGTCTACATGACCACCTTCGCCAGCCGCGAGGGGCTGCAGACCGTGCTCGACATGGGCGTGGAGGAGGGGTCTCGCTCGGCGATCGACCAGATCGACGCGCTGGTCGCCTGAGAGCAGGCCCCGCCCCGACACACAGCACCCCCGGTCACCAAGGGTGATCGGGGGTGCTACGCGAGCACTGCCGCGCCACTGCGCGCGCGACTCAGCGCGTGGTGCAGACGCGGGGATCAGACGGCGGCGATCCACTGCCCTTCGACAAGAGCCTCATCCAAGGGAAAAGCGTCGGCGACGACGAAGTGTCCGCCCTCGGGGACATCCGCCGGCGTCATGAACACGAAGTGCAGGGTGCCGGACTGGCCGTCCGCAAGGTTCAGCTTGTCCATGGAGTCCGGGGTGACGACGCCGGCGTCCTCGTAGGGAGTGCCGTCGGCCGCGACGTAATCCAGCGGGACGAACGCGTAGGAGTTGAAGGTGTCAGGTCCGTGGTGAGTGTGCGTTGGCCTCGCCCGCAGGCGCCGCCTCCTCAGTGGCTTCCGGCGACTGCTCCGGCGCGGTGTCCTCCTCCGCCTGCGCCGTGGTCTCCTCCGGCTCTGTGGCCTCCTCAGGCTCGCTGGAGTCCACCTCCGTCGGAGACTCCTCCTGCGAGGACGCGGACTGCTCGTCACCGTCTCCCATCAGCGCACGGACACCGAAGAATCCGACGAGGGAGAGCAGCAGCACCAGCAGCAGCAGGCCGCAGCCCACGGCCGCGAGGACGGGGCCCTTGCTGCGCCCGGACTTCCCGCCGGGCTCACCCTGCTGGGGTATGACGGGACCCCCGCCCGGTGCACCGTCAGGCTGCTGACCGTGGGGGCCGGGCGGGGACTGGGGAGGCTGAGGAGGCTGAGTCATATGCGGACGGCGCGAGACGGCCGTGGTCCTTTCCATCAGAGATGGTTCGCCGCGCAGACGGCGAACGAGATCACGCTATCGGAGCGTGAAGGCCCCGGCACCAGATACCACCGGGCCCGAGGCTCGGCGCCGAGCCGGAAGGGCGACTGCACGCCCATGCCCAGGCACCGCGCACACTGCCCCGGGCCGACGGGAGTAGCGTGTTCGTGTCAACGCGCCGCTCCAGCTCCGCACCGTTCGGCACCACCGTTCCAGCCCCCTTCCCAGCACGAGGACCCTTCACGATGCTCCAGGACCCACCGCCCACCGAGCCGCTGCACATCGATGCTCGCGGGTCGGCAGAAGCGGGCACCGCCGCACCCACCCTGAGCACTCCTGCTGTGGACGCCGGCGTGCTGGACAACCCCGCCTGGTCCTCGCTGACCGGCCGCCACCGTCATCTCGCGGAGGGGAACGAGCATGTGCTGCGCTATCCCGCGGACGTCTCGCCGTTCGTCGGCGTCAAGGACTGGGAGCATCCGGACGTGTGGGAGGCGATCCTCGAACTGTTCGGGCACGGCGCGACCGTCAGCGTCTCCCATGCCGATCCGCTGCTGCCCGCGGGCTGGGCGCCGGTGTTCTCGGTGCCCGGGGTGCAGCTGGTCCAGACCGACCGCCTCGCGCCCCTGCCTGACGAGGAGGCGATCGAGCTGGGCGCGGCGGACAGCGCCGACATGCTCGCCCTGGTCGAGCGCACCCGCCCCGGTCCGTTCGAGCCCCGCACCCATGAACTGGGCCGCTACGTGGGCATCCGACGCGAGGGCCGCCTGATCGCGATGGCCGGCGAGCGCCTGCATCCAGAGGGCTGGACCGAGATCAGCGCCGTCGCCGTCGACGCGGAGCATCGCCGGCAGGGACTCGCCTCCCGCCTCGTGCTCGACGTCGCCTTCAACATCCAGCAGCGGGGTGACCGGGCGCTGCTGCATGCCTCCGCGACCAACACCTCCGCGATCACCGGGTACGAGAAGCTCGGCTTCGCGCTGCGGCGCCGGCTCACCTTCGGAGCCGTCCGCACTCCGTGACAGTGCGCCGTCGGGAACGTACGGTGGTGGGAGCCACGAGGAGGATTTGATGCACCCCGAAGCCCCCGCTACGACGAGCACGCAGACGTCCCCGCCGTCCCACCCGGCTCATCGCGTGTCCTGGAAGACCCACCTGCTCGGTGCCGCGTTCTACACCGCCGGGACCTGCGGGATGCTCGGCGCCGCCGCGCCGCCCCTGAGCAACGTAGGGCTGGGGCTGGGCCTCGGGGCCCTGCTCCTCGCGATCGGCACGATCATCGTCTCCCGTGCCCAGCTCCGGCACCACGGACGCGCCTCCTCCCTCCCCGCCGTCGTCGGCCCTCGTTCACTGCTCAGCGGATGGGTCGCCGGTGGCCCGCTCCTGTTCCACCTGCTGCTCCCGGACACCACACCGGTGAGCGTGTCCGTGCTCCTCTCGCTGCTGCTGGGCACCGTCTTCTACACCGTGTTCCGGCTCGAGGATGCGGAGCGCACCGCACAGGCAGCCTCGAAGCCTGCGGCTTAGCCCCCGTCCCCAGGTACGGTCATCGCATGAACGACACCGCGACATGGCCGCAGCAGCTCGAAGATACGGACCGCAGCGATATCGCCCTGCGGGACTGGGTCGCGGAGCGGATCCGCCGGCTCGAGGCCGACGGACGCCGCAGCGCCGACACCCATCTGGTGAGCGTGGACCTGCCCGCCGACTGGGACATCCAGCTCTACCTCAAGGATGAGTCGACCCACGCTTCGGGCAGTCTGAAGCATCGCCTGGCGCGCTCGCTGTTCCTGTTCGCGCTGGTCAATGGTCAGCTACGGCCGGGGATGCCGGTGATCGAGGCGTCTTCGGGGTCGACGGCGGTGAGCGAGGCGCATGTGGCGCGGATGCTGGGCATCCCCTTCGTCGCGGTCATCCCGCGCGGCACCAGCACCCGCAAGATCGCGCTGATCGAAGCCGCGGGTGGGCAGTGCCATGTGGTGCAGAGCGCGGAGCTGATGAGCCGGGAGGCGCAGCGGCTGGCCGATGAGCAGGGCGGTCTGTTCATGGACCAGTTCACCCATGCCGAGCGGGCCACCGACTGGCGCGGGAACAACTCGATCGCCGTCAGCGCGCTCGAGCAGCTGGAGCTCGAACCGCATCCGGTGCCACGCTGGATCGTCGTCGGCGCCGGCACCGGCGGGACCAGCGCGACCTTCGGGCGGCTGCTGCGCTATCGCAGCCTGCCCACCTCGCTGTGCGTCGCAGACGTGGAGAACTCCGCGTTCTTCGAGGGCTGGGTGCAGCAGGATCCGACAGTCACCACCACACAGGGCTCCCGCATCGAGGGGATCGGCCGGCCGCAGGTCGAGCCGAGCTTCGTGCCCGGAGTGGTGGACCGGATGATCCGGGTTCCCGATGCGGCCTCCGTCGCCGCAGCCCGGTACCTCTCCGAGCACCTGGGCCGACGGGTCGGCGCCTCGACCGGCACGAATCTGGTCGCCGCCGCGCAGCTGATCGGGCAGATGCGCGAGCGGGGCGAGACCGGTTCGGTGCTCACCCTGCTGTGCGACCCCGGGGACCGCTACTCCGACACCTACTTCGACGATGACTGGGTCGCGGCGCAGGGCTGGGAGCTGGGCCCGTGGCAGGAGGCCCTTGCCCAGAGCCTGCCGCTGGGGAGCCGCTGAGCACGCCCGGGGCTTCGACCGTTCCTGAGTGCGCGGCTACTCCCGCGTGAACGAGACCGCGATCTCCTCGGTCCCCAGAGCGGTCCCGTCAACGCCGAGCTCGATGCGGGCGGTTGCGCTCGCGATGTCGGCGGGCACCTCGAACCAGGCCGTTCCCCCGCCGTCGGCCACCTCGAACGCCTGGCCGTGGGGCCCTCGCGGGGTGGTCGCCGACCCGTCGGGCAGCAGCAGGGCCAGCGTGCTGACTCCGGGTCCACTCCCGGGGTACGTGCATACGTGCAGGCTGACCATCAGGGTCTCCGGGGTCGCCCAGAGACCCTCGGGGGTGACCGCGGTGACGTCGCCGGCGACCACGAACCCGGCGAGCAGGGTCCACGGGTCCTCGCTGGTCCTCTGCCACCAGTTGGCGGCCACCTCGAGGCTCGGCCGCGGCGCGTAGACCTGCTCGATGTCGCTGCTGACCCGGCTCCCGTCGAGCAGGCTCAGCCGCTGCGTGATCCCCTCGAGGGAGGTTTCCAGGACGATCCGCTCCGGAGTGATGCCCTCGGGTACCGAGACCAGGATCTGCAGGGACCGGAACCCCTCCACCTCGGGGGCGCTGTGCGCGGGCCGGGCAACCTCCACGTCATCGAGCAGCACCCGTTCGATATAGGTCTCCGGGAGCGCCTCGTGCGGGAGATGGGACGGGGGCCGACGGTCCAGATCGGCCACGAGGAACCGTTCGCCGCGTGCGGGCAGGACCTCCTCGAGTTCATCGTCCACCGGGATGTCGAGTCCTGCCTCCCTGGCCAGGTCCGGTGGCAGGGACTCCACCAGGCTCATGCCGCGGACCCGGTACTGGACTCCCGGGAGCTCGATGAGGCGGTCCTCCTGTGGCGCGAGAAGGGTGGTTGACAGCGGCCCCCCGCCAGCCTCGCTGACCAGGGCGGTCCCGGACGGGAGCCTCGCGGCGCTGCCGCACCCCGCCAGCAGGAGGGCGAGGGCACCTGCCCCTCCGATGCCGAACGCCGCCCGTCGGCCGATCCGGGAGCTGGTCCCACCCGCGCCCGGCGTCGTGCCCGCGGTGCGGGAGGCTGCCGTGCTCGATGCTGCGATGCACCGTGCCGAGAAGCTCAATGCTGCGGGGCTCAGCGCTGCGGGGCTCGAGGCGTTGGCCATCACAGCTCCTGGTCCTCGGTGGGGGTCAGGCCTGCCTCAGCGCCCGCATCCGCTCCGAGGAGCTCGGCGAGGCCCTCGCGGCGCGGGCACAGGGCCAGCCGCAGCTGCACCGTGGCCGACTCGAACCTGACGGGCACCTCGAACCAGACCAGGTGCGAACCGCCGTCGAAGACGCCATCGACGACCTGGTCGGGGGCGACCGCCTCCCTGCCGGACTGCGGGACCACCGTGCCGTCCGACAGGGTCAGCGTGCATCCCTCGGGCCGGGACGGGAGCTGCATCGGATCGGGCCATCGCTCCCCCACCCGCTCCTCCGAAGGGGTGAAGTCCTGACGGTGGTACACCGTGACGCCTGCGAACAGGGTGCCCTCCGAGGGCCATCCCTGCGACGTGGACACCGGCACCAGCACGCCGCGGCCAGCGCTGAGACCGACCGCGTCGGTCGCGCCGTGCTCGTCGACCGCTTCCGCCTCGAACAGCCGCTCGTGCTCGGGAACTCCGGTCTGCACCGAGAGGCCGCGAGGGCGGTCCTGCAGGTAGGCGAGGTCGTCGCGCACGAGGGAGCCGTCGACCAGGCTGAGCTGTCGGATCTTCCCGGCGATCTCGACCTCGAGCACCGCATCCTCCGGGGCGGGATCTGCGGGCACCTGCAGCAGCCAGTCCTCGTGCCGTTCCTCGGGGTCGAGCTCGAGCGCGGGACGGTCTCCCGCGCTGTCCGTGAACCGAATCCGGAGATCAGATCCGACATGGGCTTCAGCGGGCCAGCGCCTGTCCTCCAGGTACTCCTCACGGAAGGTCGCCACCAGGAAGACGGTCCCCTCCGCGGCGGTGAGGCCGTCGTGGGGTGCTGAGACGCCGACGAACAGGTTCTCCAGCTCGTCCTGCGTGAACACGGGGAACAGCGCCGCACGGGTGACCACGTACGAGGAGTCCAGAGTCTCGATCGCGGGCTCGGCACGCAGCGCCGCGAGCTCGATTCGGGAGGCACGGGCCGGCTGCGGGGTCGTACCGAGCTTCGCCCACGGCGCCTCGTCCCCGGACTCGGACGTGCATCCGGCGAGGCCCGCTGCGCCGACCGCCCCGATCATGCCGAGCGCCGCGGACGACATCACGGTGCGCCGCGGCAGAACCTTCTCGGTGACCCGCCCCATCAGCTGCCCCTCGGTGCCGTCGCGGCGGACCCGCTGCCCACCCGTGATCTCGACAGTAGCGACCCACGATGCGGTGGTCGATGGGGACGACTCCCCATCGCCTGTGCGCCCCAGAACATCCTGCCCCTTCTTCTCACTGTGGGAATGAGGACAGAGGGTGCAGCAACCATGGGCAGGACTCCCCGGGAGTCCTGCCCATGCATCCCTGTCCTGTCCTGCCCAGCTCAGCCCTGCGGGAGCCGGGTGAACAGGTAGGCGGCGCGGTCGCCGTCGTAGCCGTTCTGCGCGGTGGCGTACCAGATGCCATCGCCGCCGCCGTCCGGGGTGCCGGTCACCTCGCACAGTCCGTGCTCACCGCCGTCGGTCACCTCGCAGGTGATCGCGAGCTCCGGCGGCACGTCACCGTCGTTGCGATCCCCCATCATGACGGCGCTCATCGCGGCGCCGGCGAGATCCTCGTCGGTGACACCGGCGATGTCACCCTCGATGGCCTGCAGGCCCAGCTGGGCTCCGGGGGCCACGGTGTAGTCCGGCATGCTCTGGTCGGTGACCTCGTAGAGCAGCGCGGTGTTCCCGAAGCCGGTGGGCACCATGTGCACCAGTGCATACACCGTGGCGCCGTCAGCGGCGGTGAAGGTGCAGCTCGCGACCTCCCCGTCGAGCACTGCATCACCTTCGCACTGCGGGTCGCTCCCCGCGAGGAACTCGCCGTTCTCCATCTGCTCGGCGCTGCGCGTCGTGACCGCCGGACCCGTGTTGAAGTGCTGCATCGCCAGATAGCTGACGGCGCCGGTGGTGGTCAGCGTCTCCGTGGAGAGGGTGCCGGCCCAGCCTGAAGGGAGCTCCACCGGGGACGACGCTGGGCTCGCCTCGTCGGAGCCGTCGCTCTGGTCATTCTGATCCCCCTGGTCGTTCTGGTCGCCGGAGTCCGCGACAGCGTGCACATCGGCCGGCGCGTCGGCGGGCGCTTCCGCCGGCGCATCGGGGGCCTGGGCGGCGGTTCCCGCTCCGTCCTGGTCAGCGGCGCTGCTGGCCGGGGCTGGGCCCCCGCTGCACCCGGCAGCCAGAGCTGCGACAGCACCGATCGCGAAGAGTGCCGCCCCGTGGCGTCTGATCCTGGTGGTAGTGGTGCTCATGAGTCGTTCCTTCCCCTGATTCCCCTGGAGTACGGCCGACGACAGTGCCGAAGATCCGTGCTCCGCGACCATCACCCGATGACCACAAACATGACTTTACGATCTCTTGACCATACTACGCATCGGTCATTACGGAATCTCCTCATTTATCTTCGATTCCCGGATCCTGCGGCAGGCACGACGAGACCGGTCAGCAGAGGACTCGGCGGGCCTCCGCTGACGCCATCGCACTACTCTGTGTTCTCGAGCCCGCGAGGGCGTCCACTGTGAAGGGACCACGATGCGGAGCACTCCCTGGATGCGGCGCGCGGCCACAGTCTTCGCGATCTCGCTGGTCCTGGGCGCCTGCACCCTGCCGCCCCCGGAGACGGAAACCTCCGGGACCCCGAGCAGCTCGAGCAGCCCCGGGTCGTCGGACGGCGGGGGCAGCTCGGATGACGGCGGCGCAGACGATGGCGGCTCGGACGGGGAGGGCACCACAGACAGTTCCGGCGTCGCGCTGTCGCCGAGCGACGTGCTCACCATCGCGAGCCCGAGCATGTCGCCCAAGGGGACCTACGGCACGGCACGGGTCGAGGCCACCGAGGACACCATCACCAGCAGCTTCACCCTCAAGGATGGCACCCAGATCTATTCCGTCCCCCGGATGCTGCGGGGATCGGAGCGCGTACAGATCGAGCGGGCCGTGCAGGACTACGTGAACTGGATCGAGGAGGGCGGCACCTCGAGCTGCCCCCATTCCGTCCCGTCCACGGTCACGATCTCCGGCTCCCTGACCCATGAGTCCTCCGCGGTGGGCTGCGAGACCGGGACCCCTCTCTGGTCGCTCGAGGAGCTGACTCGCGACATCCGGGATACGGCCGTCGGCGAGCTGGCCCATCCCTTCGACACGTGGACGATCGAGATCATGCCTTGGGGAGCTGACGGCCCCGACCGGTCCGTGCCCGCGGAGCGCTATACCCTGCTCGACTCCGGGCACGAGGATGAGATGTCCCTCCGGGCGGAGAACGCGACGACAGGGTGGGGGAAGCACCTCGCACCCGGGACGGAGCCCGGCGCGATGACTTTCACCCCCGGCGGGACCGGCGAGGCGCTGACCGCGCTCAACACCGCGCTCCTGGCCGACGATCTGGGCGGCTGCCAGGAGCCGACAGCGCAGGTCACGATCATCAAGTCCGGGTCACCGGGCCTGATCTGGACTCCTCGTCTCTGCCCGGGCCAGGACCTGGTGACCGTGACGGAGATGCTGCGCGGGCTGTGACCGAAGGCGTTCTCGGAGCGCGCGACGCGGAGCGCTGCCCTTCCCCAGATACTCGGCCCAGCCCCCTCTCCCCCGGACCCCGCTAGTCCTCGAGGGTGACAAGCTGCCGATCACCGAGCGCGACGATCCGTACCTCAGGCCCGAAGGCAGCGTTCTGGACCTCGTGCTCGAACACGTCGGAGGAGATCATCGCAGCCAGCGTGGCACGGCCTCCGGTCCGGAACAGGAACAGCTGTGCGGAGGACTGGTAGTACTTCCCGCCCAGCAGCTCTCCCCCGGCCGCTTCGTTGACTCGGCCCGCCGGGGTGCCCTCGGGGAACACCAGGAGGTCATCGAACTCGATGCCGACGATGTCGGACAGCACGCGCTCGCCCCCGTCCTTCCACAGTGTGACGATCACGTCGTCGATCTCTCGTCCTGACGTCAGCTCCATCGGACCTGCCTCCTCGTCGTCGTGCTCAGGCGTCCTGGTCCCGCACGCCGCCATGCCCAGCACCGCGAGGGTGAGGAAAGTGCGACGCACGAGGGAACGCGCCGCGGTCGGCGGGCGCATCAACTCGTCTGCCTCTCCTGCGGATGACCGGGCATCGGCGCCGCGCCCGGGTCGGGGTGACCCGCCTCATCCGGCGTGATCGAGTTCGAGGGCACCAGGCGCCCCGACTTATCGATCACCACCATTTCGCCGTTCGCTACGGACTGCTCGACGAGGTCTGTGAGCTGCCCGTTCGTCGCGAAGGGATGCTCGCGCGCAATCCGGCGCCCGACCTCATTGTTATGCAGATCCATCGCCTCACGCGCCGGATCGTTGCCCTCGATCCGCTCGTGGCCGGTCCAGAAGTCCGTGGCCCAGTCGTCGCCGAAGAGGCGGGCGTTCCTCGCGTTGATGTACGCGTGCCGGAAGGCGTCGGCCTGGTCGTCGTTGAATGGAGCATCACCAGGATGGGGATCGTTGCCGTTCTCATCGCCGTAGCGCGCGGCGACCTCCTCGAACGCCTGGTCCTTCACATCGTTGAAGATCTTCATCTCCAGCGGGTCGAGGTCGTCGAGCAGCTCGGCCTCCGTCTCCGTGACCTCCATGGGATCCGGGATGCTCACGCCCGCCTTCTCGGCGAGCCAGCGCTTGTACCCGGTGAGCTCCCACATCGTGGTCTCGTCGTCCTCGACCTGGTACTCCTTGTAGATCCTGTCCGCATCCTCCTGGGTGAGGCTGTGGTCGGTCTGCTTTCCTGTCGGCGAGGACCCGTCGTCACCGTTGTCGTTCCCGAGGCCGTCATCGCCATCAGGGTCCTCGGAGACGAAGCCCGCTGCGAGGCCCGGAGCGAACCCGGCGCCGAGGCCACCGAAGCCGAGGGCGCCGAGGCCAGCGGTTCCGAGACGCGCCCCCACCACGGCACCCGGCCCGAGACCGCCGTCGCCCCCCGCGGAGCTGGCGCCGTCCTGCTCGTCGGCGTGGGTTTCGAGTTCGCGCGAGCGCGACCCGAGGTCGGCGAGGATCCGGTCCGCGTCGTGCAGGACACCGCTCTGCCACGTGCTGCGCAGCTGGTCCGCGTCCTCCCCGCGCCACATCGATTCATCCATCACCCGCGGCGTGATCTCGGCGAGCAGCTGAGCGATCGCGGAGCCCCCACGCGAGAACGCGTCTGCGCACGTCCGCACCGCGTCCGTGTCCTGCCCGAGAAAGCTCATCCCTGCCCCTGCTCTCCGTGCCTGATGTCACGGTCACGACCCCTCGTCCCCTGGAGCCCGCATGATGCAGGATCGCCGGGCCCTGCGGGACGCCGACGCTATCAACGCCCCGTCGGCACGGCGATGGGGACAACTCCCCATGCCGCACCGACGAGGCGTCGGCGCATCGCGCAGAGCGCGGCGTGGGCGCTCAGGCGAAGGCGCTGACCCCCGTGATCGAGCGGCCGACGATGAGCGACTGCATCGTGTCGGTGCCCTCGTAGGTGTGCAGGGCCTCGATGTCGCTGCGGTGGCGCACCACGCGGTTCTCGAGCAGGATCCCGGAGCCGCCCAGCATGTCGCGGGCGTCGGAGGCGATCTCGCGGGCGGCACGGGTGTTGTGCACCTTGGCGAGCGAGGCCTGCTCGGGGCGGATCGTGCCGGCGGCTTCGAGCTCGGCGAGCCGCACGCAGTGCAGCTGCATCGAGGTGAGGGTCTGCAGCATCGAGGCCAGGCGCACCTGGATGTGCTGAGCCTTGGCGAGCGGCCGACCGAACTGGATGCGCTTCTGGGCGTGCTCGAGCGCGGACTCGTAGCAGGCCAGGGCGTGGCCGAGCGCGCCCCAGGCGACCCCTGCCCGGGTCGCGAACAGGACTTTGGAGGTGTCCTTGAAAGAGCGGGCGCCGGGCAGGCGCCGATCCAGCGGGATCCGCACGTCGGTCATGGTGATGTGGGCCTGGTGGATCGCGCGCAGGGCGACCTTGCCGCGGATCACCTCGGCCTCGTAGCCGGGCAGCGACTGGTCCACGAGGAAGCCGCTGACCTGTCCGTGCAGCTTCTCGTCGGCGGGATCGTCGACCCGCGCCCACACCACCGACAGGTCGCAGCCGGCGCCGTTGCCGATCCAGCGCTTCTGACCGGTCAGCACCCAGTTCTCGCCGTCGCGGCGGGCGACGGTCTCGAGGGAGACGGAGTCCGAGCCGTGATCCGGCTCGGTGAGGGCGAAGGCGGCATGCTCCGTGCCAGTGGCGAGCGGCTCGGCCCAGCGCTGCTTCTGCTCCTCGGAGCCCAGCAGCATGATCGAGCGCAGCGCGAGCCCGCCCTGGACACCGACCATGGTGCCGACGCTCCCGTCGATGCGGGAGAGCTCCATGTTCACCAGGCCCGTCGCGAGCGGGGAGAGGGTGCGGTGGCCGGGGACGTCGAGGCCGTCGGTGAGCAGGTCCAGCTCGCCGAGCCGGGCGATCAGCTCGATGGGGTACTCGCCGCGGTCCCACCAGTCGTTGATCCTCGGGAGCACCTCGGCGGCGAGCGAGCGGGCGTCCGCCCAGGCCCTCAGGTCCTCGCCGGAGACGTCCTGGAAGAGGGAGTAGTGGTCCGCGGCGGCGGGCAGCAGCTCGGCGGGCGTCGCGGCGGCAGGGTCGGGCGCAGAGACCACGGCGCGGTCCGTGACCACGGAGTCGCGGCCGTCCTCCTCGGAGGGGCCGGGGTTGCCGCCGAGGGAGATGTGGCCGGGAGCCGGAGCATCCCAGGAAGTGCTGCCGGGGTTGTTCATGCTGGTCATCAGTTCATCCTCTCGATGATGAGGGCCATGCCCTGGCCGCCGCCGACGCACAGGGTCGCCAGGCCGTAGCGGCCCTCGCGCTCCTGCAGACCGTGGAGCAGGGTGGTGGTCATGCGGGCGCCGGTGGAGCCCCAGGGGTGGCCGAGCGCGATCGCTCCGCCGTGGACGTTGAGCTTGTCGTGGTCGATGCCGAGGTCCTCGGCGGCGGGGAGCACCTGGGCGGCGAAGGCCTCGTTGAACTCGACCAGGTCGATGTCCTCGATGGTCAGCTCGGCGAGCGCGAGCGCCTTGCGGGTCGCCTCCACCGGGCCGAGGCCCATGATCTCGGGGCTGAGGCCGGAGACGCCGGTGGCGACCACGCGGGCGAGCGGGGTGATGCCCAGCTCCTTCGCGTACTCCGCTTCCATGACGATCAGCGCCGCGGCACCGTCGTTCAGCGGGCAGCAGTTGCCGGCGGTGACGGTGCCTTCGGGACGGAAGACGGGGTCCAGGCCGCCGACGGCCTCGAGGGTGACACCGGCGCGCGGCGAATCATCGGCGCTGACCACGGTGCCGTCGGGCAGGGTGACCGGGGTGATGTCGCGCTGGTAGAAGCCGGAGGCGATCGCGGCCTCGGCCCGGTTCTGGGAGCGGACGGCGTACTCGTCCTGGGCGACGCGGGAGACGCCCCGCAGCTCGGCGACGTTCTCGGCGGTCTGGCCCATGGCGATATAGGCGTCGGGCAGATCGCCGTCTTCACGCGGATCGTGCCAGGGGGCGGGGATCTCGCGGCTCGCGCGCTTCTCGGTGCGCTCCCAGGCCTGCTGGAACAGCGGGTCTCGTGCGTCCTCCTCCATGAGTTTTCCGGAGCTTGCGGAGATCGACTCGACGCCGGCGGAGATCACGGCGCGGGCCTCGCCGGAGGCGATCGCGTGGAAGGCGGCACGGGTGGTCTGGATCGAGGAGGCGCAGAAGCGGGTGACGGTCGCCCCAGGCACGGTGTCCAGGCCGAGGCGGACGGCGACGGTGCGGGCCAGGTTCCCGCCCTGCTGCCCCTCGGGGATCGCGCAGCCCAGCTGCAGGTCATCGATCGTGGTGGGGTCGAGCTGCGGGACCTGGTCGAGTGCGGCCTGGATCATCTGGCCGACGAGGTCGTCGGGGCGGATGTCCTTGAGCGACCCTTTGCGGGCGCGGCCGATGGGCGAGCGGGCGGTGGCGACGATGACTGCCTCGGGCACGAGGGTTCTCCTTCGACGGCGATGTCTGGGGCGGTTGCTGGCCGGGGTCGGCAAGATGCACGATACCCGGAGTTCCCGATACTACGGGTTGCAGATACCTCGGGGGAAGTCGGACGACTCGGTCGCTAGGCTGACGTCATGGCTCAGCCCCGCTCCCGCACTCCGTGAAGCCCTGCGGGGCCCTGCCGGGCTCGCCCCACCGAGGACGAGGAATCCCATGACCACTCCGCCGGCCGTCAGCGCGGCTCTGCGCAGGATGCTCGACGCCCTCGAGGGCGATGCGACGCTGGCGCCCGAGACCTCGTCCGCGATCCGGGAGACGCTGCCCGGCTACGGAGAGGTGTCCGGCGGCTCGTTGGACGCGTCGATCCACCGCAACATCGCCCTGAGCATCCGCACGATCCGGGAGGGACATTCACCAAGGGCCGAGCACATCGACGAGGCGGAGGAGCTCGCCCTCGAGAGGATGGGGCAGGGGGTGCCGCTGGGCAGCGTGCTGGCCGGTTTCCGGCTGTGCATGACGGTGATCCTGGGACGTCTGCAGCGGCTCGCCCCCGAGCATGGGCTGCCCGCCGAGGAGGTGCTCGATGCGGCGAACCTGCTGTGGTCCCTCGGGGATGCCTTCTCCAGTCGGGCCGTCATCGCCCACCAGGAGCGCAGCATCGCCCAGGCCGTCGCCGACTCGGGCCCGGCGCTCCCGCTGGCTGATCGATACGGTGATGACCGGCCTGCCGCGCACCGAGCTGCTGAGCGGCGCCGCCGCCTACGGCGTGGCCGGCGACCAGCCGGTGCGCGCCCTCATCGCCACCGCCCACAGCGCTCGCCAGGACAGCGGCCGACGGCTCCAGGACTGGGCCTCCCGCGCAGGGGCCACGGTGCTGAGCACCCCGCACGGGGATGCCGAGATCGGTCTCGTGCTCGGTGAGCCCGTCCCCGGGCCCGATCCCGGCCCCGACGGCGTGACCATCGCGCTGGGCCCGCCCGGCACGCTCGAGCAGCTGCCGGAGTCCTTCGCCGCGGCGAGCCGGGTGGAGGCAGCCGCGATGAGGGTCGGGCATCGCGGCATCGCCGACCTGGAGACGCTCTCCTGGCGGATGGCGATCACCGCCAGCCCTGAGACCACTGCACTGCTGCGAGCTCGCCATCTGGAGCCGCTGCAGGCGGAGGGGGAGTTCGGACAGCTGCTGCAGGAGACGGTGCGTGCCTATCTGGCACAACGGATGAGCATCCCCCGCGCCGCCGAGTCGATCCCGGTCCACGTGAACACCCTGCGCTACCGGCTGCGCCGGTTCCAGGAGCTGACCGGCGCGGACCTCCATGATCCGGAGGATCTGATCGAGGTGAGCTGGGCCCTGGCCGCGGAGCCTCCGCACGGGGTGCCCACCGGGCCGACGGCCGGACCGTCCGCCGGGGCACCCACCGGTTCGTCAGTCGGACTGCCCGCTGGGGCACCCACCGGTTCGTCAGCCTGACCTACCGTCGTCGGGGACGGCGCCTAGCCCCTGTCGGCATCAGCGCCAGCACCGGCGCCGACGCCCGCGCGTGCATCCGCCGATGCGGGCGCGTGCATCGTCAGCTGTCGCGGTCAGCTGTCGCGGTCCGTCGTCGCGGCGGCCTCGGCTTCCATCGTCATCCGGGCCACGTGCAGGGCGAGGTAGGCGATCTCGTCGTAGGAGAGGGCGTCCCCCATCCGCAGTCGCACGATGACTGCGAGCTGCTCGGCGGTGCGGGCCGCCTCGGGATAGGCCTCGCGGATGGTGCGGCTGATCAGGGACTGCTCGCCGTCGAGCTGACGGTGCTGCTGGATGCGCACGAACATATAGCGCACGTGGGTGATGAAGCGGGCGGCGGCCATCGAGTGGCGATCCACGACGATCCCGAACCGCTCCCCCACGATCGCGAGCATCTGCTGGATGACACCGGTCATGGTGTAGGTGAAGGACAGGTCTCCGGTCGCGAAGCCGGCGTTGACCAGGTGCAGTGCAAGAGCTGTCGCCTCATGCTCGGGTAGCGCCGGATCCACCTGGCGGTTGATCTCGACGAGCAGCCGGCGAGCCTTGTCGTACTCCTCGGCGTAGAGGGTCTGGACCTCGGCCTGCAGCGGATACTCGATCTCGATTCCCTGACGCAGCCGCTCGAGCGCGCCGGAGATGTGATCGGCCACGGCGATGGCGAGGGTGGGGCGGTGGGATTCGCGATCCTCGATGCCCGTCTCCCGCAGCGCGATGACGACGGCCCGCAGGATCTCCTGATCGATCATCGCGAAGGCCTCGGCGAGATGGTCGGGATCCCGCCCGTCGGCCGGGACGAAGACCTGCACGATCTTCTCGGGATCGACGTCCTGGCCGGGCTGCGCGCGGAAACCGATGCCGCGCCCGGTGAGGATCACGCCCTGACCGTCCTCGTCGCGGGAGAGCACGACATTGTTGTTGAGGACCCTGAGCACCTTCATCGGCACAGCACCTCTCCTCTCAGCCCTCGTCGTCGAGGGCACCCGCACCACCTGCCAGCCTCGGCTGTCGGCCGATCGGCGGCCAATCAGCGGCCAATCGGCGACGCAGCGGCGACGCATCGGCGACCAGTCTGCGGCCATTCAGCGGCGTGGTGCGCGCACCCTCTGCACAGGAGGGTACGCGCACCGGACCAGCGGCTCAGCGGCGCGCGATGACCACTGTGTCGCCCGCCATGACGTCCGCTGCAGGTGCGGGGTCGACCGCAGCGAAGGTCTTGGTGTTCGGAACGGTCAGCAGCGTGATCGAGTCATATCCGGCAGCGCGGATCGCCTCGAGGTCGACCACGGCCAGCAGGTCGCCGGCACGGACCTTCTGCCCCTGTTCGACGCGGACGTCGAAGCCCTCACCGTCCATCTTCACGGTGTCGATGCCGACGTGGACCAGCACCTCTGCGCCGCCGTTGGCCAGCAGGCCGAAGGCGTGACCGGTGGTGGCGACGGTGGCCAGCAGGCCGTCCGCCGGGGCGAGGATCCGCCCGTCGGCCGGGACGATGCCGACCCCTTCACCGAGGGCCTTCGAGGCGAACACCGGGTCGGCGACCTCGCTGAGCGGGACCAGGCGTCCGGCCACCGGGGCTGTGAGCACCACGTCGCCGGCGCCGGGTGCGGCCGGAGCGGGCGCTGCGGGGGTGGCAGCGTCGGGGTTGGCAGCGTCGGGGATCCCGGGCTGGGTGGACGCATCGGCCGACGAGGAGCCGGTCGCAGCAGCACCGGTCACACCGGCGGCGGCGCCGCCCGCCGCAGCGGGGGCGCCGACGGCAACGAGCTCACACTCTTCGGCGGGAGCAGCAACCTCGGCGGTGCGGGATGCAGCGGCCGGCGCGGCGGCGGCCTCGTCGGCGTCACGCTGGGCGTTCGCCTCGGCGCGCTGCTCGGCGGTTCGGTAGTCGGAGAAGTAGACCAGGACCATGGCGACCGCGAAGGCGATGACGATCGCGATGACATAGGTGAGCATCGGGTCGAAGACGGGGATGGTCAGCAGCGAGGTGAAGGCGAACACGGAGGTGTTCACGCCGCCGAGCAGGCCCACGGTCAGACCGCCGGCGAGGCAGCCCACCAGCATGCGCGGGTAGATGCGCTTGAAGCGCAGGTGGATGCCGTACAGGGACGGCTCGGAGATGCCGCCGAACAGGCCCGCGGCGAGCGCACCGGTGGCGGTCTGGCGCATCTCGGATTCGCGGTGGCGGATCGAGAGCAGCAGCACCCCGGCGGTGGCGCCGAAGCAGGCGAAGTTCCAGGCGCCCATGGGGCCCTGGATGAAGTCGTAGCCGAGCGAGTTGATGTTCTGCAGCATGAGCGCGTTCAGCGGCCAGTGCAGGCCCAGCGGCACCAGGAACGGGTACAGCAGCGGGATGAAGATCGCGAAGACCAGCGGCGCGTTGCCGTTGAGCCAGGCCAGGCCCGCGCCGAGGCCGTTGCCGGCCCAGATGCCGAGGGGGCCGATCAGGAAGGCGGTCACCGGGATCATCACCAGCATCGCGAGGAAGGGCACGAACACCAGCTGCACGTTCGGCGGGAACACCTTCTGCAGGCCCTTGTAGACCAGCGCCAGCAGCGCGACCATCAGCAGCGGCACGAACACCTGGCCGCCGTAGTCGTTCAGCTGCATGGGCAGGCCGAACACCTGGGCGATGCACTGCTGGGTGCCCAGCAGCTCATTGGTGGTGCAGGTGACGCCGGGGGTGGTGCCGTCGAGCAGGCCCATGTAGTCCGGGGTCATCACCGCGGCCATCACGGCCGCGCCGACCCAGCCGTCGATCTGCAGCTTCTTCGCGGCGTTGAAGGCCACCATGATCGGCAGGAAGTAGAGCACCGAGCGCCACATCGCATCGACGAACACCCAGGTCGCGGACTTGTCCTCGGCACGGAAGTCGACCATGCCGAGTGCGTCGAGCACCGAGGCGATCGCGATGATCAGCGAGGCACCGAGCAGCACGCCCATCAGCGGGCGGAAGGAGTCCGAGAGGTACTCGAAGAAGCTGTCCAGCCAGGACCACTTCCCCTTCGCCTTGGAGCGGATGGCGGCTTTGACCTCGGCGTCGGACTGAGCGCGGGGCGTCCCGCCAGCGCTCATCGAGGGGAGGTTCATGATCTGGGAGTGGACCCCGGCGACGGCGCCGCCGATGACGACCTGGAAGCGGTCCCCGGACTGCGGCACGGTGCCCATCACGCCTGAGAGCGCATCGAGGCTCTCTCGGTCCACCTTCTCGCCGTCATGCAGCTGGAAGCGCAGACGGGTCGCACAGTGGGTGAGGCTCTCGATGTTCTCGGACCCACCGACGCCGCGGACGATGTCCTCGGCGATCGACGTGGTTCCTGATGCGGAGGTGCTCATGATGCGTCGTCGCATCCTTCCTGGTCGGTCTTCCCTGGTCAGTGTTCCTGGACTCGGTGGCCCGTCAGCGGCGGGTTCCGGGCAACAAAAAAGACCCGGGCCCCGCTGGGTGCGCTGGAGCGCACGAGCAGGTCCCAGGTCTTGCTCCCTCGTCAAGGACGGGGGATGACAATCCGGTGAACACGATGGTTCGGAGAGGAACGATAGCAGGCTTCTGCGGAGGCGCAAGCGGGCTGGGAGCCCTCACTCCGGTCAGCGCACCGTGGGCAGGGCTCCCCTGCGCCTCTCTCCGAGGCGGACGGGCCGGCCATCGAGGAGGCCGACGAGAGCCGCAGGCGGCCCGCCCTCCCGAGGGAGGACGGGCCGCCTGATTCAGCTGTGGCGAAAACCGGCGCCGCAGCGCCCGCGCCAGATCAGCTGGTCAGCCGTCCGCTCAGCCGGCGTGGTCCGGCTTTCCTGGCTTGCCGGCGTGGTCGGGCTTGCCGACGTGATCGGGCTTTCCTGGCTTGCCCGCATGATCGGGCTTGCCCGGCTTACCCGCATGGTCGGGCTTCCCCGGCTCCCCCGCGTGATCCGGCTTCCCCGGCTCCGTCGGCTTGCAGTCCGCCCCCTCCTCGGTGAGCGTCAGCTCCCGCACCTCGGTGCGGGCCACGCCGCCATGGGGGTCGGTGACCTGGGCGTACCAGGAGTGAGTGCCGGCGCCGAGCACGGCGGCGTCGGCGGAGACCGTCGTCCCGGACTCCGCTTCCTTGACCAGGGCGAACGCTTCGTCATCGAGCACCTCGGCGGTGAACTCCGTGGTGGTCAGCTCCTTCTCCTGCGGGGTGATGCCGAGCTGCTCGAAGGAGACCTCGAAGTCCTGATCCTCGGGGGTGAGGGTCGGATCGTCGCTCGAGTACTGCTCGAGGGAGGGCGAGTAGGTGCGCACCAGCATCCGCTGGCCCTCGTTGTCGAAGTGGAGCAGGCGCAGGAAGCCCTGGCCGCCCTCCGGCAGTCCCTGGTAGTCGAAGAGCATCTGGGTGACGTCGCGATCCGGGGTGCCGTCGCCGTCGTCATCGAAGGAATCCACACGCGTGTGGGCGTCGTGATAGTGCCCGCTCATCACCATGGACACGTTCGGGTTGGTGGCCACCACCTCATCCTGGATCTGCTGCGGGATAGGTCCGAGTCCGCCGGTGGTGAGCATGTACTCGTGCACGTTGAGGATCGCGGTGCGCTCGGGGTACTGCGCGAGCACCTCGTTCATCCAGGCGATCTCCTCATCCCCCGGGCCCCATCCCTGGGAGACCACGATGAAGTCGACGCCGCCGCTGCTGAACAGCGTGTAGCTGCCGCGGTTGTTCTCGTAGGAGCCGCCGTACCAGGGCTTGGCCTGGTAGCGGGCCTCACCGAAGTATTTCCCGTACTGCGAGTAGTCGCCCGCCATGCTGCCCACGTCGTGGTTTCCGGCGAGCACGTTGTACGGCAGCTCGGCGTCATCGAGCATCTGGTAGGCCGGGTCGGCGTTGGCCCACTGCGCCGGCTGGTCGAAGTTGTCGACGATGTCCCCGGTATGGAACAGGTACTGGAGGTTCAGGCTCTCCCGCTCCTCCAGCAGGAAGTTGTGGATGTTCAGCTGGTGCTCGTAGAACTCCTCGTTGTAGTACTGCGTGTCCGACTCCCAGGCGAGCGTGAAGTCGTAGTCGGAGCGGTCGGTCGCCTCCGGGTGGTGCGGCTCGACGGCGGAGTCCCGCGAGGAGAGGTCTGCTCCGGCCCAGCCCACGGAATGCTGGAGTACGGCGCGGACCTGCCCGTCGACCACATGCCCGGCGGCCGGCACCACTTCATCGAAGGCGACGGCGCCGTCCTCGGCGGCGAAGGCATGCGCGACCTCCACCAGCTCACCGGTGGCGGCCTCCTCGATCAGCAGGCGCACCCGGGCCCCCGGGTCGGCGGCCCCTTCCCAGGCCAGGCGCACCTCGGCGCCCTCCTCGGAGCCTTCCGGCACATCGACCGCGAACTCGTGGAACGGCAGTGCGTCCTCGGAGCCGGTGGCCTGCCCGGCGGCGAGCTCCTGGCCGGAGCGCTCTGCAGTGTCCGCATCGCGCACCTCGCCGGAGGTGCCCTGCACCGTTCCCTCGCTCAGAGACGCGCTGGTCCCGGAGCGGAAGGAGACGTCCATCAGGTCTCCGGAGGGATCGGTGATCTCGACCTCGACCTGCGGGTCTGCACAGATGGGGGCCGTGGCGCCGTCCGCGGTGAGCGCCGTGGCGGTGGGGTTCTCCTCCGGGGTGGTGAAGGTGAGGGTCTTGGTGGCCTCGTTGCCGAGCTCGTCGACCGCAGTGATCTTCAGGACGTGCTCGCCGGGCTCCAGAGTCAGGGAGGAGACGTCCTGAGGGAGGCCGGCGTCCTCCCCGTCGAGGATGGCGGTCAACGAGGCGACCCCGCTGCCGGCGTCCTCGGCGGAGGCATCGAGGGAGAACTCGCCCTGGTAGGTGGCGCCGTCTTCGAGGGGGCTGGTGATCACTGGCGCGGTGTTGTCCACGAACACGGTGCGCTCGACCGTGTTCCCGGCACCATCGGTGCCGGTCAGCAGGTGTTCGCCGTCCTCGACGACGGTGGTGTCCCAGGTGACGGCTCGGGCGGTGAAGGCATCCTCGGGCAGCGTGAACGCCGCGTCGAGCAGGTCATGCTTGCCGGCGGAGTCGCCCATGTCGATGATCTCTGCGGGATCCGCGTGGTCGGCCGGTCGCAGGGTGCGGCCGTCGGGCAGGATCAGGCGCAGGTTGCGGACGGTGAAGTCGTCGTTGTTCTCGTTCTCGTCGATGCCGGGGTAGGCCTTGGTGCCCGCGGCGACGGTCACCACCAGCTGATCGCCCTGGACCACGTGCTGTAGCGGCACCTCGGTGTCCACGGTGACCCAGTTCCCGTAGAAGCCCTCGTCGAAGATCTCGATGACCTCGTCGCCCACCAGGATCCCGTTGCGGAAGAAGACGTCAGTCTGGCTGGCCTCCATCGCGAAGACGGGGGCGGATTCGAGCGCGGGCGCGGCGTCGGTGCGGGCCTGGCCGTCGATGCTCAGGACCGCATCGGCGGGGTGCTCGTCCCCGGCGACGGAGACAGCGGTGGCGCCGGAGACGAACTGGCCCTCGGCCAGGTTCATCCGCAGCGGTGCCGCATCCACGCCGGTCAGGCCCACGCGGGCGGTCTCGGTGCGGGTCTCCTGGGTGCCGTCGGAGGCGACCAGGTAGTACTCGTACCAGCGCTTGCCGGTGAGGTCCGCGGCCGGGATCGAGTAGTCGAAGCGGTCGCCGTCGGTGCGGCGCACGGTGTGGGCGGTGAAGTCCGCGCCGGCGCTCGAGCGCAGGTGGAGGGTGACGGTGCGGGCCTGCACGTCATCGGTGACCTGATGGCTGATGACAGCATCGGCCGACGGGTCGAGCTCGGCCGCGGTGAGGTCCGTGACCTGGGGCGCCTGGCCATCGGCCGGCACCTCGACCAGCTCGGCGGGCACCTGGGCGGGGTCGACCGCGCCGGGCGTGGCAGCGGCGGTGGTGGTCAGGGTGCCGCGGGAGAAGTCGGGCACTTCGCCGTCGGCCGCTCCTCCGGTGCGGTACTGGATGCCCTGATCGGCGACGGTGTCGTCGGCGCCGGAGAGGTTGTAGAAGGTGCGGTGGACGCTGTCCCCGGCGCGGGTGATCAGCTCCAGTCCGCGGCCGCTGCCGTTGGCCATGCCGCCGGTGAAGGTCTCCACGAGGTTCAGGGCGGCGGGTTCCACGCCGTAATGCTTCGCGAAGTCCTCGCTGGTCAGCACATCGTTAGGGCCGTTCTTCACCCAGATGACGACGGTGCCGCCGGGGGCGACCGTGACATCGGCCGGGACCAGCGGCCAGTCGGCGGTGCTGGAGATGGCTTCGCCGTCGTTGGTGTAGAGGTAGCGCAGCTCGTAGTCGGCCAGCGAGATCGGCGCCGCGGTCGCGTTGTAGAGCTCGATGAACTCGTAGCCGTCGGACCCGCCGACATTGGTGCTGTCGGGGGTGACCTCGGTGATCTGGAGGTGGCCCACGAGCGAGTCCGCGGGCGGTGCCGACGGTGCCTCGGCGGGCTGCTCGTGCGTCTCCGGCTCCTCGGGAGTTTCCGGTTCCTCGGGCTCCTCCGGGTTCGGCGCGGTGAGCTGCGCAGGGTCGACCGCGCCCGGGGTGGGGGCGGCGGGACCGGCGAGCAGGGCGGCGGAGAGCTCACCCTCGGTCGCCGGGAGCTGGAAGTGGGCGCTCTGCCCTGCAGCGACGGACCCGGAGGGGTAGAAGCTGCGGGAGATCTCGGTGCCGGCGGGGTCGAGCACGCGCACGCCCCGGTTCCCGCCGTTGGCCATCCCGGCTTGCCCGGTCGCCCGGACCACCTGGGTCCCCTCGGCCGCGCCCCAGTGCGCCCGGAAATCCTCGACGGTACGGGCGAAGGAGTCGATGTTGCTCGCTTCGTAACTGAGCCACGCCACGAGGGAGGCTCCGGCGGCGAGCTCGACGGGCTGTTCGAGGGTCAGCGGCACGTCCCGACCGGTGTCGGAGTCGTCGGCGTAGAGGTAGGAGAGGCCGTGGCCGTCGGTCCCGCCGACGGTCATCGCGACGCTGGAGGTGTTCGTGATCTCGAAGAACTCGAACTCGTCATGCCCCTCGGTGTCGGGGGCGATCTCGGTGATCAGCAGCGGTGACGCCGCGGCAGTGGAACCCGGGGCCGCGGGGGCTGGCGCACCGGCGAGCGGGGCGGCGTGTGCTGCGGGGGTGGCCAGGCCGTGGACCGCTCCGGATCCGTCGAGCGGCAGAAGCGTCGGGCCGACGGCGAAGGCGGCGCCCGCCAGCAGGGCGACGGCGGCGCGACGGGCGTGCGCACCTCCTGTGCTGGCGGGCAGGGCGCGTGGGCGCGCCGTGAAGGCAGAGGGCATGAGGGGTCCGTTCCGGGTGGGGAGCGCGGGGCACGTGCTCCCCGCGGCGGTGGGAGCGCTCCCAGTAGTAGTCGTCCCGGAAGAAGGCGCGGTGACGAGAACATGTACCGCCCGACTCGGTTCGATAACGGTGTGACCGCTCCCCCGCTGCGCCGCCGCTCAGCACCAGGGCGACTCCGGTCGGGTGCGGGGCCAGCGGGAGATCCACCTGCGGGATGATGCGCTCGCCCTCCCCGGTGGACGCGCCGGCAGTAGGCCGCGACGGACAGTGGAGTCATGAGAAACGCAACCATCGCCACCAGCCGCACCCGAGTCACCGCTGAGGATCACCTCATCGACTACCGACCGCTGCCCGCCGCCTGGGGAGACGTCGCGTCGCTGCAGCAGGTGCGCGCCGCGAAGGCCCGCGCCGCCGCGCGCGGTCAGGATCCCAGCACGCTCGTGGTCACGGCCCCGCCCGCGCAGTCGGCGCCGCTCCCTGCTGCGACTCCGCTGGCGACTCTGCCTGCAACAACTCACCGCAGCCACCGGGGCCTGCTCTCCTCCCTGCTGCGCGAGCCCGGGGTGCATCGCCGCCCGCGCCACGGCCGCGGGCAGCTCGCGGCAGCCTGAACGGCTCTGCCGCCCGCGATGCGGTCACCCGCGGCGCCATCGCCCACGGTGTCGTCGTCCGCGGTGCGGTCCACCGCGATGCGCGGGCCGCTTCCGCCAATCACTTGACGAACCGTGAAGTGACTCCTAGAGTTTCCATTATGGAAAACGACTTGCCGCGACACGGCACCGACGGCGGCCCCGAGGACGGCACAGCTGACGGCGCTGCAGGCAGCTCCGAGAGCGCGCCTTCCGCCGCAGAAGCCCGCGCCGCGCTGGACGCCCTCGACACCGATTCCAGCCAGCTCGCCACGCGACTGGTCACGCCATGGTGGTATCACCCCATCCTCGGCGCCATGGTGGCCGGCGCCATCGGCGCCCAATCTCTGCCCGGGGTCAACTCCACGATCGTGATCGCGCTGATCATCATCTGGATACCCTTCCTGATCAAGGCCTACACCAGCCGATACAAGGTCTGGATGCCTGGGCCCGCCGGCCCCCGCAGCCGGCACATGATGGTGCTGCTCGTGGTGACGCTGATCGTGCTGATGGTCTCCGGGGTGCTGATGAAGATCGGCGGGCTCTCCCCGTGGTGGGTGCTGGTGCCCGCAGCGCTCGGCTTCCTCGCGACCGTGGGGCTGGGGCGCCGGTACGACGCCGCACTGCGCTCCGATCTCTCCTCCCCCTCGCCCACCTCATCGCCCGTGCAGTCGCAGCGATGAGCAGGGCTTCCGCTCCCCGTGCCGGGCAGGACCCCGCACCGGAATTCCACGAGCTCATCCACGCCCCGGTGCGCCTCCGGATCTGCGGAATGCTGCGGCCGATGAGCGAGGTCGAGTTCTCGGTGCTGCGCGACACCCTGCAGCTGAAGGACGCGAACCTCTCGAAGAACCTCAAGCTGCTGGCCGACGCAGAGCTGGTGAAGCTGCGCAAGGAGTTCTCACCCGTACGGGATGATGCCCGTCGGCTGACCTGGGTCTCGCTCACCGTGAATGGCCGCGCCGCCCTCGCCGGGCATCTGGCCGCACTGCGGGCCATCGCGGAAGGTGACCCCGCGATTTCGGGGTGATCAGTCCGCGCGGGTCGCAGCCGCGAGATGATGATGACCACCGAGGGACAGGAGACCCCGATGCCCGACCGTCCCGCCCTCCCCCAGCTCGCCGGCGAGCGCACCGACTATCTCGCCGGGTCGCTGCCCGATGACGCCCCGGCCGATCCGCTGGCTCTGTTCGATCTCTGGCTGGCGGAGGCCTTCGCCCGGCGGGAGGAGCACGGCGATCTGCCGGAGCCGTCGGCGGTGGTGCTCTCCACCGTGGCGCTCGACGCGGACGGAGCGCCCCGGCCGCGCTCCCGCACCGTGCTGCTGAAGGCGCACGACGCAGACGGCTTCGTCGTGTACACGAACCTGGACTCGGACAAGGGTCGTGAGGCCCGAGCCACGCCGCAGGCCGCACTGCTGCTGCCCTGGTATCCGCTGCAGCGGCAGGTGCGGATCGAAGGCAGCGTGGAGGAGGTCTCCGCCGCGGAATCCGATGCCTACTGGAACCAGCGCCCACGCGGCTCCCAGCTGGGCGCCTGGGCCTCCCACCAGTCCCGGTCGATCGCCTCCCGTGAGGGACTCGAGGCGCAGTACGGCGCCGCCGACGAGCGCTTCGCGGGGGAGCCGGTGCCGCGGCCGCCATTCTGGGGCGGTCTGCGAGTGCGCCCGCAGACCCTCGAGTTCTGGCAGGGCCGCCCGCATCGCGTCCACGACCGGATCCTCTACACCGTGGCGGCCGACGGCAGCTGGGAGCGCCACCGCCTGCAGCCCTGAGCCGCCGAGGCGTCCCGCCGGGTGCAGGTGCAGGTGCAGAGTCTGTGTTGCGGAGCTGTGTTGCGGGGCTGTCAGTCCAGGTGCCGCAGGAAGCGCTGCGGGGCGTCGAGGAAGCTGCGCCAGGTGCGCACCAGGGTGAGATCGTCGTAGTCGGTGCGGCGCAGGCCCCACTCGCCGACCTCGTACAGCTCCGCTCCCGGCAGCGCGGCGAGCACCGGGGAGTGGGTGGACAGGAGGATCTGGGAGCCGTTCTCCACCAGATCTCGCAAGAGTCCGAGCAGGGCCAGACAGCCTGGCAGCGAGAGTGCGGATTCGGGCTCGTCCAGCAGCCAGAGGCCTCGGATGCGGGAGCGTTCGGCGACCAGCTCTAGGAAGGATTCTCCGTGGCTGCGCTCGTGCATCATTCCGCCCACCCCGATCTCCTCGTAGTAGGTGAACAGGGAGTGCATGGTCTCGGCCCGCAGGAAGAAGCCGGACTTCGGGGCGCCCGCACCGCGCACCAGCTGCAGATGCTCCGAGAGCGGTGACTCGGTGGTGCGGGTCGCGTGCATCGCCCCGGTGCCTCCGCCTTCGGGGTTCAGGCCGTAGGCACCGGCGATCGCCTCGACGAGGGTGGACTTGCCGGCTCCGTTGTCCCCGGTCAGCACCGTGATCTGCCCGAGCTCGAGCCCCTCGTCCAGAAGTTGGCGCACAGGCGCGAGGGTCACGGGCCAGATGTTCCGCTCGGCCGGGGCGAGGCGATGCTCACGGACGGCGCGCAGCGGGAGCAGCGGGCCGTCGAGGCCGCCATCACCCTCAGCGCCGCGGACGGCGCCGTGGCTGGGGCGGGCATCGTCGGGGGCTCTCATGGTCCCAGCATGCCTGCCCGGGGAGACAGTCCGCCTGACGGACACCGCCGGACGCGCGCCCGATCGGACACCGAACAGCCCAGCTCGCGGAACTGCTCTGCTCACGGAACTGCGCAGCTCGCGGAACTGCTCTGCTCACAGAACAGCACTGTTCACAGACCGATCTCACGTTCTGGGTGACATCCCGGCAACACCGCGGCGAACACCTGAGGACAGCTCGAGGATCCCTCTGTGCACACCCCGGAACCCGCCCTACGGTGGTGATATGCGCTCCGAGACCAGGCACTTCCCCGTCGGCCTCACCCCTGCCGGCATCGCCCACAGGGGCTTCACCCATGGGGGCTTCGACCACGGCGGCCCCAGCCACGTCGGCCTCACCCACGATTCCGGGTGGGAGCTGGCCGTTCGCCGCGCCCTGCCCGCGTCCGCAGAAGATGTCTGGCGCCGTCTGCTTGCCGAGTATCTTCCGCAGTGGCTCGGAGTCGAGTCGATTCCGCAGATGGTCGGTGCACCGATCCGCCACGAGGGCCGGGTCCGCGGCCGGGTGATCGGCTGTCATGTGGGCCGTCGGCTCCGCCTGCGCTGGACTCCTGCGGATCTCGACCACGAGACCGTCTTCCAGGTGACCCTGCAGGACTCGCCCGAGGATCCGCTCTGGGGCACCGTGATCGAGCTCCACCAGGAACGGCTGCTGGGTGCAGCCGAGCGTCAGTCGCTGCTCGAGCACTGGACCACGGTGCTCGACGCCCTGGTCAAGGACTACACCCGGGAGAGCGAACGCGCCCAGGAGCTGCAGGGCTGACCTGCTCTCACGCCCTGCCGCTCATCTCCCCTCCACGGCATGTTCGAGTGCGCCGCCGCCCTCCGGGATGGTGGCGTGGGTGCGCAGCACATCGATCCGGGCGACGTCGATGTCGACCCCACCGCTGATCCCGGCGACCGTCCCGTCGAAGCGCAGCTGCCAGACCGCCCAGTCCTCCTGGACCGGCCGCCGAGCTGCGGAGAAGAGCCAGTCCGGGCGGTTGTCCGTCACCGGCAGCTGGTAGTGCGTACGCCACTCCGAGGAGGAGTAGATGAGCAGGCGCCGACCCCAGGCCTCCTCGACCGCCGCGGTGAAGGCATCGATCTCGCTCTGCGCGTCCGCCGCCTCGGGACGCTCCGCGCAGGAGCCGTCGAACTCGAGGTCGAGCGCCGGCGGGAGGGCGGAGTCATCCGGCGGAGCGGCCGCCAGGAAGTCCGCGGCTTGATCAGCGCCGGGTGAGCACAGCGTGAAGTAGTGATAGGCGCCGGGGGTCAGGCCCGCCGCCCGTGCCCCGTCCCAGTTCTGGCGGAAGTGCGAGTCGGTGAACCCGGTGCCCTCGGTCGCCTTCACGTAGACGAAGCTGTAGCCATCCCCGGCGACCTGCGCCCAGTCGATGTCCCCCTGATGGCTGGAGACATCGATGCCCATCACCTCGTCGGGGGTGAGCTCTGCCCCGTCGGGAAGGTTCGTGAGGGCTGCGGCGTCCGCGGGCATGGAGTTCACGGACATCGCCGCATCATCAGCCTGGAAGGGCTTCGGCTCGGTGAGCGCCTGGTCCTTCTCGCCTCCGCGCAGGGCTCCGATCACCGAGGCGGTGCAACCGCCGATCACCAGCAGCAGCACGAGCACGACGGCGCCCGCGACGAGCTGTCGCCGTCGGATCTGCTCTGGTGTGAATCGAGGCACGGTCCGGACGGTACCGGAGCAAGCCCTGGGGAGCGGGGACGACGTGCCGCGCCCGGTTCTCCAGCCTGCTTCAACGGCTCAGCTCAGCCGCCCGGTGGAGCAGGACAGCTCAGCCGCCCGGCTCAGCGTGCGAACAGGGTCGCGAAGGCGCGCAGCAGCCGGGGCGGCTGATCGGCGACCTCGTGCCGCAGCGCGGTGAACACGTCCTCCATCTCATCCGGAGAGAAGTAGCCGTGCTCGCGATAGGCGCGGGCCCGCTCGATGATCGAGGGGATGTCGAGTTCGGGATGGAACTGGGTCGCGTACTGGCGCGTGCCCACCCGGAACATCTGCACCGGGGAGGTCTTCCCGGTGGCCAGCACGGTGGCGTGGGCGGGCAGCGTGTTCACGGCTTCCTTGTGGCCGACGAGTCCGGTGAAGGTCTGCGGCAGCTCCGCCTCGAGGATCAGCGGGTCCTGCTGACCTTCCGCGGTGAGCGTCACCTCGACGGCGCCGAGTGGCTCGCCGTTGAGCTTGTCGATCAGGGCACCCTGGTGGGTGCCGAGGGTGCCGATCCCGTAGCAGGCGCCGAGGAAGGGGATGTCCTCGGCGATCACCTGATCCAGGACCCGGAAGATCTCCTTCTCGGCCCGGACCTGCTCGGCGGACTTCGACTCCACCGGGTCGGAGACGGTGAAGGGGCTGCCGCACAGGATGATCCCTGAGATGTCCTCGGCGCGAAGGTCGGGGAAGGGGTCGCGATCCAGCCGGGCGAAGATCAGCTGGTCCTCGGTCAGTCCGGTGAAGTCGAGCACGGCGGCGCGCTCGGTGAGGGCGACGTCGTCCTCGGGGCGGGTGGCGATCTGCACGAACGGTTTCACGAGGGTGATGCTAACGGTCTCGGCGGGGAGGCCCTGGCCGTAGTCTGCTCGGGCGACCGCTGACCTCGAAGGAGACCCCATGCCCGACCCGTCCGCTGTGCCCGCGACACGGAGCACCTCGCCGCTTCCTCGTTCCGCCGTCGAGTCCGTCGCGGCGATGCTGCCCGAGTGGCTCGAGACCGTGCGTCACCTGCGCCGGCAGGCGGGATTCCAGGTCGCGATCTGGCATGACGGGCAGCTCGTCACGGAGGTGGCGGTCGGTGCGGCCGACGAACCGGCGGGGATCCCGCTGACCACCAGGCACCGGCTGCGCATCGCCTCGCACTCGAAGATGTTCACGGCGCTGACGATCATGCGCCTGCAGGAGCAGGGACGGCTGCGGCTGGATGACACCGTCGGCGACCACGTGCCCGAACTCGCCGACTCCCCTGTCGCGGACCGCACCCTGCGCGACCTGCTCTCGCACTCAGCGGGCCTGACCCGCGACTCCGACGATTCGCGCTGGTGGCGGCTCAGCACCCCGTTCGCCGATCGGGAACGGTTGCTGGAGATCGCCCGTACCGGTGCGGTGCGCGCCGAGCCGGGCCTGCATCTGCAGTACTCGAACATCGGCTACGGGCTGCTGGGGCTGGTCATCGAGGAGATCACCGGGACGAGCTTCGCTGAGGCGGTCACCGAGCTGGTGCTCACCCCGGTCGGCGTGGAGGAGATCGGCCCCGACCTCCCGGAGGGGGCTGCGGGGCCGGAGGCGGCCGACGGATTCGCGGTCGGTCACACCTCACTGCTGCACGGGCCCCGACGGGTGGTGGAGCAGATCAGCACCGGCGCCCTTGCTGCGGCGACGGGCTTCTGGGCCACCGCCGGAGCGATCGCGAGCGTCGCCGGGCAGGTGCTGACGACCGATGCGCTGCTGGAGCCGAGATCGCTGCGGGAGATGCGGCGTCGGGTCTGGACTCTGCGCGATGGCGGGCAGTACGGGCTGGGGCTGCAGCAGGGGCTGCTGCACGGCTTCACGGTGATCGGTCACTCCGGCGGGTTCCCGACGGGACTCTCCCGCACCTGGGCGGCACCGGCGGAAAGGCTGGCCGTGAGCGTGATCGGCACCTCGGTGGACTCCCCCAGCTCGGATATCGCCATCGGCATCCTCGGACTGCTGTCTCTCGCCGCGGGCCGCCCCGCACCGCAGGCGCAGGAGTGGGAACGCGCTGGGGCCCAGGGCGGCGCCTCCGATGGCCGGCCCCGGCCCCGCACGCTCGCGGAGCAGGAGGAGGACCGGCGGGGCGAGACGGGAGCTGGCGCGGGCGAGACGGGAGCTGGCGCGGGTGAGGGCAAGAACCTGGGAACGCTCTCCGCTGCCCGGGTCGCGCAGCTGGTCGCCGGCACGTACGACTCGCTCTGGGGACGGACCCGGCTGGTCGAGCTCGGTGGGCGGCTGTTCAGCCTGGACGAGTCGCTGACAGATCCCGCATCGGCCGCTCTCGAGCTATCGGTGCGCGGAGTGCGGTCCGATCCGATCGAGCCCGGAGTGGAGGTCGTCGAGCTCGCCACCTGGGGTGATACCGGATACGGGACGTGGGCCGAGCCGATCCTCGCTCGCCTGGCCGCAGAGGAGGGTGAAGGTTCGCTGCGCTGTACGGGTCTGGTGGTGACAGGTCAGGTCCAGACCCCCAGCGCCGAGTTCGTGATGCCCGAACGGATCCTCGCACCGTGACCGACCTCGTCGCGGGGCATCCTCTGCCGGCGAGGCTCGCGACGAGTGAGGACCCGGGGCTCGTCGCCTGGCGCGATCAGCTCCCGCAGCTGGTCCAGGGACTACTCGCCCGGTGGGAGCTGACGGCGTCCGCGCCGTTCTCCCCCGGTGGATCCAGTGCGTGGGTGGCGCCGGTGCGTGATGCCGACGGGGCGGAGCGGGTGCTGAAGGTCGCCTGGGCCCATGAGGAGTCCCGCGACGAGGCGGCCGGGATGGTGGCCTGGCAGGGACGGGGCGCGGCGCGGGTCCATCGCAGCGAGCAGCACGGCGAGACGGCCGCGCTGCTGCTGGACCGGGTGCATCCTGGGACACCGTTGGCTGAGCTGCTGACCTGGCCGGAGCGGGACGAGGTGATCGCAGCCGTGGCTCGTGGGCTGTGGGGGTCGCCGAGCGATCTGCTCCCGAACGAGGTGCTGCCGAACGAGCTGCCGCGCGGTGAGGTGGTGGGCAACGAGGCAGTGGGCAGCGAGGTGATGGGAACTGAGGTGATCGGCGCCGCCGCGACGCGGGGCTTCCGGCCGCTCAGCCAGATGTGCTCGCAGTGGGCCGACTCTGCGCAGCGTCGGGCCGAGGCCGGATTCTCCCCACTGCCCCGCGACCTGGTGGACCACGGCCTGGAACTGTTCCGTGAGCTGCCCGCGCAATGGGACGGGGATGACGTGCTGCTGGCGACCGATCTCCATCCGGGCAATGTTCTCGCCTCGGCAGACGGGCCACCCGCTGCCGATGGCACCGGCAATCGCAATCGCACCGGCGCTGGCGCTTTCGATGTCGATGTCGATGTCGATGTCGATGTCGATGTCGATGTCGATGTCGATGTCAGCGTTGATGGCGCTGTCGAGGTCGGGTCCGGGCGGCGCTGGGTGCTGATCGATCCCAAGCCGTATGTGGGCGATCCGCACTATGACGTGCTGCAGCACATGTTCAATGATCCGGATCGTCTGCGGGCTCAGCCCGGTCCTTTCGCTGATCGGATGGCGAGACTCGCCGGGCTGGACTCGCGCCGGGTGCGTCAGTGGCTGCTGGCTCGCTGCGTGCAGGAGGCTGGGGTGCTCGACGCTGCGGCGGAGGCGGCCCTGCTGCTCGCTGCCGACGGCGTCGAGTGACCGTCGACCGGGCGGGCTGGATGGCCTGTCCGATGGTCTGATCCGGCGCGGCAGATTCCGGCGCACCAAGTTCCGGCGTGGCAGTTTCCGGTGTGCCAGATTTCGGCGTGCCAGTCTCTGGAGGGCCAGTCTCTGGAGGGCCGGATTCGGAAGGGCCAGATTCCGGCTCGATGGACGGGGCCTCCTCCTCGTCAGGTCGACGTTCGAAGATCAGTGGGGTCGGGGTGGTCACTCGGCTCACGCCTGAGTGACCGGTCCAGGTCACGGCGTGTCCCGGCACGTCCGGATCCTCGGTGCGCTCGACGCTCGCGGCGCTCTTCTCCTTCTTGTTGCAGTGCGCGCAGGTGTCCTGGCCGTTGTCGAGGCTGGTGGGACCGCCGCGGGAGACGGGCACGATGTGGTCGCTCTGACGGATCGCCGCATTGCAGAAGGGTCCGCGACAGCTGGTGTCACGCCAGGTCAGGAAACGTTTCATCGCTGGCGGGAAGGCGCGCGCGGTCGAGTCCATGGCGACCAGCTCGCCGGTGGTCGGATGGGTGTAGAGCCGGCGGATCTCGGCGCGGACGGCCGGACCGTCGTCGCCGTACGGGTCAACGGCCGGGTCCTCGGGCTCGGTGGTCGCGGCCCGCAGCTGCTCTCGGACGGCTTCTGCGGGGACGGGGCCGTAGCCCTCGAGGTGAGCGGTGTCGCCGGAGTCGGGACGGAACATGGCGCGGTCGGTGATGATCAGACCGATGTCCAGGACTCCCGGCTCGATGGCGCCGCCGTCTCGGCCGAGCAGGGTGTCGGCGAAGGCATCGGCCATGGCGGCGCCGTGACCCTCTCGCGCTCCGGCGGCGCGGCGGCGTTCGGCCTCGAGCGAGAACCGCTTGTGGATCCTGGCGGCGTCAACCGCCGAGAGCCGCGCAGACAAGGAGGCCATGCCGTTCTGGCCCGGGGTCATCGTGACGTGCCGTTCCTTCAACGCCCGGCGGTGGCGGAGCGTGGCTCCCACGGGGTCGAGCTCGCCCGCGATGGTCGCCACCGCGTCCTGCCAGCGCCGGGTGCCTGCGCCGTCGAACTCGGAGAGCCGCTGCCCGAGCCGGTGGTCCACCTCCCGCGCGACCTCCGGGGGAAGGCCCGCGGCGGATCCCGCGACGGCATAGGCGGCATCACTGCTGATCTTGCCGGTCCGGAGCGCGTCCAGCATCTGCGGCAGGATGGCGAGGAGGCGCTGCGCCGAGGCGAGCGTGCGGCCGGCCATGTGCGGGGAGCGACGGGTGATCTGGGAGAGGTCATCCTTGGTGGTGTAGTCCGCCGCCTCGTCGACAGCGTTGCGTGAGGGCTCCGCACCGTTCTCGTGCGCGGCCTGGTCCCTGGCCTCTGCGTACCGATCACGGCGGGTGATGTCCCGTAGTGCGACCACGGAGCGCGCTTCGAGCACGTCCATCGCTCCGACGCAGGCCTGCAGATTGCCCAGCAGGTTCGTGAAGTCTCGGCGGGCCCTGCCTGCGAGCTCGAAGGCGTCCCCGGGATCGCCTGCGATCTCCTGCAGGAGATGGGCCAGATCCCCCAACGCCTCCGCGAGCGCTGCCGGTCCCGCCTGCCGCAGCCCGTCGAGGAACGCCTGAGGGGAGTGTTCTCCCTCAGGGCCCGAGGTGCCCGACGAATTGGTCATGTCCCCATCGTTCCTGCAGGCGGGAGGCCCGGAAAGGATGACTGCGGGAATGTGGATGGCAGGGCGCTGTGGAGGAACGGTCAGCGCCAGAGGGCGCTCGCGCGGGGGCGCAGGCGACGAACACGCGGGCCGGAATGGGGCCCGCGCGGGTCTGCACGCAGGTCTTCTGCAGGTCCGCCGCGGAGCGGGACCGCACGCGGCTCTGCGCCAGGACCTGCACGTGGGCCTGCACCAGGGCCCGCACATGGGCCGGGAATGGAGCCGACGGGGAGGCCAGCGAACGCGCGGTCGCCCCGCGCCGCCTGACCCATTCAGCGCACGCCCCGCTCCAGGGCCGACAATAGGAGACATGACGACCCTCGCCGACTTCACCGCCACCACCATCTCCGGCCAGGACCAGCAGCTCGCGGACCACCTGGGCTCCGTGGTGCTGGTGGTCAACACCGCCAGCAAGTGCGGGCTCACCCCGCAGTACGCCGGCCTGCAGGCCCTCCACGAGCGTTTCGGCGAGCAGGGCCTGACCGTGCTCGGCTTCCCCTGCGACCAGTTCATGAATCAGGAGCCCGGCACCGAGGAGGAGATCTCCGAGTTCTGCCAGGTGAACTACGGCGTCAGCTTCCCGATGTTCGCCAAGGTCGACGTCAACGGCGAGGGTGCGCACCCGCTGTACACGTGGCTCACGGGTGCCCACGAGGACGCTGCAGACAGTGACATCGAAGCGAGCGACGCCGCGGGAGACGGCATCACGGCCGCCGCCATCGACGCCGGCGACATCGAGTGGAACTTCGCGAAGTTCCTGCTCGGCCGCGACGGCACGGTGCTGCGCCGCTACGCTCCCGCGGTGGAGCCGGCAGACATCGCCGACGACATCGAGGCAGCCCTCTCCGCCCAGGCCTGACCCCGGCCCTGCGTCGGCCAGCGCCTGAACCGCCGGCAGACCGCGGTCAGCTCCCGAGCGCCCACCCGTCGGCGACCACCTGCTCCCGGTCGCCCGGGCGATCGGTGTCCAGCAGGTCCTTCCCGCCCTGGACCACCCGTATCCTTCCCACCCAGGCTCCGAGCCCGCGGGTGGAGCCGTCGGTGTCCAGGCGCAGCCGGATCTGGGCCTCGCCGGAGAGCGGCTCGCCGCCCGCGCCCGTGAGCGCGAAGGTGCCGTCCCAGCCCGCCCGTCGACCCCATCCGGTGATCTGACCGTCGGGCACCTCGACTGGTTCCTCATGCTTCGCATCGAGCAGGCCGTGGAGCGGCAGCCAGGCCTCTCCCTGGTCGGTCGAGGCCTCGAGGGTGAGGATGTCGTAAGCAGTCTCGAGGTGGGCGAAAAGCTCCACGCGCAGCTCCGGCGAGCGTTCCGCATGCTCCCCTGCGGGATCCCTCGTGGGGTCCGCCGCACGCTCCGCGGCGAGCTGCACCGCGAGGCTGAGAGTGGCGGTGGTCGCGTCCGCAGAGCCGGCGTGCCAGCCGCCCGCGACCTCCTTCGGCACCAGCGCGAGAGCGCGGGCGACGCAGGTGGAGACCTCCCGGCGGGTGACCGAGGTGGTGGACCACTCACGGGTGGGGTGCACCGAGTTCGTCAGCAGGATGACGATCGTGTCGGTGAGCGGGTCGATCACCAGCGAGGTGCCCGTGAATCCGGTGTGAGTGCCGCTGTACGGGCTGGTCAAGCCCGCGTGGTAGAACCAGGCCTCGAGCTCCGGGCCGAGCCCTCGACGCGCCCCGCCCACTCCGGTGACGTCGGCGATCCGGTCGGTGTACATCTCCTGCACCGTCGCGGCCTCGAGGATCCTGGCCTCGCCGTAACGCCCGCCGCCGAGGAACATCTGCCCGAACACGGCGAGGTCACGGGCGGTGGAGAACACCCCGGCATGCCCGGCCACGCCGCCGAGCGAATAGGCGTTCTCGTCGTGGACATGGCCGTGCACCAGATAGCCGTAGTAGTCCACATACTCCGTCGCGGCGATCCTGCCCTTCAGCTCCGCGGGCGGGTTGTACATCGTCTCGCTCATCCCCAGCGGCTGGGTGATGTGCTCGCGCACGTACTCGTCGAGGCCCTGCCCGGAGAGCTTCTCGATGATCAGGCCGAGGGTGATCAGCCCCAGGTCCGAGTACACATATCTGGTGCCGGGCGGGTCGTTCGGGACGACGGTCAGCACGGCGTCCAGTCGCGAGGGGACATCCGGGAAGGCGGAGTAGAGGTTGATGAAGGCCGGGAGTCCGCCGACGTGGGTGAGCAGATGCTGGACGGTGACCTCACCCTTCCCGTTCTCGACGAAGCGCGGCAGGTGGTCGGCGACCAGGTCGTCCAGACCCAGGAGCCCCTGCTCCACGTGCTGCATCACGGCGGTGGCGGTGAAGATCTTCGAGATCGAGGCGAGATCGTAGATCGTGTCGGTGCGCGCCGGGATCCGCTGCACTTCGGGCAGCTCGGTGGAGGCGTCCTGCCAGCGCAGCGCATATCCGTCGGCGTGCTCGTAGGCGATGCCCGCCTGCGAGGCGACCAGCAGGGATGCTCCCGAGAAGCGGGGCGGGTCGTTGTCGAGCCCGGCGCGGATGATGCCCGGCAGCTGCTCGAGCACCTCGCCGTCGAGCCCCACGGCGTTCGGCCGCGCCTCCCGCAGCGTCTCCCCAGAACCGCGCCGATCCCAGGGATGGCGGTGAGGCTTCCCCTGGCTCCAGCTCGGGGCGGAGCGCGCTGAGTCCATGGTGGGGTGCTCCTTGTGCGGGGCGGGGTCTCCCTGGGCATGCGCGGCGGCGGGGAGGCCGACGGCGCCTGCGGCGGCGAGCGCGGTCGCGGTCAGTCCGGTCCGACGGGTGATCCGGGGGTCCATGAGGCTCCTTTGCGTCACGACGCGTCTGGACCGCTCCCGTCGACGGGAGGGCCCGCACGCCGCCTGTCAACCTAGCGACGGGGCGGGCAGGGGGCAACCGTCACGGCCGCCCGCCGGCCCGCCCGGGCTCAGTCCCGCTGCAGTTCGAGCACCGGCACGCAGGCGGGGCTGAAGCCGAGCACCTGCCCGTAGAACGACAGCGACGCCTCGGTGGCCCGGATGATCGTCTCCGCCTTCCGGAACCCGTGCTGCTCCCCCGCGAACAGCAGATACGCGTGCGGGATGCCCTTGGCCGCGAGCGCATCGCGGAACAGCTCGGACTGGCTGGGCGGCACGATCCGATCCTCCTCGCCCTGGAGCAGCAGGACCGGCACCTCGAGCTCGTCGACGTGGTTCAGCGGCGCCCGCTCGACATAGAGATCGCGTCGCTCGGGATAGGGGCCGACGAGCCCGTCGATGTACCGGGACTCGAAGTCATGGGTGTCCTGGCGGAACTTCTCGAGCTCGGCGACGCCGAAGCTGGAGACCCCCGCGGCGAAGGCATCGGTGCGGGTGAGGCAGGCGAGCGTGGTCCAGCCGCCTGCGCTGCCGCCCTCGATCGCGAGCCGCGCCCCGTCGGCGATCCCTTCCTTGACCAGGTGCTCCATCACGGCGACCGTGTCCTGCACGTCGACCACACCCCACTGTCCGCGCAGCCGGTCGCGGTACTCGCGGCCGTAGCCGGTGGAGCCGCCGTAGTTGACGACCACCACGCCGAGGCCGCGGGAGGTGTAATAGGCGATCGGCAGCGAGAGCACCGGCGGGACGTGGGCGGTGGGCCCGCCGTGGACCTGCGCGATGAACGGCGCCAGCTCCCCCTCCCGGCCGGCGAAGCCCTGCTGCCGGGGACGGTGCACGATCGCGTGGACCACGCCGCCGCCCGGCCGCGGCACCTCGATGCTCTCCGCCTGCGGCAGCACGTCGGGGTCCGGGGCGTCGCTGCGCGAGGAGCGAAGCACGGACGTCGGCGACAGGGTGGGTGCCGACGGGGCGGCGGCCGACGGGGCCGGCGCAGCACCGTCGCCCAGGTCCAGGTGCGCGAGGTGGATCGCCGCGAACTGGGTCGGGGAGGCGCCCGCGAGTACCAGCAGGCCGTCGGCCCGCAGCTCGGCGGCGGAGATCTGGGTGAGCGGCACCTCGAGCGGGCTCAGCTCTCCGGTGCTGAGCCGCAGCACAGACAGTGCGGTCGCCGCCCGGCCGTGCTGCACCAGGGCGCGGTCGGCGTCGAGCACCTGGTACCAGGTGCTGCCGAGCCCCCACATGGCGCTCGCGAACTCCTGGTCCAGTTCGAGCACCTGGCGCGAGCCGCCGTCGGCCGACCACACCCAGGGGTTCCACCAGCCGGTGGCATCGGAGACGAACATCAGGCGCTGGTCATCGAGCCACTCGGGCTGCAGGACGGACGTCTCGGTGCCGCCGGCGATGATCGTGCCTTCGCCGACGCTGCCGTTGATCAGGGAGGCGAGGTGCAGCTCGGTGCCGTCCCACGGCATCTGCGGGTGCTCCCAGCTGAGCCATGCCACCTGGTCGCCGCGCGGGCTGAGCCGGGCATGGGCGACGAAGCGGGAGGAGGGGGTGACGCGGCGCAGCGCCGCACGGTCCTCGGCTGCGGAACCGTCCAGCGGCACCGCGGCGAAGTACCGCTCGATGTGCGGGGCGCCGTCCTCCCCCAGGCGCGGTCCGGCCTCGCCGCCGGTGTGGTCCTCGCAGATCCACCAGACCTCGAGCGTGCCGTCCGGGAGGGTGACCGGCGTGGGGTCGGCCCAGCGCAGGGAGGGTCCCTGGGCGGTCTCGACCTCGGGGCCGACGGGGGTGAGCGGCCGGGGCTGCTCACCTTCCCGCAGCGCGTAGACGCGCTGGTCCTCGAAGTTCACGAACACCACCAGCGGAGACCGGCCGGTCGCCTCGTCTGCGCTCGCGGGCACCACGGTCCAGCTCGCACCGCCGTATTCGTGGACGCGCGAGCGGGCGTTGAAAGGGGCGGGCAGCACCGTGATCGGCTCTGCCGGGCGGTGCTCCGCGTCGTCGTCGACCGCGGTGCCGTCCCAGGGCTGCGGAATCTGGACCGGTCCGGAGGTGCGGACGATCGCCTGCCGGCCGCCTTCGGTGGAGATCCCCTCCGTCCACCAGACCGCGTCGTCGACCAGGCGCGGGGCGCCCAATCGGGTGCCGCCGGTCGCGAGGAGCTCGGCGGTGATGGGCGAGGGCCAGGAGCCGTAGGGCAGGGTGGTCACCATGGAGCCAGGGTAGAGGTCATGGCGCGATGCCGGGTGCGGTTCCAGTCTGCGTTCACACCAGTCCGGCGCTCACACCAGGATCGTGCCCTGGATGGTGGGCAGCGTCGCGCCACCGATCCAGAGCGTGCCCGACGGCTCGGCAGTGATCTCGACCAGCCCTGCTCGGCCGAGCACCGCGCCCTGAGTCGCCGACCAGCGCGGGGGCATGGGATGGCGGGTGAGCATCCATTGCGCGATCCCGGCGTGGAGGCTGCCGGTGACCGGGTCCTCCACCCCGCCCGTGGTGAAGGCGCGGACCTCGTACCGAGGTTCGCTGACGGGCTCCCGCCCGTTCCCAGAGCTCGGCCCCTCCGCTCCCGGATGCGCGCCGAGCACCCCCACCTTGAGACCGTCGAGCCGGCCACGGTCCGGTGCCAGAGCGAGCACCCGTGCGGCGGAGCCCAGTTCGATCACGCGCCACCCCGGCCCGTTGTCGACCCAGGCATGGCCGAGCACATCTGCCCGCTCCAGCCCGAGCGCCTCTGCGATGCGCCGGACCTCGTCCTCATCGAGCGGGCCGCTGCGCAGAAGCGGCGGGGCGGCGAAAGCGAGGCGCTCACCGTCCCGTCGCACCTCGATCAGTCCCGCCGCGCACTCCTGCACGATCCGCTCCCCCGCAGGCACTCCGCCCGCATCGAGCCACGCCCGCGCAGTACCCAGCATGGGATGGCCGGCGAAGGGCAGTTCACCGGTCGGGGTGAAGATCCGTACCCGGTAGTCGGCGCCGGGATCGGTGGGCGACAGCAGGAAGGTGGTCTCGGAGAGATTCGTCCACCGGGCCACCCGCTGCATGTCCTCTGCGCTCAGTCCATCGGCCTCGAGCACGACCGCCAGCGGGTTCCCGCGCTGAGGACGGTCGGCGAAGACATCGAGCTGGGCGAAAGGGCGGCGGCGCGGGGTGGCGGCGGGCACCGAGGCCGGGGGCGCGGAGGTGGGCATGGGAACCATCCTGCCTGCCGGACCGGGTGTCATGCGCCGGAGATCGCGCTCGGTCACCACGTCGGACCTGACGAAGGCCCCTCCGCGCGGCGGTACGTCACCGCCCGGCGGCGTCGAGGGCCTCGTCCTCGGCGCGCATCGCCTCGATGCCGTAATCCTCCGGCTCGGACTCGGGGATCCCCGTGCCGTGCAGGGACGCACCCGCCGTCTCCTTGAGGAAGAGCAGGGCGACCATGCCGACCACGCAGCCCAGCATCACGTACACCGCCGGGAACTCGAGGAATCCGGTGGACTCCACGACCGCCTCGTTCAGCGGTGCGGCAGTGCCGCCGAAGATCGAGGTGATCACGTTGTAGGTGACGGCGAAGCCTGCGAAGCGCACATGCGCCGGGAACATCGCCGGGAAGGTCGCGGAGATCGTGGACAGCTGCGGGATGTACAGCAGGCCCAGCACCGCGAAGCCGACGATCGCGAGGCCGAACCCCTGTCCCATCAGCATGTACATCGGCAGGGCCATGACGAACAGGCCCACCATCGAGAACCACCACAGCTTCTTGCGGCCGATCCGATCCGACAGCGACCCGCAGAACGGGATCACCGCCATCATCGCGATCTCGCCCACCAGGATCACCATCAGGGATTCGTTCGAGGTGAGGTGGATCTTGGTCTCGAGGTAGCCGGGCATGTAGGTCAGCAGCGTGTAGTTCGCGATATTCAGCGGGACCACCAGTCCTGACATCACCAGGATCGGCTTCCAGTACTTCACGATCAGCGCACGCAGGCCACCGGTCGCGCTCTCCACGGCCTCGTCAGAATCCTCGAGGTCCTGGAAGACCGGGGTCTCGTCGAGCCGGGACCGCAGGTACAGGCCGATGCCGCCGAGCGGGGCGGCGACGAAGAACGGGATCCGCCAGCCCCAGTCGGCCATCGCAGCCTCCCCGATGGACAGCTGCAGGAGCAGCACCACCATGGTGCCGAGCGCGAACCCGCCGAGGGTGCCGAACTCGAGGAAGCTGCCGTAGAGCCCACGGCGCTTGTCCGGAGCGTACTCGGCCATGAACGTCGCCGCACCGCCGTACTCGCCGCCGGTCGAGAAGCCCTGCACCAGGCGCAGCACCGCCAGCAGGATCGGGGCCAGGATGCCCACCTGCTCGTACGTCGGCAGCACACCGATGAGGAAGGTCGCGGCGCTCATCAGGATGATCGTCAGCGCGAGCACGTGCTTGCGGCCCATACGGTCGCCGAGCGGGCCCCAGATGAAGCCACCGAAGGGGCGGGCGATGAAGGAGATCGCGAGGAAGGCGTAGGTCCAGAACAGACCCTCGGTGCCCTCGGGGAAGAAGTGGGTCGCGATGTAGGTGGCGACCACGGCGTACGCGCCGTAGTCGTACCACTCGGTGGCGTTGCCCAGTGCGGAGGCCGCGACGGCCTCGCGGATCGTCCGCCGCGGCGGGAGGTCCTCGAAGGCCGTGCCCTGGGCATCGGCCGATGAGGATGCAGGCCCAGTGGGATCGGGGCTGGTGGGATCTGGGGAAGCAGTGGTGGAAGTCGTCACCGACGGTTCGTCCGTTCTTCGCGCACGTGCCGCAGCACGCTGTGGCGGCGCTCCCCGAAGGCGCAGGTACGGCGCCCGACGACCGGGAAGCGGCCGATGACAGGTGGTCACCGGACGGCCGAGGGGCGCCGCCTCCCAGCCATCCGGCTCGGTGCGCACCCCGTCGACAAACGCGTCCACGCTATGCAGATCCGGTGTCCGTGGCCAGCCGGGGGAACCTCACAGACCGAGCATCAGCACTGCTCAGAGCCAGAGAGACTGCTCGGCGAACCACCCTTGTTACCGGGTGGTCATCTTCACAGCTCCCGCACCCTGCCCACTCTGAGGGCGCTCTACCGTTCCGAGGACACTCAAAACCCTCGCGAGCCCTTCGCCCCACCGCTCCAGGGGGCCGAAGGGCCCGCCCCTGGGGCGGGCGAGCCCCTCCGCACGGCTCTATCGCGGACAATTCAGCTTGTCTCCGGCAGTGCCGTGAGACACTGGCCGCGGAGAGCCGGGAAGTCTGGTCGGCACGGGCGCTTGATGCGCCCGTACCCGTGTCAGCGATGCCGTGAAGGGACCAGCGTGGCTCTCCAGTACCCCGCTCCGCGTGCCGGTGTGCGGTTCGGCCTCTCCTCCTCGCGGCCCCGGTGCCAGAGCGCGACTGATCCTCACCGGCCTGGCCCCGAAGGTGACGTGATCCGCGATGAGCTTCCCCGTGTGGACCCTGATCCCGTTCGTCCTGATGCTGCTCGGGATCGCGGTCTTCCCGCTGGTCCCCCAGCTCGCCCACATCTGGGAGAAGCCCCGCAACCAGCTGATCTACGCACTGGCCCTCGGCATCCCCGTCGGGATCGGCCTGCTGCTGGTCTCCCACCCCGAGCTGGTCGCGCATGCGCTGATCGAGTACGGGCAGTTCATCGTGCTGCTGCTGGCGCTGTTCACGGTCTCGGGAGGCATTGTCCTGCGTGGCGACCTGGCCGCGACACCACGGACGAACGTCACCTTCCTCGCCATCGGCGGGCTGCTGGCCAGCTTCATCGGCACCACCGGCGCGGCGATGCTGCTGATCAGACCGATCCTGGCCACCAACTCGCAGCGCCGCTTTCGCGCGCACACCGTGGTGTTCACGATCTTCATCGTCGCCAACTGCGGCGGCCTGCTCACCCCGCTCGGCGACCCGCCGCTGTTCCTGGGCATGCTCCGCGGAGTGCCCTTCACCTGGACCTTCTCCCTGTTCCCGGAATGGCTGTTCGTCAACGCCCTGCTGCTGCTGTCCTACTGGGCACTGGATCGTCGCTTCCACGCCCGCGAGAAGCCCGAAGCGCTCGCGATGGACACCGCGAACCGCAAGCCCCTGAGCCTCGCCGGCGCCACGAACCTCATCTGGTTCGCGGTGATCATCTTCGCGGTGGCACTGGTCCCCTCGCTGGACATCGATGCCGTCGCCCATGGCGAGATCGAGGGCCTGAACTGGGTGCCCTGGCGCGAATTGGTGATGCTCGCAGCCGCCGCAGGCTCTTTCTTCCTCGGCTCGAAGAAGCTCCGCTTCGAGGAGAACGAGTTCAGCTGGGCACCGATCCAGGAGGTCGGTGCGATCTTCGTCGGCATCTTCCTGACCATGGTCCCGGCGTTGCAGGTGCTGCGCGCCGCCGCACCGCACCTCCCGCTCAACGAGATCACGCTGTTCCTGTTCACCGGCGGGCTCTCCTCCGTGCTGGACAACGCCCCCACCTACGTGACCTTCTTCGAGATGGCCACCCAGCTGCCCGGCGAGCCTCGGGTCGCGAATGTGCCGGAGGCGCTGCTGGTCTCCATCTCGCTGGGCGCCGTGTTCTGCGGGGCGATGACCTACATCGGCAACGGCCCGAACTTCATGGTGAAGTCCGTGGCGGACGACGCCGGCGTGAAGACGCCGAGCTTCCTGGGCTACGTCCGCGCTGCCTTCATGTATCTGGCCCCCGTGCTGCTGGCCATGATGCTGCTGTTCATCGCCGACCCCTGGTGGGCGAAGGCGCTCGGGGCCGTCACCGTGGTGCTGATCCTGCTGCGTGTGCTGCGGCATGCCACTGCTCCGCCGCCCCAGGTGCTGGGTCGTGGCGACCGCCGTGACCCCTCGGAGGCCCCCGCCCAGGACTGACCCTGAGTGCGGAAGCCCGAAACAGCGAAGCCGTCCGCACCACACCCGCAGGAGCAGTCCATGACCCCACCGTCCGCCACCGTCCTCGAACGAGGCACCTACCGCACGCGCCTGCCCGCCGAGGAGTGGGTCACTCGGGCTATCCCCGGTGGTGCGCTGCTGCTGGTTGCGACGGTGCTCGCGCTGCTGCTGTCCAACACCGCGGCGTCGGATCTGTACTTTTCCGTGCGTGACACCCATGTCGGGTTCGCCGTCGGTCCACTCGATCTGGACCTCTCGATCGGGCATTGGGCGTCCGACGGGCTGCTGGCGGTCTTCTTCTTCCTCGCCGGGCTCGAGCTCAAGCAGGAGTTCGTGGTCGGCGACCTGCGCTCCCCCTCCAAGGCGCTGGTCCCGATCGCCGCGGCCTTCGGCGGCGTCGCCATCCCCGCGATCCTCTACGCCGTCATCAACCTCGCCGGCCCCGAGGGTTCAGGCAGCGGCTGGGCGATCCCGGCGGCCACCGACATCGCCTTCGCGGTCGCGATCCTCGCGCTGCTGGGATCGAGCCTGCCGCCCGCGCTGCGCACCTTCCTGCTGACCCTCGCGATCGTGGATGACCTGATCGCGATCACCATCATCGCGATCTTCTACACCGCCGACCTGCGTCTATGGCTGCTCGTCCTCGCACTGCTGCCGATGGCCGCCTTCTGGTGGCTGACCAACAAGCGCGAGGCCTGGTTCAAGCAGCACTACTGGACCGCGTGGGTGCTGCTGCTGCCGCTCGCGCTGCTGACCTGGGCGCTGTTCCTGAACTCCGGCGTCCACGCCACCATCGCCGGCGTGGTGCTCGCCTTCCTCATCCCCACCCGCGGGATCTCGAAGTACGGGAAGCAGCACTCGCTCTCCCACACCCTCGAACACCGTCTGCGCCCGTTCTCGAGCGCCATCGCCGTGCCGGTGTTCGCCTTCTTCAGCGCCGGCGTTGCCGTGGGCGGGATGACCGGGCTGCTGGATGCCTGGCAGTCCACCGTCGCCCTCGGCATCGTCGCCGGCCTCGTGCTCGGGAAGATCATCGGCATCGTCGGAACCTCCTTCCTGATCACCACATTCACCAGCGCACGCCTCGACACCTCGCTGAAGTGGGTCGACATGATCGGCATGTCAGCAGTGGCCGGCATCGGCTTCACCGTCTCGCTGCTGGTCTCCGAGCTCAGCTTCCAGCCCGGCTCGGATCTGTACGACTGGGCGAAGGTGGGCGTGCTGACCGCCTCGGTGCTCGCTGCCGTCGTCGCCGCCGCGATTCTCATCCCCCGCAACCGCATGTACGCGAAGCAGCTGCGGGAATCCGGCGCCGAGCCCGACGGCTATGACCGCGGCGCCAACTGGGGTGCCGACGGCTGAGTCGCCGCCGACTGAGGTGCCGCCGACTGAAGGACCGCTGAGGGCGCCTGCCGGGCCACTGGCAGGTTCAGAGCCACCAGAAGAATGACGCTGGTGAGGGTTGAACGGCTGTGGAGCGTTCAACCCTCACCAGCGACCGAGTTCCGGTGGCGGCGCAGAGCTGGGCGGGGCCTAGCGGCGGCGGAGCTGGAGCTGGAGCTGGAGCTGGAGCTCAGCCTCGCTGCGGCAGGACCTGGATGACTGACGGCTTCGGACCCATGCCGTCATAGTCCGGGAAGTAGGAGAGCTGGGACCCCCAGGTGCCGTCCTCGCCCGGGTGCTGCACGGAGACGAACGCCGTGCGGTCCTGGTCGTGGATGATCGGGCCGCAGGTCTCGCCGTCACGGGGGACGGAGAGGAACTGCTCGACGCGGCCGCGCGCTTCGCCGTCCAGGGTCACCCGGAACAGACCGTCGCCGTAGCCGATGCCCGAGGGGGCGCCGTCGGTGGAGATCCAGAGGTTCCCCACCGAGTCGAAGGCCAGGTTGTCGGGGCAGGAGATCGGCGAGACCTTCTCCACCGGGAATTCGGAGAAGTAGGTGGTGTCGCCCTGCGCCGGGTCGCCGCAGACCATCAGCAGGTTCCACGCGAAGCCGGTCGAGGTCTGGTCGCCCTGCTCGTCGATCTCGACGATGTGACCGTCGCGGTTCTCGGAGCGGGGGTTCGCCTCGTCGGCCGGGGCCTTCCCGGCAGTGCCGCGGCCGGAGTTGTTGGTGCAGGCCACGTATACACGACGCGAGTGTGCGGAGGGCTCGACGTCCTCGCAGCGGTCCATCTTCGTGGGCCCCACGGCGTCAGCTGCGAGACGGGTGTTGACCAGGACCTCCTCGACGGTGAAGCCGGGAACCGCCGACTCGCCGCCGACGACCAGCGGCAGCCACTCGCCGGTGCCGTCGAAGGCGCCGTCGGCCGGAACCTCGCCGGAGCCGTCGATCTCGGCGGCCGGGGAGTTGCCGGCGAACTTCGCGACGAACAGGTCGCCGTTCTCCAGCAGCGTCAGGTTGTGCGCCCGATCGCCCTCGACGTAGGTGTCGCGGGAGACGAACTTGTAGAGGTAGTCGAAGACCTCGTCATCCCCGGAGTAGGCCACCGCGCGGCCGTCCTCGGCGAGGATCACGTTCGCGCCCTCGTGCTTGAAGCGGCCCAGCGAGGTGTGCTTGCGCGGAGTGGAGGTGGGATCGAAGGGGTCGACCTCAACGATGTAGCCGAAACGGTTCGGCTCGTTCTCATAGCCCTCGTTGCGCGCATCGAAGCGGTCGTGCTTCGCCTCCCAGCCACGAGCGGTGGCCTTGTCTGCCAGGCCGTAGCGCTTCTCCGCGGCGGAGGTGCCCGGAGTGCGGAAGTAGCCGTGGAAGTTCTCCTCGCCGGAGAGCAGCGTGCCCCAGGGGGTGAGTCCGCCGGCGCAGTTGCCGAGGGTGCCCATCACCGTGGTGCCGGTGGGGTCCTCGACGGTCTTCAGCAGGTTGCCGCCCGAGGCGGGGCCGGTGAGCGCGAACTCGTGGTCCAGCAGGATGCGGCGGTTCAGCTCCGCGCCCTGCACGTACGAATACGCGAAGTTCTTGTTCTTCCGCTCGAGCTCGACGACGGTGAGGCCGTGTGCGGCCATCCCGATCTCGATGCGGTCATCCTCGTCAGTCTCCGGCGGGAGCATGAGGTTCTCGTTCGTGTATTCGTGGTTCACGAACATCACGGCGCGCTTGCCATGGCTGCCCGGGATCTCCTGGATCTCGGTGTAGTCGTTGTTGTAGCCGAACTGCTGCTTCTGCGCCTCGGCGCTCTGCGCGTTCCAGTCGAACTCGGGGGCATCGGCGAACAGCGGATCGCCCCAGCGGATGACAGGCTCCCAGGTGAAGCCCTCGGCCACGGTGAACTCGTCCACGGTGTAGTCGACGGGGGCGATCGCCTCGAAGCGAAGCTTGGTGCCGTTCGGAGCCAGCGCGCCGGACTTGCCCTTGTCGTCGCCGTGTCCCTTCCCCTTGCCGGTGCCGTTGCCGTTGCCCTTGCCGTTGCCGTTGCCGTTGCCGGGATCAGCGAATGCACCCTGAGTGCCGCCCAGCGCGATCGCGAGCGCTGCGGTGGAGCCACCGATCACGGTGCGGCGCGAGAGTGCGGAGGAGGCGATATCGCGGAACGTCAGGTTGTCGCTGTGGTTGCAGGGGCCGACGGCGCACTGGCTGGCGCACTTCAGGGCGCACGTCACGGCAGAGCGCTTGCCGCGCGTTGCGTCCTTCATCAGCAGGGGGAGGTCGATCAGGGCCATGGCGGAGAGTTCCTTCGCTGTTGTCATACCGCTGCGCGAGGAGAAGCAGGGCATGGACGACCGTGCGCCCACAGAATGAGGACCTGTCATCCTCCAGGAAACGAACAGGTGAACTCTTCAATGCGATCGGACGGTGCGACGCGAGAAGCGCGAGGCCCGACCCCCAGGGAGGATCGGGCCTCGTGCAGCGACAGGCGTGTGCAGCGCCAGGTGCGCGTCAGAAACGCGTCGGAGCGACGAATCCTTCGGGCTTGACCAGCACCACCGGCACCGGCGACTCGATGGCGACCCGCTGCGAGGTCGAGCCCAGCAGGATCTTCCCGATCGGGGTGCGCCTGCGGATCCCGAGCACCACCATGATCACGCCGTCGTGCTCGACCGCATCGAGGATGTCGTCCGCCGGATCATCGCGCTTGGGGACGGTGCGCAGCTCGAACTCGAGCCCGGTCTCCGCCAGCCGCTCCTCGAGCGGACGCTGATCGGTGACGCCGCGAGCCTTGCGGGGGTCCGGGGCTCGCTCGGAGGCGAGCACCAGCAGCGAGGCGTCGCGCCGCTTCGCCTCCTGGACGGCGTAGGTGAGCGCGGCTTCGCTGGTGGCGCTGGGGACGTAGGCCAGCAGGATGGTGGTCATGGAATCTCCCTCGGGGTGACGGGGTGGGGCGGGGCTGGCGGAGCGGTGAGCCGGTCAGGGCTTCCCGAGGTCGTCAGGATGGTGGAAGCGGGTGCGCCGGGCCTTCACTGCGCTGTTGTAGAACCAGGTCACGATGTACAGCAGCAGGCCGATCGCGAGCAGACCGCCCGCGATGACGTAGTTCTGCACGGGCTGCGCGAGCGGGGTCACCAGCGCGAAGGAGGTGATCGCGCCGACCACGGGGAGCACCGTGGGGGTGCGGAAGTGCTTCACTCCGACCTTGTCCTTGCGCAGGACCAGCACCGAGATGTTGACCATCCCGAAGACCGCCAGCAGCAGCAGCGCGGTGGTGCCGCCGAGCGCGGAGATCGTCTCCTCGGCGAGCACATAGCGCACCGAGATCACCAGGGCGAAGGCCAGCACGGTGGAGAAGACGATGCCGGCCCAGGGGGTGCGCCGCCCGCGCAGGACGCCCTTGAGGAATCCAGGCAGGACGCCCTGCTTCGACATGCCGTAGAGCAGGCGGGAGGCCATCATCATGTTGATCAGCACGGTGTTGGCGACCGCGAAGATCGAGATGAACGCGAAGATCGTGTCGATCGGGATGTCCGGGGCGCCCACCTTGACCACCTCGAGCAGCGGGGTGGTGGACTCGGTCAGCTGACCGATCGGCACCACCGCGACCGCGAGGATCGAGATCAGCACGTAGATCACACCGGTGATCGACAGGCCGCCGATGAGGGCCCGGGGGAAGTTCTTCACCGGATCCACGGTCTCCTCGGCCATGTTCACCGAGTCCTCGAAGCCGACCATTGAGAAGAACGCCAGGGCGGTCGCGCCGACGACGGCCATCATGAAGCTCTTGTCGCCCTGGGTCTCGAAGAGGATGACGTTGGAGAGATCTGCCTGGCCACGCCCGAGCGCGAAGAAGCCGACCACGATCACGAGCGCGAGGCCGCTCAGCTCGATGAACGTGAGCATCACATTCGCCTTCACCGACTCGGCGACGCCCCGGAGATTGATCAGGGCCACCAGCACCAGGAAGACCAGCGCGATCGTGGTGGCGACTGCCTTGGCCGAACTGCCCAGCGCCTCTTCCAGAGCAAACGCCTTCAGCACGTTCTCCGAGAGGAAGATCGCGCTGGTCGACGCGGAGGTGATCCCCGAGGACAGCACGGCGAAGGTGACCATGAAGGTCAGGAAATGGATCCCGAACGCCTTATGGACATACAGCGCAGCACCCGCGGCCTGCGGGTACTTGGTGACCATCTCGACATAGGACAGCGCCGAGATCATCGCGATGGCGAAGGCGATGAGGATCGGGATCCAGCCGGCGCCGCCGACCTCTCCCGCGACCTTTCCGGTCAACGAATAGACACCGGTGCCGAGGATGTCGCCGACGATGAACAGCAGCAGGAGCTTGGGTGTGATCGCCTTCTTCAGCTCCGGCTCTCCGGCGCCCGACGGATCGGTCTTGCCGACGGCGTCCGGCGCGGCCTCATAGGACTCGCTCATGAGAAATCTCCAGGGATGGGAACAGGACCGCGCAACGCGAACGCACCGTGCCCGCTGGGCGGGACGCAGCCGCAGGAAGTCGCGACGACGGTGCAGGCACTCTACCCCCGGTGACTCGCCTCACAGGCCATTATGTCTCTCCGCGGCCTTGTCTCTCCACGGCGCCGCACAGCTCAGCGCGACAGCTCCGGAGCCTCCTGGACCCCGCCGGGTTTCGCGGAGTCCTCCTCGTCGGTCTCCTGGCTGCGGGAGTCCAGCCGCAGGGTCTGCACCCACTGGCGGGAGGCATCGGAGCTGATCGCCATCACACCGAGGGCAGAGGCTCCCGCTCCCACCAGCAGTGAATGCGCGACGTCGCCGCCCACCGAGGTGGCCAGGGCAAGCCTGCCGAAGGCATCGGTGGTGAACAGTGCCATCAGCGCGATCCGAGCCCAGCGGCTGCGGCGCAGCACCCCGAGCTGCAGCAGCAGCAGCACGACGGCGAACACTGCGGCGGGGATGATCTCCTCCGGGCTGGGCAGCACCAGCGCAGCCTCGGGGAACCGGGTCAGCAGGTCCATCCTGGTCAGCATCGCCACCCCCTGCACGGCGACCAGCAGGGTCTGGAGCAGGGCGAGCACCCCGGTGAAGACCACCGTCGGCGGCGGCAGATGGTGGTCGGCGGCGCGGGCGATGACCTCGTGGAAGTCCTCGACCGTGTCCTGCCACTGGGCGGTCAGCTCGTCGGCGACCTCGACCCGTCGGCCGCCCGAGCTCCCGAGGCGGGCGGCGGCCAGCGCGGTCTGGGTCGCGGCTCGGGTCCGGGACTTCATCACCGAGGTCCCGGTGGGGCGATGGCGCGCCAGCATGATCGCGCTGGCACCATCGGAGCGGGTCGCGGCTCCCTCCACATCGAGCACCGGCAGATCGCCATCGGTCTGGAAGCGATCCCCCTGGCCGTTGCGGTCGTGATACGAGGTGGAGAAGTCCTGGATCACGTCCACCGCGATCTGCGGATCGGCGAAGCGCACGGTGTCGACCAGGTAGTCGCGCTCCACGTCGATGTTCTCGTCGATGCGGTGGGTGATCTGCAGGGTGAAGAAGGAGAAGCCGACGGCGCGGTCGTAGGTGCCCGCGGCGAGCCAGTCCGTGCGATAGCCGCCGGGCAGCACGAAGTCCGGCGGCATCCGCCAGAAGCGCACGTGGTGGCGCTTCTCCGTCGTGCCCCCCACCTCCTGCTGGTAGGTGAAGTCATGGCGCCGACCCATCAGGTACAGGTTCGACACCGGCGCCGCCGGGTAGGAGCGGCGCAGCAGCGTCGAGCGGACCATCGACCAGGACGAAGCCAGGGTCCGCTCCTCGGCGAGCGCCCAGCCGGCCCTCCGCATCGCCACGTGCAGGTCACGCTCCGGCCCGTCGAAGGCGAGGTTGATCGGGTCCGAGAGCATGCCCTCGGTGGTGCGGGTGCGCCCGAAGAAGTAGTCCGGCAGGTAGATCCAGGTCATCAGCTGATGCAGGCGGGGCAGCGTGATGTAGGTCAGCAGGAGCCAGAACCCCAGCAGGTACAGCAGCCGCACCGGCGTCAGGGAGAATCCCTCCACCAGGTACAGCAGGGCCAGCCAGATCGAGACGACGACGCCCGCGGCGATGAACAGGTTGTCCAGCAGGGCGTAGAGCTCCACCCGCCGCCGGCTCGGGGTGTGCCCGCGGGCGTGATCATAGGCAGGCCGCTCCTCGGGCACCGGTCGGTCCAGGGCGACCAGATGGGGCGTGCGCAACGGCGTCACCGCGTCGGCCCCGGACTCCTTGTGCTCATGGGGTCATCGTAGGCGCGGCAGGCGCCCTCCTCTCACTCCTGGCGTCCGGACCGGGTCTCTCACTCTTGGCGTGCGGTCCGGGTCTCTCACTCCTGGCGTGCGGTCCGGGTCTCTCACTCTTGGCGTGCGGACCGGGCCACAGCCAGGGCGCCGACGAGGCCCAGCAGCAGGAAGCCCGCGGAGCCGGCCATCGCGATCCTGGACCCGTCGGCGAAAGCAACACCGAGCTGGTCGAGGGTGCTGCTCGCGGTGCCCTGGGTTCGCAGCTGGGTGAGGATCGATCCCGCCGAGTCGGTCAGGGCCTGGCCGTAGCGGGCGGCGTCGCCGGTGAGCGCATCGGTGCGGGCGCTGAGACCTGCCGCGAGCAGCGCTCCGGAGATCGCGGTGCCGAGTGCTGTGCCGAGCTGACGGACGGTGGACTGCGTGGCCGAGCCCTGCCCGGACTGCTCCGGGGGCACCGGGGCAAGCACGGTGGAGGTGAGCTGTGCGGAGGCGAGACCCAGGCCCAGCCCGTAGACGACCAGGGTCGCGACGAGCAGCGCGATCGGGGTGGCCGGGCCGAGAAGCAGGGCGAGCACGCCGACGCCGAGGACCTCGAGCCCGAGTCCCACCAGCACGGTGCCGGGCGCCCCGATCGCCGCGGCGAGATGCCGGGCCGCCATCCCGGAGAGGAAGGCCCCGCCCGCCATCGCCGCGAGCACCAGACCAGCCTGGAGCGTGCCCAGGGCCAGCACGTTCACCAGGTACAGCGGGAGCACGAACAGCAGACCGAACTCACCGATCGCGACGGTCCCGGCGGTGAGGTTGCCCCAGGCGAAGGCCGGCAGACGGAACAGCGACAGATCCAGCAGCACCTCGCGCCCGGCGGCGCCGCGGTGGCGCTCCCGGAGCAGGAAGGCGGCCAGGGCGAGCAGGCCCACGAGCAGGAGCACCGGGGTCAGTGAGAGGCCGACGGGCCCGTGGATCGTGAGGCCGCCGATCTCCAGCGGCGCCTTCTCCGCCCACCAGCCCAGCGTCGTCGACTCCACGATCGCGAACACGAGCGATCCGAGCGCGAGGGCGCTGAGCAGCGCACCCATCACGTCGAGGTCCCGCCGCTCCCCTCGGGGACGCGGCGCCTCCCGGGTCTCCCCCACCCAGGCGAGGGTGCCGGCGATGACCAGCAGACCGATCGGCACATTGACCAGGAAAATCCACGGCCAGGAGAACGAGCTGGTCAGCCAGCCGCCGAGCAGCGGGCCGAGGGCTGCCGCGCCCGCCATCACGGCGCCCCACACCCCGAAGGCCGCAGCGCGCTCGGAGCCGCGGAAGGTGGCATTCACGGTCGAGAGCGTCGAGGGCAGGATCAGTGCTCCGCCGACTCCCTGCAGCAGCCGGGCGGCGATCAGCGCGGCCGCTCCCCCGGCCATCGCCGCGAGCACGGAGGCGATGACGAACAGGGCCACGCCGGCCAGGAACAGCGTGCGTCGGCCGATCCGGTCGCCCAGCCGCCCGGTGATCAGCAGCAGGGCGGAGAGCACCACGGCGTAGCTGGTGGAGACCCACTGGGCGTCCGTGAGGTCCAGGTCGAGGTCGCCGATGATCGTGGGCAGCGAGACCGCGACGATCGACCCGTCGATGACGATCAGGGCGAGGCCGGCGGCGAGCACGCCGAGCGCCTTCCACCGGCGAGGGTCGGTCGAGGGGTCGGCGGGCGCTGCGCCGCGGGTGCCGGCAGGCGCTGCGGGGCCGGTGCCAGCAGGCGCTGCGGGGCGGGTGCCAGCAGGCGCTGCGGGGCCGACGGGGGTGTGAGGCGCGGAGGCGGCCGATGCGGTCGCCCCGGGACGGGTGGGGCGTGAGTTCGTCATGCCCCAAGGTTATGACAGGGCGTCAGCTCCGTCGATCCACCGAACGGTTGATCCTCGCGGCTGATCGCCGCGGCTCTGGTATCTGCGGCAGCGACCATCGCGGCGCCGCCCGTCGCGGCCTGCCGCGCTTCCGGCCTAAGGTGGGAGAGCCCATTCCCCAGGTCCTCAGGAAGGTCCTTCATGTCTGCAGCATCACCCGTCGTCCCCCTCGTGCCGTTCCACGACGGTCACTCGATCCCCCAGCTCGGCTACGGCGTGTTCAAGGTCGATCCCGCTGCCGCAGCCGAGATGACCACCACGGCGCTCGAGGCCGGATACCGCCATATCGACACCGCCAAGGCGTACGACAACGAGGAAGGCGTAGGCCGCGCGATCGCCGAGTCCGGGATCGCCCGCGAGGACCTCTTCGTCACCACGAAGCTCGCCAACGGCTCCCACGCCTTCGACGACGCGATCGCCGCCTGCGAAGCCTCGCTCGAGCAGCTCGGCCTGGACTACCTCGACCTGTACCTGATCCACTGGGCGGCCCCCTCGCAGGGTCAGTACGTCGAGGCCTGGAAGGCCCTGGTCGAGCTGCAGAAGCGCGGCCTGGTGCGCTCCATCGGCATCTCGAACTTCCCGGTCCCGCAGCTGACCGAGATCATCGAGGCGACCTCCGTGGTCCCCGTGATCCATCAGATCGAGCTGCATCCCTACTTCCAGCAGCGTGAGCTGCGCGCGGTCCATGCCGAGCACGCCATCCTCACCGAGGGGTGGGGCCCGCTGGGTCAGGGGAAGTCCGACCTGCTCGAGAACACCGTGGTCACCGGCATCGCCGAGGCGCACGGGGCGACCCCGGCCCAGGTGATCCTGGCCTGGCATCTCGCGAGCGGCTTCATCACGATCCCGAAGTCGGTCACGCCCTCCCGCATCGTGGAGAACCTCGCTGCCGCGGAGCTCGAGCTCACCGCCGACGAGGTCGCCGCGATCGACGGGCTCGACCGCGAAGACGGCCGCGGCGGAGCGGACCCGGCCGACAGGTGAGCCGCGGACGCCGACGCTGACACCACCCCGAAGTTGACGCCGCCGTGGACGCTGCTGCCCCGAGGCTGACGTCGACGCTGCCTCGATGGTGATGCCGCGGATCGGACGATTCTGAGCCACAAACAGCACGAATCTGGCTCAGAATCGCCCGATCCCGGTGCCGGGCCCGGCGGGCGGGGCGCGGTGAGGGTGGGCGGCACCGGCGGGGGCGGGGAGCTGGTTAGCCGGCCGGCCCGCGGCAGAGGGTTGGCGGGGCGCGGCGAAGGCGGGCGCGGCCGGCCCGCGACGGAGACCGGGCCGGGCGGTGGGGTCAGTAGTAGACGGCGAGGGGGCCCGTCGGCCCGTCGATGACCTGCACCGGGGTGTCGAACACGCGCGTCAGCACCTCGCCGTTCATGATCTCGCCGACGGGGCCGGCCTCGACCACTCCGCCGTTCTTCATGGCGATGATGTGGTCCGCATAGTGCGCGGCGAAGTTGATGTCGTGCAGGACCACCACGATGGTGCGGCCGAGCTCGCGGGCAGCGTCGCGCAGCCGCGCCATCATCTGCACGCTGTGGCGCATGTCGAGGTTGTTCAGCGGCTCGTCCAGCAGCACGTACTCGGTGTCCTGGGCGAGGACCATCGCGACATAGGCGCGCTGGCGCTGCCCGCCGGAGAGCTCGTCGAGATAGCGGTCCTCGAGCTCGTCGAGGTTCAGGAAGTCGATCGCCTCGGAGATCTTGTGCTCGTCGAGCCGGGTCAGGCGCCCCTTGGAGTAGGGGAAGCGACCGAAGCCCACCAGCTGGCGCACGGTGAGCCGGGTGATGAAATGGTTCTCCTGGCGCAGCACCGAGAGGATCTTGGCGAGGTCCTTCGACGCAGTCGAGGCGATGTCATATCCCGCGACCTCGATCGCGCCCTCGTCGATGCCCAGCAGGCGCCCCACCATGGTCAGCAGCGTCGACTTCCCGGCCCCGTTGGGACCCACCAGTGCGGTGACCCCGCCCGAGGGGATCTGCGTGGTGACCGGCCCGATCACGACGTTCCCCGAGGTGGAGGTGTACTGCTTCCGCACTGCATCGATGGTGATCACAGGCGCCCCTTCCGCATGATGACGATGAGGAACACGGTTCCTCCGACGAGTTCGATGATGATCGAGACGACGCCCTGCGCGTAGAACACGTGGTTCATGACGAAGTACGCGCCGGCGAGGACCACGAAGGCGGTCAGCGCCCCGATCGGGAACAGCAGGCGATGGTCATGAGTGCCCGCGAGCTGGTACGCGAGGGTCGCCACGAGGAAGCCGAAGAAGGTCATCGGGCCCACCAGGGCGGTGGAGACCGCCATCAGCACCGAAACCAGCACCAGCATGTAGATGGTCTGGCGGCCATGATCGACCCCGACATTGATGCAGACGTCCCGGCCCAGCGAGATGACGTTGAGCTTGCGGGCGTTCAGCCAGATCAGCAGGCCTGCCACCACGATCAGCGGGATCGCGAACGGCAGGTACTCGACGCTGGCGTTGGTCACCGAGCCGAAGAGCCGGGCGGTGAGCACATCGAACTCGCTCGGGGTGAGCAGGCGCTGCATGAAGGTCGAGACCGCCCCCATGCCACCGCCGATGATGATGCCCACCAGCAGCATCACCTGGATGTTCGCGTACTTGCCGCGCAGCAGCCAGCCGTACAGCAGCACCGACAGACCCACCATCAGCGCGACCTGCACCAGGAACTGGCCGGTGCCCTGCAGCGCGACCACCCCGGCCACCCCGAAGACGTACACGGAGGCGGTCTGGATCACGGTGTAGAGGGACTCGAACCCCATGATCGAGGGGGTGATGATGCGGTTGCTGGTGACCGTCTGGAAGGTGATCGTGGCGATCGACTGGCAGAACGCGACCACCGCCATCACGATCAGGGAGGTCACGCGCATCTCGGCGATCAGCCAGAAGCCGCGCGAACCGACCGGCATCGGGTTGTCGGCGGCCAGCAGCCCCACGGCGAAGCCGACGGCCAGCAGCACCAGCACGCCGAGCACGATCCAATAGCGGCGCCGGGACTTCGCGTCACGGAAGGCGCCGGAGCTGCTGCGGGTGCTGCGCGGAGCGCCGATCACCTCGAGATCGCCGACCAGATCTGCCGGAGAGGTGCTGATCGTCGCGCTCGGCGCCTCGGTGTCGACCATGCCCAGTCGGCGATCGCCGTGAGACTGCGCGAGCGGCGGAGTGGTGGGGGTGCGCTCAGCCATGTCGACGCCGCCTCAGCAGCAGGGCGATGAAGACGACCGCTCCCACGATCCCCAGGATCAGGGAGACGGGGACCTCGAAGGGCATGATGATGGTGCGGCCGATGAGGTCGCAGACGGTGACGATCGCGATGCCGAGCAGGCACACCCAGGGCAGGTTCGAGCGCAGGTCATCACCGCGGACCATCGAGACCACATTGGGCACGATCAGTCCCAGGAACGGCAGGTTGCCCACCACCACGGTGACCACTCCGGTGGCGATCGCGACCAGGGCAGTGCCCAGCAGCAGCACCCGCTGGTAGTTCACGCCGACGTTGGTGGCGATGTCCTCGCCGAGGCCGACGACGGTGAGGCGGTCGGCCACGATGAAGACGGCGATGCCGACCAGCAGCACGATCCACAGCACCTCGTAGCTGCCGCGCAGCACCGAGGTGAAGGAACCGGCGAACCAGACCCCGAGGTTCTGCAGCGCATCGAACTGGAGCGCCACGAAGGTGGAGACGGAGCCGACGACGGCACCGAGCATGAGGCCGATGATCGGCACGATCAGCGAGCTGCGCAGGGTGACCTTCCGCAGGAACAGGAAGAACACCATCGTCCCCACGAAGGAGAAGATGATCGCGACCGTCATCTTGGTCAGCAGTCCCGCCCCCGGCACGAAGATCATCACCAGGATCAGGCCCAGCCCTGCCCACTCGGTGGTGCCGGTGGTCGAGGGCTCCACGAAGCGGTTCTGCGTCATCAGCTGCATGATCAGGCCCGACATCGCCATGGCCGCACCGGCGAGCACCAGGGCGATGGTGCGGGGGATGCGGGTGATGGCGAACATCTCCGCACCGTCGTCGGCCCCGAAGATGTCGTAGACGCCGGTGAAGAGCGAGACGACGAGCAGCAGCGCGACCGCCGCGATGCCGATCAGGAGCTTGCCGTCGATCAGCCGTTCACGACCGCGGCGCCGCTGCGGGGGCGACGCGGTGGTGAGCGAGGGAGTGGTCATCAGTTCTCCAGGGAGGGGCAGGGAGGCGGGAGCACGCACCGAACGGCGGGCGGGACCTCGTCGGTCCTGCCCGCCGCACGGTGGTCAGCGCTGGGAGACGTGGCTCAGGCCTTGGCCTCGAGCGCGTCGGCCAGCGCGGTGAAGAACTCCGTGTAGGTCTGGATCGACTCGTTGGTGTAGGTGTCCGCGGGCATGTAGACGATGTTCCCCTCAGCCACTGCCGTCACTCCGGTGAGCGCCTCGGAGGAGGTCAGCAGCTCATTGGCGGGCTTGTACTCCGGGTCGTCGGCGGAGACGGCCGCATCGCGGTCCATCACCAGGATCCAGTCCGGGTTCGAGGAGGCGATCGCCTCGACGGAGATGTCATCGCCCTGGTGGTCATCGCTCGCGCCCTCGACCTCGAGCGCGGGCACCAGCTCGAGCGCCTCGAAGGCCCAGCCCAGGGTGCGGCCCTTGCCGGGAGCGATGTAGCCGATCTCGCCGCCGGAGGTGTTCACGGCCATGACGGTGTCCGAGCCGTTGTAGGCGGCGGTCACGCGCTCCATGGCGGCATCGAGGTCGGTGGCGAGCTGCTCGGCCTCGGACTGCTTGCCGAAGACCTCTCCGAGCACGGCGACCTGGCGCTTGAGCTCGTCCCCGAAGGGCTGGTCATCGCGCGGGTCGAGCTCGAGGATGGTGGCGTCGGGCGCGAACTTCACGAAGTCGTCGTGGAAGTCAGCGAAGCGCTGACCGTTGATGATCAGGGTCGGCTCGGCGGCGACGACGGCCTCGAGATCGGGCTCGCGGTGATTGCCGAGGTCGATGATCGACTCGTCATCCTTGTACGGATTCGTCGAGGGCATCAGGGTGCGCGCGGCGGCGGTGAGGGTGACTCCCCAGTCCGCGAGAGTCTCGAAGGTGCGGTTGTCCGTGGCGACCACGGACTTCGGCGGGGTCTGCACGCTCTGCGGGCCGTTGTTGTCCTCGATCTCGACGGTGCTGGCCTCGGCGCCGCTCTCGTCGCTGCCAGCGCCTGCGTCCGTCTCACCCGCGGCGGAGCCGCAGGCGGAGAGGACCAGGCCGAGGGCACCGGCCGTGGACAGGGCGCCGAAGTGGCGGCGGGTGAAGGAGGTCATGGGAAGGCTCTCTCTCGGCAGCTGCGGGGACCCGTTGCGGGCACCCCGCGGAGGGACTCTACTGAGGCTAGCCTCACCTGGTCCGTTTACGCCACTCGAGTCTTGCGATATTCCGCAGATCTTGTGTGATCGTCGGCACCCCCGCTCTCAGAACGACGTTCAGTGGAGGTCTGGCGGGACGCTGATCGCTCGGGCATCCCGCAGATCTCCCAGCCCCGGAGCGCCACTGCGGGACCACTAGGGTGGACCCCGGCGCCGCGGGGGGAGCGTGCGCCGATGACGGCAGGGCTCCGAGGGGGAACCATGAACGACCGCACCGGTGGACCCGGTCCGCAGCTGCCGGACTTCCGGGGTGGTGGCGCAGGCGGCGCACCTCAGCTGCCCGACTTCTCGGGCGGCACGGGCGGACCGGCCGGGCCCGGCGGGCTTGGCGGGTCAAGCGGGGCTGGCGGGGCTGGCGGGGCTGGTGGACCCGGCGGATTTGGCGGGCCAGGCGGGCGAAACGGGCCCGACGGGCCTGACGGAGGCAGCGGCAGAGGCGGCGGGAAGGGCCCGCTGCTCGCGCTGCTGCTGGGCGGCGCCGGTTTCCTCGTGGTGGTGATCGCCATCGTCGCCCTGGTGCTCTCCCAGACCGTCTTCTCGACCACCCCGGAGGAGCCCACCGCTGGCGGGAGCACCACCGCCACCGAGCCCGAGGAGACCGAGGGGTCCCGCTCCCCCGAGTACGTGCCGACCCAGGAGCAGACGGAGGAGGACGGCGGCGAGATCATCTTCGTCGAGCAGCCCACGGTCGACTGCACCATCCACGACAACACCGTGGAGACCGAGCAGGTCGAGGGCGTGGTGCGAGGGGGCGGCCTCGAGTTCCCGCACCTCGAGGGCTGGGAGGTCGGCGCGGACTGGAGCGGCTCGAGCGCCTACACGACGGACCAGAGCTCTGCCTATCAGCCCGTCGAGAACGGCTGGTACGCAGTCGCCTCCGTCGGCGCTATCGAGTTCCCTGCGGAGGAGGGCGGTTATCCCGGTGCGCAGGAGACCGCCCGCGCGCTCTTCCAGTGCGGACTCAGCCGGGAAGAGGTCAAGGAGATCTACGACGACCCGGCCGAGCTGAAGAACTACCGCGAGGAGCAGACCACGGTCGACGGCCACCCGGCCTGGATCGTCAGCGCCGACGTGCAGCTCTCGGAGCTCGCGCTGTTCCACACCACCGAGGCCTGGCGGCTGACGGTGATCGTCGTGGACACCCCGAACGGCCCGGCCGCCTTCGACGGGGGTGCGGCCCTCGGTCACGAGCAGCAGGTCGCGGACCTCGAGACGATGATCGAGGGCCTGCGGGTGCTCTGAGGCTGGTCCCCGCCATCCCCCGACGGCAGTTCAGACCAGGGTTCAGTCGTTGCCGCAAGGAATACGCTGACGGGATCGCCGCGCAGGGGAAGCTCCGCGACCCTGCGTGGTGCCGACCGCTCCACCGAGGACAGGAACGCGCGCATGACTGCTCCGCTGCTCGACTCACCACTGCCGATCGTCGCGGCACCGATGGCCGGCGGCCCCTCGACGATCGCCCTCGCCCGCGCGGTCGCCTCTGCCGGCGCGTTCCCCTTCCTCCCCGGCGGCTACAAGACTCCCGACGCGCTGGCCGGGGAGATCGACCAGGTCCGCCGCATCGGCACCGAGTTCGGGGTCAACCTGTTCGTTCCCTCCCATGCCGAGGTGGACGACGCCGAGTTCGCCGCATATGCGGACGAGCTGACAGCAGAGGCCGCCGCGCACGGCCTCGAGCTCGATCCGACACCGGTGGTCGACGATGACGGGTGGCGGGACAAGCTCGCGCTGCTGATCACCGACCCGGTCCCGGTGGTCTCGCTGATGTTCGGCCTGCCCGACCCCGCGGACATCGCCGCATTGCAGAAGGTGGGAACCCGTGTGCTGGCCACCGTGACGAATGCAGGGGAGGCGCGCCGGGCCCACGAGGCCGGCGTGGACGGGCTCGTGGTGCAGGGAGCCGCGGCAGGCGGGCACAGCGCGATCTTCGATCCCGCTCAGGATCCCGAGCCGATCGCCACCGACACGCTGGTCCGGCGCGTGCTCGAGGCCGTCGACCTGCCGGTGATCGCCGGTGGCGGCGTGAACGGCCCGCACGCGGTGCGTCAGCTGCTGGACGCCGGAGCGCAGGCTGTCGTCGTGGGCACGATGCTGCTGCGCACCGACGAGGCCGGCACCTCTCCCACCCACAGGAGCGCACTCGGAGACCCCGCGTTCACCGAGACCGTCCTCACCCGGGCCTTCACCGGCCGACCGGCCCGCTCGCTGCGCAACGGGTTCACCGATCGGCACCCTCGAGGCATCACCGCCAACCCGGCCGTTCATCACCTCACCCGTGCCCTGCGCCAGGCCGCTGGCAGGAGCGGTGACACCGACCGGATGCATCTGTGGGCCGGCACCGGATGGCGCAGCGCCACTACCGGCTCCGCCGCCGACGTCATCCGCCAGCTCGCCGAAGGCGCCTGACGAGGGGCGTCCCCCTGGATCCAGAACCGGCAGGGCGCACGCCCCCTCAGCCCGACCGGCTGTGGAGCGTGCGCCCTGGGGGTCGTCGACCCCCTCGGGGGCGAGGGGTTCAGGCCTTGGCGGACTTCCCGTTCTGGGAGAGGACCAGCGCGGCGGCGATCGCGAGCAGCCAGCTGTCCTTCGCGACCGCGGTGCCGTCCTGGCTCGGGCGGACGCCGTCGGCCTCGGTCATGCCGGGGGTGCGCAGGTACATCGAGACCATCGAGCCGGAGAATGCGGCGAGGCCCAGGCCTGCCACCTTGGTGGGCACGAAGGGCAGCAGCAGGGCGGCGCCCACCGCGATCTCGCCGTAGCTGAGGAACTTCGCGAACTGCTCGGGGGTGAGCTTGCCGAGCGGCGGCACGCCCTGCGCGGCCATGCCCTGCATGTGCGCGGCGGTCTGCGGATCCATGCCGAGCTTGCCGATGCCCGAGTTGAGGATGAAGGCGCCGGGGACGGCGCGCAGGATGGCAGTGCTGAGAGCCATGGGAGTGCCTTTCAGAGAGTATGTTTTCGTTTTCAACTATAGGTGTGTCGGGTGGGACTGTCGACCCCTCCCGGCTCTCAGCCAGGAGACTGTGACGATGCACATTCTGCTCCCCTGCTCCCGATGAGCACATCCGTCCTTGCCCTGGTGCTCGTGGCAGCGTTCTGCCACGCGCTGTGGAACCTCGCGGCAAAGCGCGTGGACACCGACGGCTTCACCTTCGTGTGGAGCTACAACCTGGCGTCCGTGGTGCTGTGGACACCGCTGGCGTTCTTTGCACTGATTCGCGCTGACCTCGGGCTCTCCCCCGCCCTGCTGGTGGCGCCGCTCATCTCCGGGGTGCTCCACATCGCCTACCAGCTCACCCTCCAGACCGGATATGCCCGGGCCGATCTCGGCGTCGTGTACCCGGTCGCGCGAGGGGTCGGTCCGGTGCTGAGCATGGCGGTCGCGATCCTGGTGCTCGGGGAGCGTCCGAGCTGGGCAGCCGCGCTCGGGGCGCTGACGGTGATCGCCGGGATCGTGGTGGTGGCCACCGGCCGCTCCGGCTCGGGCCGCCAGGGGGTCCGCACCGGCATGGCCTGGGGCGCCATGACCGGCGTCGCGATCGCCGCCTACACCCTGTGGGACAGCATCAGCGTGACCACCTTCGGACTGCCACCGGCCACATACTTCGTGATCAGCTGCCTGTGGCAGGTGGTGCTGATGACGCCGACGCTCCTGCGGCGGCACCGCGAACGGCTGAGCCCGGTGCTGCGTGCTCGGTGGCGCGAGATCGCGACGGTCGCCGTGCTGTCCCCGCTGGCCTATGTGCTGGTCCTGGAGGCGATGCGCACCGCGCCGGTGTCGCTGGTGGCGCCCGCCCGAGAATCGAGCATCGTGGTGGGCTCCCTGCTGGCGTGGTGGCTGTTCAAGGAGCCGGATCCGCTGCGACGGCTGCTGGGCGCGGGGATCGTGCTGGGAGGGATCGTGCTGATCACGCTCTGAACCGTGCGCGGCTCACGCTCTTCACCTCGCGCGGCGAGCACTCAGACCCGGGCGATGATCTCCGCGTGGAGCAGGTTGAACCAGCCGTCAGGATCGGCGGCCCAGCGCCGGAACTCCTGGGCGATCTGCTCCCGTTCTACCGCATCCGCCCAGCCCTCCCGCTCGAGCTGCTGCGCGAACGGGGGTGAGGTGATCCGTCCCGACCAGCTCGCGGCCCAGCTCTCCCGCTCCAGCGCCGTGGCGTAGAGCAGCGTCGAGGTGCTCGGCGTGACGTCGGTGAAGCCTGCCTCGTGCGCCCAGGCCAGCAGCCGTCGGCCGGCGTCCGGGGTGCCGTCGTTGGCGCGGGCGGCGCGCAGGTACAGCTCGAGCCAGCGATCCAGCCCCGGCAGCGCGGGCCACCAGCGGAAGCCCTCGTAGTCGCTGTCCCGCACCGCGACGATCCCGCCCGGACGCGTGACGCGGCGGAACTCGGCGAGGGCCTGCACCGGGCCGGGCACGTGCTGGAGCACCTGATGGGCGTGGACCACGTCGAAGGTGCTCTCGGCGAAGGGCAGCGCGTGCGCATCCCCGACCACCACGTCGACGCGTCCCAGCCCCTGGGCTGCGAGCTCCGTGCGCGTGATGGCGGCGGCATCCTCGGTGACCTCCAAGGCAGTCACCTGCTCGGGGCCGACGATCCGGGCGAGGCCCGCGGTGATCGTGCCGGCCCCGCTGCCCACGTCCAGCAGGCGCATGCCCTCGCGCAACTGCGGCAGCAGGTGTGCTGCGGAGTTCTCGGCGGTGCGGTGGCGGTGGCTGTTCAGCACCGCGGCGCCATAGCCGTGGGTGTAGGCGGGGAGCTTCGGAGGTTCTGCAACGTGCTCTGACATGCTCCGGGAGCCTACGCGGACCGGCCGCTGCGATCACGGCTCTCCCACCCACCGGTCAGCGCGGCGGAGCACCGCCGGCGACCAGGTGCTGGAGCAGTCCGAGGACCTCCTGGGTCCGCGTCCACTCGCTGATCTTCATGGTGATGTCCTTGCCGTGGCGCACTTGCACCCGGAACCTCCCCGACAGCAGTCGCTTCTCGATCTCTGCGCCGACGATCTCCGTCGCGGGGGCTTCCTCGAGGATCGTCCAGCCGCGGAATCGGTCCATCACGTGCAGCACCCTGCGGTCGGTGACGATCAGCAGCGGGAAGGTGTCGGAGCGCAACGCTCCCACCGCGACGTCGTGCACCGTCTCGTCCGGGTGCAGCACCTGCTGCGGCAGGTTCGCATCCGCCGCGCGGAACCTCAGCCCGTGGTTGCGGGCCATCGCCTCCCGGTACGTCCGCTCCGCCCGGTCACCCGTCGAGCTCTCGGCGTACGCCCGGGCCATGACGGCATCGGCGTCCGGGCCGTGCGTCTCCCGGACCGACCTCTGCAGCTCAGCCGCCTCACGGTATCGATCGAGTCTCTTCCCCATAGGGCGAGCCTACGGTCCGCCGGATCGACATGCACGAGCGCCTCTCTGGGCAGGGCGATGGGGAGTCCTCCCCATCGTGCAACCGCCGCGTGCGCCCTAGGGTGTTCCTGACGTGGGACGAGCGGGGCTTGCAGCCTCCGCCCCGGGGACCGGCCAGGACACGAGGGGACAGGCATGAGCGGCTTCTACGGCGCTGACACCAGTCAGCTGCGCGATCACTCCGCACTGCTGCGCGCCAGGGCGACCGCGATCGGCGAGCTGCGGGGGCGCCTCGAACCAGCGGTCATGGACGAGAGCATCTGGCAGGGACCCGATGCAGACTCGTTCCGTGCCCAGTGGAGCTCCCGCACCGCGGCGCTCTTCGACGAGGTCACCTCGGAGGTCACCCATCATGGCAGCGAGCTCGAACGCCACGCCGAAGAGCAGGACGAGGCCTCTGACGGCGACTCCGCCGGCTCCGGCGGCAGCCAGGGCACGGGAAGCGGCGAGGGCAGCGGCGAGGGGGAGGGCTCCTGGCTCGACCGCCTCCTCGGCGGCGTGAATGACGGCCTCGGCGTCTTCAACACGCTCCAGAAGGCCTTCAGCAGCAACAAGAAGGTCTGGGACATCATGCGGGTCATCGACCGCTCCACGGACTTCATCGACGGCGCCGAGGACATCTTCCAGCTCGCCGCCGGCACCTGGAAGTACGGCAAGGACATCACCGACTCCGTCTTCAGCGTCGGCTCCGAGTTCAGCGGCCTGGCGAAGAAGCTCATCGGCCAGCTCCCCTTCAACGTCCCCACCGGCCTCGGGAACAAGAACCTCTTCGGCTGGGTGGACGACGCCGCCGGCAAGCTCTCGAAGGTCGCGCCGTTCCTCGACGACGTCGCCCCCTTCCTCGGCAAAGCGCTCCCGGCGCTGGACGTGATCACGGGTGGATGGCAGATGGTCGACGGGATCAAGAACGGCGACACCTTCAGTGCGATCACCGGAGGTGCGAGCGCCGTCGGTGGCGGGCTGATGCTGGCGGGCGGCGCACTGTCCGCCACCGGCGTCGGTGCCGTCATCGGCGGGCCGCTGGTCGCGGCCGGCGCGATCATCTCCGGTGGCGCTGCCCTCGCCGACGTCGGCAAGCTGGTCTACGACAACTGGGACACGATCTCCTCCACGGCCGCGGACGCCTGGGGCGCCACGACCGATTTCGTCGGCGACACCGCCGGTGCGGTCTCCGAAGGCGTGGGGAACGTCGTCGACTCCGTCAGCGATGGCATCTCCGGAGCAGTCGACGGCCTGGCCGACGCCCTGCCGTGGTGAGCCTCCCCATGAGAGCCTGAACCCGCCCGCCGACACCCCGTGAGCACCACCGAATCGGTCCGTCCGCCGCGACGACCCCTCCACCCCCAGGGAGCCGACCCCGCATGAGCGAATCAGCCCAGACCTCACCCTCAGCACCGTCCATCACCGAGCGCGACATGCTCGGCGCGATGGAGGTGCTGGCCACGACCGCGCCCGAGCCGGACGTCTTCCTCACCCTCACCGACGAGGAGATCATGGGACTCGACGGCGCCTCCGCCCTCGAGATCCTGGGCAGCCCGTATCTGAGCCAGGACATGGTCGATGAGACGTCCTCGGCCGCTGCCGCGCTGCGCTCGCTCACCGCTCGCGGGCTGGTCCGTCCCGGCGCCGAGAGCGTCGAGGACGAGGGCAGGATCGTCTCCGGACCGGCCGACGGCGAGCGCCGTCCGGTGCAGCTGGATCGTCGACTGGCCGGGGTGGTCACGCTTCGGCGCATCCCGGAGGCGATGGTCACCACGACTCGCACGCTCAACGGCGGCTCGACGACCCTCGCCCACTACCTCTTCCCGCGCGGCGGGACCCTCGAGGAGTTCATCTCCGTTGACGGATTCCACCACTTCAGCGTCCCCGACCTGGGCTCGGTCCCACGCCGGATCCTGAAGTTCGTGGACCCGTTCGAAGCGGCCGGCCAGGACGGCGAGCCGGAGACCACCACCCGTGCAGAGGCCGGATCCACCTTCGACGCGGCCTACACCAGGTCGCTGTCCGTCCTCACCGCGGTCACGGACGGCGCCGGGCGGCAGGCCACGATCGTGGCCACCTCCGACCGGGTCCGAGTGCTCGACGACGGCCCGCTCGGGGAGGAGCCCTCCGCCGACGACGAGCTGCAGATCTCCGACGTCTCCGCCCAGACCCTGCTCAGCGTGATCGACGTGATGATTCCCCGCGCCTTCGACGACGACGAGCCGGAGGCGTCCCCAGGCAGCTGACGAGCTGGCGACATTCGGAGGGAAGGCGCGGGGCTCAGCCTTCGACGGCTGGCGCGCGCCGCGCTGACCGGCGGTTCCACAGCGCCGCCGCGATCACCACCGCGATACCGACGACCACACCGATCGCGGTCTCCAGGACGCGCGCCTCGAGCGTCGGCCCCACCGGCTGCGGATGCGCCAGCTGCACCATCAGCAGCGCGAGCGGGGTGATGAACAGCAGGGCGAAGGCATAGTTGCGCAGCACGTACAGCTCGGCGATGAACTGCAGCACCACGATCCACACCACCAGCTGCCATGGCTCGGCGGGAAAGGACAGGAGGAAGGCGGTGGTGACCACGCCGAGGGTCGTGCCGACCACGCGGTGCAGCCCACGTTCGATCTGCAGAGTCCGACCGGGGGCGGCGAGCAGGGCGATCGCGGCGATCTGCGCCCAGTACGGGAAAGGCAGTCCCGACGCGAGGCCGAGCATGCCGGCGAGCGCAGCGGCCACCGCGAAGCGACCGAACTCCATGCCCAGCTGGGCCCGGGTCCAGGTCTCCATCGCGGGACGCACCTCGGCCCCCGGGTGCCGCTCCCCCGCCCAGTGTCCGAGCAGCCCGAGCACGACGCACAGGCTCGCACAGGAGCCGGCGAACAGGAAAGCGACCCAGACCGGTGCGGCCGGCGGCGCTGCCGCCACTGCCGCGACCGCGAACAGCGGGAAGACCGCCCCGCCCGGCTTGAGCCCGCGGGCGAGCACGAAGGTGGCGCTCAGCCCGGCGACCACGGCACCTACCAGCAGAGCCGTCCAGGACTCCGCGAGCGGAGGCATCCGCTCACCGAGCTGAGCGAGAGCCGCCCCGAGCGTCACACAGATCGTGAGCATCGCGGCGGCGAGCGACTGGCGCCGGAACCGCAGCCGGGTGGGCTCATATCTCGAGTAGATGCCCGTGAACGCACCGAACCCGGCGTACATCGCCCACTCGGTCCGGTCCGTCAGCAGCAGCACGGCCATCGGGATCGCCAGTCCGACTGCGATGCGCAGGGCCGGGATGTGGTCCACACGGCTCGGCCCGAGACTCACCATCCTCCGGGATGCGGCCTGGATCCGAGAGGGCAACGACGGCACGGGACTCCTTCCGGGGCGGCGCTGCGGGCACCCGCAGTCCGTCCCTGCGCTGGTGGCGGTGATCATCAGAAGGCGCTGCGAGACCGCGCTCATCAGGACTCGGAGGGCTCGAAGGCCTGGGCGACTGGAGCGGCTGCGGTGCGGGGCCTCCCGGGTCGTGCGCGCACGACCTGCTCCACCATATTCCTGCTCTCACAGGAGGTCACCCCTGGTCTGCTCACACTCGTGGGAGAATTCACGGCAGTCCTCGCCTTCCCGTCGTCCGACCCACGTCGGACCCCTCCTCCCGGAGCAGCCATGACTTCCCCTGAGAGCAGCCCCGCCCCCGTCGGCGGCGCCGGCGTCATCGAGACCGCCGGTATCGAGATCATCGCGGAATCCGAACGCGTCGCGAAGCCGCGCGATCTGGTCTGGCCCTGGTTCGCCGCGAACGTCTCCGTGTTCGGCATGAGCTACGGCTCCTACCTGCTCGGCTTCGGCATCAGCTTCGTGCAGGCCACGATCGTGGCGGTCATCGGCATCATCGTCAGCTTCCTGCTGTGCGGCCTGGTCGCGATCGCCGGCAAGCGCGGCAGCGCCCCGACGATGGTGCTCTCCCGCGCGGCCTTCGGCGTGCACGGCCAGAAGGTGCCCGGGATCGTCTCCTGGCTGACCTCGATCGGCTGGGAGACCTCGCTCGCGATCTCCGCGGTGCTCGCCACCGCGACCGTGTTCGATGTGCTGGGCCTCGCCTCCGGGCAGGCGGTCACCGTGATCGCCGCGATCCTGATCGCCGCCCTGATCGTGGGCGCGAGCGTGCTCGGCTATCACACGATCATGAAGCTCCAGTCGATCCTGACCTGGGCGACCGGCGCGATGACGATCCTGTTCATGATCCTCACGATCCCCCACATCGACCTCGACGCCGTGCTCTCCGCCCCCTCAGGCTCCCCGCAGGCGATGATCGGCGCACTGGTGATGGTGATGACCGGCTTCGGGCTGGGCTGGATCAACATCGCCGCGGACTGGTCGCGCTACCAGAAGCGCACCGCGTCCGATGGCTCGATCGTGCTGTGGAATACGGTGGGAGGCGCCGCGGCGCCGGTGGTGCTGGTGATCTTCGGGCTGCTGCTGGCCGGGTCCGACGAGGGGCTCGCCGGCGCGATCGAGGGCGACCCGATCGGTGCGCTGGTGACGATCCTGCCGCTGTGGGCGCTGATCCCCTTCTGGATCGTCGCGGTGCTGACCCTGGTCTCCGGCGCGGTGCTGGGCATCTACTCCTCCGGCCTCACCCTGATCAGCCTCGGGATCCGCATTCCCCGCCCGGCCGCCGCCGCGGTCGACGGGCTGATCCTCACCGCCGGCACCATCTGGGTGGCGTTCTTCGCGACCAGCTTCATCGGCCCGTTCCAGAGCTTCCTGATCACCCTCGGCGTGCCGATCGCGGCCTGGGCCGGGATCCTGATCGCCGACATCCTCACCCGCCGCGCCGACTACGACGAGAAGGCCCTGTTCGATCCCGCTGGCCGCTACGGCGCCTTCGACTGGACCTCGATCATCACCATGGTGGTCGCCTCGATCCTGGGCTGGGGCCTGGTCGTGAACGGCTTCACCGAGGACGCCCCGTGGAACAACTGGCAGGGCTACCTGCTCGAGCCGCTGGGCCTGGGCACCTACGTCGAGACGGCCGACGGCTCCCTCTGGTTGGGCAACTGGGCGTACTCCAACATCGGCGTGCTGCTCGCGCTGGTGCTCGGCTTCGGCGTGACCTGGTTCGCCCGGCGCGGGAAGATCCGCCGCCAGGAGCAGCGCTGAGCTGACCGGCGGGGTGGTGGGCGCTCAGCACCGAGCACCGAGCCTCTCCTCCGACTGATGGTCGAGTACGGGCGGTATGGAGCACGGTCTGGATATATGGCCAGAGCGTGCTCCATACCGCCCGTACCTGTGCACACCGCGAGGGCTCCGCACCCCGCGCACCACCACCGAGTGGCGCACCCGCCGCGGGGACGCGTGCAGGGAGCAGGATGCGCGCGTGGGCAGGCGTGCCGCGCACGCCCTGCAGGGTCCACGATGGGTGCATGCCTTCCTCCCCCGCCCATCCCGCCCTGCCGTGGCTCGCCGCGCTCGGGGTGATGCTGATGTGGGCCTCGTCCTTCCTGGTGATCCGGGTGGCCGGGAACGACTTCTCCCCCGGCGCGATGGCTCTGCTGCGGGTGGGCTCCGCGGCGACCGTCCTGCTGCCCCTGCTGCTCCTGGGCCGGGCCCGCCGACCTCGCAGCGGGCGGCTGTGGGCCGCGGTGATCGGCTGGGGCGTCGCCTGGTTCGCGGTGTATCTCGTGGTGCTCAACGCCGCGGAACTGTTCCTGGATCCAGCGACCGCCGCGATGCTCGTGAACCTCGCGCCGCTGATCGTGGCGGTCGCCTCGGGGCTGCTGCTCGGGGAGGGGTTCTCCGTGCGGCTGCTCGCCGGGGTGCTGGTCGCCTTCAGCGGGATCGTGCTGATCACGGTGGGTGCCTCCACCGGCGACCTCTCCGGGCTGGGGGTGGTGCTGGGGCTGGTGGCGGCGCTGCTCTACGCGGGCAGCGTGCTCGCGCAGAAGCTGCTGCTCGCCCACGTCGACTCCACCTCGATGACGGTGATCGGGGTGCTGGCCGGCGCTCTGGCCTGCCTGCCCTTCGCGCCAGCGCTGGTGGCGGAAGTCGGCGCGGCGCCCGTCAGCACAGTGCTGGGCGTGGTCTATCTCGGGGTGTTCCCCACCGCGCTCGCCTTCCTGCTGTGGGGTTACGCCCTGACCCACACCGGCGCCGGGCTGCTCAGCTCCTCCTCGCTGCTGGTGCCCGCCTTCACCGTGGTGCTGGCCTGGCTGCTGCTGGGCGAGGTGCCGCCTCCGCTGGCGGCGATAGGCGGGGTGCTGTGCCTGGCCGGGGCGGCCTTCGCGGTCGCGCCGGCGGTGCTCGCCGCCCTCCGGCCGCGCCAGCACGCCGACTACTCTGAACCCACCTGCACAGACCCCACCTGCTCTGAACCCACCCCGTGCAACGAGGCACCCTCTGGAGAGGATCCCGCCCATGCTCCCTGCCCCTGAGGCGAACCCGGCGCCCTGGCTGTTGATCGTCGACCCGCAATGGATCTTCGCCGACCCCAGCTCCCAGTGGTGCTCGCCCTTCTTCCCGGCGGCGATGGAGAACATCGCCCGCCTGGCGGAGGCCGTGGGCCCCGAGCGCACCCTGGTCACGCGCTGGCTGCCCACCGCCGACCGGGCGACCGCCTGGGGCGACTACTTCCGGGCCTGGCCCTTCGCGGATGTCCCGGCAGAGGACGCGCGCTACGACCTGGTCGATGCCGCACGCGGCCTGTCCGCCCACCCCACGATCGACGAGCCGACCTTCGGCAAATGGGGTGCGCAGCTGGCCGAGCGGGTGGATTGGCCCGCGAACCCGCGCACCCACCTGCTGGTCACGGGCGTGACCACGGACTGCTGCGTGATCTCCACGGTGCTCCCTGCGGCCGATGCCGGGGTGCGCCTGACCGTGGTCACCGACGCCGTGGCCCACTCCGCGGCGGAGAACGGCCCGCCCGCCCTGCACACCATGAGCCTGTTCCCGCCGCAGGTGGATCTGCGCTCCACCGAGCAGGTGCTCACCAGCGGCGGGTGACCTCCTCGACGACGTCTTCGGTGACGCCGACGCCTCCGGGCACGCCCTCGATGGCGCCCTCAGCGATGCCCGCAGGGCGAGGATCAGCAGCGGGGTGGAGCAGGTCCAGCAGCCGGGCAAGGAACAGGCACAGCACCGGCACCAGCAGCAGCGAGACGAGGACATCGGAGGGGTGGTGGACGCCGAGCGCGACCCGGGACCAGGCCGTGGCCAGAACGAGCAGCACGGCAGGGACGAGGGCGAGGCGGCGCTGCCATCCTGCGGGCAGCGCGAGCACGAGCACGGTGGCGAAGGCAGCGGCGCAGGCGGTATGACCGCTGGGGTAGCTGAAGGTGTGCGGCTCGGGCACCAGCTGCTGCAGCAGCAGGTCCGCGTCCGGGCGAGGACGGCGCACGACCAGCTTGATCAGCTCCACGATCGCCCAGGGCACGGCGACCAGCAGCGCAGCCCGGAGCGCGGCCCACCTACTGCGGTGCAGCAGCCCGGCCAAGAGCGCGGCGAGGGCCACCAGAGCAGCAGCCAGGGCGGGGCCGAAGGCGACATCGATACCGACCGCGAGACGTCCAGCGTTCTCGGTCAGCGAGTGGTTCGCGGCCACGACCAGGGAGAGGTCCCACGCACTCACCGCGGGCAGAGCCCGCAGCGTCCACCCCAGCAGCACCGAGAGCAGCACGGCCGCCGTCATGGCAGCCAGCGGCGCCAGGCACGCCGTCAGCGCCCGACGCGGCCCTGGGGCACGGATCGGCCTGGTCGCTGCAGAAGAGTTCACGTGCCCAGTCTGCCTCGCCGACCACTCGGTCTCGCCAGCAGCCCCGCGCCCCGTGCGAAGGACGCAATACTGGAGCGATGACCGCTTCTCTGCTCACCGTCGGGCACGGCACCCTCTCACGCACGGAGCTCAGCGACCTGCTCCTCGGCGCCGGCATCCAGCAGCTGGTGGACGTGCGCCGCTTCCCCGGCTCCCGCACCAACGATGCCGCCGCTCGTGGCGCGGTCGAGGAGATCTGCACCGAGGCCGGGATCAGCTACCGCTGGGACGAGCGCCTGGGCGGACGGCGACGGCTCACCAAGGACGAGGATGCCGCCTCCCCGGACACCTGGTGGCGAGTGAAGCAGTTCCGCGCCTACGCCGGATGGACCCGCAGCGAGGAGTTCCGTGCCGGCCTCGAGGAGCTGCTCGGCGACGTGTCGCGCACCCGCACCGCTGTGATGTGCTCGGAGGCGGTGTGGTGGCGCTGCCATCGCCGCCTGATCGCCGACGTGATGCTCATGGAGCACCAGGTCGAGGTCGCGGACCTCATGCCCGACGGGAAGCAGCGGCAGCATGAGCCGAGCGACGGAGCACGGCGGGGCGAAGACGGCCACGTGGTCTGGGACCGACCTGACGAGACGGGCGACTGAGCCGAGACGGCTGGTCGCCTGCTGCAGGGTTGACCTGACGCGGGCGTGACCTGAGGAGCGGTGACCTGACGTAGGGATGACCTGGCCGGGCGGGCCGTTCCGGGCACGAAAAACCGGTGGCCGAGACCGCCACCGCACCGTACCGTCGGCCGCATGCACTTCCCCGCCTCCGGCACCGCCGCCGCTCTGCCCCGCACCGCTCTGCTCACCGGCGTCGGGCGCCGCCGCGGGATCGCCGCCGCGATCGCCCGGGGACTCGCCGCCGACGGGTTCGACCTGGCACTGTCCTTCCACGCCCCCTACGACCGGCGAGTGCTCGGCGAGGATTCGGATGTGGAACTGCTCGCGGAAGAGCTGCGGGCGGCCGGGAGGCGTGTCGTCCTGCTCCCCGGTGACCTCGCCGACCCACAGGTGCCTGCGCAGGTGATCGGCAGTGCCCGCAAAGCGCTGGGGCCGCTGGGGGTCCTGGTGATGAGCCACTGCGAGTCCGTGGACTCCTCGCTCCTGGACACCACGGTGGAGAGCTTCGACCGGCACTATGCAGTCAATGTGCGCGCGAGCTGGCTGTTGCTGAAGGCCTTCGCGGAACAGGTCGCAGTGAACGCGCCGGGTGCGCTGGGTGCGCAGGGCGAGCCGGGCCAGCTGGGCGCGCAGGGCGAGCCGAGCGGGCCGACCGCTGCCGCGTCCGGCGGCGCCGTGATCGCACTGACCAGCGACCACACAGTGCACAACCTCCCCTACGGGGCGACCAAGGGGGCACTGGATCGCCTGGTGCTGGCGGGAACGCATGAGCTCGCGGACCGCGGCATCCGCACCAACGTGATCAATCCCGGCCCGATCGACACCGGCTGGATGGACGAGGAGATCCGCGCCGCCGTCACCGCGCAGATGCCGGGAGGGGAGCTCGCCGGGCCGGGGACGGTCGCGGACCTGGTGCGCTTCCTGGTCTCCGCGCAGGGGTCCTGGATCCGTGGCCAGCTGCTCCACTCCAACGGGGGCTTCGCGACCCCGGCAGTGTGATCCCGCGCCCGCCATTCCGCGCCCCACCCGACGCTCCCGACGCTCCCGACGCTCCCGACGCTCCGCGATTCTGCGCTGAGGACCGATGATCGCACCTCGCATAGGTCCTGAGCGGCGAACCGTGGCCGCCCGGCGGGGTGGGGCGGGCCGGGGCGGGGCAGGGTCGAGTGTCATCCGCCGTCCGCAGCGGACGCGCGCACCGTTCCGCAGCGCCAGCAGGGCACGGTCGGATCCTGCGCGCCCTCCCCCTCGGGCACGGCGCCGCACTCCGGGCACAGCTCGCCCAACCAGCACGCCGCGTCGCCTCCGGTATCTGCAGAGACGCCGGTGATACCGGTGACCCCGGTGGTCCCGGCGATCCGAGCGATCCCGGTGGTGCCGGAACCGGTGGTGCGGGCACGATCTCGTCGGGGGCTCATGCCCCCATCCTGGACCCGGCGCCCGACGGAGGGAAGCCCGAGCGCGATCCGGTATCCCTGGCCGGGGATCCTTCCGGCCCAGCGCCGAGCGATCCGGCTCAGTGCTCCGTGATCGTGCGCTCCGTGTCCTCATGCTGCTCGGACTTCCCCGCGAAGATGACCGAGGCGAGCACGGCGACCCCCATCGCCACTACGATGAACGCGAGCGAGAGCCAGATCGGCACCTCGGGGATCTTCTGCAGCACCGAGAAGCCGGGGATGAAGTCCAGCGGCGCCTCGTGGATGGCGTGGATCAGCAGCTTCACACCGATGAAGCCGAGGATCGCGGCGATCCCGTAGTGCAGGTAGGCGAGGCGATCCAGCAGCCCGCCGAGGAGGAAGTACAGCTGGCGCAGGCCCATCAGCGCGAAGATGTTGGCGGTGAACACCAGGAACGCATTCCGGGTCACGCCGAAGATCGCGGGGATGGAGTCCAGGGCGAACATGACGTCGGTGAGGCCGAGGGTGATGAACACCAGCAGCATCGGGGTGAAGAGCTTCTTGCCGTCCACGACGGTGCGCAGCTTGTTGCCGTCGTAGTCGTCGGAGACGGGGAACACCCGCCGCACTGTGCGCATGATGAAGGAGTCCGATCCGCCCTCTTCTTCGCCCTGCGCCTGCTTCCAGGCGGTCCACAGCAGGAAGATGCCGAAGAGGTAGAAGACGGCGGTGAAGTTCTCGATGATCACCGAGCCGGCCAGGATGAACAGACCGCGGGCGATGAGCGCGATGATGATGCCCACCATCAGCGCTTCCTGCTGGTATCTGCGCGGCACGGCGAACTTCGCCATGATGATGATGAAGACGAAGAGGTTGTCGATGCTCAGCGAGTATTCGAGCAACCAGCCGGTGACGAACTCCGAGGCCGGCTGCATGCCGCCGACGAAGTAGAGCACCACGGCGAAGACCAGCGCCAGCCCCACGTAGAACCCGATCCAGGCCGCGCACTCCCGCAGGGAGGGGACGTGCGGGCGTTTGATGACCAGCAGCAGATCGGTGAGAAGGATCGCGCAGAGCACGACCATCGCACCGATCTCGAAGCCGAGGTGGAGCTCTCCCATGGGGCAATCCTTCAGGCGTGACGGGCTTTCGTCCCCGAGGAGTCGGGGCCGGGCTGCACTGGGCAGCCCGGACACAGGGTACTCGCAGGGTCACTCGCTCACGCGCCGAGTGAGCACCCTCTCGTCACCGCGGATCGCCGACTCCTGGTGCTGCCTGCGCACCGGTCCGCGCAGATGGCCCCGGCGGGCGGCGAGGACCAGCATCACGATCCCGGTGGCAAACCCCAGGAGGACGGTGACGAGCGATCCCTCGATGCCCATCGACGCGCCGTCCAGCCAGGTCGGCCCGGAGAACTCCGCGATGAGCAGTCCGCTCTGGGTCCCGGACCCGGAGACCGCGGAGGAGAACACCCCGGCCTGCAGCGTGTTCCAGGCGATGTGGAGCCCGAACGCGAGCCAGAGCCGACGAGTCAGCAGGTAGGCGGCTCCCAGCAGGACCCCCGCCTCGATCACCAGGCCGAGCGCGGTCCAGATCGATGCGCCGGGGTTCATCAGGTGGATCAGTCCGAACAGGAGCGAGGTGATCGCGAGGGCCGCCCAGCTGCCCAGCCAGGCATCGAGCACCCGCAGCAGGACCCCGCGGAAGTCGACCTCCTCGACGAATCCGGCCCCGATGCCGATCGCGAGCGGCACCAGCAGCTGCGGCGACGTCGAGATCCCGGTCACGCGGTAGCCGCCGAAGAGGGAGATCAGGCCGACGGCGAGAAGCAGCAGGGCTGTGCCGATGGCGAGGCCCAGCGCCAGTTCGGCGAGCTTGCCGCGCCCCCGCAGGCCGAGTCCGGGGCGACCTCCGATCGGTCCGACGATCAGGAGGTAGCCGCCGACGGCGACGGCTGCGCCGATGAGCGCACCGGTCAGGGTCCCCGCCGGGCCTCCGACGAGGCCCGCGACGCCGACCATCACGAGTTGGGCGACGACGTACAGGGCGATGCCGAGCAGCAGCTGGAGCCCGCGACGGTGGTCGCTGCGGTCAAGGGAGCGATGGTCGTCGCGGTCGAGGGAGCGGCGGTCACCGCGGTCGAGGGAAGGGGTCTGTGAGGGGTTCATGCCACAGAGCATGCGCGCTGGTGAGGGCGCTGTCACGACCTGCGCGAACAGTGTCGGGGCACCCCGACACCGGCAGGCCAGCCTCCCGGCGCGAGGCTCTCCGGAAGCCCTCCCAGCGCCGGCCGGGCACCTTCGGGCGCACCGGCCGGACGCCCTCGGGCGAGCCGGCCCGGCAGTGCTCGCGCGAGCTGGACCAGCGGTGCTTGCGCGTGCTGGCCCAGCGCGCTCAGGCGAGCCGGCCGGTGACCTCCTGGACCGCCGCGAGCACGGTGCCGTCCAGCAGCCGCGCTTCGGCCTCGGCGATGTCCGGGGCGAGGAAGCGGTCCGGGCCGGGGCCCTCGACGGTGCGGCGCAGCACCGCGATCGCCGCGCCAGTGGGGGCCGACGGGGTGAGCGGGCCGCGCAGGTCGATCGCGCGGGCGGCGGTGAGCAGCTCGATCGCGAGCACCCGGCGCAGGTTCTCCACGCTGGTGCGGAGCTTGCGGGCGGCGTGCCAGCCCATCGAGACGTGGTCCTCCTGCATCGCGGAGGAGGGGATGGAGTCCACGCTCGCCGGCACCGCAAGGCGCTTCATCTCCGAGACGAGCCCGGCCTGGGTGTACTGGGCGATCATGAAGCCGGAGTCCACGCCGGGGTCGTCGGCCAGGAAGGGCGGCAGGCCGTGGGAGCGGGACTTGTCGAGCATCCGGTCGGTGCGGCGCTCGGCGATCGAGGCGAGATCGGCCGAGACGATGGCGAGGAAGTCGAGCACATAGGCGACCGGGGCGCCGTGGAAGTTGCCGTTGGAGGTGACGGTGCCGTCCTCGAGCACGACGGGGTTGTCGATCGCGCTGGCGAGCTCCCGCTCGGCGACGGTGCGGGCGTGCTCGATGGTGTCCCGCACGCCACCGGCGACCTGCGGGGCGCAGCGCAGCGAGTAGGCGTCCTGCACGCGGGAGCCCTCGGCGGCGACGTCGGCGATGATGCCGGAGCCCTGGAGCAGCATGAAGATGTTCCCGGCCGACGCCTCCTGGCCGGGGTGGGGGCGCAGCGGCGCATGCAGCTCGGGCCGGAACACCGAGTCGCGACCCCGCAGGGCCTGCACGGACATCGCAGTGGTGAGGTCGGAGGTGCGCACCAGGTCATCGAGGTCGGCGATCGCCATCAGCAGCATGCCGAGCATGCCGTCGGTGCCGTTGATGAGGGCCAGGCCCTCCTTCTCCTCGAGCAGCACCGGCTCGATCCCGGCCTCGGCGAGCAGCTCCGGCACGGGGCGCTCCACGCCGTCGCGGTCGCGGGCGCGCCCCTCCCCCATCAGCACGATCGCGCAGTGGGAGAGCGGGGCGAGGTCACCGGAGCAGCCCAGCGAGCCGTACTCGTGGACGATCGGGGCGATCTGCGCGTTCAGCAGCGCGAGGATCGTCTCGACCACGACCGGGCGCACGCCGGTGCGGCCGGAGGCGAGGGTGCGAGCGCGCAGCAGCATCAGGGCGCGGACCACCTCGGTCTCGACCTCGGGTCCGGCGCCGGCGGCGTGGGAGCGGATCAGCGAGCGCTGCAGGGCGTGGCGCATGGAGGGCGGGATCGAGGTGTCCGCGAGCGCGCCGAAGCCGGTGGAGACGCCGTAGACGGGGGTGTCCCCGGCGGCGAGCGCGTCGATGTGCGCGCGGACCGAGGCGACCTGCTCGCGCGCGTCGGGGTCGAGCTCGACGCGGGCACGGTGGCGGGCGACGGCCAGGACCTCGGCGGCGGTGAGGCCGGCGCTGGACAGCGTGACGGCGGGGGCTTCGGTGGTGGGGCTGGTCATGGAGTTCCTTTCGGAGGGCGGGTGGCGGACGGTGCGGGAGGGGCTACAGCAGCAAGGGCTACAGCAGCAGGTGCGCGAGCGGGGCGGCGATCAGGATTGTCAGCACAACGCGCACGAACCAGAGCACCACCAGGTGTCCCACGTTGACGGGGATCTTCGTGGCCAGGATCGAGGGGACCAGGGCGGAGAAGAACACGATCTGGGAGACCGCGACGACGCCGACGGTGAAGCGCAGCACCAGCGACTCGTGGCCGGCGACCACGGTGGCCGGCAGGAACATCTCGGCGATGCCCACCGCGAAGGCCTTGCCGGCAAGGACCGGATCGGGCAGCTGGACCAGGTAGGCGAAGGGCACGAAGAGCCAGCCGATCAGGTCGAACACCGGGGTGTAGGTGGCCAGCAGCAGTCCAGCCAGTCCGATGGAGAGGATCGAGGGGACGATCGCGGCAGACATCAGCACGCCGTCCTTGAAGGTTGCCCAGCTGCCGCGCACCACGCCGGGGGCGTTGGCGAGCGCACGCATCGCCTCGTCCCAGGCCTGACCCAGGCGGTTGCCCGTCGAGACCGGCTCGGGCTGGTGTGCGACTCCTTCGAAGGGCTCATCCGCCATCCGCCTCAGCGGAGGGATCCGCACCGTGATCGCCGTGACGGCAAAGGTGACGATGAGGGTGAGGAAGAAGTAGAGCGTCCAGTGCTCCATGAGGTCCAGGGTGCTGGCCACGATCACCATGAAGGTCGCCGAGACGGTGGAGAAGCCGGTGGCGATGATCGCCGCTTCCTTGCCGGTGTACCGGCCTTCGCGGTAGACCCGGTCGGTGATCAGCAGCGCGAGGGAGTAGGAGCCGACGAATGACGCCACGGCGTCGACCGCGGCGCGGCCGGGCACCTTCCACAGCGGGCGCATGATCGGCTGGACCAGCACGCCGATGAACTCCATCAGCCCGTAGTTGATCAGCAGCGCGAGGAAGACCGCGCCGACGGGCACGATGAGGCCCACCGGGATGCCGAGCTTCTCCCACAGGAAGGGCCCGATGTCAGGGTTCGCGAGCGGTCCGGGGTAGTAGCCAGCGGCCGCGCAGACCGCGACCGCCAGGCCGACGATGTTCGCGAAGGCGAAGATCGTGCGCAGGGCGCCGTTCTTCCAGGAGCCGGTGAGGAAGGGCCGCACGGTGCCCAGCAGCACCAGGGCGACGACCACCCAGGGCACCGCGGCGCCCAGCACCCACCTCACGAAGGTCAGCGCGTGGTCCACCAGAATCGTGGACTTCCCGCCGATCTCGACGGAGACGAAGAACATCACCAGGCCGATGGCGCTGTAGAGGAAGAAGCGCCAGCGGTGGCCGGGCATCGGCCTCAGCTCGATGCCGGTGGTGTTCCGGCGCGCGGCCGCGCCGTCGAAGCCAGGGTCCTTCGATGCATCGGACGTCGTCATCATTGAGATCGTCCTTTCGGGTCAGGGGGATGAGAGGTGGTGGACTGAACGGGAGCGGACCGAGCGGGCGGGGACTGCGCCGTAGGGGGCGGCGCAGAAGGGGACTGCGCTGCGCGACTGCAGGGTGGGACGCCCAGGGTCACGAGCTCCGGACCCCGGACCGCCACACCTGGTGGGTGAGCGGCATACCGGGCCGGTAGGCGAGGTGGATGGCGGCGGTGGCATCGAGCACATGCAGGTCGGCGCGGGCACCGATCCCGAGGTGGCCGACGTCCGTGCGGCGCAGGGCGAGGGCCCCGCCGCGGGTGGCGGCGAAGAGGGCTTCGGCCAGCGTCAGGTGCATCTGCAGCACGGCGGTGGTGACGCAGAAGCTCATGGAGCTGGTGTAGCTGGTGCCGGGGTTGCAGTTCGAGGCGATCGCGACCGCGGCGCCGGCGTCCAGCAGCTCTCGTGCCGGGGCGAGCGGCGCCCGGGTGGAGAGATCGCAGGCGGGCAGGACGGTGGCGACCGTCGGCCCCGAGTCCACGGCGAGCAGTCCGGGCCGCTCCCCTGCTGCGGTGGGGCGCGAGGCGGTGGCGGCGAGCGCCTCGATGTCGGCCGACGCGAGGTGGTTGACGTGGTCCACGCTGGCCGCACCGAGCTCGGTCGCCAGTGCCACGCCACCCGAGCGGCCCAGCTGGTTGCCGTGCACCCGCAGCCCGAGGCCGGCGGCTGCCCCGGAGCGCAGCACCCGTTCGGACTGCGCGGGGTCGAAGGCGCCCTCCTCGCAGAACACGTCGATCCAGCGCACGTGCGGGGCGACGGCGGCGAGCATCTCGCCGCTCACCAGGTCCACGTAGTCCTCGGCGCCGGGGCGGCCGTCACGGCCGTCGAACTCCGCAGGCACCAGGTGGGCGCCGAGGAAGGTGGCCTCGTCGAGCTCGCCCTCCGCGATCAGGGCTGACAGCAGCGCCGCGGCCTGGGTCTCGTGCTCGACCGTGAGCCCGTAGCCGGTCTTCGTCTCGAGGGTGGTGGTGCCGCCGGCGGTGGCCTCGGCGATTCTGCCGCGGACCAGGGCGCGCAGATGCTCGTCGGAGGCGGAGCGGGTGGCCTCGGTGGTCACGCCGATGCCGCCGGCCGAGTAGGACTCGCCCGCCATACGCGCCTCGAACTCGGCGGCGCGGTCACCGTCGAAGACGAGGTGGGAGTGGGAGTCGACCCAGCCGGGAAGCACGGCGCGGCCACCCACGTCGACCCGGTCATCGGCCGACGGCGCGTCGGAGGCGGCGCCGGTCCAGGCGATCACGCCGTCCTCGATGACGAGGGCGGCGCTGCGCAGCATCTGGGAGTCGCAGACGCCATGCGGGGTCTCGGGGTCATCGAGCGTGGGATCGAGGGTCCACAGCTCGCTGATGCCGGTGATCAGGGTGCTGGCCATGACGATGCCTCCTGCAGGTGAGGGTGGGGAGAGTATGCCCCGGAGGCCGGTCCGACCTGCCGTGAACGCACGGAGCGTTCAGAACGCACGGAAGAGATCGGGCCGGCTCCCGGGGCGGGGCGAGGTCAGTCGCGGCGGGTGGGGGTCATCGGGACCCGCACACCGCGCTCATGGGCGACGTCGTCGGCCCGCGAGTAGCCGGCGTCGACGTGCCGGATCACCCCCATCGCCGGGTCATTGGTCAGCAGGCGCTCGAGCTTCTGGCGGGCGAGATCGGTGCCATCGGCGAGGCCCACCTGGCCGGCGTGGATCGAGCGGCCGATGCCGACACCGCCGCCGTGGTGGATCGAGACCCAGGTCGCGCCCGAGGAGGTGGCGGTGAGGGCGTTCAGCAGAGGCCAGTCCGCGATCGCGTCGGAGCCGTCGAGCATGGCTTCGGTCTCGCGATACGGGGAGGCGACGGAGCCGGAGTCGAGGTGGTCTCGGCCGATGACGATCGGGGCCTTGACCTTGCCGTCGCGCACCAGGTCGTTGAAGAGCATCCCGGCCTGGTGCCGCTCGCCGTAGCCGAGCCAGCAGATGCGGGCGGGCAGGCCCTCGAACTCGACGTGCTCGTTCGCCGCATCCAGCCAGCGGTGCAGGTGCTCGTTCTCGGGGAAGAGCTCCTTGAGCGCCGCGTCGGTGACCTTGATGTCCTCGGGATCACCGGACAGCGCCACCCAGCGGAACGGGCCGAGGCCCTCGCAGAACAGGGGGCGGATGTAGGCGGGGACGAAGCCGGGGAACTCGAAGGCACGGTCGTAGCCGGCGTGGCGGGCCTCGTCGCGGATCGAGTTGCCGTAGTCGAACACCTCGGCGCCGGCATCCTGGAACTCGACCATGGCCTGCACCTGACGGGCCATGGACTCGCGGGACTTCTTGGTGAAGCCCTCCTCGTCGGCCTCCGACTCCGCCTTCCAGTCCTCGACGGTGACCTCGAGCGGCAGGTAGCTCAGCGGGTCGTGGGCGGAGGTCTGGTCGGTGACGATGTCGATCTGCAGGTCGCCCGCCTGATGGCGCTCGAGCAGAGCCGGGAAGACCTCGGCGGCGTTGCCGACGATGCCGATCGAGAGGCCCTTCTGCTCGGCCTTGGCGGCGTTGGCACGCGCGATCGCGTCATCGAGGTCGTCGGCGATCTCGTGGCAGTAACGCTTGGCGACGCGGCGCTCGAGCCGGGTGCGGTCCACGTCCACGATCAGGCAGACGCCGTCGTTGAGGGTCACGGCGAGGGGCTGGGCGCCGCCCATGCCGCCGCAGCCGCCGGTGAGGGTGATGGTGCCGGCCAGGGTGCCGCCGAAACGCTTCTGGGCGATCGCCGCGAAGGTCTCGAAAGTGCCCTGGAGGATGCCCTGGGTGGCGATGTAGATCCAGGAACCGGCGGTCATCTGGCCGTACATCATCAGACCCTCGGCTTCGAGCTTGCGGAACTCGGGCCAGTTCGCCCAGTCGCCGACGAGGTTGGAGTTGGCCAGCAGCACGCGCGGGGCCCACTCGTGGGTGCGCAGCACGCCGACGGGCTTGCCGGACTGGACCAGCAGGGTCTCGTCATCCTCGAGGTCCTTGAGGGTTTCGACGATCGCGTCGAAGGCCTCCCAGGAGCGGGCGGCGCGTCCGGTGCCGCCGTAGACGACCAGGTCGTCGGGGCGCTCGGCGACCTCGGGGTCGAGGTTGTTCATGAGCATCCGCAGCGGGGCTTCGGTCTGCCAGGACTTCGCGCTGAGGGTCGTGCCGCGGGCGGCACGGACGGGGCGGGCTCCGGGGAGGGTCATCGTTGGCTCCTGGGGTCGAGGGCTGCTCGGGGGTTCCGCGCTGCGGGGTGTTCGGTACAGGACACCACCGCCGACGGGAGGGGTCGAGGGCCTTCGCGCCGCTTGTGTCCGGCATGCCGGACAAGTGACCGACAGGGCGCCGCGCTCTGGCTGGCCTTGCCGGTCTCGCGATCGCGGTGCTCGTGACGGGGTGCGCTGGGCAGCCGCCAGGAGGGTCAACGACGTTCGAGATCCCCACTTTCACGTGGGAAGAAGGTGACGGCGGCGATGCTGCCGTCGTGAGCGGCGACTTGGTCATCGACGACGAAGGCTGCACCTTCTTGGGCGCGGCCATAACTGTGGGCGTCCTCTTCCCCACCGCAATCGGAGTCACCCGAGAAGACGGCACTCGCTACGTCGTTCATGATCGCACCGGCGAAGTCTTCGCGGCCGAGGGCGACACCGTCATGTATAGCGGTAGCTACTCCACGACGGTGAGCGCCTGGAATGATGCCTGCAGCTCGACACCCACCGAGGTCGCGACGGTTCACGATGCCCCTAAGAGTGGCCCGCTCGACCGTCCTTGAACTGCCTGGCAGCCCACATGCGGGCCTCTGCGGCTCCACGGCCTCGAAGCCGCTGGCGGCGTCATCGCCTTCAGCGCTCGGGACGGCTATACACCAACGACAGAGCGCCGCCCGCCGAGCCTGCGGGTGATCTCCTCGGCCGCTGCGCGCACCGCGGCCGTGCACCGATCACGCACCTCCACGGGGGTCCGTGACTCCTCGAAGGTGATCGCCACCGCGGCGGCGGGCCAGCCGGCATGGTCGTGCACGACCGCCGCCACTGAGGCGAGCTCCTCGGTGACCTCCCCGGTCTCGTGGGCGACCCCATCGGCCCGCACCCGGGTGAGGAGCTCGCGCAGGTCCTTGGGGCTCTCCGGTCCCGGCACCGTGGTGCGGGAGGTGAAGTCGTCCCGCGTGCCGAACAGGGCGCGCAGCTGGGCGGGCGGGAGCTCGGCGAGGATCGCGCGGCCGCTCGCGGTGAGGTGGGCGGAGATCCGCACACCGACGTCGGTGACCAGGCTGGGTCGGCTCCGGGCCCGCTCCTCGATCACGTAGAGCACGTCGCGGCCGTGCAGCACCGCGAGGTGGCCCGACTCGCCGACCTCGTCGACCATTGCCTCGATCACGCGGCGGCCGATCCTCGCCAGCGGCTCCTGGCGCAGGTAGGCACCGGAGAGCACCTGCGCGGCGGGCCCCAGCCCGTACAGCCGCTCCTGCTCCAGATGCATCACGTAGCCGTGCTCCACGAGGGTGGTCAGCAGGTCGTAGGTGCGTGAGCGGGGCAGGGCGAGCTGCTCGGCGAGCTGCGCGGCCGGGACCGGGGAGCTGCGGGAGGCGAGGAAGGTCAGCAGACGCAGCGTCGCGTCGGCCGCCGGGACTTTCGGGGGTGCCATGATCCGCAAGGATGCCACTCCCTGGGCCCCTCCGGGCTCAGTCCGCCACGGAGCCGCCCGTCGCGGCGCGCTGCGAGGCGCGCTCCTCGGTGACGAGCTCCCAGGTGCGCACCAGGCGCGGGAGCGTGAGCATCACGAGGCCGCCGGCCATGTTCAGCGGGATCACCCAGGCGAACCAGATCAGCCACTGGAGGTAGGTGGCCTCGGCGCCGGCGTGCATCGCGCCGAAGATCACCGCCGAGCTCAGCGCCCCGTGGAGCATGCCCAGACCCACCACGAGCAGTCCTGAGATGAGGGCGTTCGCGAGCGTCGCGATCCCCTCCTTCGAGCCCTGGTTCATGCGAGTGACCAGCGTGATCGTGAAGCCGGCGAGCACGGCGAGGGCGGCCGTCTCGAGGGTCAGGCCCTTCTCCATGTAGCTCGTGCTCGCCTCGATCAGTTCGTCGTCGAACCGCGGAAAGGCGGCCACCACGAACCAGGTGAACGCCCAGCCTCCGGCGAGGTTGGTGATCAGGGTCGCCGTCCACAGCCGCAGCAGCTGCCACCAGGTCCCGTGCCCGGCGACGATCGCGTTGATCGGGACCAGGAAGTCTTCGGTGAACAGCTCCGAGTGCGCGAGCCGCAGCGCATACAGCCCGATGCCGAAGGCGAGGCCGCCCAGCAGCTTCGAGCCTGTCGCGTCCAGCACTGCGAGCATCGCCAGCAGTCCGAGGCCCACGTCGATCCCGCCGAACAGACCGGTGATCACCAGTGCCCGCCACGTGCGGTTCAAGCGGTTCGCACCCTCCGTGACCGTGTTCTCGAACTCCTCGGCCAGGGCGTCCTCGACGGGTTCGTCGCTGCTGCCGAGCCGGCGTCGCTCCTGCGCCTGGCCGTGCCGCTCTCGCTGGGTCATCGTCTCTCCCTCGATCAGATCGGCAAGGATCGTGCTGGTGGTGCACCGGGATGCGCAGGACCGTCGGTCGGCGATGTCCGGTGGGCCGGACCCAGTCTCGTGCTCTGGCAGGTCGTTCACCCAGGCCGGGTGCCATGATGGGCGAACCTACTCCCTGGTGCGCAGACGAGGAGCCCCGATGACGAACTCTCCCGACGCTGACAGCGCCTGGTCCGGCCGGAATGACGGCAACGGCCCCCAGCACGCCCGCTGGCACCAGGTGGTCCGCAGCGTCGCCGGTCCCGGAGCGGCGGATCCCGCCTCCGCTCACATCGCGCTGCTCGGCTTCCGCTCCGACGAGGGGGTGCGCCGCAACCGCGGCCGAGTCGGAGCGGCCGACGGGCCTGCCGCGCTGCGCCGCGCCCTGTCACCGCTGGCCCTGCACGGGCCCCTCGCCCGCGGCGAGATGGGCCTGCACGACCTCGGCGATGCCGAGACGATCGGCGAGGACCTCGAGGGTGGGCAGGCCGCGGCCGCGGCCCTCACCGCGCAGGGCTTGGACCGTCCCGGCTCCCGGCTGACGGTGGTGCTCGGGGGCGGGCACGAGACGGCCTGGTCCTCGTACAACGGTCTGGTCAGCTCTGAGATCGGGCCCAGCGCGGGACAGCGCTGGGGAGTGCTGAACCTCGATGCCCACTTCGACCTGCGCGAGGAGCCTCGCCCCACCTCCGGCACCCCCTTCGCGCAGATGGCGGCGGCCGAGCAGGCTGCCGACCGTGAGCTGGCCTACGCGGTGCTCGGGATCGCCGAGGCCTCCAACACGGGAGCGCTGTTCGCCAGGGCCGAGCAGCTCGGCGTGCAGTGGTGGACCGATGAGCAGTGCCTCGCTGCGGGAGCCGAGGGGATCGCGCGCTTCGTCGAGGGGTTCGCCGCTGACCTGGACGTGCTCTACCTGACCATCGACCTGGACGTGCTGCCCGCGGCCGTGGCCCCGGGGGTCTCGGCGCCGGCTGCCTACGGGGTGCCGTTGCCGCTGATCGCTGCGGCCGTGCGCGCCGCCGCCAGCAGCGGGAAGCTCGCCCTGCTCGACGTGGTGGAGCTGAACCCCTCCCTGGACATCGACGGGCGCACCGCCCGCGCCGCAGCTCGACTGATCAACGACGCGGTGCGCACCGTCGCCGCTCCCACCACCGGCCCCGGCCCCGGCACCGGCCCTGGCACCACCCCCGGTTCCGGCACCGGCCCCGGCTCCGGCCCTGCCGTCGAGTACTGGCGCTAGAGAGCACGCTCTGGTCATATATCCGGAGCGTGCTCTCTGTCGCCCGTACTCGACATGCCAGCTGGGCCACGAGGCGGATCAGGTCAGGCGAGGCTGAGAGCGGCGGGGCTGGGCGCGGTGGGCTGGGTCAGGCCGGAGCCAGGCGGGGCTGAGTGCGGCGGGGGCCGGGACGCGGATCAGGCGGAGCCCGGGGCGGTTGGCTGCCAGTGCGGTTCGATCAGCTGGAACAGGCGACAGTCCGCCCAGTCACCGCCGAGCCGGAGATAGTCCTTCGCCAGGCCGTACTCGGTGAAGCCGCAGTACTCGAGCACGCGCACCGAGGCCTCGTTGCCGACCTTCACCTCGGCCTGGAGCCGGTGCAGGCCCAGGCCGCCGAAGGCCACGGCGATCGCGCTCTGCACCGCGTGGGTGGCGACGCCGCGGCCGGTGACGTCCGTGTCGACCCAGTAGCCGAGCGAGGCCGACTCGAAGGCCCCGCGGATGATGGTCGAGAGGTTGAGGCGGCCCACGATCCTCGTCGCCCCCTTGTCCTCGAGCCGGATGGTGAACGGGAGACCGCCGCCTGCCTCCCGGTCGGCCACGGCGTGGGCGATCGCCGTGCGCTGCCCGGCCTCGGTGAACCATCCCTCCGCCCGGGCCGGAGCACCGGCCATCAGCTGCTCGCGATTGCGGGTCTCGAGTTCCGCGAGCACGGGGGCGTCCTCCACGGCGAGCAGGGTCAGCGTGACCTGATGAGGGAAGACGGGCGGTCGCTGCGCGGGTGAGCGCGGGTGCGGCGCGGGGGTGGCGGGCGCTGAGGCGTCCGGCGCTGAGGTGGCGGGCGCGGAGCTGTCGGGCGCGGAGCAGTCGGGCGCGGAGCAGTCGGGCATGCGCCCAGTATCCGCCTCGTCAGCTGGGCCTCGCGCGCTTCCCCGCCGGCCCGGCTCAGCCCAGCTCAGACTTGCTCAGCCCAGCAGCAGGGTCTGCACGAGGGTCACTGCGGCCACGCCGCCGAGCAGCACCGAGAACAGCAGCGTGAGCGTGGAGGGGCGGGCCTTCGCCGAGAGCGGGCCACCGAGGATCCCTCCCACCGCGGAGCCGGCGGCGAAGATCAGGGTGATCGTCCAATCGATCTGGACGTCCGTGCCGAGCCTGGCCAGCAGGCTCGTCGCTGTCGCGATGATCATCACCAGCAGGCTGGTCCCGGAGGCGTGGCGCATCGCCAGGCCCAGCGCGATGACCAGCATCGGCACCACGATGAACCCGCCGCCCACGCCGAAGAAGCCGGTCAGGAAGCCGGTGAGGGTCGCGGCGGCGATCACCACCAGCGTCCGGGGCGCAGGGGCCGGGGCGGGCAGCAGTGGCAGTTCGGGCTCGCCGTGGTGGTGATGGATGCCGTCCGCGGTCTCGACGGTGTCCGGGCCGGGCTGGTCCAGCACCGGATCGTCGTGGACCGCCACCGGCTCGTCGGTCTCGCGCGCACCGTGTGAGCCATGAGCAGCGGCCTCGTCACGCTCAGCACGGCGGGTTCGCAGCGCGCGGCGCAGCATCGCGATCGCGACGCCCACCAGCATGACCCCGAACAGGGTGAGCAGCACCTGTGCAGGCACCAGCGCGGACAGCCGGGAGCCGACGACCGCACCCACCACCGAGACCCCCGCGAACACCAGCCCGTTCTTCCATTCCACGTTCCCGTGCCGGGCATGGTGCCGGAGGCTGAAGAGCGCGGTGATCAGCACGATGATCAGGCTCGATGCGGTCGCGGCATGGGTCGGCATGCCCAGCAGGAAGACCAGCACCGGCACTGCGAGGATGCCGCCACCGGCACCGAGCGCCCCCACCACGATCCCCACGCCGACGCCCACGACGATGGCGAGCAGGGCGAGTTCCATGGGCGGTGTCCTTGCAGGAGACGGAGCGGCGGGCCGACGGGCCCGGACGGCGAAGCCCCCGGCGGCCAGGCAGCCGGGCCAGGCGGGCCCTCCCGGGCCCTCGGGGGTGCCTGACCATGCTAAACCGCGCGCATCTCCGGTGAGACTCATCCGCCGCCGGTAGGATCAGAGCACCGACCACGAGGAGCCCCGATGGTCCCGCACCAGGGAGAACCACCCTCCACACCGCTGGATCCCGCCTCCACCGCGATGGGCGAGCTGCTGGCGGAGGTCTGGCGCGAGGGCACACTGGTGCTGCCCCTGCGAGAGGATGCCTCCCCCGTGCGGCTGCCCGGGCTGCACAAGTCGGTGCTGCCGGCGTCGCTGTCGGGGCAGGCCCGGGTCACGCTCGCGGGCGTCGGCGAGCGCTTCGCCGCCTGGCGGGTCATCCCGCAGCAGAACGCACCGGTGATCGTGAGGATTCCGCACGTCACCTCCGCGGAGCTGCATCAGGATCTGGCCCATGAGATCGCGGCGCTGACCCTGCTGCCCGCTGAGGTGGGCCCGGAACCCATCGCCGTCCACGATGATCCCGCGACCAGCCCGATCGGCCATCCGTATGTCGTGACCTCCGAGGTCCCGGGTGTCGCCGCCTCGCCGACGACCTGGACCGGGGCGCACCTGCTGGCCCATGCCGCGCATCTCGCGCAGCTTCATGCCGTGCCCGCCCCGGGCCGTGGGCCGGTGTCGCTGGGGGCGGACCCCTGGGCGGCGGTGACCCCGGGGCCGCAGTCGCTGCTGCCCGAGGTCGAGGCGGAGTTCGAGTCCTGGCAGCAGTTCCATGGCGCAGCGATCCGGGAGCACGGGCTCGGCCCCCTGCTCGAGGCCTCGCGCGCGGAGGTCGCCGCCGTCGACGACGAGATCGCACAGCTGGACGGGTACGTGCTGGCCCACGGTGATCTCTGCTCGACGAACATCCTCTGGCACGGCAGCGACCCGGTCACCGGCGCACCACGGGTGCAGTACATCGACTTCGAGTGGGCGCAGGGCGACGATCCTGCCCGGGACCTCGCGATTCTCGGCGGCGCCGTGCACGGCGGGCCCTGGTACGTGCCGCTGGCCGAGGAGCAGGTCGACCGCTTCGTGCGGGCTTATGTGCAGGCCCGCGGCGAGCGCGGAGAGCTGCCCGCCTCGGTATCCGATGTGGCTTCCCTGCGTCGGCGGATGCGGGCCTGGACCGCCTACGAGCGCAGCGCGATGCTGGTGCATGTCGCCTCCCGCGCCTCGACCCGCTCCATGCATGCACGGGTGCTGCCGACGCTGCGGCGCACCCTCGCGGCGACACTGGGAATCAGCGTCTGAGGAGTGGTGCGTCGGACCCGCACCGGTGACCGCTCGCGATGCCGCCACAGTGCCTCGCGACACCCCGGGTGGCGCTTTCGGTGGGGGCTCTGCGTACGGTGGGCCCATGAATGACTTCGTGAAGCATGCCGAGAGCGCCCCCAAGGGCTATGTGGCGGCCGAGGCCGCTGGACTGCGCTGGCTCGCAGAGCCCCAGGTGGTGCCGGTCGTCGAAGTGCTCGCGGAGGAGAAGAACGCCCTGCACCTGGAGCGGTTGGACTCTGTCCCGCCCACCCCCGAGGCTGCCCGCGAGCTGGGCCGCGGGCTCGCCCGCCTGCACGATGCCGGCGCGGAGGCCTTCGGCTGGGCCCCCGCCGATCCCGCCTACTTCGGCCCCCTTGAGAGCCCCTTCGCGGTCGAGACCGCACCACGCACAGATTTCGTCGAGTTCTGGGCCGAGGACCGCCTGCGCCCGCTCGCCGACTCAGTCACCCGCGTGCTCGGCGCCGACGGCCACGACACCGTCGATGAAGCCATCGATCTGATCGCCGACGGCGCCTTCGACGGCATCAGCGGGCAGGGCACCGAGGAGCCGTCCCGGGTTCACGGCGACCTGTGGTCGGGCAATCTGCTGTGGACCGCCGACGGCGCGACCCTCATCGACCCCGCTGCCCACGGCGGCCACCGGCTCGAGGACCTCGCGATGCTGTCCCTGTTCGATGCGCCGCACCTCGAGGAGATCTTCGAGGGCTACGTCGCCGAGCACCCGCTGCCCCGCGGCTGGGAGCAGGACCTCCCCGCCCACCTGTTCTTCGGACTGCTGGCCCACGTGAAGCTGTTCGGCGAGGCGTACGTGGATCAGACCGTCGCGACGGCCGAGGCGATCATCGCGCGCGCGGAGCAGCTGGGTTTCTGAGCTCCGAGCTCCGGGGCGGACCCCGGCGTCATCTCCAGCGGGCGGCGAACTCCCCGGGAGTGAGCCCGGTCGAGGTGCGGAAGTCCCGACCGAAATGGGCCTGGTCGGCGTAGCCGAGCCGGATCGCGAGATCGGAGAGCGAGTGGACGCTGCGCAGCCCGACCGAGGCATCGTGGAGCCGACGGCGGCGGATCAGCCAGAGCGGGGTGAGCCCGAGGCGTCGCACGGTGAGCCGCTGCAGAGTGCGCTCTCCGATGCCCATCCGCTCGCTCAGCTGCGCCACAGTGAGCAGGTCGCGGTCCTGCTCGACCTGTTCGACCACGTCGTTGATCAGCAGGTCCTCCTCATCCGGTGCGCCGAGCCGTGCGATGCGGTCTTCGAGCAGGGCGCTGCACCGGGCATGGATCTCGGGGTCCTCGGGCGCCTGCGCCATCAGCGCGCGCACGGGGCCCGTCAGTCCCGCGAGGGCGGGCACCTCGTCGAGGTCGCACCAGCTCCCGGCCTGGTCCCGCACCGGATGGCCGAGCAGCTTCGCCCCGGCGGCGGGCGCGAACATCGTCCCGAAACCCCAGGACCTCCCTTCGAGCACGGTCCTCGACACTCCGGGGTGGGGGCCGACGAACCGGGAGTACGCCGGGGTCGTGATGGACAGGCACACCGGGTACTGGAGCACGGCCTGCTCGGAGGACTCGCCCTCCGGGACGTCCCACACCGGGATCCAGAAGCGACGGATCCACCCGCGCAGGTGATCTGAGGGCGGGCGGCGAGCGATGGTGTGAGTGCGCTCCGCAGGGTCCTGCAGATGGGCGCGCCCGATGCTGTCGGTGTCGTCGGGCTCCATGACCATGGGCATGACAGTAGCTGTGTCGGGAGCTCTGTCGGGAATGTTCAAGACGCGCGACCTCACGCTCCGTAACGTCGTCGGTGCCGGCGGGAACCTCCCACCGCGCCCACGACAAGGAGCCCCCATGACCATCGGCCAGCAGACCCCGGGCACCCGGCCTCCCGCGCCGGCCTCGCTCGATGCCGCCTTCCGAGACCGCGCGAGGCCGTTCACCACCGTCGTGGAGGCGGTGGAGGACTGGGACGCGCCGAGCCCCTGCGCGGGATGGTCGGCGCGCGATGTGCTCGAGCACGTCCTCTCCACCCAGCGAGAATTCCTCGCCGCTCGTGGCCACCCAGTACCGGGCGGCGCCGATGAGGAACCCGCCCGCGCCTGGGCTGCGCATCACCGCGAGGTCGACGCTCTGCTCGCCGATCCCGACGTCGCCGGGCAGCCTTACGACAGCGCCTTCGGACCGTCGACCCTGGGCGCGACCTTGATCGAGTTCTATGGATTCGATCTGATCGTGCACCGCTGGGACATCGCGCGCTCACAGGGTCTCGACGAGCGGTTCACCCCGCAGGAGATCACCCTGATCGACGCCGCCGTGGACAGCTGGGGCGAGCACGCCTACGCGCCCGGGATCTTCGCTCACGCGCTGCCGGTCGCGCCAGAGGCCGACGCGCAGGCTCGGGTGCTGGCCCGCATGGGCCGCATGGGCCGCATGGGCCGCAGCAGCTGAGCCGACCGCAGCCGCCGGCGACAGGACGGTCCCCGCGGCAGCAGGGGTGGAGAGCCCGTGCGCGAACGGTGCAGGTCCGAGTGACCGGCCGGGAGGCGGGCTGAGTCTCGGCTACCGTGCGAGCGTGTCCCGCACCCCCGCTCCGCGCCGCGCACGCGATGTCCGCCGCGCCGACGGGCTCCGGTCTCCGGCCGTCGGTGTCCTCGCCGCCGCGCTGGTGTTCGCCGGGATCGTGGTGCTGCTCGTGGTCGGGATCTGGGCGAGCCGCCTCGGTGACTCGCCCTCCTGGGCGTTCGACTGCAATGACACCACCTGCACAGATCTATGGGCCGACGCGCGAGGTCACTATCTGCGGGTCGCAGCGGGCGCGGGACTCACGACCCTGCTCGGAGCGGCGCTCTGGAGCGTCGCCCTGCCGCCGCGGGCAGTACCCCTGCGGGAGGGGCCGCGCCGAGCTCTGCTCCGGCTGATCACCCCGATGCTCCTCGCCGCGGTGGCGCTGTGGAGCGCCTTCTGGCTGGCCCTCGCGGTGTCCCGCCCCATCGGCCTGGCCGTGGTGCTGCTCGCACTGCTGCTCGCGACCCTCACGACCTGGCGATGGCAGCGACCCGGGGCGGAGAGCGACCGCACCGCCTACCTGTCAGCAGGACTCGGAGTCATGGCGCCGGCGCTCGTCGGCGGGGTGCTGGCTCTGCATCCGCTGGGTCTCCTCGCCGCCGTCCTGCTGTTCGGTCATCCCTGGCTCGGAGTGGTCGTCCTGGCCGTCGTGCTCCTGGCGGGGAGCATCCTCATGGGTCGGCTCCTCCCCCGCACTGAGGATGTCCCACGGGCCGATGCCGCTGTTCAGACACCTGCCACCGGCTCCCTGCCCGACACCGCCCTGCACCCCGCAGGCACAGACACAGCGGCAGCGGAGGACGCAGCAGCGGGCAACGGCACCGCGGCGAGTCCCCGGAGACGCGTGAACGTCCTCCTCACCTACGCAGCTCTCGCGGCGATCCTGACGGTCGCCGTGCTCGCCGCCCGGCCGGTGGATGCCCCGGCAGCCGACGCCTGGAAGTACGCCGGAGCATCCGGCTCCGAGGCCCGGAACGACGCCGGGACCGGAGCCGGGGACGACCGTGCGCCCTCCGAGCCCGGCCCCGCCGGCACCGGCACCGCTGCTCCCACCACCGCGCCCGAGATCGAGGCAGCCGGGCTGCCGCCGTGCCGGCCGCAGTCCCTGCAGCTGGTCGCCGAGGGGTGGGACGGCATCACCGGGAACTCCGTCGCCACCCTGCGGGCCACCAACATCGGCGCCACGAGCTGCGCGCTGCGCGGGATGCCAGAGCTGATGCTGACCCAGGGCGGCGAGGAGATCGAACTGCGGCCCGAGCCGCTTGCACACCTCGAGCCCGCGGTGGAGATGGCCGACGGCATCGGTCTCGCCCCCGGCAGCTCCGCCCGCTCGCGCCTGTACTGGCCCGGGTACCGCACCGCCGCAGATCAGGAGACCCCGCAGACCCTCACCGTGCGCACCGACCCCGCGGAGGTGCCGATGACGGTCACCTTCCTCCCGACCTCGTACGGGGACGACCCCGGCCCCGCCCCCTTCGACCTGAAGGCCGGGGTGGAGGGCGGGGCCGTGATCGAGATCGGCGCGTGGGAGGCGGCGCCCAGCTCAGGGGGCTGAAGGGTGCGGCCTCAGTGGTCGTGGCCCTCGTGGTCGCCGCCCTCGTCACCGCCGGCATCGCTCGCCTCGGCGTCCTCGTGGTCGTCGGAGCCCGGAGCGATCTCGTACTCGCCGGACGCGGTGCCGGTGGCCACCTGGATCTCGTGCGGCACGACGGGCAGCTCGAGCTCGCGGTAGATCTCGCCGCTGGCGACGTCGACCATGGTGAGCTTCTTGGCCGCGGGGTCGACGACGAAGGCGGTGCCGTCGGCCACGGACATCATGGGCCCGGCCTCCTGCCAGTTCTCCGGCTCGCTCCATTCCTCCACCACCGGGACCTCATGGAGCATCTCGCCGGTCTCGGGGTCCAGGATGTTCAGCTCGCCGTCGGCGGTGAGCACCAGTGCCTCGCCGTCGGGGCCGCGGTCCAGGGAGCGGAACCAGTACTCCGAGCCGAGGTCGACGGTCTGCATCGTGGCGTCACGGGTGTCGATCAGCGCGATCTCGGTGGGGCGTTCGACGCCGCCGACGGGCTCGGCCTCGACCTTGTGATCAGCCAGCACGATCGGTGAGCCCTCATGACCCTTCTGGTTGCCCGAGCGCTGGTAGTCGCCCTCGATCGCGACCTTGTGGAACTCGCCGTCCCGGTAGATCACCGAACCGTTCTCGCAGCCGAGGCTGATCACGTCGCCGGATGCAGTGGGCTGGGCTGCGGCTTCGCCGTGCACGCCCGGGCAGTCGTCGGTCTCCGCCGTGACGTTCCCCTCGCCGTCGAGCACCTGGACGGTGCTGCGGGAGTCCTCGGTGCCCTGGGTGGTAAGAAGTCCGCCGTCGGTCAGCGGCACCGCGACGCCGTGGTGCGGAGCATCGGTCGCGGTCTCCTCGAGCACCCCGAGGTCGCCCTCGCCGAGCGCGGTGGGATCGATGAGCGTGATCGCTCCGGTGCCGTCGGCGAACAGGGCCGTGCGGTCTCCGTGGGGGACCACGTGACCGGGGTACGGCGCCTCGACGGAGAGGTCGGTGAGGGCGGGCTGCTGCACGTAGTAGTGGAAGTGGTCGCCGTGACCCTGGGCGAGCAGGCCGATGTCGTACATGGTGATCGCATCGGAGGCGCTGACGGCGACATGACGCCCGTCGCCCGCCGGGTTCAGACGCACGAAGCCCTCGAGCTCGGTGGTCGCGAGCGTCGCACCGTCGGACGAATCGAGAGTGGTCACCCCTCCCTCGTGGGCCAGCACGATCCGTGGGCTGAGCGCTCCGACCTCGGTCCGGTCCGAGGCGGGAGCGGTCTCCGCCCCTCCGCCGTCGGACGCGCCGCCGGCCCCGGGACCGGCGGCGCCGCTGCAGGCGGCGAGGGCGAGGACTCCGGCCCCGAGAAGTGCGGCCGCTCGTCGCTTCATGATAATGGTTCCCATTGATTTCATGAGAGCGAGCCTAACAGTCCCTGATAATCATTCCCATCTGGCGGATTGTGCGCTGAGTCACGAACAATGCCCGCCCCGCGGAGAACGGGACACCCGCAGACGACGGAGCCGCCGCCCACTCCCGACAGGGAGGGGACGGCGGCTCCGTGAGCGCCGGGATCCGGCTCAGATCACGCCGAAGGCGATCATCGCGTCGGCCACCTTGCGGAAGCCGGCCACGTTCGCACCGAGGGCGTAGTCGCCGGGGCGACCGAACTCGTCGGCGGTCTCCAGGCAGGTGGCGTGGATGCCCTTCATGATCTGGGTGAGACGCTGCTCGGTGTGCTCGAAGCTCCAGGCATCGCGGCTCGCGTTCTGCTGCATCTCCAGGGCCGACGTGGCGACACCGCCGGCGTTCGCCGCCTTGCCGGGACCGAAGGCGACCCCGGCCTCGCGGAACACGCTGACTGCTTCCGGCGTGGAGGGCATGTTCGCGCCCTCGGACACGGCGAGCACGCCGTTCTTGACCAGGGTGCGGGCGGCGTCCACGTCGAGCTCGTTCTGGGTGGCGCTGGGCAGGGCGATGTCCGCCGGGACGTCCCAGACACTGCCACCGGCGACGAAGCGAGCGCCGTTGCCACGGCGCTCCGCGTACTCGGTGATGCGGCCGCGCTCGATCTCCTTGATCTGCTGCAGCAGCTCGAGGTCGATGCCGTTCTCGTCGACCACGTAGCCGGAGGAGTCCGAGGCGGTGACGGGGATGCCGCCGAGCTGCTTGGCCTTCTCGATCGCGTAGAGCGCGACATTGCCCGAGCCGGAGACGGAGACGCGGCGACCCTCGAAGGAGGAGCCGCGAGCCTTGAGCATCTCGTCGGCGAAGATGGCCGCGCCGTATCCGGTGGCCTCCTTGCGCACGAGGGACCCGCCCCAGTCCAGGCCCTTGCCGGTGAGCACGCCCGCCTCGTAGCGGTTGGTCAGGCGCTTGTACTGACCGAAGAGGTAGCCGATCTCGCGCGGGCCCACGCCGATGTCGCCGGCGGGGACGTCGGTGTACTCGCCCATGTGGCGGTGCAGCTCGGTCATGAAGGACTGGCAGAAGCGCATCACCTCGCCGTCGCTGCGGCCGGCCGGATTGAAGTCGGATCCGCCCTTGCCGCCGCCGATGGGCAGGCCGGTCAGGGAGTTCTTGAAGATCTGCTCGAAGCCGAGGAACTTCACGATCCCGAGGTTCACCGACGGATGGAACCGCAGGCCACCCTTGTACGGGCCCAGCGCGGAGTTGTACTCGACGCGGAAACCGCGATTGACCTGCACAACGCCCTGGTCATCGACCCAGGGGACACGGAAGATGATCTGGCGCTCAGGCTCGCTCAGGCGCATCAGGATGCCATGATCCTGATACTCGGGGTGCCGGGACTGGACGACCTCCAGCGACTCGAACACCTCCCGGACTGCCTGGTGGAACTCGGGTTCGCCGGGGTTGCGGCGGAGCACCTGGTCGAATGTGTCCTGGAGCGTCGAGTCGAGCATCGCGGTCCTTTCAGGGGGCCCGGGGGCCCCCGATTTCACGGGGGCTCCGCGGAAGCGGAGGTCACGGCGTCGCCCAGGGTACGCGGCGTCGCCCAGAAGTCGCACTGGACGTTCGATGCGTGAACATGCAGACGACTGTCATGGCCATGCACCTGGGAAAACAGCTCCGGGAGGCTTGTCGCGCAGGTCACAGCAAAGCGTCCGGACATGGGTGCGGATACCCGGACAGCATCGCCCGGTCCCGACATATGCATCGACAGGCATAGGTACTTGCTTGGCGGGTGCTGGGTTCAGTGGCGGGAGGCGGAGCGGCCTCCACCGGCGACGAGGCGGTTGACCCCGTCGACGAAGCCCTGAGCCACCGCCTCATCCTTGGAGACGTTCTGGCGGGTCCGGAGGGAGGAACCATCACGCAGAAGGATCCGCACGTGTCCCGCCACCGTGCCGGAAGCGCAGTCGGCCCCCCGGACCTCCGCAGCCTGCACCTCGCGCAGCACCCTCCACCTCAGACCCCGACGCAGGTGGAGCACCCTTCGATCGGTGACCAGCAGCAGGGGGTCCACCCAGGTCCACCCCTCCCCCTCGAACGCGAACAGCACGATCTCTCCCGACTGCAGGAAGCGCCGCGCGAACGATGCCCAGCCGGCGGCCGGAACCGGCCGTTCGTATCCCGGCTGGAGAGCCCGGAGCAGAGATTGCAGGGATTCATCCGTGGTCATCACGCCGCAAGTCTACGACCGGCACCCCTCCCTCCGACCCCGCGAGGAGAGGTCCCATGGGGACCTCTCCCCATCGCGCAGCCGCCCCGGAGGATCTAGTGTGCGAGCTGTTCACGACACGACGGGGGTTCATGATGACCGGGTTCTTCGGGGCGGATACCGAGCAGCTGCGTTCACACGCGCAGCTGCTGAAAGAGCGAGTGGGCTCGCTCGAAGACCTGCGCGCTCGCCTCGAGCCGCTGGTGATGGACGCCTCTTCCTGGGTGGGCACCGATGCCGATGCCTTCCGGGAGCAGTGGTCCGGACGGACCGCCCCCCGGTTCGACCAGCTGGGCGACTCGCTGTCGCGGCACAGCAGAGACCTCGACACCCACGCTGAGGAGCAGGACGAGGCCTCCGAGGCGACCGACCACAGCATCCTCGATCTGCTCAAGGACACGCTGTTCGGGGTCGGGAAAGGCGTCATCGACGCAGCCAAGAACATCGTCCTGGGTGGGAAGAAGATCTGGGACGTCCTGTCGAACATGAAGAAGAACCCGGAGAAGGTTCTCGAGAAGCTTCGCGGGCTGAAGGGCAAGGCATACGATGCGTTCCTCAAGAAGCTCGGGATGTTCGACGGGCTCATGAAGAAGGCCCCCTGGCTCACGAAGTTCGGCAAGGTCGCCGGCAAGTTCCTGCCCGGCCTGGATATCCTCGCCGGTGGCTGGCAGATGATCGATTCGATCAAGAAGGGCGACACCTTCCATGCCATCACCGGCGGAATCACCGCCGTCGGCGGCATCCTCATCACCGCCGGGACGATCTGCGATATGACCGGCGTGGGCGCCGTGGTCGGCGTTCCGCTCCAGGTGATCGGCGGCGTACTGGTGGGCGGCGCGATGGCGGCGGACGGCATCAAGTGGGTGGTCGACAACTGGGATCAGGTCAAGGACTTCGGTGGCGATGTCGTCGACGGGGCGAAGGACCTGTGGAACAACACGTCTGAGGTCATCAGCGACACGTGGAACGATGGAGTGGATGCCGCCAAGGATGCCGTCTCCGACGTCGCAGACACCGTCTCCGACAAGGTCGGCGATGTCGCCGACGGCCTGAAGAACGCCTTCACCTGGTGACCACCCCTCTCGGCAGGAGCCCGCGATGACCACCCCCACCACCGATGCACTCCCCAGCTCGCCGCTCGTCGTCACTGAGCGAGACCTGGCGGGAGCACTGGCGATCCTCGAGCGCGCCGATCAGGACCCGGACATCCTGATGGTGCTCTCCGACGAGGAGCTCCTCGCCCTGGACGGGGAGGCCTCGCTGCGCATCCTCGGCAGCCCCTATCTCGACCAGGAGCAGGTGCACCGTGAGACCGCGGGCGCCACAGCGATGCGCGGGCTCATCGCACGGCGCCTGGTGAACCCGACCGACCAGGCCCGCGAGGAGGAAGGGGATCTTCTGATCGGCGAGGGTGATCCGAGTGATCGGCTGATCCAGCTTGAGCTCGGTCTCGCCGGAATCCTCACCCTGCGGCGCACCCCGGAGGCGCTGCTGACGATCGAGCGCGTCGCTTCCCAGGTACGCACCACCCTTGGCCTGCACTTCTTCCCGGGAGGGGTGCTCGAGGAGTTCGTCGCGGCCGACGGCTTCCACCATTTCTGCGTTCCCACCCTCGCCTCGCTGCCCTCCCGACTGGCAGCGTTCGTGGACCCGCACGGCAGCGCCGGTGACGACGGAGATGTTCAGGAGATGACCGTCGCTGCAGTGACGTCGCTGGAGGGCCTCGAAGACACCCGTGCCCTATCCACGCTCACCTCGGTGAATGATCAGGGAGCACGTCGCGCGACCGTCTTCACGCTCGCCGACCGCGTGCGCGTGGTCGACAACGGCACCGAGGACCCTGCCGGCACACAGCCGGGCGATCTGCTCGCGATCAGCGATGTCTCCGCCTCCGCTCTGGAGCAGATCATCGAGTCGCTGCTGCCCGCCGGATCGGGATCCGACGAGGAGTCCACCGACTCCTGACGGAGCGAGGCATCGCGCGCACAGATCACCCCGACCGTGGCAGGCACGGCCGGGGTGATCTGTGTGCTGCGGCCCGTTCGGAACGAACCGGTCAGGAGGGCTCAGCTTCGTCGGGCGTGAAGATCTCCTCGATCGGGGACTCGAAGAGGGCGGCGAGCTTGAACGCGAGCGGAAGGGACGGGTCGTACTTGTCGTTCTCGATGGCGATCACCGTCTGCCGGGAGACGCCGAGGGCCTTGCCGAGCTCGGCCTGGGACCAGCGTCGCTCAGCGCGGCGGGCTTTGAGATCGTTGCGCATCACTGCCCCCTCTCAGCGGTAGCGGACGGAGGAGACGAAGGTGCCCACGAGCCACGAGAACATCAGGATCGCGAAGGCGAAGATCCAGTTCACCGAGGGCAGCAGGAAGTACTGCAGGAAGCCGACGGCGAGGATCAGGCCGGTGGAGATCACGAACGCGAGCATCACGGCCTCGGCGATCTTGCGACGCTCGAACTCGTCACCGCTCCGGTACATCTCGACGTTCGCCCACGCCATGAGGGCGATGGCGGGCAGCACCAGGAGCGCGGGGATCCAGGCGGGGAAGCCTGTGTCCTGGACGAGAAAGGAGAGGAAGAGGCCGGCGAGGAAAAGGACCATGCCCGCGGTGAAGCGGACGGCGAAGGCGCGGTTGGCGCGGGCACGGGCGGGGGCGGCGGGGGTGCGGGTCGTGGTGTTCATGCCCCAAATGTAAGGGGGCCTTGACATGCAAGTCAAGCCACCTTGACTAAAAATGTCAAAGCTTCTTGACTTAACAGGTCAAGCACCATTGACGCACCATGCGGGGCCCTCCGACCTGGGTGTTGCCGCGAACTCCCGCGGTCACTCACCCCAGGCGGACGTCGAGCTCCCGCTGCGCCCAGGCCGGGTCGTCCGTGGTGATCGTGTCCACGCCGCACGCCAGAGCGACGTCGAGCTGCACGGCGGTGTTGACCGTCCAGGGGTTCAGGGCCAGCCCTGCCTCGTGCACGACCTCGGCGGCGCGAAGGCTGAGCCCAGCGATGCCAGGCCCGATGCCCGCCGCGCCGAGCTCGCGCGCGGTGGTGATCGCCTGCTCGTCGATCTGGCCGACCAGATAGGAGACGGCGACGTCCGCGCCGCGGCGGATCTCCGCGAGCGCATCGGCGTGGAACGAGATCACGGTGGAGGCGGCAGCCGGGGACCCGGCAGGCAGCGCGCGCAGCAGCTCGGCGACCGCCGCCGCCGCCGCGGCGACCTTGACCTCGATGAAGACGGGGACCGTGGTCATCTCCAGCAGCTCCGCGAGGGAGGGCACACGCTCCCCCTCCCCCAGCAGCACGGTGTCCAGCTCCGCACGGGTGAGCTCGCCGATCGCACCGGTGCGCAGCGGCGAGTCCTCGGCGGCGGTGCGGTCGATGGTCTCGTCGTGCATCACCACCACCTGGCCGTCGGCGCTCAGGTGCACATCGCACTCGAGCAGCTCGGCGCCATCCTCGATCGCCCTCCGGAAGGCGAGCAGGGTGTTCTCAGGGGCATGGGCGGAGGCGCCGCGGTGGCCCACGATCGCGGGTCGCTGCGGGCGGGAAGGGACGGACTGAGCAGTCATGACACTCCTGGGAGAAGGGGATCGACAGGTCGAGCGTAGGCGGGATGAGCAGTACGGGCGGGATGAATGGGCGGAGCGGAGGTGGGCCCTCTGGACCTCCGACGTGTCCTGCGCCACACTGATTCTCTGCACTCCGATACGGGTGCAGTGCCCGTCAGATCGGGCGGGCACCAACCGGGCTGACCGCCCGGGAAGGGGATCCCGATGACCAGGAACGGACACGAGAGCACACGCACCGCATCGCACAGCGGCCCGGGGGGCCGATGGTGTACGCAGCGCACGATGCGCGGACGAGGGTGCCGCCGGATGCTCGCCCCGCTTGCGAGCATCCTTGCCGCTGCGGCACTCATCGCGGGGTGCGGGGGCACCAGCACCGAGGACCCGGCCGGGGATCCGGGCGGAGGGACGACCGACGCCGCCGAGACCTCTGAGCCCGCTGAGACTTCTGAGACTTCTGAGACTTCTGAGACTTCTGAGACTTCTGAGCCAGCCTCGGACGCCGGGGAGTCCCCGAGCGACGGAGGGGGAGAGAGCAGCGAAAGCTCCGAGACTGAGGGGCCCGACGGGGTGACGGGCGAGAACCTCTTCGAGGGGACCTGGGGCTTCGGGCACGACACGAAGATGCTCAGCGCCGAGGAGCTCGGCGCCCTGCTCGTCACGGAGGCCGAGGCGCGCGGCCCGGAGGAGATGAGCCTCGAGGTCGAATGCGGGGACGGCGTGGACACCGCGGCCGGTGACTACGACGCCGAATGCATCGCCTACGCCGACGAAGGGGTCGAGCACCTCTGGCTGGTCACCGTCGGCCCTGCGGATGCCAGGCTGGATATCGAGGTCGAGAACGCGAGCTGATCCCGGCCGTCGCGCTCCGCGTCCGCTGCCGGATCCGCGCAGGGCCCGGGCCTGCCTCTGCAGCACCCGGGCCAGCCCGATCAGACCGTGACGCGCTGCGCCATCAGCGCGAACGCCCAGGCAGGATCGTCGACAGTGATCGTGTCGCAGCCGAGCTCGAGGGCCCGCTCGAGTTCCTCATCGGCGCGGGCGGTCCACAGGTTCAGCTTCGCGCCCAGCTCTGCGGCCCGCTCGACGTCGGCCTGACGGGCATCGGCGATCCGCACTCCCACATGCGCGACCCGCAGCTGGCGGCAGGACTCCCACCACTCGACGGAGGTCGCCGTGGTGGTGCGCATCAGAGGGATCTGCGGAGCGAGCTCGGCGGTGCGGCGCAGCGGCTCCTCATGGAAGGAGAGCACGACGGCGGGGGCGCCGGCCGGGTCCTGCCAGGCGGCCTCGTCGAAGTGCTGCAGGAGGATCTTGACCACGAGATCCGCAGCAGCGGGAGCCTTGATCTCCACCAGCAGCGGCACTCGGGTGCCGTCCTCGCGCACCGCCGCATCGAGCACCTGGGAGAGGGTGGGGATGTGCTCGTCCTTGCCCACCAGCACCCGGTCCAGCTGGGAGCGGGTGAGGTCGACGACCGCGCCGGTGCGCAGCGGCGAATCCTGCTGTGCGGTGCGGTCCAGGGTCGCGTCGTGGATGACCACGTCCTGGCCGTCGGCGCTGAGGTGCACGTCGCACTCGAGCCACTGGGAGCCCTCGGCGACTCCGCGCCGGAAGGACAGGATCGTGTTCTCGGGTTCCACGGCGGCGGCGCCGCGGTGCCCGACGATCTCAGGCTGCTGGGTGGTCATGGTCTGGTTCTCCTCGATACGGGCGCGCGGCCCTTCACGTCGGGCACATAGCCCTGGTCGTCAGCGGCCCGGAGGGCCGGTGGCCGCGGCCCCGGGTGACGTGCACCCGGGGCCGCGGAGTCAAGCGGGGACAGCTGGAGCTGCAGGAACTGCAGCGACTGCGGGAACCACGGCTACTGCAGCTGCTGCAGCGACTGCGGGAAGGCTCAGTTCCAGCCCTCGAACTGCACGGCCTCGTAGTCCTCGCGGTTGTCGTCCAGGACCTCCTGGAGGGTCGGGGCGAGGGCGTCGAGGACTGTCTTCGCCTCCGCGTTGTCACCGAACACCTGACCCATGGCGGCACTGATCTCGGTGACGGCGCCGGCGTTCCAGTTGGTGTAGTCGGTGGTGCGCGCGTTCTCCAGCTGGTTCAGCGCGACGGCGTAGTTCGGGTTCTCGGCGACCAGGTCCTTGACGGCCTGAGTCTCCTGAGCGGCCTGGACGATCGGCACATAGCCGGTGCCCACGTGCCACTCGGCGGACTTCTCCGGCTGGGCGAGGAAGCGGAACAGCTCGGCGCAGGCGTCCTGACGTTCCTGCGACTCGGTGCGCACCAGCTGCAGCCCGGACCCGCCGGTGGGCACCTGCTTCTGCTCGCCCTCCTTGGACAGCATGTAGGCGGTGCCGATCTCGAAGAGACCCTCGGTGGCCTTGGTCTGGCCCGTCAGCGAGGCTGTCGAACCGCGCCAGCCAGCGGCGAGACCGGAGGCGAAGTCGGTGCCGGAGGCCTGGGCGAGGTAGCCGTAGCCGTCCTCGTGGATGAACTTGCGCATCCATTCGAGCCACTCGACGCCCTTCTCGTCATTGATGGTGACCTCGAAGTTCTCGTTGGAGTTCGCGCCGCCGAAGCCCCAGATGTCGGCCTGGCCGTGCCAGGCGTCGGGGCCGAAGGCCATCGCGGACAGCGGGCGGCCCTCGACCTCGATCTTCGCGAGCTCGGGCGCGAAGGCCGCGAGATCCTCCCAGGTCTCGGGGCCCTCCTCGGGCAGACCGGCCTCGATGTAGCGCGTCTTGTTGTAGTAGAACAGCGGGGTCGAGCGGGCGAAGGGCACCGTGAAGGTCTCTCCGGCCGCCTTGCCCTCGGCGACGTAGTTCTGGATGTAGACGTCCAGGTTCCACTCGTCATCGAAGTAGCCGTCCAGCGGTGCGAGGGCATCGGACTGGTAGAACTGCAGCCACTGCATCTCGGGGAAGCAGACGATGTCCGGCACGGTGCGGGCCTGGAGCGAGGCGGTGAACTTCTGGGTCAGATCGGCGTAGGAGCCGACGGACTCCGCGATCGCGACGATCTCGTCCTGGGACTCGTTGAACGCGGTGAACTGCGCCGAGAGCACCTCGTAGTTGTTGCCCGTGAAGGGCGCCCAGAACAGGATCGGGGTGCGGCCCTCGTACTCGGGGGGAACGGTGAGGTCCGCCTGGGTGAAGCCGTCGCGGAGGTTGCTCTCTGCGCCGTCACCGCCGCCGGACGGGGCGCCGCAGGCGGCGAGGCCGGCTGCGCCGGCACCGAGGCCCATGGCGGTCAGCAGGCCGCGGCGGGAGAGGTGGAAGGGGCTGCGAGACATACGAATCGCTCCTTGGGAGTGGTGCGGTGGGGTCACCGGGTGGGGTCAGTCAGGATCTGGCGGGGTCTGGCAGGGGCTCGTCCCGCAGGACGAGGTGCGGACCGCGTGCGGATCAGCACGCCGGCGTCCGCCCGGGCCGAGGCCCGGAGCTGGTGGGGTCCGTCCTGCGAAGCAGGAGGACCGGGGGTGAGGGCCGATCAGGAGTCGGCGCGAGGCTGCCTGAGGGCCGCCCCGCACCGTCGGCCTCACTTCAAGGCGCCCGCGGCGAGGCCGCCGATGATGCGCTTCTGGGCGAGGAAGAAGAGGATCAGCATCGGCAGGGAGACGAACACCGCGCCGGCCATGATCACGCCCCAGTTGCTGTAGCCCTCCTGGCTGCGCAGGAAGAGCAGGCCGATGGGCAGGGTGCGCATGTCCGCGGTGGAGGTGACGATCAGCGGCCAGACGTATTCGTTCCACTTGCCGACCATCACGATCAGGGTGGCGGTGAGGATCATCGGCGTGGACAGCGGCACCACGATGGTGGCCATCCGGCGGAGGTGCCCGGCGCCGTCGATCTCGGCGGCCTGCAAGATGTCCTTGTCGATCGTGCGCATGTACTGGAACAGCAGGAACATCGCGAAGGCGCTGGCGATGCCCGGCAGGATGATGCCGGCGTAGCTGTTCAGCCAGCCCAGGTTCGCCACGGTGATGTAGTTGACGATCAGGGTGACGTGACCCGGCAGCATCAGCGAGCCGATGATCAGCACGAACGCGATCTTCTTGAACTTGAAGTCGACGAACACGAAGGCGTAGGCGCACAGGATCGCGAGCAGGATCTCGAGGACGGTGCCCACGCCGGTGGTGATGATCGAGTTCAGGAAGAAGCGGTCGAAGGGGGCGCTGTTCCAGGCCTCGACGAAGTTCGAGAAGGTCAGCTCTCGGGGGATCCAGGTCAGCGGCCAGGTGTAGATGTCCTGGTGCGGCTTCATCGCGGAGGAGAACAGCCAGTACAGCGGGACGAAGAAGACGGCGATGGTGGCGAGGACGCCGGCGAACAGCAGGGCGGTCTTCCATGCCGGGCGGCGGGGTCCGCGGCCGCGTCCCTTGTTGCGCGGAGCGGGTCCGGGAGCCTCGGCGATCGGATCCTTGTCGACGGTCAGAGTGCTCATGATTCGTAGTTCACCTTCTTGTCGCCGTAGCGGACCTGCACGTACGTGATGATCAGCAGCAGCACCAGCAGCACGGTGGCGGCGGCCGAGGCGTTGCCGATGTCGAACTTCTGGAAGGCCTCCTCGTAGACCATCCAGCTGAGGGTGCTGGAGGAGGTCCCGGGACCTCCGCTGGTCATGATCGAGATGATGTCGAAGGCCTGGGCGGCGGCGATGATGCCCGTGATCGAGAGGAAGAACGTGATCGGGCTCAGCAGCGGCAGCGTGAGGTGGCGGAACAGCTTCCAGCCATGGGCGCCGTCGAGCGCTGCGGCCTCGTAGAGGTCCTTGGGCAGGTCGAGGATCGCCGTGTAGCAGATGACGGTGACGAAGCCGAGTCGCTGCCAGGTGTAGGCGATGGTGATCGCCCACAGCGACCAGTCCGACGTCGTGGTCCAGGCCGGGGAGTCGGCGCCGAACAGGGAGAACACCCAGCGGGAGAGGCCGTAGTTCGGGTCGAACATGAACAGCCACAGGATGCCCACGGCCGCGCCGGGAAGCATGTACGGGGCGAAGGCCATGGTCTGTGCGAACCCGGTCAGCGGCAGCTTCGTGGCCAGCAGGCTGCCCAGCAGCAGGCCCAGGACCAGCGAGCCGACCACGCTCACGCCGGTGAAGATCGCGGTGTTCTTCATGATCTGGCCGAAGCTCGGGTCGGTGAGCAGGTTGGTGTAGTTCTCCACCCCCACCCACTCGGGAGTCGGGGCGACGAAGTCCCAGTCGAAGAAGCTCAGCCCGATGTTGTAGAGCGCCGGGTAGTAGGAGAAGACGATGATCGCGATGAGGTTCGGGGCGATCAGGGCGCTGAAGAGGAGGGCGTCCCGGCGCACCCGGCGTCGACGCTGGGGTGAACGCCGGCGCTCCTCGCTGCGCGTCAGCGGGGCGTGGCCGGCCGGCGAGGAGGGGTCCACGGGCGCTCCCTTCTTGTCAGCCCCGGCCGGGGCTTGCTGGCCCGGGCGAGGTGAACGGACGATGGTTGTCATGGGAGCGCTCCCAACTTCCTGATCGAAGGGCGGCCCGGGGGCCGATGCAATGCGGGTGGCAGTCTCGGCGGTGCTCCGCAGAGCGGCGCGTCCGACGGTCGGACCGAGTGGTCCGGGCTGCCCTCCGCAAGGGGAACAAGGACGGCAGGTCGAGACGGGACGGGCGGCTGGCTGCCGCTCCGGCGCCATCGACAGCCCTCACCGTAGGGACCCTCCACGGATCCCGCCAGAAGGCATCAGTGCAGGTGAATCGCGCATGAACAGAAACTGTCACCGCAGGTGGGAGCGCTCCCACTCCCCTCTCGGAGCACCCTCCGGACCCCCTTGGCGCGATTCGTGATGCGGGGTCCATCCACTGTTCATCTCGGCGTCGTCGAGTGTTCCTCAGCGGCCGGTTCTCGCCAGGTGCCCGCGAACTCGGACTTCACTCGGCCGTCACCCATGCGACCTGGCGGGCGTCACCCACTGGACTATCGTGCGCCCAGGCCGCCCCTCCGGATTGCGCGGTGGGATCGTCCGGCCGACCCGGCTCGCGGTGCCCGCACGCCCGGCCGTCAGCCACCAGCCACCAGCCACCAGCCACCAGCCACCAGAAGCCTGCAAGGAAGGGAGCACCGCAGATGCCTCGACCACCCACGATGGAGGACGTCGCGCGCACTGCCGGGGTCTCCCGCTCCACGGTCTCTCGTGTGTTCCAGAATGGCGGGGAGCGGGTCTCCCCCGATGCGATGATCCAGGTGCACGAGGCAGCCCGACGGCTGGGCTATGTGCACAATCTGGTGGCCAGCGGACTGGCGATGCGTCACGGCAGGCAGCTCGGGCTGCTCATCCGCGACGCCACCAACCCTGCCTACGGCCACCTCCATGCGGAGATGAATCGCGCTGTCGAAGCCGTCGGCCGCACCCTGATCTCGGTGACGGCGTTCCGGCACGACTACGGCACGGCGGAGGTCGAGGGCCTGAACCGGCTGATCGGTCAGCGCGTAGCCGGGGTCTTCGTCGGCACTGGCGTGACCGCTGCGGAGGATCTCGTCGAGACCGTCACCGCGACGCCGATGATGATCCTCGGCCGCCCCAACACCCATCCGCAGATCAACTCGGTCAGCTACGACGAGGAGGCGCATGGCCGGCTGATGGCGGAGCAGATCGCCGCTCAGGGTCATCGCCGGATCGCAGTGCTCACTGCGCCGCTCCTCTATTCGAGGGTGTTCGACCTGCGCATGCGCAGCCTGGTCCAGCGCTGCGAGGAGCTGGGCATCATCAACGTCCCCGTGGAGCTGCTGCCGGTGGAGCAGGGAGTGGGCCGCGCCCTGGACGCGGCCCGGGAGGAAGCGCTGAGCTGCATCGTCTGCCCCGTGGACTACGTCGCCCTGGAGCTGCTGCGCGCCGCTGCGGCGCGGGGGGTGCGGATCCCCGAGGAGATCAGCACCGTGGGGTTCGATGGGCTCGGGGACGGGCTCGACCTGCTCGGGCTGGCCACCGTGCGTCTGCCGGTGGAGGAGCTCGCTCGGCAGGCCGTCGCTCTGATGGAGGAGCTGCTGGTGCGGGCACAGGACGATGCGGAGGGTCCGCCACCCGCTCCCCATGGGGCGGGTGATCGCGACGCGGCCGGCGAGGGCGAGGGCGAGCAGCTGCTCCTCACACGGCACTCACCCCGGCACGCCGTCGTGGCCGGGAGTTTCGTTCCCGGGCGCACCCTGTCGGCGGCTCCCGGGCACCTGCGCGGCTGACCGTCGCCGAGCGGCTCGGCGCCCTGCACGATCACGCCGCCATGGCCCCTCTCCGCCGTCCAGACCTCTCACCACACTTCATCTGTGCAGGTCAGGCTAGCCTTTCCATGCGTGACAAGAGGGTCCGAGAGGACTACTGTCGGTGTCATGAAGATGAGCAATGACCTTGAGAAGAAGTTCCAGGACCAGATCACCCTCGAGTTCGCGGCATCGATCACCTACCGCCAGCTCGCCATCGAGGCGGATGAGCAGGACCTCCCCGGCATCGCCGCCTGGCTGCGCCACCAGGCGGACGAGGAGATCGTCCATGCGAACAAGTTCATCCAGCACGTCTCGGACCGCGACAACCACGCTGCGATCGGCACCATCGAAGCCCCCGGCGTGAAGCCCGGCCTCTCCGTGCTCGAGATCTTCGGGGCCGCGCTCGCCCACGAGCAGAAGGTCTCCGAGTCGATCCGCGAGCTGTACCGCAGCGCGGACAAGGAGGGCGACTACGACTCCCGCCCGCTGCTGAACTGGTTCGTGGATGAGCAGATCGAGGAGGAGGCGACGGTCTCCGAGATCATCGGCCGCCTGAAGCTGATCGGCGACGACGGCTCCGGCCTGCTGCGCCTGGATTCCGAGCTGGGCGCCCGCCCCACGGAGACCACCGAGGCCGACGCCGGCTGAGCACGGACGCCTGAGCGCAGGCACCTGAGCTCCCCGGGGCGCCCTGAGCAGATCTGCTCAGGGCGCTCCTGTCGTGAGCAGCGGGTCGCGCCGCAGCATCATCACCAGGGAGACGGCGAGCGCGAGGATGACGATGATGAACGGGGCGGCCGAGAGCATCACGGCGGTCTGCAGCGCCTGCAGGCCCCCGGCGTAGAGCAGCACGGCAGCGGTCGCGCCGGTCAGCAGGCCCCACATGAGCATCACGGGGCGGCCCGGATCCATGCGACCGTCCGAGGAGATGACCCCGAGCACGTAGGTGTTCGAGTCCGCGCCGGTGATGAAGTAGAGCACCACCAGGATCACGGCGATCACGGAGGTGATCCCGGTCAGCGGCAGCTCTTCGAGCAGACCGAAGAAGGCGGTGTTGACGTTCTCCGCGGCGGCCGCACCGATGCCGGTGCCGCGCTCGAGGTCCATGAACATCGCCGAGCCGCCGAACACCGTGAACCAGACGGAGAACACCAGGCTCGGCACGCCGAGGACGACCAGCACGAACTGCCGGATCGTGCGGCCCCGAGAGATGCGCGCCAGGAAGACGCCGACGAAGGCGCCCCAGGAGATCCACCAGGCCATCATGAAGAAGGTCCACCCCTGCATCCACTCGAGGTCCGCGCCATCCAGGGGCAGCAGCAGGCTGATCTCGACGAAGTCGCCGACGTATCCGCCGGCGGAGCGCAGGAACAGCGAGATCAGCCAGCTCGTGGGGCCGGTGACCAGCACGAAGAGCAGCAGGGCCGCAGCGATCACCATCGTGGCCTGGCTCAGGTAGCGGATCCCGCGACCGATGCCGCTCATGGCTGAGGCGGTGAACAGCACGGTGACCAGTGCGATCACGATGATCTGCACTCCGGTGGAGGTGAGGTCCACCCCGGTGATGTGGCTCAGCCCCTGGCTGATCTGCGCCGCACCGAGGCCGAGGGAGGTGGTGGTGCCGAACAGCGTGGACAGGACCACCAGCACGTCGACGGCCTTGCCGATCGCTCCGTCGGCATGGCGACCGATCAGCGGGCGCAGGATGGGCGAGACCATCCCCTTGTTGCCGAGCCGGTGGGTGGAGTATCCGATGGCGAGTCCGAAGATCGCGAAGACGGCCCAGGCCTGCAGTCCCCAGTCCAGGAAGGTGAAGCGCATGGCGTCCACGACCGCCTCCCGGCTACCGGGCTCGGCGAGGCCGTGCGGAGGCTGGACCAGGTGGGAGACGGGCTCGGCGACGCCGTAGGTGATCATCCCGATCCCCATCACGGCGCCCAGCAGCATCGCGATCCAGGCCACGGTCGGGTACTCGGGCCGGGAGTCGTCGGGCCCCAGGCGGATGCGCCCGAAGCGGGACAGGGCGATCACGAGCAGCAGGCCGATGAGACCCAGCGGGATCACCAGCAGGGACCATCCGCTGGTGGCGGTCACCCAGCGCATCGCCGAGCCCGCGGCGGCATTCATCTGCGCAGGAAAGAGGGAGGCCGCCGCGAGGAGTACGACGATCAGCGTCACCGACACCCAGAAGACGCTGTTCAGTCGGCGACCCGGCAGGTGCGGCCCGGCGTCGAAGCGTTCCAGCTCACGGCGCGCGCGGCGGGCTGCGGACGGGGCGGAGGCGCGAGGAGGGCGCGGGTCGGGAGAGGGGTCCAGCGGCATGGCGCGGTCCGTTCGTCGAGGAGGAAGGGGCGGCGTGAGCCACGGAGGTGCGTACGGCCGGCATGGCCTTGTCCCAGGGCCGGCAGGCGCAGAGAACGGGGACGGCAGGGTGCGAGACCCGTGCGCGCAGAGCGGTTCACGGTACGCGCCCAGGGCGCCGAACTCCTCGGTGAGGGCGAGAGGTGGGGCGCAGATCTCGTACGCGGCGTGCATCCGGGCCCCGCTTCGCCCTCCCGAGGCACCTCGCGCAGGGCCGCCCGGTACCCCTGGCATGGCGTCCGCACTCCAGCCTCTCGCGCTAGTCAAACGTTCAACCATCTAGTACGGTGGGGCCATGCGTGCCTTCGGATTCCTCAGCTTCGGCCACTACGGCGGCAGCCCCGCCCAGGGCGGCCTCACCGCCCGTCAGATGCTCCACGACGCGATCGACATCTCCGTCGGCGCGGACGAGCTGGGCGTGAACGGCGCGTATTTCCGCGTCCACCATTACGCCAAGCAGTCCGCTGCGCCGATGCCGCTGCTCGCGGCGGTCGCCGCGCGGACCCAGCGGATCGAGGTGGGCACCGGCGTGATCGACATGCGCTACGAGAACCCGCTCTACCTCGCCGAAGAGGCCGCTGCCCTCGATCTGATCGCCGACGGCCGGGTGGCGCTCGGCATCTCCCGCGGCGCCCCCGAGGCGGCGGACCGCGGCTGGGAATCCTTCGGCTACACCGGCTCCACCGACCCGCGCGGAGCCGATATCGCGATGTCGAAGTTCGACGTCTTCCTGCAGGCCATCCAGGGGCATCCGATGACCCGGGCGGCCGCGCAGCCGTATATGTCGGACGCCGCACCGCATGCCCCGCTGCGCATCGAGCCGCAGTCCCCGGACCTCTTCCAGCACATCTGGTGGGGTGCGGGATCCCGTGGCACCGCCGAGCGCACCGGCACCCAGGGCCTGAACCTCATGAGCTCGACCCTCCTCACCGAGGCCACGGGCGCCTCCTTCGGCGATCTCCAGGCCGAGCAGATCGACGTCTACCGGGAGGCTTTCAAGGAGGCCGGGCATGCGCACACCCCGCGAGTGTCCGTCTCCCGCAGCGTCTTCCCGATCGTCACCGAGCAGGATCGGCAGCTGTTCGGCATGCGGCCGGGCGAGAACTCCGACCAGATCGGCATCATCGACGGCACCCGCTCGACTTTCGGGCGCTCCTACACCGGCGAGCCGGATCAGCTCATCGAGCAGCTGAAGGCGGACGCGGCGGTGCAGTCCGCGGACACCCTCCTGCTCACCATCCCCTCGCAGGCCGGGGTCGAGCTGAACCTCCACATCCTCGAGAGCTTCGCGACGCATGTCGCTCCGGCTCTCGGCTGGAAGTCCAACACGGAGGGACCCGTCGTCGGCGACGCGGTGTAAGGCGTCTCCGCGATCCCGGTTCCGGGACCCTGCTTCTACTCGGCGCCGCCGGAGACAGCCGCCGCGACGACGGCCCCCGTACCGCTCACGAGCACGGCACTGAGACGGATCGCGTCGCCGTGCTCGGCCAGCGGAATCTCCGTCTCGCCTCCGCCACAGAGGATGTCGACGGACCCGCTGGCAACCGACCCCTCCCTTGAGCTGACGCTGTATCCGAGTTGAGCCGTGCCGTCGCCGAAGCAGGTGACCACGACGCCGTCGATGCTCACCTCGGACGGAAAGCTCAGGGTGATCCCACCGTCATCCGCTGGCGGCGGGTCCTGCGTGGCCAGGCGCTGCGTCGCCGCGCCGAGCGAACCGTCCTCCGCTGTCGCCGCGTCGACGAACTTCTCCGCGTCGTCCTGCATGCTCTGCCAGTCGATCTCCGCTGCCGAAGCACAGGAGAACAGTCCTGTCGAGAGCACGACGATCAGGACGACAGAGCGAAGGCTGCGGCGCATGAGGCTCACAGTAGCGAAGTGCCTCAGAACTCCGCGCGCCACAGGCACGCCTGACGGGTCCAGGGCGCAGAGCCGGGCTGACCAGAACGTAGTCTCGTCCGCATGCTCCGCATCGCCACCGCCAATATCAACGGGATCCGCGCCACGCAGCGACGGGGCTTCGATGACTGGCTCGCCGGGCGGGGATGCGACGTGGTCGCGCTGCAGGAGGTCCGCGCGCAGGCCGACAAGATCCCTCCGGGCGCCTTCGGCGACTATCACGTCGCCCTCGACACCGGCACGCTCCCGGGTCGCAACGGGGTCGCGGTGCTGACCCGTCGGCCGCCGGCGGCGATCCGCACCTGGAGCGGGACCGCGCTCCTCGGTGCTCCGGAGGCGCCCCTCACCCCTGTCCTCGCTCCGGACCATGTCCCCCTCGCGCGGGGCCTGGGCCGCTTCGCTGCAGAGGGCCGTTACCTCGAGGTGGATCTCGCGGACGCTCCGCTCACGATCGCCTGCCTCTACCTCCCCAAAGGCGGCCTGCCCGCCCACCTCCAGCGGCCCGAGCGGATGCGTGAGGCGCCCGACGGCGGTGCCCGCTACGCCCGGAAGATGGGGTTCATGGCGGCGTTCTCCCGCTACCTGGTGAGGACCCGGCGCGCAGCCGCGGCGGCCGGCCGCGAGTTCCTGCTCATGGGCGACCTCAACATCGCCCACACCCGGCAGGACCTCGCAGCCTGGCGCCGGAACCAGCAGAACGACGGGTTCCTCCCCGAGGAGCGGGAATGGCTGGGACAGCAGCTCTCCCCGCGCACGCTCGTGGACGTGGTCCGGCACCTGCACCCCGAGCAGGATGGACCCTATTCGTGGTGGTCATGGCTCGGGCAGTCGTTCGCCAATGATGCTGGCTGGCGCCTGGACTACCACCTCGCCACTCCTCAGCTCGCCCGCTCCGCGCTCCGCACGGAGGTGGACCGGGACCATCACGGCATCCGGCTCTCGGACCACTCCCCCGTGGTCGTCGACTACGACTGGCCGTGATCACGAGCTGAGCCGCTCAGCCAGGTCATCCATGACGCGGGCGTGAACCGCAGCCGCCGCGCCGATGACGCTCACACGGCGATCCGCTGCCAGTCCGACAATCACCGCAGCACACCGCCGCGCCCCTGTCCACGATGAGCATCCCGCCCATTCCAGGACAGGATGAACATGAGCGACCTCTCCGGCGGGCTCCTCCGCCACGGAGCCCCTGAGCCCACCCGTTTCATCGCCCCCGACCGCCGCGCGAACCTCGCCCGGCAGCGCCGCATGAGCCGGCGCATCTTCACCGGCGCCACCCTCACCACGCTGGCCTCCGCGGGCGTGCTGGGCACCGCGCCGGCCCTGGCCGACAGCAGCTGGCGCCACCGGGACCCCTTCACCCTCGGCATCGCCTCGGGCGATCCGACCAGCAGCTCCGTGGTGCTGTGGACACGGCTCGCGGTCGACCCTCACGTGCTGGATGGTCGCGGCGGGATGCCGAGCACCCCGGTCCCGGTGCGCTGGGAGCTCGCCACCGACGAGCGCTTCCGCTCGATCGTGCGCCGCGGCACGGAGACCGCCCGCCCCGAGGAGGCGCACAGCCTCCACATCGAGCTCGAGGATCTGCCTGCCGGGACCGAGTTCTTCTACCGCTTCCGCACCGGGCGCCACATCTCCCCCGTCGGCCGCACCCTGACCACTCCCGCGAGCGGTGACACCCGCGCGTTGCGGATGGTGCATCTGTCCTGCTCGCACTGGGAGGGTGGCTGGTTCACGGCCTATCGACGGGCCGCCGAGGACCGTCCCGACCTGGTGTTCGGGCTCGGCGACTACATCTACGAGGGCGGGCCCGGGACCGGGAAGCTGCGCACCCATCCGCACAAGCTGTGCACCACGCTCGAGGACTACCGGCTGCGCTACGCGACCTACAAGACCGATCCTGACCTGCAGCTGCTGCATGCCACCGCGCCGTGGATCGTCACCTGGGACGATCACGAGATCCAGGACAACTGGGCGGGTGAATATCCCAAGAACGGGGTGCCGACGGATGCCTGGGTGGCCAGGAAGGTCGCGGCCCAGCAGGCGTACTACGAGAACATGCCGCTGCGCCGGTCCAGCGCACCGGCCGGCACCTCCATGCAGCTGTTCCGGCGGCTGCACTGGGGTGATCTGGCGAGCTTCCATGTGCTGGACACCCGCCAGTATCGCGACCTCCAGGCCTGCCATGACGGCGGGAAGACCTGGTGGTTCACCGACTGCGAGGAGCAGACCGATCCCTCGCGCACGCTCCTGGGCGATACCCAGGAGCAGTGGCTGCTCGAGGGGATGACAAGCTCGCCCGCCACCTGGCAGCTGCTCGCGCAGAGCGTCTTCTTCGCCAAGCGCGACAATGCCGCAGGACCTGCCACCACCCTCGGCTCGGATGGCTGGGACGGCTACCGCGCGGACCGCGACACCCTGGTCGATGCCTGGAGCGAGCGCGGGATCACCAACCCGGTGGTGCTCACCGGCGATGTCCACGTGCACTTCGCCAATGAGCTCAAGGCCGACTTCTGGGAGCCGGATTCACCGACCGTCGGGGTGGAGCTGGTGGCCACCTCGATCACCTCGGGCGGGGACGGCAGCGAGGTGGTGAACGGCGAGCAGGAGGTCTACGCGGAGAACCCCCATATCAAGTACATCCGGGGCCGTCGCGGCTATGTGCTCTCGGAGTACACGACCGAGGAGCTGCGGGTCGATTTCAAGACCGTCTCCGCGGTGACCACCCCGGACGCCGAGGTGTCCGTCGATCGCACCTTCGTGGTGCCCGCCGGCGAGCCCGGCCTGCACGGATGCTGCTCGGCGTCCGTGATGTCGGATCCTGTCGCACTCTCGCCGACAGGATCCGGCATCACCCTGCAGACACCACCCTGCAGAACACTGCAGATCACCTCTCCAGCCCCTGTTCGGCACGCCCAGGTTCCCGTAGAGTAGGGAACAGTGGGCGCCGGACGGTGCGCTCGTCCAGCACCACCGTGAAGGATCACGATGCCCCCGCCGCAGTTCGCCGCCGCCCTGGCCGCACCTGCTGCACCCGTTCCCGCTGAAGCCACCCCGGCCGTCACCGGCACGGAAGCCTCCCGGCGACTGCTCGCTCCCGAGCTGGATGCCCGGCCGCTGACCCTGTGGGGCTCCTCCTCGATGAGCTCGGAGGGTGGGGACGCCGACACTCCGTTGACAGTGCGGATCCATGAGCACCTCGTCCTCGCAGCGGCCCCCGCCGTGGTGCACGGCTACGGGGTGGGCGCCACCCGCTCCGCCCACACCCTGCTGATGCGCGGTCTGGACACCCCGCAGCTGCGTCCCCTCGGCGAACCTGCCGCGAGCACCGGTGCGGTCGCCGTCGCGCTCGACTCCGGCCTGAGCCCCGCGGGTCCGCTCACGATCCCCGGCGACGTTGATGGAGTCCCCGGACTGCTCGACGGCACCGGCGGCAGCTGGGACTTCCTTCCCGATCAGCCCGGCCGCACCACTGGTCACGGCGTCTTCCGCTCCGCCCTCGCGGCGGTCGCGGAGGGATCCCGGCAGGTGCTGTGGATGGGCAAGAACAACATCATGGATGTGACGGGCGTGCTCGCGGACACCCAGCGGATGTGGGATGCCGCAGCGGATCCCGCGCAGGACACGCTGGTGCTCGGGCAGTGGCCGACCTCCTTCGACCCGGTCGGCTCCGCGACTGCAGAGGCGGTCACGCAGGTCAACGAGGAGCAGCAGCGCCGCTATGGCGCACACTTCCTGGACCTCGGCGGCCTGCTCACCTCCGAGGAGGGGCTCAGCTGCCCGCCTCTGGCCCCGCTGCGCCTGCTCGAGCAGGCCACCACCCAGGGTGCGATCGAGCAGCAGATCGTGACGTCGGATCTGTGCGCCCCGGACGGAATCCATCTCAACGGCTGGGGGAACCTTGCTGTGAGCTGGGCGATCATCCAGCGGATGCGGGAGCTGAGATGGCTGTGAGGCGACCGTCCCCGCCGCGCCTGCAGGCAGGGCGTCCGGGAGCGACTCCGCGGCAGGCGCAGGTGCAGGTACAGGTACAGGCGCAGGCGCAGCCGTCGCAGGCCCAGCCATTGCCGGCGCAGCCGGTCCCCACCCCACCGGAGTCCCTGCTCCCGGAGTCCCTGCCGCCGGAGCCCACGCGACCCGCGCACCGCCGTGCCGGGCGCCGCACGCTGCTGCTCGCCGGGGCTGCGGCCGCCGTCGTGGTGCCCGCGACCGCAGGGACCCTGCTGCGCCGCGGGGCGCCGGAGGCGCTGTCGGCCGGCTCCGCGCAGAGCGTCCCCGGCCCGGGCACCGCCGCGGATCCTCTGTTCGAGGATGTCGCTGGCGGCTCCCCCGCAGCCGCCGCGATCCGCTGGGCCCACGAGACCGGAGTGCAGCCGGCCCTGTCGCTCGCCGAGTACGCCCCCGACACCGAGGTCACGCGAGGGGATATCGCCCTCGCCCTCCATCGTCTCGCAGGCTCCCCCGCGGTGGATCTCGGGACTGTCCCCACCCTCTTCACGGACCTGGGCGAGGATCCCGCGCGCGTCTCCGCGGTGCTCTGGCTCCATGGCCGGGGCGCCCTGTGGGGCGATGCGGAGCTGCGGGTGCATCCGGACTCGCCCGCCACCCGGGACTGCACGGCGATGATGCTCGCGGCGCTGATGCGTCCGGCGCTCGCCGGGGTGGGCGTCACCTGGGATGCCTCGGCGGAGGTCTCGCTGCCGCTGACGGAGGACCCCGGCTCGGCGCTGCCGGACGTGGCCTGGCTCGCCGCCGCCGGGATGACCCCGGACTCCTTCGCCGCGATCGACTGGGCAGGAGAGGAAGGCGTGACCCGTGCGGAGCTCGCCGTCTCCCTGCACCGAGCCGACTCCGTCATCGCGAGCGCCCTGGACTGAAGGCTCCTGGGGTGACGGCACCCTCCCGGCCCCGCCCGGCGCGCGCCAGCCCGAGCTCGCTCCCGCCCCGAATTCCTGTGCGGCATGACCGTCGGCGGACATAGGGTTGACCCCATGTCGACGACGCCTGCCCATGCCGCTTATCTCCGCCACCCCGATGTCCGGGGCGACACCGTCACCTTCACCGCCGCCAACGATGTGTGGCTGGCTCCGCTGGCCGGCGGCCGCGCCTGGCGGCTGACCGACGAGGGCGCACCCGTCAGCTACCCCCGCTTCTCGCCCGACGGCGACCACATCGCCTACACCTCCCGCACCTCCGGCGGCCCGGAGGTGTGGGTGATCAGCGTCGAGGGCGACACCGCCCCGCGCCGCCTGACCTACTGGGGGCGGCCCAGCACCAAGGTCGTCGGCTGGCTCCCCGATGGCCGCATCGTCGCCACCACCAGCTACAGCGCCCCGATCGCCCGCGATGCGCAGCTCTGGGCGATCAGCCTCGAAGGAGAGACTGAGCTGCTGCCGCTGGGCCGCAGCGGCGAGGTCGCGATCCACCCCTCCGGCGCCACCGTGGTCGCCACCCCGTGGCGCCGCGACCAGGCCTCCTGGAAGCACTACCAGGGCGGCACCGCGGTGAAGCTCTGGGTCTCCCACGAGGACGTCCCGCTGGACGCCGCGAGTAAGGCCCATGCGGGCCGGTCCTGGGAACCGCTGCTGGACGAGATCCTCGCCTCGAAGCTGCGGATCGCCTGGTACGGCGACCGGCTGCTGTTCGCCTCCGACACCCCCGGCCCCGGCGCGGCCCTCACCGACCGCGCCTCCGCGAACCTCTGGTCGGTCGCGCTGGACGGCTCTGACCTGCGCTCCCACACCTCATTGAGCTCCGCCGAGGGCTACCTGCGCGAACCCGCGACCGATGGCGAGACCATCGTGTTCAGCTCTCGCGGCCGGCTCTTCGCGATGGATTCCCTGGATGCGGAGCCGCGAGAGATCGAGATCCTGGCCTCCGGGGTCGGCGCCTCCCGCTTGCCTCGGCCCGCCTCCGCGAGCGAGAACCTGCTGGCCATGCGCCCGCTGCACGACGCCCGGGCGAGCGTGGTCGAGTGGCGGGGCAGCGCCCATGCACTCACCCACCGCGGCGGCCCCTCGCGGCTGCTGGCCGGAACCTGCGGGCTGCGGCTGCGGGAGGTGCGTCCGCTGGGCCGCTCCCCCTTCGCCCTGTTCGTCTCTGATGCGGAGGCGCTCGCGGATCGGGAGCAGGGCGGCGTCGGCTCCGACGTGCTGGCCCTCGCACGGCTGGACGGCGGCGGTGAGGAGATCCGGCTGGACCTCGGCGAGGTCGGCCGCATCCTGCACGCGATCCCCTCCCCCGACGGTTCGAAGGTCGCGATCTCCTCCCACGACAATGTGGTGCGTCTGGTGACGCTGCGCGGGATCGAGGATCCGGCGAAGGTGTCGTCCTCCGCGCCGAAGGATCCGTCGGCCTCCGCCTGGGAGCAGGATGCCGAGGCGGCGGTGGAGGCACCGCACCTGGACCATGTGCGCGAGATCGGCCGGTCCGTCGGCGGCGAGGTGCGGGATCTGGCCTGGTCACCGGATGGTCGCTGGCTGGTGTGGGCCGAGCCGAACTCCTGGGAGCTGAGCCGGCTGATCCTGTCGGACACCGAGGATCAGGAGCCGACGGGCCGGGCGCTGACCTCCGGCAAATACCAGGACTCCACCCCGGCCTTCAGCGCCGACGGGAAGCATCTCGCGCTGCTGAGCCTGCGCACCTTCGAAACGGTGTATGACGACATGGTCTTCGATCTCGGCTTCGTCAACGCCGAGCGGCCGTTCCTGCTGCCGCTCGAGCGGACCACCCCCGATCCCTTCGGCCCGCACCCCGACGGCTGGGGTCCCGCCGGGCCCGGCCCGGACGCCAAGGACGGACCCGGTGGAAAGGACAGCGCGAGCACCGATGGCGCCGGGACCGACGGCGTCACGGGCAGCGGCGCGGTCACGAGCGCCGGCAAGGCCGCAGCGACCGCCGCCTCCGCCCAGCCGGCCACCTCCCACAGCGCCGCCGGCGCCGAGGACGCCGGCCGCCCGCCCCGCACCCGCATCGAGCTCGAGGACATCGAGTCGCGCCTGGTCCCGTTCCCCGTGGTCTCCGGCTACTACTCGCATCTCACCGCCGTCAGCGACGGCTTCGTCTGGCTGCGGCACCCGCAGCAGGGCGTGCTCGGCAGCACCCGGGCCGGAGTCGAGGGCGACGCGCCCACGCCGACCCTCGAGCGGTGGAGCCTCAGCGACCGCAAGCTCACCACCCTCGCTGAGGGCGTCACCGACCTCTCCGCCTCGGGCGATGGGGAGAGCCTGGTCGTCAAGCAGGGAACGAGTTGGGTGCAGATCCCCTCGACCCGCAAGGCGGAGGACGAGGACCCGGCCCGGGTCGTCATCGACACCGGGCGGATGCGCCTGAACGTCGATCCGGTCAAGGAGCGCCGCGGGATGCTCTGGGACAACTACCGGATCATGGCCCAGCAGTACTGGCGTGCGGACATGGACGGCATGGACTGGCACGCGATGACCTCCTGGTACGACCCGGTGATCGAGCGCCTGGTCACCGAGGACGACTTCCAGGACATGATGTGGGAGGTCCAGGGCGAGCTGGGCACCTCGCACGCCTATGTGCAGGGCGGGGTCTACCAGGCCGATCCACCGATGCTCCCCGCCTACCTGGGTGCGGACTTCACGCTGCGGGACGGGCGCTGGGTGATCGCCCGGATCCTGCCGGGCGACTCCTCCGATCCGGATGCCCGCTCGCCGCTGCTCGCCCCCGGGGTGGGCGCCGAGGTGGGCGATGCGGTGCTCCGCGTCGACGGCCGCCGGGTGTACTCCGAAGGGGTCGAGGCCGCGCTGGTCGGGGCGGCGAACAAGCCCACCGAGCTGGTGCTGCTGCGTGACGGCGCCGAGCACCGGGTCGCGGTCACGCCTCTGGCCGACGACTCCGCGCTGCGCTATCAGGCCTGGGTCGCGGCCCGTCGGGAACTGGTCGAGGAGCTCTCGGGCGGCCGCCTCGGCTACCTGCACATCCCCGACATGGTCTCCTCCGGCTGGGCGCAGATGCACCGTGACCTGCGCGAGGCCTCCACCAAGGAGGGCCTGGTGGTGGACGTGCGCTACAACAGCGGCGGCCACACCTCGCAGCTGGTCACCGACCGGATCGCCCGCCGGGTGCTGTCCTGGGGCTACCCGCGCCACCAGCGGCCCGGCACCTATCCGGCATTCGCGCCGCGCGGCGCGGTGGTGCTGGTGACGAACCAGGAGGCAGGCTCCGACGGCGACATCGTGAACGCCGTCTCGCGCGCTCTGGAGGTGGGGCCGATCATCGGCACCCGCACCTGGGGCGGGGTGATCGGCATCGATGGCCGCTTCGACCTGGTCGACGGCACCGGCGTCACCCAGCCGAAGTACGCCAGCTGGTTCGAGGGCGAGGACTGGGCGATCGAGAACTACGGCGTGGAGCCCGACATCGAGGTGCCGCTGCCGCCGAACGCCTGGGTCGGCGGCGAGGACCCGCAGCTCGAGCGCGGCATCACCGAGGCGCTCGCGCTGCTCACGCAGAAGCCCGCCGCGGTCGCACCCCCGCTCCCCGCACCCCGCTTCGGCCCTGCGAAGGGCTGAGTACGCCGGAAGAGCCGAGCCCGAGGGCCGGGTCCGGTGAGCCGGGCCCGGTGGGCCATCGGCCCGGCACCCGCAGGATTGTCCGATTCTGAGCCAGTTCCGACCCGAAACTGGCTCAGAATCGGCCGATCCTTGGGCGGGGGCGTTGCCGATCCGTGGGCCAGGGCGTTGCCGATCCGTGGGCCAGGGCGTTGCCGATCCGTGGGCCAGGGCGTTGCCGACCCGTGGGCGGGGGCGTTGCAGATCCGCGGGCGCGGGTGGTGTCTGAGGGCACGGGTGGTGTCCGAGCGCGCGGGTGGTGTCCGAGGGCGCGGACGTTATCCGCGGGACGCTTCTCCCGACGGGCCGGCCCCCGCCCCGCAGCCGCAGCTGCGGGTCATCGCAGCCCGTGCGTGGCCGCGAAGAAGTAGCGATGGGCGAGCTCCGGTTCCGGCGCAGAGCCATCGCCCCTGATCTCCCAGGCGTCCCCGGCGGCCATCTGCGCCGCTGCCCGGGCCACGGGATGAGTGTCGTCGGGCTGCAGATCCCGTGCGATCGCCTCGTTCCCGAGCGCGATGCGCTCGAGTGGCGTCAGCGGGGTGCTCTCGAGCGAGCGCGGGGCGATGATCCGGGCGGCGAGCAGTCGGGAGAGCGCCCCGAGAGCGACGGTGACAGCGGCGATGAGGACGATGAGGGCGAGCCCGATCAGTGCGGAGGTCATGCCTCGATCCTGCGCGCCGGAAGTCATCAGGACAAGCGATGATTCAAGCACGACTGTTCAGCCCTGCTGAACGACGGTAGGGTCGCCCCATGCTCGATCCCGTGAAGCTCCGCGTGCTGCGCTCCGTCGTCGAGACGGAGAGCGTCCGCGCCAGTGCGGAGGCGCTCGGCTATACGCCCTCTGCGGTCAGTCAGCACCTGTCCTCCCTGGGCAGGGAGACTGGCGTGACCCTCCTGCAGCGCACGGGACGGGGCATCTCCGTCACCGCCGGCGCCCGCCTGATCGCGCAGGAGGCGGGCACGGCTCTCGACGCCCTCGCCGCCGTGGAGCGGCTCGCGCGCGAGCTCGCCAGCGGTCGCACCGGCTCGCTGACCTTCGGATATATGACGTCCGTGGCCGCCACCTGGGTGCCGGTCCTCGCTCGGGACGTGCGGCAGGAGTTCCCGGAGCTGTCCCTGGACCTGTTGTACAGGGACTGCTCGGTCCAGGAGGCCGGCAGTCGTGCGGACATCGTGCTGGCCGACGACATCACCCCGTCCTTCGGCGCGGACTGGCGCGAGGTCGATCTGCTCGAGGAGGTCTACTCGGTGCTCGTCGCCGCCTCGCATCCGCTCGCGGAGCGTGACGAGGTGGGTCTGGCTGAGCTCTCGGACCTGCGCTGGGTCACCGACGATCCGCTGGACTCCTGGTGGTTCGACCGGATCGCCGCGGCCTGCCGCGCCGCCGGGTTCACCCCGCCGGTGGAGGTGAACCCCTCAGACTTTCCCGCGGTCACCGGATTCGTCGCCACCGGGGAGTACGTGAGCGTGCAACCCTCGCTGATCGCGGCCGAAGTGCGTGCCGAGATCGTGGCGATCCCGCTGCGTCCCCCCGCCCCGACGCGGCGCGTGCAGATGCGGGTGCGGCGTGCTGTCGAGGACAACCCCGCAGCGCGCTTCCTCACGGAGCGCATCCGCTCCCTCACCGTCCAGACCGCGGCCCGGATCCCGGGTGTCATCGCGCTCTAGACCGACTGCGCTCCGGGCTGGATGCGCTCCGGGCTGGATGTGCTCCTGGCCGTCTGCGCACCGAGCCGTCTGCGCTCCATGAGTCCCGCGGCGCGCGGGCAGCACCGTCCCTCGGCAGGCCCGTGACGGAGGTCCTCGCCGCCCGGAACCCGCGGGTGGACAATGGCGGGGACGTGATCTGCGCCGTCGCATCTGCCCCGGCGCCCGAAAGGAGCACCCTGTGAACGCATCCGCCATCGACCAGCGCATCGCCGAACTCCCCGTCTCAGTGGACCTCACCGAGGACGCCGTGATCCTCGAGGTGGACCTCGCCGGCACCGGTGAGCAGATCTGGGCGCATCTCACCGATCCCGCGCTGCTGGCGACCTGGTCGCCGATCGTGCCCGAGCGGCCCCTGACCGAGGTCGGCCCGGTGCTCGCCCGAGAGACCCAGGAGGCTGATCCGGTCGCCGCCGATGTGCTCGCAACCGCCGGCGGCCATGCGCTGAGCCACCGCTGGGGCGATGACGTCCTGGAATGGCTGGTCGACGAGGCCCGGCTGACGCTGATGATGAAGCTCGCCGCCCCGCAGTACGCGCCCACCTACCTGGCCGGCTGGCAGGTGTGCCTCGGCGTGCTCGATGCCCGACTGGTCGGTCTGGACCAGGAACGGATCGTGGGCCACGACGCCCTCGAGCACGGCTGGACGCAGCTGCGGGACCGCTACGCACAGGAGCTCGATCTGCCCGACCAGCCCGAGGTATAGAACCTCCGCGGCACCCTGCGCAGCCACCGGGCCAGCGCAGGGCCGGCGCAGCACTCGGCGCGTTGCGCTCACCGCACGTCGATGTGCAGCGCCACCTCGACCAGGTCCCCCACGCCGACCTGCTCGGCACGTTGGACGGCAACCTTGACCGGCACCAGGTAGCCGCCGTCCCGGGGGAACAGCGAGGTGGTGAAGTCGGTCTTCCCGATGCGGGCGGACACCGGGATGCAGCCCCAGCCGTAGGTCGCCGAGCGGGCGATCGCGGCGATCGCGTCGGCCTCGTCGTCAGGAATCGCAGCGAAGACGAACGGCGCCGGGCCGCGCCATTCCACGGTGGTCGCAGTGAAGGTCAGGTCCATGTCCAGAGCGTAGACCCCGGCGGATCCGGACCTTCGGCCCGCCCATAGCTCACGTTGCGGTCCTACGATGAGATCACCGGTGACGGACTCATCGACGGGGGCACCGTCGTCGGCTGCTGAAGCCCCCGGCCCAGGAGGTCACGATGCGCGACGACGGCTTCACCTCACAGTCCCCGCTCCCCGCTGATCCCGGCGCCCGCCCTCTCGGCGTGCTGCTCGGCTTCGACGCCTCGGACCATTCCGTGCGGGCCCTCTTCTATGCGGCGCGCGCCGCTCAGCGCCTGGGCTGCCCGCTGACAGTGGTCACCGCCTATACGGTGCCCACCATGGCCTATGCAGACGCCGCCCTGGTGCCTAGCGTGCCCGCGGCGGTCGCCCGCCTCGCCGCGGCCCAGGAGCTGCTCGAGCTGGCGCGGGAGCACCTGCTCGGCTATCCCGGCGAGGTCGATCTGCGCACCGAGCACGGCGATGCGGCCGGGGTCCTGGTAGGGCTGTCCGCCCAGGCCCAGCTCGCGGTCGTCGGCGCCCGGGGCCAGGGCGGCTTCCTCGGCCGTCTGCTGGGCTCGGTCTCCTCGGCGCTGCCGGCCCATGCCCATTGCCCCACCGTGGTGGTGCCGGAGCAGTACGAGATCGGCTCCGGGAGCGGCGCCGAGCGCTTCGCCCCGCAGCCGCTCGCTGCTCCCGTCGTGGCGGGGGTGGACCTCTACCAGCTCAACCAGCCCGCGCTGGAGCATGCGGTGGCGGCGGCGCGCCTGCGCCAGGCGCCGCTCGAGCTGCTCGCGGTGATGCCGCGCCCCGACGCCTGGGGCACCGCCTATATGGCCTGGCTCCCCGACGCCAACATTCTGGAGAAGTACCGACAGGAGCTCGCGAAGGAGCTCGAGGTCCTCGTCGAGTCGCTGCGCGAGTCCCATCCGGACCTCACGATCAGCGGGACCGCGCTGGTGGCGGATCCGGCCCCGTCCCTGCTGGCTGCCACCGAGACGGCCCAGCTCACCGTGCTCGGCACTCGCGGGCATGGACGGGTGGTCTCCACCCTGCTGGGCTCGGTCTCCCGCGCCGTCCTGTCCAAGGCGCAGGGCCCGGTGATGGTCGTGCCACCCACGGCGCCGGCCGCCTAGAGGGGCACAATAGGAAGCATGACCTCGAGCCGCTCCCCCCTGCGCCTGCTGCGCGGGGGCATGGCGGCCTCGCTCGCGACCCTGGTGGCCCTCGGTGGCCACCTGGTGGGTGGCGGGGCGATGCCGTCATGGCTCGGGGTGGCGCTGCCGTGGTGGCTCGCCGTGACCGTCTGCACGGTGCTGGCCGGCTCCCGTTTCTCGCTGCCGCGGATGGGCGTGGCCGTGCTCAGCAGCCAGGCGCTGTTCCATGGGCTGTTCACCGCGGGCACCCCGGGGGATCCGAGCATCACGCTGGTCGCTCCGCCCGGCTCCCACCTGGGCCATGGCGCCCACCACGCCACCGCAGGCGATCCTGGCGGGACCGGATCCCCGGCCTCGCCGTCGCACGCCGGGCATGGGGCCGACGGGGTGGCCACGGCCGCCGATCATGCGCTGCACGGCAGCCACGCTGATCTGCAGATGCTGCTGTGGCACCTCGCCGCGGCGGTGGTGACCACGCTGCTGCTGCAGCGCGGCGAGGACTTCCTGCTGCGCTGCGCCGGCCTGGTCGACGCAGTCCTGACCGTGCTGGGCCGTCCACCGCATGCGGTGACCCTGCCGACCCTCGTCCTGCCCGGCCCGGCCCGACCGGTGCCGGAGAGCGCTCCTCTGCGGCGTGTGCGCCGGGCGGTGCTCACGCCGCAGCAGCGACGAGGCCCACCGCTGGTCCTGGCTGCCTGAGCGCCGCCGCCTCACGGCGACGGTGCACCTTCTCTGCCTGCTCAGGCAGCCCTTCGGATGATCACCCGCACGGCATCTGCCGTCCGGAACTCCCTCACGCCCCCTGCCGATCGCGGATATCGCCGTCGGCCGGCGGAGCGTCTCCGAAAGGACCTCGCATGTCCCGCAGCACACCTTCGCACGCCCTCTCGACCTCCACCAGCTCCCGTACCTCTCTGCTGTCCGCCCGTCTCCCCCGGCGCGCGGCCCTCGCCACGCTGCTGCTGCCGCTAGCCGCCTGCGCCGCAAAATCTGGGGACGCCGACGCTCCCGCCAGTGACGGCGGTGGCACTGACCGGCCCGCCGACGGCAGCGCCAGTCCCGCTGGAGGGCTCACCGTCACCGACCCCTGGGTCAAGGCCGCCGAGGAGGGGATGACCTCCGGCTTCGGCACGCTCATCAACGGCACAGCGCAGGATCTCGTGCTGAGCGGTGCCCGCACCGCCGCCGCGTCGCGGGTGGAGCTGCATGAGACCACCGCCGACGGCTCGGGCGGCATGAGCATGCAGGAGAAGGAGGGTGGCTTCGCTCTGCCCGCCGGTGGGGACCTGCTGCTCGAGCCGGGCGGCAACCACCTCATGCTCATCGAGCTCACCGCCGCCCTGCGCCCGGGGGACGAGGTGGAGCTGATCCTGGAGTTCGAGGACGGCACCGAGCATCCGTTCACCGCCACCGTGAAGGACTTCGCCGGCGCCCAGGAGCACTACGAGCCCGAAGGCTCCTCCGGATCGGGCGCCTCCGATGGCGGCGGCGCGCACGGCGAGCACGGAGGTGACGAGTGACCCCGCAGGATCCCTCAGCATCCCGGCTCGGGCGTCGCCACCTGCTGCGCGCAGGTTCGCTCGGGGTCGGAGCGCTCGGCGTGGGCGCGGCCTCGATCGGCGTGGACCGCGCGCTGCGGGACGGCGAGAGGACCACAGCGCCCTCCTCGGCCGCTGCCGCCGCACCGTCCCTGCACGGCGGGGCGACCGTTCCCTTCCACGGCGAGCACCAGGCGGGGATCTCGACGCCCGCCCCCGCAGCCGCGACGTTCGTGAGCCTGGACCTGCGCGAGGAGGTGGATAGGGAGGGAGTGCTGCGCCTGCTGCGGCTGCTCACCGACGATGCCGCCCGGCTCACGCGAGGTGAGCCGGCGCTCGCGGATACGGAACCGGAGATGGCGGCGGAACCGGCCGCGCTCACCGTCACCCTCGGCATCGGGCCGGGACTGATGGAGCGGGCCGAGCGGCCTGTCCCGGAGTGGCTGGTCCCGCTGCCGGCCTTCGGGATCGATCAGCTCGAGGACAGGTTCTCCGGCGGGGACCTGCTGCTGCAGATCGCGGCGGAGGACCCGCTGACCGTCTCCCATGCAGCGCGGATGCTGCTCAAGGACGCCCGTGCCTTCACACGGGTGCGCTGGGTGCAGCCGGGGTTCCGCCGCTCCCCCGGGACGCAGGCCCCCGGCACCACGATGCGGAACCTCTTCGGGCAGCTCGACGGCAGTGCGAACGCCACCCTCGATTCCGAGCACTTCTCCCGCGTGGTGTGGATCCAGGAGGGACCGTTCGCAGGCGGCACCTCGATGGTGATCCGGCGGATCAGGATGGATCTGGACGGCTGGGACGAGGCGGACCGCACTGCCCGCGAGCAGGCCACTGGAACCCGGCTGGACAGCGGCGCACCACTGACCGGCGGCACGGAGACCTCCCCGGCGGACTTCGAGCAGGTCTCCGTGAATGGGTTCCCCGTGATCGGGGAGTTCTCCCATATGCGGCGAGCGCGCGGCATCGACGAGGGTGAGCATCAAGAGATCTTCCGTCGGCCATACAACTACGACATCGCGCCGCCGGCCGGCTCCGAGACGATCTCCGCGGCGGGACAGATCTTCGTGTCCTTCCAAGCGGATCTGCTGGGCCAGTTCCTGCCGATCCAGCAGCGTCTGGACGCGCTGGACCTGCTGAACCAGTGGACCGCCCCGATCGGGTCGGCGGTCTTCGCGATCCCGCCGGGCTGCGCCGAGGGCGAGTTCCTCGGGGAGGCGGTGCTCCGCTGACCCTCTCGAGGCAGCCGGGTGCCGGGACGAGGCAGCACCGTCCCGGCGCCCGGCCGTCACCGGGGCTTCTCCCTGTCACCGCCCGGTGGCAACCCATGGCGAAGCCGCAGACGAGGACCGCTGTCGCCTCGTATGCTGGCTCGACGACCACCGAGCCGCCGCATCGTTGGCGTGCGAGTGCAGGTGGCCCCGACGAGCGCAGGAGATCCCCATGCCCCGCTTCAACATCCCGGCCGAAGACGCCCAGGGACCCCTCGTCGTCGGGATCGACATCGGCTCCGGCGGCACCCGCGCCGCGGTCTACGACGTCTCCGGCCGTGAGCTCGGAAAGCTGAACCACAAGGAAGCACACGAGTTCACCGTCGCCGACGACGGCACCAGCACCATCGACGCAGACCAGATCGTCGAGGAGATCCGCACCTCCCTCGCCGCCGTGCTCACCACCGAGTCGCTGCCCGGCGAGGTGACCGCGATCGGCTTCGACACCTTCGCCTCCTCGCTGATCGCGGTCGACGCCGCCGGCAATGCGCTGACCCCCTGTATCACCTACGCGGACACCCGCTGCCACACCCAGGTCGACGCACTCGCCGCCACTCTCGATGTGGAGGGCCTCCACGAACGCACCGGCGCACGCCTGCACTCCTCCTACACCGCGCCGCGCCTGGCCTGGCTGCGCGAGACCCAGCCGGACGTCTTCGCACGCGCCACCCGCTTCATGGCGCTCGGCGAGTACGCGGCGTTCAAGCTGCTGGGCACCCCCGCGCTCGGCACCGCCTCGGCCGCCTGGTCCGGCATGATCGACCGTCGCACCGGCGAGTACGTGCCCGAGCTGCTCGAAGCCGTGGGCGTCGACGTCTCCGCGATGGGCACGGCGCTGGATCCCGAGGGCGCGATCCCGGTCGGCGGCACCCCGCTGGCCGCCGAGTTCCCGCAGCTGAAGAACGCGGTGTGGCTGCCGGTGATCGGCGACGGTCTGGCCGCGAACCTCGGCATCGGCGCGCTCGGCGAGGGCACCTGGGGCATCTCGACCGCCACCTCGGGCGCGATCCGCCAGCTGCTCTCCACCGAGATCCCCACCCTGCCCAGCGGACTGTGGGCCTACCGCGTGGACCAGCAGCGCACCCTCGTCGGCTCCGCGATGAGCGACTGCGGGCGAGTGCTGGACTGGTGCCGCAACGAGCTGGCGATGCCCTTCGAGGTCTCCGAGACGGACACCACCTCCCTCTTCTCCGCCCCGGTCTCTGCCGGCACCCCGCTGGTGGTCCCGTTCTTCTCCGGGGAGCGCGGCACCAAGTGGCGCGGCAGCTCACGGGCGATGTTCGCGAACGTCGGCGCGTCCACCACCTGGCAGGACATGCTGCGCGGGGCGATGGAGGGCGTGGCCCTGTCGTTCCTGCGGATCGCCGATCAGATGCGCGAGGCCGGCGGCGAGCCGGAGCGGATCGTGCTCTCCGGCGGCATGACCGGCGCGATCCCCGGCTGGCTGCACCTGCTCTCCGATGCGCTGGGCGCCCCGATCGACCACGTCGCCGTCTCGCGCTCGACCATGCGCGGCGCCGCGGTGATGGCGCTCGAGCAGGCCGCTCCCGGCGTCCCCGTCGCCGAGGCACCGGTGCTCACCCATGTCGAGCCCGTCGCCGCCCATCAGGACTACTACCGCGAGCGCCTCGAGCGCTTCGAGAAGCTCGCCGACCTGGCCTGAGCTCACGGCGCGGGCCGGATACCCTGACCGGATCATGCCTCTGCTGACCCGCGCCACCGGCCGCGCCTATTTCGCGCTGCAGGCCGTCGCGGGAGCGCTCTGGTGGGTGCTCGTGTCCACGGTCCCGGCCGTGGCCGCGGCGACCCTGGGGAGCCTGAACCCGCTGCTGGTCGGGGCGCTCGACATCCCCCTGTTCGTGCTGGCCTCCGCCCTGGTGGCGCTCGGGGTGCGCCGTGCGACCTGGGTCGTGGTGCCCTGGACCCTGCTGGTCACCGCGGGGATGGTGCTCTATGCGACGCTCACCGGGACAGCCGGATGGGGAGCGGTGGCGATGATCGCCGCCTCGGCCGGGTCGGTTCTCGCGGGAATGCTGGTGCTCTGGGGCCGGATCCCGATCCAGACATTCCTCGTGGGCCCGCTCGCCTTCCGGCCTGCGCGCCGGGTCGAGGGGAGTGCGCCGCTGGTGGCGACCCTGCTCCAGATGATGGCGTTCTGGACGCTGTTCCTGGTGGTGCTGCCGCTGCCGATGATCTGGCTCGAGCGGCGCTGGCAGGTGGACGCGACGCTCCCGGACGCAGCCCGCCTGGCCACGGTGATCGCCGGAGCGGCGCTGCTGCTCGCCGCGAGCCTGCTCGGAGTCGCCTCGGCGGTGACCATGGCGCGCCTCGGCCGGGGCACCCCGCTGCCCGGCGCGATGGCGAACGAGCTGGTGATCGCGGGACCGTACCGGTGGGTGCGGAACCCGATGGCGGTCGCCGGGATCGCGCAGGGCGTCGCCGTCGGCCTGCTCGGGGCGTCCTGGCTGGTGATCTTCTACTCGCTGGCCGGCGGGGTGCTGTGGCATCTGCTGGTCCGCCCGGAGGAGGAGCGGGATCTCGCCGCGCGCTTCCGCGAGGACTATGCGCGATACAGCGCGCGGGTGCGCTGCTGGGTGCCGCGGCTGTGACCCGCACGTGATGAGCGCGTGAGGACCACGAAGGTTCTCACGCGCTCATCACTGGGCAGCAACGGCCCTGAGGGTGGTGGCAGGCGCTGTCAGGGACGCGGCAGGCGCGTCTCCTCGGCGACGACCGCGGCGACCAGGGGGTCGCCGGCGGGCACATCGATCAGTGCCAGCAGAGCGGTGACCCGTTCGGTCGCGTCCTCGATCGCCGCAGCGGTCGCGATCTGAGCAGCCTTCGGGTCCTGGACCTCGTTCCCGCCGCGCACACGGTCGGTGACCCAGGCGGTCCAGGCGGCGACGGCCGCGACCTCACCGGGAGCCTTGTCCGGACCGCCGCGCTCGGCGATCACGGGCAGGGCGCGCACGGGAAGCTTCACGGAGCCGTCTGCCGCGATGCGGATCAGGTTGTCCGCGAGACGCGGGTTGCGGAAGCGGTCCTCGAGAGCAGAGGTGTAGGCGTCGAGCTCGTGATCCGGCAGCGGCAGGGTCGAGCGGGCCTCGGCCCACAGCTGCTCGACCAGCGCCCGCACCTCGCGGTGCGAGATGGCCTCGTCCACGCGCTCCACGCCCGCGACCTGACCGGCATAGGCCATCAGGGTGTGGGCACCGTTGAGCAGGCGCAGCTTGCGCAGCTCGTGCACCTCGATGTCGTCGGTGAACTGCACGCCGGCCTTCTCCCACTCGGGGCGACGGCCGCGGAAGCGGTCCTCGATGACCCACTCGGTGAAGGGCTCGGTGACCACCGGGACGCTGTCATCCAGGCCGGTCTGGGCGCGCACGGTCTCGGAGGCGTTGTCGTCGGCGGAGGGGGTGATCCGGTCGACCATCGAGGAGATGACATCGACGTGGTCCGGGAACCAGGCCTTGGTCTCCTCGTCGAGCTCGGCGAGGACCGCCTGGCCCAGCACCTCGCCGTTGCCGGTGAGGTTGTCGCAGGAGACCAGGGCGATCGGCTCGGTGACTCCGGCCTCGCGGCGGGCCTTCAGGCCGAGCGCGATGCGGGCGGGGGCGGAGGTCGCGGGATCACTGCCGGCGGCGTAGCCCTTCTCGGTGATGGTCAGGGTGACCACCGCGGTGAAGGGGTCGGCGAGCAGGCGCACCAGGGCATCGACGTCGGAGGCGGGGAACACCTCGTCGATGACGTCGACGATGCTGACCTCATCCTGCTCCGGGCCGCGGACGATCAGGCCGTACCTGCCGCCCTGGGCGTTCAGCGCGTCAGCCATGGTGGCCGAGCGGCCGGTGAAGGCCACCACGGACCAGCCACCGGCCACGTCGGTGCTGAACAGGGTGTGGGAGCGGGCGAAATTGCCGATGCCGAGATGGACCAGACGGCCCACGTCCGAGGGGCTGGGAGTGCTCATCAGTTCTTCTCTCCTGCAGCGCCGAGGCGGAAGACCTCGCGCGGCTGCTGATCGGGCAGGGTGGCCACGAGCTCCTGAGCGTCCTCGAGACGCATCCGGTGCTCGGCGACCAACCCTGCGAGGTGCGTCGCATCGAGGCGGCGGGACATGTCATGCCGTGCCGGGATCGAGCAGAACGCGCGGGTGTCGTCGATGAAGCCGCTGGTCCGCGAGTAGCCGAGGGTCTCGGAGACGGAGCGGCGGTAGCGGAGGATCGCGTCGGGCGAGTCGATGAACCACCACGGCGCACCGGCGAACACGGAGGGGTACACGCCGGCCAGCGGAGCGATCTCGCGGGAGAGCACCGTCTCATCGATCGTGAACAGCACGACGCGGAAGTTCGGGTGGTGACCCACATCGTTGAGCATCGGGCGGACATGGTGGACGTAATCCACCGCGACCGGGATGTCGAAGCCGACGTCCGCGCCGAACTTCTCGAACATCGCATCGCTGTGGTTGCGCAGCACGGCCGGATGGATGGTCATGACCAGACCGTCATCGGCGGCCAGGCGGGCCTGGTCTCCGAGCAGGTGGCGGCGCAGGGCCACGGCGTCGTCGGCGCCGATGTCGCCGGCGCGGGCGGCGGCGTAGAGGCGGCGGGCGTCCTCATCGCTGAGGCGGGCGGTGCCCGGGTCGATGTGGGCGTGGTCGGAGGAGACTGCGCCGTGGTCGCGGAAGTAGAGGCGGCGGGTGCGCATCGCCTCGTGGTAGCCGTCGTAGGTGGCGACGTCGACCCCGGCCGCCTCACCGAGAGCATCGGTGAGGATCGGGAAGTCGGGACGGCCGGCCTCGAGGTACTTGTCCGGGCGGAAGGTGGGGATGACCCGGCCGGTGAAGTCCTCATCCGCAGCGAGCGCGGCATGCGGGGCGAGGTCGTCGATGGGGTCGTCGGTGGTTGCCATGACCGTGATCTTGAACTGCTCGAACAGGGCGCGGGGACGGAACTCCGGACGGGTGAGCTTCTCGGCGATCTCGTCGTACATCGCCTCGGCGGTGCGCGGGTTCAGCACCGTCTCGAGGCCGAAGACCTCGTAGAAGACGTGCTCCATCCAGTAGCGGGAAGGAGTGCCGGCGTAGGCGTGCCAGTGCTCGGCCAGCAGGCTCCAGGCCTTGCGGGAGGCGGCCTCATCCAGCGGGCCCTGGCCCACGCCGAGGTCCGCGAGGTCCACGCCGCGGGCGTGCATCAGGCGGTTGACGTAGTGGTCAGGGGTGATGAACAGCGAGGTCGGGTCGCGCCACGGCTCGTTGTCCAGGAGCAGTCGAGGGTCGACATGGCCGTGGGGCGAGACGATCGGCTGGTCCTTCGCGAGCTCGTAGAGCCCGCGGGCGATCTCGCGCACGGCGGGGTCGGCGGGGAAGAGTCTGTCAGGGTGCGGGACGAAGGCGTCGTTGCTCATGCGGCCATCCTCGCAAGGCCGCGCAAGTCCTGCTGGACATTGTCATCGGTTGCCGCTGGTCGCAGGAGCCTCAGCTGCCCGCTTCGCGGGGCCCCGTGGTGCCGCGCGGCACCAGCCGCACCGGCAGAGAGCCCTCGACCGGGGTGCGGTGGGCCGAGGGATTCTCGATCCGGCGCACCAGGCGCTCCACCGCAGCGCGGCCCTGCGCCCGCTTGGGGCTGACCACAGTGGTGAGCCCACCGCCGACGAGGCGGGAGAGCTGGATGTCGTCATGCCCCATCACCGACAGCTGGCCGGGGACCCTGATCCCCGCGCGCAGCGCGGAGACCAGGAAGCCGAAGGCGACCAGGTCGTTGTAGCAGATCACCGCGTGGGGAAGGGAGTCGCGCAGCTCCTCGAAGGCCTGCTCGCCGCCGGTCGTGGTGGGGGCGAAGGGGCCGTGGCGCTGCACCTGCAGCCCGTGCTGACGCGCGGCGACGCGGGCTGCCCGCCAGCGCTCTCCGTCGGACCAGGAGTTCACGGGGCCGGCGACATAGGTGACGGTGCGGGTGCCGTTCTCGGCGAGGTGCGCCATGGCCTGGCCCATCCCGTGCTCGTAGTCCGGGGTGACCGAGTCCAGGCCGGCGACGCGGCGGTTCAGCACCACCACGGGGATGCGCTTGGTGAGGTGATTGAGGGTCGCGTCGGAGAGGCGGGTGCCGGCGAGCACGATCCCGTCGACCACGTTCACGGCGCTCTCGAGGCTGGTGCGCTCACGCGCCTCGTCCTCCACGGTATCGAGCAGGAGCAGCAGGAACTCCTGCTCGTGGGCGGCCTCCTGCATCCCGGAGACGAGCTCGGCGAAGTAGGGGTTGGTGAGGTCGGGGACCTCGATGCCGAGGCGGTGGTGGCGGTGACCGCGCTCCTGGGCGGCGGGGGCGCTGGTGCGATAGCCCAGCTCCTTGGCGGCGTTCATCACCGTGGCGTGGGTGGCGGCGCTGACCCGGCCGGGCCTCGAGAAGGCACGCGATACCGTGGACGGGGCGACGCCTGCTGTTTTCGCGACGTCGTAGATCGTCACACGCTTGTCCGCCACCTGGCCGGCTCCGTCCTCGCCTGCTCGGCGTTGCCCATCTGCTGCGGCGCGCCCTGGCCCCGACCGTGCTCGAAGCGGGGCACATGCGCGTTGTCCTTGCCGGTCGATGCTACCCCGACCAGGGGCAACCCGCGGCAACCGGGCGGCGGTGGGGCGGTTCCCGGGACCGCCCCCCTGCTCGGCTCCGAGCTGTCCTTTCAGTTGCGCATGCCGTAGGCCTGGTCCAGGGTCGTGGTCACCAGATACCGCTTCTGCTCGACATAGACGGAGGTGGCGGCGGCGGCGGAGAACAGCTCGGGCACCGCGAGCGGGCCGGTGCGGTCGGCGTCGAAGGGATTGACCAGCAGGCCCTGGGAGGTGTCGAGCACCACCAGGGTGCCCTCCTGGGGACGCTGGGCGTAGGCGAGCCGCTCCCCCGCGGTGAGGAAGACCAGGTCCTCAGGGTCCTGGTGCCGCCACCTCTCCTGGCCGTCCCGATCCAGCCCCCGCACCGTGCTCCCGTCGGCGACGACCGTGACGTCCAGGCCGTGGTCGTGGGCGGCGGCGCGCACGCCGTCGGTGATGATCCGCCCTTCGGCGAGGTCCAGCAGGATCCCGGCACCCTGGCCTTCGCCGAGCACGGCGAGACCGGTGGTGGTCTCGATCCGGCCGAGGATCTGTGCGGCCGACGGGTCCGCGCCGTCCGGCAGCGGCAGGCGCCAGCGCTCGGGGAGCTCCTCGCCGCTGCGCGCCACCAGCTGGTCGCCCTCGGTGAGCAGCACTGTGCCGAGGTGCTCGGCCAGCAGCGACCCGTCCTCGAGGTCCTCCTCGCGCAGCAGCACGTCTCCGGTCCCGGCGGACAGCACCGCGCGCCGCCCCGCGGGCGAGACGCACAGCAGCCCGGGTCCGTGCAGCGGTCCGGGCACCTCTAGCGGGCCCCATAGGCGCTCGGCGGTGGACAGGTCGTAGCAGGTCGCGGTGAGTCCGCTCGCCTGGTCGGGGGCCGGCGCGGTGAGCACGGCGATGTCGCGCCCCTCCGCCGTGCGGGAGAGGGCGACGCCCGCCTGGCCGTGGGGTCGCTGCGCGGACCACAGGGCGGTGCCGTCCTCGTCGACGGCGGTGAAGCGGAGCGTCTCGCCGCTGTCGTCGAGGCCCAGGAAGATCCCGCCCAGCTCCTGGGGCGCGGTGTTCCAGCCGGGGTCGACCACGATCATCACGTCCATCTCGAGGGTGAGGCGGAGCGTGCTGGGGTCCACCGTCTCGGCGGGCCGGTTCAGCACGACGGGCGTGGGGTCGACCAGCGGCTGCGAGGACGGCCTAGGCGCACTGGTGGGCTCCGGGGCCTTCGCCTCACAGGCGGCGAGGGCGCCGACCGGGAGGCCGAGCAGCAGGGTGCGGCGTCTCATCGGCGTCGCTCCGCTCGCCACCACAGGGCCAGGGCCAGGGCGCCGGCGAGCAGGATCAGCAGGATCTGCACCCCGGTGCCGCTGAGCAGGGCAAGGTTCTCCTGCCAGCGCGCGAGGATGCCGGTGGGGACCAGGGAAGGCATGGTCACCAGTCCGTTGGTGGCCCAGAACAGGATCCCGACGGCGATGATCAGCACTCCGGTGAGGGCGGTGGTGGTGTGCAGGCGACGGCCGGCGACCGTGAACTCGCGGCCCCGCAGCAGGGCGCGGGAGCGAGCGCCGAGCCGCCGCCAGAGCGTGGCGAGCAGCATCAGCGGCACCACCATCCCCGCCCCGTAGACGGCCAGCAGCACGGCCGCGAGGACCACACTCCCCTGCCCCACCGCGAGGGTGAGCACCGCGCCGAGGATCGGTCCGGCGCAGAATCCGGCGATCCCGCCCACGGCGCCGAGCAGCAGGGTGCGGGGCAGTCCGCTCCCGCGGGCGGAGGCCTGCTGCGCGCGGCCCAGCCCCGGGACGAAGCGCACCGGATCCACGCCGATGCCGAGCAGGTGGAGCACCCCGAGCACGATCAGCACCAGAGAGGTGCCCGCGATCAGGGTGCTGCGGTGGGCCACGAACAGGGTGCCCACGATGCCGGCGCCGATGCCGAGCGGGACCAGGGTGAGCACGAGACCGAGGAAGAACACCGCGCCATGCAGCAGCACCCCGGAGCGGCTGGTCAGCGAGGAGGCGAAGTAGCCGGGCAGCAGCAGCGCCCCGCAGGGGCTGAGCAGGGCGAGGGCGCCGCCGAGGAATGCCGCGAGGAGGGAGATCTCCATGTCAGGCCCCCGCCTGTTCGAGAGCGTCATCGATGGCGGCCCGGAAGTGCGCGGTGGGCTGGGCGCCGACGCTCGGGGTGCCGCCGATGACGAACGACGGGGTGGTCACGGCGCCCAGCTCGATGCCCTGGGCGGCGTGGTCCGCGATGGTGCGGGCAACCTGCTCGGAGCGGAGGTCCTCGGTGAACTGCCCGGTGTCCAGGCCCAGCTCCTCGGCGAGCGCGATCAGCGCCTCCTCGTCGAGCTGGGCAGAGGAGCGGATCTCGCCGTCGTCGAACAGGGCCTGCTGGTATTCGGCATGCTCGCCCTGCATCGCCGCGGCGAGAGCGGCGCGGGCTGCGCGCTCGGAGTTCTCTCCGTAGACGTTCACGTCCCGCCATTCGATGCGGAGCTCTCCGCGCTCCACATATTCTCGCAGCTCCGGCAGGGTCTCGTGGGTCCAGCGGGCGCAGTAAGGGCACTGGTAGTCGGTGAAGACGACCATCACCACAGGCGCCTCAACCGGCCCCTCGGCCAGCAGATCGCCCGCCTCGCGGGACTCCGCGGTGGAGAGATCGGGCAGCGCCACCTCGGAGGGGTGCGGAAGAGACACTGCCGCGTCCGCCTCCGTTGCGGCCGACGGGCCGGTGGCGCTCCGGTCCTCGCCCTCCCCCGGGGCGAGCCAGAGCACCGCGGCGATCAGCAGCGCGGTCACGGCGATGATCGCGACCGGGACCGCGAGGCGCCGTCGCGTGCGGGGCTGACGGCCCGGGAGCTGGCTCCCCGCCACCGGACCCGATATCTCGGAACCCGTCATCCCGCACCGCCGAGCTCGACCAGCAGCACCCCGGCCGCGATCAGCCCCATCCCGGCGAGCATCAGCGGAGTGAGCGCCTCGCGGAACAGCACCCGGGAGAGCAGGGCGGTGAGCACGATCCCCGCGGCGGCCCACACCCCGTAGGCCACCCCGAGCGGCATCCCCGCCTGCAGCGCGCCGGAGAGCAGCGTGAAGGCGATGACGTACCCGATGATCACCGGGAGGTACCAGGCCCGTCGGCCCCCGGTGGCGATGCGGAGGGAGAGGGTGGAGGCGACCTCGGAGACGACCGCTCCGCACAGCAGCAGCCAGCTCATACGACCGCCTCTGCTGACGTCATGGCCTCGGAACGACGGGCCCGCTGGGCGCCGAGCTCCACGAACGCGACCCCGGCGGCGATCAGCACGATGCCGCTGGCCTTCAGCGCGGTGAACGCCTCCCCGAACAGAAACGCGGAGAGGATCGCGGTGAGCACCACGCCGCACGCGGCCCAGATCCCGTACGCCACACCGAGGGCCATCCCGCGGCGCAGCACCATCGCCAGGAAGACGAACGAGGCCGCGTAGCCGAGTACGACCACCACATACAGCGCGGGATGATCCAGCGCGCCCTTGAGGGAGAGGGTCGCGGTCACCTCGGTGAAGATCGCCCCGAGCAGCAGCACCCAGGCACTCATGCCTCACCGTCCAGCAGTGCAGCGGCGAGGGCACGAAGGCTCACAGCCTCCGCAGCGGATGTCGCGAGCAGTCCGCTGGCACGGTCGAACCAGAGCCCGTCGGCCAGCAGCCGTACGGCCAGCAGCCGCGGGCGCAGGCCCGCAGGCGTTCCCGCGGGAACGTGGAGCCAGCGGTCGACCTGCTCCTGCCAGCGCTCGGTGAGGCTGGCCCGGAGGCGCGGATCCGCGAAGATCACCAGGTCAGCAGGGCTGAGCTGCGCCTCACCCGCCCAGTCGAGATAGGCGAGATGGCGCTGAACAGCAGAGGCCTCAGCGAAGACGTCGTCAGCTATGACGTCATCGATGACGACGGCGCCGGCGGCAGCACCCGAGACTGAGGCGTCCAGGGCCGCGACCATCCCTCGCTCGTAGCGGGCGGTGATGCGGTCCAGGACGGCGGTGAGCAGCCGCTCCTTGGTGGCGAAGTGGTACATCAGCCCGGGCTTGCTGACCTCGGCGGCGCGGGCGGCGGAGTCCAGGGTCAGGGTGCCACCGGCGCCGAGGTGCGCCTCGACGGCGTCAAGCATCGCCTCGCGTGCAGAGGGGCGATGCGCAGGGCGGACTGCCCCGGGCGCGGTACTCACCATGCACTTACTTTACCCATCGGATGGTGACGTGACGCAAGGGCCGGACGCCCCGTCGAGTCCCACACCACCACAGCCTCGCCCAGGGTGATACCACAGTGATACCATTTTGGTCATGGCAATGACACTGCGTCTGACCGATGCTGATGAGCAGATCCTGGCCGAGCTGGCCGCACACGATGGGGTCAGCCGTCAGGAGGCGACTGTCCGCGCGATCCGCGAGGCTGCAGCCCGGCGAGGGCACCAGCAGCTCGTCGGTGAGCTCTCCGCACAGGGCCGGGCCCGGTACGCCGACCTGCTCGACCGTCTCGCTCAGTGACCGTCTTCCTCAGCACGGAAGATCTGCTCTCCCTCATCGATGACCTGAAAGTAGGGCCGGTGCGGGATCTCGGACTGCTGGAGTCAGCCGCCCACCGCCCTGCGACCAGCCTCTGGGGCCGAGAGGCCTACCCCTCCCTCGACCTGAAAGCCGCTGCGCTCCTGGAGTCGCTGGTCCGCAACCACTCGCTGCTCGATGGGAACAAGCGGCTGGGGTGGCTCGGGATCGTGGTGTTCTACGGTATCAACGGAATCGCACTTGAGGCACCGGACGACGGGGCCTATGACCTGGTGATCGCCGTGGCCACCGGCTCCTCCTCAGTGCAGGAGACCGCCGAGTCGCTCGCGCAGTGGCACTGACCGCGCGGCACTGACAGGACCCTCCCCGTCACTCCCCCGCTGCCGGCGCCCAGCGCGCGATCTGGGCGGCGAGGTGTCCGGCACCGTAGCCGTTGTCGATGTTGACCACGCCGATGCCGGGCGCGCAGGCCGAGAGCATGGTGAGCGCGGCGGTGACCCCGCCGCTGGCGACGCCGTAGCCGACGGAGGTGGGCAGGGCGACCACGGGCGCACTGATCTGCCCGGCGACCACCGTGGGCAGCGCGCCGTCCATGCCGGCGGCGACGACCACGCAGGCCGCTTCGCGCAGCTCCGGCAGGCGCGACTGCAGGCGATGCAAGCCCGCGATGCCGATGTCGGCGATCAGCCGCGTAGGGCGGCCGAGGTAACGGGCTGTCAGCTCCGCCTCGCGGGCGACCGGCAGGTCGCTGGTCCCGGCGCAGGCCACGATGACCAGGCCTCCCGTCGGCTCCGGGGGTGCGGACGGCCAGGCCAGCAGCCGCGCCTCGGCGTCATGGAAGGCCCCGGGCAGCGCGGCGAGGATCGCCTCGGCGCGCGCGGCATCGGCGCGGGTGAACAGCACCGGCCCGAGCCCGTCATGGCCCTCGGCGTCCAGCCGCGCGTACTCCGCCGCGATCGCGGCGACCTGCTGGACGCTCTTGGCATCGCACAGCACCGCCTCGGGCGCCCCGCGGCGCCGGGCACGGTCGAGGTCGAGGTCGAGGAAGCCGTCGATCTTCCCGTCGGCCGCTGCTGGCCCGTCGGCCGCCGCCGGGTCGCGCGGGCCCGCAGCAGCCTCAGCCACGCCCGCCCTTGCCCACGATCTGGAGGGAGAACAGGCCCGAGCGGATGCCGTCGAGGTCGATCGTGACGTGCTGGAAGCCGGTCTCCTTGCCGGCGGCCACGAGGGCCGCGCGGATGCCCGGCTCCATGGCACGGGCGAGCTCGCCGGTGGGCAGCTCGATGCGGCCGACGGCGCCGTGGTGGCGCACCCGGCAGTCACTGAAGCCCTGCTCGTAGACCGCATCCTCGAGGTCGTCGATCTGGCGCAGCTTCTCGGGCGTGACCTCCTCGCCGAAGGGGACCCGGGAGGCGAGGCAGGGCGCGGCGGGCTTGTCCGCGACCGGCAGCGAGAAGCCGCGCGCAACCTCTCTGACCTGCTGCTTCGTCATGCCGACGACAGACAGCGGGCGCAGTACCCGGTGGCGGGTGGCGGCGCCGGCGCCGGGGCGGTCGTGGCGGGTGGCGTCGTCGGCGTTCTCGCCATAGGCGACCGCGTCGAGCTGCTGCGCCTCCACGACCTCATCGCCGATGCGGGTGAACAGCTCGTCCTTGCAGTGGAAACAGCGGGAGCCGTCATTCTTCTGGTACTCGGGGTTCTCGCCCTCGTGGGTGTGGACCTCGACCACTTCCGCCCCGATCACCGCGGCGACCTGGTGGGCGAGGCGTCGCTCGCGGCGGGCGAGGGACGGGGAGACGCCGAGCAGCGCGACCACGTTCTCGGCGCCGAGCGCCCGGATGGCGAGGGCGAGCAGGGTCGCGGAGTCCACGCCGCCGGAGTAGGCGACACCGAGGCGCTGCACGCCGGCGAGCTCGGCGGAGACCGCGTCGGCGAGCGCGAGCGCCTCACCTTCGAGCGCGTCCGGGGTCATGGCGGTGACCTCGAAGCCGGGGTGCCCGGGCGAGAACAGCGAGCGGGGGGCCGACGGGGCGGAGCGCTGGTGGGTGGTGGTCACTTGTCCTGCCCTGCCGCGCCATCGCGCTCGGAGGCGAGGCGGAAGAGCACCTCGCCGGCGTGGTCGATGACGAGGGTGTCGGGGTCGTTGCGCAGCGCCTCGATGTCGAGGGAGGCGGGGTCCATGTGGAGCACGTTGTAGACCTCGCACTCCTCCTTCGAGATCGAGGTGGCGAAGTAGCGGTTGACCCGCTGCTTCTCCTCCCCCGTCTCGGGGTCGTAGGTGCCCAGGCCCGTCACGTGGGTGGAGTGGGCGAGCTCGCCCCAGGGGTGGTCCTTGAACCGGTCCCACTGCTTGGTGAAGTACTCGATGTTGTGATAGCCGATGTCGCGGATGCCGGGGTGCATCGCGGCGACCTCGGTGATGTGGGGGGCGTAGATGATCACGTCACCGCCGTCGGCGCAGACGGGCTCGGACTTGTAGAAGCCCTTGGCACCGGTCCACATGTCGTCGTACATCTCCGGCACCAGGGCGACGATCCGCTTGTAGGGCTTCTCGACGTAGGTGATGTGGGTCTGCGCGGAGATCTTCGCCATCGCGGCCCAGGCGGCCTGCGGGTCGCCGAAGGCGATCGCGTTGAGGTCCTGGCCGCCGGAGAGGACGTCCATGGTGAAGGCGAGCTTCGTGGAGTCGATCAGGTCGCTCGCGGCGTCGATCAGCTGGCGCACGGGGGTGATGCCGAGGGTGCCGATGATGCGGCTGGCGGTGATCAGCGCGCCCACCCAGTGGGAGATGTCGATGACGTCGTGCACCGAGCAGCCGGGGAAGAAGTACTTGTTGCCGCCGGAGAAGCCGACCACCTCGTGCGGGAAGACGGGTCCGACGATGAGGTTGACGTCGGACTCGACCACGAGCTTGTTGATCTGCACCCGCATCGGGATGTCGGTGAGCAGGCCGCCGGTGAGCTCGGCGATCTGCTCGGCGGAGATCTCGCCGAGGTCCGCGATCTGGGTGGGGTCGTCCCAGGCGTGGTTGAGGACGGTCCACTCGGGGTAGGTGGCCTTCGCCCCGCGCTCGGTGGCGCCGAGCAGGGTGTCGATCGCCGCCTCGCCCATCGCGGCATGGGTGCCCAGCGCGATGAGCACCGTGACGGAGCTGGCGCGGCCGGAGAGCGCGTCGTGGATCGCGGGCAGCACCTTCGGCAGCGGGACGGAGCGGGTGCCGTCCGGGATGATCAGGCAGACGCTCCTGCCCTCGAGATCCTGCTCGGCGAGCTGCTCGGCGACGAAGCCGGTGATCTGCTCGTCGGTGAGCGCACCGCCCGGGCCGCCGAGGAGGGCGGCACGTTCGGCCAGCCCGTCGGGGATCGGGTGGATCGTGGGCTGCGTCGTCGCATTCGGCTCGCTCATGGCTCCACTATGCGCCGTCGGGCCTGACCAGGACAAGGAGGGCCCGGCTGTTGCCATGAGGGCTCCCGGCGTGCTCGACACCCCGCGCGGGCACCTTCTCCGCCGAGGCGGGCGTCGCTCAGCTGCCGGCGCGATTGCCGCGGCGTGCGAGGGGCAGCGTGCCGAGCGAGGCGATCGCGATCACCGCGAGACCTGCACCCACGAGCGGCTGATCGCCGAGGAGCATCACGAGGGCGAGCACGCCCGCGATGAGCGCTCCGGCGATGGCCGCCATGGTCATGAACCTTCTCGAACTCTCGGTCATGGTCTGCTTCCTCTCGTTGCGGGTGGTGCCAGGATCGCAAGGAGCGCAGGGGCCGGTGAACCGACTTTCGGCGGACGACGCCGCCGGGTCCGCGTCCGATGGGCGGAGCTGAGCTCGACGTCGGGTGGGTACCTCGGACGCTCGGCTGTGCGGGACGGAGTGTGGCGCGGGCCGCACCGCCTTGACCGTCGTTCACGACGACCTTGAAACTGTACCGACGCGACGGTTCAGTTCTGAGGAGTACCGATGACCGACACGATGAGCCCCCGGCGCCGCTGGGCCGCCCTGGCCGTCCTGGTGGGGGCTGTGCTGCTGCTCGCCATCGACGCGACGGTGCTCTATCTCGCCGTGCCCGCCCTCACGGCGGATCTCTCCCCCACGGCCACCCAGGTGCTGTGGATCGGGGACATCTACTCCCTCGCCCTGGCAGGGCTGCTGGTCACGATGGGCAACCTCGCGGACCGCATCGGGCGCAAGCGGCTGCTGCTGCTCGGCGCGACCGCCTTCGGGGCGGCCTCCGTCCTCGCAGCGTTCGCTCCGTCGGCCGAGGTGCTCATCGCCGCGCGGCTGCTGCTGGGGATCGCCGGGGCCACGATCATGCCCTCGACGCTGTCGCTGATCCGCAGCATCTTCACCGACCCCGCCGAGCGGACCCGGGCGATCGCGCTGTGGTCCGCCGCAGCGGCCAGCGGGATCGCCCTCGGCCCCGTGGTGGGCGGGGCGCTGCTGGAGAGCTTCTGGTGGGGCTCGGTGTTCCTCATCAACCTCCCCGTCATCGCGGCGGTGCTGATCGCCGGCGGGTGGCTGCTGCCGGAGTCCCGCAACCCCTCGCCGGGACGCTTCGACCTCGTCTCCAGCGCCCTGTCGATGATGGCGATCATCCCGTTCGTCCTCACCGTCAAGCAGATCGCCGGCGGGAGCGCCGGCGTCGGCACCCTCCTCGCGATCGCCGCAGGGATCCTCGGGGGCGTGCTCTTCGTGCGCCGCCAGCGCCATGTCGACTCGCCCATGATCGAGGTGGATCTGTTCCGCAACGCCGCCTTCAGCGGCGCGGTGCTGGTCAACTTCACCTCCGTCTTCGCGCTCAGCGGCGTGCTGTTCTTCTTCTCCCAGTACCTGCAGCTGGCCCGCCACCTCAGCCCGCTCCAGGCCGGCATCGCGCAGCTGCCCGTCGCTCTCGCGTCCATGGCGGCAGTGCTGCTCGTGGGATTCCTGCTCGCACGACTGGGCCGCGGCCGAGCGATCGCCCTCGCGCTGCTGACGGGGGCGGCGGGGCTCGGCCTGCTCGCAGTGCTCGAGAGCAGCGAACAGCTGGGCTGGGTGCTGCTCGCACTCGTCCCCCTGGGGCTCGGCATCGGGATCGCCGAGACGCTCAGCGTGGACGCCGTCGTCTCCGCGGTGCGTCCGGCGAAGGCCGGGGCCGCCGCATCGGTGTCGGAGACGGCCTACGAGCTGGGCGTGGCCCTCGGCATCGCCGTGCTGGGATCCGTCATGACCGTGCTCTACCGCTCCGGCCTCACGCTCCCCCCGGATGTCACCGGCGCGACGGCGACGAGGGCGCAGGACTCGCTGTCCTCGGCGTCGGCCGTCCTCGCCGACCACGCCGCCGCCCTCGCGGCCGCCGAGCACGCCTTCGTCTCCGCGATGCAGGTGACCACGCTGATCGCCGCGGGGGTCATGGTGGTCTCGGCGGTCGTCGCCTTCGCCCTCATCCCCGACACCCGGGCCACCGCCTCCGCCGCCCGCTGAGGCGGGCGCGGCGAGGATCAGGGAGACTGGAGCCATGGCACGCACAGCAGGGCGCAGCGCGGAGGACACCAGGCGACTGATCCTCGACACCGCCATCCGCCTGGTGGGCCGGAAGGGCACGGCGGTGCCGGTCTCCGAGATCGCCGCCGAGGCGGGCATCTCCAAGGGGGGCCTGCTCTACCACTTCCCCAGCAAGGAGGCGCTCCTGCACACCCTGGCAAGCGACCTCATGGCCCAGTTCCGGGATCAGGTCCACGCGAGCGCGGCCACGGAGCCCCCCTCCCCCGGCCGGCTCACCCGCGCCTACGTCCGTGTGAGCTTCGCCGACGCGGGCGACGTCCACCGGCTGCGCGATTCCATCGCCCTGGCCTCCCACCTCATGTTCGAGCCGGGACTCGCCGAGCTCGCCCAGCAGGACGCGACGCAGTGGCGCGAGGAGCTCCATGCCGACGGGCTCGATCCCGCCGTGGTGCGCCTGGTGATCGCGGCGTCCGACGGGAGCATCAGCGCCCCGCTGTGGGGCGCGATCCTCGACGACAGCGACCGCGAGCGGCTCGAGGCCTCCCTGCTCGACCTCGCGACGCCCTGACGCCGCGCTCGATGCAGAGCTGAGGCCAGGGACCGTCCGAAGGTCGGGGTCGCACCCCGCGGAACGGTACTTCCGAGCGATGCGCACGGCGTATCGCCGTCCTAGCATCGAGCCGTGAAACGCTCCGTGACCGCCGTGACCGCTCCCTCTGCGGGCGCCGACGGCATCGCTCCCGCCGCCCCCTCCCCCGCGGAACTCCTCCGGCGACGGACCGCGGTGATGATCGTGCTGGGGGTCGCCGCACTGGCGCTGTTCTGCGTGCTGGTGCCGATCCACGCCAACGGATACGGCACCCCCGTCGTGCTCGCCCTGCCACTCGGCGCCGCACTGGTCGCCGCGCCCCTGCTGGCCGTCCCCCGCCCTCGCACCGCGAGCGTCCTCGCCTGCCTCCCAGCCTGGATCCTGCCGCTGGTGTCTCTCGGCGACGGACCCTCGTCCTGGCCGTGGCCGTGGTCGGTGCCCGCGATGATCGCCTTCACATTGTTCGTGCTGGTCATCACCACGCTGCACGGCTGGAAGGCAGGAGCGGCACCGCTCGCGATCGGGCACCTTGGCCCGCTGCTGAGCGCACCGCTGCTGGGGCGGGCGGAGGCGGCCGGTACGGATCTCATCGTCGCAGCCTCGCTCAGCGCGGCGGCGTCCCTGGTGGCGGTGCTTCTGGGCAGCAGGCTGCGCGTGGGCGAGGAGCTGCACCGCGAGCGAGAGGTCTCCGCCGCGGAGCACTCGCGTCGGCTGCTGGTCGAGGAGCGCACCCGCATCGCCCGCGAGCTGCACGACGTGGTCGCGCACAGCACCGCCCTGACCCAGGTGCAGGCCTCCACCGCCCGCTACCGGATCCCGGACCTCTCCCCCGAGGCCGCCGCGGAGTTCGACGACATCGCCCGCAGCGCCCGCGGCTCCCTCGAGGAGATGCGCCGCCTGCTGGGGGTGCTGCGCACGGAGGACCACACCCCGCCGCTCGCGCCGCTGCAGGGCGTGGCCGAGATCCCCGAGCTGGTGGAGGGCTTCCGCCGCGCGGGCGCGGAGCTGGAGCTGCACCTGGACGAGGTGCCGGAGCCGGTGCCCGCCTCCGTGGACCTGGCCGCCTACCGCGTGACGCAGGAGGCGCTGAGCAACGCGGTGCGGCACGCGCCCGGCGCACCGATCGACCTGCAGGTGGTCTTCGAACCCGGCGCCGTGATGCTCCGCGTGCACAATGAGAGGGTCCCCGCCGCGGCGACCTCCGCCCCTCGAGGTTCCGGCAACGGGTTGCGCGGCATGCAGGAGCGCGTCTCGCAGCTGGCAGGAACCCTCCGGCACGGGCCCGACCCGGACGGGGGCTGGACCGTCACCGCAGTCCTTCCGCTCACCGATCACCCCCAGGAGCCCGCATGACGATCTCCGTCCTGCTCGCCGACGACGCCGCCATGGTGCGGGCGGGCTTCGCGGCCCTGCTCGACGCCCAGTCCGATGTGCGCGTGGTCGGCCAGGCCACCACGGGCAGGGAGGCCGTCGCGCAGGCGGCACGGCTGCGCCCGGACGTGGTGCTCATGGACGTGCGCATGCCGGAGATGGACGGGATCGAGGCGACGCGGCGCATCGGGGCACCCGACTTCCCCGCCTCCCCGCCGCCGCGGATCCTCATGCTCACCACCTTCGACATCGACGACTACGTCCACGACGCCCTGCAGGCCGGGGCGAGCGGCTTCCTGCTCAAGGACGCGACACCCGAGGAGCTGGTCCACGCGGTGCGGGTGGTCGCCGCCGGTGACGCGCTGCTCTCGCCCGGGATCACGCGGAGGATGATCGAGCAGTTCGCCGCCCGTCGGCCGCGCGCCCCGCGCGATGCGGCGCTCCTGGCCCAGCTCACCGACCGCGAGCGGGAGGTCCTGATGCTCATCGCCGAGGGCCGCTCCAACAAGGAGGTCGGTGAGGGGCTGTTCATCTCCGACCACACGGTGAAGACCCATGTGGGGCGCCTGCTCACCAAGCTCGGCGTGCGCGACCGGGTGCAGCTGGTGATCCTCGCCTATGACAACGGCCTGGTCTCGCCGCTGAGCTGATCGCTCGGAGGGACTGCCCGGTGAGCGGCGCCGTCACTTCTTCCGGCCGGAGAGCCCTCGCGTCCTCCCGTTCTGGGCCACCATCTCGAGCACGTCCGCGCCATCGACCTGGATCTGTGCGGGCTGGAGCTGGTACCCAGTGATCAGGAACCGCGCCTCGGCACCCGCCTGCGGCACATCGCCGATCCGCTTCGTCCGCAGATCTCCGACGATCGCCCCGAGACGCTTGGCCATCCGGGTGATCGACATGCCGGGGTCCGAGTAGATGACCTCGCGGCCTCCCAGAGCGGCGAAGCCCCGCGTGATGACCGTCGGAGTCTCCGCCTCCTCCACGGGCCGGACGCGGAAGGCCAGGGGAACATTCGCCTCGAGATCCCTGATGAACTGCTCGGGAGTGAGCACGAGGCGCTGCGCCGGGATCCAGACGGCGATGGGGAGGGGCACCTCGGCGAGCATGACGACGAAGCTGAGGACCGCGCTCAGCGGATCATCCCCGGAATGCGGGCCGATGGAGAGGGCTCCTCGATGTGCAGCGATCCGCTCGACCAGGTCAGCGCTGTCGTCGGAGCAGGCAGCGTCGCGGAGCAGGGCCGGGTCCTCGATCCGGCCCGCGACTCCCATGTGCATCATGACATCGTGCGCGGTCTCGAAGACGGCCGCAGTGCTCCCCGTCCGGGTGAGCTCGCGGGCGCGATGGGGCAGGACGGCCTCCAGCACCTCGCCGAGGTGAGCCGGGTGATGGTCCAGCAGCAGATGAGCCGTCAGCGGACCTGCAGGCTGCGGCGTCTCGGAGCTGTCGGGACGTTCCCTCACGGGGCCCACCACGCCGAGATCGATGTGGAGGGCGACCGTTCCTCCCCGCTCGTCGAGCCCTCGGATGACGGGGTAGACGCCATCGCCCCATCCGGAATGGCTCAGGATGACGTTCTCCCCGTGCTGGGCGCCCGGAAGGATGATGTTCGCCGTGCCGTCCAGCAGATGCTCGGGATCGTCCATGAGAGTGAACCAGCTGTCCGGTCGGCCGGAGTCGAAGAGCTCCTCGAGGTCCTCGGCATCCTTCGGCAGGAGGCGCTCCACGGAGTCCCGGTCGGCGAAGGAGACGGCACCGGAATCGACGAACACCTCGGCGTCGTCGACCAGCTCGCGGCTCCTCTCCGCACCGTCGGCCAGCACCACGCTGAGATAGGCCTCGCGCAGGTGGCTGCCGTCCTGGGCATCGGAGACATCGGCCACCGTGACACTGACCGGATACGCGCCCGGGGACACCTCGATCACCCGGCCCTCTCCCAGACGGGTGAACGGATCAGCGACCTCGAGGCGACCGGAGTGCACTCGGAGGACACCGAGCTCGTGGACGCTGAGGGTGAGCGTGCCACCCTGCGGGTTGGAGGCGGGTCCAGGGGTCAGGGCGGCGAATGCAGAGAGATCCATGGCGGAGACTCTAGCCAGCATCGAATCGTGGAACACCTCCCGACGGGTCGTCATCCGACGGCTGGGGCGGCGCCGGTCTCGCCGCTGAGCTGATCGCTCGGAGGGACCACCCCTGCCGGCACCTGCGCGCGACGCGGCAGGGGGCACCTCGTCCATAGCGTCCTCGGCATCACCCGAGGAGGAGCCCCATGGCCGTCATCGATCTCGCGCCCCCGCGCCGCGCGCACGTCCCCGCCCGCACCCCTGCCCCCTCGCACCGCGATCGCGGCATCGACCTGGTCCGCGCGCTGTGCGTGCTGGCCGTGATGCTCGTCCACGGGCTCCAGGTCGCGGTCACCGCCGGCGCGGCCGGGCCGGTGCTCGAGTACGCGACCCGCGGTGCGGCCTGGTATCCGCCGCTGACCTGGCTGCTGCAGGTGATGCCGCTGTTCTTCGTGGTCAGCGGCTTCGCCGGCGCCATCGCGCACCGCCGGCTGCGGGAGCGCGGAGGCTCCGCGACGGACTTCGTCACGGCCCGCGTGCATCGCCTGCTGCTGCCGGCCCTCGCCCCGATCGCCGCGGTCGCTCTGGCCCTCGCCGCACTGCCCGCCCTCGGCGTCCCCGACGAGCTGCTCGGCGAGGCGGGGCTGCGCTGGCGCGAGCCGCTGTGGTTCCTCGCGGTGTTTCTCGGCGTCCAGGCGCTGCTGCCGGCGCTGCTGCGGGCGCATGAGCGGGCGCCCTGGCCCTCGCTGCTCGCCCTGGCCGGCGGCGCGGTGATCGTGGACGTGCTGCGCGCGGAGACGGGGATCGACGCGGTCGGGTACGCGAACCTCGCCTTCGTCTGGCTCGCGCTCCAGCAGGCGGGCTTCCTGCTGGCCGACGGGCGCATCGAGGCCCTCTCCCGCCGCGCCCGGCTGCTGGGCGCGGGAGCGGCCGTGACCGCTCTGCTCGCCGCCTTCGCGAGCGGGCTCTGGTCCCCCGACCTCATCGCGCACCTGAACCCGCCCACCACCGCCCTGCTGGTGCTCGGCGCGGCGCAGACCCTTGCGCTCTCCCTGCTGCGGCCCCGGCTCCGCGAGCTCGCGGAGCGTCCGCACATCGCGGCCGTGACCGGCTTCGTCACCGCCCGCACGATGACCTTCTACCTGTGGAACCTCTCGGCGCTGCTGCTCCTCGCGGGCGGGACGCTGCTCCTCGCGCACTGGGGCGCGCTCACCCTGCCGGAGCCCTCGAGCCTCCAGTGGTGGCTGGACCGGCCGCAGTGGCTGCTCGCCTCGATCGTGCTCACGGCGACGGCGGCCCGGCTCTTCGGCCCGCTCGAGCGGGTACGTGCGGTGCGGCCGACGGGCGAGCTCCGCCGCACCGGGCAGGCGATCGCGCTGGGCCTCGCCGGGCTGGGGCTGCTGCTCGTCGCGGGCGCCTCACCGCTCAGCGGCGTCGCGGCGCTCGCGCTGCTGCTCGGGGCGCTCGCCCGGATCCGCGCCCCGCGCCCGACTCTCGGCGAGGCCGGGCCGGCTGGGTCGGCTCGGCGTCAGGAGTCGCCCGACGGCGCCGCCGGTCGCGCAGGCTCCGCCGCGAGCACCGCACCCAGCAGGCCGGGGAACCGGGACTCGAGGTCCTCGTCGCGCAGGCAGTTCAGGATCGCGGTGCCGCGGTAGCGCTGGGAGATGACCCCGGCCTCGCGCAGCACCCTGAAGTGATGGGTGGAGGTCGACTTGGAGACGGGGAGGTCGAAGGCGATGCACGCCTGGTCGTCGTGGCCACCGGCGAGCTGGCGGACGATCGTGCGGCGGATCGGGTCCGCGAGCGCGGAGAGCACCTGGTCCAGGGCGATCTCCTGCGCATCGGGGTGGGGCAGTGTGCGCACCGTCTCCTCCTGGTCTCTTCTCGCGGGGTCCCCCGAGAGTACTATCGTCCTCGTAGTACGGCATCCTTCGTACTTAGCGTCGACCCCTCCGGAGGCTCCTCCCGTGACGACCCTGTTCACCCCGCTCCAGCTCCGCGGCCTCGAGATCCCGAACCGCGCATGGATGTCTCCCATGTGCACCTACAGCGCGGCGGCCGAGCCCGGATCGGCCGGCCGGCCCACCGATTTCCACCTCGCCCACTACTCGGCCCGCGCGGCCGGCGGCGCGGGCATGGTGATCCTCGAGGCGACGGGCGTGGCCCCCGAGGGACGCATCAGCCCCTTCGACCTCGGCCTGTGGGAGGACGCGCAGATCCCGGACTTCGCACGCATCGCCGCCGCGATCCGCGCACAGGGCGCGGTCGCAGGCATCCAGCTCGCGCACGCCGGCCGCAAGGCCTCGACCGGCCGACCCTGGGAGGGCGGGGCCTGGCTCGGCACCGACGAGCTCGGCTGGATGCCCTACGGCGCGAGCCCCGTCGCCTTCCCGGGCGGCCCGGTGCCCCACGAGATGAGCCGCGAGGACATCGCCGCGGTCGTCCGCTCCTTCGGCGACGCCGCACGCCGCGCGCTCGAGGCCGGCTTCCAGGTCGCGGAGATCCACGCCGCGCACGGCTACCTGCTGCACTCCTTCCTCTCGCCGCTGACCAACCGCCGCACCGACGAGTACGGCGGCGACCTCGCCGGTCGTGCGCGGCTGGTGCTCGAAGTGGTCGACGCCGTCCGCGGCGTGTGGCCGCAGGACCTCCCGGTGATGATGCGCATCTCGACCACCGACTGGATCGAGGAGAACCCCGAGGATGCTCGCGAGAGCTGGACCTACGAGCAGTCAGCGCAGCTGGTCGCCTGGGCGGGCGAGCACGGGGTGGACCTGGTCGACGCCTCGTCGGGCGGGAACGACGTGGTGCCGATCCCCCACGACGTGGACTACCAGACGCGCTATGCGGCGATGCTGCACCGCGACACCACGGTCGCTGTCGCCGCCGTCGGCCGCGTGAAGCATGCCGAGCAGGCGGAGGAGCTGCTGAGCTCCGGCCAGGCCGACGCCGTCTTCGTGGGCCGCGAGATGCTCCGGGACCCCTCCTGGGCGAACCACGCCGCCCGCGAGCTCGGCACGACCCCGCGGTTCATCGAGCAGTACGCCTACGCACTCTGACGACACGGGTCACGGCACGAGCGTGATCAGGCGCTGGGTGGCGCGGGTCTGCGCGACGTACAGGTCGCGCAGACCCGCGTCCCCGGCGTTCTCCATCGCTGCCGGGTCGACGATGAGCACGGTGTCGAACTCGAGGCCACGGGCTTCCGGCGCGCCGAGCACCGTGACCCCCGTCGACTCCAGCGCCTTCTCGAGAGCCGGCGCTTCGGCAGCAGTCGCGACGACGCCGATCAGCTCCCCTGGGCGCGCCGCAGCGAGCTCGCCGATCAGGGAGCGGAGCGCGGCCTCGACGTCGCCGTGCCCCGCGGTGACGGTCCGCGGCGGCTCGCCGTGGCGGAGGGAGCGGGACAGCTGCTGGTCCGGAGCGATCCTCGCCAGCAGCGGCCGCGTAGTCTCCAGGATCTCCGCCGTGGTGCGGTAGTTGACCGTGAGGGTGTGGTGGACGAACCGGTCCTGGACGAACGGCTCCAGGGCGTCGGCCCAGGTCCGCACCGTCGTGGTCGGGCCTGCCTGGGCGAGGTCGCCCACCACCGTCATGGAGCGTGCCGGGCAGCGGCGCATCAGCACCCTCCAGTGCATCGGGGAGAGCTGCTGGGCCTCGTCGACGACCACGTGGCCGAACGTCTCGCCGGGCGGCCCGTCCACGAGTGCTCGCGCCTCGTCGAGCAGCGCGAGATCAGCGTCGGTCCACGCGCCGTGGGAACCGTCCACAATCAGCGCGAGCTCCTCGGCCGTCGCTTCCGGCAGCACCGCCGCGAGGGCGGAGGGGTCACTGAGCACGCCGCGGATGACGTGCTCGGCCGTCAGCTGCGGCCAGATCCGCTCCACGGCGCGGTCGATGCTGGGATCCTCGAGCAGCTCGTCACGGATCGCATCCCAGTCGATGTCGATGACTGAGGCCGAACTGCTCGCGCCGCCCGCCCCGGAGCCCCCGAGGTCCTTCGCGGCCAGACGGTCGAAGCTGATGCCGAGCAGCGCCTCGGCCTCGTGCTCGAAATCGGCATCCTCCTGCGTCGCCCGTGCCTCCAGCTCGTGGACCAGGTCCTCGACGATGGCCTCGGTGAACAGCTCGCGCGCGGGATTGTGGCCGATTCCGCCCTGCAGCGCGAAGCGTCGTGCCGCGTCGACCACGCCGGGGTCCAGGACCAGAGCGTCGTGCGCGGTGCGCAGCTCGAGCGGCACACCGTGCGGCTCGCGGTCGCGCACCCACGTCGCCAGGGCGTCCGCGAGTTCGGCGCGGCCCTTGAGGCGTGCCAGGTGATCGGGCTCGGTGCGCTGCGCGTCCGCCTGCACGAGGTCGGAAAGGGTCGACAGCTGCACGTCGTTCTCGCCGAGCGAGGGCAGCACGTCGGAGATGTAGGTCAGGAACCGCTGGTTCGGTCCGTGCACGAGCACTCCGTGGCCGGCGACCGACGGCCACGCATAGAGCACATAGGCGGCGCGGTGGAGGGCCACGATCGTCTTCCCCGTCCCCGGGCCGCCGTCGACGACCATGATCCCGCGGTGCGGTGAGCGGACGATCTGGTCCTGCTCCGCCTGGAGGGTCGAGGCCGCTTCGCGCATCCGCCCGGTGCGTGCCCCGCCGAGGGCGGCGACGAGCGGACCATCGCCCACGACGTCCTGCGGGAGCGGCGTGCTGCCGTCGAGGATCTCATCGCTGAGGTCCACGACCTGGCGCTGCTGCACCCGCAGGTGGCGCCGCTTCCGCACGCCCATCGGGTGGGCCATCGTCGCCGCATAGAAGGGTCGCGCCGCCTCCGCGCGCCAGTCCACCAGGAGGATCTCCCCGGAGTCCGTGCGCATCCCGATCCGTCCGATGTGCAGGCCCCTGCCGCCCTCTGCCCGGTCGATGCGGCCGAAGCACAGGCCCTGCTCTGCGGCGCGCAGCTGACCGATCCTGTCCTGCAGCCGATGGAATTCGAGGTCTCGCGCATGAGTGCCCGCGGGGCCTTCCACCGGTGCGGCCAGCACACGGTCCCGCGCCGTTTCCCGGGCCTCCAGATCGGCATCGAGGTGTGCGTACATCCCGTCCAGCGCGCGCTGCTCGACGCCCCTCTGAACAGCCTGATCCTCGTTCTGACCTGCCATGCTCATCTGCTCCCCATGTCTCGCGTCGATCGGCCCCCCGCCACCGCTGCGGAGTGGACTGGTGGGCTCGCTCTCCGCGCCTGCGGACTGCTTCTCACAGCGTGGAACGTCGTCGCCGATCATCGCCGACGTCAGACGCGTGAGGTCTGATCCGGAAAGACGTCCGGATAGTTCTCCTGCACCCGAGAGAGCCGCCAGCGGTCCGGGAAGAGCGCGACGGGCTCGCCGCTGGGCCGGAAGAGCACCTCGACACCGCTGATCGACGCGATCCGAGAGACCTCGGAGCGTGCGAAGGAGCGCGACAGGACATACGGCATCGGGGGATCGAGCGCGATCTCCACCCCGAACTCACGGCGCATCCGCTCGTAGGCGACCTCGAACTGCAGCTCGCCGACAGCTGCGAGCACAGGCCCGCCGGGGCTGCCGTTCGCGTCCCGGAGCAGCTGGATGGCGCCCTCTTCCTCGAGCTGGGCGAGGCCCTTGGTGAAGCGCTTATGGCGGGCGGTGTCCAGGGATCGGGCGACGCGGAAGCGCTCCGGATCGAAGCGGGGCATGCCGGGGAAGACGACGCGTCCGCCCTCATGGAGGGTGTCCCCGACGTGCAGACCGGTGGTGTTGACGAAGCCGACGACATCGCCGGGCCAGGATTCGTCGACGGTGGCCCGGCTCCGCCCGACGAGGTGATGGGCGTACTTGGAGGACACCGGGCGGCCGGACTGCGCGTGATGCAGCTCCATGCCTCGGCTGAACACGCCGGAGTTGACCCGGACGTAGGCGACCTGGTCACGGTGGGCGGGGTTCATCCCCGCCTGGATCTTGAACACGTAGCCGGAGAACTCGGCCTCGAGCGGCCGGGGCGCCCCCGCCTCGTCCGGCCGCGGGCGGGGTGCGGGCGCGTGATCGAGGAGGAAGTCCATCAGGTATCGCACGCCGATGTTCCCTGCGGCGGCGGTGAACAGCACGGGGGTCTGCTCGCCGTCGAGGAACGGCTGGGCCTCGAACGTCCCGTTGAGCTCGGCCGCGACCCCGGCGCCCTCGATCGCGTCGCGCCAGAGCTCCTCGCTCAGCCCGCTGTCGGTGGCACCGTCGACGATCTCCTCGCGGACCAGGCGCGCGCCGGAGGCGACCACCTCGTGCCGCAGGTAGCTCGACGCCCCGGGCTCCAGCAGGCCGCGGAACTCCCCGGCGTATCCCACCGGCCAGTTCACAGCGACCGGCGTGCGGCCCGTGGCCTGCTCGATGTCGTCGAAGAGCTCGAGGGCCTCGAGCCCCGGGCGGTCCCACTTGTTGATCACGGTCACGACGGGGAGCCCGAGTCGCCGACAGGCGTCGAAGAGCTTGCGGGTCTGGGTCTCCATGCCCTTGCCGGCATCGACGAGCATGACGGCGAAGTCCACCGCGGTCAGCACCCGGTAGGTGTCCTCGGAGAAGTCCGAGTGCCCGGGGGTGTCCAGCAGGTTGAAGACGACGTCGTGGTAGTCGAAGCGCAGAGCGGTCGAGGTGATCGAGATGCCTCGCTCGCGCTCGACCTCGCCCCAGTCGGAGAGGCTCGCCGCGCGGTTCGCCTTGCCATGGGTCGCGCCGGCCTCATCCACGACGCGGGCGTGCAGCGCCAGCGCCTCGGTGAGGGTCGACTTGCCCGCATCCGGGTGCGAGATCACCGCGAAGGTGCGGCGTCGCGTCGCCTCCGCGTGCACACGGGGCGAGGTCGGGGCGGGATCCGGAGAAGTGAGCATCATCAGCACTCTACGTGCGCGGGCGGAGGATGCCACGGGAGCGGGCCGCCTTCGACGCGCTGATCACACGGGCGGCCCTCGCCGCCCGCGCGCCCGTCGGCACGCGCGCCCCGCAGCGCAGGCTCTCCGCCGGATGGAGACCGACGTCAGACGGCGTCCTCCTCGACCGGCAGCTGCCTGATCACCGTCGCCGGGGTGCCCACGGCGACGACGTGGTCGGGAATGTCGCGCAGCACGACGCTCCCCGCGCCGATCACGCTGTTGCGGCCGATGGTGACGCCGGCACCCACGGTCACCGAGGCGCCCAGCCAGGTGTTCTCCCCGATGGAGATCGGAAGCGCCTGCTCCCAGCCCTCGCGCCGGCGCCCGTGATCCTCCACCGGATGCAGCGCCGTCATCAGCTGCGCCCCGGGACCGAGCCGGACGTTCGCTCCGATGAGAATGGGGGCGTCGTCCATGAAGAAGGCGTTCGCGTTCACGAAGGCCGACGCCCCCAGCCGGATGTTGGTGCCATAGGTGCACTGGAAGCGCGGGACCACGATGGCACCCTCCCCCACCGCGCCCAGCATCGCGATCAGGGCATCACGCCGCACCTCGTCCTCGTCAGCCCTCGCCGCGTTGAACGTGTCCAGCAGTCTCCAGCAGTCGCGGCGCCGGGCCTGCAGCTGAGGGCCGTCGAGATACCACTCGCCGCGGGCGAGCCGTTCAGGGTGCGTATCCATCACCCGATGATCGCAGGAGACGCGACTCAGTCGGCGGTCGACGTGACCGTGGTCGCGGAGCACCACGCCTCGGTGACGGCTACCGTGCAGCCATGCACCCCGTGACGCTCGCCGCCTGTGCCGAAGGCGACCTTCCTGCTCTGTCCGAGACGGTCGCTCTCTACGACGCGGTGGGATGGAGCGCATACACGCATGACCCCGACGCGCTGATCGCGGGCCTGCGCGGTTCCCTCCGCGTGGTGGTCGCCCGCGCCGAAGGGCGGCTCGTCGGGCTCGCGAGAGTCGTCGGCGACGGCGCCACCATCTGCTACCTCCAGGACGTGCTCGTCCATCCCGACGCCCGACGGCAGGGGCTCGGCGGCGATCTGGTGCGCGAGGCCTTCGCGCCGTTCACCGCCGTGCGCCAGCACGTGCTGATCACCGACGAGGAGGCCGGGCAGAAGGCCTTCTATGAATCGCTGGGCTTCTCGCAGTTCGGCGAGGCGATGCCGGGCCGCACCTTCGTGCGCTTCGGCAGCTGACGCCGCCCGCACCACCAGCCTGCCAGCTGCCAGCCAACTGCCGCTCGCGCCACCTCGTCGGCCACCACAACTCTGTCTCCTGTAGGCCTTGAACGCCCATAGACCGTTCAACGCTCACCTCAGACAGAAATCTGGTGGCGCTCACCGCCCCCTGGGCAGCGTGGCGCTCCGGTACCAGTACCCCGCCAGGGGCAGCACGGTGTAGACGACGGGGAGGAAGGCCACGAAGAGGAGCACCAGCTCCAGCCAGACGTTCCCGTCGAGGTGCCTGATGCCCAGACCCACCCCGAGGAAGAGCAGAACGGCGAGAAGCGAGAAGCCCAGGAAGCGGTTCCGCTCCCGCAGCATCTCCTCGCGCCGGGTCTCCGAGCCCGTGTGGACCGGCGGGGTGCCGGGTGCGGCCTTGAAGATGTGGACGTCTCCCACGGTCAGGACATGCGCCCACCCCGCCGCACGGAAGTAGTCGAGATAGTCGGCCGCAGGAGCATGTTCGTAGGCGAGGTCGAAGACGGCATCCTCGGGCGTTCCCTCGACGAACCTCCACCCGTGGCCGAGTCGTGCAACGCCCGTGAGGTGCTTTCCTCGGGCGGCCATCTCGGCGAATGTCGCGAGGTCCTTCTCCGGCTCGAACGCCAGCCCGGCGCCCATCGTGGTGCTCGTGCTCATGCTTCCTCCATGATCTGGTCTGCCATCGCCAGCAGGCTGCGGCGGCGTTCGATGTTGCGGGCCAGCACGTCGCGGCCGACGGGGGTGAGCTGGTAGGTGCGGCGGGAGTCCTCGCCGTCGAGCTCCTCGATGAAGCCCGCCGCACTGAGCTTCTTGAGCGTCGTATAGAGCGAGGCGGGCCCCAACGCGATCTCGCCGCCGCTTCGCTCCTCGAGGAACTGCGTCACCGCGTACCCATGCCGCGGGCTGACCAGAGCGAGCAGCACATGCATCGCGGCATCGGCGAGCTCACCGGTGTCAAAGCCGGATCTACGCGCCACGCTCTACCACCGCGGCCCATACATCACTCAACGATATATCCATGAATGATATTCAACCACAGGTCCGCGCTCTCGCCGCAGCTTCCTGGGCCGCGGTGACCGCACGCCACCTCGTCCGCCACCACAGCTCTGTCTCCTGTGAGCTGTGAACGCCCATAGGCCGTTCAACACTCACCACAGACAGAACTCTGGTGGCCCTCCGGCTCGGGGATCTCTGGCGGCCCCTCCTGTCCAGAGCGAACGACGGACGTGGCCGGACACACGTACCGCCACACCGCCTCACCGCCGTACCGTGTCAGAAGCACAAGAAGTGTTTCCCTCCCCCTCCCCGGAGCAATCCCCTCGATGAGCACGACCACGCAGCCCGCCCCCTCCCCCGCCGCGACCCGGCGCCGTCCGGGCCTGAAGGCGCGACACATCCACTTCATCGCGCTCGGCTCCGCGATCGGGACGGGGCTGTTCTACGGCTCAGCCGGCGCGATCCAGGCCGCCGGCCCCTCCGTGCTGCTGGTCTACCTGCTCGGCGGGGCCGTCGTGTACTTCATGCTCCGCGCGCTCGGCGAGATGGCCGTGCGGATGCCGATCTCCGGCTCCTTCGCCGAGTACACCCGCCGCTTCCTGGGACCCTGGGCCGGCTACATCACCGGCTGGATGTTCGCCTTCGAGATGCTCATCGTGTGCCTCGCGGATCTCACCGCGATCGCGATCTACATGCGATTCTGGTTCCCGGACACCGCGCAGTGGATCTGGGTGGCGCTCACGCTGCTGATTGTGGGCGCCGCGAACCTGGCGAGCGTGCGCTGGTTCGGGGAGCTCGAGTTCGTGTTCACGCTCATCAAGGTCACCGCCGTGATCGGGATGATCGTGGGCGGCGCGGCGATCCTGGTGTTCGGCCTGGGCTCCGCGGGCGGCGGGAATCCGCTCGCGAACCTCACGGCCGACGGAGGCTTCTTCCCGAACGGCGCAGGCGGCATGATCAGCGCCTTCATCCTGGTGCTCTTCGCCTTCGGCGGCACCGAGATCATCGGCGTGGCCGGCACCGAGGCGGAGGATCCCGGCACCGCGATCCCGAAAGCGGTGAATACCGTGCCCGTGCGGATCCTGCTGTTCTACGTGCTCGCGATCGGCGTGATCCTGCTGCTCAACCCCTGGCGCACGATCACCGGCGAGGAGTCGCCGTTCGTGCAGATCTTCGACACCCTCGGCGTGAACTGGGCGGCGGCGCTGCTGAACCTCGTGGTGATCACTGCGGCGCTCTCGGCGATCAATGCGGACCTCTTCGGCGCTGGCCGGGTGGTGGCTGGGATGGCCCGGCAGAAGCTCGCCCCGCAGGCGTTCTCCCGCACCCTCAAGGGTGTCCCTGTGGTCACCACGATCGCGATGCTGGGCGTGCTGGTGATCGGCGTGATCCTCAATGCTGCGCTGCCCGAGGCGGTGTTCACGATCGTCGCCTCACTCGCGACCTTCGCGACGATCTTCGTGTGGCTGATGATCCTGCTCGCGCAGGTCGCCTCGCGCCGCGGCTTGTCGCGCTCCGAGCGCGACGCGCTGGCGTTCCCGGTGCCCTTCTGGCCCTACGGGCAGTTCTTCGCGATCGCGTTCATCGTCTTCACCTTCGGCATCATGATCTGGCACAGCGAGTACCACACGGCGCTGCTCGTCGGCCTCGGCTTCCTGGCCGTGATGTCGCTGCTGTATGCAGCGACGGGTCGCCACCGCCTGCCGCGCGACTGACACCGAGGCGTCGAGGACAGATCCTGCCCACGGGACGGGAAGCTTCGAGGGGAGACGCTCCAGCGGGGTACCGTACTGGGACTTGTGGTCATCCAGAGAGGAACCCCCGTGCCGAGCGCCCCCGCCGTCTCGCGTCGAGCCCTGCTCGGCGGCGTCGTGCTGACCTCTCTGGGTCTCGCCGGCTGCGGTGGAGCATCGAGCTTCGGTCCGCGCCCCTCGGAGACCCTGCTGAGCACGGACGGGCTCGCCGGCCGTGACGCCCGCGAGATCATCGACAGCCTCGAGGCCCTGCCCCTCGACCAGCGCTCGCACCTGATCCAGGCCACAGTGCTCCCCGACCGCCTCGCGCTCGAGGACGACGCCGGCAGCGAGACCGCCCTCCTGCTGCCCGCCGGGAAGTCCTATGTGGCCGTCGCCCCCTTCGTGGACACGACGCACGAGTGCTTCCATCACGAGCTCTCCCACTGCACCGGTGAACTGCTCAGCACGGAGGTCGGGGTCCTGCTCACGGGGACCGATGGGGCAGTCATGCTCGACGAGTTACGCACCACCGCCCCTAATGGCTTCCTCGGCCTCTGGCTGCCGCGGGATCGGGAGCTGACCCTCACCATCTCCCTCGACGGCGCGGTGTCGACGGCGTCGCTGAGCACCTCCGCGGACTCCCCCACCTGCATCACCACGATGCAGCTGCAGGGCTGAACCGCCACGGGGCGGTCGCCGCGTCCCCGGCTCCCCCACAGACCGAGAGGAAAGATGGCGACCGGTGCTACGTCCGGCTCAGAGCTGAACAGCGCTCAGGGCAGGCGGTGCGCCTTGGCGAGGTTCTCGCGCAGCTCGGCGGCCGTCTGCCGGACCACGTAGGCGGGACGGTCGCGCTCCACCCGCCAGGAGTCCCGCAGCGGGCTCACGGCGACCGCGTCGAAGCCGAGCTCGTCGTAGAACGCCTCCACGAACTCCGCCGCCTCGGCGTGGTCGCTCGAGAGGGCGAGCGCGCGCCGTCCGGGCGTGCCCGCGGGGGCGGTGTCCGTCGTGATGTCTGCAGACTGGATGTGGTTGAACGCTTTGACGACCTTCGAGGTGGGCAGGTGCTCCTGCAGCATCTGTGAGGTGGTGGTCTCGCCCTGGTCCAGGGCGTCGATCTGCCCGTCGCGCTCGAAGTAGTAGTTGTTCGTGTCCAGCACGATCTTGCCGGCGAGCGGTGCGACCGGGATCTTGTCGAGAGCGTGCAGCGGCACCGTCACCACCACGACGTCACCGGCCGCGCCGGCCTCCTCCGCCGTCGCGGCGCGGGCCTTCGGACCGAGTTCCGCCACGAGGTCGGAGAGCGTCTCCGGTCCTCGCGAGTTGGCGATGACCACGTCGTAGCCCGCCGTCAGGGCGGCCCGTGCGATCTGGCTGCCGATGTGTCCTGCGCCGATGATTCCCAGAGTTGTCATGCCCTGGGCAACGTCACCGGAGCCGTCCTGATTCCCGATGACGTCCCATGAACTGCGTCCGACGGGCCACCTGCCCCTCCCGGCTCGAGGATCAGCTGCAGGAACGCCAGGTCCAGCCAAACGCTGAACTTGGTGCCCACCTCGCGGAGCACGCCGGTGCGCTCGAAGCCCAGCCGCTCGTGCAGGCGCACCGACCCCTCGTTGCTCACGTCGAACCCCGCGATCATCACGCGGATGCCCTGCGCCCGCGCCCGGTCGTCCGCGACCAGCACGGGGAATCCGTGAGCGTGGCGGTCCGCGATCCAGGCCAGACGGTCGTGGGCGTCCACCGTTCTCTCGTTCCAGATGGCGGTGGTGTGCTGCACCGCGTGGTTGTAGATCGCGGTGATGCCCGAGGCGTGCGCCGCGGTCGCGTCGAGGATCTGCATATGCGCCTCCCGAGGGTGCTGAGAACCCGGTGAGCCTACGACGGTGCCGCCCCGGTGCGCTGTCCCCTGCGCCGACTACTCTCCTCGTATGGAACGGACAGCGCCCCAGGAGCCCCATGCCCTTCGCTGACGAGATGATCGATCGCGGCACCACCGTGGATCTCGCCGACGCACTGGAGACGGCCGCTCCCGGCATCCCGGCCATCCGGCTCCGCGAGGCCGCCGAGACCCTCGCGCCACTCAGCCTGCGCGAACGGGTCGACGTGCTCCGTGAGGCCATGCTGCTGGATCTCGGGGGATCCTTCACGGAACTTGCCGCCGTGGTCCGCACCGCGATCCGCGTCGCGCCGGGCTTCACCGGCTGGATGATCTGGCCCGTCTCGACCGCGGTCTCGGACTCCGCGGCGGCCGACGGCAGCCCGTCGGCGACGGATGATGCCCTCGATCTGCTGACCGAGCTCACCGGCCTGCTGACCTCCGAGTTCGCCCTGCGGATCCTCCTGCGCCACGACCTCGACCGCACCCTGGCGAAGGCGCTGGAGTGGACGGCCTCGGAGGACGAGCACGTGCGTCGTCTCGCCTCCGAGGGCACACGCCCCTATCTGCCCTGGGCAGTGCGCGTGCCAGGCCTGGCGGCCGAGCCCGGACGAACCCTCCCGATCCTCGATCGTCTCCATGGCGACCCCTCGGAGTACGTGCGGCGCTCCGTCGCCAATCACCTCAACGACCTCAGCCGCGATCATCCGGAGCTCGTGGTGAGCACGGCCGCCGGCTGGCTCGGCGCGTCGGGCGGAGGATCCGGCACGACGACCGGTACGACCGACAAGCTGGTCCGCCACGCACTGCGCACCCTGCTCAAGCGCGGGGACCCCGCCGCCCTCGCACTGCTCGGCTATCCCGACCCCGGCGAGGCCCTCGAGGTGGACGGCCCCCACCTCGATCGCGACCGCGTCGAGAAGGGCGGGTCCATCGAGCTGCGAGCGACCGTGCGCAACACCGGCGAGGAGCCGGTGCGCCTGATGATCGACTATCTCATCCACCACGCCACCGCGGCGGGCACCCAGAGCTCGAAGGCCTTCAAGCTCACCACCCTCACGCTCGGCCCCGGCCAGGAGCGCGCAGTGCGCAAGAGCCACTCGTTCCGACCGATCACCACGCGGCGCTACTACAGCGGACCGCACGCCGTGACATTGCAGATCAACGGGGTCGTCTCGGGTCGTCAGGATTTCCACCTGGACGTGCCGGCGGGCGGCTGACGGCTCAGGCGGGCTTGGTCGCCTTCCCGTCGAGCCAGAGCGTGTCGCTCTCGTCGCGGTGGGATCCTTCTGCACCGACGTGCTTCGCATCGATCACGGGGCCCTTCCTGATGACGTGCACGAGGGCCATGCCGTGGCCGCGCCCGAGGTCGAAGTCGGTCTTCAGCCACTCGAGGATCACCCCGGCCTTCACCGCCGGGTCGTCGTAGCCGCGCTCCTTCGCGAGCTCGAGCAGCTCACGGGGCGTGAGCCCGGTCCTCTCCTCGATCGTGTCCAGGTAGGCCTGGAAGGACATGGGCGTCTCCTCTCGTCGCGCGTCACCGCTGACGCCGGTGCGGTGAAGTATGCCGCGCCCACCCGCCCAGCGGAAGACGGCATCGCCCGGGACCCTTGTGGGGTCCCGGGCGGTGCGGTCCGGTGCCTGCCGGTCAGGAAGGCGTCACTTGCGCAGCGCGAACCCGCCGGTCCAGCCGGTGATCTCGCGGGCGGCGAGGGTCATCTGCAGGAAGCCGACGGCCTCCATCTCGCGGGCCCGCTTGAGGGAGCCCGCGTCGACGCCGGTCACGCCGCCGGCGGTGACCAGCTCGATCAGCGCGGCCTTCGCGGCCTCGTCGTCGCCGGCGACCAGCACGGTCGCGGGGACGTCGCCGCCCACCTGGCCGGAGGCCAGCACACCCGCGAAGAGGGTATTGAAGGCCTTGAGGACCTTGGCGCCGGGGAGCTTCGCCTGCAACTCGGCAGCGGCGGAGGAGTCCGCGGGGACGGTGAGGGAGTCGAAGGTCGCGAAGTCGACGGGGTTGGTGACGTCCACGACGATCTTGCCGTTCAGCTGCTCGCCGTAGGTGGCGGCGAGCTCGTCGAAGGCGGTGACCGGTACGGCGAGGACGACGATGTCGCCCGTGATCGCGTCACCGACAGCACCGGCGGTGCCGGAGACCTGCGCGCCGAGCGCGGCGGCGTTCTCCTGGTTGCGGCCGAGGACCTGGACCTGCGTCCCAGCCTTGGCGGCGAGCGCGGCGACGGCCGATCCGACGTTCCCGGATCCGATGACGGTGAGGGTGGTGCTCATGGTGATTCTCCTGGTGTCGTGGCGGATGGGCACTTATCGTTGCCCGTTCAACTAAAAGCTAGCACAGTAGTTGCTCGGGAAACAACCCCCGCTATGATGGGCGTCATGGAGCCCGTCGTCCCCCGCATGAACCCTGCCCAGGCGCGCGCCTGGCGAGCCCTGGTCGCCCTCGGTCAGAAGCTGCCCGCTCGCCTGGACGACCAGCTCACCGCGGATGCCGGGATCATCAACTTCGAGTACGCGATCCTCCAGGCGCTGATGGCCGCACCGCACACCACCCTGCGCATGGGCCAGCTCGCCGAGGCGGCGCTGGCCCCCATGCCGCGAGTCTCGAAGGCCGTCACCCGACTGCAGAAGCGCGGACTCGTCGAGAAGGCCGCCTGCGCCGACGATGGCCGCGTGATCAACGTGAGCCTGACCCGCGAGGGCCGCCTCACCTGGCTGCGCGCCACTCCCCCGCATATCGAGCTCGCCCGCGACCGGATCCTCGGCGACCTCTCCGAGGAGGAGCTGGGAGCACTCGCAGCACTGCTCGAGCCGATCGGCGACCGGCTGGACCAGGCCTGACGCCCGCTCCGGCCTGGTCACCAGCGGCTTGTCGGAATAGGCTTACCCGCAGCGGTTCCCGCGCGCTCCCCGCGACGCCGCCTGACGAGGAGTGATCAGCGATATGCAGTACTCCCAGCTCGGACGCACCGGAGCGACCGTCTCCCGGCTCGTCCTCGGCACCATGAACTTCGGTCCCCACACCGCAGAGGAGGACGCCTTCGCGATCATGGACCGCGCGCTCGATGCGGGCGTGACGTTCTTCGACACCGCGAACGGCTACGGCGGCGCGGACCGTCGCGGCTGGACCGAGGAGATCATCGGCCGCTGGCTCGCCTCCCGCGGCCGACGCGAGGAGATCGTGCTCGCCACCAAGGTGTTCGGCCAGATGGGCCCCGGGAAGAACGATCGCGGGCTCTCGGCGCTGAACATCCGCCGAGCGGTCGATGCCTCGCTGCGCCGCCTGCAGACCGACCACATCGACCTCTACCAGATGCACCACGTGGACCGCACGGCGCCCTGGGAGGAGATCTGGCAGGTGATGGAGCTGCTGGTCGCGCAGGGGAAGATCACCTACGTCGGCTCCTCGAACTTCGCCGGCTGGCACCTCGCCCAGGCCAACGAGGCGGCCCGCGCCCGCCAGTCGCTGGGCCTGGTCTCCGAGCAGTCGCTCTACAACCTGCTGACCCGCGACATCGAGCTCGAAGTGATCCCGGCCGCGGAGCATTACGGACTCGGGGTCATCGCCTGGTCACCGCTCGCGGGCGGGAAGCTCGGCGGGCGCTCCGAGATGGGCGTCCGGCGCGGCACCGCCGACCGTCGTCACGACCCCGCGGACCTCACCGAGCAGCTCGATCGCTGGGAGGCCTTCTGCTCGGAGCGCGATCTGGCACCCGGCCAGGCGGCGCTCGCGTGGCTCCTGCACCGTCCCGGCGTGCTCGGTCCGATCATCGGCCCGCGCACCCTGGACCAGCTGGACTCCGCGATCGGCGCCGTGGACATCACCCTGAGCGACGACGACCTCACCGCGCTGGACGAGATCTTCCCCGGCCCGGGCGGCCCGGCCCCCGAGGCGTATGCCTGGTAGGCCGCGCAGCGATCACCATCGCGGCGTCAAGCAACGTGGCTGGCAGGGAACCGGCGGTACCGTGACGTCATGCTGAGCTCCGGACTGTCCATGCTGTGGGAGTCCGATGACGCGGAGCTCGCGCTGCGCGAACGCTTCGGCCTGGACGGGCGGGAGGGCGCTGCCCACTGGCTCGGGGAGGTGCTGGCCGAGCACTGGGGCCTCGTCCTGCGGGCCCTGCCGCGCCTGACCGTCAGCGGCCACAATGCGATCGCCTGGGTCACCGGCGAGCGCGGACCGCTGGTCGTGAAGTTCTCCCGGGCGGAGGGCCGGTTCGCACAGCTCTCAGCGAGCACGCGCCTGCTCACGCGACTCGCCGCCCAGGGGATCCCGGTCGCAGAGCCCCTGGCCGCGCTCGACGGGAGGGTGCGGGTCGAGGCCGACGGTCCCTCCGTGCCGCTCTCCCTCGCCGTGCTGCCCGAGCTCGACGGGACCTGGCTCGATGTCACCGACCTGCGGTCCGTCCGCGCCGCCGGCGCCTGCCTCGCCACCGTGCACTCCGCCCTCGGTGACGTCGACGCCCAGGACCTCCCCCACGACCCTCCGCGGCCTCTGCCCGAGCGCCTTGCCGACTGGTTCGCCGAGCGCGACCCGGGCCGAGCCCCCGCAGCCTCTGCCCACCTCGCCGAACTCCTCGCGGGCCTGCCCGCACCGGTGGATTCCCCGCAGCTGATCCACGGCGACTTCCGCGCCGCGAACCTCCTTGTGCGCGATGCGCAGATCACAGCGGTCCTGGACTTCGATGACGTCCGACGGGACCACCGGGTGGCGGATCTGGCCCAGGCGAGCACCTATCTGGCGACCCTGTTCCGCAACTGGGGTCCCACACCCGCCCCGGCTCGAGCGGCGCTGCGCGCCGGCTACGAGACGGTGCGGCCGCTCAGCCCCTTGGAGTCACGCTGGCTCGAGGCGCTCACGCTGTGGATGGGTATCGCGGCGATCCCGCCGCAGGAGGACGGTCGCTGGGAGGCGGCGGTCGATCGCCTGTACTGATCCACCTCACCCCACGAGCAGGCAGAACGGATGATCTTCCGGGTCTGCCATGACGTACAACGGTTCCTGGGGATCTTCGGAATCCAGCAGCACTATCCAGTCGGTGTCGTCGGGAGCCGGCGGCGGTGGAGGCTCATCGCCTGGCCGCGGATGCAGTCCCAGCAGGGCGCAGTAGAAGTCGGCTAGTGCACGTGGCTCTCGCGCATCGATCGCGGTGCAGCTGAGCACGGGATACGTCATCGGGGCCTCCTCGCGGCAGTCCCACCGTAGCCCTCGGGCTCGACGAGCACGAGGGTGGCACGCGCGGGCTGTTCCCCTCACCGCCCCCTGGGTCTACGCTCACAACGAGCGCCCGGCAGTGGGCCGGAGCGACGACGAGGAGGCCCCGATGCCCGCAGCACTCCACCCCTACCTGAACTTCGCCGGCAACGCCCGGGAGGCCTTCGAGTTCTACGGCCGCTCCCTCGGGGCGATTCCCCAGTTCGCGACCTTCGGGGAGTTCGGCGGTGTCCCGGCCGACGACCCGAACGCCGACAAGATCATGCACGGCTCCCTCGAGGTCACCGACCTGATCCGGCTCTATGCCTCCGACGTGATCGAGGGGATGTCCCCCGAGGGCTTCATCGAGGGCAACAACGTCACCCTCTCGCTGATGGGGGACGACGAGACCCTGCTGCGCAATGCCTATCTGAAGCTCTCCGAGGGCGGCAGTGTCACAATGCCGCTGGAGAAGCAGATGTGGGGCGACGTCTACGGCTCGTTCACCGATCGCTTCGGCATCGTGTGGCAGGTGAACATCTCCACCCCTGAGAGCTGAACGCCACGGCGGCATCGCGGACCACGGGAGTATTCTGCGGCAGGGCCGGAACGGCCCACCTCGTCGCGCAGACGTGCGGCGCGCACCAACTCTCGAAGGACCCCTCATGACTTCTCCCCGCGTTTCCGTCCAGCAGGCCTGGGATGCACTGGTAGAAGGGAACGAACGGTTCATGGCCGGGGACCTGAACCATCCGCAGCAGAGCGCGGCGAGGCGCAGCGAGCTGCGCGGCAGCCAGGCGCCGAATGCGGCGTTCCTCGGCTGCTCGGATTCCCGGGTGGCGGCGGAGATCTTGTTCGACTGCGGCCTGGGTGACCTGTTCGTGGTGCGCAACATCGGCCAGATCGCGAACGCGAACACCACCGCGACCATGGAGTTCGCCGTGGCAGAGCTGGGGGTTGCGGTGATCGTGGTGCTCGCGCACGGCTCCTGCGGCGCGGTGAAGGCCGCCATCGAGCAGACCACGGCCGCACCGAGCGAGGTCACCCCAGCGATCCGCAAGGAGCTCGAGGCCATCCAGCCCGCGGTCCAGCAGGAATGGTTCACGACCCAGCAGGTCAGCCCCTACGTGGACCCCGAGCTGATCGATGCGGATGCGGTGGGCCGGCGCCATCTCGACGAGACGATCAACGCCCTGATGCGCCAGTCGAAGGTCATCTCCGACGCGGTCGCCGCCGGCGAGCTCGGCATCGTGGGCTGCCAGTACCAGCTCGAGGAGGGCCGGGTCTCCCCGATCTCCTGGGTGGGCCGGGTCGACACCGCCCGCTGAGGCCTGCCCCGGGGCTCGCCTCGACGGCGCCGGATCAGCTGTCCCGCAGGACTGGCTCCGCACGGACGACCACGCAGCAGCGACCCTCCTGAGGGCACAGCTCTGCGCGCGCCGGATCGTCTCCCCGGCTCTCCAGCGCGCTGCCCAGCAGCGTCTGGTTGAGCGAGCACACCAGCTCGGTGTGGGTGCGGCTGAGCCGATGGAAAGGGCAGTTGCGCAGGACGATGTCCCCTGCCGCGTCCACGGACGGCTCATAGCCCCGCGCGGCGAGGACCTCCATGAGCTCCTCGTCCCCGGCGCCGGCGGAGCGCCCCTCCGCCTCGGCCGCACGGACCAGGGCATCGCGCAGCGCCCCGCTGCCGTCCGCGTCGATCGCGGTCGCGAGCAGGTCCGCCAGCAACTCGTAGTCGCGCGGAGGCACGGAGACCGTGCGCTCCTCCCTGACCCGGTGGTACCGCTTGGCAGGCCGCCCCGCCCCGGGCCCGCCGACACCGGGCGGGCGGGCATAGGTAGTGGTCAGCAGCCCGGCCTCGACGAGGCGGTCGAGGTGATAGGCCGCGAGATTCCGCGCCATCCCCACCGCTCGGGCGGCATCATCGCGGGTTAGCGGCTCGTCCTGAGCGGCGATCGCGTCATACAGCTGTCGCCGCACCGGATCCGCGAGCGCGCTCAGACCCTGCAGGCCGTCCGCCCCCGCTTCGCTCTCCGCATCCATGCCAAAACTCTAACACCAAGGTTTCTTGACAAACAGGGCACTGGGGAGGACTCTAAAAATAGATTCATTTGGTTCTAGAAGGAGTTCCGCCATGTCCCTCCTCGCCGTCTCCCCCTCGACGTCCTTCCTCACCCGCGCCCGTCAGGACCCCGGCTTCGCCGCGTTCTGGGTGCTGCGGATCGGTTTCGTCGTCCTTCCCCTGCTGATGGGGCTGGACAAGTTCACCAACCTGCTCACCGACTGGCCGGGATATCTCGCACCCTGGCTCGTCGTCCTTCTGCCCGTCAGCGCGCAGGCGGCGATGTATGCCATCGGTGTGGTGGAGATCGTCGCCGGGATCGCCGTCGCCCTTCGGCCCCGCCTGGCCGCCTGGGTGGTCGCCGCGTGGCTCGCCGGCATCATCGTGAACCTGCTGACCTACTCCGGGTTCTACGACGTCGCCCTGCGTGATGTCGGCCTGCTGGTCGCAGCGGTCGCCCTCGGGCTGCTCGCCCGGACCTATGACCGCCCGCAGGTCGAGGCGGCGGCATGACCGCCCTCGCGGCGGCCGAGACCTCACGGGATCTGGCGGCGGCCGAGGTCGCCGCCGCCGGCTTCCTCGAGGCACTCGGGATCGAGCTGCAGACGGAGCATCTGCGGGCCACCCCGGGCCGCATGGACAGGGCCTGGGCGGAGATGCTCACCCCGCGGGAGTTCGACGCCACCACCTTCCCCGCCGCCCCGGGCGCGTGGCCGCCGCATAGGCTGGCCGCACGACGGCGCGGCACCAGCAACGGCCAGGAGGCCCCCTTGAGCACCCCCGCATCCCCCGAGGTTCCCACCACCACGTTCGCTGACGGGGCGAGCATCCCGCTGATCGGCTTCGGCACCGGAAGCGCCAAGGGCTCGGCCGGGGCCGACGTCATCGCCTCCGCGCTGCGCACCGGCTACCGGCTGCTCGACACCGCCGCCCAGTACGGCAACGAGACGGCCGTCGGCGAGGGGCTGCGCCGCAGCGGGGTGGATCTCGACGAGGTGCTGGTGACCACCAAGGTGGCCGGCGGCGACCACGGCCGTGAGGCCGCCCGCACCGGGATCCTCGAGTCGCTGCGCCGGCTGGGGCTGGAACAGTTGGGGATCGCCCTGATCCACTGGCCGAACCCCTCCCGTGGGCTCGCCGTGGACACCTGGCGCACCCTCCTGGACCTGCGGGAGGAGGGCCTGGTGCTTCACGCCGGCGTCTCGAACTTCCGGCCCGAGCAGCTCCAGGAGCTCTTCGACGCCACAGGTCAGTGGCCCGAGATCAACCAGATCCAGCTCTCCCCGGCGCGGCCCCACGAGGAGGCCGACGCCTTCCACCGGGAGCACGGGATCCTCACCCAGGCCTGGGGACCGCTCGGCACCCGCGAGGGTCTCTCGGAGCAGTTCGCGATCCGCAAGGTCGCCGCGAAGCATGAGGTCACCATCGCGCAGGTGGCGCTGCGCTGGGCGGTGGACCGGGAGATCGTGGTGATCCCCCGCTCCTCCGACGCGGGCCGGCAGCGGCTGAACCTCGACCTGGCCGCAGTCCGTCTGGATGACGAGGACCGCGCGCTGCTGGCGAGCCTCGATCTGGGTGAGGAGAGCGCCTGGGACTCCCGCACGCACGAGGAGTGGTGACCAGGGTGCCCGTCAGCCGGTGACGGTGCGGGCGATCTCGTGCATCTGCTCGAGGCGGCCCCATTCGTCGTCGTCCGTGCCGGCGTAGACGAGCGAGAGCCGCCCGGTGTAACCGGCCTCGCGCAGCGTCACGAGCGAGCGGGTGAGGTCCTCGGCATCGAGCACGCCCGGGGCCGATTCGCGGGCCTTGACCTGCGAGCACTCCGCGACGCCGGCGACGGCCGCGATCTGCTGATATTTGTCCTCGCCGTCCCAGTTGCCGGTGTCGATCAGCAGGCCGACCTCGCCCTCGAGCTGGTCCATCAGCGACTGGGTGGTGGGCGCATCCACCAGCAGCGACTTCCAGTTCTCGGTGAGCACCCGGATGCTTGGATGCGCCGCGGCGAGGGCCCGCAGACGGCGGGCGCTGAGCGCGAGCGTCTCCGCTGTCGGCGCCTGATCCCCTGCAGGGACCCGCACCTTCGGCACGCCCAGCTGCTCGGCCACCTCGATCCAGCCCGAGACCCAGCGCTGCTGCTCCTCACCCTGCTCGGGGTGCACGAGATCCCCGTCATCCACCAGGAAGCAATCGAGGTCCACTCCCGCGGTGTCGAACCCATCGCGCAGCTCGGCGAGGTAGGCGGGATCGGTGCCGGGCAGGTAGAAGTGGCACAGCTGGGCGCTGCTGAACCCGTGCGCGGCGAGCTGCCCGGGCAGCTCGAGCAGGTCCAGCCCGCCGGCGGCGTCGTTCTCGGTGAGGCCGCCCGACGGCGCGGAGCCGGGCGCGACGAAGCGGCCCATGGTCCGGAACAGGGACCAGGTGTGCAGAGCCTTGGTCGGGTCGAGGGTCCTGGTCGGATCGAGGTGTCGGGTCATGGGGTCTCCTGTGGTCGATGGGGCGGGATTCAGCCCCCGAAGTGCGCTGCGAGGTCCTCGGTGGTGACGTTCGCACCGGACGTCGGGGTGACCACATCTGCCGCGACCACGCGGGTCCCGCGATCCCCCTCGGGATGCCCTTCGATCCGCACGAAGGCCGTCCGCACCCCGGATTGCTGGTCATAGGTGTCGCTCACCGTCTCCAGGACGATGAGCAGCGACTGCTCGATCTCCGCGCGATCGCGCCCGGCCAGCACCAGCACCCCGCTGATGGTGGTGCCTGCCGAGGTCGAGTCCTGGAACTGCACTTTTCCGTCGAGGTGCTCGGGCAGCGCCTGGACGGCACCGCGCAGAGCCTCCTGGACGGCGGTGACGTCGCTGCGCCCGCCCAGCCCGCAGGCGGTGAGCAGGCTGCCGATGATTCCCACGAGCACTCCTCTGCGGCCGATGGCGCTGGCTGTCATCGGCCCATCATTCACCATCGAGGTCAGTTCTCGCGGTGCACGCCCGAGGTGTAGTGCTGGACGTTCTCGGGATCACCGGTGAGGAAGGGCTGCAGGCTCGGGTCGTTCGAGTACTGCGAGAGCGGGGAGTTCGGGTCCTGCAGCTGCGTCTGCACCGAGTTCTGGTACTCGGCGCTGCCGTGGTTGGTCAGCGGATTCCAGCTCGGGCTGTCCAGGGTGACGGTGGTGGTGTTCCCGGAGCCGATGTTCTGGTTCGCGAGCAGTTCTCCGGGGTTCGGGATCGGCACGGGCAGGGGGATGCCATGCGGTCCGGGCACCCCCGGGCCCATGTACGAGCCCTCGGCGTCGATCCTCGGCACCAGGTCGCCCCCGTGCTGGATGTTCAGCTGGTTCACACCGCCGGGCACGTCGTAGTTGTCCACCGGGGAGCCGTAGGTCATCACGTTGGTGACGTTGAACTGCGAGGTGAAATCCTCATTCGCGGCGAGGCTGGCGGCGATCATGCCGCCCTGCGAATGGCCGTTGAGCATGAGCGGGGTGCCCGGTGGGATGTTGTTCTGCGCGTAGAGCTGCGCGATGGCGTCGGCCGTGGCCTGCGACCCCGCGGACCAGCCGTTCGAACCGGCCTGCTCGGCATTGCCGGTGAGATCCAGGGGGTTGTCCCCGGCCATCGGCCCCCACTGCTCGGTGCCGGGGATGTTCACGATGACCCCGGTGGGTGGACTGCCGACCACGCTCATCGAGACCTCACCGGTCTCCTTGGACCCATAGGTCTGGTTGGTGTTGGCGATGATCTGGGAAAGGTCGCTGGGCGGGACCAGACCGGACGCCTCGGGAGTGACCGCGACCGGAGCATCGGCGTAGCCGGTGCCATCATCGGCGAGCTTGAGGTCGATGCCGGTGAGCGCTTCGAAGACGTCGCCCGTCCCGCGGATCAGGCCCGTGGCGCCGTCGACCAGCACCTCGGTGAAGCGCGGCCATTCGAAGTTCTTGACCGCGTCGATCGCGGTGCTGACCAGATCGCGGCCGTCCTGGACCCGGTCCCCGAGCCAGTCCATCCCGCCGGAGATCCGATCCCCGAGCCAATCCGTGCCGTCCGAGATCCGATCCCCGAGCCAGCCGATCCCGTCGCGGATACCGTCCACGATGTCCCCGCCGGTATCGCGGAGCCAGGCCATCGCGTCCTCGAACCAGCCGCCTCCTTCGGCGGAGGAGGCGTGGTCCTGCTCCTCGACGTGCTGCTGCAGCTCTCGGGACCGCTCCCCCAGGCCCGGCAGCACGAGGCTCTCACCCTGCCGATAGGTGGCATCCCACTGCTCACGGAACGCCTCGGCGTCGGGCCCGATCCACGCCACGGACTGCACGCTCGACTGCAGCCCGCCCATCACCTCTTCGAGTCGCCGGGCTGCCTGCTCGAGGGCGTCGGATTCACCCAGGACCTGGGCTGTGTCCATCCCGTAGAAGGTCATCAGGCAGCGCTCCCCGCAGAGTGGGCGGTGACGTGGCCGATCGCGGCGATCACCTTGGCGCGCATCGCCGAGGTGAGGGAGCCGGGGTCGAGCTCGCGAGCCTCGGCGCCGTCCTCGCCGGCCACCAGCACCGCGAGCTGCTCACCCTCCTGCCCGTAGGCGTACCAGGAGCCGCCGCTGACGACGGTCTGCTCCGGGGCCGGGGAGGCGATCACGAGCATCTGCACCTCCGCGACGGCGGGCGCGTCGACCAGCTTGGTCGGCGCCGGGGCGGGATCGGAGGCGGTGAAGGCGGGGCGCTGCGGCACCAGCGCCTCGAACGTCTCGCTGAGGTGCTCGATCGTGCTCAGGCCGAGGATCACGGCGTCCGCCCGTCGTCCGAGCTGCATCGTCTCCGCATCGGCGGTGACCTCCCGCGACTGATCGATGATCACCACCACTCGACCGGCGATGCGGAGCTTGGTGGTCCAGGCCCGGTCGCCGTCGACGCACACCAGCTCGATGCCGACGGGGGAGTTCAGCGCGGACCGCAGGAACTGCTGCCAGTGCGGGTCGATCACCAGACCGTCGTCCTCGCCCGGCGCCTCGACCAGCAGTCCCACGAGCTCGAGCTCGACGATCTGCTCCTCGGTGATCTCGGCCGGCGGCTCCTCTTCGAGGGCGATCGCCCACACCCAGGCCCAGGAGGGCTCCGAGATCCGCACCAGCTTTGCGTCCCCGGGCAGCGAGGTGATCCGCGGACGCTGCTCCACCGTCGTGTCGTCGACTGTCATGCTCGGCCTCCCGGGGCGCCCGTGGGCGCGCTGCGATGCGGCCCCGGTCAGGAGCGTATGTCGCGGTGTGGGCGTAAGGAATGGGGACTACTCCCCATGGACGGCCAGTGCGTTGCGCCATTACGCCGCTGAGCAGGTCTTCGTCCCGGCGGACGTGGACCCGGTGAGCGGATACCGGTTCTACGCCCCCTCACAGATCACGGACGGGGTGCTGCTTCGCCGGATGCGCACGATCGGAGTCCCGCTGGCGGTGATGCGGGAGGACGCGCTTCCAATCCCTGATGGCCATCGTCCAGCTGGCCCCTCCGGCGCTGCTGAACAGCCCCTTCGCCGCGCTCGCGGGGAACGGGCATGCCTCGATCGCGCTGCTACTCGCCGCCGGCCTCGCTGGCAGCGCCGCCCTGCTGATCACCTCAGATGCCCGCGAGGCGATCAGGCGCGACCCGGCGCCGACCCCTCCCCCAGCACCGCCCGCCGCCACCCGCGGGCCGAGCTGAGCACGGCGAGCTCTTCGGCACCCCGCACCCCCTCGGCGCTCAGCGGCCGCTCGACCAGCTCGCCTCGCTCGAGGGCGAGCTGGCGGCCCACTCCGGCGAGGCAGCCGTCGGCCATCGGCGGGGTGCACCAGAGCCCGTCGATCCGGGCGGCGAGGGTCGCGCTGGTGGTCTCGACGGCGCGGCCGTGCTCGCCGAGCAGCACCACGTCCTCCGCGCCCGGATGACGGGCCTTCGCGGCCGCGAAGTGCTCCCGCACCGTGGTCTTGTGCGCGCTGAGTCCGATCGGGAACGAGGTGCGCACCGTGTCCAGCACGAGCCGCACCGGCCCGGGCGGAGCGGTCAGCGGGCGGGAGCTGACCTCGAGCGATCCGTCTCGCCGCAGCGCCAGGCGCAGCAGCAGGTCCCCCTCCGTCTCCGCTGCAGCCGCGAGTGCATCAGCCTCGATCACCGCACGCCGCGCCGGGATCCCGAAGTGTGCCGCTGACGCCAGCATCCGCTCCAGATGCGCGCCGAGGTGCTGCGCCTCGCCATCTAACACCGCCAGGGTCTCCAGCAGTGCGAACGGCTCTCGCGTGCCCGTCGGCAGCACCGCGGCCTTGATCAGCAGCTCCTCGTACTCCGCAGCAGGGGTAGAAGCCCAGGTGATCCCGCCCCCGGCGCCATAGACGGCAGAACCGTCGGCCCCATCGATCACCACGGTGCGGATCGCGACGCTGAACCGGGCCCGCGGCGAGGGGCCGGGGGCGAGATACCCGATCGCCCCGCAGTACGCCCCGCGCGGGGCATCCTCGAGCTCGGCGATGAGGCCCATGGTGGACAGCTTCGGCGCCCCCGTGATCGAACCGCAGGGGAACAGCGCCTCGAAGACCTCCACGAGCCCGACCTCCTCACGCATGCGGCCCTGGATCCGCGAGGTCAGCTGCCATACGGTGGGGTACTTCTCGGCGGCCAGCAGCTCGGTGACCTGCACACTTCCCGCTTCGCATACCTTGGCGAGGTCGTTGCGCAGCAGGTCGACGATCATGACGTTCTCGGCGCGGTCCTTCTCGCTCGCAAGCAGCGCCTCCCGCCCGGCAGCATCCGCCTCCGGGGTCCGGCCGCGGGCCGCGGTGCCCTTCATCGGGGCGGTGCGCAGCAGGCCGTCCTCCCAGTGCAGGAACGATTCCGGGCTCGCGCTGACCACGGTGTACCGCCCCAGGTCCAGGAAGGTGTGATGCCCACCGCGCTGACGGTGCGCGAGCTCCCCGTAGAGCCCGAAGGCATCCCCGCGGAAGGTCGAGCGCAGACGCGTGGTGAGGTTCGTCTGGTAGCTCTCGCCCTCCGCGATCGCCGCCCGCACCGCCTCCACCCGCTGCGCATGCTCCGCCGCGGACCAGTCCGGCACCCAGGGCGAGACCTCGAACCCCTCCCCCGTGGTCAGCGGCAGCACCTGCTCATCGGGGGCGTCGGTGATCCCGAACCAGACCAGCGGCAGGCCCTCCTGCGGCGCCCGCACGCGGGCAGTGGAATCCAGCCCGGCAGCTGCTTCGTAGGCCACCATCCCGAAGGCCCAGGCACCCCCGACGACGGCATCCTGGACCGCGGCGAGCGCACCGCGCACTTCCTCAGGCCGGTACGCGCTGACCACCCGCTCAGCCCGTCCGAACTGCAGGCTGCGGCCCGCGGCGACGTCGTCGAAGCGGGCGACAGGGGCGGGGGTGGTCATGAGGGGCGGCTCCGGGGATGAGGCCGACGGACGCGGCACAGGGCACGGCACAGGACAGGCGGTGTTGGAGGCATCATGCCTGATCCGCAGAGCGGTCTAGCATCGTCACCATGGAGTCCCCCTCGCCGTCCCCGTCCCGCCTGGCCTACATCGATGCGACGGCGGGCGTCGCCGGCGACATGCTGCTGGCGGCCCTGATCGACGCCGGCGCCGACCTCGACGGCGTCCAGCGGGTGCTGGATGCCCTGGTCCCGGACTCGGTGCGCTTCGTCCGCTCCGCCGTGGACCGCGGCGGGCAGCGCGCTGTGAAGATCGATGTGGAGGTGCTGGTCGAGGATCCGCCGCACCGCACCTGGGCCTCGATCCGGGAGCTGCTGGAACGTTCCCGCGGGAACGCCGACATCCCGGGCCGCACGATCGACCTGGCGCTCGCGGTCTTCGGGCGTCTTGCCGACGCCGAGGGCACCACCCACGGCGTCCCGGCCGACGAGGTCCACTTCCACGAGGTCGGAGCGCTGGACTCCCTGGCCGACGTGATCGGCGCCTGCGACGCCTGGCGCCAGCTCGGCATCTCCCAGGGTGCCGCGAGCGTGATCGCGGTGGGCTCCGGCCGGATCCGCGCCGCCCACGGCGATATCCCGGTGCCGGTCCCGGCGGTGGCCCGCCTCGCGCTCGGCTGGCCGACGGTCGCCGGCGAGCTGCTCCCACCCCGCGGCCACGCTCCCGCGCACCCCCACGACCACGCCCACGCCCACGCCCACGCCCACACCCATCCCCACCCGCACGAGCACCCGCACCCCCACGACCACGCCGTCGAGGTCCCCGACTCCGATGCCACTCTGCCCGCCCACGCCCAAGGCGGCCCCCATGAGCACGGCGGCCGACGAGTCCCGGGAGGAGTCGCCCCCGGCATCGGCGAGCTCGCGACCCCCACCGGCGTCGCGCTGCTGCGCGGCCTCGCGAGCACTGCCGGGCCGCAGCCCTCGCTGGTCACCGAGGCCCTCGGCGTCGGCGCCGGCACCAAGGACACCCCGGGCCGCCCCAACGTGGTCCGGGTGCTGGTGGGCCGCCCCCTCGGCGCAGCCCAGCCCGCCCCCACCACCGACGCGCACGACACCCCCACTACCGCTGTACAGCTCGAAGCCAATGTCGATGACCTCGACCCCCGCCTGTGGCCTCGCGTGATCGATGACCTGCTGGACCAGGGGGCGCTCGACGCCTGGCACACGCCGATCACGATGAAGCGCGGCCGCCCGGCGGTGACGATCCATGCCCTGGTCCGCGAAGGCGCCGAGGCCGAGATGTCCGCACTGCTGATGGACCGCACCGGCAGTCTGGGCGTACGCCGGCACCGGGTCGAGCGCACCATCCGCACCCGCGAGTTCACCGAGGTGGAGGTGCGTGGTCAGAGGATCGCGGTGAAGGTCGCCCGCGACGCCGACGGCGCCGTGATGCGCCGCGAACCGGAGTTCCGGGATGTCGCCGCAGCCGCCCGGACGCTCGGGGTCAGCGAGCGCGCAATGCTCGACCTGGCAAAAGAATCCGCCACCGGCCTGACGGATCCGCCGCGCTGACGGATACTGGGCAGGGACCATCGTTGCTCACCAGGAGGTTTCCATGGCAGCCCTGTCGGATGCGATCACCAAGGCCATCGATCAAGCCCGCAGGGCCGAGCACGGCCGTCACGCAGAACTGCTGGTCAACGACGGGCCCTTGCGCCAGACGGTCATCGCCCTGAAGCAGGGCGTGCGCCTGGCCGAGCACAACTCTCCGCCCGCCGCCTCGATCCAGGTGATCCGCGGCAGCGTGAAGGTCACCGGTGAGGAGACCGTCGTCCTCACCACCGGCACCATCGCGGCGCTGACCCATCACCGGCATTCGGTCGAGGCGCTCGACGACACCGTGTTCCTGCTGACCACGGTCACCAGCGTGCCCGGGGCGGAGAGCCACAGCACCCCCGGCACCCACACCAGCGAGCTGCTGCGGGTGCGCGAGGACGACTGAGGCGCCTCAGGCCCTGGTCTGGCTCGCGAGCCGCAGCCAGGTGTCCACCACGGTGTCCGGATTCAGGGACATCGAGGCGATGCCCTGCTCGAGCAGCCACTCGGCCAGATCCGGGTGGTCGGATGGCCCCTGCCCACAGATCCCCACGTACTTCCCCGCCGCCCGGCAGGCCTCGATCGCGCGGGAGAGCATGAACTTCACCGCCGGATCCCGCTCATCGAAAGCGTCGGCGACCAGCGCCGAGTCACGGTCCAGGCCGAGCGTCAGCTGGGTCATGTCGTTCGAGCCGATCGAGAAGCCGTCGAAGTGCTCGAGGAACAGCTCCGGCGTCGCGGCGTTCGAGGGGATCTCGCACATCATGATGACCTGCAGGTCGTTCTCGCCTCGCACCAGGCCGTGGGTGGCCATCAGGTCGATGACCCCCTTGCCCTCGGCGGGCGTGCGCACGAAGGGGATCATGACCTTGACGTTGCTCAGGCCCATGTCCTCGCGCACGAAGCGCAGCGCCTCGCATTCCATCGCGAAGCAGTCCGCGAAGTCCTGCGAGAGGTAGCGGGAGGCACCGCGGTACCCGATCATCGGGTTCTCCTCATGCGGCTCGAACAGCGTTCCCGCCAGCAGGTTCGCGTACTCATTGGACTTGAAGTCGCTCATCCGCACGATCACCGGCTCCGGCGCGAAGGCGGCGGCGATCGTCGACACCCCCTCGACCACGCGCTGGATGAAATAGTCCCGCGGGGAGTCGTAGGCGGCGATCTTGGCGCGCACCGTCGCGGCGATCTCCGGCTCGTCGCGCTCGAGCCGGTCCAGCTCGAGCAGGGCGCGGGGGTGGATGCCGACCTGGCGGTTGATGATGAACTCCAGGCGGGCCAGGCCCACCCCGGCGTTCGGCAGCCGCGAGAAGCTGAAGGCCTGCTCGGGGTTGCCCACGTTCATCATGATCTTCGTGCCTACCGGTGGCATCGAGTCCACCTCGGAGGAGGAGATGGTGAAGTCCAGCAGCCCCTCGTAGACGAAGCCGGTGTCGCCCTCGGCGGCGGAGACGGTGACCTCATCGCCGTCGGCCAGCTCGGCGGTGGCGGTGCCGGTGCCCACCACGGCGGGGATCCCGAGCTCGCGGGCGATGATCGCCGCGTGACAGGTGCGGCCGCCGCGATTGGTGACGATGGCGCTCGCGCGCTTCATGATCGGTTCCCAGTCGGGGTCGGTCATGTCGGCGACCAGCACCTCGCCGGGCTGGAACTCGTGCATGCGGTCGATGGTGTCCAGCACCCTCACGGGGCCGGCGCCGATCTTCGCGCCGATCGCCCGTCCCTCGGCGCGGACGGGGCCGCGGGAGGCGAGGAGGTACTTCTCCACGGTGTTCCCTGCCCGGGACTGCACGGTCTCGGGACGGGCCTGCAGGATGTACAGGGAGCCGTCGGCCCCATCGAGCCCCCACTCGATGTCCATCGGCCGCCCGTAATGCTCCTCGATGATCAGCGCCTGCTTTGCGAGATCGGTGACCTGCTGATCGGTGAGCGAGAGCCGGCTGCGCGCGGCGGGGTCCACCTCGATGAATTCCACGGTGCGGCCGACGGTGGTGTCCTGCGTGTAGACCATCTTGGTGGCCTTCTCGCCGATCTGGCGCTTGAGGATGGCGGGGCGGTCCTCGCGCAGGCCGGGCTTGAAGACGTAGAACTCGTCGGGGTTCACCGCGCCCTGCACCACGCCCTCACCGAGCCCGTACGCGGAGGTGATGAAGATGGCCTGGTCGAAGCCGGATTCGGTGTCGACCGTGAACATGACGCCGCTGGATCCCAGGTCGGAGCGGACCATCTTCTGCACCCCGGCCGAGAGCGCCACCGCGGCGTGCTCGAAGTCGTGGTGGACGCGGTAGGCGATCGCGCGGTCGTTGTACAGGGAGGCGAACACCTCGCGGATCGCGAGCAGCACATCCTCGATGCCGCGCACGTTCAGGAAGGTCTCCTGCTGCCCGGCGAAGGAAGCGTCCGGCAGATCCTCGGCGGTCGCGGAGGAGCGCACTGCGAACGAGGCCTCCTCACCGCTGCCCGCGGCGAGCTGCTCATAGGCGGCGCGGATATCCGCCTCGAGGCTCGCCGGGAATGGCTGGGCGATCACCAGCTCCCGGATCTCGCGGCCGGTCTCGGCGAGCGCGATCGTGTCCTCGGTGTCCAGGCCCTGCAGCCGCTGGTCGATCCGCTCCGCGAGCCCGGTCGCGCCGAGGAACTCGCGATACGCCTCCGACGTGGTGGCGAAGCCGTCCGGCACCTGCACCCCGAGGCGGGTCAGGTTCGAGACCATCTCGCCGAGGGAGGCGTTCTTGCCGCCCACCTGCTCGAGGTCCTTCATGCCGAGCTCGGAGAACGGGCGGATGTTCTGGGTCATGGCGTGCTCCTTCATGGTGCGTGGGGAGTGGTTCCGCGGCGGGCGAGCGATTGGAGGATCAGGGTGGACATCTCCTCGACGGATTTGTTCGAGGAGTCGACGAAGGGGATCCCGTGCATGTCATAGACGCGGCGGGCCCGGGACAGCTCCCAGCGGGTCTGCTCGATCGAGGCGTAGCGGGAGTCGGCGCGGCGCTCGCTGCGCACGGCGCTGAGCCGCTGCGGGGAGGTGAGCAGCCCGAAGCAGCGATCAGCGATCGTCGCGATCGACTCCGGCAGCACCTCGTCGCCGAGATCCTCATCGACCAGCGGATAGTTCGCCACGAAGATCCCGTGCATGAGCGCGAGATACATGCTGGTGGGGGTCTTGCCACAGCGGGAAGGCGCGATCAGCACCACGTCCGCCTTCTCGATCGCGCGCACGGACTGACCGTCGTCGTGCTCGATCGCGAACTCGACCGCCTGCATGCGGCGGTTGTAGCGGCGGGAGTCGCCCACCCCGTGCAAGCGGGCCGGGGCGTGGTCCCCGGTGACCCCGAGGCGATCCTCGAGCTGAGCGAGATGGCCGCTGACGAAGTCGATGACCGGTGCCTTGGTGGCCCGCAGCTCTTCACGGACCGCCTCGTCGACCACGGTGAGGAAGACCAGCGGCTGCACGGCGCCGTCCATCGCCGCATCGAGGTCGGCCCGCACCTCGCGCGCCTCCTCGACGGTGCGCACGAAGGGCATCAGGCGCCGTTCGAAGGGGACCGAGGGGAACTGCAGCAACAGGGCGTTGCCCATGGTCTCGGCGCTGATGCCGGTGGAGTCGGAGATGAAGAAGACCGGGACGGCGGAGTCCTCGGGCTTCTGGGGCTGGCGCCGCGCGGCAGGAATCTGCGGCGGTGGGATCGGAAGGTCTGCATTCACAGGCGCCCCTTGCTCTGGGCCCGGCGGCAAGGCCACCGGGTACACGACGATGTGCTGGGCTCACCGTAACCGGGAGGCCGAGAGCGGGGCGCTTTCGCGCGGGAAGATGGCGTGACTCACGTCAGCGGTGCACGAGTGCGCGGACGTGCACGCTCACTCGAGCCCATTCACGCAGCAGGGTCAGTCTGCGGACGGTATGGGGATGCACTCTCCCGAGGCTGCGACGCGTCCACTGCGCGGACCCGCGGCGCCGACGCCGGGCTGAGGGCCACGCCCACCAGCACCACCGCGAGCGGCACCACCAGGGCGCCGCGCAGCCCCACCTGCTCACCGAGCAGGCCGAGCGTGGGCGGGCCGACCAGGAAGGCGAGATAGCCGATCGTCGAGGCCAGGGCCACGCGGGCGGCGGGGTTCGGCCCGGAGTCGCCGGCGGCGGAGAGGGCGAGCGGGAAGCCGAGCGAAGCGCCGAGGCCCCAGAGCACCACCGCAAGCACGGCGACCGGCTGGCTGTCCACGAAGGAGATCAGCGCGAGCCCGACCGCCGCGAAGAGCGCGCTGACCATGAGCACCCGCGCCCGGCCCGCCCGAGCCACGATCGGCCCGCCACAGAAGCGGCCGATGGTCATGGCGGCGGCGAAGAGCGCGAACACCGTCGAGCCCATGGTGGCGCCGAAGCCGTGCCCGTCCACCATGATCAGCGGCAGCCAGTCGTTGGCGGTGCCCTCGGCGAGCGCCATCGCCAGCACGATGCCGCCGATGAGCACCAGGCGGGTGTCCTTCCAGAGCGCGGGGCCGGGGCTCGCCGCGGCCTCAGCACGCTCGGCGGCGGTGACCAGGCCGGTCCCGGCGGGGATCGCGCGCAGCGCCCAGAGCAGCAGTCCGGCGCCGAGCACGGCGATCAGGACCAGGTGGGCGACCACCGAGAAGCCGGTCGCATTGGCGAGGATCCCGAGGCCCGCGCCGATCACCGTGCCGAGGCTGAAGCAGCCGTGCAGGGCGGGCAGGAACGGACGGCCGCCCTGCTTCTCGACGTCGGCCCCCTCGACGTTCATCGCCACCTCGCCGCCGCCCATGCCCGCCCCGAAGAGGGCCAGACCCAGCGCGGTCAGCAGCGGCATGCCGCTCGCGGCGCCGACGGCGATCACCGGCATGGCGAGCACTATCAGCGAGGAGCCACCCGCGACGACCGGGCGGGTGCCCCATCGCATCACCAGCGGACCGGAGGACAGGATCCCGATCATGGAGCCGACGGAGAGGCCGAACAGCACCAGGCCCATCTGCGCCGTGGACGCTTCCAGCAGGTCCCGCACCGCCGGCGTGCGGGTGACCCACGCGGACATGCTCAGCCCCGGCAACAGGAACAGCGCATAGAGCGCCCAACGGCGACGGTGCAACGAGATGGGCACGGGGGCTCCTCGACGGGGTCAGGGGGTCAGGCCGGGATCAGCACTCCCACCAGGAAGTCGGCTGCCGCGGGGCGGAGGTCCCAGGTGGAGAAGCGCTGCGCGAGGCGCAGCCCTGCGGCGGCGGCGTCGGCCGTGAAGTCGTCGAGATCGTACCCGCGTTCGAGGCCGAAGCCGACGATCAGCCGCCCCTCGGGAGCGAGGTGCTCGGCGAGTCGCGCCAGGGCCGGCCTGCGCTCCTCGCCCGCGAGGAAGGTGAGCACGTTGCCGGCGCAGAGCTGGAGATCGAACAGCAGCCGTTCGCCGTGCTCCGAGCGCAGGTCGAGCTCGGCGAGGTCACCCACCTCCCAGCGCGCCGCGGGGTGATCTCCTCGCGCCACCTCGATCAGCTGGGGGTCGAGATCCACGCCGAGGACCTGGTGACCGGCGCGGGCGAGATACCCGCCGAGCCTCCCGGTGCCGCACCCGGCATCGAGGATCCGGGCACCCCGCGGGGCCATCGCGTCGAGCAGCCGTGCCTCGCCGTGGATGTCCTTGCCGGAGGCCTCGATCCGGCGCCACCGCTCGGCATAGCCCCGGGCATGATCGGGGTTCTGCCTCACGGCGGCGGTCCAGAGGTTCTCCTGCGGGCCGGGGATCTGTGTCATGCCGTCACGCGGCGATCCGGGAGTCGTCGCGGATCTGGCCTACGAGCTCCTCGAGCATGTCCTCGAGGGTGACGATGCCGATCACGGTGCCGTCCTCGTCGGTGGCGGCACCCAGGTGGGCGCCTGAGTCCTGCATCGCGGTGAGCGCCTGGCGCAGGGGCTCATCGGATCTGATCACCGGCAAGGTGCGGATGCGCTCTGCCGGGATCGGGTGCTCGCGCTGCTCCTGCACGGAGTCCAGCAGGTCCTTGATGTGGACGTAGCCGATCAGCGGGCCGGCGGCCGCCTTCACCGGGAACCGGGAGTACCCCTCGACGGCGGCAGCCTCGGCCTCGGCGGCGGTGACTCCCTCCGGCAGAGAAGAGACCTGGTCCAGCGGGATCACGAGGTTGGCGACGCTGCGGGCTTCGAAGCGGAGCGCCCCCAGCAGGAGCGCCTCGTCGTTGTCCTCGAGCAGCCCTCCCTCACGGGATTCGCTTACCATGGCCGCCACCTCGTTGCGGGTGAAGGCGCTGGTGACCTCTGCCTTCGGGGTGACTCCGAGCATCCGCAGCACGAGGTTGCCGCAGGAGTTCAGCAACCACAGCACCGGGCGGATCACCGTGACGACTCCCATCAGCATCGGTGCCAGGATCAGCGCCATCCGCTCCGGCCCGGCCAGGGCGATGTTCTTGGGCACCATCTCGCCGAATACGACGTGGAGGTAGGTGACCAGGCCCAGGGCGATCACGAAGGAGATCGGGTGCACCAGCGCGCTCGGCACCCCGATCGCCTCGAAAGGCACCTCGAGCAGGTGCGCGATCGCGGGCTCGCTGATCGCGCCGAGCGCGAGGGAGCAGACGGTGATGCCCATCTGGGCGCCGGCCATCATCAGGGAGACCTGCTCCATCGCGGAGATGGTGACCTTCGCGGCCCATTTCCCCTCGAGCGCGGCGGGTTCGATGATCGAGCGGCGGGCAGAGATCAGGGCGAACTCGGCGCCCACGAAGAAGGCGTTGAGGATCAGCAGGAGCAGGGTCAGGGCGAGTCCGGTCGTGGTGCTCATCGGCGCTCCTCCTTCTCATCGTCGTGCTCATCGGGGGTGGCAGCGGGTTCGACCGTGACGTGCACGGTCTCGATGCGGCGGCCATCCACTTCGGTGACCTCGATCCGCAGCCGGGCGGGGTCCTCGCCGGGGGCGGGATCGGTGTCCACCAGGACTTCGTCACCGACCTGCGCGAGGCGACCCAGCTCCATCGTGATCAGGCCCCCGAGGGTGTCGTAGTCCTCGTGCTCGGGCACGGTGACGCCGAGCCGGTCGGTGGCCTCGTCGGGTCGCATCCGGGCGTCGAGATCCCAGGAGCCGTCGGCCTCCGGGGTGTCGTCCATCTCCTCGTCATGCTCGTCGCGCACCTCGCCGACGATCTCTTCGACCAGGTCCTCGAGGGTGATCAGCCCGGCGTGGTCGCCGAACTCGTCGACCACCACCGCCATCTGCAGACCCCCGGAGCGCAGGGTGTCCATCAGGTCGTCCAGCGGCACGGTGTCGGGCACGAAGGTCGCGGTGCCCATCACGGAGTCCACGCGGGTCGCGGGTCGCTCCTCGAAGGGGACGGCCAGGCCGTGGCGGATATGGGTGACGCCCACGACCTCGTTCTCGTCGTCCAGCACCGGGAAGCGCGAGTGGCCGGTGATGCGGGCCAGCTCGAGCAGGTCGGCCACGGAGTGGTCGACGTCCAGCGAGTCCATCCGGCCGCGCGGGACCATCGCGTCGTGGGCGCGGCGGTCGCCGAAGGCGAGCGTGCGCTGGACCAGCGAGGCGGTCTCCTCGGCGAGGGCGCCTTCGTCGGCCGAGCGCTTGACCAGCACGGACAGCTCGTCGGCGCTGCGGGCGGAGCTGAGCTCCTCCTGCGGCTCGACCCCGAGCGCACGCACCACGGCGTTGGCATTGCCGTTGAACAGGCGGATCGGCAGTTTGAAGATCGTGGTGAACAGCCGCTGGAAGCCGACAACATAGCGGGCGGTGCGCAGCGGCTCGGCGATCGCGAGGTTCTTGGGGACCAGCTCACCGAAGATCATGGTGACGCCGGTGGCCAGCACCAGTGCGATGGCCACGGAGATGGACCGGGCGGCGACCGCCCCGAGTCCCATGTCCACCAGGAGCGGACCGATCAGGGCGGCGATCGCGGGCTCGGCGAGGAAGCCGATGCCGAGGTTGGTGACCGTGATCCCGAGCTGCGCCCCGGAGAGCTGCGTGGAGAGGGTCTTCATCCCCTGCAGCACACCGACGGCACGCTTGTCGCCGGACGCTGCGGCCGCCTCCACCTCGTTGCGGTTGGCGGTGATCAGGGAGAACTCGGCGGCAACGAACCCGCCGCAGGCGGCGATCAGCACGAGGCCGACCGCCAAGGATATGAGGGGACCGATCAGGTCCATGGACGGATCCCCCCGGGTGAAGCGTCTGTGTCCAGGCCCGAAGGCCTGGGACTGTCACTGGGGGCGTCGCTGGCGGCGCTCATGGTCTCCTGGTGCTCCTCATGCCCGCTCCGGCTCTCGAAGGCGGATGTCGAAATGCTACAACCCGAACCCTGGGGGTGCGGGAAGGTGTGCATGACCACTCAGCGTTCGTCGGCCCGCCGCTGCAGGAAGGCGGCGATCGCCCGCAGCTCGATCTCATCCACAGCATGGGCGAGATGCGGCCGACGCTCCTCCTCGAGCCGGGTGTGGGCGCGCATGAAGGTGCGGATCTGCTCCTCCCGCTCGGCGTCGAAGTGCGGGTCCATGCCGCCGTGCCCCCACAGCGCGGGCGGGGCGGTCTCGGCGAGCGCGGCATCGCCCGGCATCGGTGCCGGGAACGGGAACCCGGAGAGGTTCACGACGAAATCCAGCGCCGTCGCATCGCGTCGCAGGAGCTGCAGCGCGAGCGCCCCGCCCTGGGAGAACCCGATGGCGCCGACGACGGGGGTGCTCTGCGCGGCGATCCAGTTCTCGACCGCTGCGGCGGATGCCTGCAGTGATTCCGGGTGCTCCGGATCCACAGGCATCTCGCACCAGGCGTAGCCCTGCACATAGGAGTAGATGCCCCGCAGGGACACATAGGCGAAGCTCGTCGGGAGGAACGGGACCAGTCCTGCGAGATCGCCCTCGTGGCTGCCCAGTCCGTGCAGCAGCAGCACGATCGGTGCGTCGGCAGCGCCCGCGGGCACGACGGCATCCTCGTCGATGTGCGGGGAGATGAGCTCGATCGGTGCGTACTGCGGTGCGTTCGTCATGCCAGCAGGCTAGCGGGCAGGGCCGCTTCCCCGCGGGCAGGGGAAGACCCCCAGGTCGCGCGGTGCGCTGGTCGGATGGACGAGATCCGACCCCTGGGGGTCCCGGCAGCTCGGTGGTATTCGCTGCGCGTCCGGATGAACGGTCGCCTCAGCGGCGAGCCACCTCACAAGTCCGATAAGAATTCACTTCTCGGATCACCTCCTTCCGTGTGTCCGACCACCGTAGGCCGACCCGTCCGCGACCGCAATGGAATATTCGCCAGACTCTGAATCGATTGACTTTCGATCGATTTATGCTGATACTCAACGCATGTTCTCTCGCCTCAGCGTCACCCTGCTCCGCATCCTGCTGAGCCTCGCACTGCTGCTCACCGCCGTCCTCCAGCTCGGGGTCCTCCCCTGGCTCTCGGGCGTGCTCGCTGCCGATCTGCCCGACGAGGCGCATATGCGCTGGCCGATCCTGCTGCTGGCGATCGCCGGACTCGCCTGCGTCGAGGTGGCGCTCGTGTGCACGCTGCGTCTGCTCGGCATCACCCGCCGGGACGAGGTGTTCGCCTCCGGCTCTCTGCGCTTCGTGGACGGCATCATCGGGGCTTTCCTGGCCGCGAGCGCGGTATGCGTGGCCACACTGGTCTACCAATCCTTCACCGTCGGCGGCCCTCCCGCCTGGACATTGCTGCTCCTGCTCGGCGCGATCGCCGGGATCGGGATGGGCCTGCTGATGGGCGTGATGCGCACGCTGCTGGTGCAGGCCACGAGGCTGCGCGAGGAGATGGAGGCGGTGATCTGATGCCGATAGTGGTGCGGATCGATGTCGAGCTCGCCCGGCGGAAGCTCTCCGTGGGTGAGTTCGCGGAGCAGGTGGGGATCTCGCTGGCCAATGTCGCAGTGCTGAAGAACGGGCGTGCCAAGGCGGTGCGCTTCAGCACCCTGGCGGCGATGTGCGAGGCGCTCCAATGCCAGCCGGGAGACCTGTTGGAATGGATTTCTGATGCAGACGAAGGTAGACCTTCCGACGGGTGAGGTCGGCATGTGAAGATGGTGTCGGTCCGCAGCCCCGCGCTCGATGAGGAGTACCCGTGCAGTCCGTCCTGACCGATTCCCTGGAGAAGGTGCTCGGCGAGACCGCGCCGCGCCCCGCTGAGCTGATCGGCGGCGCCCACGCCTCCGGCTTCCTCGGGGAGGTGCTGTCCGTCCAGGTCGCCCTCCGACTCGACGAAGGCTCCCCCGGCGCGATCCGCGTCCACCTGGGCGGCCCTCTCGCCGCCCGCGCCCAGGTGCACGCCGTGCGGCGGGTCCCCGTCTCCGCCCCTGCCCCCGAGAACGCCGACGAGCACTACCTGACCACCACCCCGGGCGAATACCCGGACCTGCTCGAACCGCTCCGCGACGACTCCGTGCAGTTGACCCCCGGGATCTGGGAATCACTCTGGATCGACGTCACGGGCACCGAGGAGGCCGATGCCGGCGAACACCCTCTCACCATCACCCTCAGCACCGTCGCCCTCAGCGACGGGACCGGGGAGCAGGTCCTCGCCGAGCACACCGCGCAGCTGCACCTCCACCCGCACCGCCTGCCCGCGCTGTCGCTCACCAACACTCACTGGTTCCACGCCGACAGCCTCTCCACCTACTACGACGTCGAGGTGTTCTCCGAGCGCCACTGGGAGCTGATCGAGGCCTTCCTCGCCTCGGCGCGCGCGATGGACGTGAACTCGGTGCTGACCCCCACTTGGACTCCCCCGCTGGACACCGCCGAGGGCCACACGCGGCCCTTCGTGCAGCTGATCGGGATCCGTGAGCATGACGGCGCCTACGCGTTCGACTTCTCCCGGCTGGACCGCTGGCTGGGGATCTGCCGGACGCTCGGCTTCACCGGCATCGAGGTCGCGCACCTGTTCACCCAGTGGGGTGCTCAGCACACTCCCGCGATCCAGGTGGAGACGGCCGACGGGCTCGAGCACCGCTTCGGCTGGCATGTCGCGGCGACCTCCCCCGAGTATCGCCGCCTGCTGGAGACCCTGATCCCCGCCCTGCGCGCCCATCTGGACCAGCACTGGGACGGCGAGGTCCTCTGGCACATCTCCGATGAGCCGCACCAGAACCAGCTCGAGCAGTATCAGTCAGCGAAGAACCAGGTCTCAGACCTGCTCGAGGGCGTGCGGGTGGTCGACGCGCTCAGCTCCTTCGAGTTCGCCGAGCAGGGCGTGGTGGACACCCCGATCGTAGCCACCAACCACGTCGGCCCCTTCCTCGAAGCGGGCCGGCAGCCGTGGGTGTACTACTGCGTCTCCCAGGGTCGGGATGTCGCCAACCGCTTCATCGCCCAGCCCTCGGTGCGCAATCGGGTGCTGGGTCGGCAGCTCTTCGCCTTCGACGCACCGGGGTTCCTGCACTGGGGCTACAACTTCTGGTGGGCGCAGTTCTCGCTGCACCCGATCGACCCCTTCGAGGACACCTGCGCCGGTGGGCCCTTCTTCGGCGGCGATGCCTTCGCCGTCTATCCGGGTCCCGACGGCACCCCTTGGCTCTCTCTGCGGCATCGCGTATTCGCGCAGGCCATGGCCGATCACCGGGCTCTGACCTGGCTCGCAGAGCTCACCGACCGGCCCAGTGCGAAGGCGCTGATCGATGAGGGAGGCACGCTCACCTATTCGTCGTTCTCCTATGACGTCGGCGAGCACCTGCGGTCGAGGCACGCCGTCGACGAGAAGATCCTCGCGGCCCTGTCCCGCTGAGCCTCAGAGCTCCTCGGGCAGCTCCTGCTCGGCGGTCTCGGCCTCCATGCGGTCCTCATCGCGATTGCCCTGTTCCGCGGCGGTCGTGTCGTCACCTCCGCGGGCGAGGTCCGCGTCGAAGCCGTAGCCGTCGGCGTTGCGGGACTCCGGACCCTCGGCGACGACCCGGTCGGTCTCGAGGGCATCATCGATGCTCACCTCGCCGGGCTCGTCGTCCGCTCCGCGCGCATACTCATCCTGGCTGGTGGCGGCGATGTCGTCGAGCTCCGGGTCTTCGGCGGGGTTCTGCGGCTGTGTCATGGGGTTCCTCCTGAGGGAAGGTCAGCTGAGCGCTTCGATGATCGCCGCGTTGAATGCGTCGAGATCATCGGGGGTGCGGGAGGTGATGAGGCGGAAGCCGGTGGAGTCGTCGACCACCACCTCCTCATCGGCCCATCGCCCGCCCGCGTTGCTGAGATCGGTGCGGATGGTGGGGACCGAGGTGAGCGCGCGGCCATCGGCCAGGCCCGCCTCGACGAGCAGCCAGGGGGCATGGCAGATCGCGGCCACGGGCTTGCCGTCGGCGGCGAAGGATCGCACCAGGAACTGGGCGGTCTCGTCGGCGCGCAGCGAGTCGGCGTTCAGAGTGCCGCCGGGCAGCACCAAGGCATCGAAGTCGGCGGCCTTGACGGAGTCGTAGAGGGCGTCGACCTGGACCTCGGGGCCGGGCTCGCGGTCGCGCACGAGGGTCTTGACGACACCGGCTTCCGGGGCGACCACGGTGACGCTCGCACCTGCCTCACGCAGGGTCGCGAGCGGCCCGGTGATCTCGTCCGTCTCCGTCCCGAAGTTGCTGGTCAGAATCAGGATCTTGCGTCCTTCGAGGGTGCTGTTCATGGCGTCTCCTCACGTCGGGGCTTCCGTACGGCGACCGTATCACCGGCGTTCCGCGCGCCCCCGACCGATCGGACGCCGGGCAGCCTTCGGGTCGCGGAGGCACCGGACCGGGCGCAGGCTTCTGGGCCTGTGCCTTCTCCAGCTTGGCGAGCTGACGGGCAGCGGCCTCACGTTCCGCAGAACGTCAGGAAGTGCTCCCCACCGTCGCCTGCGCCCTCGAGATGCGCATGCTCCGGCCGGAGTTCGAACGGGCGGCTGACCGCATCCAGCATCGTCCGCGCCGGGCCTGGATCCCCGAGGTGCGCGGCCCGCAGCGCGGCATCGAGATGCACATTGCGCGGGACGATCACGGGGTTCACCCGCGCCATCCCCTCGCGAGCGGCTTCCGCCCGCGGCCCGTCACCCCGCATCCCCTGCAGGCGCACCTTCCACTCCTCGAACGGTGCCGAGTCCCGGAACAGCGCTGCCGCGGAGCCCTCGCCGAGCCTCCGGAACAACCCGGTGTGGTCCACTTGCTGCTCCTCCAGCAGCGCGAACAGCTCCGCGCCGAGCTCCTGGACCCCCTCGCCCGGCGGGATCCCGAGCTTCGCCGCGAGCCCTCGCCCATAAGCCTCCTGATACCAGCCCTCGTACTGCTCGAGCACCGCAGTCGCCTGCTCTACCGCGAGGTTCGGCTCCTCCCCGATCAGCGGCACCAGGGTCTCGGCGAAGCGGGAGAGGTTCCACAGGGCAATGCCGGGCTGGTTGCCGTAGGCGTAGCGGCCGCCGCGGTCGATCGAGCTGAACACCGCCCCACGACGGTGGACGTCGAGCACGGCGCAGGGTCCGTAGTCGATGCCCTCCCCCGAGAGCGTCACGTTGTCGGTGTTCAGCACGCCGTGCACGAAGCCGGCCAGCATCCACTGCGCCACCAGCTCCGCCTGCGCCCGGGTCACCGCCTCGAGCAGCCCGAGCGGTCCGTCGGCCTGGGGATGATGGCGCTGGATCGTGTACTCCACGAGCCGTTCGCGCACCTCGGGATCGAGATTCCAGGTGGCATGCTCGAAGGTCCCCACACGCAGGTGACTGGCGGCGACCCGCACCAGCAGCGCACCCGGCTCCGGGGTCACGCCCTGGCGCGGGGCGATCCGCTCCCCGGTGCTGAGAACGGCGAGAGCCCGGGTGGTCGGGACCCCGAGGGCGTGGAGCCATTCACCGATGACGGCCTCGCGGAGCATCGGCCCCAGCGGCGCCTTCCCATCGCCTCCCCGCGCGAAGGGAGTGCGTCCGGCGCCCTTTAGATGCAGGTCCCGCCGATTGCCGCGGGTATCCACGAGATCTCCGAGCAGCACGGCCCGGCCATCCCCGAGCTGAGGGTTCGGGCTGCCGAACTGGTGCCCTGCATAGGCTTGCGCCGTCGTGCCGTCGATCTGCCCGGTGAGCAGCGAGAGGCCCTCCTCCCCCCGCAGCCAGTCCGGGGAATACCCGAGTTCGCGCGCCAGCTCCTCGTTCAGCCACACCAGCTCGGGACGCGGGGGCACCTCGGCACGCCAGGGGACCGACAGCTCGGGAATCGCTGCGGCGTAGGACTGCTCCAGGGAGATCTCCATCCCTCGATCCTCCCACCCCCGCGACCGGCACCGGAAGTTGACGCCCGCTCCCCGGAACCGTCACACTGGGAACGCATTGTGCAACCCGGTTACCGAATCGTCCCGGGGCGACGACCCCGAGGGCGGACCGTTCGATGACCACAGCTTCTGCGGTGCGCCACTCCAATGCCCGTGACTGCCTGCTCGTCCTGCGCGACGCTGGCCAGGCTCTCACCGTCGCCGAGCTCGCCTCCGCCACCGGTCTCTCCCGCCCCACCGTCGATGCCGTGCTGCAGGACCTGGGAGCAGTCGGAGCCGCTGTGCCCGCTCCCGTCGCCACCTCTGGAGCGGCCGGCCGGCCCGCCCGCCGCTTCTCCTTCGAGCCTGCGGTCTCGAGCATCGCGGCGCTGGACATCGGCGCCCGCACCGTGCGCTGCCTGGTCACCGACGCCGCGGGCGAGCTTCTCGCCCAGGCCGTCATTCCTCTCAGCAGCGCTGATCCGCTCGAGACGCTCGAGGGAGCGATCCGCGAGACCGGACATGCGCCGAGCGCTCTCGGCATCGCAGCCCCAGGCATCCTCGGGCCCGACGGCCGGATCACCCAGAGCCTCGCCACGCCAGGCCTCGTGGGGCTGGACCTCGCCGGGGAGCTCACGCGCCGCCTCGGCTGCCCGGTGGCGGTCGAGAACGACATCAAGCTCGCGGCCTTCGCCGAGCACCACCGCGACGCCGAGGCGGACAGCATGCTGTTCGTGCAGCTCGGCAACCGGATCTCGGTCGCGGCGATCCTCGAGGGCCGGATCCTGCAGGGCGCCCATCGCCTCGCCGGCGAGCTCGGCAGCCAGCGCGGAATGCGCTGGACCGCGAACTCGGAGAGAGGGCGCCTGCGCTGGTCCACCGGGGATGAGGCCAAGCCGCTGCTGGACCGGGCCGCGCGCGGCGACGCCGCCGCACAGCGCGAGATCGAGGAGTTCTGCATCCAGATCGCTCCCCGGCTCGCCACCGTGCTGCTGACGCTCGACCCCGCCCGGGTGGTCATCGGAGGCGGCCTCTCCCGCGCCGGCGACACCCTGCTCGATCCCCTGCGTCGCGCGCTCGACGAACTCCTGGTGACCGGACAGCCCCCGGAACTGGTCGCCGCGCGCCTGACCACCGACGGCGCGCTGGTCGGCGCTCTCGGCCTCGCCTTCACCCACGGCTCGACACAGGTCTTCGGGATTCCCGAGGTCCCTGCCCCCTGGTCACGCCTTCTCGACGCCCGCGCCTGATCCCGCACACACGTCCCCGCCCCCGAAAGAACCTCATGACCTCCGATATCACCTTCGGCTTCAGCTCCTACAGCTTCCATTCCAAGCTCTCCACCGGAGAGATGACGCTGCCACAGGTCATCGAGTGGGTCGCCGCGAGCGAGGGCGAGCATCTCGAACTCGCCATCCTCGGCGATGACGCGAACTCCCCCCTCCCGAACATCGCCTCCGAACCCACCTACGTCGACCAGATCCGCTCCGCCGCAGAGACCGCCGGAGTGCCCCTGAGCAACCTCGCCGTCGGTGCGGACCTCTCCACCGGTGACCCGCAGCAGATCGAGCGGGTGAAGCAGTATGTGGATCTCGCCGAGCGGCTCGGGATCACCCGGATGCGCCACGACGTGGTCCCGCACAGAGGCCATGAGGGGGACGACACCCCGCTGTTCGAGCAGGTCCTGCCCTCGATCGTCGCTGCCTGCAAGGAGATCGCGCAGTACGCCGCAGCCAAGGGCATCACCACCAGCATCGAGAACCATGGGTTCTTCGTGCAGTCCGCGGAGCGGGTGCGGCGGATCATCCACGCGGTCGACGAGCCGAACTTCCTCACCACCCTGGACGTCGGCAACTTCGTGTGCGTGGACGAGACGCCCGAGGTCTCGGTCGCCCAGAACCTCCCCTACGCGATGGTCGTGCACTTCAAGGACTTCTACCTCCGACCGGCCGACGCCGCTCCCGGCGCCGGCTGGTTCCGCAGCCGCGGCGGCAAGCACCTGCGCGGGGCAGTGGTCGGCAACGGCGACATCGACCTGCGCGCGGTGGCCCTGGCGATCAGAGAGTCCGACTTCGCGGGCTTCGCCGCGATCGAGTTCGAGGGCTGGGAGGACTGCCTGCTCGGCTGCGAGCGTGGAATCGCCTATGCCAAGAGCCTGTTCGTCTGACCCGCAGCACCCAAGTCCATCCCTGTCACGAAAGAGATCACCATGTCGAAGTTCCGAATCGGCGTCATCGGCGCCGGCACCATCGCTCAGTCCCACCTCACCGCGTACTCGAAGAATCCCGATGTCGAGCTGATCGCGGTGGCTGACATGAACCTCGAGCGGGCCCAGACCGTGGCCGACGAATACGGCGCCCGGCGCGCCTACTCGGATCCGCAGGAGCTGCTCGCCGACCCCGAGATCGATGGGGTCTCCATCTGCACCTGGAACAACTCCCACGCCTCCTGGGCGATCGCGGCGATCGAGGCGGGCAAGCATGTGCTGGTGGAGAAGCCGATCGCCCGCACCCTCGCCGAGGCCGAGCAGATCCAGCAGATGGTCGAGGCGAGCGACCGGGTGGTGCAGGTGGGCTTCGTCCGTCGCCATTCCCCGAACTGCCAGGTGCTGAAGTCCTTCATCGACGCCGACGAGCTGGGCGAGATCTACTACGCCAAGGCCAGCTGCATCCGCCGGGTGGGCAACCCTGGTGGCTGGTTCGCGGACAAGGAGATCTCCGGCGGCGGCCCGCTGCTGGATATCGGCATCCATGTGCTCGATCTCTGCTGGTACCTGATGGGCAGTCCCAAGGTGGTCTCGGTCAGCGGGAACACCTACGACAAGCTCGGCAGCCGCGGGAACGTCACCACGATGCCCCGTTACAAGGCCGCGGACTACGACCCCAGCAAGAACACCGTCGAGGATCTCGCCAACGCCGTGATCCGCTTCGAGAACGGCGCCTCGCTGCTGCTGGACTGCTCGTACTCGCTGCATGCCACCAAGGACTCGATCGATGTCTCGGTGTATGGCGAGAAGGGCGGGGCGGTGCTCGAGCCTGCGCTCCATATCGCCACCGAGATGCACGACTCGGTGGTGAACATCGAGCCGCAGATCGCCTCGCGCAGCTTCGAGTTCGGCGTCGGCTTCGCGAACGAGATCCAGAACTTCGTGGATGCCTCGCTGGGCCGGGCGGAGTCGATCGCCCCGGCCTGGCACGGCGTCGAGATCGTGCGGATCCTGGAGGCGATCTACAAATCGGCGGCCGAAGGTCGGGAGATCTCTCTGGTCTGAGGCCGGCCTGCGCGGCTGCCATCAATGTCAGGCACTGCGAGGAATGCGTGCTGCTCACGTCGCCGAACTGCTGACACCTCGAACACCCAGTTCAGCCCTGCACTCCACGCAGAGCTGACATCGATGTGAGGCCGCAGAGGCGTCCGACCCCGGGGCTGCTCTCGACGTCGTAGAACCTGTTGACTTCACCCACCATGACATCCAGGCTGGGGCCATGCGGCCCGTCCACTGATGCGATGGCGCTTCGAGGGCCGCGCGGGCGAGGAGGCTCATCGATGTCCAGCAACCGTGCGATCGCATACAAGGGACCTGGCGAGGTCGAAGTCATCGACATCGACTATCCGACCTACGAGCTGAAGGACGGGCCGGGGGTGAACCCGGCGAATATCGGCCGCCAGCTCCCGCACGCGGCGATCCTCAAGGTCGTGACCACGAACATCTGCGGCTCGGACCAGCACATGGTGCGCGGCCGGACCACAGCTCCCGTGGATCTGGTGCTCGGGCACGAGATCACCGGTGAGGTGATCGAGACCGGACCGGGCGTGGAGTTCATCAAGAAGGGCGACCTGGTGTCGGTCCCCTTCAACATCTCCTGCGGCCGGTGCGAGATGTGCAAGAACCGTCGCACCGAGATCTGCCTGAATGTGAACCCGGATCGTCCTGGCAGCGCCTACGGCTATGTGGACATGGGCGGCTGGGTCGGCGGCCAGGCGGAGTATGTGCTGGTCCCTTACGCGGATTGGAATCTGCTGAAGTTCCCGGACAAGGACCAGGCCATGGAGAAGATCCTGGACCTGACCATGCTCTCGGACATCTTCCCCACTGGCTTCCACGGAGCAGTCTCGGCCGGCGTCGGCCCGGGATCCTCGGTCTATATCGCGGGAGCGGGACCGGTGGGCACGGCTGCGGCCGTGGGCGCGCAGCTGCTGGGCGCCTCGGTGGTGATCATGGCCGATATGAACGCGGATCGGCTGGCCAACGCCGCGAAGTTCGGCTGCGAGACGATCGACGTGTCGAAGGAGGATCCCCGCGAGGGTATCGCCCGGATCCTGGGACGCGAGGAGGTCGATGCCGGAGTGGACGCTGTCGGCTTCGAGGCACGCGGTCATGGCAAGGACGCGAAGGAGGCACCGGCGACGGTGCTGAACACCCTGATGGACGTGACGCGGGCCGGTGGCGCGATGGGCATCCCCGGGCTGTACGTCACTGGCGATCCGGGCGGCGTGGATGAGGCCGCACAGCAGGGTTCGCTCTCGCTGCGGCTCGGATTGGGCTGGGCGAAGGCACTCTCGTTCACCACCGGTCAGTGCCCGGTGATGAGATACCACCGTCAGCTGATGGAAGCGATCCTGCATGACAAGGTGCAGATCGCGGATGCCGTCAACGCGGTGGCGATCTCCCTCGACGACGCTCCTGCCGGCTACCAGAAGTTCGATGCCGGAGTGGCGACGAAGTACGTCATCGATCCGCACGGCGTGACCGGGAAGGTGCAGCCGGTCTGAGGATGCTTCGCACGCCCGCTCCCGGTCAGCCCGGGGGCGGGCGTCGCGCCGGTCAGAAGGGCGGTTCGGTCTCGTCGTAGGTGAGGCCGGGTGGGATGATTCGGCGGCCGCGATGTCGAGCCCACGCGGCGCGGCGGTCTTCTGCCGCGCGTTCTTGCCGGGGTCGGGCTTTCTCTTCGGCGTGGAGGCGCAGCGCGTCCTCGTGGGCGCGTTGGTAGGTCCGCCAATCCCGGTCGAGGATCCGGGCGAGGCGTGGGGTCAGCAGATCCGTGTCCTCTACCGTGCGTAGCCGGATATCCCGCCCGATATCCCACGTCGTCGCGAGCGGCCCAGCGGTCGTGGTCCCGTCACCACCAGCGGGGTCATCGGCCGGGTCACGTTCGGGGTCGATCATGCCTGCGGTCTTCTGTTTGTGGTGGAGCCAGCAGAGGCGGTGCAGATTCCATAGCGAGGTCTGCCCACCCTGGCCCGGGTGGTCGTGGTCGTATTCGATGATGTGGTCATCTTCCGCGGCGATCACCGTGGTCCGGGTGCAGCCCGGCACCGCACACACGGGGTGCCGCAGCCGCAGCTGCAGCCGCATCTGGGCGGTGGGTGAGTAGGTCTCCGCCGTCACCGGCAGGTACGCGCCGGTGATCGGGTCGGTGAGGATCCGCTGCCACGTCGGCTCACCCGCAGCCAGGTCTCGGGCGAGCTCTGCGGGCAGGGGCGTCATCCCATCCAGCATCGCCGGCGCGTCACTATGGCCCATCAGGGTCAGGGCCGGGACGGTGACCAGGATCTTGTACGGCCGTACTGTCTCCTCGACCGGATCGATATCCAGGACCGAATGCGTCAAAATCGCATACCTGAGCGTCCGGAGCGACAAGGCCGTCCCTCGGTCGGCGAGGTCACGATCAATATCGAACGGCAACGGTCCCTCCGCCCCGGCTTCGAGCGCGTGACGCTGAGCCTTCTGGACGGTGCGGGCGGCGATATCGAGCCGGTGGGCAAGGGCCTGGATCTCCGGGATCGGACCGGTCACCATCAGCGACGCGGTCCCCGTCTCGGTATCAACCCCCACGATCTCCACATTCCGTGACTGCGACGGCAGGGCAGGCAGAGTCCCGGCGGTCGCGAGAGCGACACCGAGGCGGACCTGCTTCTCGAACGTGTCCTGCGAGACCGACGGGATCTGGACCGCCGCCATATGCGCATCCACCTCCCGGGCCTGGTCCTCGGTCAGGCGACGGGTGTGGCGGATCAGGTAGTGGTGCCAGTCCTCGGGCAGCTCCCCGCGCCGCAGATACGTGAACGTCACCGGCATCCACGCAACCGCCAGATGCGCATCACGCACCATCGCGTGGGCCTGGAGATAGGTGCACCGCAGCCCGGCGGCGACCTTCAACGCGGTGATGTCCGCGTCATCGAGCACGCCCTGCACCTCGGGATCCTCCCGAAAGAACGTCGAGAGCTGACGCAGCTGATGCGCCCGCAGACTCGCCCGGAACCGCATCGTCCGATGCAGATCCATCACCCGCCCCGCATCCAGACTCCCCGGAACGGCTTCCTCGAGGATGTACTCCGCGTCCAACTCCCGCCGCGCCCGCACCCTCCACGCCGGCAGGCCTTCCGGAGCGGTACCGGGCTCGGCAGAGGAGCCGGGCGCGGGTTCAGCGGGAGCATCAGGCGCACCAGGCTCCGCTACGGCGTTGGGCGAATCTACGGCACCGGCGACAGCGGGGACCGAGGAGCGCGCGGCAGAGACATCGCTGTCAGCCGCGGCTTGCTCGGCAGGACCGTCCTCACGCGCAGGGGCCCCGGCCGGCTGCTGACCCGCCGCGTCGTCGGACGCGAACTGACCCTCCTCGAACTCACCCACCGAAACCCCTCCTCCCCGCCCACCAAAAACCTGTTCATCAATTCTGGGACACCCCTCAATACTAATTCCCCACCGCCGCTTACTGAAGGGTCAGTGCGAAATGGGGATGAATCTGTGGATAACCCACGAGTGGGGAGGAACCGTCGCACAAAGGGAAGACAGACGAGGCGCCACTGAAGCGCAACCGCGGCACCGGTAGGCACGATTGAGCACCAGCGGAACACCGCCACTGGGGCACGACGCACCTGGTGGTGCGTCCAGAACCCGCCGAGAGGGCCAGCGGCGGCGGCGCCCGCAGGAAACATGTTCCGCACAGAAGAACACTGCCGGCGACATCAACGTCGGGCTAACGTTCAAAGGGATTATGCAATTATCAAGCCCCGCCCTGAAAATGTGGATAACTCGCATTGGGGAGGAACGGAATGTGGCTGTCCACAGACACTGTCCTCCCGGCCCCCACCCCCCTTGTCGAGAGGTACCCTCGAGCCGCCGCCCCGCGACCTGCCCCTCATGGCACTACCCCCGTTCCCTCCTGCGCTCCTCGGGGTCTCCGTGCACGCCAGGACGGCGTAAGGTCGTCCCATGACGGAAGAACGCACCACGTACCTCCTGGTGGACGGCGAGAACATCGACGCCACGCTCGGGGTCTCGGTCCTCGGCCGACGCCCCCAGCCCGACGAGCGTCCGCGCTGGAACAAGCTCCTCCACCATGCGGAGATGTCGTGGCAGCAGTCGGTGAAGGGCCTCTTCTTCCTCGCCGTGGAGGACAGCCTGCCTTCTGGCTTCGTCCAGGCGCTGATCGCCATGGGCTACAAGCCCGTTCCCCTGCGCGGCGAGGGCAAGGTCGTGGACATCGCGATCCAGCGCACCGCAGAGGCGCTGCTGACCCATCCAGCGGACGTCATGCTGGTCAGCCACGACAAGGACTTCGTCCCCCAGATGGAGGACCTGGCCGCGACGGCCGGGAGGCGCACCGCACTCGTCGGCTTCCGCGAGTTCATGGCAGCAGATCTCCAGGACATCCCAGGGATCGAGTTCCACGACCTCGAGTACGACGTCGCTGCGTTCACCAGCCGTCTGCCGCGGGTGCGGATCATCAACATCGACGAGTTCGATCCGCTCGAGTTCATCTGAGGCCCTGCGCCCACGTCCGGGCATGTCGCGGGCGGGGAGCGCACGAATGCACAGCTGCTCACGAGAGAGCCCTGCTCACATCCATCTGCTGCGCTTGAAGATCACGTAGAGCAGCACGCCGAGGGCGATCATCATCCCGATCGCCATCGGATAGCCGTATGCCCAGTGCAGCTCGGGCATGTCGTCGAAATTCATGCCGTAGATCGCGCCGATCAGGGTGGGGGCGAAGAGGATCGCGGCCCAGCCGGAGATCTTCTTCATGTCCTCGTTCTGGCGCTGCGCGACCAGGGTCGCGTTGACGTCGAGGATCTGGGAGAGGGCATCGCGCAGGTCCCGCACCCGCGATGCGGCCCGCTCCAGGTGGTCGCCGACGTCGTCGAGATAGGCCTGCAGCTCGCCAGCGATCTCGTACTTCCCGAATCCGGCCTGGAGATCGTCGATCACGTCGCGCAGCGAAGTGATCACCTGCTGCATGTCGATGACCTCCTGGCTGAGCCGGTAGATCCGCTCGGCGACCGCGGCGTCCCCGCTGAACACCTGCCGCTCGATCTGCTCCTGATCGACCCGGAGACCCTTCAGCACGGGGTCGTAGCCGTCGACGATCGTATCGAGCACCCGGTAGAGCACCGCCTCCGGGCCGAGCTCGAGGAGGTTGACGTCCTCGAGCACTGTGCGCTCCCGACGGGTCGAGGTCAGCGGATGCTCCTCGTCGAGCTGCGGCCCCGGGGTGCCGTCGATCCAGGTGCCGTCCTGGCAGAGCACCGCTACGGCGCCGGGTCGCAGCAGCAGGTGGAACTCTGAGAAGACGACCTCCTCCTGCTCGTCGAGGTAGCGGGCCGAGCGCACCACCAGGAACAGCACGTCACCGTAGCGTTCGAGCTTCGGGCGCTGGTGGGCATTGAGCAGATCCTCCAGCAGTAGGGGGTGGAGGTCCCAGGCCTCGCCGAGCTCCATCACCTGCTCGCGGTCGGGCCGGAGGTAGAAGAACATCACCATCCGGTCCGGGGCCGCGCGCGAGAAGGCCAGGGCATCGGCCAGCGAGTCCCCGTCAGGCTGGCGGCGGGGGACGCCCCCGGCGACGTAGCGGGTCGTCGGCGCGACGCCGCCGCTCGACGACGTGTCTCCAGCCGCCTGCTCACGGGCACGATCTGCGCGCCGGGTCCGAGCCGTGTCGTGTCCTCGCATGAACTTCTCTTCCTCGTCGTTCTTCCCTCGCACGGATCCCGTGCGTCAGTTCGGCAGCGCGAGCACGCCGGCCACGAAGCCGAGCACGTCGGCGATCACCTCATCGCGGTTCGTCTCGTTCAAGATCTCGTGCCGGGCGCCAGGGTAGGTCTTCACGAAGGTCCGCGGGCCACGCAGCGAGTTCAGGCCCTCCCAGCTGGCGGGGAGCGGCACCAGGCGGTCCGCCTCTCCGTGCAGGTAGAGCAGCGGATGCTCGCCCACGCTGCCGGCCTCCTCGATCGTGGCCATCTCCTGCTGCAGGCCCTCCAGGGTGGCGCGGAGGAAGTCGCCGTGCCACACCAGCGGGTCTGCGGCATAGGCCTCGCCGACGGCTGGGTCGCGGGAGAGGGTGCTGGGGTCGATCGGGGTCGACGGGATCTCGTCGAGCACGAGCAGCTCATCCACGGTGGCCCAGGAGCCGAGCACGGGGCCGGAGAGCACGGTCGCCGCCAGTGACTCCGCATGCAGCTGGGTGCAGCGGGCAGCGATCAGACCTCCCATCGAGTGACCGATCAGCACGACCGGGACTCCGGGGTGCTGGGCGGCCGCGTGCTGGATCACCCGGTGGAGATCGTCGACCACCGGCTCGAAGTCGCTGATCAGCACCCTCTGGCCGTCACTGCGGCCGTGACCGAGGTGGTCGGCGGCGTAGACCGCGGCGCCGGCGGACTGCAGCTGAGCAGCGATCCAGCCGTAGCGGCCCACATGTTCGCCGTAGCCGTGGGAGAGCACAGCGATCCAGCGCGGTGCAGGGTGGGCCCAGGCGCGGCCGACGAGAGCGCCGCCGTGACCGGCGAGGGTGAAGTCAGTGCTGGGGAGGTCGTCACTCATGGAGCCATGATGCCCCGTCATCGCGATCGGACGTCCGGATCCGTTCGATCATGGAACCCACCGGGTTCTTCTGTCCTGACAATAGCGACCCCTTCTGCCATATCCGCCGTATGCTGTGAGTCACATCTCTGGCGGAGGTTCTCATGAGCACGCATGCATCCGGTCCGTCCAGCAGTTCCGGTCCTGAGGGATCTCCGCGGCCGGTGGTGACGGTCTGGGAGGAGTACGGATCCGGGGCGGAAGCAATCGGACGCGCCATTGCCGAACAGCTGGGTCTTCCCTATCACGCACAGGCGTTCAGCTCCGAGGACATCGAGGCGGAGGGCGCACCGCCGCAGGACCAGTCCGCCATCGCGCAGACGATCCAGAGCCGGGTCAACCTCTCGCAGGTGCTCGCCGCGATGAGCGGCGCCTTCGGCGGCGGGGACGGGATGGAGTACATCGACGCGCAGCGCGACAAGCGGGAGCTCATCAACGACAACAACACCACCGTGCGCCGCTACGGCGAGGAGGGCGGCGTGATCGTCGGCCGCAACGCGACGAAGATCCTCGCTACCCGGCCCCGCACCCTGCACGTCCTGCTCACCGGTGATGTCGAGAGTCGGGTGGCACGCGCTGCAGAGCTGGCAGGGATCTCCCTGCAGCAGGCGGAGAAGCGTCGCAGCCAGGAGGACAAGGTGCGCGCCGAGATGTCCACGTCGCTCTACGGCTGGGATCCGCGGGACCCGGTGCACTATGACCTGATGATCAACACCGGGCGGATCCCCCAGGCCGCAGCGGTAGAGGCGATCATTCACGCCGTGAAGGCCACTGCCTGAGTCGGGCGAGCCGACGGGGATATGAAGAACCCCGGTTCATCACGATGAACCGGGGCAATTCCTGCGGTGCGCAAAGGGGGACTTGAACCCCCACGCCGTTTCCGGCACACGGACCTGAACCGTGCGCGTCTACCAATTCCGCCACTTGCGCATTCCTTCGGCACCAGGACCGTAGTCACCAAGACCGAAGATTCCACTAGGTTACCCCCGCGCCACCTTCAGCCCAAGCCGACGCCCCGCACAGTAACGAACGCCACGTCCTGGCGGGGCGGTCCCCCGATTCAGCGCATCGATTCCGCCTCGGCGAACGCATCCTCGATGTCCGACGGGTCGATCCGGCGGCGGGCCACGACGAAGTACAGCACCGTAGCCGCGAGCACCGCGGGGACGCCGACCAGCGCCGCGATCTGCATGCTCGGTCGCACGGTGACCGTGGCGAACACCGCGACGAGGCCCACCAGGCCGACGATCGCGCTGCCGACCCCGCCCGGCATGCGGAAGGTGGCGCCGGTGATGCGGCGCCGGCGGTACGCGATGAAGGTGCACAGGATGAGCGCCCAGACCAGGATCACGGCGAACACCACCAGGCTCATCATGTAGCCGAAGACGCCCCCCACACCGCTGAAGTTCAGCAGCGCCGCGCCGAGCAGTCCCAGCGAGCTCAAGGCGATGCCGACCACCGGGACCCGGTGCTTCGTGGTGCGGGCGGCGAAGCGGGGTGCCAGGCGGTCCACCGCCAAGGAGTGGATCATCCGGCTGCCGGCGTAGAGGTTGGCGTTCGCGGCCGACAGCGCCGCGATGAGCACCAGCAGGTTGGTGATGTGGGCGGCCCCGGGGATGCCGAGCTGGTCGAAGACCATCACGAACGGCGATGTGGCCACGTCATCGCCGGTGCCTGCGGCGGTGCGCCATGGCACCAGGCACAGCACGATCGCGATGCAGAACACATAGAAGAAGGCCAGGCGCACCACCGTGGTGCGGGCGGCGGTCTTGATCGAGCGGGCCGGGTCCTTGGCCTCCGCAGCGGTGATCGACAGCAGCTCGATCCCACCGAAGGAGAACATCACGACGGACAGGGCGACCCACACCGCCGCCCAGCCGTTCGGGGCGAAACCTCCGTCGGCCGTGAGCTGGGCGAGGCCGGGGGCGGGGGTGTCCGGCAGACCGAAGAGCACCAGCACCGCGCCGACCAGGATGAACGCGAAGACGGCGATCACCTTGATCGAGGACAGGAAGAACTCGACGATGCCGAAGGAGCCGACGCTTGCGAGGTTGATCGCGATGATCAGCGCGGCGAACAGCAGGATCCCGGCCCAGACCGGGATCGCCGGCACCCAGTAGGTGAGGTAGAAGGCGCAGGCCACCAGCTCCGCTCCGGTCACGCAGACCGTGACGATCCAGTACAGCCACCGCGTGAGATAGCCCCAGAACGGGGAGAGGTAGTGGGCGGCGAGGGTGCCGAAGCCGCCGCGCACGGGATGGCGGGAGGCCATCTCCCCCATCGCCAGCGCGATCGTGGCGGCGATCAGCGAGCCGAGCGCGAAGGAGACGATCACGGCGGGGCCAGCGATGCCGATCGCTTCGCCGGAGCCGAGGAAGAGGCCGGTGCCCAGCGCGGAGCCCATGGCGATCATGGCCATCTGGCCATGGCCGAGGGAGCGTGCGAGGGAGCCGCCGTGGTCTGGGGGAGTCGAGGAAGGAGTCGGCGTGGTGTTCACCCGCACGAGGATACGAGGCTCGCCTCGCCCGGGGTGGCATCAGAGGGGCCGGACGACGCCCAGCGTGATCGGGTTCCCGCTCGTATGCACCGCCGGGATCAGCGTGACCTGCGCGGAGGAGCCGGTCTCCGCGTCGGACGTGAGACGGCAGCTGACCGCGCCATCCTCGGTGACCGCACAGTCCTGGGTGACGCGGTCGACGCCCATGTCATTGACGGTCAGCTCGGCCCGGAGCTGGAGCGACTCCGGCTCCAGCGCGGTGATGTCGCCCTCGAACAGCCGCACGCCCGCGGTGTAGTCGATGAAGGATCCGGGCTCGGCGAGCTCGGCCTCGAGCGGGGCGGGGAGATCCTCGTGGGAGAGAAGGACGCCGGCGACCTCACCCTCGGAGCCCGTGCGGACCAGGCGCGCGGTGTAGGGAGCTTCCGCTCCGAGCACCTGGCAGCGGACCATCGGGACCGACGGGGAGAGATCGCCGTCGCAGGTGACGTCCTCGAACCGTGCGCCCTCGGCCGCGCCGGCGAGGCGCTCAGGGAGGTCTGCGAGATCGCCGGGGCCGCTGCTCGCGGCGAGATCCAGGCGCGAGTCCGCCTCCTGAGGAAGGGCGGGAGCCTCGTCGACGACCGGGTTCGGCTGAGGCGTCGGCTCCTCTGCTCCGGTACAGCCGGCGAGAGCGACGCACAGCGCCGCGGCGGCCAGGGGGACAACGGCGCGCAGGCGGCACATGGGTTCAGCCCTGGCCAGCCCGGTACTGGTCGATCGCGTCCTTGGCCTCTTTGAGGCCGGCGCCGGTGTGGATGCGGTAGGCCTTGATCGCCTGGATCGGCTTGCCCTCGGCGACCAGCCGCCGGGACTCCTCGGGGAGCCGCGGGCCCACCTGGTCGCGAAGGCGGAGCAGCTCGGCGTCGCTCACGCCGGCTCGCGCGCCGAGCTCGTCGACGAGGTTCTCGAGGCGACGGATATGCGCCTGGAGGGTCTCGATCTGCTTCTGCTGCTGTGCTGCACGTCCGAACATGCCCCGCAACCTATCCCGCGACCGGCGCTCGCGGGGCCGAAGTCCGCACCGGGATCGTCACCGCCGGCAGCACCAGGTGCACGATCGGGCCGATGCCGAGGGCGTAGACGACCGTCCCGATCCCCACCGGGCCGCCGAGCAGCCAGCCGACCCCCAGCACGGTCAGCTCGATCACGGCGCGCACCGGGCCGATGCGCAGCACCCAGCGGTGATGGATGCCCGTCATGAGCCCATCGCGCAGGCCCGGGCCGAGCTGAGCGCCGATGTACACGGCATCAGAGACGGCGTTGAGCAGGAGGCCCGCGAGCAGCATCGACAGCGCGGCGAGGACGCTCTCGGCGGGCGGCACCAGGTGGAGCGTGGCATCCATCGCGATGCCCACCCAGAGGGCGTTCGCGAGCGTGCCGATGCCGGGCCGCTGGCGCAGCGGGATCCAGAGCAGCAGCACGAGGAAGCTGGTGAGGATGGTGACGGTGCCGATGCTGAGACCCGTGCGCTCTGCCAGGGCGACCGACAGCACGTCCCAGGGCGCCGCGCCCCATCCTGCCCGCAGGATCAGGCCGATGCCGACACCGAAGCCGGTGAGGCCGGCGGCGAGGGTGAACAGGCGCAGAGGCAGGCGGTCCAGGCCGAGCTGGTCGCGCCGACTGGCTGTCCACGCGCGTCGCGGCACTCGTCGGCGAGGGACGGCTGGCGCCGGGGGCGAGGTTCCCCTCGGAGCGCCGACTGGCCGCTGAGCTGGGGTTCTCCCGGGGCACCGTCGTGCGCGGGTTGGACGCTGCCGGGGAGCGGGGCGTGCTGCGGACCCGTCAGGGCTCCGGGCGGACCGTGCTCGCCCCGTCGACTCCCGGACCGGTCGAGTCCCTCACCGCCCGGCCGGGCGCGCTGCCTCCCGGCACCGTGGACCTCCGGGCGACGGTGCTCCCACCACATCCGGATCTCGCCCGCACCGCAGCGGAGGCGGCCGCGCACCTCGCGGAGGATCCGGCCTGGGGCAGAGCCCCGGCCGACGGGATCCCCAAGCTCGTCGAGCAGATCTGCGCGTATTACGCACGCCGGGGCCTTCCCACCTCTCCGCGGCAGATCGTGGTCACCAGCGGGGCTGTGAGCGGTCTCCATCTCGCGGTGCGTTCCGTGACCGCGATGGGAGCGCAGGTGGGGACCGAGAACCCCGGCTATCCCAACACCGCCCGCGTGATCACGGCCTCCCGACGTCGCGCTGTGCCGATCGACGTTGCCGAGGACCATGCCGAGGCGCTGATCGGAGCGGTCGCCACCGGTCGGCTGTCCGCCGCCGTGCTCATCCCGGACTTCCACAACCCCACAGGCAGGCTGCTGGACGGTGAGGGGCGCGCGCGCCTGCTGCGCGCGGCGGCCCGCACGGGAACGCCGCTGATCATCGATGAGACCCTGTCAGGGATCAACTGGCGCGGCCTTCCTGCCCCGCCTCCGACGGCCGGCGGAGGAGCGAGCACCCTGCTGATCGGCTCGCTCTCGAAGTCGCTGTGGGCGGGGCTGCGCATCGGGTGGGTACGCACCTCCGAGGAGCTCGCGGATGCCCTCTCCCACCTGCGGCTGGGGGTGGACCTCGGGGTGCCGCCGCTCGAGCAGCACATCGCCGCCGGCCTGCTGCCCACGATGACGGCCGACGGGGTCCCGCACTGCCACGAGCACATCTCCGACTCCTGGGAGCTCGTCGCGACGACGCTCACCGAGCTCGAGGAGTGAGCCGCTCCTACTGCAGAGGTCGATGGATCAGAGCGAAGCTGACGGGGTCTCCGCTCGCGGAGAGCGTGGGATAGAGCTGGGCCTCGAAAGGCGCTGGGCTGTCGTCCTGGGTGCCGGTGCAGCGCACCCCGCTGTGACCGGTGCTCCCGCCGACGATCCCCTCGCAGGTCTCGAGAGTGTCGCTCACGCCCAGGCTCTCGAGCTCGGCCTGGACACGCTCGACCAGCCCGTCCTGCTCGAGCAGCGCCGGGTCGTCGAAGAACAGCGAGGTCGGGCCGTAATGCGCGCTGACCTCCGGGTCCATCACCATCTCGGCCTGGGCCCGGGAGAGCTCTCCGGCGACCACCAGGGAGTGGTCCTCCGTGCCGGCGGGGCCGCTGAGCACCGGATACGCCGTGACCACGTCCTGCGTGGAGGAGAGGGTGCAGCTCACCGAGGTCCCGCTGCCGCCCTGGAGGGTGCCCTCGCAGGTGACGTCCGTGGGCTCGGCCCCCGCGACGCCGGCCGCGATCTCGGCGAGTCGGTCCGGGGCGACCTCGCTCGAGGGAGCGTCATCGGTGGCCATCGGGGCAAGGCTCAGCACCGGGAACTCGCCGACCGGGGCGTAGCCCTCCGAGCGACCCTCGCCTGCGGTGGTCGGCTCAGCCTCCGCCGCTGCCGCGGTGCTGGTCTCGACCGGTGTCGCGGTGCTGTCGTCGGCTGCGTCGCCGCTGCAGCTGGACAGCGCGAGGGCCAGCGCGGCCGCGCCGATCGCCAGTGCCTTGAACGGTCGTCGGGTCGTGCGCATGCGTCCCCCTGTTGCTCGTGCGGTGCGGCGTCCCGGGCTGCTCGAGTCCCCCGCAGAACGTACCTCATGACAGAAAAGCGCCCCGCACCATTGCTGGTACGGGGCGCTTCTGACCGGCCCGAGAGCCGGAAGGCTGATCAGGCCTGCGCTGCAGCACCCTTCGCCGCGATGACCTGCACGAGCAGGTTCGCGAAGATGTCCTCGTGGAGACGGACGGTGGCCTTGTGCTCGCCGAGCGAGCGGATCGGGGCCAGGAACTCGACCGTGCGACGGTCGATGTCCTTGTCGAAGATCGCCTTGACGCCCTCGGCGACCTCCTTGGAGGAGACCGCACCGAAGAGACGGCCGTTCTGGCCGGCGCGCTCGGAGATGACGACGGGCTTCGACTCGAGCGAGGCCTTCAGAGACTGCGCCTCTTCGATGCTGGCGATCGCACGCTTGCCGCGGGCCGCACGGATCTGGTCGAGCTGACGCTGACCGCCCTTGGTCCACGGGGTCGCGAGACCGCGGGGCATGAGGAAGTTCCGGGCGTAGCCGTCCTTGACATCGACGATATCGCCGGCGGCTCCGAGACCCGAGACCTCATTGGTGAGAATGAGCTTGGTGGTCATATTTTTCCCTTCCTCGCTCAGCGACCGGAGGTCGAGTACGGCAGGAGAGCGATCTCGCGGGCGTTCTTCACGGCCCGTGCGATCTTGCGCTGCTCCTGGACGGACACGCCGGTGACGCGGCGGGCGCGGATCTTTCCGCGGTCGGAGACGAACTTGCGCAGCAGCGCAGCGTCCTTGTAGTCGACGGTGTCGACTCCCGCGGCCTTCAGCGGGTTCTGCTTCTTCTTCGGGGGACGAAGTGAGGGCTTGGCCATCGTGGTGCTCCTTCTTTCTGAGGGGAGCCCGGGCATGCACCCGGGATGGAATGGATCAGTATCGTGCGTCGATCGCCGAGGCGATCAGAAGGGAGGGTCGTCGTACCCGCCCTGGTTGCCGCCGCCGGCCCAGGGGTCAGCAGCCGGGGCGCCCTGCGGCGCGCCCTGCGGGGCGTTGTTGTAACCGCCCTGACCTCCCTGATTACCGCCGTAGCCACCCTGGCCACCGCCCTGCGGGGCACCGCCGCCGAAGTTTCCACGGCCGCCGCCCCCACCGCCGCCGCCGCGCTGGACCTTGTTGGCCTTCGCGGTGGCGTACTTGAGGGAGGGACCGATCTCGTCGACGTCCAGCTCGATGCTGGTGCGGTTGTTGCCCTCACGGTCGGTGAAGGAGCGCTGCTTGAGACGCCCCTGCGCGACGACGCGGGAGCCCTTCTCGAGCGATTCGGCCACATTCTCTGCGGCGTCGCGCCAGATGGAGCAGCGCATGAACAGCGCCTCGCCGTCCTTCCACTCATTCGACTGACGGTCGAAGGTGCGGGGGGTGGACGCGATGGTGAACGACGCGACCGCTACGCCGGACTGCGTGAAACGCAGCTCGGGGTCGGCGGTCAGGTTGCCGATCACCGTGATGACGGTGTCATTCGCCATGGGGGCTCCTCTGCTCCAGGATGGGGTGGGGTGGTGCGGGGGTCAGCGACCGGAGGTCACTTGGCGTCGGCGCTCGGGGCGTCTTCGCTGGGGGCCTCGCTGCTGGGGGCCTCGTCGCTGGAGGTCTCGTCCTTGCTGGCGGCCTTGTCGGCGCGCGGAGCCTTGACCTTGTCGTCCAGACGCATGACCTTGGTGCGCATGATCGACTCGTTGAGCCCGAGCTGACGATCCAGCTCCTGCGCGGTCGATGCCTTGGCGGTGAAGTTGAGGACGATGTAGATGCCCTCGGACTTCTTGTCGATCTCGTAGGCGAACTTCCGCTTGCCCCAGACGTCGACGTTGTCGATGACGCCGCCCTCGGTCGGAATGACCTGGACGAGCTTCTCGAAAGTTGCGGTGACGGTCCGTTCATCGACGGACGGGTCGAGGATGACGACCATTTCGTACTTACGCATGTTCTTGTACCCACCTCCTGTGGTCTCTACGGCCACGGTATTTCCGTGGCAGGAGGGTTCATGCCGCCCGCTGGCGCATCGGCGATGCGCATCACGGACCGGCCCAGCCTACCTGCGGGCTGGGCCATCGGCCAGAGGGGGCCGACGGGTGCGCGGCGCATCACAGGTGTGACGCCTCAGCTGCGGGGCCACCTCAGCTGCGAGGCGGTCGACCCATCGCCTTGCGGACCCGGGCGTACCAGCCCCCCGTGCTGATCCCGCCGGCGATCCCGCCGCCGGCGACCACCCCGGCGGTGCGCCCCTGCAGCTGCGTCCCGCAGCGGTCGCAGAGCTTCCGTCCGGTGATCGAGGTGTACGCCTTGCCACGGATCTTCCTGCTGCACTGTTCGCATCGCATGACCCGATGGTGCCACCTCAGGAGTCGCGATTACCACCGCGGCCGCTGGTCCCCGACGTCGTGCCGGGGACCGCCTCGACCACGTCGTTCTTGCCGGAGTTCCCGCCGCCGCGACCGGCGCTGGCATCTCCGCCGCCCTGCGTCTCGTTCGTCGGACTTTCGGTGGGCTTCGTGTTCTCGTCGTCTTTGTCGGGCTTGGTGGTCGGATCCGCCGGCTTCTCGCTGGGCTCCTCGGACGGTTCCTCGGAGGGCTCCTCGCTGGGCTCTTCCGACGGCTCTTCCGACGGTTCCTCAGAAGGCTCTTCCGAGGGTTCCTCCGACGGCTCCTCCGTCGGTGCCGGCTCCGGCGCCTTGGTGGTGGGCGGCGGGGGCGGAGGCGTGTAGCTGCGCTCGCGGGTCTCGTTGTCCAGCGTGACCTCCTCGGGGAAGTCGAGCACCTCCTGGCCCTCGAGCGAGGGCGCCATGATGTCGCCCCAGATGTCGGTGGGGAAGGCACCGCCGGTCATATTCTTGGCACCGCCGAAGGGGGTGAGAGCCTCCTCGGAGCCATCCTCTCCCGGCTGGAACATTCCCACCGCAGTGACCAGCTGCGGGGTGAAGCCCACGAACCAGGCGGAACGGAACTTCTCGGAGGTACCGGTCTTTCCTGCCACCGGTCGACCGTCCATGGTGTCCTGCAGCGAGCGTGCGGAGCCCAGCGTGGGAGGACCCTGCAGGGCGACGGTCGCGTTGATCGCCACCTCCTCGTCCATCGCCTGGGTGTCCGTGGACTCGTGCTGATAGCGCGAGGAGCCGTCGGGTCGGGTCACGGACTCGACGATGAAGGCGTCCCGGTGCACCCCGCCCGCAGCGATGGTCGCGTAGACCTCAGCCATCTCCACCACGGTCGGCGAGGCGGAACCCAGCACGTTCGAGGGCTCGGCGTTCAGTCCTGGAGTGCCCTCGGGCAGGCCCAGCGCGATCGCCGTATCCATGGTCCGCTGCGGGCCGACCTCGATGTTCGCCTCCGCATAGGCCGAGTTGATCGAGTTGGTGGTCGCCTTCTCGAGGGTCACCCGGCCGTAGTCGGTGTCGTTGAAGTTGTTGACCTCCCAGCCGCCGGGGACATCGGGGAACTCCTTCGGGGAGTTGCCGTCCCAGCGCGAATCCAGCGGGAAGCCATCCTCGAGCGCGGCGATCAGCGTGAAGGTCTTGAAGATCGACCCGGCCTGCATCCGGGACTGGGTGGCGTCGTTCTGCGCCTGCGCGACGTAGTCCGGCCCGCCGTACATGCCGCGGATCGCTCCGTTCGACGGGTCGAGGGTCACGGTGCCGACGCGGTTGTTCTCCGGCCGGTCCTCCGGCAGGTTCTCGACGGCCTGGACGGTGTTGTTCTGGATCGTCGGGTCGATCGTGGAGATGATCGTGAACCCGCCGGTGTTGATCTCGTCCTCGGTGAAGCCCGCCTCGATCAGCTCGCCCCGCACCTGCGCCAGGAGGTAGCCCTTGGTGCCTCCGAGCGAGTTCTCGTTCTTGGGCTCGATGGTCTCGGGGAAGGTGAGCGCGTCACCCTCCGCGGCGGTCAGCTGGCCCTCGTTGACCTGCCGGGTGATCACGCGGTCCCAGAGGCGCGTGGCCTCCTCGGGGTTGTTCGCGGGATCGTAGGACGAGGGGGCGGGGATCACGGCCACCAGCAGCGCCGCATCAGCCTCGGTCATCTCGGAGGCGTCCTTGCCGAAGTAGGCCTGCGAGGCCTCCTGCACGCCGTAGGCGCCGCGGCCGAAGTAGATGGTGTTGAGGTAGCGGGAGAGGATCTCGTCCTTCGACAGCTCCTGGTCGATCTTCAAGGCCATGATCGCTTCCTTGGCCTTGCCCACATAGGACGTCTCGGTGCCGGTGTAGTACCGCTCGACGTACTGCATGGTGATGGTCGATCCGCCCTGCCGGGCGCCGCCCTGGAGGTTGTTGACCATGGCGCGCACGATGCCGCGCGGCGAGACGCCGCGGTTCTCGTAGAAGCTCGAGTCCTCGCTGGCCACCACGGCCTGCTTGAGGCTCTCCGGGATCTCATCGGCTGGCAGCTCGGTGCGGTTCACCTCGCTGAACTGGCCCATCTCGGTCTCACCGTCGGCGAAGTAGACGCGGGAGGTCTGGGCCAGGGCGAAGTCCGAGGGCTCGGGCACCTCGGTGTCGTTGTACAGCCAGACGGCGAAGCCGAGCCCGGCCAGCACCATCAGCGCCATCGCGCCGACGATCATGCGCAGCGAGGGGATCCAGCGCCAGGGGTTCTTGGCCCCTGCGCGCGGATAGTTCAGGAAGTTGGTGGCTGCGGCCTTCTTCGCGCGGCCCTTGCCTCCGGAACTCTTGCGGGCTCCGGCCGCGGCGGCCGCGGCAGTGCCGGCATGGCGCGCGTTGACCGAGGTGCGGCGGGTCGGAGCGCTCGCTCCTGCACTGGTCTGGGCACCGGCGCCGTGCTTGGCACCGGCGCTGTTCTTCGCCGAGGAGGTGCGGGAGCTGCCCTTGGCCGCAGCGGCCTCGGAGGCGGAGCTGCGGCCGGTGCGGCTGGCTCCCTTGCCCTCGGAGCCCTTCGCAGCGCCTGCTGCGGGCGACTTGGCGGGCTTGGCGCCGGACGTCGAGGAGGATGCGCGGCGTACACCGGCTGCGCGGCGTGCACCACCGCCCGCCGAGTTCTTCGACGAGCCGCGGGACGAGCGTCGGGAATCGCTCATGACTGCTCCTGGTCCTACGAGGGGGCGGACGGTTCCGCGCGCACCACCGGTGCACGGCCTCCCAGTATGAGCACGACCTTCCGGCCGACGGAACTCTCTGGCGTGGAAGCACACAGGGTGTGCACGTCCCGTGCGGTCCTGCTCACACCTCGCGGTCGGCCTGCTCCCGGCTGGCCCACCAGGCGCGGAGCTCCTCGATCGCGCGCTCCTCGCCCAGGGGGCCGTGCTCCATGCGCAGCTCGAGCAGGTGCTGGTAGGCCTCGCCCACCACCCGGCCCGGGGGCAGGTCCAGGATCTGCATGATCCGGTTCCCGTCCAGGTCAGGGCGGATCTTCCCGATCTCCTCCTGGGTCGCGAGGTGGTCGATGCGAGCTTCGAGCTCGTCATAGGCGAGGGCGAGGGAACGGGCCTTGCGTCGGTTGCGGGTGGTGACGTCGGCGCGGGTGAGGCGATGCAGCTGAGGCAGCAGGTCGCCGGCATCGGTCACATAGCGGCGCACGGCGGAGTCGGTCCAGGGCGACTCGACATAGCCGTGGAAGCGCAGGTGCAGCTCCACCAGGCGGGCGACCTTCTTGGTGGTGTCCTTGTCGAAGGTCAGCGTGCGCATCCGCTTCGAGGTCATCTTCGCGCCCACCGTCTCGTGGAAGCGGAAGGTGACCACGCCTCCCTCCTCGAAGCGACGGGTGGCGGGCTTGCCCACGTCGTGCATCAGCGCGGCCAGGCGCAGCACCAGATCAGGGCGTTCGCTGGGGCCGCCGGAACCGGCCGGGGACTCGAGGTCGATCGCCTGGTCGAGCACCATCAGGGTGTGCTGATAGACGTCCTTGTGGTGGTGATGCTCATCGATCTCGAGCTGGAGGGCAGGCAGCTCCGGAAGCACGTGGGCGGCCAGGCCCAGCTCGGTCAGCAGCTCGAGCCCACCGCGCGGGTGGGCGCCCAGCATGAGCTTGACCAGCTCTTCGCGCACCCGCTCGGCGGAGACGATCGTGATCCGCTCGGCGAGCTGCTCGATCGCGTCGGCCGTGGCGTCCTCGATCCGGAACCCGAGCTGGGAGACGAAGCGCACCGCGCGCATCATCCGCAGCGGGTCATCGCTGAAGGACTGCGCCGGGGTGACGGGGGTGCGCAGCAGGGTGCGGGCGAGGTCGCCGAGCCCGTCGAAGGGGTCCACCAGCTCGAGGGAGGGAAGACGCACCGCCATCGCGTTGACGGTGAAGTCCCGGCGGGACAGGTCACCCTCGAGGGTGTCGCCGTACTGCACCTGCGGCTTGCGGCTGGTGGGGTCGTAGGTCTCGGTGCGATAGGTGGTGATCTCGACCTTCACCCCGTCGCGCACCCCGCCGAGGGTCCCGAACTCGCGGCCCATGTCCCAGATCGCGCCCTCGCGCGTCCAGCCGCGCAGGATCGCCTCGGTGTCGTCAGGGCGGGCAGAGGTCGTGAAGTCCAGGTCGGCGCTCGAGCGTCCCAGCACCGCGTCCCGCACCGGGCCGCCCACCAGGGCGAGCTCGTGCCCGGCCGCCTCGAACAGCCGGCCCAGCTCATGGATCTCCTCGGGCAGCGCCCGGAACATGGAGGCCGCTCGGGTACGGGCGGTCTCGAGGCGCGCGGCGGTCTCGTCGACGAAGTCGGTCACGGGAGGTCCTGTCCTGGTGCGGGGGCGGTTCGGCGCTGCCGGGCGGCGGCGTGCACCTGCAGGCCCCTACGGTAGCGGCCGCTTACAGTGTCACCATGCCGTCGTTCCCGCCGTCCGTGCGCCCGGTGCTCGCGGCGCTGCTGACGGCACTGGTCGTGGCCTCATCAGTGCTGGTGAGCGGCTCGGCGACCCTGCTTCCTGCCGCGCATGCCGCACCCGCGGCGCCGCCGGAGACGAGCGCGGAGTCCGCGGTGAGCATGGATCTCGTCTCGCTCACCCCCACCTCCCTCGCGCCCGGGGGGACTCTCGAGGCGCAGGTCGAGGTGACCAACACCTCCTCCGAACCGCTCTCCTCCCTCTCCCTCGATCTGCGCACCCGCAGCGCTCGGGTGACGGATCGCGGTGTGCTGGCCGAGTGGCAGTCCGACACCTCCCCGGATACCTCCGGGGCCGTGCTCGCCAGCTCACCTGCTCATCCGCAGCTGGCCCCCGGCGAATCGACCATGCTCTCCGTGCAGATCGCCGCCGAGGAGCTGAACTACTCCGCAGAGCCCTATTTCTGGGGCACCCGGCGGATCTCGCTCACCGTCACCTCGGAGGAGCAGCCGCTCGGCACCCTGCGCACCTTCGTGGTGTGGCGACCCGCGGACGCCACCGACACCATCACCCAGTCGGTGCTGCTGCCGCTCGCCGCGGAGGACGCCTCCGCTCCGGTGGTCGATCCGGAAGCGTTCGCGAGGTCCTCCGAGTCGGGCCGGCTCGCGTCGGTGCGGGATCTCGCCCCGCGCGAGGACGTGGACTGGTGGATCGATCCGGCGCTGCTGGACCCGCCGCAGCTGCCCGTCGACGACGGGGCCGACGAGGAGACGCCCCTCGGCCCGGTGCGCGAGTACGCGCCCGATCCGCGCTCGGCCGAGCTCGCCGCCCTGCTCCAGGAGTCCGTCGGGGAGCGGACCGTGCTGGCCCTGCCCTACGCCCAGGCGGATCCGGTCAGCCTGCACCAGGCGGGAGCCGACCGGCTCGCCGGGGTGGCTCATGACCACGGAGATCAGGTCTGGCAGGAGAGCGGGATCGTCCCCCGCGCAGCGGCCCTGCCGGTGGACGGCTCCGTCGCGGATCCCGCGCAGCTCGACGCCGTGCTCGCTGCGGGCGGCACCGCCGTCGTCGTCCCCGCGAGCTCGCTGCGGGAGTCCCTGAGCTCCACCGTCACCCCGAGCTCGGTCGGGACCTACGAATCTGCCAGCACCCCCGGCTCCCAGCTCCAGCTGCTCGCCCCCGACCCTGCGCTCTCGGCCGAGTTCTCTCTGCTCACCGAGGGGTCTGATGCGGAGCAGACCCAGCAGCGGCTGCTCGCGGAGACCGCGACGATCGCCTCCGAGTACGCCAGCGCGCCGCGCCACCTGCTGATCTCCCCCTCGGCGGACTCCGTGCTGGACCCGGCCGCGGCCGGCGCCGCACTGGATGCCCTGGCGGAGGCTCCCTGGATCGAGCCCGGCCGTACCGGCGACCTGCTCGCCGCCGCAGACCAGCAGGAATGGACCACGGACCCGCGCAGCGAGGGCGAGCAGCTGTATGCCCTGGGACGCATCGCCCCCGAGGAGGTGCACCCCAGCGGACCCACCGGGAGCGGACACTGGGGCACGCTGGAGGAGGCGGCGGAGCCGGAGCTGCTCGACCCCGCAGCGCTCCTCGAGCTCGATACCGCCTGGGAGCAGGTGGACACGCTCGCCGCGGCGATGGATGACGACTCCCCGCTGGATGCGCCGCGGCTCGAGATCCTGGCCGGCACGTCGATGCGCTGGCGCGGCGAATCCGAGATCCCGGCGGCCCGCGCCGAGCATGCCTCCGCCCGCGCCGCGCAGCTCCGGGACCGCATCGAGGTGGTCCCCGCCTCGGGGTACAACGTCATCTCCGACGCAGCGACCGTCCCGATCACCATCAGCAACACCCTGGACACGCCGATCACGGTGCGCATCGAAGTCACCTCCGACAGCCGGCTGGTGAAGATCGGTGAGACGAAGGTGGTGGAGGTCCCCGCGCGGGGACAGATCGACGCCGCCGTGAACGTCGAAGCGATCGCGAACGGCACCGTCACCCTCACCACCGTGCTCACCACGGAGGACGGCCGCCCCCTCACCGTCCCGGTCGACGTTCCCCTCACGGTCAACCCCTCCTGGGAGAACCGGACCACCCTGCTGCTGGTGATCGCCATGGGCCTGCTGGTCGTCGTAGGAGTCGCCCGGGCCCGCCGCATCGGGTCCTCGACCCGGGCACCGGCCATCCGCGGCCCTGAAGATCCGGTGGAGCTCTCCCGCTCCGGCCGCTCCACGCTCGACCCCCGCGCCGCCGAGGAGCCCCGGTCGTCCGAAGCGGGCGCCGGCGGAGATCCCGCCGCGAGACCAGACCCAGACTGCCCGGACCCAGACAGCACTGCCCCAGCCCCGAGCGAGGAGGACCCCCGATGAGCACCACCCGCCGCGTTCAGCACGTCCCTCGCCACCGCCGCCACGGCACCCCCTCCAGCCGTTCGACCCTGCTGCGGGCCAGCGTGCTGATGGCCGCCGGATCGATGGTCTCCCGCCTGCTCGGCTTCGTGCGGAACTTCATGTTCGGCATGATCCTGAGCGGCTCGATGTCCGCGGCGGCCAACGCCTACAGCGCTGCGAACACGCTCCCCAACACCATCTGGCTGCTGGTGGGCGGCGGCACCCTGAACGCGATCCTGGTGCCCGCGATCGTGCGCGCGGTGAAGCGCCCGGACCGCGGCAGCGACTACATCTCACGCCTGATGACCCTGGTCGCCGCGGTGTCGCTCGGCATCACCGCCGTCTGTCTGATCGCGGTCCCGCTGCTGCTGACCCTGACCAGCGGCCTGCTGCCCCCCGCGACCTATGCGCTCGCGGTGCAGATGGGCTACTGGATGATGCCGCAGATCTTCTTCTCGGCGCTGTACGTGATGTGCGGCCAGCTGCTGAACGCGCACGACTCCTTCGGGCCGTACCAGTGGGCGCCGGTGGTCAACAACCTCATCGGCATCCTCGGTGCCGCCCTGTTCCTGGGGCTGTGGGGCACCATCGGCGACCCCAGCCAGTGGACGATGTCGATGATCGTGGCGATCGCCGTGATCAACGTGGGCGGCTCGGCCGCACAGGTGCTGTTCCTGTTCTGGTACGTCAAGAAGCTCGACCTGCGCCTGCGCCCGAAGTGGGGCCTGCGCGGACTGGGCCTGGGCAAGCTCAGCCGGATCGGGCTGTGGTCGCTCGCGATGCTGGGGCTCGGACAGCTCGGCATCTGGGCCTCCCGCTGGGCCACCGGCGGCGCTGTGCGGATGACGGAGCAGTATCAGGACCAGCCGGAGCTCGCCGCCCGCTATCCAGCGCTGCTGACCATGGAGTGGGCCTACCTGGCGTTCATGATCCCGCAGGGCATCATCGCGGTCACCCTGGTCACGGCCGCCTTCCCCGCGATCTCCCGACATGCTGCCGAGGCGGACCACGCCGGTGCGCTGGCCCGCTACGCCGAGACCAACCGGATGCTCGCGGTCCCGATGATGCTGTGCACCGCGGTGTTCATCGCCCTGGCCGGGCCGATCATGTGGGTGATCGGCGGTGGCACCGGCGAGATCGGGGCCCGGGCCAACGGCACGGTGCTGGTCGCCTACATGCTCGGGCTGGTGCCCTTCGCGTCGCTCTATCTGATCAAGCGCGTGTTCTACGCCTATGAGGACGCGCGCACCCCGTTCATCGCCCAGATCCCGATCGCCGTGGTCACGGTGCTCTCGGTGCCGATCATCCTGACGATGGTCGATCCGGCCTATGCAGCGATGGCTGCGGCCGGCTCCACCAGCCTCGGCAGCCTGCTGGCCTGGCTGCTGGGCATGTGGCAGCTGCGCCGCCTCGCGGCCCGGCACGAGACGCTCCCGCCGAGCGCGGCCTCCGGGGCGCTGATGTTCGGGAAGCTCGCGGCGGCCGCCGTGGTGAGCTGGGCCCTCGGCACTGCACTGGTGCAGCTGGCAGGCGATCTGTTCTGGACCCACCGGGCCGTCGCCGTGCTGCTGGGGGCGCTGGTCGGCGGCGTGATGGTGGTGGTGTTCACCGCGGTTGCCTACCTGCTGCGTGTGCCGGAGGTGCGCCAGCTGGTCGACGCCGTGCAGCGCCGATTGCGCCGGGTCACCACCCGCCGCGGGACGGTGGGCTCGTAACATGGTCGATGCACCTGACGGGCACACCCCCGCCGGACGACGAGAAGGACGAGCCGTGAACACGAATACAGAGCCGGACACATTGCGGTCCCGGTGGACGCTGGAGGGCACGATCCCTCTGTCCGGCGTCGCCGAGGGCGCCTCCTGGCGTCGCGCCCGATCGGTGGCGACCGGTCAGGACGTGGTCCTGTTCATCGTGCACGGGGACACCGCGCTGGAAGCCGCCGACGCGGTGCGCCGCGCCTATCTCGTCGAGGATCCGCATCTGCTGCCCGTCCAGGAGATCGTGGTGCTCGACGATCCGCGGGAGACCTCCCCGGACCAGCCCGCCTCCGGGGAAGCGCAGGGGCCGACGACGGTGGTGGAGTATCTGCTGCCCCCCGCCCCGCCGCTCGCTGCGCTGCTGGCTCGTGGTCCGCTGCATCCGGAGACCGCCCGCGCGATCATCGGTGAAGCGGCGACCGGGCTCGAGGTCGCACGTCGACGCGGAGTGCGTCATCAGCTGATCGATTCCAACCGGGTGTTCGTCGACACCCGCTCGGGTGCCGTGCTGATCCTCGGGATCGGGGTGGAGGCCGCCACCCATACGGGCCTGGATCGGTCTCGTGAGGTCGCCTCCTTCCAGGACACCGCCGCCCTGGTCTCGCTGCTGTACCGGGCGCTCACCGGCCGCAGTCCGCAGCACGACGCCCAGGGGAACGTGCCCCGGCCCTCCACCGTGGTGGACACCGAGATCCCCCAGGACCTGGACCTGCTGTGCGACCTGGTGCTGAATGAATCGGCCGACGAGATCCCCGAGACCACTCGCGGGCTGATCGAGGCGCTCGAGCCATGGCAGTCCATCCCGGTGACCCTCGAGGCGTATCCGCGCCAGGCAGCGCAGGAGCCTTCGACTGCTGCGGGTGACGCTGCAGTGGAGGGCTCTGGGGTGGAAGACGCTGCGGTGGAAGACGCTGCATTGGAGGACTCTGCGGTGGAGGATTCTTCGTCTCCTGCCGCCTCTGCTGAGGAGACCGGCGAGGGTGATGAGGAGCTGCTGGAGAGCACCGCGCTGATGCAGGCAGTGCCGGGGGAGGAATCGCCCGACGAGGACACCCTCGCCCAGGCCCCCGCTGCACGCCCAGACAGCGCAACAGGCGCAGGTCTCGCAGGCATCGCGGGGACTGCGGGCGCCGCCGGGGCAGCTGCTGGCGCGGCAGGCATCGCGGCGGCGACCGCCGAGCCAGAAGAATCTAGCTCCGGTCGGGACGCCGGCGTCGCTGATGCCACTGACGCCACTGACGCCACTGACGCCACTGACGCAGCGGACACCCACTCCACTTCCCCCTCCACCAGCTCCGCTTCCGAGGAGGGGGCGCCCACCGGGGACACCTCACCCACGGTGTCGGATGCAGAGGCAGAAGCGAGAGAAGAGGAGGCCCGGCGGGACGCTGAGGCCAAGGCCGAGGAAGCCCGCCGCACCTCCTCCGAGGCGAAGGCTCTGGTGACGGAGCTGCACCTCGACGAGAAGCGCACCAGCAGCCCGTTCCCGGGTCGTATGGAGATCACCCCACCGGCACAGCCACAGGCCAGTCCGGACCAGGCTGCCGACGAGCCGTCGGCCCCCGTTGCCGGCGCCGCGGTTGCCGGCACCACCGCGGCAGCCGTGCTGCCAGCTCGCGCGTCCGGTACGCACTGGCCGCTGGCCCATGACGCGGAGCAGGGTGAAGGGGCGGCGCTCGCCCCGTCGCAGTCTCCGGACGGCTCCGCCGTGCGAGCGCAGCCTCCCGCTGCCGTGCCGTCGGAGCTCAGCCGCGCCACCACCCCCGACCAGTCCGTGCCGACCCCCTCGCAGCCTGTCGAGCACAGCCCTGAGGACCACTCGACCACTGCGGTCCCGGTCGTCGGCCGCGCCGCACCGATCGCACCGGTTACCGAGCAGGGCCCGATCGTGATCCATGGCCGTGATCACTCTCAGTTCGATGAGGCCCCCGAGGAGAGCACGGCACCGTTCGGCCGCAGCTCCCTGCTGCGAGATGTGGTCGGGGTGGCGGTCGACGCCGACGCACCGGAGACCTTCACGATGGGCCCCCGCGATAAGGAGAAGCGCTCCCTGCAATCGCAGTGGATCATCATCGGCGGTGCCATCGTGGTGATGGTCGCGCTGGTCATCGCACTCACCTCGATCACTCGCGACCTCAGCTCGATCCTGGACGACCCGCTGGCCACCTCAGCACCCGCAGAGGAGGCCCCCAGCGCCGAGCAGACCGGGGAAGCTCCGGTCGAGCCGACCGCCGACGCGACCGAGGATCCCGCCCTGCCCGCACCTGAAGTCGCCGGCGTCGAGCTCTTCGCCGAGGGAAGCGATCGGGAGCCGGACCATACCGACCAGCAGGAGCGGCTCACCGACGGCGACCCCTCGACGTTCTGGTCCACGAAGCACTACGGAAGCCCCGCCTACGGAGGGCTGAAGGACGGTGTCGGCATCCGATTGGACTTCGCCGAGCCTTCCACCCTCACTGCAGTGAACGTCACCACCGCGCTCAACAACGGCGGCACGATCGAGCTGCGGGCCGTGAACGAGGACGGCTCCCTGGGAGATGTGCTCTCGACCGGCGAGCTCGCCGGAGACGGGGAGGTCCGACTCGAGACTCCTGAACCCCTCGAGGCCGAACGTGTCGCCCTCTGGATCACAGAACTGCCCCCGGACAGCAACGAATCCGGACGGTTCCGCGCCCGCATTGCAGAGATCCAGGTCGAATGACCTCGCGCTTCCCCCGTCGTCCTTCCCCCCGCAGGGGGAAGGCTGACGGGCCACGCCTGGTCACAGCCCTGGGCATCCCGATCCCTCTGCTGCTGGTCGCCCTGCTGATCGCAGGGCTGCTGGGAGTACAGCTCGCCGGCGCGCTCGAGCGAGCCACCACCAGCGGTTCCTACTCTGCGTCGACGCCGGTCGACTCTCTCTCCGGGAGCGGGAAGAATTCGGCGGGTGTTCCCGTTATTACGGAGACGACGCTCGGCACAGAGGTGCAACGTCTGGTCGATACCGGCACCATCCAGCCCATGACGAGCTTCGATGCAGCACAGTGTCTGCAAGAACAGGGGATCCCGGAATCGATCCTGATCATGGAGGAGGTCGCATGGGGCGGAGAGGAGACCCCGAGCTGGCTGCTCGTGCACGGGCCGATGGACCGCGAGACCTTGCGCGCCAACGGCGGAACCGTCTCGGCCACGGTGGTGCTCTCCTCCTGCGGCACCTCCGGCGACGATGAGACATCCCAGGAGAACCGGCTCTGGACCGGTGACGTGAAGATCGGCTCCCTCTGACCTCCTCCCCGGAGAGTCCACGACCCACCCACTGCGCACTACTCGAGGGCGGTACCCCCGCCCACCACCTACGACCGTTCCCATGGAAGGACACCCCATGACGCAGCCCATTCAGGCCCTCAACATCCTCGGCGGCTCCCCGCTGTCCACGCAGCCGGCCACCGCCCCCTCCGCAGAGACCGCGCAGGACGACACCGTCCACGAGGTCGTCATCGTCGGCTCCGGCCCGGCCGGATACACCGCCGCCATCTACACCGCCCGCGCCGAGATGAAGCCGATCGTGATCGCCGGTGCCCTCGACGCGGGCGGCGCGCTGATGACGACCACGGACGTCGAGAACTTCCCCGGCTTCCCGACCGGAGTCCAGGGCCCGGAGCTGATGACGAACCTGCAGGAACAGGCAGAGCGCTTCGGGGCCGAGGTGATCTATGACGACGCCGTGCAGCTCGAGCTGGAGGGTGAGATCAAGACCGTCACGCTCGACGATGGCACCGTCTACCGCGCGAAGTCCCTGATCATCACCACAGGCTCCGAGTACCGGAAGCTCGGGGTCGACGGCGAAGAAGCGCTTTCCGGCAAGGGTGTGAGCTGGTGCGCGACCTGCGACGGCTTCTTCTTCAAGGATCAGGAGATCGTGGTCGTCGGCGGCGGAGACAGCGCCGTCGAAGAAGCCACCTTCCTCACCCGTTTCGGCAAGTCCGTCACCCTGGTGCACCGCCGCGATGAGCTGCGCGCTTCGAAGATCATGGCCCGTCGCGCTGAGGCTGATCCGAAGCTGAAGTTCGAGTGGAACAGCGAACTGGTGAGCATCAACGGTGCGAACAAGGTCGAGTCCGTGACGCTGCGAGACACGGTCACCGGCCAGGAGCGGGAGCTCGAGACCTCCGCCGTGTTCGAAGCGATCGGGCACCTTCCCCGTACCGCTCTGGTGCGCGGAAAGCTTGAGCTCGATGCCGAGGGCTACATCGTCTGCCAGGGCCGCAGTACCTTGACCTCCATCCCCGGCGTCTTCGCGGCGGGAGACGTCGTGGACCACACATACCGCCAGGCGATCACTGCCGCGGGGACCGGATGCCAAGCGGCGCTGGACGCGGAGCGCTGGCTCGCAGACACCGCAGCCGCCGCACACGTCGAAGAGGCTCTGGCAGCCGCTGCCAGCAAGTGACCCAGCTGCCTCCCGAGACCACCACCGATGCCTCTATCGCGCCGGTGGTGGTCTTGGTGAGCGCACCGTGGGCGGGACCGTCCCGACCGGCGCCCACCGTGCTCAGAGAGCTCGGCCGGCGATGGGGGTCGAGAGTCCTCACGCTTCTCGTCGAGGACCCCGAGGATGAGGTTCTTCAGCAGTGGGAGGTCGACGTGCTGCCCACCTGGCTCAGATTCCGTCACGGCGTTCCTGCGGCATCCCAGGAGGGCACAGAAGGCCTGCTGACCGTGCCGTCCTTGAGCGGCCAGGCGCCGACCGGGGAGCGGCTGGTTCTGAATGGTCCATGGACACTGACGCGCCGACGTTCCGGCGCTCTTGCCAAGCACGACGTGGAGAGCGAGTTCGGGCCAGATTCGACCCACTGATCGGAATCGGGCGATCGAGTTGTGCTGCTGTCAAATCACCTAGGACGGTACGCGCTGACGTGCACCGTCTGCGTTATGCACACGGTTATCCACAACGCTATCCACACTCGCGTACAGGTAAATCCACATGGTTATCCACAATTGGGTGTGGACAGCGTGTGGGGCCACAGCCTGAGGCTGATCCTCTTAAAAGTGTCCTTGACCTGCAATGATGCTCTAGCTTGCGGGATGTGGATGGGCTTGAGTTCCACGTGACTTTGCACATGCCGCGGCCTCCGCAGAGTATTTGTACACGTGTCCGTTTCTAGTTTTCCACAATGTTACGCACAGTGTGTATGGCGGGCACGTTCTTGCTGCGGCTGGACTGCACCGTACCGCAACACACTGATGCCTTTCGGCGCCCATGGCCCGATAAGCGACTTTCGAGGGCTCGACGCCTCTCCGCTCATCGCTCTGTGAACTGCACTCAAGGGGATCCACCTAGAACCTGCATCTCGCGCATAGAACGACAATGTCACCTAGGTTGCGGCAGCGGGGATGAGCATCGTGACGCTCCACTCCCGAGCTGCCCATAGATACTCCGCATCTCGAGGTTCCTCGTGAAACACTCAGTGATCGCCGGTCCGGAGCTGAGGCCCGCGCTCCGCACTACATCGAAGTTTCACAAGGAACGCGGCTTGTCCCGCCCGGAGGTGCAGCTATCGGATGCTATTCGGCACACGTGGGTTGAGAGCAGCGCCCATTCCTCTCCCTCAGGAACCATCCTCGCGTTCTGGGAGTTCCACGTGGAACGAGCAGAGCATCGAAAGCTGCTGACTCGGACTAGCGGTGACGGGGCGCATCAGCTCGGTCAGAATCCAGAGCGCTCGAACTCCGTTGCGCCAGACCTGTGCTGCTGGATCTCTCGCGGATGTTTCACGTCAAACGTCAGCGAGGAGCATGCACGGATCCATCAACATGACGAGAGCGAATCAAAGTGACGAGAGTGGCGTGGGCGCCGACAGCGAAGTCCGAGTTTCACGGGAAACGTACCCAGGAAGCAGGGCTGTCAGTCGTCGCTCCGAGGGATTCGTGACCTTCCCACATCCGATTCCAACCTCCGCGCCATCTGTTGATGGCCGGCTTCCTCCGCAACCACTTTCGACGCCGGCCCCCCAGGGACCGTCCACAGAGGCAGCCACAGGCGCAACCCAAATTCGTGGTCGTTGTCATGGTCGCAGTCCAGTGGTCGCAGCTCAAGTGCGCAGCTCGACTCAAGGAGCGAGCGCTCTCGCACATGTTTCACGAGAAACTCATCGGCACGGGAGGTCTCTGTGGGACCGGGACTGTCGTGTCTGGACAGATTGCGGATTCATACGCCAGCCACCACTGGAAGTACACCGGCAATATTTCCGGGAGCGCGGGTGCCCAGCTCCGGACGACATAGAGCCCACACGGACTCCCGTTGCACATGTGGGTTCCCGAGTTTCACGGGGAACACTTTCCTGGGAGGCAGCTAGACAGCATCTCCGGGAAGACATCCTCATTTCTATGGAGAGAGCCAGGTGCATCGCGGTACCACTTCGTCCCTCCTGACAGAGGGAAGTGGCCCGTAGATCCGCACGGCGGAGTCGATGTTTCACGGGGAACATCAACCCCTCGAGATCTGTAGGTGGGCGGAAGTGAGTACTTGGCGGCGGCCAGCTTCAACGCAGCACCTCGTCCAACTCGCTGAGGGTGTGGGACAGGATTCACGTGAAACGTGGATGTGTCGAGTTTGGGCTCGTACGGAGAAGACAAAAGCTCTATGAGTGCCTAGAACGAGCCCTAGCCGGCTCCTCTCTCAAGAGGACTCGCTACTAGCACGCTCTATTCATTGACTACCCGAGCATCGCCACCCACAGAGAGCGGAGTTTCACGTAGAACACCGCAAAGTTGGTAGTACTCACATAGGAAACGCCGTGGAGAGCGACGTCCCGCTCACGCTGTAGGCCTTCGCTCCGTCCTCTGCAGGACACATGTGGTGGCTATCCACTTCGTGCACTGGGCCTCTCATGGTTCACGTGAAACACGCGATCCCACACTGCACCACCCAGACTCCGGAAAGACCAGCGGGCGGGCCAATTCTGCTGCTGCCCCCACCCTGTGATGTTCGAAGTTTCACGTGCACCGCCATATCGGCGCCAATGACCGTCTCTTCACCGCAACGAATGTCGGTCACTCAGAGGAGGTCGGGCGCAGCGTTGCATGTTTCTCGTGAAACAGCGCCGGGAGGAGAGGTGCGGGAGGTGCTGGTGCTGGAGGAGGGGCTGCATCCACGGCTCCTCGATTGACGTCGCATTCGAGGCTGAGAGAAGCACAAACGGCATAAGCAGGCTCTATCCACATACCTGTACACATCGGTGGATAACTTCGGCCGGGGACGGGGAATGGACTTATGAGAAGGGCATCACGCCAGGTCACGACGACTACACGGAAGCGCACGGCAGATCACCTGACGTGTGATCCAAGCCACACACGCTGATGATCATGACGTGCACAGACTGTTCGTCATCTCAGAAGTGGGCACTGCCGCCACGTCGCCCGAGCCGCTCCACCCCACCGATACGCATCGCGGGACGCCTCTCGCAGGAGGCACCGAAGCCCCAGTTCGTCGGTGCAGCTCCCCACGACGCGTGCCGCGCCCTATACACGGGTTTCACGCGCCGGCGGGCGCCGCAGAGCAAGGGAGGGGCCCGCACTGGTGCGGGCCCCTCCCTTACTCTGCGTAGTCCGGGTCAGTCCCGGCTGCTGGGTTCACCCTCAGGCAGGGGGATGTCCAATCCCATGTTCTCGACCAAACGTTCCAGATCCTCGAGAGTGCTGAACTCGAGGGTGATCCGCCCCTTGCGCTTGCCCACATCGATGCGGACCGGCGCTTCGAGTCGGTTGGACAGACGGCTGGTGAGGTCCACGACGTGCGGGTCGTACGTCGTGCGACGAACAGTCCGGGTACCGGTCTCCTGACCGCCCCGCGCGACCAGGCGTTCGACCGCCCGCACCGACAGACCTTCCTGAACGATGCGCTGAGCGAGTTCCTCCATCAACGTCGGGTTGTCGAGGGAGAGAAGCGCACGAGCATGGCCAGCACTGATCGCACCGCTGGCAAGCCGGCGCTGCACCAGCGCGGGGAGCCGGAGAAGTCGCAGGGTGTTCGTGATCTGAGGCCGTGAGCGACCGATGCGCTCACCGAGCTCATCCTGCGTGCACCCGAAGTCCTCGAGGAGCTGCTGGTACGCGTTCGCCTCTTCGAGGGGGTTCAGCTGCGTGCGGTGAAGGTTCTCCAGGAGAGCATCGCGCAGCAGGTCATCGTCACTGGTCTCGCGGATGATCGCCGGAATGGCGAGAAGTCCGGCACGGCGAGCGGCACGCCAACGACGCTCGCCCATGACCAGCTCGAACGACTCGCCGTCTTCGGTGACGGGGATCGGACGCACCACGACCGGCTGCAGCACGCCGACCTCACGGAGCGAGTAGGCGAGCTCATCGAGCTCGTCGTCATCGAACATGGTGCGGGGGTTGCGCGGATTCTCCCGCACCTCATGGATCGGGATCTCCGCGAACTCGGCGCCGGGAACACTCACGAGTCCGCGAGTGCCGGAGAGCCCTGCGGGTGACTCCGTGCCCGTCTGCTCGTCCTGCGGAGCGCTGTCCTGCGCAGCTGCGAGCGACGCAGAGAGTTCCGTCGGCCCCTTGGGATCATCCGTGGGCTGTGCGGGAGCTGCCGTGGCTGTTTCCGATGCGGAAACGTCCGGTGCGGGAGCTTCCGATGCTGCGGTGGCGTCATCCTGGAAATCTGGAACCGTCTGCGGCTCTGGAGCCGTCGCGGAGGCCTCAGGCTTCGTCGGGGTCGACGCCACCGTCTCGACGTCAACGACCGGACTGTCCTCGCTCTGGCTCTGCCCAACGCGCGGCGAGTCCGGAGTGATCTCAGCCGGCTGCGCGGTCGCGCGCGACGGACCGCTGGCCTTCGCGTCAGAAGGCCCTGCTGCCGTGCTCTGGGAGGCAGGTTTGGTGGCCGCAGCGCCCTGGGCAGCTGTGCTCTTGGTGACGGCTTCCTTCGCAGGCGCCGCCTTCGCCGGAGCCGTCTTCGCCGAAGCTGCCTTCACAGGTGCCTTCTTCGCAGGGGCTCTCTTTGCAGGCGCCGCCTTCGTAGGCGCCTTCTTCACGGGGGCCTTCTTCGCGGTCCCGCTCGTGGAGGTGCCGCGGGTGCCCCGCGCCGGGGCTGCCGCGTCCCTCGCTTCGCTGTCCTTCTCTTCGCCGGCCCGTTCAGAAGCCGAGGAGACAGCGCCAGCACGCGCGGAACTGGATCCGTTGGTGCGGCCACGTCTCTCAGCTGCCGCACGTGCCATGCCGGCCGCCAGATCATGGGCACCGGCACTTCCCCGCTGCGGACGGTCGCTCTCGCCGACCTTCTCCCCGGAGAAGAACATGTCCACCGGACGAGGTGAGCTGGAGCGTCCCTCGGTCGCGTCGGACGGGCGCGTGCGCGTACGAAGCTCCTGCTCAGGCGCAGGCGTCGAACCGGCACCCGGAATCAGGGCGCCGAGTCCTCGACCGAGTCCTCGCTTCTGCGTCATGGCCGTAGTCCTTCCAAGAAATATCGTCGCCATCGGAATGTCGACCCGGTGTACGCGCGTCGTCGCAGCGTGGCCAGGTCAGGGGAAATCAAGGGGCAGGGCGGGTGTTGAGCTCATGCGCGGCCGCCCGGTAGGCGAGTGCCCCGCTGGAGCTCGGATCGTAGGTCAGCACGGTCTGGCCGTAGCTCGGGGCCTCGGAGATCCTCACCGACCTCGGGATGCTGGTCTCCAGGGTCTGGTCCGGGAAGTGATCGCGCACATCCTGGGCGACCTGCGCCGCCAGGCGGGTGCGGGCGTCGTACATGGTGATCATGATCGTGGAGACCACCAGCTCCGGGTTCAGATGCTGACGGATCAGGTCGATGTTGTTCAGCAGCAGCGAGAGACCCTCGAGGGCGTAGTACTCCGCCTGGATCGGGATCATCACCTCGCGCGCTGCCACCAGAGCGTTCACGGTCAGCAGGCCCAGCGAGGGAGGACAGTCGATGAGGACATAATCCAGCCGCTCGAGCCCCTGCTGATCACGGTCCTCCAAGAGATCGCGGATCGCGTTGCGCAGCCGGGTCTCGCGCGCCACGAGGGAGACCAGCTCGATCTCCGCGCCCGAGAGGTTGATCGTGGCCGGTGCGCAGAACAGGCGGTCCATGTCCGGGACCGGCTGGATCACGTCGCTCAGCGGAGCGGACTCCACCAGCACCTCGTACATGCTGGGGACCTCGGCGTGATGATCGATGCTCAGCGCGGTCGAGGTGTTCCCCTGCGGGTCCGCATCGATGACCAGCACGTTCAGGCCACCCATCGACAGCGCCGCCGCCACGTTGACCGTGGTCGAGGTCTTCCCCACCCCGCCCTTCTGGTTCGCCACCGTGATGACACGAGTGTTCTGGGGACGGGCGAAGTCGATACCTTCGAGCTTCTTCCTGCGGGCATGATCCCGGGTGAGCTCACGCATCAACGGGGTATCTTCCATCGCGCCTCGCCCCGGGGAGGAGTCCTCGCGCTTTTCAGCCACGTGCGTCTCCCTTCCTGGTCGCCTTCGCACGGCGACGCACTTGGACCACTGTAGTGGGAACCTCGACCTCGCCCACGCCGTACTGGGAGATGACGGGATCAACACCGCCGAGCTTGGTGAGGACCTTCTGCGCGTTCTCCACCTCATCCACCGCCGAGGAGCCCTTCATGGCCAGCAGCATCCCGTCCTCGGCCACCAGCGGCAGTGTCCACCGGGCGAGCTTGTCCAGAGCAGCGACGGCTCGTGCGGTCACCACCTCGAAGGTGCGCACTCCGTGCAGCTCCTCCGCCCGTGATCGCACCACTTCGAAGCCCAGACCCAGCTCGGCGTTGACCTCTTCGAGCCAGGTGGCGCGGCGCTGCATCGTCTCCACCAGCGTGACCTGCAGGTCCGGTCGGGCGATCGCGATCACGACACCGGGCAGGCCAGCTCCGGAACCGATGTCGGCCAGGGTGGTGGCGTGCGGTGCCGCACTGTCGATCGCATCGACCATCAGTGCACAGTTGAGCAGGTGCCGTTCCCACAGACGGTCCACCTCGCGCGGACCGATCAGCCCGCGCTCCGGTCCCTGCTCGGCGAGCAGGGCGACGAAGCGCTCCGCCAGCTCGAGACGATCCGCGAAGAGACGCTCGGCTGTCGGCCGGAGGGAGTCGGGAAGGGGCTGCACGGGATACCTCAGGATGCCGGGTAGATCACGACGTGACGGTTCTTGCCGTCCCCATCGGATTCCGAGCGCAGACCCTCTCGCTTGGCCACGTCATGGACGACCTTGCGCTCGAAGGGGTTCATCGCTCGCATCGGGACCGGTGCACCGGATTCCTTGGCCTCGGCGATCGCGGTCGCCGCGAGGCCCTCGAGGCTGTCCTTGTGCTCGGCCCGGAAACCTCCGATATCGAGCATGAGACGCGAACGGTTTCCGGTCCGAGTCTGCACGGCCAGCCGCGTGAGCTCCTGCAGAGCGTCGAGCAGCTCGCCCTTGGGACGGTTCAGGCGGGCCAGCTTGTCCGCTCCGGCGATCTCCACCGACGCCCGATCGCCGTCGACGTCGATGTCGATGTCGCCGTCGAGATCAGCGATGTCCAGCAGCTCCTCGAGGTAATCGGCGGCGATGTCGCCCTCCTCCTCGAGCCGGCGCATCCGCTCCTCGGTGGTCTCGACGACCGCCTCGGGGTCCTCCTCGGCGCCACCGTTCTCCGCGAGCTCGTCGGGCTTCGGGGTCGCTTCGCCGTCCGTGGACTCGTCGTCCTTCAGGGTCGCGCTGCCAGCAGCCGTGTCCTCGGTGGAGGCGGGCTCTGCCGGAGCGGTCTGGTCGGTGACCTCCGCGTCGGCTGCCTTCTCATCGGTAGCAGCCTCGAGCGGAGCTGCCGAGGTCTCAGCGCCCTCCTCGGTCACAGGAGCATCAGCGATGGGGTCATTCAGGTTCATGAGGAGTCCTCCGGGAATGCGGGATGTGGGGGTGCTCCCCGGGAGCGGCTGTGCTCCCGGGGGCGAGGTCACTTCTTACGCTTCTTCTTGGCGCCCTTGTTCAGGGCGTTCGAGCCCTGCGCGGGAGGTGTGGGCGTCTCGCCAGCGGCCTCCTGCGCCTTCCGACGCTCCTCGGTGGCCTGGGCGCGCAGCGCTCGAGCGCGCTCGAGCTTCTCCTCATCGGAGAGCTTCTTGCCGCTCTTGCCCTTCGCAGGCTGCACCCGGATCGGCGCCTCGACCTCCGGCTCGGCGGAGATCTTCTTGGGCGGGGTGAAGTCCAGGGGCTCGAGGCCCTTCTTCTCCCGCTTGGCATTGATGCGCGCATGCTTGGCCTTCTCGGCCTCGGTGCCGGGAGTAGGCGCTGCCTGGATCACGATGAACTGCTGGCAGAAGGTCCACACGTTGGTGGTGAGCCAGTAGATGAGCACGCCGATCGGCATGCCCGGCCCCGTGATCACGTAGATGAACGGCAGCATGTACAGCATCATCTTCTGCGTGCTGGCCATCGGGCCCTCGAGGGCCGCCTTGGGCATGTTCTTCATGGTCAGCGACTTCTGGGTGAAGAAGGTGACCGCGGACATGCAGGCGATGATCAGGCCGGCGATGATCTTGGTGGTGATGCCGCCATCGCCCGAGTTCAGGAAGCTGTCCGCGATGGTGACGTTGCCGAGGATCGTGGCGGTGCTCGCACTCTCAGCCAGCTGCTGGGTGAGTGGCCCGAAGCCGTCGCTGCCCTGCGCGGCGGCATCGGGCAGCTTGTTGTAGAGCACCCGGAACAGGCCGAAGAAGATCGGCATCTGCAGCAGCACCGGCAGGCACGAGGAGAACGGGCTGGCCCCGGCGTCCTTGTAGAGAGCCATGGTCTCGTTCGCCATCTTCTGGCGGGAGTCCGGGTCCGTCTTGCCCTTGTACTTCTTCTGGACGGCCTGGAGCTCCGGGGAGACCATCTGCATCGCCCGGGAGGCGCGGATCTGGCGCACGAACAGCGGGATGATCAGCGTTCGGATCACGACGGTGAGGCCAACGATCGACAGCACCCAGGTGATGCCGGCGTCTTCGTCCATGAACACGGACAGCAGCGCATGGAACTTCACCATGAGCCACGCGACGGCCCACTCGATGGGATACAGGGGGTTCATCGGCCTGGTCTTCCTGCCGCACGGATGCGCATGACGTTCATGCGAGGTGTCGGCTGTGGTCGGGAGTCTTGGACAAGAGTAGGCCCTACTGGGCTGGGAGCCTCAGGCGGCGTGGATTCCTCCACATGCCGGGGGCGGGGACCGGGTCGAGGCCCCCATGGGTGAAGGGATTGCACCGCAGGATCCGCCAGCTGGTGAGCAGCGTTCCCTTCACCGCGCCGTGCACTCGCAGGGCGTCCATGCCGTACTGAGAGCACACCGGATCGTAGCGACAGGCGGGCGGCGTGTAGGGAGAGATGCCCACCTGATATCCGCGCACCGGCAGCATCAGCAGCCAGCGCGGCAGGCGGAGGAGGGAGCGCATCCCGCGTTCCCTGCTCATCGTGCGTTCTCCAGGCGCCGGGCGAGCTTGCGCTCGGCGGCGGCGAGAGCGGAGTCCACGTCGTCCTTCAGGGAGGTGAACTCCTGGTTCTCGATGCCGGGAAGAGTCCTCAGCACGATCGCCGACCCCGCCGGCAGCGTCGCGAAATGCGGGCGGACGATCTCCCGCAGCCGCCGGGTGACGCGGTTGCGCACCACGGCGTTGCCGACCTTCTTGGACACGACAAATCCCACGCGGGGTGCTTCATCGCCCTGCGTCAGCAGGGCGAGATGCACGACCACGTGGGATCGGGCGCTGCGCACACCACCGCGGGTGACCGCTCGGAACTCATCACCGGAATGCAGCCGGTGGCTGGACCAGCTCACGGTGTCACGAGGTGCGCGCCGGGGTTCGCCTCGACGAGCTGTCTCAGGCAGAGAGCTCGGTGCGGCCCTTGGAACGGCGGGCGTTCAGGATGGCGCGGCCTGCACGGGTGCTCATGCGTGCACGGAAGCCGTGCTTCTTGGCGCGGCGACGGTTGTTCGGCTGGAACGTGCGCTTGCTCATGGTTCTCCTCGATCGTGGGCACGGATCATGCCCTCGCGGTGGTCTCTATGTCTGCTGCACGAACGGGAAGTCCGGGCGCACCCGCCGAGGCGGGGCGGCTGCCGAGGTCCGATCCGATGCCGGAGTGGGCCCGCAGTGGATCCGGGAACCGTATCGGGACGGCGCGCAGCGCTGACTGCACGATGTTAGGCGCGGGGGTGCGTGGGGTCAACGGCTGGAGCCCTCAGAAGCCCGGTTGTGGCCAGATTCTCACTTGGCACCGGCGTTTCGCGACGGTCGGGCCCGTGGGAGGTGTCTCCCGTCGCGGTGGCCCCGATTTTCCGGTTGTCCACATTCTTGATCCACAATACAGGCGCTATTGTGGAAAACTGTCCCGACCGCCCGCTCGACCTATAGGGAGAGACCTGATGAACGAGGCGAATGCCGACGCGATCTGGGAGCGCACGCTCCAGACCCTGCGCCGCGACGACACCGTGTCCCAGCGGGTCATCGCCCTGCTCACGCTCTCCCGGCTGATGGCCGTGGTGGCGGACACTGCGCTGGTCGCAGCGCCTTCGACCTCTGCGAAGGAGCTGTTCGAGCACCGGGTCGCCGGATCTCTCAAGGCTGCCCTCAGCGAGGCGACCGGACGCGACATCCGCTTCGCCGTGACGGTCGACGAGTCCCTGCTGCTCGAGGAAGCCCCGGAGCAGCCGCCGTTCTCGCCGCTGACCTCCTCCACCACCGGCGGTAGTGCACATTTTGTGGACAGAGATGTGGACAACTCTTCCCAGGATGTCCACAGCGCACCCTTCCGCCGCAACGAGGGCTCGGTCCTTCCCTCCTCCGAGCAGGTCGGCCGGCCGGCTCTGCCCAGCAGCAGCTCGGCGAGCTCTGCCGGTCATTCCGCCGCCGCGGACCGTTTCGCGACTCATCCGGGCTATCGCGGACGCGCCGCCGACGACCCCAGCGCCTACTCCGGCCTCACCGGCCCCTCAGCCCCTTCTCCGGGACCAGCGCCGCGTCGTCCCACCCGCAGCGGCGCCTCGCGGATGGGCGAGGATTCCCGGCTGAACAGCAAGTACACCTTCGACACCTTCGTGATCGGGGCCTCGAATCGGTTTGCACAGGCTGCGGCGTCAGCGGTCTCGGAGACGCCCGCCAAGGCGTACAACCCCCTGTTCATCTACGGCGGCTCGGGGCTGGGCAAGACTCACTTGCTGCATGCCGTGGGCCACTACGCCCAGAGCCTCTATCCCGAAGTGACGGTGCGCTACGTCAACTCCGAGGAGTTCACGAACGACTTCATCAACTCCGTGCAGTCCGGTCAGTTCGGCAAGGCCCAGGAGTTCCAGAGCCGGTACCGGGACATCGACATCCTGCTGATCGATGACATCCAGTTCCTGCAGCGTGCGCCGGAGACCATGGAGGCGTTCTTCCACACCTTCAACACGCTGTACAACTCGGACAAGCAGATCGTGATCACTTCCGACCTGCCGCCCAAGGAGCTCGGCGGGTTCGAGGACCGCATGCGCTCGCGCTTCGAGATGGGGCTGATGACCGATGTGCAGCCACCGGACCTCGAGACCAGGATCGCGATCCTGCGCAAGAAGGTCGCCCAGGAGAACACCGGTGAAGTGCCCCGCGATGTGCTCGAGTACATCGCCTCGCACATCGCCACCAACATCCGAGAGCTCGAGGGTGCGCTGATCCGCGTGCAGGCGCTGCACTCCCTCTCGCGGCAGCCGATGGACGTCGCCCTCGCCGAGACCGTGTTGAAGGATCTGCTCTCCCACGATGACGGTGCCCAGATCACCGCGTCGACGATCATCGCCCAGACGTCGACCTATTTCGGGCTGTCCGTCGAGGAGATCGTGGGGACAGGCCGGTCCCGTCGCCTCGTCTCTGCGCGGCAGATCGGCATGTACCTGTGCCGAGAGCTCACCGATATGCCGCTGATCCGCATCGGCGACGAGTTCGGTGGTCGCGACCACACCACTGTGATGCACGCGAACAAGAAGATCAGCGAGCTGATGAAGGAGCGTCGGGCGATCTTCAACCAGGTCACCGAGCTCACAGCTCGGATCAAGAGCTCGAGCTCCGCTTCCCGTCAGTGACAGGGACCAGTGGCGCTGCGGCGTCACACGGCGGGTATCTGAACGACAGAAGAACAGAGCAGGTCAGCACGGGGTTCTCCCCAATTGTGGATAACTCTGTGGAAACTGTGGAACGACAACTCTCCACGCAGGAGCCGATGTGCACGGGAGAATGACAAGAACTTCTGGAGACAGCACCTCCATGCACAGCCGACGCACGCTGCGCTCAGACTCCTCAACGATCTGTCCACGCGAGGCGAGATCGTAGTGACCTGCAGTGATGACGGTTATCCACTGGATCCACAGTCGTGAAGAAGAGGAATGTAAGTACTTGCTCGGCGGGGATGTGGATGGGGAGGGCTGCGGGGGAACGACCGCAGAGCATGTGATTCCAGGTGCCAGGGAACGACAGGGAGCTGTGACCGGAAGGGGTCGGATCCCAGGGGACAGAACGTGAAGAGCGCCCGCGGAGTGCCCTCGCAGATGCGAGCACCACGGCTGAAGCGGGGTCCGGTGGCTCTGGAAGTCAAGGATCATGACCGGTGTGTCGGCGGGAGTCCTCAGGAACCGATACGCTGTGCTCCGTTCGCCTGCGGCACTTGACGCAGGCGAGCTGATTCCGTCATTCGACCACTGCGAAGGAGTGGCAACGGTGAAGTTCCACCTCGATCGCGGCGTCCTCGGCGACGCCGTCTCCTGGGCCACCCGTACCCTCCCCGTCCGTCCGGCGATGCCGATCCTGCAAGGGGTGCGGATCATTGCTGAAGCCGGCGGTGAACTGCAGTTCTCGACCTTCGACTACGAGGTCAGCGCGCAGATCCGGCTCGAAGCAGAGATCGAGCAGCCCGGTGAGGTGCTCGTCCAGGGCCGGATGCTCTCCGACATCGTCCGGGCCCTGCCCAACAAGGACGTCTCCATCGCTCTCGAGGGGACCAAGCTCCAGGTCCGCTGCGGCAGCGCCCGCTTCGCTCTGGCGACTCTTCCGGTCGAGGAGTACCCGCAGCTGCCGAGCATGCCCCCGGTGGCCGGCTCCGTCGCAGCTGATGTCTTCGCCGAGGCGATCTCTCAGGTCACCGTGGCGGCGTCGAAGGACGACACGCTCCCGCTGCTGACCGGCGTGAAGGTCGAGATCTCCGGCGAGACGATGACGCTGATGTCCACTGACCGCTACCGCCTGGCGCTGCGCGAGCTGACCTGGAACCCCTCGACCCCCGGCACCGAGCTCACCGCCCTGGTCCGCGGCCGCACGCTCCACGAGGTGGCCCGCTCGCTCTCCACCGGCGGCAGCGTCGAGATCGCCCTGTCCGATGACTCCTCGGCGAACCTCATCGGCTTCGAGGCCGGCGGTCGTCGCACCACGTCCACGCTGGTCGACGGCGATTACCCGCCCGTGCGACGCCTGTTCCCGGACACCTCGGCGATCACCGCTGTGGTCTCCACCGGCGCCCTGATCGACGCGGTCAAGCGCGTCTCCCTGGTCGCCGAGCGGAACACCCCGGTGCGGCTGTCCTTCACCGAGGGCCAGGTCGCCCTCGAAGCCGGAGCGGGCGATGATGCGCAGGCCAGTGAGGTGCTCGAGGCACATCTCGAGGGCGAGGACCTGGTCGTCGGCTTCAACTCCGGCTTCCTGCTCGACGGCCTCGGCGCCCTGGGCAGCGAGTTCGCCCGGCTCACCTTCACCGACTCGATCAAGCCCTCGGTGATGACCGGTCAGGACTCCCTCGAAGGCGAGCCCGATACCTCATACAAGTACCTGATCATGCCGATGCGGATCTGAGGGAGGCAGTGCTCCCTCCGTGCAGCTGACTTCGCTCGATCTCACCGATTACCGCTCCTACCAGCGGCTCTCTCTGACGATTCTGCCCGGCATCACCGTGCTGGTGGGGCAGAACGGACAGGGCAAGACCAATATCGTCGAGGCCCTGTGGTATCTCGCGACTCTGTCGAGTCATCGGGTCTCGCACGATGCCGCCCTGGTCTATCGCGGCGAGAGCACAGCGATAATCCGAGCGAGCTTCCTGCGTGCGGGGCGTCCGCTGCAGATCGACCTCGAGATCACCCCGGGGAAGTCCAACCGGGCCCGCCGGCAGGGTCAGAACGTCTCCCGTCTGCGCGATCTGCTCGGCGAAGTGCGTGCCGTCCTCTTCGCCCCCGAGGATCTGGGCCTGGTGAAGGCAGATCCCGAAGGTCGACGCCGCTTCCTCGACGAGCTGCTGTTTCTCATCGCACCGCGCTATGCCTCGGTGAAGGCCGATTACGACCGGGTGCTCAAACAGCGCGGCAACCTGCTCAAGCAGATGCGGTCGATGCGTCGCGGTGGAAGCGGGCGCAGCGTCGGCGGGCTGGATCCCGGAGATTCCGCCGCCTCCACCCTCGAGGTCTGGGACCAGCAGCTCGCCCGCCACGGCGCGGAGCTGCTGCGAGCCCGTCTGCACCTGGTGAACCGCCTGCGCCCCCACCTCGGCTACTCGTATCTCCGGGTGGCGACCGACGAGGGTGCTGAACAGGCCCTTGATCTGCCCCCTGACCAGCGCGGAGACGTCAGCTCACCGGCGGACATCCTCTACCGTTCCGAGGTGCTCGACGAGCTCGGCACCCTTCCCGGCACTCTGCCCAGCACCCTCGAGATCCACGACCGGATGCTCGAGATGCTGACGGCCCGGCACGACGAGGAGATCGATCGCGGGGTGAGCCTCACCGGCCCGCACCGTGATGATCTGGAGATCCGGCTGCACGAGTTCCCGGCCAAGGGCTATGCGAGCCATGGCGAGTCCTGGTCGCTCGCGCTCGCGCTGCGGCTCGCCTCCTACGATCTGCTGCGGCTCGAAGAAGGCGATCTCGGCGACGGGGAGCCGATCCTGATCCTCGATGACGTGTTCAGCGAGCTCGATGCCTACCGTCGCGAGCGACTGGGCCGCATCATCACCGGTGCCTCGCAGGTGCTGATCACCACCGCCAACGACACCGACATCCCGGAGTCTCTGGATGGTGAGATCCACGTGGTCGAGGTCAGCCTGGGCGAGGCAGTGCCACGCCAGGACGGCCGTAGGCTGTGAGCGGCCCGGCAGGTGGGAGTGGCCGGACAGGTGGCGGCGGGCGCGCGGGAGGGACTGGGCGTCCTCGTCTCGCAAACCCCTATGACCTGGGCACCTGGTCCGCCGCGAGCAGACCGCAGGCAGAGCCGGAGCGCCCGCCGCGTCGTGAACGAGCCTCCCGACCCGACGTGCCGCCGTTCGATCCCGAGGACGATCCCGCGGAACCTCGCGGCGCCGCTGTCGAGGTGCTCTTCGATCCACCGCAGCTTCCCACCCCGACGGACCCCTTCGAGCTCGCCCGTCGCACCGTGAATCGTTCCCGGGCAGCGGCACGAGACCGAGGGCTGTTCCCGATCTCCGCGAAGACACAGGCCCGGGATGTGCGCGACAGATCCGGCCGGGCACCCGGCTATTCCGGCTCCCGACCCGACCCGCGCGACCCGCAGGGCATCGAGAACGTGCTGAAGAAGGTGCTGGGAAACCTCGGCTGGAACGCGGGGATGAACGCGGGGCGAGTGCTCGAGGAGTGGGACGAGATCGTCGGCGAACGGCTCGCGACGCATTGCCGGCCGGTGTCCCTCGAGGACGGCGTGCTGGTGGTCAGCGCCTCCTCCTCTGCCTGGGCTTCGCAGCTGCGGATGCTCACCCCCCAGCTGATCACCACGATCGAGGAGCATGTGGGCTCCCACGTGATCTCGGAGCTCAAAGTGACGGGACCCGCCGCCGCCGAGCGCACCTGGAAGAAGGGCCGCCGCACCGTGACCTGGCGCGGTCCGCGAGATACGTACGGGTAGAGAGCGGCCGAGCTCTCGAGGTGTGATGAGCGGTTCACACCCCGTCATCCCCGTGCAGCACCCTGCTACGGTGGGATCTGACGAGCTGATGAAGCTCGCGTGCACTGGGGTCGGTGAAATTCCGAGCCGGCGGTGATAGTCCGCGACCCGATGGCCTCTGGCCCTCGGTTGACCAGGTGAAACTCCTGGACCGACGGTGAGAGTCCGGATGGGAAGCGCACGCGAACGACGTCCCTTGGCGATCCGTCCTCGCGCACCCCGGTGCGCCGCGCGGTGACCTCTGGGTGACGTCGTTCCCGCACACCCTTCCTCTCCCTCCGGGACCGCGAGCAGCGGACTGGAGGAGAGATCATGCTGGAGGATGCCGAGCGGCAGGCGTTGCGCCGTGCCCTGGAGATCGCGGCTGATCCCGCCGTGCCGCTGGGTCCGAACCCCCGGGTGGGATGCGTGCTGCTGAGCCCGGCCGGCGACGTGCTCGCCGAGGGTCACCACCGCGGCGCCGGCACCCCGCATGCCGAGGCCGATGCCCTCTCCCGCGCGGCCGCTCCGCTCACCGGTGCGACTGCCGTGGTCACCCTCGAGCCCTGCACACACAGCGGTCGCACCGGGCCCTGCGCGGAGGCGCTGATCAGCGCGGGCGTCGGCCGGGTCATCATCGCCCGCCGCGACCCGAATCCCATCGCGAGCGGCGGCATCCAGCGCTTGCGCGAGGCCGGGATCGAGGTCGAGCTCGACGTCCCCGAGGAACTCGCCGCCGCAGCGGCCGCCCTCAACCGCGGCTGGGAGCACGGGCTGCAGCACCACCGCCCCCTGGTCACCGCCAAGATCGCCCTCACCCTGGACGGTCGCGCAGCTGCCGCGGATGGCACCAGCCAGTGGATCACCGGTCCCGCGGCCCGCGAGGAGGTCCACCTCCTGCGCACCACCTGCGACACCGTGCTCGTGGGCACCGGCACCGCCCGGATCGACCATCCCACCCTCACCGCCCGTCGGTCGGACGGAACCCTGCATCCCCGCCAGCCGCTGCGCGCCGTGATGGGCACCGGCGAGGCTCCCTCGCTGCCCGCCGTCGAGGGCGCCGGGGAGCAGATCCGGCTGCTCACCCGCGACCCGTCGGCCGCCCTCGCGGCGCTGTTCGGCCGCGGAGCTCGGCACATGCTGCTCGAGGGCGGGCCCACCCTCGCCGCCGCCTTCCTGCAGGACGGTCTGGTCGATGAGCTGATCATCCACCTCGCCCCGACACTGCTGGGTGCCGGGCGCTCCGCCGTCGCGGACCTCTCCATCACGACCCTCGCCGACCGCCTCGACTTCGCTCTGGTCGACGTCACCCCGCTGCCCTCACCGGGGGGAATGACGGATCTCCGCCTCACCCTCCACCCCCGCACCCAGCTCCCTCCCACCCAGCGCTCTCCCACTCAGTCCACCCACACCGCCTGACTCCCACCGCCCGATCTGGAAGGACCACCATGTTCACCGGCATCATCGAAGAGCTCGGCACCGTCGAATCGCTCACGCCGGGCGCCGACCCGACCCGCCTGCAGATCCGTTCCCCGCAGGTCCTGGAGGGCATCTCCCTCGGCGACTCCATCGCCGTGAACGGCTGCTGCCTCACCGTGACCTCCCACGACGGCGAGCTCTGGAGCGCCGACGTCATCTCCACCACCCTCGCCGCCACCTCCCTCGGCGACCTCGCCCCGGGAGATCGGGTGAACCTCGAACGCTGCGTGCGCGTCGACTCCCGCTTGGACGGCCACATCGTTCAGGGCCACGTGGACGGCGTCGGCGAGGTCAGCGGGCGGGAGGAGTCCGAGGGGACCACCCTGCTGCGCCTCGCGCTGCCGAGCGGTCTGGCGCGCTATGTCGTGGCGAAGGGCTCCCTCGCCGTGGACGGAGTGAGCCTCACCGTCGCCGAGATCGAGGGAGACGAGGTCACGATCGGCCTCATCCCCGAGACCCTCGCCCGCACCACCCTCGGCCGCCGCGGCATCGGCGACCGCGTGAACCTCGAGGTGGACGTGCTGGCGAAGTACGTCGAGAAGCTCACCGCGAGCCTGCTGCCCGCCCCGAGCCCGCTTCCCATCACCGAGGAGATCTGATGACCACGCTGCGCCTGGACCCTGTTGAACAGGCGATCACCGCGATCGCCGCCGGCCATGCTGTGGTCGTCGTCGATGACGAGGACCGCGAGAACGAGGGTGACCTGATCCTGGCCGCCTCCGCCGCGACCCCTGCCCTGATCGGCTTCGCCGTGCGCCACTCGAGCGGCCTGCTGTGCGCACCGATGAGCGGCGAACGGGCCGACGCGCTCGAGCTGCCGCTGATGGTGCGCGAGAACGCCGATCCGCTGCGCACCGCCTACACCGTCAGCGTCGATGCGAGCGAGGGCGTGACCACCGGCATCAGCGCCTCCGACCGCGCCCGCACCCTCCGGGTCCTGGCCGGAGAGGACACCGTGCCCGGCGACCTCATCCGCCCCGGGCACGTGCTCCCGCTGCGCGCGAAGCCCGGCGGGGTGCTCGAACGTCGCGGGCACACCGAGGCGGCCGTCGACCTCACCCGCCTCGCCGGACTGCCGGCAGTGGGGATGATCGTCGAGCTCGTCCACGACGGCGGGGAGATGATGCGCGGCCCCGCGCTGCGGGAGTTCGCGGACCAGCACGGCCTGGCGATGATCTCGATCGAGGACCTCGCCGCGCACCGCCTGCGGGAGGACCAGCCGGCGCTCGAGATCACGGCGCCGGTCCCGCTGCCCACCCCGCACGGCACCTTCCAGGCGCTCGCCGTGTGGGAAGGCACCGCCGAGCATCTGGTGCTGGTGCGCGGTGATGTCACCACCGCGGACCCGGTGCTCACCCGGGTCCACTCCGAGTGCGTGACCGGGGATGTCTTCGGATCCCGGCGCTGTGACTGCGGCCCCCAGCTGCAGGAATCCCTAGCCCGCATCGACGCCGCCGGCCGCGGAGTCCTGATCCTGCTGCGCGGCCACGAGGGCCGCGGGATCGGACTGGTCGAGAAGCTGCGCGCCTACGCCCTGCAGGATGCAGGCCGGGACACCGTCGATGCGAACCTCGACCTCGGCCTGCCCGTGGACTCCCGCTCCTTCGCCGCAGTCCCCGGCATCCTCGCCCACCTCGGGGTGGACTCCGTCGAGCTGCTCACCCACAACCCCGAGAAGGCCCACGCCCTGGTGGGAGGCGGAGTCGAGGTCGTCGGCAGCACCGACCTCGCCACCCACCCCACCCCGGAGAACCTCACCTACCTGACCACCAAACGGGACCGACTCGGACACCACCTCGTCGATCTCCCCACCACCCCCCTCGAAGGAGAGTCCGCATGAGCGGCCACGGAAGTCCCACCACCCCGATCCCCACCCAGCCCGGAACCCGGCTCGCGATCGTCGCCGCATCTTGGCACGAGCAGGTCATGGACGGACTGCTCGCCGGCGCTCTGCGAGGTGCCGCAGAAGCCGGCATCACCGCACCGACCGTCGTGCGCGCCCCCGGATCTTTCGAGCTGCCGGTGATCGCGAATGCTCTGGCCCAGGATCACGACGCGGTCGTGGCGCTCGGCGTCGTGATCAGAGGCGGCACCCCGCACTTCGAGTACGTCTGCGCTGCAGCGACCGATGGCCTCAGCCGGGTGGCTCTGGATCACGGAGTCCCGGTCGGATTTGGCCTTCTGACCTGCGATGATGAAGAGCAGGCCCTTGATCGGGCGGGACTTGCGGACTCGCGCGAGGACAAGGGATACGAGGCCGTTGCCGCCGCGCTGACCACCGCGAGCGTGCTGAACGGGCTCAGCGCCGGGGCGTCCACGGAGGGGCCCTGAGCCTGAGGTGCACCGGGCGTCTGGCGCGAGCACGCCAGACGCCCCTGTACCGGGTCAGCACCCCGGGAGGGGTATGGGACCACGTCCGAGCCTCTGCGGAATCCAAATCGAGGCGGTTCCAGGCCGTCTGAGCATCGTTCCGGGTCGCGTTGTCCACAGGAACGGCGGTGTGAATAGGTTCAGGCGATGATTTCCGCTAGAATCGGGGAGGTTCGGCCGACGTCCTCCGACGTCCTCGTGGACTCGATGCTGTCGGCTCGATCGCCGTGGCCTACGGATGCTTCACGCGCGCACGCGCGCGTGATGTCCGTGGGCCGCCCGTGCGAAGAGCTGGCGGTCCCGTCCGCCTGGTCTGCTGAACCACCCTCGGCGCTCTCCCGACCGAGGGACCCTGGACTGCGAGGAGCCACATCAGGTGAGCGACAGCGACCGCCCCATGCCCGATCAGGACGTGCCCGTGGGCACGTCGGACCCGGCGACCGTGCCGGCAGAGGGGGCCGCGCCGAGCGACCCCGGCCCCGCTGAGCCCAGCGCCGGTGAGCGGGCGGCCCGCGCACCCGAGCACTACGAGGCGTCGGACATCACCGTCCTCGAGGGCCTCGAGGCGGTCCGCAAGCGTCCGGGCATGTACATCGGCTCCACCGGTGAACGCGGGCTGCACCACATGGTGCAGGAGATCGTCGACAACTCGGTCGACGAGGCGATGGCCGGTCACGGCGACACCATCGAGGTCACGCTGCTGGCCGACGGTGGCGTGCGCGTGGTCGACCACGCCCGCGGCATCCCGGTGGACATGCACCCCACCGAGGGCAAGCCCGCCGTCGAGCTCGTGCTCACCGTCCTGCACGCCGGCGGCAAGTTCGGCGGCGGCGGCTACGCGGTCTCCGGCGGTCTGCACGGCGTGGGCTCCTCCGTGGTCAACGCCCTGTCCATCCGGATGGAGGTCGAGATCCGCCGTCAAGGCCACGTCTGGCGCCAGGCGTACAGCCGCGGCGTCCCGCTGGGCCCGCTCGAGAAGGGCGAGGAGACCACCGAGACCGGCACCACCATCAGCTTCTGGGCCGATGATGAGATCTTCGACGAGCTGGTCTACGACTTCGAGACGCTGCGCAAGCGGTTCCAGCAGATGGCGTTCCTGAACAAGGGCCTGCGCATCACCCTGACCGATGAGCGCGCCCCGGAAGCAGCGGATGCTGACGACGACGATCTGGTCGACGTCGAGCTCGAGGCGGAGGCCGCCACGAAGGACAAGGGCCCCCGCACGATCTCCTACCTGTACAAGCGCGGCCTGCAGGACTTCGTCGAATTCATCAACACCTCCAAGCGGGCCGAGGTGATCCACCCCGACATCATCTCCTTCGAGTCCGAGGACACCGAAGTGCAGATCAGCGTCGAGGTCGCGATGCAGTGGACCGGCGCCTACTCGGAGTCGGTGCACACCTACGCCAACACCATCAACACTCACGAGGGCGGCACCCATGAGGAGGGCTTCCGCTCCTCGCTGACCTCGATCGTGAACCGCTACGGGCGCGCCCAGGGTCTGCTCAAGGAGAAGGACGCCAACCTCACCGGTGAGGACATCCGCGAGGGCCTGACCGCCGTCGTCTCCGTGAAGCTCGGCGAGCCGCAGTTCGAGGGTCAGACGAAGACCAAGCTCGGCAACACCATCGCCCGCACCTTCATGGTCAAGGTGATGACCGATCAGCTCCAGGACTGGTTCGTCTCCCATCCCCTCGAGGCCAAGTCCATCGTCATGAAGGGTCAGGCCGCCGCGGCCGCTCGTGAAGCGGCGCGCAAGGCCCGCGACGCGACCCGCCGGAAGTCTCCGCTGGAGACCGGTGGCATGCCCGGCAAGCTGCGCGACTGCTCCTCGCGCAATCCTGCTGAGTCCGAGATCTTCATCGTCGAGGGCGACTCCGCCGGCGGCTCGGCCGTGATGGGCCGGGACCCGCGCACCCAGGCGATCCTGCCCATCCGCGGAAAGATCCTCAACGTCGAGAAGGCACGCCTGGACCGGGCTCTGGACAACCAGGAGGTCAGGTCCCTGATCACTGCTTTCGGCACCGGCATCGGAGAGGACTTCGACGCCACCAAGCTGCGCTATCACAAGATCGTGCTCATGGCCGATGCCGACGTGGACGGCCAGCACATCTGCACCCTGCTGCTGACGCTGCTGTTCCGCTACATGCGTCCGCTGATCGAGCTCGGCCACGTGTTCATCGCGATGCCGCCGCTGTTCCGCCTGAAGTGGTCCAATGCACCGCATGAGTACGTCTTCAGCGACGTCGAGCGCGATGAGCGCCTCGAGGCCGGTCGTGCGGCGGGTCGACGGATCCCCAAGGACAACGGGATCCAGCGCTACAAGGGTCTGGGAGAGATGGACTGGAAGGAACTCCAGTCCACCACCATGGACACCGCCTCCCGCACCCTGAAGCAGGTCACGGTCGACGAAGCCGCCGACGCAGACACCATCTTCTCCGTGCTGATGGGGGATGACGTCGAGTCCCGGCGCCGCTTCATCCAGGAGAACGCCAAGGACGTCCGCTTCCTCGACATCTGATCGTCGGCCCCCGGGGCGGCGCCGGCCCGCCGCGCGCCCCCGGGAGCCCCTGACCCATCGGCCCCATCTGAAAGGCCTTGCGCCCCATGAGTGACACCCCGCAGAACCCCGACGAGAACCCGAGCGACGGCTCGGTCCCCGAGACCCCGGCGTCGGATGCCGCCTCGACCCCCGCGCAGAACGCCGGCCTCGGAGGCCAGGAGACGCCCGACGGCGCTCACGAGATCTCCGCTGACGAGGCCGCCTCGCGCACCGTCACCCTGGTGGATCCGGTGGATGAGGGCGAGGTCGACCGCATCACCCAGGTCGATCTGAACCAGGAGATGCAGCGCTCCTATCTCGACTACGCGATGAGCGTCATCGTCTCGCGGGCCCTGCCGGACGTGCGCGACGGCCTCAAGCCCGTCCACCGCCGCATCGTCTACGCGATGTACGACGGCGGCTACCGCCCCGACCGCTCGTTCTCGAAGTCCGCGAAGGTCGTCGGCGAGGTCATGGGCAACTACCACCCCCACGGCGACAGCGCCATCTATGACGCCATGGTGCGCCTCGTGCAGCCCTGGTCGCTGCGCTACCCGCTGATCCTGGGGCAGGGCAACTTCGGCTCCGCCGGTGATGACGGCGCCGCCGCCCCCCGGTACACCGAGTGCAAGATGGCCCCCCTGGCCCTCGAGCTCGTGCGCGACATCGACCAGGAGACGGTCGACATGCAGGGCAACTACGACAACACCGTCGACGAGCCCACCGTGCTGCCCGCCCGCTTCCCGAACCTGCTGGTCAACGGATCCTCCGGGATCGCCGTCGGCATGGCCACGAACATCCCGCCGCACAACCTGCGCGAGGTCGCCGACGCCGCCCAGTGGCTGCTGACCAACTACGAGGCCACCAAGCCCGAGCTGCTCGAGGCCTGCCTGCGCCTGATCAAGGGCCCCGACTTCCCCTCCGGCGCCACCATCGTGGGCACCTCCGGCATCGAGGACGCCTATCGCACCGGGCGCGGCTCCATCACCCAGCGCGCCGTGGTCTCCACCGAGGAGATCAACGGCCGGATGTCCCTCGTGGTCACCGAACTGCCCTACCAGGTCAACCCCGACAACCTCGCGCGGAAGATCGCCGAGATGGTCAAGCTCGGCAAGATCCAGGGCATCGCCGACATCACCGACGAGACCTCCGGCCGCACCGGCCAGCGCCTGGTCATCACCCTCAAGCGCGACGCCGTGGCGAAGGTGGTGCTGAACAACCTCTTCAAGCACACCCAGCTGCAGGAGAACTTCTCCGCCAACATGCTGGCGCTCGCGAACGGTGTGCCGCGCACGCTGTCTATCGACTCCTTCGTGCGCGAGTGGACCAAGCACCAGATCGACGTCATCGTGCGCCGCACGAAGTTCCGTCTGCGCAAGGCCGAGGAAGCCATCCATATCTTCCGCGGCTACCTCAAGGCGCTCGACGCCCTGGACGAGGTCATCGCGCTGATCCGCCGCTCGCCGGACGTCGACGAGGCCCGCACCGGCCTGATCGACCTCCTCGAGATCGACGAGATCCAGGCCAACGCGATCCTCGCGATGCAGCTGCGCCGCCTGGCCGCCCTCGAGCGCCAGAAGATCATCGAGGAGCACGACAAGCTGCAGGCCCTGATCGAGGAGTACACCGCGATCCTGGCCTCGCCCCAGCGGCAGCGCGAGATCGTCTCCGAGGAGCTGCAAGAGATCGTCGACCGCTACGGCGACGACCGCCGCACCCAGATCCTCCCCTTCGCCGGAGACATGGCGATGGAGGACCTGATCCCCGAAGAGGACGTGGTCGTCACCATCACCCGCGGCGGCTACGTCAAGCGCACCCGTGAGGACCAGTACCGCGCCCAGAAGCGCGGCGGCAAGGGTGTGCGCGGCGCGTCGCTCCGTGAGGACGATGTGGTCGAGCACTTCTTCACCACCACCACGCACCGCTGGCTGTTGTTCTTCACCAACCAGGGCCGGGTCTACCGGTCCAAGGGCTATGAGCTGCCCGAGGCGCCGCGAGATGCGAAGGGGCAGCATGTCGCGAACCTGATGGCGTTCCAGCCCGACGAGAACATCGCCTCGGTGCTCGCGATCGACAGCTACGAGGATGCTCAGTATCTCGTGCTCGCCACCGAGTCCGGCCTGGTCAAGAAGACCGCCATGGCCGCCTTCGACTCCAACCGCACCGGCGGCATCATCGCCATCAACCTGCGCGACATCGAGGGTGCCGACGGCCCCCGCCCGGACCGCGTGATCGACGCCCGCGCCGTGAACGGCGACGAGCACCTGCTGCTGGTCTCCCGCAACGGCCAGTCCGTGCGCTTCCCGGCGGATGATGGCACCCTGCGCCCGACGGGCCGCGCCACCAGCGGCGTGACAGGCATGAAGTTCCGCCACGAGGACCAGCTGCTGGCCATGGACGTCATCCGTCCGGACACCTTCGTGGTCACCGTGACCGACGGCGGCTTCGCCAAGCGCACCAGCGTCGACGAATACCGCCTGCAGGGCCGGGGCGGCCTGGGCATCCGGGTCGCGAAGCTGCCCGATGACCGCGGCCACCTGGTCGGTGCCGCTGTGGTCGAGGAATCCGACGAGCTGCTGGTGGTCATGGAGCGCGGCCGTGTGGTCCGCTCCAAGGTCGCCGAAGTGCCCGCCAAGGGCCGCACCACCATGGGCGTCGTCTTCGCCAAGCCCGACAAGGGCGACCGCATCCTGCTGGTCACCACCGGTCAGGAGACCGAGGTCGACGAGGAGGACGCCGAGGCGCCGGAGATCATCGACGCCGACGCCGTCGAGGCAACAGGCGAGGATGCTGTGGAGATCTCCACGCAGAGCGCGCCCGAGGGTGTGGCGGATGAGTCCGATGTTCTAGGCTCTGACGAGTCCGACCAGTCGCCGCAGGGTGACGCCGACCCGAACCAGGAGTGATCCGTGAGCACCAGTGACTCCAGGACAGCCACCGGGTCCCCCAGCCCGGCCGAGTCCACGACCAAGCTTCCGGCCTTCGAGGAGACCTCCTCGCCGGCGGAGTCTCCGATGGGATCCGGCCGTGGTTCCGCGGCCAAGGGCGCGAGCCGCAGCCCGAAGAAAGACAGCGGGATCGCGAATCCGGCCGAGAAGGAGCGTCGTGGCCCGCGCCGCGTGCGCTTGACCCTGGCGCGACTGGACCCGTTCTCGGTGATGAAGCTGTCCTTCCTCGCCGCGATCGCCATCGGCATCGCGACCGTGGTCGCGGTAGTGCTGCTGTGGAACCTGGTCGAGGCGATCGGCATGTGGGACCAGATCGATGAGCTGGGCCGTTCCCTGAACGGCGGCGACCCGCTGCCCTTCATGGAGTTCTTCAGCTTCTCGAAGATGACCAGCTACGGCACCATCGTCGCGGTGATCAACGTCGTGATCATCACCGCGCTCGGCACCCTGCTGGCCTTCCTCTACAACCTGGTGGCCGCGCTGCTGGGCGGATTGAAGATGACCTTCACCGACGAGTGAGACGCGGGCAAGGAGACTTCTCCGCGCCGCACTCCTCCGCAGAAAGGGCGGGCACCCTCACCGGTGCCCGCCCTTCCCGCTGCCCGCCGCCAGTTGCTGCCCCCGCCCCGCCGATGGCCGCGCCACTGCCCCTGCCACCGCGTGAGCGTGACAAACCGGGCCGATAGATGCCTCGATAAGCCCAAGTTTGCCCCGCTGGCGGGACGTTCCGTTGCCCGCTGGCGAGATATGTGGCGGGCGGGGTCGCTGTGATCGTCACCGGGACGTGGCGGGCTGGGGCCGCGCCGGGGCGGGTGCCCCAGGTGACGCGGTGGCTCAGGGGGCCTGAAGGTCGGTGATGTCGGCGATCTGGGCGTCGAGGTGGGCGAGGGTCGCTTCGGCGGGAACCGTGGCGGCGACGCCGTGGGCACCGGCGCCGAGAGAGATCGTGCGCTGCGGATCACCGGTGAGGTCCATATCTGCGATCACCGGCCAGGCGGTGGTTGACCCGAAGGGCGTGATGGTGCCGCGCTCGTAGCCGGTGACGTCCTGGGCGACGTCCTTATCCGGCATCGACAGCCGGTTCACTCCCAGCAGGGCCCGCAGCTTCGGCCAGGAGATCTCGCGATCGCCCGGGACCAGCACGAAAAGGAAGTCACCCTCACCGCGCCGCACCACGAGGGTCTTGATGATGTCGCGAGGCTCCACCCCGCGGGCGGCGGCCGCTTCGGCGAGGGAGCCGACCCGGCCGTGCCGGGTGATCTTGTAGGTGAGGCCCGAGGCCTCCAGGGCGTCGGTGGCACGCTGTTCGCTCATGGGCCCAGGGTAGGCCTGGCATCGGGAGATGGCGTCCAGGTGAGCCTGCTCGCGAGGACCTGGGGTCGAGGCGACCGCTTCGCTATGGTCGAACGATGCTTGATCCGCTGCTCACCGCTCCCACCCCTCACGCAGTGCCCAGCCCGGGGGTGCCCACCTTGGCAGCCGCGCCCGAGGAATACCCGTGGCTCGGACCTGCGGTGAGGTCCGCGCTGCTGCTGAGCGACGGGATTGTGGACCTGGACCCGCCCGGCGGTGTGGATGCCCCGACCGAACAGCTCAGCGAGGCGCTTGTCGACGTCGCAGCCATCGAGCAGGCCCTTGCCGCGGAGGGAGTCGCGCCGCTCGCCGAGCGGACCCTGGTGCTCGCCGTCGGTTCGAACCAGACTCCGCAGACCATTGCCCGCAAGTACCGGCACTCGGGCCGAGATATCGCGGTGACCACGCCTTTCGTGCGCTGCACGGTGCACGATCTGGCCGTCGGCCATGTCGCGAGCATCGCTGCCCCGGGCTACCTGCCTGCAGCGCCCTACCGAGCCGAGGGTGAGCGGATGGAGCTGGTGGCGACGTGGTTCGACGACGAACAGCTCGCCGTGGTCGACGCCACGGAGCCGAACTACGACCGGCTGCGGCTGTCCACCGAGGACTTCCCGCTCACGCTCGCCACCGGGCGGAAGCCGTCGCACTTCGACGTCTACGCCTCGATCTGGGGCGTGATCGCCCGGGAGCAGCAGCCGATCCCGCTGCGCCACCGGCAGCAGGAGATCTTCGACGAGCTGGTGGGGCTCACCGGGGCCACGTTGACCCGCGGTGACGCCGCTGAGGTGTGCGCTGGGCTGGCAGCTTCCCCGGGGGCGCTGCACGAGCTGGTCACCGCGCATGCGCTGGTGGTGGAGGACGGCCTGCCGCGCTGAGCAGCGGCTGTCCTGTGGGGGCTTGCTCAGAGGACGGTGCAGCGCACCGTGTGCCAGCCGCTGGAGCCGTCGGGCGCGGGGTTCGCTCGTTCCTCCGTCTGCACCTCGCCCTCGCCGTCGGTCGCCCGGACCATGACGCTGTGGTCGCCGGAGGTGGCATCCTCCCAGCGCAGTGACCACTGGACCCAGGTGTCCGTGGAGACTTCCGCGCCGAGCTCGGCGGGGCGCCAGTCGCCGTCGTCGATCCGCACCTCGACCGCCGCGATGCCGCGCTGCTGCGCCCAGGCGGTGCCGCCGAGCATCACGGCGCCCTCGGCGTCCGGCTGGAGCTTCCCGAAGGAGCGGGGGACGTCCACGCGGGAGGCGAGCTTGATCGGTCCGCGTTCGGACCAGCCGCGCGTGGACCAGTAGGCCACGTCGTCGGCGAAGCGGGTGACCTTGAGCTCGGTGAGCCACTTGGTCGCAGAGACGTAGCCGTACAGTCCCGGCACCACCATCCGCACCGGATACCCGTGCTGAGCTGGCAGCGGCTCGCCGTTCATCCCCACCGCGATGAGCGAGTCACGGGAGTCGGTGAGCGCCTCGAGCGGGGTGGAGGCGGTGAAGCCGTCTATCGACCGGGAGAGGACCATATCCGCCCCATCCTTCACGCCAGCCCGCTCCAGCAGGGTGCGCACTGGGACCCCCAGCCAGACGGCGTTGCCCGCGAGATCTCCGCCGACCGCATTGGAGACGCAGGTCAGCGTCAGATTCGTCTCGATCATGGGCTCCGCGAGCAGTGCCTCGAAGCTCAGCGTCAGCTCCCGGTCCACGAGCCCATAGATCCGCAGTTCCCAGGTGGTGGGGTCCACCCTCGGCACGGCGAGGGCGGTGTCGATCCGATAGAACTCGTCGTTCGGGGTGACGAAGGGCGGCATCCCCTCGAGGTCCACCTGGGCGTCCTCCGGGATCGGCTCGGCGGTGGTGCGCGGCGTGGGGAGCACGAACTGTGCGGCCCGACGGGCGACCTCGCGGCTGGCGGTCACGCCGCGCGCCGTGGCGATGGCGATCACCGCCAGGACGCCCACAGCACCGATTCCCACCAGTGAGCGGCGGCGAGCCCAGCGAGCCCCCGAATCCTCTGAGGTGTCGCCGCCGGTGGGCGCGTGGACGAGCCGCAGCAGGAACAGGAAGGTGGGGACCGCGACCACGGTGCCGACCAGGGTGGGCAGCACGTCGAGCGTCGAGTTCTGGGCGCGGGTCAGCACGATGCTCATCGCGAAGACTCCGAGACCCGCGAGCAGGCCGGCGGCGAGCCGGGGACGGGAATCCCCGAGGCGGCCGATCAACGCTGTCAGCACCAGGTACACAGCGATCATCGAGGCGAACAGCACCACCTTGTCCCAGGTGCCGAACAGTCCCACCACCAGGTCCTTCACCGCGGGCGGGATGATGTCGACGAAGCCGCCACCCACGGCCACGAAAGGGGCCGACGAGGAGCTGAACGCGAGGGAGACGAGCTCCGCCACAGCCAGCAGCACCACCCCAGAGACCATCCCGGAGACCACCGACCACCAGGGGACCCGGGCCCTTGCGGTGCGCTGCCCGCGATCCGTGGATGCCTGGGGGCCGGTGGAGGTGGACATTAGAGCTCCTGGATCGCGATGACGTCGGTGGGTTGCTCGGAGCCGCCGGCCGGTTCGATGCTGAGCCCGATCTGAGCCGTCAGGGGCATCTCTTCCTTCGCCATCACGGCCTGGCCGGGATCGGAGATCAGACCCGCGCTCTTGGCGGTGTCGTCGACGATCCACAGCTGATAGGTGCTGTCGCTCGGAAGCTCCGGGAGGCCGGTGCCCTGGACGATCATGGCGCCCTGATCCCGTGAGTACATGACGTGCAGCGTCCCGCCGTGCGCGGCCGGGATCGCGAGCTGGGAGGTGTCCTCGGCGGTGAGGAGCGAGGAGATCATCTCCCGCTCATCATCCGAGCCGGCTTGCGCTGACTGCAAGGCCTCGATGGTGGCGCGGGCGTCGTCCTGCGCCGCGCGCTCGGAGTTCCAGAGTCCGACTCCGGTGACGCTCGTGACCATCAGCGCCGCGGCGGCGACGGCCAGCCAGCGCGAGCGGCGCACGCTCGAGCGATATCGATCCAGAGGGATCACCGCTGCCTCGCGGTCATCTGTCGTCGAGGTGTCGGGCGGTCCGTCGACAGCGGGACTGCTGGGTGCGCCGTCGATCCGACGGTGGGTGCGCGCGGAGGGAGCCGGAGCGATGTGTGCGGTGGTGTCACTGCGCCCGGTGGTCTGCGCGGAGAGCTGAGGCGTCCGAGAGATCTGTGCCATCAGCGAGTGCTTGAGCTCGGGTCGGGGGGCCTCCGGCTCAAGGCTGCGAGCCAGCTCACCGGCGGTCTCCTCGAAGGACCGGGCCTCGGTCGCGGCCTCGGGATCCTGAGCGAGGAACTCCTCGAGCAGGGCGCGCTCCTCAGCATCCAGGGCGTTGAGCGCCCAGGCACCGGTCATGTCATGCTGCTGCTCGTTCACGCGGTCACCCCCAAGCTGTCGCGAAGGACGATCATGCCGTCCCGGATTCGTGTTTTGGCCGTCCCGATAGGGATGTCCAGAAGTTTCGCCACCTCCGAGTGGCTGTAGCCGCCGAAGTACGCGAGGCGGATCGCCTCGGCCTGCAGGCGACTCAGGGAACCCATCGCTGCCTGCACGCGCTCTGCCTCGACCCTCATGATGCCCTCCTCCTGCACGTCGACGACTTCCTCTTGGATGATGCGCAGCCCCTCCTGGGAGTCGCGGCGGCGAGCGGCGGCGCTGGAGCGGACCGTGTCCACGGCGCGACGGTGGGCGATGGTGCAGATCCACCCATGAGCGGATCCGCGCTGGGCGTCGAATCGGGGAGCTTGCTTCCAGATCTCCACGTACACCTCCTGGAGCACCTCTTCGCTGATCGACACATCCCTGACCACGCGCTTGATCAGCGCGAACAGCAGCGGGGAGGTGTCGTCATAGAGACGAGAGAAGGCGTCCTCATCGCCTCGGGCGACGCGGGGCAGCAGCTCGGAGAGAGCGGGGGCGGCAGGCGCCTCCGCCAGGTCACCTCCGCTGTCGGGCTGCGGCGGTGGCCGTCGCGCGGCTGATGACTCAGGAAGGTCGTGCGCCATTCACAGCTCCTTCGGGAACGGGTCGAGCGGGCGGGGGCCATCGGGTCGATGCCCCCGCCCGCTCGATGCGTCTGCCCAGTGTGCGCTGATCAGCTGGCGTCTGCCATCGACGGCGGCATCAGAACGGTATCGACCAGGTAGACGGTTGCGTTCTGCGTGGTCACGCCGCCGCAGATCACGGTGGATCCGTTGACCATCAGATCGTCGCCGCTGCCGGTGACCTCGACGTCCTCGCCCTGCACGGTGGTGTGGGTGCCGGCGATCTCGTCCGGGGAGATCTGACCGGGAACCACGTGGTAGGTGAGCACGGAGGAGAGGCCCTCGGTGTCTCCGGCCAGGGCGTTCAGGTCCGCCTCGGGGATCGCGGCGAAGGCGTCGTCCACCGGGGCGAACACGGTGAACTCGTCACCGTCGAGGGTGTCGACCAGGTTCACGTCCGGGTTCAGCTCGCCGGAGACCGCAGCGGTCAAGGTGGTGAGGATGGGGTTGTTGGAGGCGGCCACGCTCAGCGGGTCCTGGGCCATGCCCTCCACGGAGCCGGCACCGTCGGGCACCATCTCCGCATAGTCGGCGCAGCCCGCGCCGACGAGGTTCGCGGCGGGGTCCATGTCCATGCCGCCGTCGGACGCTTCGGCGCCCTCCTCGGTCGTCTGTCCCTGTGAGCTGGCCGGCTGATCGCCCTCGGCCGGGGCCGGGTCGTCGGTCATCCCACCGGAGCAGGCGCTCATCAGAGCGACCGTTGCCGCCAGGGCCCCGAGGCGGGGGAGCAGAGTGCGAGTGTTCATGACGATCTCCTTCGTGAAGCTTCTGTCGCGTTCGGGGTACCCGGCCACGGAACGTCACCGGGGTGGCGTCACAACAGCAGTTCGGAGCGGACTGTGGAGCGGATTGGTGAGGATCTGCCGGAACGACGGGCAGATGGACCGGAAGCGGTCGGTGGGGGCCGCGCTGTGACCTCGGAAACACCACGCCGGACGAGTTGGACGCGGTGGCCTGCATCGCGGTAACGTAGCTCGTCGGTGGCTGACACCGGTACGCTACGTAGATCAGTCATGATGGGCCTATAGCTCAGTCGGTTAGAGCGCTGTCCTGATAAGACAGAGGTCACTGGTTCAAGTCCAGTTAGGCCCACTTCGAGGATCGGAGGAACGTATGAAGAAGTTCATCACCGCCGCCGTCGTCCTGCTCGGGACGTCTGTTGCCGGGATCCTCACCTGGCGGAAGGTCGAATCTGACCGCATCCGCAACGATCTGTGGAGCGAGGCGGAGCGAGTCTCCGCCGAGCAGGATGTGTCTGCTGCGAAGCAGGCTCAGCCGGCTCCCGCAGCTCACGTCTGATCCGCTGCCTGCTGCGGTAGGATCGGGACAACCGAATATGGGGACTTAGCTCAGTTGGTAGAGCGGTAGCTTTGCAAGCTTCAGGTCAGGGGTTCGACCCCCCTAGTCTCCACCGATGGACGACCCCCAGCTGACAGCTCAGCTGGGGGTCGTCGCCGTCCGGGGGCCGTCGTCGGCCCGGTACCCTGAGCGGATGCTCCCGCCCTCCGACGTGCTCGCACTGCTCCGTGCGAGGAGGAGCTCCCTGCCCCCCGCGCTCGTGCGCGTGACGGACTACGTCCTGGAGCACCCCTCCGCCGTGGTGGACATGTCCACCTCGCAGCTCGCGCACGCCGCCCAGGCCTCGGAAGCCGCCGTGTCGCGCCTGTGCGAGCGAGTGGGGCTGCCTGGGTATCCCGCGCTGAAGTCCGGGCTCGCCGTGTCGCTCTCCCGGGTCGCGGACCGGCCCTCGGTGAACGTCGCCACGATCGACGAGAACGCGGACCCGAGGGCCATCATCGACGTCGTCGCCCGCTCCCACCGGGACGCGATCCTGCTGACCGCCGAAGGGCTGGACCCCGACGAGATCAGCGCGGTGTGCGAGATCCTCCGAGAGACCCGGACCGCGATCGTCTACGCACTCGCGTCCTCCGCCCCGGTGGCCGAGGACCTCGCGACCAAACTGGTGATGGCGGGCGTCAGTGCCACCGCGACCTCCGACCGCCACCTGGCGGCCGCCCTGCTGGCGAGATATCCGGGACGCTGCGGTCTCCTCATCATCAGCACCACCGGCTACACCCAGGACTCCGTCTCGCTCGCCGAGGTCGGCCGGTCCCAGGGCACTCCCGTCATCGCGGTGACCTCAGATCCGGAGTCCCGACTGGCGCGCGCCGCCACCCATGTGCTGCGCACCTCCGCCTACGAGGCCGGGCTGCGCTCGGGCGGCACCTCGGACCGGATGGCCCAGCTGCTGGTGGTCGACGTCCTGGTCACCGTGCTGCGCACCGCCGATCATCAGGCGGAGGTCGCGGCCATGCATCGGATGGACGAGGCGGTGTCCCCGTGGAAGCTGCCGCGGCCGGGACCGTCGGCCTCCCCGGGCACACCGTCCGACAGGGAGTGAGGATCCGAACACATCCCGTCGGGCGGGTGAAGAATTCCTTCATGACACCGTCGGCCAGATGATATGTTCCGTCGCGATCTGCGGGGCCGCGCCCGCAGCCCGCACCCCACCACCGACCGCCGACTCCTCGGCTTCCCCGGCTCCGCATCGCTGCCGTCCGGGCGTGAGCCGCCGGCATGAGAGGTTCCGATGAAGTTCTTCCAACGTCTGGGCAGATCGCTGATGCTGCCCGTGGCAGTGCTGCCGGTCGCCGCGATCCTCAGCGGTCTCGGCTACTGGATCCTCACCGCGACCGGCGATGACGGCAATCTCGCGGGCGTGTTCCTCAAGCTGGCTGGTGGCGCGCTGCTGGACAACCTGCCGCTGCTGTTCGCGATCGGCGTGTCGATCGGCATGGCGACCAAGCCCGACGGCACCTCCGCACTGGCGGGCCTGGTGTCGTGGCTGATGGTGACGACCCTGCTGGCCCCCGCGAACGTGGCCCTGTTCAAGGGCATCGAGGAGTCCCAGGTCAATCCCGCCTTCTCCAACCTCGAGAATGTGTTCGTGGGCATGCTCTGCGGGCTGATCGGGGCCTGGGCGTACGACCACTTCAAGGAGACCGAGCTGCCGGACGCGCTGTCCTTCTTCTCGGGCCGTCGCTCGGTCGCGATCATCACCGCCGGCGTCTCCCTCGGCCTGGCCCTGGTGCTGTTCTTCGTGTGGCCGCTGGTGTACTCGGGCCTGGTGGGCTTCGGTGAATTCATCCTGACCCTCGGCCCCGTGGGCGTCGGCATCTACGGCTTCCTCAACCGCCTGCTGATCCCGCTGGGCCTGCACCACGCCCTGAACTCGGTGTTCTGGTTCGACGTCGCCGGGATCAACGATCTGGGCAACTTCCTGGACGCCGAGGGGACCTACGGGGTCACCGGCCAGTACATGACCGGCTTCTTCCCGATCATGATGCTCGGCCTGCCCGGCGCGGCACTGGCGATGTACGTGACCGCGAAGACCGCGCGACGCAAGGTCGCCGCGGGTGTGCTGCTCTCCAGTGCGATCGCCTCCTTCTTCGTCGGCGTCACCGAACCGCTCGAATTCTCCTTCATGTTCCTGGCCCCGGGCCTCTACCTGGTCCACGCCGTGTTCACCGGCATCTCCATGGGCATCAGCGCGCTGCTGCCGGTGAGGATGGGCTTCGGGTTCTCCGGCGGCTTCATCGACCTCGTGCTGGGCTGGGTGAACCCGATGGCCCAGAACCCGTGGGCGATCCCGGTGATGGGCGTGTTCTGGTTCGTGGTCTACTTCGTCGTCTTCCGCGCGATCATCCTGCGCTTCGATCTGAAGACCCCCGGCCGCGAGGACGACGCGGATCTCCTCGAGGACGAGCAGGGCGGGGTCCCCATCGGCGGCGACAAGTACGCGGTCACCGCGACGGCGTTCCTCGCTGCCCTGGGCGGCAAGGAGAACATCGTGGATCTGGAGAACTGCGCGACCCGGCTCCGGATGGAGATCGCCGATACCTCCAAGGTCGACGAGGCGGCGCTGAAGCGTGCCGGCGCTGCGGGGACGATGAAGCCGGGCGGCCAATCGGTCCAGGTCATCTACGGCACCAGCGTCCAGTTCGTGAAGGACGCGATGGAGCGGATCATCACCGGTCAGGCCGAGCCCGTCGCCGCCGCTGACGTCGCTGACGCCGCCGAGGTGGAGGGAGGCGGCGGCACCGTGACCGCGGTGCGGGCGAGCGCGCTGGTCCGTCTGCGCCAGCCCCTGGCCGGGACCGTCATCCCGCTGTCGGAGGTGCCGGATGCGACCTTCGCGCAGGGGATCATGGGGCCCGGCGTCGCCATCGAGCCCACCTCCGGAGAGGTGGTCGCGCCCGCCGCCGGGACCGTGACGCATGTCTTCCCGACCGGGCACGCGGTCGCGCTGACCCTCGATGACGGCACCGAGGTGCTGATCCACGTCGGCCTGGACACCGTGAAGATGCAGGGCGAGGGCTTCACGACGCTCGTGGCCTCCGGGGAGCACGTCAGCGCGGGCACTCCGCTGCTGCGCGCGGACCTCTCGGCGATCCGGGCCGCCGGATATCCCGTCGTCACGCCGGTGATCGTCATGAACGACAAGGGCGCCCGCATCGAGCTGGTCTGAGCCGTTCCCGACGGCAGCGAACCTTTCCCGGAGACCCTTTCCCGGAGCCGATGGGCCTCAGCCGACCGGCGGGTACGCCGAGCCCCGCAGCAGCCGTGCCAGGTGGGCGGCGTTGCGGGCGGCCGTGGCCGTCGTCGACGCGACCGCTTCGGGCACCTCCTCGAGATCCTGGTAGTCCGTCGAGCCCATCGCCTCCCCCACCCAGTAGGTGGCACCCTGCGCGGGCAGCGTGAAGCCCACGTCGTTCAGACCCTGACCGAGATCCGCGGTCACCTTGTGCGCGCCGTCCTCGTTGCCGACCACGCCGATCAGAGCGACCTTGTCGAAGATGCGGGGACGACCTCCCTCGTCGGTCTCCGAGTCGCCGTTGAGCCGCTCGAGCACGCGCTGGGCGATGCTGCTGGGGTGGCCGAGCCAGATCGGGGTGGACAGCACCAGGATGTCCGCCGCGAGCACCTTCTCGTACAGGGCCGGCCACGCGTCACCGGCGCCCATGTCGACCGCCACGCCCGGCCTGACGTCATGGTCGACCACCCGCACGGAGGAGGTGCTCACGCCGTGCTGCGCGAGCTCGTCCAGCAGCTGTCGGGCGAGGAGATCGCTGCTCGAGGTCGCGGGGGAGGGGGTAAGGGAGCAGGTGAGGGCGAGGGCGGAGAGGTCGGTCATCGGTGGTTCCTTCCATCGAGGGGCGGACTGCCGGTCCCGCCATGCTGGCCCTCGTGGGTGGGCCTGTCGAGATTCTCGACCGATCAGTCGGCCGACGGGGTCGGCACCGGTGACCAGCGGCTTCTGCGTCCCGGACCCTCCGGTGACGAGCCCTCCCCGCCGCGCCGGGAAGTTCCCTCCCATCCGATCCGCCCAGGGCTCCGAACCACGTCATGGAACGCTGCCCACGACGGCTACACAGTCGTCCGGCGTCCGACGAAGGAGTCACGATGCGCACGACGACGAAGCGACTGCTCCCCCTGTTCGCGGCCACGGCCATGCTCGGCATGTTCGGCGCCTCCGGCGCCGCCCTGGCCGAGGGCCATGACGGCGACCACGGATCCACCACCCTCGAGGCCCACCTCACCGAGCTGAACGACTCCGGTGCCTCCGGCACCGCCTGGGTCACGGTCGAAGGCAACCAGGTCACCGTGAACCTCGAGAACACGGGCCTGCTCGCCGGTTCCCCGCATGCCCAGCACATCCACGTCGGCGGCAAGAACCAGTGCCCCGATCCGAACATGGAGGGAAGCGGCGAGAACGGGGCCATCCAGGTCTCCGACGCCCACGACGACTACGGCATGATCGTCGCCTCCCTCACCACCGAGGGCGACACCAGCCCGGACAGCGGCCTGGCCGTGGACCGCTTCCCGGTGGGCGACGATCCGTATGAGCGCACCTTCGAGGTGAGCGACGAGGTCGCCGCCGACATCAGCGCCGGCGATGGCGTGATCGTCGTCCACGGCGTCGACCACAACGGCAGCGGTGCGTACGACGGCGACGTCGTCTCCGATCTCGACCCGAACCTGCCCTCCGAGGCCACCGATCCCGCCGCCTGCGGGACGCTCGACGTGGCCCAGATGGAGCAGTGGCCCGAGGGCGGTGCCGAGACCGGTGACGGCACCACCGCAGGCATCGAGCAGTCCGGCGTCATGCTCGCCGGTGGTGGGCTGCTGACCGCAGCAGCCGCTGGTGCCTTCGCACTGCGTCGTCGTCAGACCCAGAAGTGAGATGAGCTCTCACGGAACAACCCGACAGAACGGCGGCCGTCGCACGGCGGTCGTCGTTCTGGCGGTCCTCGCCCTGCTGGGCGCCGCCCTCCTGGTGTTCGCGCTGACTCATCAGGTCGGCGCCCCGCCGGAGCCAGCGCTGCGCACGACCGGCGCGAGCTCGGACGGCGCAGGTGCGGACGATGCGGGTTCGGACAACGGCGGCGCGGAGCCGTCGGACGTCGGAGGTGCAGCGCCGTCGGCCGCTCCCCACGCCGAGCCCGCCGACCCCTCGCAGCAGCCGGCCACCGCGGCACGGGAGACGCCCACCGTGCCCGCGCTCCCGGCATCAGTGCCGACTGGGCTGCGCATCGACTCGATCAGCGTTGACGAGCAGGTCTTCCCGATCGGCCTCGGCGAGGACGGAAAGCTGCTCGCCCCCCGCGGTGAGCAGGCAGACCTCGCGGCCTGGTTCGACGGCTCTCCCACCCCGGGACAGTCAGGACCCGCCGTCATCGAAGGTCACGTGACCTGGGGCGGTGAACCCTCGGTCTTCTTCGAGCTCGGGGCTCTGCAGCCCGGAGACCGGATCGACGTGGACCGGGAGGACGGCACCGTCGCGACCTTCGAGGTGTACGACGCCGCCCGGTACCCCAAGGACCAGTTCCCCACGGTGGCCGTCTATGGGAGGACCGTCGGGCCGGAGCTGCGCCTGATCACCTGCAGCGGCGACCTCAACGCGGACGGGCACCATCGGGACAACACCGTGATCTCCGCACGACTCATTGAGAACTGAGGACAGACCATGGCCGCCTCCCGCACCGCGAAGGGCTGGCTCGGCCCGCTGCTGCTGCGCCTGTAGTTCGTGATCACGCGGTCCGCAGCGAGCTGAACAGCAGGCTTGTCTGCGTGGAGTTGACCCCGGGGAGCGCCCGGATCCGCTCGAGCGCCAGATCGAACTCCGAGAGGTTCCGACAGCGGAGCTGGATCACCAGGTCCCAGGTGCCGGTGGTCGAGTGGAGCTGCTCGATCTCCGGATAGCCGCGGATCTCGTGGACGATGTCGTGATTGCGGCGGGTCTCGGTGGACACGAGCATGACGCCCCGCACGGAGTCCTGCTCGAGATCGCTGCTGACTCGAATCGTGAATCCTTCGATCACACCGTTGTCCACGAGGCGGTCGATCCGGGAGGTGACGGTCGAGCGATTGATCCCCAGCTCCCGCGCCAGGACTGCCACCGGGGTGCGGCTGTCGGAGCGCAGAAGGGCGATGAGGCGGTAGTCCAGGTCGTCGAGCACGCAGTCAGCGTAACGCCACCCGGCAGAGTGCGGAAACATTGCGCATCCTGCCCGCAACTCGGCGATTGCGGCGCCGCATCGCCGCGCTCTACCGTCTCTCTTGGCCCAGGTGAGGGAATGGTTCCGGGAGTTCCTCCCGCTCAGAGTTCGAGGTAGCGAAGTGCTCGATGTGTCCGTCCTCCCCGCCTTCCTGGTGGCGGTGCTCGTGATCCTGGTGACCCCCGGACCGGATATGGCCTTCCTGGTCGCGACCGGGATCAATCAGGGCCGCAGAGCGGCGGTGCGCGGAGCTTTCGGTGTCACCTCGGCGATGACCATCTGGGTGCTCGTCGCGGCGACGGGGCTGGGGGTGGCGCTGACGCAGCTGCCGTCGGCCCTCGATGCGATCCGGATCGCCGGCGCGGGCTATCTCCTCTTCCTCGCCGTCACCACCTGGCGGAACGCGGGGGCGGCGATGGCAGACGCGCAGACGGTCCCCCACGTGTTCCGTCGCGGCTTCCTGGTGAACCTCACCAACCCCAAGGTCGCGCTCTTCTTCGTGGCCTTCCTGCCCCAGTTCCTCGGCTCGGCGGATGAGCACCCCTTCGGCCAGATCCTCATGCTGGGCCTGCTGCTGCAGGCCACGGGGCTCATCGCGGACATCGCGATCGGCAGCGCGGCCGGACTGTTCCGGGATGCTGTGCTGGGCCGCCGCAAGGTGCGCCTGGCGCTCGACGGCGCGGCCGGCACGGTCTACGCCGCGCTCGCCACCCTGCTGGTCGTGGGGGTCGCCCGCTCGTAGCGGCGAGATGCTGCCCCTCGGCATCGCTCGCGGTGTCGGCGCACGGGCCGGCTCGGTCATGATGGTGCCCAGGCATGATGGTGCCCAGGCATGCCGGTGCCCGCGCGTCGTGCTCCGGAGATCCCGGCGCCCTGCCCCGGATCCGCACCGAGTTGCGAGGAGGGACCCGATGATCACTCTGCACATCGACGGCCGACGGGTCGAAGACATCGCCTCCTTCTACGAGGAGGTGAACCGGGTCTTCATGCAGGGGGAGGACTGGCGCCTGGGGGAGAGCCTCGATGCGCTCGACGATCTGCTGTACGGCGGGTACGGTGCCCTGCACCGGCACGAGTCGGCCCGGGTGGTGTGGGAGGAGCACGAACTGTCCGCCGCCGCACTCGGTCTCCGCGCCACCCGCGAGCAGCTGCTCACGAAGCTCGCGACCCCGCAGCGGTATGACCAGGACCTCCTCCGTCGCCGACTCGAGCAGCTCGACGCCGAGGGCGGCCCCACCTACTTCGAGACGGTGCTGGAGATCTTCGGGTCTCACCCGGGGATCGAGCTCGTGCTGGCCTGAGCGGAGTGCAGCTCAGTCCTCCTGCCCCTGAGCGCTCCCGTCGGCCACCGGGGCGTGCCGCTCGAGGAACTCGAGCATCGAGACCCGGTCCACCCCGGTGAAGGTGCCCGTCGGCATCGCGGCCAGCAGCGAGGCGTGCAGCCGCGCGACCGGCCACACCGACCCCTCCCAGCGCTCCACGAGCGTCGGATCCGGCTCTCGGCAGCAGACCGGATCGGGACAGGAGGAGGAGTGGCGCACCGTCGTCTCCCGGCCCCGGAACCACTTCGTGTGCTGGTAGGCGGTGCCCACCGAGATCGAGAACTCCCCACCCGGACCGGATTCGATGTGCGAGGTGCACCAATAGGTGCCACCCGGCTTGTCGGTGTACTGGCAGTACTGCCCCATCCGGTCCTCGCTGCGGAACACCCGCCGCGCGCTCCACCAGCGGCACACCCGCTGCCCCTCCACCGCGCCGAGCGCATCGGTGGGGAAGCGGACCTCGTCGTTCTGGTAGGCCTTGAGGATCGTGCCGGAGGAGTGGACTTTCAGGAAATGCACGGGGATGCCCAGGTGATGGGTGGCCAGGTTCGTGAAGCGGTGCGCAGCCATCTCGTAGCTGACAGCGAACTCGTCCCGCAGATCCTCGACCGACAGCTCCCGTTCCGCCTTCGCCCGGTGCAGGAAGTCCAGTGCCCCCGCCTCGGGCAGCAGCAGCGCGCAGGCCAGGTAGTTCGTCTCCACGCGCTGACGCAGGAGGTCCCCGTAGTCCGCGGGCTCGCCCTTCTGCAGCACATGGGCGGCGATCGCCTGCAGCACCGTGGTGCGAGGATCCGAGGTTGCCCTGCCCAGCGGCAGGTAGATCCGCATATGCTCCGAATCCGTGATCGACCTGGTCGAATGCGGCAGGTCGGGCACCGAGTGCAGGGAGAAGCCGAGCTTCGCGGCCAGCAGTGACACCTTCGACTGGGACAGCGGCCCGCCTCGATGCCCGATCTGCTCCAGCAGCTCCCGGGCCGCCTCCTCGAGCTCGGGATAGTAGTTCCCGCCCTCGGACTGCTCCTGGCGGAGCTGTCCGTTCACCCGCCGCGCCTCCTCCGGGGTCGCGGCCCGCTCTTCGTGCAGGCGCCGCAGCTCCTCGTGCAGGGCCAGGATCGTCTCGATCGCCGCATCGGAGAGAGACTTGCGCACCGGCAGCTCGGGCAGTGGGAGGCTCTGGTAGAGGGTGCCGGCCTGGGCTCTCTCCAGCGCGATCTCCAGTGCCGCCCGACGGGACGGCGGCTCGGGCTCCAGCAGGTCATCCACGCCCACTTCGAGCGCGCGGGCGATCCTTCGCAGCTCGCCGAGCTTCAGCTCCCGCCTGCCGTTCTCGATCACGGACAGCTGGGAAGGGGCGCGCTCGACCCGCTGCGCCAGCTGGGCGAGGGAGAGACCACGCTCCAGCCGGCGCGCACGGATGCGCTGACCGATCAGCAGCGGGTCGAAGGAGTCATCCTCGACATCTGTCGCAGGGGTCGTCGCCGGGCCGGGAGCAACCTCGTCGTGCACCATGCGCACACGGTGCCATAGAAAAGTTCTGATCGACAGAAATATCGAGAAAGTTCTTCGAATCGGGGGGTTCTAGGGGGCTTACGTGGGCTGCAGAGTGTGACTACTCGATGAAGTTCGTCGAGAGCGACGGTGGACCCACCGCCCCGCACACCCCGATCGATCCCGAGGAGCCGACGATGACCACGCCCATCCCTCCCACCACCCCCATCCCTCCCGCAACCTCTCTCCCTCCTACCGCGCCCGGTACCCCCCGTGCCGGAGACCAGACCATGACCGCCGAGGAGCTCGCCCGCGATTGGGAGATCGACCCCCGCTGGCGGAACGTGCGCCGCGACCACACCGCCGAGGACGTCATCGCGCTCGCCGGGCCCGTCCGCGAGGAGCGCACCCTCGCCCGCCGCGGCGCGGAGACCCTGTGGGACCTCATCGAGCTGAACACCTCCGATCCGGAGCAGTGGGTGCGGGCCCTCGGTGCTCTGACCGGCAACCAGGCCGTCCAGCAGGTCCGCGCCGGGCTGAAGGCCATCTACCTCTCCGGCTGGCAGGTCGCGGCCGATGCGAACCTCTCCGGGAAGACCTACCCCGACCAGTCCCTCTACCCCGTCAACTCGGTGCCCGCCGTGGTGCGCCGCATCAACAACGCCCTGCAGCGCGCAGCTCAGATCGAGCACGCGGAGACCGGCACGACCAGCCGCGAGTGGATGGCGCCGATCGTCGCCGACGCCGAGGCCGGCTTCGGCGGCCCGCTGAACGCCTACGAGCTGATGCTCTCGATGATCGAGGCCGGCGCCGCGGGTGTGCACTGGGAGGACCAGCTGGCCAGCGAGAAGAAGTGCGGCCACATGGGTGGCAAGGTCCTGGTCCCCACGTCGCAGCACGTGCGCACCCTCAGCGCCGCGCGCCTCGCCGCGGACGTCGCTGGCGCGCCGACCGTGATCATCGCCCGCACCGATGCCCTCGCCGCGAACCTGCTTACCAGCGACATCGACGAACGGGATCAGCCCTTCCTCACCGGGGAGCGCACCGCGGAGGGGTTCTACGCGGTCCGCCCCGGGATCGAGCCGGTGATCGCACGGGGCCTGGCCTATGCGGAGTACGCGGACCTGCTGTGGGTGGAGTCCTCCGAGCCGGATCTGGAGCTGGCCCGCACCTTCGCCGAGCGGATCCACCGCGACTTCCCCGAGCAGAAGCTCGCCTACAACTGCTCGCCCAGCTTCAACTGGAAGCGCCACCTGGACGACGCCCAGATCGCCACCTTCCAGCGCGAGCTCTCCGCCATGGGCTACGCCTTCCAGTTCATCACCCTGGCCGGCTTCCACTCGCTGAACCACGGCATGTTCGAGCTGGCCGCCGGCTACCAGGAACGCCAGATGAGCGCCTACGTCGAGCTGCAGGAGGCCGAGTTCGCGGCAGCGGACCGCGGCTTCACCGCCCACCGCCACCAGGCCGAGGTGGGCACCGGCTACTTCGACCGGGTCGCCACCGCCCTGAACCCGTCCTCCAGCACCCTCGCGCTCGTCGGCTCCACCGAGACGGCGCAGTTCTGATCGCCGCACCCCACCCCCACGTACCGGGCTGCACCCGCGCCCGCGCCCCGCCGTCGGCCCCCGCACGACCTCCCCAGAAGGAGCAGGATCATGACCCTCACCCAGCAGCGTCCCACCCCGCCCGGCCCTCGTTCCCCGCGGCCCCCGCAGACCGTCCCGGCTACCTCCCAGCCGAGCCGGATCGAGCTGCTCGGACCGATGGAGCACCGCTTCGACGAGATCCTCACCCCGGAGGCGATGAGCTTCCTCGCCCAGCTGCACGACCGCTTCGCCAGCCGCCGCTCGCAGCTGCTCACCTCGCGAGCCATGCGGCGCGAGGCGATCTCGGGTGGTGCGATGTTCGACTTCCGCCCCGAGACCGCCGCAATCAGGGACGACCCGACCTGGCAGGTCGCCGGCGCCGGCCCGGGCCTGACGGACCGCAGGGTCGAGATCACGGGCCCCACCGATCGGAAGATGACCGTCAACGCGATGAACTCCGGCGCGAACGTGTGGCTCGCCGACGGCGAGGACGCGTTGAGCCCCACCTGGCACAACGTCATCACCGGGCAGCTGAACCTGCATGACGCGATCCGTCGGCGGATCGACTTCGTGAGCGACGAGGGCAAGGAGTACCGGCTGGGGGAGCAGACCCCCACCATCGTGTTCCGGCCCCGCGGCTGGCACCTCCCCGAGCAGCAGCTGCGGTATCAGCGGGCCGATGGCCGCTCCTGCCGAGCCTCCGCCTCGCTGGTGGACGTGGGCCTGTACCTCTTCCACAACGCCCACGAGCTGATCACCCGCGGCACCGGGCCCTACCTCTACCTGCCGAAGCTGGAGTCCCATCCCGAGGCGCGGCTGTGGGACGAGGTGTTCACCATCACCGAGCAGCACCTGGGCCTGGAGCACGGCACCATCCGCGCCACGGTGCTCATCGAGACGCTCCCCGCAGCCTTCGAGATGGACGAGATCCTCTATGAGCTGCGCGATCACTGCGCGGGGCTGAACGCGGGCCGCTGGGACTACCTGTTCTCGATCATCAAGCAGTTCCGCGATCGCGGCCGCAACCAGGTCCTGCCTGACCGCTCGCAGCTGACCATGACTGTCCCGTTCATGCGGGCCTACACGGAACTGCTGGTGCGCACCTGCCACCGCCGCGGCGCCTACGCGATCGGCGGGATGAGCGCCTTCATCCCGAACCGTCGGGACCCTGCGGTCACCGCGAACGCCTTCGCGAAGGTCTCCGAGGACAAGGCGCGGGAGGCGGCCGACGGATTCGACGGCACCTGGGTCGCGCACCCCGACCTGATCCCGGCGGCGCGCGCCGAGTTCGACGCGGTGCTGGGGGAGCGACCCCACCAGCTCGCACGCATGCGGGAGGACGTGCGGGTCACGGCCGCGGACCTGCTGGACCTGCGGGTCGAGGGCGGCCGCATCACCACCGCCGGGATCCGCCAGAACATCCAGGTGGCGCTGCGCTACCTCGACTCCTGGCTGCGGGGCCAGGGCGCCGCGGCGATCGACAACCTGATGGAGGACGCGGCGACCGCCGAGATCTCCCGCTCTCAGCTGTGGCAGTGGATCAACCAGGGGATGCTCACCGAGGAGGGCATGCCGATCGTCAAAGAGCGGATCGAGTACTTCATCGACCGCTGCGCCGAGGAGCTCGGCGGTGCCGAGGGTCTCTCGGGCGCTGAGGCGCTCCCGAGCGCCGAGGGCAGCCGGATCCCCGAGGCGGCCGAGCTGCTGAAGGACGCGGTGCTCGGAGAGGAGTTCCCGGCCTTCCTCACCACCGCCGCATACGAGCAGCACCTGCGCTGAGCGCGCGGGAGGCCCTGAGGGCGGGTGGAACGCCATGGAACCCCGTGGAACCCCATGAAACCCTCGCCCTCAGAGACCCCCCCCGGGGGTATCTTCAGGACATGCGGATCGGTATAGATGTGGGCACGACCAGGACCATTGCGGCAGGCGCCGACCGAGGGAACTACCCGGTGCTGAGCTTCCAGGACCCCGACGGGGACCCGCACGGACACTTCCCCTCGGTCATAGCGCTCGACGGAGACGCCCTGGTCCACGGCTTCGAGGCCGAGCGTGCCGCCCGAGCCGGTGCGCCTCACCTGCGCTCCTTCAAACGGCTGCTCGGGGACCCGACCACGCATCCCGGGACCACGGTCGAGCTCGGCGGGCGGGAGTTCGCCCTGCTGGACCTGCTCACCGGCTATCTCACGGCGGTGCGCACCGCCCTGCCGGTGCCGGTGGGGGAGGTGGCGGTCTCCGTCCCGGCGCACGCCCACTCGGCCCAGCGGGTGATGACCCTCGAAGCATTCCGACGGGCGGGCATCGACGTGATCGCGATGATCAACGAGCCCTCCGCCGCAGGCTTCGAGTACACCCACCACCAGAGCCGCTCCCTGACCTCGCGCCGCACCCGCATCGCGGTCTACGACCTGGGCGGCGGCACCTTCGACAGCTCCCTGGTGGAGGCCGACGGCGCCAGCCACGTGGTGCTCGGCAGCCGGGGCGAGAACCGCCTGGGCGGGGACGACTTCGACGAGGTCCTCGCGGAGCTCGCGCTCGAACGGGCGGGGATCCGTCCCGAGGACCTCTCCGCGGCCCAGCATGCCGCGCTGCGTGAGGAATGCCGGGAGGCCAAGGAACGCCTCACCCCGCAGACCCGCCGGGTGATGATCGAGATCTCCGCCGAGCACGATCCGGTGATCCTCTCTGTGGACGACTTCTATGCTGCCGCGGCGCCGCTCATCGAGCGCACCCTGGAAGTGATGGCGCCGCTGGTCGGCGCCCTCGATGCGGACTCCGGCATCGCCGGCATCTACCTGGTGGGCGGCGGCTCGGGGCTGCCGCTGGTGGCCAGGCTGCTGCGCGAACGCTTCGGCCGACGGGTCCACCGCTCGCCCTATCCCGCAGCATCGACCGCGATCGGACTGGCCATCGCGGTGGACCCTGACGCCGATGTCACCCTCACCGATCGTCTCTCCCGCGGCATCGGGGTGTTCCGCGAAGCGGACTCCGGCGAGGGTGTCGCCTTCGATCAGGTCCTCACCCCGGAAGCCCCCCTGCCGCAGACCGGCAGCACCAGCGTGACCAGGCGCTACACGGCCGCACACAACCTGGGCTGGTTCCGCTATGTCGAACATCCCGCGCTCGATGACGCGGGCGAACCGCGCGGCGACCTGGTCCCCTACGCAGACGTCCTCTTCCCCTTCGACCCCGCGCTGCGCGAGCTGGATGCGGCAGAGCTCGCCGCCGTCACGGTCGAGCGCCGCGAGGGCGGGCCGGAGATCGAAGAGACCTACACGGTGGACGCCGCCGGCATCGTCACCGTGCGGATCACGGATCTGAGCAGCGGGTTCAGCCGCGAGTACGGACTGGCACGACGGGGCTGAGCGCGAAGCGCGGCCGGTGAGTGATCTCCCTCAGGCCGTGCTCGATGAAATCCCCGAGCCGCCTGGTGGGGATGCTCGGGGCCGCACCGAGGCGATGATGCCCACCTGGCGTGCTCAGCCGTGGGCCGACTCCGACGGTCGCTGCCACTATCAGGAGAAGCGCAGCCGAGCCGCCTGTCGCAGCAGATGGTCACGCTCGGCGGTGTTGGTGGCTGTCCTCGCCGCCTCGGCGAACAGCGCGGCCGCCCGCGGCAGGTCGCCCTCGGCCTCGTGCAGGTGCGCCGCGACGGCGGTGTAGCGGGGCAGGGTCTCGTCGAGCTCCGAGAGGGCGGCGAGACCGGCTCGTGGTCCGTCGGCCTCCCCGACGGCGACCACTCGGTTCAGCTGGGCGATCGGGCTGCCGGTCAGGCGCACCAGCTCGTCGTACCACTCGAGGATCTGGAGCCAGTCCGTCTCCTCGACGGTCGGGGCGTCCGCGTGGAGGGCCGCGATCGCAGCTTGGGCCTGGAACTCTCCGAGTCGGTCGTGACGGAGGGCGGCCTGCAGAATCTCGACCCCCTCGGCGATGATCCCCGTCTCCCAGAGGCTGCGGTCCTGTGCGGCGAGCGGGACCAGGGCCCCGTCGGGCGTGAACCGGGCGGGGCGCCGCGCGTGGTGAAGCAGCATCAGCGCGAGCAGCCCTGCGACCTCGGGGTGGGCGATCGCCGCATGGAGCTGCCGGGTCAGCCGGACAGCTTCCGCGACGAGGTCGACCTCGCCCGAATAGCCCTCGTTGAAGATCAGATAGAGCACCCGCAGCACCGTTTCGACGTCACCGGGACGGTCGAGCCGCTGTCCTGCCAGGGTGCGCTTGGCGCGGGAGATGCGCTGGCCCATGGTCGCCTCGGGCACCAGGTACGCCGCGGCGATCTGGCGGGTGGTGAGCCCGCCCACGGCGCGCAGGGTGAGGGCGACCGCGGAGGCCGGTGACAGGGAGGGATGCGCGCACAGGAAGAGCAGAGCCAGAGAGTCGTCGGTCGCGGTGGCAGGCCCGGGCCCTGGCGCGAGCTCGGTGCGCTCCTCGCGGCGATGGCGGGCGTCCTCCGCACGGACCTGGTTCAGGAACTTCCGCCAGGCCACGGTGACAAGCCAGCCTTGCGGTTCCCGGGGCTGATCCTCCGCCCAGGAGCCGAGCGCCTCGATCAGAGCCTCCTGCACGGCGTCCTCCGCCGCCGCGAAGTCCGCGCCGCGGCGGCGGAGGATACCGATCACCGCGGGCACGAGCTCCCGCAGCAGGGCCTCGTTCATCCGTCGGTCGGGGCGTTCACACCGTAGAAGGGGCGCAGCTCGAGCCATTCGTGGATCGGGGCGCCGCCTTTGCCGGGTGCGGCCGAGAGCTCACCGGCTAGCTCGATCGCCCGCTCATGGCTCTCCACGTCGATGATCATCCAGCCCGCGATGACGTCCTTGGTCTCCGCGAACGGTCCGTCGGTGACCGGGGGCCGGCCCTCCCCGTCGAACCGCACCCAGAGACCGTCGGGGGAGAGGGCCTGGGAGTCGACGTACTCACCGGTGCCGGTGAGCCGGGCCGCGAAGTCGTTCATGTACTTCAGATGCGCGTCGAACTCCTCGGGGGTCCACTGGTCCATCGGCACGTCGTTCACACCGGCGGGAGCTCCGCGGTAGTGCTTGAGCAGCAGGTACTTGGACATGGTGTCTCTCCTTCGAGGGGGTGCGACCCTCTGTGGTCGCGTTCACCCCTGGGACGGAACCGGCCGATGGTTCTCGACATCGCCGGCGCCATGATCAACCGAGGACGGGGCGCAGCTCGAGCCATTCGTGGATCGGCTCGCCGTCCTTCCCCGGTTCCGCCGAGAGCTCGGCGGCGAGCTCCACGGCCCGGGCATGGCTGGCGACGTCGATGATCATCCAGCCCGCCACCAGGTCCTTGGCGTCGAGCGCTGCGGAATCGGTGAGCGGGGGATTGCCCACTCCGTCGAACCTCACGAAGGTTCCTTCGGCGGACATCGCCAGCGAATCCACGAACTCACCGCTTTCCCGCAGCCGGTCCGCGAAGTCCTCCATGTACTTCATATGGTCCGCGACATCACGCTCGGACCACTGATCCATCGGAACGTCGTTCACCCCGGCCGGGGCACCTCGGTAATGCTTCAGGATCACGTACTTGGCCATGGTCGGCCTCCTTCGAGAGGGTCCGACCAGTCTCCTCCCCGGAAGGTCTGACGGGAAGAGGGTTGGAGCGGTACCCCGAGGGTGCCTCGCCTCAGGGCTGTCCGTGATATTCGATGACCTCGTCGAGGATGTCGATGGTGTCGAGCTGCCAGGCGATCTCCTGCTGCAGGCGTGCGCGGTGTTCGCGCAGCACCTCCACGAGATCCTCGGTGCGGTACCCCTCCTCGACCAGGCCCGGCAGCACAGGCTGGACCTCGGCGCTCGTGAGGCCGGCGGCGAACAGGCGCTGGACCAGGGCGACGCGCTGGACCGCCTCCTCGTCGTAGCGCCGATGCCCGGCCGGGGTGCGCTCGGCCAGGAGCAGGCCCTGCTCCTCGTAGTACCGCAGGGAGCGATGGCTGACCCCGGTGCGGGAGGACAGCTCACCGATGCTGAACGTGGACCCGTCGGTGGTCCTCACAGCGATGTCAGTGGTGGTCATGCCCGCACTGTACGACCTCCGTGGCGACGGTTCATGCAGGTCAGCGGCGTGTCGTCAGAAGTGACAACGATGTGAGGGCTCTGACATCAGGCCAGCGGAGACGTCAGGCCAGCGGAGACGTCAGGCCGGCGGGGACCTCAGGCCAGCGGGTTCGGCTGCGGGGGCAGGGCTTCGATGATGGGGTGGTCCTTGTTGATCACGCCCATCTTCGCCGCTCCGCCGGGGGCGCCGAGGTCATCGAAGAATTCGACGTTGGCCTTGTAGTACTCAGCCCACTGGTCCGGGGTGTCGTCCTCGTAGAAGATCGCCTCGACGGGGCAGACGGGCTCGCAGGCTCCGCAGTCCACGCACTCGTCCGGTTGGATGTATAGCATCCTGTCGCCTTCGTAGATGCAGTCCACAGGACATTCGTCCACGCAGGCTCGGTCCTTGACGTCCACGCAGGGCAATGCGATCACATAGGTCACGGGGTGCAGTCCTTCCGGTCGGTGCATGATCGAGCGTAGGATCTCAAGTGCACTTGAGGTCAAGGAGACGCGCCTGAGGTCGGACCCGGCACCGTACGGGACCCGGAGCACGGGGAGAGGGGGCGGGGTGAACCCCACTTATGAGCCCGATGACCTGTTGACGATCGGCGAGATGAGCCACCGCACCGGGGTGGCGACGTCGGCGCTGCGCTATTACGAGGAGCTCGGCCTGGTGGGCTCGGTACGCACCGGCGGCAACCAGCGCCGTTATCCCCGCCATATGCTGCGCCGCGTCTCCCTGATCTCCGTCGCCAAACGGCTCGGCATGCCACTGTCGGACGTCAAAGAGGCTTTCGGGGACGTCCCGATGGAGAGCACCCCCTCGCACTCGGATTGGCAGCGTGCTTCCCGTCGCTGGAAGAAGCGGCTCGAGGAGCGGCGACGGGCCATCGAACGGCTCGAGCACGAGCTCACTGGCTGCATCGGTTGCGGCTGCCTCTCGCTCAAGGCCTGCGCACTGCTGAACCCGGATGACGCCCTCGCCGAGATCGGCCCGGGACCACGCCGCCTCGAGGATGTCACCGAGTTCCCCGAGGGCGACGCGGAGAGGTCTTGACCTCAAGTGCACTTGAGGTCTTATTGTCGTGGCAACACCACCATTGAAAGGATGATCCACATGGCTGACTACACGCTTCCTGATCTCGATTACGACTATGGCGCGCTGGACCCCTCGATCTCCGGGAAGATCATGGAGCTGCACCACTCCAAGCACCACGCGACCTATGTCAAGGGCGCGAACACGGCGCTGGAGAAGCTCGCGGCGGCTCGTGAGGCGAATGATTTCGGGACGGTGAACCAGTTCTCGAAAGACCTCGCGTTCAATCTCGGTGGTCACACGAACCACTCGATCTTCTGGAAGAACCTCTCGCCCGAGGGTGGCGACAAGCCCACCGGTGAGCTCGCTGCGGCGATCGATGAGTTCTTCGGGTCGTTCGATGCTTTCCGTGCGCATTTCACGGCGGCGGCGCTGGGTATCCAGGGCTCGGGCTGGGCTGTGCTCGCGTATGAGCCGCTCGGTGGGAATCTCGTGATCGAGCAGTTCTACGATCAGCAGAACGGTGTGCCGGTCGCGACGATCCCGCTGTTCCAACTGGATATGTGGGAGCACGCGTTCTACCTGGATTACCAGAACGTGAAGGCGGATTACGTCAAGGCGATCTGGAACATCGTGAACTGGGCTGATGTTCAGGCGCGGTTCGTGAACGCGACGAGCAACGCCTCCGGCCTGGTCATCCCCACGGCCTGAGCTGAGCCTCGGCGCCGGCTCGACGACGGCGCCGGATTCGTCCTGCAGCACCGGCCTTCACCGGTCCGTGCTCCGCGGTGACAGTGGCCGGTCCCTCCGCGTAGGGACCGGCCGCTGCGCTGTGACGGGACGGCCTGCGGGTCAGCTGTGGCGGTGAGTCGTCGCAGGCACGGACGTATCCTGGAGCCTCGGGAGGCGGGCGCTCCCGCGACAGCAGAACACGGCAGAGGAGGTCCCCATGGACGTCTCCGTCCTCGGCATCCTCTTCCTCCTGGCCATCCTCGCGGTGGTGGTGATCGCAGGAATCGCTCTGGTCGCCGTCGTGCTCGGGATCATCATGCTCGTGCGCAGGTCCACCGCACGCCCCGCCCCGATGACCTCCGTCGGCCGAGAGCATCCGCGCCGATAGCAGCCTCGGCCGGCCCTGGCGCCTTCGCCGCTCCGTGAGCCTTCACCGCACCGGACCTTTCGGACGATGTGTCAGCGCTGTCGCCCCCTCTACAGTGACAGGGTGGATGTCGATCGTGCCCCCTCTCCGGAAGCGCCCCGTGCTGTGATGCCGGCGCCGGCCGCTGCCGCCGGCCGAGCGGTCGCGGAGGGCGACACCGCCTCCGCCCTCGCCGCCACCCTGCGCGGCGCGATGCACGTGGCGTTCCTGGTGCTGCCGAGCGTCGGCGCGCTGCGGGCCATCACTGCCGAGGCGGTGACGCCGGCTCTCGCGATCCTCGCCGCCGCCGTGGTCGCCGCGATCTACCTGCTCGGATCCCAGCGCGCCCTGGCCCGCGGCGCAGCGGGACGCTCCACCCGCACCGACCTGCTGCTGCCCTCGCGCGGCTGGGTGCTGACGCTCTGCGTGGCCTGGATGGCCAGCACCTTCGTCTCCGCGGCCTTCGTCTGGATCGCCTTCCCGCTGTTCTTCCTGGTCCTGTTCGCGCTCGGCCGCATCGCCGGACCGCTGGTGATGTGGGGGGTCGCGCTCTGGGCGGTGATCGCCCCCGTGATCGCCCGCGAGCAGTGGTCGCTGGGAGTCGGCGAGATCCTCGGCCCGCTGGTCGGGGCGGCGTTCTCACTGATCGCCCATGCCGTCTACCGTCGGCTGCTGCAGGAGACGGACCGCAACCGGGAACTCGTCGTCCAGCTGCGGGCCGCCCAGGCCGAGCTGGCCGATTCCGAGCGGCGCAAGGGCATCGCCGAGGAGCGTCAGCGCCTCGCCCAGGACATCCACGACACCCTCGCCCAGGGGTTGAACTCGATCGTCATGCTCAGCCGCGGCGCCCGCAACGCCCACCCGACGGCCGGCGTCGAGTTCGGCCGCATCGAGGACACCGCCCGCGAGAACCTCGCCGACGCCCGCCGCCTGGTGCGGGATCTCGCCGACCGCGCTCCGCAGACCACCCTCGAACAGGCGCTGCGTGCCGCGATCTCGCGGGCCGAGGCGCTCGGGGACCTGGGGGAGCAGCCCCGCTGGGAGCTCCGCATCGACGGCACACCGCGCGAGCTGGAACCAGCGCAGGTCGAGACCCTGCAGCGTGCCGCCCAGTCGCTCATCGCCAACGTGCAGAGACACGCCGAGGCGCAGCGCTGCGTGCTCACCCTCGCCTGGTGGCCGGATCGGGTGAGCCTGGACGTGGTCGACGACGGCCGCGGCTTCGATCCTTCTGCCGCTCCCCGCCGGGGTGAGGGCGAGGGCGGCGACGGGCTGCGCCTGTTGCGCGCGCGGATGGACCGCGCCGGGGGGACGGTGACCATCGATTCGGCACCGGGAGAGGGCACCACCGTCGGCCTCTCCTTGCCGACCCGCACCCCGTTCACCTCCGACCCCACGAACCCCACGCCACCGAACCCCGCCCCACCGAACCCCGCTGGGTCGACCCCCCTCCAGGAGCCAGGCGAATGAGCATCCGCATCATGATGGTCGACGACCATCCCGTGGTCAGGGCAGGACTGCGCGCCCTGCTCGAGGCCGACGAGGGGATCGAGGTGGTCGCGGAGGCGAGTTCCGGAGACGAGGCGATGAGGTCGCTGAACCTCCTCGCGCAGACCCCCGAGAGCGTCCCCGATCTCGTCCTCATGGACCTGAACCTCGGCGATGGGATCGGCGGGATCGAGACCACCCGGCAGCTGCGCGCCCGCTATCCCGCGGTCCAGGTGCTCGCCGTGACCACGTTCGACGCCGAGGCGGACATCGTCGGCGCCCTCGAGGCCGGCGCCACCGGCTACGTGCTCAAGGACTCTCCCACCGAGGCGCTGATCGCCGCCGTCGGCGAGGCCGCGGCCGGGCGCAGCATCCTCTCGCCCGAGGTGCAGCAGCGGCTGGTGGCCCGGATGACCAACCCCGCCACCGCTCTCTCACCGCGCGAGACCGAGATCCTCGAGGCGCTCGCCACCGGCGCCACGAACCGGGAGGTCGCCAAGGCTCTGTTCATCTCGGAGTCGACGGTGAAGACCCATCTGGTCCACCTCTACGACAAGCTCGGCGTGGACAGCCGCACCTCCGCGCTGCGCGTGGCACGGGAGCGCCGGCTGATCCGCTGATGCAGGTGGGAAGCGGGCCGACAGGCCGTGCCCGCGCACGGGGAGACCAGCGGTCCTCCCCTGCACGGGGGTGGACCGCCGGTCACGTGGAAGGCCGGAGAGACGGGGTCTCACCAGCGATGGGCCACGTCGATCACCAGGCGGGATCCGTCGCCGGGGCCGTCGAGCACGAACGTCCTCATCGGGAGCCGGGCGCGCACGCCGAGCCCGATCAGGGTCTGTCCCTCGAAGCTGCCGCTGAAGGCGACCTGACGGAAGGTGCGGTAGCCGTCGACGTTCACGGCCTGTGAGCGGTTGCGCGGGCTGTAGGTCGCCCGGTAGTCGTCGTCATGAGCGGGGGCGAAGACCAGGACCTCCAGGTCAGCGGCGCCACTGAGCGGCACGGCGAAGCCGGAGCCCAGCTCGGAGACGCGCTGGACGTACTTCACCGAGTATCCCGAGACGTCGCCTTTGAGGTCGACGACGAGCCGGTCGTAGCAGGTGTGTCGGCCGGTGCGGAGGTTGTTGATCTGCGCCGAGGACATTCCTGCGGCGGATTCCGGGAGCGATCCCCAGTAGATGCCGCAGTAGGGGGCGGCGGTGGCCGTGGCCGGGGCGAACATTCCCAGGCCGAGCAGCAGCGCGTACATCGCGAGGGCGGACAGGACTCTCTTCTTCATGGCTGGCTCCTCGAGGAGACGACCGAGGCCGGGACGGCCAGGCCGTATGCCGTGATTGTCCGCCTTTGCGGGTGTGCTATCCAGTGACTGGACGGTCATGACAGCAGGATCGTGATCTGCCGCTGACCGGGGGTTTCGCCGCCGTCTGTCCGGAAAACGAGACCATCAGGGCGGGTGCTCGGGCGGGTGCGCCGATCCGGCGAGACCTCGGTCCCGCGCGAGCTCGCGGAACGGCTGGCAGGATGGGGCACATGACCGTGCTCGTCGCCTACGCGACCCACTCCGGAGCCACCCGCACCCTCGCCGAGACCCTCACCGCCGCACTGCGTGCCGTCGGGCTCGAGGCGGACCTCGCCGACATCGAGGACTCGCCCGATCCTGCCGGATATGACGCCGTGGTGCTCGGCTCCGGGGTTCGGGTCGAAGCGATCGAGAAGGCCGCGACCGCCTGGGCGCTGCAGCACGCGCAGGCGCTCGGCCAGCAGCCCTTCGCGTTCTTCTCCTGCTCGGGCTCGGCCTCCGACCCGTCCAAGGGCGGGAAGCAGAAGGCGACCGATGCCTTCCTCGAGAAGGCCCCGGTCACCCCGGTCGCGGTGAAGAACTTCCCCGGCTGGGTGCTCATGGACCGGATCCCTCTGCACGAACGGGTGCTGCTGAAGTCCATGCGCACCCCCACCGGCGACTTCCGCGACCTGCCCGCCGTCGAGGCGTGGGGCCGGGAGATCGCACCGCTGCTGGGGCCCGCGTCCCCGACCGCCTGAGGCGACGGCACAGCCGGAGCTGTCCGCCGCGTCAGACGGTCTCAGCGGGAGACAGCCCCCGGTCAGGAGGCTTCGAGGCGGCGGACCTCTCTCCGCAGGGCCGCACTCTTCAGCAGCAGGGCGTGGAAGCGCAGCTCCCCGGAGACCTCCGGGTGAAAGGCTGTGGCCAGCAGGTTCCCTTGCCGGACGGCCACGGTGCGGCCATCTGCGAGGCGCGCGAGCACCTCGACTCCCGGCCCCGTCCGGACCACCTCCGGGGCACGGATGAAGGTCGCCGCGACTGGCTCCTCGCCGAGCACGGGGAGGTGGAGCGTCGCTTCGAAGGACTCCTGCTGCCGGCCGAAGGCGTTGCGGCGCACGGTGATGTCGAGCCCGCCGAAGGTCTGCTGACCCGCGATGGCATCCTCGAGCTCCTCCGCCAGCAGGATCATCCCGGCGCACGTCCCGTAGACGGGCAGGCCGGCAGCGATCGCCGCCCGCAGGGGCTCCCGCAGCCCGAAGGCCCGCGAGAGCTTGTCGATCACGCTCGACTCGCCACCGGGCAGCACCAGTGCGTCGAGGCCGACGAGATCCGCCACTCGCCGCACCCGCACCGCCATGGCGCCGAGGGTCTCGAGCGCGCGCTCATGCTCGCGCACGTCGCCCTGCAGAGCGAGGATCCCGATCCGCAGAGCGGGCCCTTCCGAGGCCGAAGTCGGTGCAGGAGCGCTGGTCACCAGCCGCGCTCGGCCAGGCGGTGCGGCGCAGGAAGATCGGCGACGTTGATGCCCACCATCGCCTCGCCGAGCCCCCGGGAGACCTCCGCGATCACGGAGGGGTCGTCGTAGAACGTGGTCGCCTTGACAATCGCGGCGGCGCGTTCGGCGGGGTTGCCGGACTTGAAGATCCCGGAGCCGACGAACACCCCGTCGGCCCCCAGCTGCATCATCATCGCGGCATCCGCCGGGGTGGCCACGCCGCCCGCGACGAACAGCACCACGGGGAGCGCGCCGTTCTCGGCGACCTCCTTGACCAGCTCGTAGGGGGCCTGCAGGTCCTTGGCGGCGAGGTAGAGCTCGTCCTCGCTCTTCGCGGCCAGCTCTCGGATCTGGGCGTTGATGGTGCGGATGTGCTTGGTGGCCTCGGAGACGTCCCCGGTGCCGGCCTCACCCTTGGAGCGGATCATCGCCGCGCCCTCGGTGATGCGGCGCAGGGCCTCGCCGAGGTTCGTCGCGCCGCACACGAAGGGCACGGTGAAGCGGTGCTTGTCGATGTGGTGGAGGTAGTCGGCGGGGGAGAGCACCTCGGACTCGTCGATGTAGTCCACGCCCAGCTCCTGGAGGATCTGCGCCTCGACGAAGTGGCCGATCCGGGCCTTGGCCATCACCGGGATCGAGACGGAGCTGATGATGCTGTCGATCATGTCCGGGTCGCTCATGCGGGAGACCCCGCCCTGGGCGCGGATGTCCGCAGGGACCCGCTCGAGGGCCATCACCGCGACCGCGCCGGCGTCCTCGGCGATCTTCGCCTGCTCGGCGGTGACGACGTCCATGATGACGCCGCCCTTCATCATGTCGGCCAGGCCGCGCTTGACCGCGCCGGTCCCGGTGGCGGGCACGTTCGTGGCAGGCGTGTTGCTGCTGGGGGTGCTATCAGTGCTGTTCATGGGGGCTTCCTCGTCGCTCTCGCGGCGCGGGCCGACGGCATCCGACGCGTCGACCCTCCCTGCACCACATTGACCTAGGCCAAAAAGTAGCACGACACAGGCCAGAGGGCGAGGGTGGGCCGCCGTCGGCACGGGGAGTGCGGGCGACGCCCCTAGACTCGACCGGGTGAGCATCGACGATGACCTGGCGATCCGCGGCGGCACCGCGGCGGAGATCGCCGACAGCGTGCGGGCCCTCGTGGACCGCGGCGACCTCGCGCCAGGAGCAGGCCTGCCCTCCGTGCGCGCCCTCGCCGAGCAGCTCGGCGTCAACCGCAACACGGCCGTGGCCGCCTATCGCACCCTCGCCCGCTCCGGGGTGGTCGTCTCCCTGGGCCGCGCCGGCACTCGCGTGGCCCAGCGTGCGCCGCTGGCCCAGGAGGGCTTCGCCGCCGCGGGCTCCCTACGGGATGTGGGCACCGGCAACCCCGACCCCCGCCTGATCCCCGACCTCGCCCCCGCGCTCTCCGCCGCGGCCGGGCGGCCCGTGCTCTACGGCGAACCGGTCATCGATCCGGGCCTCGAGCAGTGGGCACGGGACTGGATGACCCCCGACGCCCCCGGGGATCCCGCGGACGTGCGGCTCACTCTCACCAGCGGCGCCGTCGATGCCGTGGAGCGCCTGCTCACCCAGGCCCTGATGAGGGATGACGCCGTGGCGCTCGAGGACCCCTGCTTCCTCGCCAGCATCCAGATCGCCCGCCACGGCGGCTACCGCGCGGTCCCGGTCCCGGTCGACGCTGAAGGCATGACCGTCGAGGGCCTCCGCGCGGCGCTCGACCAGGGGGTGCGCGCCGTGGTGTGCACCCCGCGCGCCCAGAATCCGACCGGTGCCTCGCTCACCGCGCGCCGCGCCGCTGCCCTACGGGAAGTGCTCGCCGAACACCCGTACGTGCTGGTCATCCAGGACGACTACTACTCGTTCCTCTCCCAGCAGCCCTTCCACTCGATCATCGGCCCCGGCCATCGGCGCTGGGCACTGCTGCGCTCGGTCTCGAAGTTCGCGGGACCCGACATGTGTCTGGCCGTCACCGCGACGGATCCCGAGACCGCGGGCCGCCTCGCCCAGCGGCTCAGCCCCGGCACTACCTGGGTCAGCCATCTGCTGCAGCGGATCACGCATGCGGTGATGACCGACCCCGACGCGCTCACCCTCATCGAACGGGCCGCCGCGCACTACGCCGACCGGAACGCCCAATTTGCGCAGCGGCTCACCGCGCAGGGCCTGCCGGTGACGGCCGGGGACGGGATGAGCCTGTGGGTGCCTGTGCCCGCCCCCGCACGGGAGGTCGCCGAGCGGCTGATGCGCCGCGGCTGGCTGGTGCGCACGGGGGACGAGTTCCAGCTCGAGCCGGGGGCGGAGCCGTCGCGTCATCTGCGGCTGACGGTGCATGACCTCGACGAGGCGGAGATGCGGTGCCTGGCCGAGGATCTGGTGGAGGCCTCGTAGGCCTGAGACCCATCGATCCCCTCTCAGCTGTCGCCACATGCCCCTCGTGGCGACAGCTGAGAGGGGATCAGTGCTCTCGGGGAGAAGAGACCGACCCAAGCCACATTCCATAAAGGGGTTACATAATCCGTCGGCGCTGATAGCGTGCGGTGATGCACGCCATGGCGACCGGCCGACGGTCGCATCGTCCGGTGCTCTCCACCTCGGCGCCGACGCCCTCCCTGAGGAAGGACCGCCCGCGCATGACCACCACCTCGCCCCCCGAGGAGCACCCCGGAGCCGCCGCACCGGCCGAGGCCTCGCGCCCCCCGCGCGTCGGCATCGTCGGCACCGGCGGGATCTCCCGCGCCCACCTGCCCGGCTGGACCGAGCTCGGCGCCGAGCTGCACTGCTACAGCCAAGCCGGCGCCGAGGAGTTCGCCGCCGAATCCGGTGCGACCGTGCACAGCACCCTCGAGGAGCTGCTGGCAGCGGTGGACGTCGTCGACGTCAGCACCCCCACCCCGGCGCACCCCGAGATCGTGCGCGCGGCACTGGACGCCGGCAAGGACGTGATCTGCGAGAAGCCGCTCGCCCTGGACCCCGCGGAGGCGCGCGACCTCGTCGAGCATGCCGAGAAGGCAGGCCGCAGGCTGTTCCCCGCGCACGTGGTGCGCTACTTCCCGCAGTACGCCGCGGCGAAGCGGGCGATCGACACCGGTGCTGTGGGGAACCTCGCGGTGCTGCGCTTCGAGCGCACCGGCTCCCTGCCCAGCCGTGAGTGGTACGCGGACGAGGAGCTCTCCGGCGGTATCGTGATGGACCAGATGATCCACGACATCGACCAGGCGCTCTGGATGGCCGGTCCCGTCTCGACGGTCTACGCCCAGCAGGCGATCGCCCCCTCCGACTCCGCGGTGCGCACCGCCCACGTGGTCCTCACCCACCGCTCCGGCGTGCTCAGCCACTGCCGCGGATTCTGGGGCCCGGCCGGCACGGCCTTCCGCTACACCTTCGACCTCGCCGGGGATGCGGGGCGCCTGCAGTACGACAGCGCCGGGGATTCGGGGATCGTCTTCGATGATGTCGCGTCCTCCCGCCAGTCCAGCGGCGACGGCTTCCTCCCCGACGTCTCCGTTCTCGCCGATCCCTATGCCGCGGAGATCGTCGACTTCATGACGGCGCTGAGAACCGGCGCCCCCACCCGCGTGGAGGCGGCCGACGGCGCCCTCGCCGTGGAGGTCTCCCGCGCCGCCCTTGACTCCCTGCGCACCGGACGGAGCATCACATGCTGACCGCACGCCCCACCGACCCTGCCGGCCACGCCGCTCCCGCGCTGAAGATCGCGCTGATGAGCTGCGCGCACACCCACGCCGTGGGCTACGCGGCGCAGCTCGGGGCCCGGACCGAGGTGGACCTGGTGGTCGCCGACCCAGACGGCTACGGCGACGTGCGCGGGGTGCGCGTGGTCCCGTCTTTCGAGGACGCCTGGGCCGCTTGGCCGGAGGGCCCCGACGCCATCGTGGTGACCAGCGCCAACGCCCATCACAAGGACCTGGTGCTCGAGGCTGCTCGCCGCGGCGTGCACGTGCTGTGCGAGAAGCCACTGGCCACGAACGTCCCCGACGCCGAAGCGATGGTCGCGGCGTGCCGTGACGCGGGGGTGGTTCTCATGACGGCGTTCCCGGTGCATTTCGCCCCGGCGGTCCAGGCATTGCGCACCGCGGTGGCCGACGGCACCCTCGGCGAGGTCATCGGCCTCACCGGCACCAACAACGGCAAGCTGCCCTCGGCCCGCGACTGGTTCACCGACGTGGAGCTCGCCGGCGGCGGCGCGATGGTCGACCACACGGTGCACCTGGCCGAGATCCTCGACTCGAGCTTCGGCCCGCCCGCGATCGTCCATGCGGTCACCAATCGGATCCTCTACGCCGACCGGGCAGGGGAGGGCGCCGAGACCGGAGGCCTGGTCACGCTCACCTACGACTCGGGCATGGTCGCGACCATCGACTGCTCCTGGTCGATGCCGCCCGACGCCGCGACCTGGGGCGGACTGCGCCTGCAGGCGCTCGGCACCGGCGGGCAGCTCCAGATCGACGCCTTCGCCCAGCACGTGGGCGGCCCAGGCCAGTGGCTCCCCTACGGCACGAACACCGACGCCCTCCTGCTCGACGCCTTCCTCGGCGCGGTGCGCGAGGGCGCGGCGGTGGACCCGACGGGTGACGTGGGCCTGCGCACCGTCGCCGTGGTCGCCGCCGCACAGGAGTCCGTGCGCACCGGCCAGCCGGTGGCGCTCACTCGGGGCTGAGTCGCTGTACCCATCTCCGAGACGTACCCGCCTCCGAGGCATCGGTCCCCTCTGAGCTGTCGCCTGGTATTGGCTGGAGCGACAGTTCAGAGGGGATGGGCTGGGGCGTGAGGGATCTCCTGAGCTCTGAACTCTCAGTCCTGAGCCCTCACCGCCCGATGTCGCGCTCGAGGACCGGGGCGAGGCGGAAGGGGATCAGCTCGCCCATCGCGAGCGAGGTGTCGGTGCGGATCACGCCCTCGCAGCCGAGGATCAGCTTGTTGACCCGGTAGAGGTCGTCGGTGTCGCGGCACACGCAGCGCACCAGGATGTCGTGCAGGCCGCTGAGCCCGTGCACCTGCACCACCTCGGGGATCTCGCGCAGCTGCGCGATGACCTGCTCGAGGCGTGGCTGGTCCACCTGCGTCTCCATGAACGCGGTCAGGGGATAGCCGAGCGATGCCGCATGCAGCCGCCGGTCGTAGCCCTGCAGCACCTGCCCCGCCTCGAGCGCGGCGAGCCGGGACTGAACGGTGTTGCGGGACAGGCCCAGCCGCTCCGCGAGGGAGACGATCGTCGAGCGGGGGTTCTCCGTCATGGCCAGCAGGAGCCGACGGTCGGTGTCATCCACGATGCGCATAGTGCACGATTCTACGCACCCGTAGCCTCGAGTGTTGAGCATACTGCTGAACTTGTGTGGTTTTCGTTGTACGTCCTGCACTCTGGGCGTAGCGTGCACGGTGACGATGACGTCACCCGCACCCACCCGGTGCAGACGTCCCATGCGCCTACCCGGCGCTGCGGATTCTGGAGGTCCGACATGTTGACGACCACGTCAGCTCCCGACCATGACCTGGTCGCTGGACTCGTACAGCCCCTGTACGTCCTCGCTGAGGACGGCACCCGACACCCCGACCCCACCCTCGACCCCCTCCTGCGCGATGTGGACGAGGAACTGCTGACCAGCCTGTATCTGGACATGGCCGTGATCCGTGCGCTCGATGATGAAGCCGTGGCCCTGCAGCGCCAGGGCGAGCTGGGGCTCTGGCCGCCGCTGCGCGGCCAGGAGGCGGCCCAGATCGGCCTCGCCCGCGCCCTGCCCAGCACAGACTTCTTCTTCACCTCATACCGGGAGAACGGCCTGGCCTGGTGCCGCGGCGTGAGCCCGGGGGAGATGCTCTCCGTCTGGCGCGGGACGACTCTGTCCGGCTGGGACCCGTTCGTCCACCACATGGCCACCCCGCAGGTGATCATCGGGGCGCAGGCCCATCACGCCGTCGGCTACGCGATGGCGACGAAGATGCAGGGCAAGGACGACATCGCCGTCGCCTGCTTCGGCGACGGCGCCATGAGCCAGGGCGACCTCAACGAGGCGATGGTCTTCGCCGCCTCGTTCCGCGCGCCGGTGCTCTTCTTCTGCCAGAACAACCAGTACGCGATCTCTGAGCCGGTCGCCCTCCAGGCCACGGTCCCGATCGCGCTGCGCCCCACGGGCTTCGGGATCCCGTCGCTGCGCGTGGACGGCAATGACGTGCTCGCAATGCGGGCGGCGAGCCTGTTCGCCGCCCAGCACATCCGTTCCGGGAAGGGGCCGATGTTCATCGAAGCGGTCACCTACCGCCTCGGCCCGCACACCACGAGCGACGACCCTACCCGCTACCGCGACGAGGAGGAGCTGGAGATGTGGCGACGCCGCTGCCCGCTCGGTCGCCTGGAGCGCCATCTCGAACCGCTCGACATCGACGTCCAGCAACTCCGCGCCGAGGCGAAGCGCCGCAGCCTCGACGCCACCACCGCGCTGCGTGAGGCGGTGACCACGCTGCCCGATCCCGCTCCGGAGAGCCTCTTCGAGAACGTGCTGTCCACGGAGCATCCGGGCCTGGTCCGCCAGCGGGAGCAGTTCCAGGCCTTCGAATCCTCGCTCGCTCCAGAGGAGGGATCCCCGGCATGACCACCACCCAGGACACCGGAACCCCCACCTCTGCGACCACCACGATGACCATGGCCGCGGCGCTGAACGCCGCTCTGCGCGACGCCCTCGAGGCGGATCCGGACGTGCTGCTGATCGGAGAGGACATCGGCGCCCTCGGCGGGGTCTTCCGCATCACCGACGGGCTCCAGTCTCGCTTCGGCACCGACCGGGTGATCGACTCCCCGCTCGCGGAGTCCGGCATCATCGGCACCTCCGTCGGCATGGCCTATCGCGGCATGCGCCCGGTGTGCGAGATCCAGTTCGACGGCTTCGTCTACCCGGCCTTCGACCAGATCGTCGCCCAGGTCGCCCGCCTCCATTACCGCACCGGCGGGCGCGTGCAGATGCCGCTGACCATCCGGATCCCCTTCGGCGGCGGCATCGGCGCCGTCGAGCACCACTCCGAATCCCCCGAGGCCTACTTCGCCCACACCCCCGGCCTGCGAGTGGTCACCGTCGCCGATCCCCAGGACGCCTACTCCACGATGCGCGCCGCGATCGAATGCCCCGACCCCGTGATGGTGTTCGAGCCGAAGCGCCGCTACTGGTCCAAAGGCGAAGTGGACACCACCCTCACCGCCGACCTCTCCTCCGCGCGCGTGTTGCGGCAGGGGACCGACGCGACGCTCGTCGCCTACGGCCCGCTCGTGGTCACCGCGCTGGAGGCGGCGGTCGCCGCGGAGGACGACGGCATCAGCCTCGAGGTGATCGACCTGCGCTCCCTGTCCCCACTGGACCGGGACACGGTCGCCGCCAGCGTGCGCCGCACCGGCCGCCTGGTGGTCACCCATGAGGCACCGGGCAACGTCTCGCTCTCCTCCGAGGTGATCACCGCCGCCGTCGAGGACTGCTTCGACCACCTGGAGGCCGCCCCCGAACGGGTCACCGGCTACGACACCCCCTACCCGCCCGCCGCCGTGGAGGACCACTACCTCCCCGGCATCGACCGGATCCTGGACGCCGTGGACCGCACCCTGGGTCGGCGCAACTCGAGGGAGGCTGCGTGATGAGCGACTTCACGCTCCCCGATCTCGGGGAAGGGCTCACCGAGGCGACGATCGTGGCCTGGCAGGTCGCCGTGGGCGACGAGGTCACCCTGAACCAGGCGCTCGTCGAGGTGGAGACCGCGAAGGCCCTGGTCGAACTGCCCAGCCCCCGCTCCGGACGGATCAGCGCGCTGCACGCGGCAGAGGGGGAGACCCTTGCCGTCGGCTCCCCGCTGATCGGCTTCGAGGAGGTGGGTGCGGTGGCGTCTGCTGGTGGAGTTCCGGCCGACGGAAGCCCCGCTGCCAGCTCGGCCGGCACTCCAGCAGCCGACGATTCCACAGCCGACGCTCCCACTGCTGACGCCCCCGCCGCAGCGCCGGTGACGAAGTCTGCCGCCCCGCAGCGCCAGCAGGTGCTGGTCGGTTACGGACCCGTGCTGCCCGGCACCGGGCGGCCGCGCCGTCGGCCCCGCTCCTTCGTGACCGAGCCGTACGTGGGCCGCAGCGCGGAGGCGGCGGTAGGCGAGATTTCCGCTGGCGAGGTCTCTGCTGGCGAGAGCACCGCCCGTGAGACCTCTGCTCGCGAGACCCCGAGGGCGATGCCGCCGGTGCGTCGTCGTGCCCGTGACCTGGGCGTCGACCTCGCTGCGGTGCACGGATCAGGGCCGGCCGGTCGGATCCTGCGCGCCGACGTCGAGGCCTGCGCACAGGGCGCGACGGGCGCCCACGGCGGGGCCGGCACCTCCGGCGCGTGCCGCGGCGCGAGCACCGGCATGGGGACCAACACCCGCGCCTCCACCCGCGTGCCGGTGACCGGACTGCGCCGCGAGACGGCCCGGGCGATGACCGATTCCGCCTTCACCGCCCCGCAGGCCTCGGTGCACACCACCATCGACGTCACCGACACCCTGGACCGGCTGCGACGGCCGGGGAGGGACGGCAGCAAGGCGTCCTTCCTCGCCGCGGTGTGCCGGGCGATCCTGCCGGCCGCCGCCCGCACCCCGTCGGCCAATGCGCGCTACGACACCGAGGCCGGGGAGATCGAGCACTTCGCCCGCGTCGCGCTCGGCATCGCCGTCGCCACCGAGCGCGGCCTGGTGGTCGCGACCGTGCCGGACGCCGAGGAGGCCGACGGCGCCACCCTCACCGAGCAGATCGCCGCGATCGCCGCCACCGCCCGGGAGGGTCGCCTGACCCCGGCGGAGCTGACCGGCTCCACCCTCACCGTCACCAACGTCGGCGTGTTCGGCGTCGACGGCGGCGTGCCGATCCTCAACCCCGGCCAGAGCACCATCCTCGCCATCGGGACGCTGCGCACCCAGCCGTGGGAGCACCGCGGCGCGATCGCGCTGCGCACGGTCGTCACGCTCACGCTCTCCTTCGACCACCGGGTGCTCGACGGTGCGGAGGCCTCGCGCTTCCTGATGGATGTCGCCGATGTCCTGTCCGATCCCGCGATCCTGCTGACGAGGTAGTCCATGGATGCACAGCACCCCGCCGTCGGCCCGAACGGCTCAGCCCCCGGCAGCTCCCGCGCCGAGGCGATGGACGCCCTGGTCACCGAGCTGCGAGCACGCCTTGCGAAGGCTGCGGAGGGCGGTTCCGTCGCCGCCCGGGAGAAGCACCGCGCCCGCGGCAAGCTGCTGGCCCGGGAGCGGATCGACCACCTCCTCGATGAGGGCTCGCCCTTCCTGGAGATCGCCCCGCTGGCCGCCGAGGGGATGTACGACGGCGCCGCCCCGAGCGCCGGGGTGGTGGCCGGGATCGGGATGATCCACGGCCGGCACTGCCTGATCCTCGCCAACGACGCCACCGTCAAGGGCGGCACCTACTTCCCGCTGACCGTGAAGAAGCACCTGCGTGCGCAGGAGATCGCGCAGGAGAACCGCCTGCCCTGCGTGTACCTGGTCGACTCCGGCGGCGCCTACCTGCCGATGCAGGAAGAGGTGTTCCCCGACCGCGACCACTTCGGGCGGATCTTCTACCACCAGTCGCGCATGAGCGGCGAGGGCATCGCCCAGCTCTCCGCGGTGATGGGTTCCTCCACCGCAGGCGGCGCCTACGTGCCGGCGATGAGCGACCAGACCGTCATCGTGCGTGACCAGGGCACGATCTTCCTCGGCGGACCGCCGCTGGTGAAAGCAGCGACCGGCGAGGAGGTCAGCGCCGAGGACCTCGGCGGCGGGCTGATGCACACCGAGGTCTCGGGCGTGGCCGACCACCTCGCCGAGGACGACGAGCACGCCCTCTCGATCCTGCGCGACATCATCGACACGCTCCCGCACCCGGAGCCGGTGCTGCCCCGCGAGGACCCCCGCCCGCCCGCCGCCGACCCGGAGACCATGGGCGAGGCGGTGCCGGCCGACCTCTCCACCCCCTATGACGTGCACGAGGTCATCTCCCGGATCGTCGACGCCGGGGAGTTCTCCGAGTTCAAACCCACCTACGGCGCCACCCTGGTCACCGGCTTCGCGCGGATCCACGGGCACCGGGTGGGCATCGTCGCGAACAACGGAGTGCTGTTCAGCGAGTCCGCGCTCAAGGGCGCCCACTTCGTCCAGCTCTGTGACCAGCGCGAGATCCCGCTTGTGTTCCTGCAGAACATCGCGGGATTCATGGTCGGCGCCGAGTATGAGCGCGGCGGCATCGCCAAGGACGGCGCGAAGATGGTCACCGCCGTCGCCTGCGCCCGGGTCCCGAAGCTCACCGTCGTCATCGGCGGGTCCTTCGGCGCCGGCACCTACTCCATGTGCGGGCGCGCCTACTCCCCGCGGTTCCTCTGGCTGTGGCCGAACGCCCGCGTCTCCGTGATGGGCGGCGCCCAGGCCGCCTCCGTGCTCGCCACCGTCACGCGCGACCGCATCGAAGCGAGCGGCGGCACCTGGAGCGATGAGGACGAGGCGGAGTTCCGTCGGCCCATCATCGAGGACTACGAGACCCAGGGCAGCCCCTACTACTCCACCGCCCGGCTCTGGGACGACGGGATCATCGAACCCGCCCAGACCCGCACCGTCCTCGGGCTCGCGCTCGACGTCGTCTCCCGTGCCCCGCTCCCCGCGCTCGCCCGCGGCGTCTTCCGGATGTGAGGCCGATGATGTCCAGCCACCCCGTAGTCAGCACTCCGCTGCTCGACACCGCTCAACCCGACACCCCCGAGCTCCACACCGTCCTGATCGCCAACCGCGGCGAGATCGCGATGCGGATCCTGCGCACCGTGCACGCCCTGGGCCTCGCCGCGATCGCCGTCCACACCGACGAGGACTCCGGTGCCGCCCACGTCGCCGCCGCCGACAGTGCGGTGCGGATCAGCTCCTATCTCGACGGTGAAGAGATCATCGCCGCGGCGCTCGCCACCGGCGCCCGGGCGATCCACCCCGGCTACGGCTTCCTCTCCGAACGCGCCGACTTCGCCCGTGCCTGCGAGCAGGCCGGTCTCGTGTTCGTCGGCCCGTCGGCCGCCGCGATCGAGATCATGGGCGACAAGATCTCCGCCCGCGCCGCGGTCACCGCGCGCGGTGTGCCGGTGGTGCCGGGCCTCGCCGCGCCGGGACTGGACGACGCTGCGCTGCTCGCCGGCGCTGCGGAGATCGGCTTCCCGCTGCTGGTCAAGCCCGCTGCGGGCGGCGGTGGGAAGGGCATGCATCGGGTCGAGACCCCCGCGGAGCTGCCCGCCGCGCTCGCCGCCGCCCGCCGCGAGGCCGCCGGTGCGTTCGGCGATGACACCCTCTTCCTCGAACGATGGATCACCGCACCGAAGCACATCGAGGTGCAGGTCCTCGCCGACACCCACGGCACCGTGATCCATCTGGGGGAGCGGGAATGCTCCCTGCAGCGCCGCCACCAGAAGGTCATCGAGGAGGCGCCCAGCCCCTCATTGACCCCTGACCAGCGCGCACAGTTCGGTCGCGTCGCAGTCGAGGCCGCCTGCGCTGTGGACTATGTGGGCGCCGGGACCGTCGAGTTCATCGTCGATGGCACGGCGCCCGATGCCCCGTTCTTCCTCGAGATGAACACCCGCCTCCAGGTCGAGCACGCTGTCACCGAGGCGATCACCGGGATCGACCTGGTCGCCGAGCAGCTCCGGATCGCGGCCGGGCAGCCGCTGTCGCTCACCCAGGAGGACGTGCGCCTCGAGGGCCACGCGATCGAGGCTCGTCTCTACGCCGAGGATCCCGTCGCCGGGTTCCTGCCCACCGGCGGGACCGTGCTCGCCCTCGCCCTGCCGGAGGGTGCGCGCGTGGACCACGCCCTGGCTGTCGGCGCCACCATCTCCAGCAGCTACGACCCGATGCTCGCCAAGGTCATCACCCACGCCCCCACCCGCGCCGACGCGCTCGCAGCGCTGGACCGGGCGCTCGAACAGACGCACCTGCTGGGAGTGGTCACCAACACCGCCTTCCTCCGTGCGCTGCTCGCCCTCGACGAGGTGAAAAGCGGTGACATGGACACCGGCCTGATCGAGCGCCGCCTCGACGAGCTCACCCCGCGCGCGGTCAGCGCCCGCGCGCTCGCCGTCGCGGCGCTGGTGCGCTGGGAGCAGGTGGCACGCTCCCGTCCGCGCGGCCTCTGGCATGCACCGTCGGGCTGGCGGCTCGGGGCACCAGCACCCTTCGTGGTCCGCTTCGCGGCGGCTGACGGGGTGGGCGGAGCCGACGGGGCCGGCGGAGTGGGAAGCGGCGGTGCGGCCGACGGCACGGGCGCTGACCACGGAGCTGTTCCCGCCGACGATGGCCTGGTGGTGGTCGCACTGACCGGCTTGCCGGAGCAGGCCCAGGCGACGGTGGGAGAGCAGCAGTTCGCTCTCGCGCTCCATGCGGGAGCTGTCACCGTGGACGGCATCCGTCTGCCGCTGCTCCACCACGGCACGGACTCGTCGGTGTGGATCGGCCTGCCGGGCGAGGACCGCGAGCTGAGCCTGCACCGTCCCGTACGGGGCGCAGCAGGGCGGGACGCAGCACCGACTCTCGCCTCGCCGATGCCGGGCACCGTGACGATGGTGCTGGTGGCAGACGGGGACCACGTCGACGCCGGCGACCCGGTGCTGGTGGTCGAGGCGATGAAGATGGAGCACACCCTCAGCGCGCCGAGCTCCGGGACCGTGCACCTGCAGGTCAGCGCCGGAGACCGGGTGGCCCGCGGCGAGGAGGTCGCACAGGTGGTGCCCGGGGAAGAGGGCCCCGAGGCAGAAGGCCGGGAGTCCGATGGCCCCGAGTTCGAGCGACCCGGGACCGAGGGCCCCCATCACGTCGACCAGGAGGCCCGCCCATGACCGATCACGTGCCCGACCCCGTGCCTGATGCGCCGCGCATCGTGCAGCGCGGCCTCTATGCCGAGGAGCTGCAGATCGGGGCGATCTACGAGCACCGCCCCGGCCGCACCCTCACCGAGGCGGACAACGTCCTGTTCTCCACCATGACCATGAACCCGCAGGCCCTCCACCTCGACGCCGCCTGGAGCGAGACCACCGAGTTCGGGCAGCGGCTGGTCAACTCGATGCTCACCCTCGCCACCGTCGTCGGGGCGTCCGTCGCCCAGCTCACCCAGGGCACCTTGGTGGCGAACCTCGGCTTCGGCGAGATCAGCTTCCCCCGCCCCCTGCACCACGGCGACACCTTGTACAGCGAGACGCAGGTGCTCGCCGTGCGGCCCTCGAACTCGCGGCCCGGGCAGGCCGTGGTCTCCCTCGTCCACACCGGACGCAACCAGCACGGCGAGGTCGTGGTCCGCGCCGAGCGCACCACGCTCCTGCACGCCAGCGCCTCAGCGCACGCCGCACCCCAGAAGCACGGCCAGGAGGATTCATGAACACCAGGACCCACGAGCACCTCTCGCCGCGCAGCCGCACCACCTGCCGCGAGCGACACGGCGCGAGCGGCGGGCACGACGCCGAGGACCATGAGCTCCTGTCGCTGGGCCCCTCGCTGCTGTTCTGCCCCGGGGACCGCCCGGACCGCTTCGCGAAGGCCGCTGACCGCGCCGACGCCGTGATCCTCGACCTCGAGGACGCCGTCGCCCCGGAGCACAAAGCCGCCGCCCGCGACGCCGTCGCCGCTCACGGTCTGGATCCGGCGCGCACCATCATCCGGGTCAACGCTCCCGGGGAGTCGGACTTCTCCGCCGACCTGCTTGCTCTCGCCCCGCTGCGGCCGCGCTGGGTGATGTTGCCCAAGGCCAGCAGCCTCGCCGAGGTGGACCGACTCGTCGGCGCCCTGCCCGGGGTGAAGGTGCTGGTCCTGTGCGAGACAGCCCGCGGGATCCTCGCCGCGCCGACGCTCGCCGCCCACCCGGACGTGGTCGCGCTGATGTGGGGAGGGGAGGATCTCATCGCCTCCCTCGGTGGCACCTCCTCCCGCCACCCCGGCGGCAGCTACCGCGATGTGGTCCGCCATGCCCGCTCCAGCGTGCTGCTGGCCGCCCGGGCGCACGGCCGCAGCGCCATCGACGCCATCCACACCGACCTCGCCGACGAGGACGGACTGCGGGCGGAGGCCGAGGACGCCGCTGCCAGCGGCTTCACCGCCAGCGCCTGCATCCATCCCGACCAGGCCGCGATCATCCGCGGCGCCTACGCACCGAGCGAGGAGCAGGCGACCTGGGCCCGCGGGGTGCTGGCCGCCGCCGACCGGCACGGCAGCGGGGTGTTCGAGCACGAGGGCCACATGGTCGACGGCCCGATCCTGCGCCACGCCCGCACGCTGGCCACCCGCGGCCTCGCCAGCTCACTGAACCCGCACCTCTCCGACCCCTCATGAGAACCGCCTGATACGCACCCCCTGATACGCACCCCCTGATACGCACCGACGCGTCATGAGCACCGCCGCCCCGCAGAAGGAGACCCCTGTGAGCACCACCCCCACACCCCCGCCCGGCACCGACATGCTGAGTGAGGAGCACCAATGGCTGGCCGCGCAGGTGCGCGACTTCGCCGACGAGGTCGTCGCCCCGGCCAGCTATGAGTACGACACCAAGCGGGAGCTGCCGATGGGGATCATCGCCCAGATGGGAGAGCTCGGGCTGTTCGGCCTGCCGATCCCGCGCGAGTACGGCGGGCAGGGCAAGGACTACATGTCCCTCTGCGTCGCCGTGGAGCAGCTGGCCCGGGTGGATCAGTCGATCGCCGTGACCCTCGAGGCGGGCCTGGGCCTCGGTGCGATGCCGATCCTCACCTTCGGCACCACCGCCCAGAAGGAGCGCCACCTGCCGGCGCTGGCCCGCGGCCAGGAGCTCGCCGCCTTCGGGCTCACCGAGGCAGAGGCCGGCTCCGACGCCGGCGGCACCCGCACCACCGCGAGGCTCGAGGGCGGTCAGTGGGTGATCGACGGGACCAAGCAGTTCATCACCAACTCCGGCACCCCCATCACCTCACTGGTCACGGTCACCGCCGTCACCGGTCAGCGCCAGCGCGCCGACGGACGCACCACCCCGGAGCTGACCAGCATCATCGTCCCCACCGACACCCCAGGATTCACCGCCCTGCCGAGCTACGACAAGATGGGCTGGCACACCTCTGACACCCACCCGCTGCTGCTCGAGAACGTGCGCGTGCCCGAGGAGAATCTGCTGGGGGAGCGAGGCCGCGGCTTCTCCAACTTCCTGGCCATCCTGGACCAGGGCCGGGTCGCGCTCGCCGCGCTGTGCGTCGGCGCGGCCCAGGGCTGCCTCGAGCAGGCGGTGGAGTACGCCAAGCGGCGCGTGGTCTTCGACAAGCCGCTCGGCGACAACCAGCACATCGCCTTCACGATCGCCCGTATGCAGGCCCGAGTCTCCGGCGCCCGCGCCCTCATGCATGAGGCCGCCCGCCGCCTCGATGCCGGGATGCCCTTCAGCCAGGAAGCCTCGCTCGCCAAGCTCGTGAGCAGCGAAGCCGCGGTCGCCAACGCCCGCGATGCCTGTCAGATCTGGGGAGGCAACGGCTTCCTCAACGAGAACGTCGTCGCCCGCCACTACCGCGACTCCCGCGTGCTCGAAGTCGGTGAGGGCTCCACCGAGGTGCAGCTGGCGATCATCGCCAAGCACCTGGGGTTCGACAAGGCGCTCGTGGGGTGAACGGCGGGGACTGACCTGGGACGAGGGTTCCACTGGTTCGCAGCGAACACCGGAGGCGACTTCCTATAGGGTGCGGATGCTGGGGCCGCAGGGGTCTTCAGCCCCTGGCGGGGAGAAGGAGTACCGAGATGGCCGTGCGACGAAAGGTCCTGCGCGCCGAGGTCGAAGAGCTGATCCTCCAGCGACTGCTCGAGGCGCAGTGGCCCCCGGGGGCTCGGCTCAGCATCGATGGGCTGGCCCGCGACCTGGAGGTCTCCCCGACCCCGGTCCGCGAGGCGATGGTGTCCCTCGAGCGCTCCGGCCTGGTCGAATACGTGGCGCTGCGCGGCTATGTCGTCGCACCGCCGCTGGACGCCGAACACATGACTGAGCTGCTCGATGCGCGCAAGGTCGTCGAATCCGCTGCCCTCGGCCGCGCCTTCCACGATCAGGACGCACTGCTCGTCGACCTCGAGGAAGCGCACCGTCTCCACACCGAGGTGCTCACCCGCATCGACGAGGCGGGTTCCGAGGACTATGCGCTGCTCAACGAGTATTTCCGTGCCGACTGGGCGTTCCATCAGGTCTTCTTCGCCCACGCCGAGAACCGCTACCTGCGCACGATGGTGGAGAACCTCAGCACCTACACCCACCGGATGCGGCAGACCTGGTCCGGCGGGCCGGAGACCTTCGATGGCCATACCGCTCTCCACGAGCACGGGCTGATCCTGGAGAAGGTCCGCCAGCACAACCACGACGGCGCTCTGCAGGCGCTCACCTCGCATCTGGACGGAGTGCTCGCCCGCTCGCTCAACGGCGTCGAGGAGCGATCGAAGAGCGAGTCGAAGTAGGCGGCCCAGCCGCCTAGCTGCACAGCCGCACCCCGCGGCGCGCGGAGGGATTGCGTCCCCAGACGCTCGGGGCGGTGAGCCTCAGCTGCTCAGCGGTCGGTGAACGGGTCGTCGGGCCCCTCGCCGAAGCGGGCCCGGAGGAACTCGGAGTGCACGTCCAGGGAACGGGTCACGCCCGTGACCAGGGTGTTCTCAACCCGGTCGATGCCCTCGCCGAGCACCGTCAGCTGTTCGTCGATGCTGTCCAGGTTCGCGACCGCCTGGTCCCGCGCCCCCTCGGTGGTGGCGGGGGAGAGGAAGCCGACGGTGTTCTCCAGGGCGTCGACCAGCTCAGGGATGTAGCGGTCAGCCATCCCCTCCAGCAGCATCACGTCGCTGTCCGAAGCGCGCCGCGACTGCAGTGAGGCCGAGCCCAGCAGCGCGTCGATCCGCAGCAGCAGCGTTTCCGTGCGGTGAAGGATCGTGCGCACGGCAGGAGTGGGAGCCCGGCGTCGCAGGCGCTGGAGTCGCCGACGCTGGGAGCGTGAGTCCTTCACGATCTTCTCGAGCGTCGCGCGCGTGGCCGCCGGGATCTCCCCGACCGTGGCCCGGTTCAGGCGGACTGCCTGCGGGGCGCGGTTGCGCAGCAGCAGCCCCGTCCCACCTCCGACGACCAGGGCGACGCCCAGCCCGGCGATCAGCGGGGTGAGCAGACCGGCGCCCCCGATCAGGCTGCTGACGCCGAGCAGGAGGAAGCTGCCGACACCCAACCCGCCGCCGAGCACCGAGGGCACGCCGACGGTGAGCCAGCGGCCGCGACGCCGCGGCACCGAGACTGCCTTCGAATAGGGGGAGTGGATCTTGCCTTCGAGCGGACCCTGACCCGTACCTGCTCCGGGCCGTCGGCTGGAGGGGCCGTTCCAGGCGTTGCCCATGCTCCGGGACGCACCGGCGCCGGGCCGCGAGAAGGTGCCGGCCCGTCGGGCCGGATGATCTCTGGGCAGGCGATCGTGAGCATTCATGACGCCTACCAGGCTAGCGCGGGCCGCCGAGAGGGGGCTGGGGGCTATCCCCCGAGCTGTGTGACCGTGCGCTCGCGGGACGGTGACCGTGTGCTCGCGGGCGTCGTTCGCCGACGGGTGCCGGATACGACGGGGTTGCCGAGGAGCACAGGAAGGCCTGGAGAAGATTGACACTTCCGAATTACCATAGGATCCTCATCCTGTGGTGCCTGTTCCACGCCAGGGCTGAGAGCGCCGAGACTGATTGCTTCGCACTCGTCAGAAAAACTTTGTGCAACGAGGCGAACAGGTGACCGATGAATCTTCGTGGAGGAGTGAACTCGATTCCTGATCCGGACGGCCTCTCTGCTGCGAGGCGCCGCCGAGAACACTTCGTCCGTCATGAGCGGCTACGACGTCACTGACTGCAGATCCGTGCCGAAGCCCGCCGAGGCGCAGCGGAACCCTCATTGCCGACGCTCCGAGAAACATACTGATATGCCACGTCGACGTACGTGGCGCCGGCCTGGAGAACACCACGGTGAAGGAAGAGGCCACATTGAAAGAAGAGGGCATGCATTATTCGTCAATTGGCGTGACCGCGCAAAAAATACGCTCGGGCGAACTGAGAGCCGCGACGCTGGTGGAACAGATGCTCGAGCGGATCGCGCAGGTGGACCCTCGCCTGGACAGCTTCGCGACGGTCAACACCGAGAGCGCCACCGCTGCTGCAGAAGAGGCCGACCGAGAGATCACGGCAGGCGGGTGGCGCGGACCGCTGCACGGGATACCGATCGCCGTGAAGGACCTGTACGGAACGGTCGAGGCACCTGCAGCGTTCGGGTCGGCCCACTTGGCCGACCACCACTTCCACCGGGATGCGGAGGTGGTCCGCCGTCTGCGTGAGGCGGGCGCCATCATCGTCGGCACCCTCCGGATGTCGGAAGCAGCCCTCACCGACCATGGCCCGGGCCTGCCCACCCCGGTGAACCCCTGGGAGGAGAGCACGTGGGTGGGGACCTCCTCGAGCGGATCCGCCGCGGCCACCGCAGCGGGCCTGTGCTTCGCCGCCCTCGGCTCCGACACGGGAGGCTCCATCAGGGGGCCCGCGACGGCCGCCGGACTCACGGGTCTGAAGCCCACGCGAGGACTGATCCCCACGGACGGCACGATTCCGCTGTCGAGGACGCTCGACTCCCTGGGCCCCTTCGCCCGGTCGGCACGCGACTGCAGGATCGTCTTCGACGCGATGGCGCAGCACGAAGCGTCCGAGAGTGTCCTCGAGGAAAGCACTGCGATGCTCGGCGCCTTGTCGCCCGTGCCCGGTCGAGGGAGCCTCCGGATCGGCATCGATCGGGGCCTGCTGAACACCGTCAGCGACGAGATTCGGGAGATGGTCGAGAGCACCGCCACGCGCTTCGCCGAGCTCGGAGCAACGGTGGAGGAGGTCACCACGCCTGATGGCGGTCAGCTCGCCTACGAGTGGGTCGGGTTCGTCGGGCGCGAAGCGCTCCAGGACCTGGCGGAGCTGTACCCGGAGGGGAGCGAGCACCTCTACGGACCGGAGATCGCGTTCGTCCTCGAACAGGGGAGGAAGGCCACTGCCCAGGACCAGCAGCGCGCCCTCGCCGCCGCGCAGCAGTTCACCGCCGAGACCGACCGCGCTCTTGCACAGGTCGACGTGCTGCTGATGCCGACGATCGGGGTCCCCTCGCCGACGAACGCCGAGATCGCGACGATGCGTGAGAGCTACGAGGTGTGGAACACGCAGGTGATGCGCCTGACGTGCCCCTACAACTACTCGGGCCACCCCTCCCTGACGTTCCCGACGGGCTTCACGCAGCGAGGCACCCCGATGGGTGCCCAGCTGGTCGGCCCGCACCACCAGGAATCCCTCCTCCTGAGCGCGGTCGAAGCCTTCCAGGAGGAGACCGGGTTCCACCTGCGCCATCCCCCGCAGTACGCATGAGGCCGCGCCGCTGCGCCCCACCCGTCGGCGCCGTGGGCGATGAGGGTCAGCCTCAGCCTGCGGCGTGCGCCTCTGCGATCCTCAGCAGTTCGAGATAGCCCTGGAGCTTCCAGGCGGTGCGACCCACGAACAGGCCGGTCACGTGCTCGATGCGTAGGAGGCCGGCGGCGTTGTCGAGGTTGACCGAGCCGCCGTACAGCAGCCCGGTGACCTTGCCGGAGTACTCGGCGCCGAGGGCTGCGAAGGGGGTGATGAGCTCTTCCACGGTGGCTGGGCGGCCCTTCTCGCCGATCGCCCAGATCGGTTCGTAGGCGATCACCACGCGGGAGAGCTCCTCTTCGCTGAGCCCGTCGAGGGCGCCGCGGGCCTGGTCGAGGATGAACTCGCTCGAGCCGCCGGCGTCCTTCACCTCGGCGCTCTCCCCGATGCACAGCAGCGGGGTCAGCCCGTGGTGAAGTGCGGCGGCGACCTTGAGACGCGTGGTCTCCACGGTCTCGCCGAAGTGCTCACGCCGCTCGGAGTGGCCGATCTCGACGATCTGCGCGCCCGCGTCTTTGGCCTGCGGTACCGAGACCTCGCCGGTCCATGCGCCCGAGTCCTCCCAGTGGGCGTTCTGCACGCCCAGCAGGACAGGGGAGTCCTCGCCGAGGATCTCGGCCACGGTGGTCGTCGCCGTGAAGGACGGGATCACGAAGGGCTGCACCCCGGCCGGTGCGGTCCCAGCCAGGTGGTCACGCAGGCCGGTTGCCCAGGCACTGCCCTCGGCGAGGGTCTTGGTCATCTTCCAGCTGGTGCCGACCCACAGGGTGCTCATGGCTCTCCTTCTCCGGTGCCGACGTGTTCGCGGCGTCGCTCGTGATGTCTCGTGGTCGCGTCGGACGCACTGCCCCGTATGACGTGCCACGGGTCGACCGTTGCGCAGTGGGTGCTCTGACCTCTCAGAACGCCGACTATGCAACGGTCGACGGGTTTCTCGACGGGAGCGAGAGGGTGTCAGGCCTGCTCGAGCGAGCCGTCGTAGGCGCAGATCGCGTCGACCTTCTCGGCGGAGGACGAGTTCGGATCGAACTCGAGGTCCAGCCACACCTTGATCAGCTCCTTCGCGGCGTCCAGGCCGATCACGCGCTGGCCCATGCAGAGGACCTGCGCATTGTTGGAGAGCACGGAGCGCTGCACGGAGTAGAGGTCGTGGGCGGTCACGGCGCGGATGCCGGAGACCTTGTTGGCGGCGATTGCGACGCCGAGCCCGGTGCCGCAGATCAGCAGCGCGCGGTCGGCCTCGCCCGCAGCGACCTTCTCCGCCGCGGCAACCGCGACGTTCGGGTAGAAGGTGCCGTCATCCGCGCTGCCCACGCCGACGTCGAAGACCGACTCGACGCGGTCATCGGCCTCGAGCAGGGCCTTGAACTCTTCCTTGTAGCTGTAGCCGGCGTTGTCGCCGCCGACGATGATCTTCAGTGCCATGAGAATCTCCTTGGTCGTGGTGGGGAGTGCTGGTCGTGCTGGTGCGTGGTGCGTGGTGCGTGGTCGTGCGTGGTGCGGGTGATGAAGTCAGGATCCCAGCTCAGGCCAGGTGCTGCCCGAGCTCCTTCATCAGGATCGAGAAGGAGATCGCGCCGGGGTCGGGCGTGCCGATCGACTTCTCACCGAGCACGCGCGAGCGGCCCAGGGCAGCGGTGATATCTGCGGTGGCGTCGGCCGCCTCGCGAGCCACGCCGGCACCGGCCAGGATGGCCTCGGCGGCGTTGTCGCCGGTGAAGGTCTCGGCCATCGCGGTGCGGAAGGGTGCAGCGGCGTCGACCATGGTCTTGTCGCCCACCTGAGCTCCGCCCAGGCGCTGGATCGCGTCGATACCGGCGTCGATGGCGTCCACGATGTTGCGCGGCTCGCTGCCGGCCTGATCGTCGAAGATGCCTGCGGCGGCGATGAGAGCCGCGCCCCAGAGCGCTCCGGAGGTGCCCCCGGCGGACTCCGACCAGGCGTCCCCGGCCCGGACCAGCAGGGTGCGGGCCCCGGCACCGGCCTCGAGCGCAGTCTTCGCGGCGGCCGCTGCGCCCTTGGTGCCGTAGGCCATGCCCTGGCCGTGGTCGCCGTCGCCGGCGATCGCGTCGATCCGGCCCAGCTCAGCCTCTTCGCGGAGGCAGACTGCCTCGAACAGGTCCAGCACGCCGGCGATCTGCTGCGCGACCGCGCGGGACTCCTCGCTCGAGGCGGGGGTCTCGTCGGCCCCGGCCTGCCAGAACTCGGTGCGGCGGGGACGCTCGAGCTGCGGCATCGCGCCGCGATGGAAGGCGGGGGTGTCCACGGGGGCGAGCCAGTGCTGCTCGAGCTCCTCGTCGAGGAACACCAGGGTGAGGGACACCCCGGCCATGTCGAGGCTGGTGATCAGCTCGCCCACTTCCGGGCGCACCGGTGTGATGCCGGCGGCCTCGAGCAGCTCCGCGACCTTCGCGTAGACGATGAACAGCTCCTCGTACTTCACGGTGCCCAGACCGTTCACGAGCACGGCGGCTCGGCCCTGGTAGCCACCCTCGACGCGCTCGGCCTGCTCCTCCAGAACGCCCTCGACCAGCAGCGTCGCGATCTCGTCGGCCGTGCCGATCGGCTCATCGCGCACGCCGGGCTCGCCGTGGATGCCCAGGCCCACGCCCATCTGGCCCGCGGGCACATGGAACAGTGCCTCGGGCGCGCCGGGCAGGGTGGGGCCGTCGAAGGCGACGCCGAAGGAGCGGGTGGCGTCGTTCGCCTTCCACGCGATCCGCTCGGCCTCGTCGAGATCCGCGCCGGCCTCGATCGCAGCGCCGGCGATCTTGAACACCGGCAGGTCACCGGCGATGCCGCGGCGGTCGCGATGGTTCTCGGAGGTGTTGGAGACGATGTCATCGCTGACCTTGATGATCCGCACATCGATGCCCTCGGCGCGCAGCTTCTCCGCTGCGCCGCCGAAGTGCAGCACATCTCCGGCGTAGTTGCCGAAGCCCAGGATCACGCCGCCGCCGTTCTCGGCGTTGCGTGCCACCGAGTAGACCTGCGAGGTCGAGGGGGAGGCGAAGACGTTTCCGCAGGGGGCGCCGTGGCCCATGCCCGGGCCCACCCAGCCGGCGAAGGCGGGGTAGTGGCCGGAGCCGCCACCGATCACCAGGGCAGGCTGGCCCTTCGGGGTCTCGGTTGCGCGCACCACGCCGCCGTGCACGACTGCGACGTGATCGGGGTGGGCTGCGGCGAGACCTGCGACCGCTTGGGTCGCGAAGGCTGCGGGATCGTTGAAGAGGTACGTCATCGTGGTTTCCTCCGAAGGCTGCCGCGGGGGACCGACGGCGGGTAGTCGTGGGCGGACCAGTGGCGGGCAGGGACCCGCGACACCTTAGATCCTATAGGAATATTGCAGGGCTGGACAGGGCAGCCTCGCAGCGCCTGGCGGGGCCGCGGCGCGAGACGAGGGTTGACGGAGTCCGGGCGAGGTCTTCGGGGTCATGTCCTGCTCGCCACCCCGCCCGCCCAGCATTCCTACGCCCGGGAGAATTCGGATTCGCTCTCGTACTTTCCATCTGACTATCGATCCTATAGGATCACTGACATCACCCCTCGTCAACGAAGGACAACGATGTTCACTGCAGAGAACTGGCCGATCGGCGCCAACATGCTCGGGTTCGGCAACAAGACCTCGGATGGCACTCCTCTCCTGGAGGCCTCGTCGAGTGTCTGGGCCTCCCAGCTGCGTCAGGTCAAGGAGCTGGGTGTCGACATGATCGACCCCACCGACGCCTGGCTCCCGCTCGCGAAGCTGAGCGATGAGCGCGTCGAGGAGTTCCGCAGCGTGCTCGACGGCGAGGGCATGTCCCTCTCCTCGATCTCCATGACCCGTAACTCCGTGGTCGACGTGAACAACGGCGAGCAGAACCTGGCCGATGCGCTGCGCTTCATCGAGCTGGCCCCCAGCTTCGGCGTCTCCATCGTGAACACCGGCTTCATGCAGGCCATCACCGAGAAGCAGGCCAAGGCGATCTGGTTCTGGCTCGAGGACGGCCACGTCGATGACCCGGCGCTGCGCGACCTCGCGATCGAGCGGGTCCGCCAGCTCGGTGACGCCGCACAGGCGCAGGGCATCCAGCTCAGCCTCGAAATGTACGAGGACACCTACGTCGGCACCCCCGACGAGGCGGTCGCCTTCGTCAAGGACGTCGACCACGCCTCCGTCGGCTTGAACCCGGACCTCGGCAACCTGGTGCGCCTCCATCGCGAGGTCGAGCCCTGGGAGGACATGTTCGAGAAGGTCCTGCCTCACTCGAACTTCTGGCACATCAAGAACTACACCCGCGACCTCGACACCGCGACCGGTGCCTACTCGAGCGCCCCGATGCCCCTGAAGTACGGGTACATCAACTACCGCAAGGTGATCCGCCGCGCCCTCGAGCTGGGCTACTCCGGCCCGTTCTGCTGCGAGCACTACGGCTCGGACTCCCTCGGCGTCATCGCCGAGAACGTGCACTACATCCGTCAGGTGCTGACCTCCGCTCTCGCCGACGCCCCCGCTGGCGCGAGCGCCTGAGCTCCGACCGGACCCGCCGTTCCCCCCCCCCCCCGCCTGAAAGAGAGTCACCGATGACTGTCGAGACCAAGACCATCCAGCCCTTCCCCGCCCAGCGCACCGCGGTGGTGACCGGCGCGGGTGCTCCCCGCGGCATCGGCCGACGCGTCGTGCGCAAGCTCGTCGCCGAGGGCTGGAACGTGGCCGCTGCGGATATCGACGGCGCGGCCGTCGAGGAGTTCGCCGCGGAGCTGAACGCTGAGATCCCCGCCGAGTCCGGCCTGACGGTGATCGGGATCGGTGTGGACATCAGCGATCAGGTCTCGGTCGATGCGGCCTTCGCGCGGGTCGATGCCGAGCTGCCTCAGCTGGTGGCGCTGGTCAACCTTGCGGGGATCCCCAGCCCCCATTCGATCCTCGAGATCACCTCGGAGATCTGGGATCGGGTCATGAACGTCAACGGCAAGGGCACCCTGCTGATGATGCAGGCTGCGGCACGGCGCATGATCGACGGCGGTGTGGGCGGGCGGATCGTGAACACGTCCTCGATCACTGCGCTCGACGGCGGCGGCACCTTCTCCAAGACCGGCTACGCCGCTGCGAAGGCTGCCGTGCAGGGCCTGACCCGTGGCGCCGCCCGCGAGCTGGGTGTCCACGGCATCACCGCCAACGTGATCCTGCCGGGGCCGATCGACACCGACATCATGGGCGGCACCCTCACGGAGGACCGCAAGGACTCGATGTCGGCCAACATCCCGCTCCAGCGGGTGGGCCAGCCGGAGGAGGTCGCCGGCCTGATCAACTTCCTGGTCAGCGAGGATTCCTCCTTCGTGAGCGGCACCTCGATCAACGTCGACGGCGGCAAGCACATGCACTGATCATGGCTGATCCCGGGTGGTCATCCACAGCCCGATCCCGGCAGGGATCATCAGGACCAGCTGCGAGGCCATGGCCACCCGGTAGTCGACCAGGGTCGCCGCAGCGCCGCCGGTGCGCAGGTCCAGCACGATCCCGATCAGCAGCACGGAGAGCAGCGAGGCGGAGAACCCGCCGATGTTGACCATCCCGGTCGCGGTGCCGATCGCGCGATGCGGCACCCCGGTGCGGGCCAGGTCGAAGCCGACGGAGCAGGTGGCCGAGCCGATTGCCATCGCCGTGAGCAGCGGCAGCAGCTGCCAGGCCGAGAGCTGGGTGGGGATCAGCAGCGTGAGCGACCAGGTCACGGTGAGGATCGTGCCGGCGATCCAGCCCAGCCGTGCGCGGTGGCGGGGGAAGCGCCCGGTAGCCACGCCGATCAGCGGGCCCAGCGCCACCATGATCACCACGTTGAGGGTCAGCAGAGCGCCGACCTCGGCGGCGCCGATGCCGAGGGCGGTCATATAGGGCACGCCCCACATGAACAGGAACGAGTTCACCGTCATCAGCGTCATCCAGTGAACGAAGAACCCGGACCAGGCAGGGCGAGAGGTGAACACGTCCCGCAGCACCTGCCCGGCGCGGGGTGCAGGAACAGGGGCGGCGCCCGGCTCCGTAGGCGGCGCGTCGCGGACGACGGCGAGCACGAGCAGCACGCTCAGCAGCAGCAGGAAGGCCAGCGACCCCCAGGCGACTCGCCACCCGGCGCCCAGCAGCAGCGCCAGGAAGGGCACCGCGGCGACGGCCTGACCGAACTGCCCGATCATCGTGGTCAGCTGGGTGAACACCGGCACCTGCCAGCTGCGGAACCAGGAGGCGATCAGCCGCACCACGCTGATCAGCGTGGCTGCATCGCCCACGCCGGTCAGCAGGCGGGCCGCGAGCGCTGCGGGGACGTCGGTGGAGAAGGCGAGCAGCACCTGCCCGGCCGCCATCGTCAGCGCCCCCAGCACCAGCATGCGGCGCGGTCCGAGGCGGTCCAGCAGCAGCCCGGCAGGGATCTGTGCGGCGGCATAGGTGCCCAGCTGCACCACCCCGAAGAGGCTCAGCATCGCCCCGTCGACATCGAAGCGCGCCGACGCCTCGACGCTGGCCACCCCGAAGGAGGCGCGTGCGGAGACGGCGCAGAGGTAGGCGAAGACGCCGACGGCCCACACCAGGTGGGCAGGTGCCAGGTGGCGAGGGGAGCGGGCGGAGCTCAGAGGGATGTCTGCACCATTTCAGGGGAGTCGGGGAAGGCAGTCATGGCCGTCGGCCCGAAGCCCTTCATACCTATAGGATCTACGCGCCGCAGCGGAAGGTCAAAACGGCTCGCGAAAGCGTGTCCCCACCCTCTTCTCCGACCATTGCCGCACCCCGCACGCGGCGAGTTGGTCGAGGAGGGGTTCCGCTTCTCGCAAATATCCAATAGGATCGCGGCGAATGAGTTCCACAGCGTCGGTTCTCCGCGGCTTCTTGCGCCGCGTCCGGCGTGAGGGCAATGGCGTCGACCTTCGCAGCGACGCCCTCACTGACGAAGGAGTCCCCCCAGATGACCATTTCCACCGTGACGATCGTCGGCGCCGGCTACATGGGCGGCGGCATCGCCCAGGTTCTCGCCATGGCCGGCTTCACCGTGACCATCGCTGATGTCGACGTCGAGGTCGCCAACAAGTCCCTCGAGCGCCTCCAGAAGGAAGCCCGCGACTTCGAGGAGCAGGGCCTCTACGCCCCCGGCTCCGCCGACCTCGTCGCCAAGAACATCTCCGCCGGCAAGACCATCGAAGAAGCCGTCGCTGACGTCGACTTCATCGAGGAAGCGGTGTTCGAGCGGATCGACGTCAAGCGCGAGGTGCTCGGGAAGATCTCCGAGCACGCCCGCCCCGACGCGATCATCGGCACCAACACCTCGACCATCCCGGTCAAGGAGCTCGAGAGCGCGGTGAAGCACCCCGAGCGGTTCCTCACCGTCCACTTCTCCAACCCTGCCCCCTTCATTCCGGGCGTCGAGCTGGTCGCCGGTCAGGCCACCACCCCGGAGACCGTCGAGGCCGTCAAGGTGCTTCTCGAGAAGTCGGGCAACCAGGGCGCCCAGGTCGCGGACACCCCCGGCATGGTCCTGAACCGCCTGCAGTACGCGCTGCTGAAGGAGGCCACCTCCGTCGTCGAGGAGGGCGTCGCCACCGCGGAGGACGTCGACACCATCGTGCGCACCACCTTCGGCTTCCGCCTGGGCTTCTTCGGCCCCTTCGCGATCGTCGACCAGGCCGGCGCGGACGTCTACGCGAACTCCTTCGTCACCTTCGAGAACGCCTTCGGTGACCGCCTGTCCACCCCCAAGATCCTCGCCGACGCCGTCGCTGCGGACCGCAAGGGTGTCAAGAACGGCAAGGGCCTGCTCGGCGATTACGACGAGGCCACCGCCGCGGAGCTGGTCGCCTACCGCAACAAGGCCTACGCCAAGATGTCCCAGCTCCTCGCGGAGCTCGGCCCGGCCCCCAAGGCCACCCCGAAGAACGACTGACCCTTACCCCACCCTCATACCCCGCGGGCATAGCCCGTCGGCCGGGCATCGTCGCCCGGGAACCGTGCTGAACGCTCGGGACCCGTGCACGAACCCGGGTCCCGAGCGTTGTTGCTCGAGGCTCCCGACGGAGCGCGTCCGCCAGTCCTCAGGAGATACCTCTCGTGGAAGAACTCGTCCTCGCGGATCGGCCAGTCTGGCTGCTCCTGACGATCGCGGTGGTTGCGATCGTCATCCTGCTCGTCCTCATCATCAAGGCCCGCCTGCATGCCTTCTTCTCCCTGCTGATCGTCGCGGTGGCCACCGGCCTCGCTGCGGGGATCGGAGTCGGCGACGTCATCAGCGTCGTCGTCGCCGGATTCAGCACGACCGTCGGCACGGTCGCCCTCCTCGTCGGCTTCGGCGCCGTACTGGGCAGACTCATCGAGATCACCGGCGGCGCCCAGGTGCTCGCCGACAAGATGCTCGACACCTTCGGGGAGAAGCGGGCCCCGCTCGCACTCGCCGTCGCCTCGCTGTTCTACGCGTTCCCGATCTTCCTGGACGCCGGCTTCATCGTCATGCTCCCGGTGATCTACACCGTGGCCCGCCGTCTCGGCGGCTCGTTCATGCTCTACGTGCTGCCCTCGATCGCGTCATTCATGATGATGCACGCCCTGCTGCCCCCGCACCCGGGCCCCACCGCCGCCGCCACCGTCATGGGTGTGGACGTCGGCCTCGTGATCGTCATCGGGCTCCTCATCGGCCTCCCCACCTGGTACTTCGGTGGCTACCTGGTCGCTATCGCCATCGCCAAGCGGTTCCCGAACACTCCCGTGCCGGCGCTGCTCGGCACGCCGCGCGACGTCCCGAAGGCAGAGCGGCCCGCCTTCGCATCGATCCTCGTGGTGCTGCTCATGCCGCTGGTGCTGATCTTCTTCAACACCGGCATGTCCACCCTGGAGAAGTCCGGCACGGTAGGCGCCGACAACGTCTTCTTCCAGTTCTCCCGCCTCATCGGGGCGACCCCGGTCGCCATGGCGCTGTCCGCGCTGGCTGCGATGCTGCTGCTGTACGTGATCCCGCGGCGCCGCCGCGGCGAGAAGGTCGGCGGGCTGCTCGAGGAGCTGGTGGACGACGCGCTCGCCCCCGTCTGCTCAATCATCCTGATCACCGGTGCGGGCGGCGCCTTCGGCCGTATCCTCACCGAGACCGGCATCGGCACCGAGATCGCGAACGGCCTGGATGCGATGGGTCTTCCGCTCATCCTCTCCGCTTACCTCGTGACCATGGCCATGCGCATCGCCCAGGGCTCAGCCACCGTGGCCGCCACCACCGGCGCCGCGATCATGGCTCCGGCTCTCGCGGGCGGCGACTTCAGCGCGGTCGGCGTGGCCGCCATGGTCATCGCGATCGGTGCCGCCTCGATCGGCTGGTCGCACGTGAACGACTCCGGCTTCTGGCTGATCGGCAAGTTCTGCGGCTTCGACACGGTGACCACGTTCAAGACCTGGTCCGTCGTGGGCACGACCATCTCGCTCGTCGCCTTCGCGCTGTCGGCGGTGGTGTTCGTCATCTTCGCCTGATCTGCGTCTGACAGAGTGAGGGCCGGTGCGAGCAGTCGCATCGGCCCTCACCCGTTCCCGTTCCGCTCCTGCACCTCGGAAGAAGGCCCTCGTGACCGTCACCGCGTCCTCCACCCGCCGCCTGCTGATCCTCGACGATGACCCCACCGGTTCGCAGTGCGTAGCCGGCATCGATGTCGCCTTCGACGAGGACCCGGCGATCCCGGTCCACGTGCTCGCCGAGCCCGGGTCCGCCTGCTTCGTGCTGACCAATACCCGCGCCCTGGACGAGACGGCGGCGACGGAGATGAACCGCCGGATCATCGGGGGAGTGCTCGACGGCGGGATCCCGGCGAGCGGGCTCCATGTCGTCTCCCGCTCGGACTCGACCCTGCGCGGGCACGTGATCGCCGAACCCGTCGCGATCGCGGACGAGCTCGCCGCCCATGGGGTGCAGGTCGACGCCTTCGTGCTGTGCCCGGCGATGATCGAGGCCGGCCGCTTCACCGAGGGCGACATCCACTACGCCACGGTCGACGGGCAGGCGGTCGAGGTCGCCCAGACCGACTTCGCCCGCGACGCCACCTTCGGGTTCACCCACTCGAACCTGCGCGAGTTCCTCGCCGAGCGCTCCGGCGGCGCGATCGACGCGGCTGCCGTGCTCAGCATCTCGCTCGAGGACATCCGCACCGGTGGCCCCGCCCGGGTGCGCGAGATCCTCGCCGGCGCCAGAGAACGCGCCTGGGTGGTCGTCAACGCGACTGAGTACTCCGACATGGAGGTCGTCGCGGAGGCGATCGCTGCGCTCGAGGCCGAGGGCCGCACCTACGTCACCCGCTGCGCACCGTCCTTCGTGCGCCCGCTCACCGGCCAGACCGGAGCCCGTGTGGTCGACGCGGACGCGATCGCCATCCCAGCGGGGCGGCTGGACCACGGCCTGGTCGTCGTCGGCTCCCACGTGGGCCTGACCACCACCCAGCTGCGCGCCGTGCAGGAGCGCGGCACCCTCACCGAGGTCGAGATCGACGTCCCCGCCGTGCTCGACGAGCGCCGCGAGCAGCACCTCACCGAGCTCGCCCAGACGGTGCGCGAGGCGCTCACCCGCAGCGACTGCGTGCTCTACACCAGCCGTGACCTGGTGCGCACCGACGACCCGGCCAAGTCCCTCGCGATCGCCCGCAGCGTCTCGGCCGCGGTGGTCGAGATCGTCCAGCGGGTCCGCACCGCGCGGCCCGCCTGGGTCGTCGCCAAGGGCGGCATCACCTCCCATGAGGTCGCCGCGAGCGGCCTCGGGATCCGCCGCGCCCGGGTGGAAGGCCAGTTCTGGGCCGGGCAGGTCTCCCTCTTCGCCGCCGAGGAAGCCCCCGAGGAGGTCCTCGGCATGCCGTATGTCGTCTTCCCCGGCAACGTCGGCGGGGCGCAGGCCCTCGCCGACGTCGTCGACACCCTGACCGCCGCCGTCGCGGCCCGCTGACCCGTCGGCCATCACCCCACCCCGCCCACCGAGTCCGACCTCGCACGGCGTCACCCAGCATCACCCAGCATCACCCTCGTTCCGCCATTCCCTCTCCGAGGAGCACTCCATGACCACCGCGAACGCCGAGTCCACCTCTGCCCCTGCCACCTATAGCTCCGTCGCCTGGATCGGGCTCGGCGCCATCGGCACCCCGATGGCCCGCACTGCCGCCGAGGCCGGGTTCCCCGTCACCGCCTTCGACCTGAACCCCGCCGCCCGGGAGGCCGTGGCCGACGTCGCGACCCCCGCCGCCTCCGCCCGCGAAGCGGCGCAGGGCGCGGACGTCGTGGTGGTCATGGTCGCGACCCCCGCCCAGCTGGACTCCGTGCTCACCGGTGAGGGCGGCATCGCCAGCGTCCTCACCGATGCGACGACGCTGCTGATCATGTCGACCGTCGGCCCCGCCGCGATCGAGCAGACCCTCACGACGCTCGAGGGCATCACCGCCCACGTGGTCGACGCCCCGGTCTCCGGCGGCGCCGCCCGCGCCGCGACCGGCGACCTGCTGGTGATGGTGGGCGGCGCCGACGCCGACGTCGCCGCGGTGCGCCCCTTGCTCGATGCTCTCGCCGCGAACGCCCCGGTGGTGGGTGCGAAGCCGGGCGATGGCCAGCGGTTCAAGATCGTCAACCAGCTGCTGTGCGGCGTGCACATCGCTGCGGCCGGCGAAGCGCTCGCGCTCGCCGATTCGATGGGACTGGACCTGAAGCAGGTCCATGAGGTCCTCGGCACCGGCGCCGCGGCGTCCTTCATGTTCGGGGACCGCGGCCAGCGCATGGTCGACGGCGCCTTCGACGACGTCCGCTCCGCGCTGACGATCTTCGTCAAGGACATGGGCCTGGTCGCCGAGGCCGCCGCGGAGGTCGGCCAGGAGGTGCCGCTCGCAGCTTCGGCCCAGCAGATCTACCAGCGCGGCAGCGAGCTGGGCTGGGATCGCCGCGACGACTCGATCGTGTACGAGGTGCTGCGCGGCCGTACCGACTGACAGCGCTGCGCAGGATCCGACGGCTCTTGCCCTCGAGGCCAGGCTCGACGAAAGTCGGTGTCCCGTCACGGCTGACTCTGATCACATGGAGGTCCCAGACCTGAGGAGCGAGCTATGACGACGCCGAATCATCACCAGGAGCACCGCGAGGGAATCGAGCAGCGCTCGGCAGGGCCGGCGAGCCGAGGCGGGATCCTCACCCTCTGGATCATCCTGGGCGTGGCGTTCTTCGGCGCGGTCGGCCAGCTCCTCGGCATGGCCCTGCCGGGAGACTTCGCGTATGGAGGGGCAATCGGGCTCGGTGTCGGGATCGCGGTCGGCGCAGCGATCGGAACACGCCGAGCAGATGCGAACGACCGGGAGATCGTGCGCCGGGCAGAGGAGAACCACCTGCCTACCGATCTGTGACGGCAAGGATCCACCGCGCGAAAGAGGGTCAGACGATGCAGGATCAGGACGACGAGACCTCCGGGGCGCCCACCCCGGAGACCCCGGAGGAGAGGCGGCTCAGATACATCGGTCTGGGGATCGCTCTGGGACTGAGCTTCGGGGCCGGCGTCGGCCTCGTCATCGGTCAGTTCCTCTTCGAGAACTTCGTGTTCGGGATGCCGATCGGCATCGGCCTGGGCATCGCAGTCGGCGTGACGGCAGGCCTCCTCCTGTCTGCATCAGCTGCGCGACAGCCGGAAGACGATGATCCCGAGCCGCCCGAGCAGCACTGACAGACCACGAGCGACACCCTGGCGATGAGGCGAGCAGCCGTGCTCCGCCCGCCGACCGAGCCCTGAGCACCTGCAGCTCAGCTGCGGGTGCGCAGGCTCGTCATCCCGCCGTCGATCGGCAGCAGGACTCCGGTCGTGGAGCGGTTGCGCGGTGAGGCGAGATAGCAGTGCGCCTCGGCGACCTCCTCGGGCTCGACCATGCGGCCGTGCGGCTGGCGGGCGTTGAGGGCGGCGCGCTCGGCGTCAGGGTCGTCGGCCTTCTCGAGCAGGCGACCGATCCAGGGGGTGTTCGCGGTGCCGGGCACCACGGCGTTCACGCGGATGCCCTCGCCCACCCAGTCTGCTGCCATCGCCAGGGTCATCGACTGCACGGCACCCTTCGAGGCGGAGTACAGGACCCGCTCGGGCAGCCCCAGCATCGAGGCGATGGAAGCGGTGTTGACCACGACAGCAGCCGTGGAGCGGCGCAGGTGAGGGAGCGCGGCGGCTGTCACACGCGCCACCGAGATGACGTTGACGTCGAGCACGCGCGCCCATTCGGCGTCATCATTCGCATCGACCTGGCCCTGGGCGCCGATGCCGGCGTTGTTGATGACGATGTCGATCCCGCCGAGCTCAGCGGCGGCCCGGTCCACGGCCGCCGTGACGGCGGCAGAATCGGTGACGTCCACCTGGATCTGCAGAGCGCCCTCCGGAGCACCGGAGGGATCCAGGTCGAGGGCGGCGGTGCTCGCGCCGCGGGCCTGGAGAGCTCTGATAGTGGCGGCGCCGATTCCCGCACCGCCTCCGGTGACCAGGGCCTTGAGGCCGGCGAATTCAGGATCCAGCACTGCGGTCATGGGGTGTTCTCCTCGTCGAATCTGTGGTCTTGCAGGGTGGTGGGGCGGCGTCCGCGAGGACGTCAGGCAGCGTCCTCGCTCACCGGGGCGGGCCTCGGTGTGCGGAGGACATAGATCCCGTAGGCCGCGACGACGAGGAAGCAGAAGGTCACCACGAGGTAGCTGACCTGCGCGGAGCTGATGTCGATCACCCAGCCGTGGAGCAGCGGCATGAGCGCTCCTCCGACGATCGCCATGATCAGGCCGGCGGCGCCGTACTTCGTGTCCTGTCCCAGCCCTTCCAGCGCGATGCCGTAGATGGTGGGGAACAGCAGCGAGATGCACGCGCTGAGCAGGACGATCGCGACCGCACCGACGACATTTCCGGTGACGACCGCCAGCACGGAGAGCACCGTGCCGAGCACGCACATCAGGACCATCAGCTTGCGGGCATCGAATCGGCCCATCAGGCCGACCATCACGAAGCGCGAGATCAGGAAGACGACCAAGGAGGCCTGCAGCCAGTATCCCGCCTGGGTGTCGTTCACCCCGAGCGTCTCCATCATGTAGTGCAGGGTGAAGGTCCAGATGCAGGTCTGCGCGGCGATGTTGAAGAACTGGGCGACGACTCCGAAGGAATAGCGCCGATTCCTCAGCAGGCGCAGCAGCCGGGAGCCGGGCAGCTGCTTCTGGGTGCTCTTGGCGTCTGCCATCAGGGACGGATTCTTGGGGACGCGGACCACAGCGATGGCGATCGCAATGATCGCCAGGACCACTGCCAGGCTGATGTACGGACCCATCACCGCCTGCAGCTCGCCCGAGCGGACGGCCTCCAGCTCGGCCTGGGGGAGAGCGGCGCGCTCCTCGGCGGTGGAGGGGTTCACGCGGGGGAGGATGAAGATCGCGGCCAGCAGCACTCCGAGGTTCGACCCCACTGGGTTGAACGCCTGGGCGAAGTTCAGCCGACGAGTGGCGGTGGCCTGCGGACCCATGGCCATCACGTAGGGGTTGGCGGACGTCTCGAGGATGGACAGGCCGGCCGCCAGCGTGAACAGAGCGACCAGGAACATCGAGTAGGTCATGATCTGCGATGCCGGGAGGAAGAGGAATCCGCCGAACGATGCCATCAGCAGGCCGATCAGCACCCCGCCCTTGTAGCCGAGGCGGGAGTTGATCCAGGCGGCCGGTATCGCAAGGACGCAGTAGGCCCCGTAGAAGGCGAACTGCACCAGTGAGGACTGGAACGCGCCCATGGAGAACACGGAGCTGAAGACCGAGACCAGGGGGTCGGTCATGTTGTTGAGCACGCCCCATGCTGCGAAGCAGGTGACGATCAGGATGAACGGCAGGCGCATGCCGCGGTGCAGGAAGGTGCGCTCCCGGCCCGCCGATTCGGTCGGCTCAGCGACCAGGGTGGGTGACGACTTCACAAGCTGCTCCTCGTAGTGCTCTTCATCGAGTGGATCACGGGCACATCAGTATTGGCCCGATGATTGGGGTAGCGTGACGCAGACTATCCAGGGCCGTGGGTCGGGGCAAGTCGGGTCCCTGCAGGCGTATGACTCCACGTGCTTCGGCTTTATCTGCGCCGGGGCCCGACGTTCGGGGTGGAGTCAAAGCTTCGTAGGGGTTGCTTCCGCACCTGAAGAGATAGGATGATTGGGTGGATCGACGAGGCTCGGGCTCTCGTCGGCAGCGAACCCATCAGCGCCCGATCTCGAATGGAGTGTCCGTGGAACTGCGACGTCTCGGCCCGGTGGGCCAGGAGAAGCCGGCTGTCGTCTCCGAGGGGGTGACCTATCGGCTCGAGGCCCTCACCGGGGACATCGACGGCGAGTTCCTCGCCAGCGGTGGCATCGCTCGGGTGCGCGAGGCGCTCGCCGCGGGGGAGCTGCCGGTCTGGGAGGGTGCTGCGAACGAGCGGATCGGTGCTCCGATCGCGAGGCCGATGGCGGTGCTGTGCATCGGCCAGAACTACGCCGCGCATGCCGCGGAGTCCGGGGCCGAGCCGCCGGCGGTGCCGATCCTGTTCCACAAGCACCCCAACACCGTCGTCGGCCCCCATGACGAGGTAGAGATCCCGCCGGGCGCGCAGAAGGTCGACTGGGAGGTGGAGCTGGGCGTGGTCATCGGCGCCGAGGCCGCCTACCTGCCCGATGAGCAGTCCGCGCTCGACGTCATCGCCGGCTACGTCACCAGCCACGACCTCTCCGAACGGGACTACCAGCTGGCCGAGTCCGGCGGTCAGTGGTCCAAGGGCAAGAACTCCCGCGGCTTCAACCCGCTGGGCCCGGCCCTGATCCCGGCCGGCGACGTTGACCCGCAGGCGCTGCGGCTGTGGTCCACCGTGAACGGTGAGCCCCGCCAGGACTCCTCCACCGCGGACATGATCTTCTCCGTCGCCCAGATCATCCAGCACCTCTCGCAGTACATGGTGCTCTCGCCCGGGGACCTCATCAACACCGGCACCCCGCAGGGCGTCGCGCTCTCCGGCCGCTTCCCGTACCTGCAGGCCGGAGACGTGGCCGAGGTGGGCATCGACGGCCTCGGCGCGCAGAGCACCCGCTTCATCCCCGCCTCGTCGACCACCCGCGAAGGAACCACCCGATGAGCACCTTCACCGCTCTCGACGTCCAGGACGTCCGCTTCCCCACCAGCCGCAGCCTCGACGGCTCGGACGCGATGAACCCGGACCCGGACTACTCCGCCGCCTACCTCAGCCTGCGCACCGACGCCCCCGACGAGGGCACCGCGCTGGTGTTCACCATCGGCCGCGGCAACGATGTCCAGAGCGCCGCGATCGCCGTGCTGGCCCCGCACCTGGTGGGCCGGAACGTCGAGGAGGTCCTCGCCGACCTCGGCGGGATGTACCGCGAGCTCACCCACGATTCGCAGCTGCGCTGGCTGGGCCCTGAGAAGGGAGTGATGACCATGGCGATCGGCGCCGTGGTCAACGCCCTGTGGGACCTGCGGGCCCGGCGCGAGCAGCGCCCGCTCTGGCTCACCCTCGCCTCGCTCAGCCCCGAGGAGCTGCTGGACCTGGTGGACCTGCGCTATCTTGAGGACGCGCTCACCCGCCAGGAGGCGCTGGCGATCCTGCGCCGCGGCGCCGAGGGCAAGGAGCAGCGGATCGCCGCGCTGCGCGAGCACGGCGTTCCCGCCTACACCACCACCCCCGGCTGGCTCGGCTACAGCGATGAGAAGCTCACCCGACTGCTGCGCGAGGCCCGCGAGGACGGCTTCGAGATGGTGAAGCTCAAGGTCGGGGCCGACGCCGCCGATGACGAGCGCCGGATGCGGATCGCTCGCGAGGTGATGGGCCCTGGCTTCCCGATCGCGATCGATGCGAACCAGCGCTGGGGCACCGCCGAGGCGATCGCCGCGATCCAGGCGCTGGCCCCGCACGACCCGTACTGGGTCGAGGAGCCCACCAGCCCCGATGACATCCTCGCCCACGCCGCGATCCGCGAGGCCGTCCACCCGGTGCGGATCGCCACCGGCGAGCAGGGCGCGAGCCGGGTGCTGTTCAAGCAGCTGCTGCAGGCGAAGGGCCTGGACGTGCTGCAGGCCGACGCCACCCGCGTCGCCGGCGTCAACGAGAACATCGCGATCCTGCTGCTCGCCGCGAAGTTCGGGGTGCCGGTGTGCCCCCATGCCGGGGGCGTCGGGCTGTGCGAGATGGTCCAGCACCTGGCGTTCCTGGACGCGGTCGCGATCGCGGGGGACGATGAGCGCCGACGCATCGAATTCGTGGACCACCTCCACGAGCACTTCGAGGTGCCGGTGCGGATCCAGAACGGCTCGTACATGCCGCCCGAGCAGCCTGGCAATGGCGCGCGCATGCATGCGCAGTCCATCGCCGAGCACGTCTTCCCGGACGGGCCCGTTTGGGCAGGGGAGCAGGCTGCATCGACTTCAGATCCCGCCCCAGCCCTGCGCTGACCCCAGCCCAGCCCAGCCCAGCCCAGCCCCGCCCGCGCCAGCTCCCGCCCCTACCGTCGCGTACTGAGAGGCACCACTTCCATGGAACAGATCGCTCTGCACACCCGCATCGCCGAAGGGCATGAGGCGGACTACGACCGCGAGCACGCTCGCATCCCGGGCGGGCTCGACGCCGCCCTGCGCGCGGCCGGGGTGCACGCCTGGCGGATCTGGCGCGACGGCCGCGACATCTTCCACCTGGTCGAGGTCGAGGACTATCGCACTATGCGTCGGCAGCTCGCCGAGGATCCGGTGAACCTCCGCTGGCAGGAGCACATCAACCAGTACCTCGAGGTGGCCGACGACTACGGCGGCGAGGACTCCGGGATCCGTCCCGTCTGGTCCTTGCCGTCGCAGGCCCCCGGGACGGGGAACGCATGAGCGCCCTCCCGCCGCTGCACCCGTCGGCCGACGGATCGGCACCGAGCGGCCCACCGCTCCAGCTGCCGCGGCTCGGCTTCGGTGCCGCCCAGCTCGGCAACCTCTACCGCGTCACCTCCGAGGAGGAGGCCGACGGCGCGGTCGCCGCTGCCTGGGATGCCGGGATCCGGTACTTCGACACCGCACCCCACTACGGGATCGGCACCAGCGAACGCCGCCTCGGGCAGCGCCTGGCCGGCTACCCGCGCGAGGAGTACCTGGTCTCCACCAAGGTGGGGCGCCTGCTGCTGCCCGGCCCCGGCACCGGCGACGACCTGGACAACGCCTTCGCCGTGCCCGATGACCACGTGCGCCAGTGGGACTTCTCCGAGGCCGGGGTGCGCCGCTCGCACGCCGAGTCCCTCGAGCGGCTGGGCCTGGACCGGGTGGACATCCTGTTCGCCCACGACCCGGAGGAGGGGCCGACGGAGCAGGCCTTCACCGACGGTCTGCCGGCCCTGTCCCGCATGCGGGACGAGGGGCTCGTCCGCGCCGTCGGCGTCGGCTCCAAGGACGTGGCGGTGCTGCTGCGCGCCGTCCGCACCGGGCTGATCGACCTGGTGATGCTGTCGGGCCGGTACACCCTGCTCGAACAGGCCGGCGCCGAGGAGCTGCTCGCCGCATGCCTGCAGCACGATGTGGGGATCGTCGCGGTCTCCGTGTTCAACTCGGGGCTGCTCGCCCAGCACCAGGTCCCCGAGAACGCCACCTACGAGTACGCCCCGGCGCCCGCCGCGCTGCTCGCCCGCGCCCGGGAGCTCGCCACCATCGCCGAGCAGCACGGCGTCACCCTCCCGGACCTGGCCGTGCAGTACCCGCTGCGCCATCCGGCCGTGGCCTCCGTGGTGCTGGGGATGCGCACCGCCGCCCAGGTGCACTCCAACGCCGAGCGGATGAACACCGAGATCCCTGCCGCGGCCTGGGCAGATGTGGAGCGGACCGATCCCGGTGCCGTCACCGGAGGGGCCGACGATGGTGCCCGCTGAGCCGGTCACCGACACCCACCTGCACCTGTGGGACCTCGCCGAGAGCCCCTACGCCTGGCTCGGCGGCGCCGCCCCCGAGCTGCGTCGCACGGTCGAGATCGATCAGGTGCGCCCCGGCCTGCGCGAACTCGGCGTCACCCGGGTGATCCTGGTCCAGGCCGACGACACCCCCGAGGACACCGCCCACCTCCAACGCACCGCCCGCGCGATCGAGGCCCATGCAGCGGAGTCCGGGCAGGGCGGGGAAGGCATCGCCCGCGCGGACGTCGTGGGCTGGCTGCCGCTGCGAGACCCTGCCGCGGTGCGGGAGGCGCTCGCCGATTCGCGCCGCACCGACCACCTCGTCGGTATCCGGCATCTGGTCCACGACGACCCCGACCCGGGGTTCCTGGACCTCCCCGAGGTCGCGCAGTCGCTCGAGCTGCTGGCCGCGGCCGGCCTCCCGCTCGATGTCCCCGACGCCTTCGAGCGCCATATGGCGCAGGTGGTCCGCGTGGCGCAGCGGCATCCCGGACTCACCGTGGTGCTCGACCACCTGGGCAAGCCTCCGCTCGGGGATGCCCCGGTGATGGAGCGCTGGCAGGCGCAGCTCGCAGCGATCGCCGCCTGCCCGAACGTCGTCGCGAAGGTCTCCGGGCTCGCCACCAGCGGGAACGGGGACTTCTCCGCGGCAGCGGACCTCGCGCTGGAGCTGTTCGGGGCCGAGCGGCTGATGGTCGGCTCGGACTGGCCGATCGCGCCGACGCCGCTGGATCTCGGCAGCGGCTTCGCTCGCGTGCTCGCGCATGTGCGCACCTGGTCAGCGGCCGATGTTCGCGCCGTCACGCACGGGACCGCGGAGCGGGTCTACCGACGGCTGGGCGGGGCGGATCCGACCTGATCGCGCCCGCCAGGTGCTCCGCGGTGCGATGCCGCGTGCTCCCGTGCTGCGGGGTCTCCGGGCTCCGTCCGGCTCACTCCGTCGGCGGTTCCCCCTGGTGCAGCAGCCAGGATTCGACCCCGGCCACATGCGCCGCCGCGTAGGTGCGGGCGAGGTCGGGGCGACGGGCTCGCAGCGCGTCCAGGATCCGCCGATGCTCGGCAAGGGTGCGCTCCGCGGAGGAGTCGTCGGTCAGGCCGCGCCACACGCGGGCCCTCGCGGTGGAGCCGGCGAGGCTGTCCAGCAACGAGCTGAGGTAGTCGTTGGGGCAGCGCCGGTTGATCAGCTTGTGGAAGGTGATATCCGCGGCGACCAGCGCCTCGACGCTCGAGCTGGCGTCGAGATCCTCCATCGTCTGCTCGAGCTGCGCGAAGTCCTCATCGGTCAGGTGCGGGCAGGCCTGCTCGACCGCGGCGGGTTCGAGCAGTCGTCGGATCTCCAGGATCTCGACGTAGCTGGAGTCCTGGTGGAGGTCGAGCACGAAGGCGAGGGATTCCAGCAGCTGCTCGGGCTCGAGCGCGGTCACATAGGTGCCGTCTCCCTGGCGCACATCGAGCACCCGGATCACGGACAGGGCCTTGACCGCTTCCCGCAGGGAGTTGCGGGAGACGCCGATCGTCTCGGACAGCTCAGCCTCGGTGGGCAGGCGGTCGCCGGGCTTCAGCGTCCCGTCGACCACCATCTGCTTGATCGCGCTGATCGCGCGGTCGGTGACGGTGGAGGCCATCAGCGCCGGCCCCCGGCAGCGGAGCTCACGCGGTCCGGAGCAGGAGTCGTGGACGGAGCCGGCATCAGGAGCCTCCGAGCTGAGGATGTGCAGTGGAGGCTTGAGCCTAGCTCAGACGTCCGATGAGTCCGCGGGCTCTGGGTTCATCCGCAGCAGGACCTTGCTGGCGCTGCTGCGGTCACTGGCCGTGCGGAAGGCGAGCTCCGCGTCGACCAGGTCGAATTCGTGGGAGATCAGCGGCTCGGGATCGATGTCGCTCGCCAGGAGCGCGATGGCGTCGGCGAACTCGGTGTGGAAGCGCCACGAGCCGTGCAGCTGGATCTCCTTGTTCACCAGGGCATTGCCGAGGATCGCGGTGGTGCCGGGCGGCAGGATGCCGACCTGCACGATCCGCCCACCGGGGCGGACGGCGCGGATGCAGCTGTTCAGCCCAGCGGCTGTCCCCGAGGCTTCGATGGCGACGTCGATCTGCCCCGGATGCTCGTGCGGCTCGGTCTGGTCCGCGCGCACCAGGACGTCCGCGCCCATCTGCTCGGCCAGGCCCAGGGCATGGTCGGTGAGATCGGAGGTGATGATCGTGCCGGCGCCAGCCTGCTTGGCCGCGGCGACGGCCAGGCTGCCGATCGGGCCGGCACCTGTGACCAGCAGCGTCTTGCCAGCGAGGTCCCCCGCGCGGCGCACTGCGTGATAGGCGACGCTGAACGGTTCGGCCAGCGCGGCACGGCGCAGCGTCATCCCGGCCGGCAGTGGAAACGCCCGTTCGGCGGCCACCACGAGCTGCTCGGTGAAGCCGCCCTGGATATGCGGGGTGTGCGCGGCTGAGCCGAGATAGCGGCTGGCACGGCACAGATGAGGCTGGCCCTCCTGGCACGCGGCGCACTCGCCGCAGACCTCCGCCGGGTGCACTGCCACGGACTGTCCGAGCGCCAGCCCCGTCACGCCGTCTCCCAGCGCGGCGATGCGGCCGACGACTTCGTGGCCGAGCACCAGCGGCTCGGTGATCGTGAACTCTCCGGCCGCCCCGTCGTGGAAGTAGTGCAGGTCGGAGCCGCAGATGCCGCCGTAGGCGATATCGATGACGACCTCACCGGTGGCGGCCTCCGGCTGCGGGCGCTGCTCGACGACGAGTTCACCGGACGCCCTCTTGACGCATGCCAGCATTGCTGTCTCTCCTATCGTGCTTTCTTCGAGGGACGCGGGCCAGCGCGGCGGAATTGGTTCCGCACCACGTCGCCCCGCTCGACCGCGTCGGAGGCCTTTGCGATGCGACGCGCATGTCGCAGAAGATCATCGAGCTCGCAGGGATCGGGGCTCGCAGTCTGGTTCGAGAATATCCCCGGTGCCATTCAGCTCGCCAAGCGCGCCAGCCCTGCTGTGAGGTACGGGCCTCCGCTCCTCCGCAACAACCACGAGCTTCGCCCAAAGGTCAGATGATTAAGGGTAGGTCGGCGCCTAGGAGCTGTCAACACGCCCGCCGCGCATGGGTGCGAACGTACGGGGCGGGCGGCCAGAAGGGGCAGACAAATGAGCACTGGCCTGCATAGATCGAGAGGTTAGCGTAATCAGTGCAGGGCGGAACGGTGTTGGCGGGCCATCCCGGGCGGGCGAGGCAGTCCAGAACTCATCAGACCTTTATGTCGCTGCGGGCACGACGTCGACGAGCCCCGGCGCTGCGTCACGACGGCCTGCGAACGGAGTGGGCTCAGGTCTCGAGGTCGGCGACGAAGTCGGCCACTGCATGGATGTGCGCACCCATGAAGAGCCGGGCACCATCGGGATCTCGGCGCTGGAGCGCCCGGAGGATCGCTCGATGCTCGTTGTGGGTGTGCTGCTGGACGTTCTCCTGGAGCACCGCTCGCCAGAGCCTGGTGCGGGCGGTGCGGCCGCTCACCGCGGTGAGGAGCGATTCGAGGAGGGGATTTCCGCTGGCCGACGCGATGAGGCTGTGGAATCGGAGGTCTGCGTCGAGGAACTGCTCGCGTGCGGTCGGCGAGCCCTGCGCGTCGGTCAGGGACTCCACGCTCGCCAGGATCGCCTCGGCTTCGGCGAGCTGCTCTGCCGTCATCCGGGTGGCGGCCAGAAAGGCCGACTCCATCTCGAGCACCTTCCTGACCTGCTGGAGGTCGGCAGAATGATGCGCCGTCTGCAGGTCGATCACCGTGGTGACGGGAACCAGGATCCGCGAGAGGTCGAGGGCGGTCACGTAGGTTCCGGACCCCTGGCGGACTTCGAGGACGCCCATGGCTGAGAGGGCCCGGACGCCCTCCCGGAGAGTCCCGCGCGACACCCCCAGCTTCTCGGAGAGTTCCTTCTCGATGGGGAGGCGGTCGCCAGGGGCCAGGTCTCCGCTCGAGACCAGTTCGATGATCCCGTCGATGACGAGATCGGATCGCTTCAGCATCCCCGCATCGTAGCCCGCCCGCGACCGCTCCGGGCTCTGCTTTCGAGCCCGCGGACGGCGCAGGAGGTGCACGGGGTGATCAGCGGACGGGCGCGCATTGATCAGATGATTGAAGGCGATCGTGTCTCTTTCTGGTGCTCGACATGCCTTATGGGCCCTCTTGCGACGAGCGCTTCTGCTCTATATGGCCGTATTGAGCCAGGTCGTAGCCCCGGGCCGCGATCCACCGTCCGATCTTCGTGGGAGAGGGCTTGACGAGTAATCATCAGATCTTTACTCTGGGGCCGGTGATGTAGCCGATACGGAGTGGAACGGACGATGATGACCGCGACGACCCAGCTGGAGGACGACCTCGACAGGTGCGTCGACGGCGACGCCGGGGAGGCCTGAGATGGTCCAGACCCTGACCGGGCTGCCCGACAGCGATGAGGCGCCACCGCCCGCCCGCACCGCGCAGAAGGACCGAGGCTCGAAGCGCTGGAGGACGGCGAAGCGCAGCTTCCGTCAGCACTGGCAGCTCTACCTGCTGATCCTCGTGCCCCTCACGTACTTCGCGATCTTCAAGTACATCCCCATGGCGAACGCGGTCATCGCGTTCAAGGACTACAACCCCATCGCCGGGGTCTGGGGGAGTGAGTGGGTGGGCTTCGAGCACTTCGAGCGCTTCTTCTCGAATCCCATGTTCGGGACGATCGTGAAGAACACGTTCATCCTCTCCACCTATGTGGTCATCGTGAGCTTTCCGCTGCCGATCATCCTGGCGCTGGCGCTCAATGAGGTGCGAGTGCGGTTCTTCGCCAAGACCGTGCAGATGATCACCTACGCGCCCTACTTCATCTCCACCGTGGTCGTGGTGTCGATGACGATCCTGCTCCTCTCGCCGAGGCTCGGCCCGGTCAGCGGAATCACGTCCTTCTTCGGGATGGGGTCGATCGACTTCCTCAGCGAGCCGGACTTCTTCCGGCACATCTACGTCGCCACCGATGTGTGGCAGTCGGTGGGGTATTCGGCGGTGATCTACACCGCGGCTCTGGCCGGGATCGACATCTCCTTGTATGAGGCGGCACGGATCGATGGAGCGAGCCGCTGGCAGAAGATCCGCCATGTGGATATCCCTGGGATCCTGCCGACGGCGATGATCATCCTGATCCTGGGGGTCGGGAATGTGATGGCGATCGGATTCGAGAAGGTCTATCTCTTCCAGAACTCTCTGAATCTCTCGCAATCCGAGATCATCGCCACCTATACGTACAAGGTGGGCCTGCTGAATGCGGACTTCAGCCAGGCGGCAGCCATCGGCCTTTTCAACGCCGTCATCAACCTCGTGCTGCTGCTGAGCGTGAATTACTTCTCCAAGAGAGTGACGGGCAGCGGACTATGGTGACGTCGATCCCTGCGGAATCCATCGCCAAGGTGGAAGAGCCACGCCGCAAGCGGCGTCCCGTGCACATCAGGGACCCGCTCGTCGACCGGGTCTTCATGGTGGGCGTCTACATCCTGCTCACCACTTTCCTGCTCGCGGTGCTCCTGCCGCTGCTCAACATCCTCGCCAGCTCCTTCAGCGACCCGCTGGCAGTGTCCGCGGGGAGGGTGTCGTTCTGGCCCGTCGGCTTCACCCTCGAGGGGTATTCCCGCACGCTCGGCGATTCGACGATCCTCCGCGGCTTCGCGAACTCGCTCCTGTACACCGTGGGCGGCACCGCCATCAGCCTGACCTTGACGGTGGCGCTCGCCTATCCGCTCTCCCGCCTGGACTTCTGGGGTCGCCGCGGAATCATCCTGGCGGTCATCTTCACGATGCTGTTCGCGGGCGGGCTCATCCCGACCTACCTGGTCGTGCAGAGTCTCGGCCTCCTGGACACGCGGTGGGCCCTGGTCCTGCCGCAGGCCGTCGGCGTCTGGCAGGTGATCATCGCGATGGCGTTCTTCCGCTCGTCGATCCCGGACGAGCTGAACGAGGCCTCCCAGCTCGACGGTGCGAGTGATCTGCGATTCCTCTGGTCCGTCGTGCTCCCGCTGTCGAAGCCGCTGCTGGCGGTGATCGCCCTGATGTACGCGATCTTCCAGTGGAACTCCTACTTCGACGCCCTGCTCTATCTCCGCGATCCGGGCCTCTATCCGCTCCAGCTGGTCCTGCGGAACATTCTCATCCTGAACCAGGGCAGTCCGGGAATGGACGCGGGGGTTCAGATAGAGCGCCAGCGGGTGGCGGATCTGCTCAAATACTCGCTGATCGTGATCTCGACGGTGCCGATCATGCTGATCTATCCCTTCGTCGCCCGCTATTTCTCCAAAGGAATCATGATCGGCGCAGTCAAGGGTTGAGTCCGACGACCGTCGGCATCTCATCGAACTCACCGTGAAGTGCCGAGGTGAGCTATGGCAAGAAAGGTGACAATGGTGTTCACACGATCACGCAGCAGGAGGCTTTCCCCCGCGAGGCCGAGACGATCCCTGGCCGCGCTGGCCGCGGTCACGGCGATGGGCCTCGTGGCGGCGGGATGCTCCTCAGCGAGCACGAGCGACCCCGGGACGATCACGATCTTCGCGTCGCAGGCCGGGATCATGGACCTCAACACGAACTCCTTCACCCTGGAGCTCGAGGAGAAGTTCGACGTCGACATCGAGTTCCAGACGACGTCCTACGAATCCTCCGCGGCCACGGAGGCGCGCCAGGTCTCGCTCGCCAGCGGGGACCTTCCCGATGCGTACATGCTCGTTCCCTGGGCCTCGCAGTTCAGCCGCGCCGAGCTGCAGCGCTACGGAGACCAGGGCGTGATCGTTCCCCTCAACGATCTGATCGACAACAACGCCCCCAACATCAAAGCCGCGCTCGAGGCTGAGCCCGGCTTCGATGAGCTGACGCGGGCACCGGACGGGACGATCTGGGGACTGCCGCAGTGGAACGACTGCTACCACTGCTCCTACCCGTCCAAGTTCTGGATCAACCAGACCTGGCTGGACACCCTCGGCCTGGAGATGCCCACCACGGCCGATGAGTTCTTCGACGTGATGATGGCGTTCAAGACGCAGGATCCCAACGGCAACGGTGAAGCGGACGAGATTCCGCTGACCGGCAGCACCCAGCCGTCGCTGGTCCCGTTCATCATGAACGCCTTCATCTACAACTCGTTCAACACCGGCACCGGTCAGCCCATCTCCCTGGGCCTGGAGGGTGACACCGTCCAGATGCAGACCGCGCAGGACGGGTGGCGGGAGGGGCTGAAGTTCCTCAACAAGATGTGGGAGGCCGGCCTCATCGATCCGGCGTCCTTCTCGCAGGGTCCCGACACGATGCAGTCGACGGGCAACTCCGCCCAGGGTGTGCTGGTCGGTGGCATGAGCGGTATGCACCTCGGGATGCTGCTCACCCTCGGCCAGGAGGACGAGCGCGACAAGCAGTACGAGCCGATGCCGCCGCTGAACGGTGCTGCCGGTGAGGCCGCGACCTATATCCTCCCGAGCTCACCGGGTGCCACCTTCGTGGTCACCAGCGCGGCGGATGAGGCGAAGCAGCAGAAGATCGTCGAGATCATGGACTACATCTTCAGCGATGAGGGTCACGTCCGGGCTGAGTTCGGTGAGGAGGGCATCGGCTGGGCGATGCCGGAGGAGGGCGACGTCGCTCTCGATCCCGAGCTGACCCCGTCACTCTTCGACATCCCACAGGATGAGGAGAACCCGGCAGACTTCAACGGCAACTGGGGCCCGATGGCTCAGGTCTTCGAGACGAATGAATTCCGCAACAGCCAGGTCAACGCGACGGACATCTACACCGTCGAAGGCGGCGAGCGCCGCCTCTTCGAGGCGACAGCGCTGTATGAGGGCAAGGAGACCGACGCGATGTTCCCGTTCTGGAATCTGTGGATCCCGGAGGAGGACTCCCGCGAGCTCTCGACGCTGACGACGAACATCGAGAGCAACGTCGCCACGGCCACGGCGGAGTTCGTCAGCGGAGTCCGCGACCCCAACGATGATGCCGAGTGGCAGGCGTACGTCGACGGGCTCGCCGGACTCGGGTCCGAGCGATACCTCGAGATCTGGCAGGCGGCGTACGACGCCTGACCCGGTGAGACAGATCCGGTGAGACAGTTCCGGTGAGAGAGACCCAGCGGGACACAGTGGTGGCGGTGGCCGGGATGTCGGCGACCGCCACCGCTGTGTCCGCGAGCTGGACCGTGCTCGCTGTGAGCTGTGCCTGCCGGAGCCGTGCCTGCCGGAGCGGTGCGTGCCGGAGTGGTGCCGGCCTGGCGGAGACCCCCATGACGTGTGAACACAAGGAGCATCGATGACGAACCGACCTGATCAGAAGGACCCTGTGGGGGAGCCGTCGCTGGTCTGGCACACCCGGACCCCGGGGCCGGAGTGGGGTGAGGGGCTGATCGTCGGCAGCGGCCGGGTCGGTGCGCTGGCCTTCGGAGAGATCGAGGCGCTGACCGTCTCCCTCGCCCACGAGCGGTTCTTCCTGCCGGCGAATCCTCATCCGCACGCACCCCAGATCGCGCCGGCGCTCGACTCCCTCCGAGATGCCGTACGGGCCGGAGATGGCGAGCAGGCCGGCGAGCTCCTGACGCAGGCGGCACGAGCGGCCGGCTTCGATGACGGGCTCATCTGGACCGATCCGCTGGGGATCTGCGCGACCCTCCAGCTGCATGGCGCGCAGGGCACGCTGGTCCGCCGCGTGATGGACCTTGCGCACGGCGAGGCGCGCATCGAATGGGACGACGTCACCGGCGGTCGCTGCACCCTTGCGCTCCTCGCGCCCCGGGACGGTGAGGAGGTGTGGGTGCGCCTGGACTCCGAGCGGGATCTGCAGCTGGAGCTGGAGCTCGGCCTCTCCGCTCAGAAGGAGGCGGCATCCATCACGGGTGCGCCGAGCTACTTCGACGTCGTTCGCAGCACCGCCGCGGGTGGGGAGCAGGGCCACCTCGTGGTCTCCTCACGTGCCACGGCCGACGCAACTGACGCAGCTGACGCGTCCGACGCGGCCGACGCATCTGGCACAGCCGGCACAGCCGACGCAGCTGTGCATGCCGCCACGACGCTTCGGGGGCGAGAGCCGTGGGCGGAGACACGCGAGGCCGCCACCCTGACCAGCGCTCTTCGCTCCGGCCCCGGCGCGCCCGGCATGCTCCAGATCGCCGTGGAAGTCAGCGCGCCGGGCGGCGTGCACCGTCAGGACGGTGCCGACGAGGCGGCCCGCGCACCGGCGGCGCCGGAGAGCGTGAACTGGGAGGCGCTGCGGGACCGTCAGGCGAGCACCCACGGCGAGCTCGTGCGTCGTTCCCTGCTGAGCCTCGCGGGAGGCTCCGAGCCCACCACCGTGGAGGAGCTCTGGCGAGCTGCCCACGAGGGTGATGCCGCAGCGCGCCGACGCGCCGTCGAGGTCGCCTACGCCTCGGGCCGCGCGAATGCGATCAGCGCGACCGGGGAGCTCCCGCCGACCCTGCAAGGGGTCTGGCAGGGCACCTGGTCCCCAGCGTGGTCTGCAGACTTCACGATGAACGGGAACGTGCAGAACGGCGGGGCCGCAAGCCTCATCCCGACCGGAACGCCCGAGCTGGCCCAGTCCCTGCTGCGGCTGGTCCTGCCCCATCTCGAGGACTATCGCCAGAACGCACGGCGGATCTACGGCGCCGAGGGGATGCTCCTGCCGGCACGGATGTCGAACCACGGCCGGGCGAATCACTTCGGGCGGCCCTTCCCGCACATCTTCTGGACCGGCGGCGGTGGCTGGGTGCTCCGCTTCGCCGCCGACATCGTGGCGACCACGGGGGACCGCTCTGTGGTCGATGATCAGCTGTGGGAGCTGGTCCACGGTGTGCTCGACTTCGCGGAGACGGCGACCGTCACGACCGAGGATGGCCAGCGCCATCTCATCCCGAGCTACTCCCCGGAGAACTCCCCGATCCCCGGAGGATCGCCCCTGGTCGCGGATGCGACGGTCGACGTGGCGATCCTCCGGGACGCGGCGCGCTGCACCTGGCTGCTGGGTGAGGCCCGCGGGGACCACAGCCTCGATGAGCGATGGGCCCGGATCCTCGAGCAGCTCCCGCCCTATCGGATCGCGGAGGACGGCTCCCTGGCGGAGTGGATCGGTGATCTCTGGCCCGAGAACCATGCGCACCGCCACGCCTCGCAGCTCTACCCGCTCTGGTACGAAGCGGATGAAGCGTTCGTCGGGACGTCGGAGGACGCCGCTCAGCTGCGCGCGGCGGCGGCGCGGTCCATCTCCGCCAAGATCGACTGGCGCGCAGAGGATCCGGTGGCACCGCCCGGACGGATGGAGATGGCCTTCGGCCTCGTCCAGCTCGGCATGGCCGCCGCCGCCCTCGGAGACGGCGAGAGTGCACTGCGCTGCGCGGAATGGCTCGCGCTGGACCACTGGACCCCCTCGCTGACTACCACGCACGATGCCGGCAGCATCTTCAACCTGGATCCCAGCGGCGGCCTGCCCGCCCTGGTCGCCGCGATGCTGCTGGGCTCGGGACGGGAAACGCTGAACGTGCTTCCCGCACTGCCCGCCGCGTGGGCGGCAGAGGGCTCCGTGACGGGCTTGCGCGCCCGGGGCGGGATCATCATCGACCGCCTGGAATGGGATGAGGCGGGAGGCAGCATTACGGTGCGCCGCCCCGCGGAGGCCGCGTGGCTTGCGCCCGAGGGGGCCACCCGGGTGCAGATCGGTGCGCCCTTCCAGCTCGCCGACGCCGCCGTTGCCCAGGACGGGCTCACCCTGGGTGATGCTCCGATGACCCTGCGCTTCCACCGCACCGACATGCAGTGAAGGAACGAGGGAAGCCCGCTCCCGTCGCGGCGGGCTTCCCCGAGGGGCAGGCCGGGCCGGCTCCTGTCGCGGAGAGCGACAGCTCCGACCCGGCGGCCCTCTGACCCAGAGCCCGGGGGGCTCAGTTCTGGTCGTCGATCTCCAGCAGGTCCATCGCGCTGGCGCTCTCGATCTCGGCGTGCTCGGGCTGCTCCTTCTGCATCCGCTCGAGGTAGGGCTGGGAGCGCTGCACCTGCTGCTCGAGGCTGTTGACCGTGGCCAGGAAGTTCTCGTTGGCCTTGGTCCGGAAGGTGTCGATCCCGTCCATGGTGGCGAACAGGTTGTCGAACGCCTTCTGCAGCGTCTCGGCGGAGACGCCCGAGGTCGCGGCCTGCTCCTGGATCTTCACGGAGTTGTCCGCGAGCATCTGCGAGGTGCGGGAGATGAGGCTGTCGGTGGTGCGGTTGACGGCGTCGATCTGGTCCAGCACGATCTTCTGGTTCTCGAGCGCCTGGGCGGTGATCACCGCGGTGCGCAGCGCCGTGACAGTGGTGGTGCGGGCCCGCTCCACCCCCTGCTGGAGCTTGGTGTTGTTGTCCTCGATCAGGCCCATCGACAGGTAGGCCTGCACGGTGACGGCGATCTGGGTGGCCACGTCCTGACGGCGCTGGCGCACCGCGAACAGCACGTCCTTCTCGAGCGCGGCGGCCTCGGCGGCCTTGCCCTCGGTGCGGGTCTGCTCGGCCCGGCGCACCGTGCGGTCATCCAGCAGGCGCAGCAGATAGGCGGCCTTCTGCAGCGCGGCGAGGTCCTCCCAGAGCGCCCGACGCTCCACGGACAGCTCGGCGTTGTCCTTCAGCAGCATCTCCTGGCCGCGGGAGAGCGCGCCGAGCACCTGGTCCAGCTGGTCCTGGTTGGACTCGAAGTTGCGGAAGTAGCGCTTGGCGATGTTGCGGCCGGGCAGGAAGGAGAGTGCCTTCTCGGCGAAGGTCTCGTCCTTCGGGGCCAGGTCCTCCATCGTGGTGCGCAGCTCGGAGAGGGACTTCGCGACTGACTCCTGCGCATTGCCCTTCTCCTTCGACTCCCGCAGCGACTGCTGCATGAAGCGGGAGGAGGTCTGGCTGGTCCGCTCGAAGGTCCGACGAGCCACCGCGCCGAGCGCGTTGACCTGCGCGGTGAACTCCTGCGAATGCGGGTTCATCCCTGCGACCTGATCCACCCAGGCGTCGGCCCGCTGCTCGAGCTCCTGCGCCTTCTCCTGGGGCAGATCGGGCAGCACCGAGACCGCGTCGTCGTCGCTGATCTGCTCGATCGGCTCGGCGGGCGTGATCTCTTCTTCGGGGGTGGGCGGCTGCAGCTTGTCCATCGGTGCCTCCTGGGCGATGCGGTGGGTGGAAGTCGGTGCGGGCAGTTCAGACGGCGGGGGTCAGGCGGGCTGTCACGGGCCGGGTGGATCAGCCAGGCGCGGGTCAGACATCGATGATCGGGTTCAGGTGCTGGTCGGCGAAGCGGGTGCGCAGGAACTCGGAGTGGACCTCGAGGGAGCGGGAGACCCCGCCGACGATGTCGCCTTCGATCTGCTCGACCCCCTCGGCCAGCACCCCGAGCTGCTGGTCGATGTTCTCGAGGTTATCGAGCGCCTCCTGCCGGGCGGACCCTGCGAAGGTCTGCAGGAAGCCGAGGGTGTCGCTCGCGGCATCGACCAGCTCGGGAACGTAGCGGGTCGCGATCCCCTCGAGCATGGTGATCTCCGCGGCCGACGGGCGCAGCGACTGGAGCTGCTCGGAGGCGACCAGCGCATCGATCCTTCTGACCAGGGAGTCCACGTCATCCAGCACCGGGGTGGCGCCGGGGACGGTGGCGCGGGGTCGCAGCTGCGCGCTGCGCTCGCGGGTCTCCGCATCCGCCTTCAGGATTCCCTCCAGCACGGTGCGAGTGCTGCCGGTGACCGAGGCATCCAGCACCGGGCGCTCATCCTCGCTGCGGCGCGGCGCGTTCAGCACCAGGGCGCTGCCGCCGAGTGCCACCACGCCGATCCCCGCCGCCGCGGCGAGCACCAGCAAGGGACCGGCCACGGCGGTGCTGAGCCCCAGCACCACGGTCGCGATCGTGGCGAGGCCGCCCAGCAGCAGCGGCGCACCGAAGCGCACCAGCGGTGAGCGGCGCGGCCGGCCGACGGCCTTCGAGCGGGGGGAGTGGACCTTCCCCTCGAGCGGCTTCTCGAGCGGGCCCCAGAGATCGCGGCGCTCGGCGGTGGCCTTCCAGGGCAGGTCCTGGTCCCCGGGGGCGAAAGAGAGCGAGTCGTCGGGGTCGAGGTCGGCGTCAAGTGGGGCGTCGGAGTCGCCGGAAGCAGGCGCGAAAGGATCGGGGAATCGGCTGTTCTCACTGCCGGCCCCGCTGCTGGTTCCGCTGCTCGACCCTGGGGCCGACGGATCGCGTTCTTCGCTCACTGGTTCCCGCTGTCCTCCCCGAGGCGGTGACGAGGGACCCGGCACGGACCGGCGGTGCACTCCTGCGACTGCTCCCGGCTCCATGCGAGCGCCTCATCTTGGGCGTACCGAAAGGTTATCGCGAGCCACTGGACATCGCCCGAGGATTCGCCGGGCGCGAACTCCGCTCCTCCCATCCCGCGGCGTACGGGCCATGGGGAGCGCTCGAGCCCGGGCTCAGCGACCGAAGAGGTCCCCGAGGCCGAGGTCCGAGATCCGGTCGCCGATGCCGGAGACCTGCTCCCCGGCTCCCGAGACGGCCCCGCCGACACCGTCGGCCATGCCGTCGACGCCCTGCATGCCCTCGAACCCCTGGAAGTCCGTGAATCCCTGCAGGTCCTCGATGCCGGAGACTCCCTCGACGCCCTCGAACATGCCGCTGAGGTCGCCCGCGAGGTCGGGGGCCAGGGAGTCGATGTCGATGCCCTGGCCGACGGCGTTCTGCAGCAGCGAGCCGCCGACGGAGGTGACGGCGGCGCCGCCGGCGACCACGGCCAGCAGGCCCCCGACGCCGAGCGCCCCGGTGCCGATGGCTCCGGCACCCACCGCGGCAGCGCCGGCACCGCGGCGCCCGCCTCCGCCGGAGCGGCCCAGCAGGCGCGTGAGCTTGCGGGGATCGAGCGCTCCGAGCCGGGTGGCGGAGCGGGCGAGATCCTGTGCGGCGTCGGTGCGGGGAATTTCGCTCTCGGGCAGCTCCGAGCGCATGGTCGCCGTCAGCTGGGTGCGCTGCTGCGGGGTGAGCTTTTCGAAGGCCTCGCGGTGAACCTGTTCCAGCTGGTCAGGCTCCGCAGTGCGCACCAGATAGTCGTAGCGCGCGATGGCGCGGCGGTCCGTCTCGGAGAGAGGAGCACTCGAGGCGGAGCCATGTGCTGACGGAATGGGGCCCCGGGCAGGAGCGTGGCCCGGCGCGGGGGAGGTGTGTCCGCTCTGGCGCGGAGCCGAGTTCGAGCTGCTGTCTCCCGTGAGGGAGTCGGCGGCGCTGCGCACGAGGGAGCGCCAGTCGGAGCCCTGCCCGGAGCGGGCGGAGCCGGAGCTCTTCGCGTCGAGGGCCTTCTGAGCGGTGCCGAGGAGGCGGCGGAAAGTGCTCACAGTCGGTCCTTCCGATGGGGGCTGTGCCCGGTCGTCCGGGCACCGTACGAGGGTGAGTGCCCCACCTCCGTGCGCGCAGGGCCCGAGCCTGGAGTTCCCTGGGAACAGCTCGGCCCGCCATCACGCCACGCCGACTGCGCCGATCACGCCGACTGTGCCGATCACGCCTGCCCGGCGTGCGATGCCTACGCCCCGCCCCCGCGCGCCACGTCGGCGGCTGTCGGCGCAGGGATCTCCGCATCGAAGGGGATCATCGGGCGGTCGATCCGGGAGTGGCCGAGGCGCAGCAGGTCCTGGTCCACACCGCCGGGCGTGAGCGCGAGCAGCCAGCCTGCGGCCGCCTCGTACTGATCGGGCTCGAGGTAGCCCATCTTCACGGTGACGATGTCGAAGCCGGTCATCGACAGGCCCAGCCGCGCGAACATGTCGCGAGTGGCCCATTGGGAGCGGCGGGCGGTGACCACGACGGTCAGGCCCGTCGCCCGGTCACCGTCCAGCACCCGCAGCGCTGCCGAACGGCCCGTGTTCGGTGCGTCGTCCAGCGCGATCACCTCGGCGCGCAGCGTCACCGGGCCCGGATCACGGGTATCTATCTGCCCTCCTACGACGAACTCTCCGCGCCCGCCGACACCGAGAGCGGTCGCAGCGTCGGCCGATTCCGGATCGACCAGAGAGACCATCAATGCACTGGCCTGCCCGGAGCGGATCTCGGGCCGGGCCAGCAGCTGGGCGAGGGCGTAGGTGGTGTCGTCGGCCCCGCCCGCGCCGGGGTTGTCGCCGGAGTCCGAGATCCAGAAGGGGCGTTGCTCGGAGGCCACAGCCTGCTCGAGGCACTCCTCGAAGGTGCCGGTGGGGGCCACGAACTCGAAGTCATGGCGCTTCTCCCAGACCGCGCTGGCCAGCTCCAGAGCAGCGGCGTCGACGGCCTCGGCCTGGTCTCCGAAGGCGACGATCGCGGCCTTGCAGCGCGGCTGGTCCGCCCAGGCGAAGCCGATCCAGTAGGACACATCGGTCACGCCCTCGCGGGCGGTCAGCTCCGGGATCCGGGCGTACAGCGACTTCGCCGGCTCGATGCGCGTGGAGGTCTTCTCCCCGGGCAGCAGGATCGGCAGGTGCACCAGCGCCTTGTGCGGGCGCGGGCCGCCAGCGGCGACCTTGATCGTTGCGTCCACCAGGTCCCGCAGTCCCCGCTCGCGGGTCTCCCAGGCGTCGATGTGCGGGGCATGGCGGTAGCAGGTCAGCAGGTCGCAGGCCTCGAACAGGATCTCGGAGACGTTGCCGTGCAGGTCCATCGCGGTGCCCACCACGGTGTCCGGCCCGATCACGGCACGGATCGCGGTGATCAGATCGCCCTCCGCATCGTCCAGCCCCACCACGCTCATTGCGCCGTGGATGTCGAAGAAGAAGCCGTCCAGCGGCGCGATTTCCACGGCGGCGGTGAGGCAGGAGACGATCTCGGCCTTCCACACCTCGTAGACCTCGCGGTCCAGCTGCCCGCCCGGCAGGGCGCGGGCATGGAGCACGCCGACGTAGTTCGCTGCCGGGACCTCGAAGGGGTAGCGGTCCAGGATGTCGGCGGTGCCGCGGCGCACCTCGAAATCCGTCGCCCCGGAGCGGTACGGGGTGAAGGTGGAGGACTCGATCGCGACCCCGGCGATGCCGATGCGGGGGAGATGAGGGGTCATGTGGGCCTTTCGAGGGGCTGAGTTCTCAAGGTGCTGCCAGAGTGCGGAGAGGGGCAGGTCGGCGGTTTGCGACAGTTCAGTCGACGGTGTGCGGTCGTTCAGGTCGAACGTTTGCGATCCACGGCTCTGCCCATACGGTGGCCCGCCGACAGGGGTGATCCGTCCTCTTCACCCCGCCAGCAGCCGCACCCCGGTTCCCAGCGCCAGCACCGCGCCGACGAAGCCGAGCACCATCACCAGGCGCTGGATGGTCTGCTCGCGCAGCCGCTTCTGCACCGCCTCGCCGAGGAAGATCGAGGCGATCACGATGGCGACCATCGCGGCCCACATCCACCAGGGCAGGTCGGGGACCTGGCCGTCATCCCAGGCCAGCTTCGAGGTGAAGGACACCGAGGAGATCAGGATCCACAGCGGTTGCAGCGTCGCCACCATCGGCAGCACCGGCCAGCGCGAGAGCACCGCGTAAACGGTGACGGCAGGGCCGCCGACGCCGCCGAGCACGGTCCCGAGCCCGGAGCCGATCCCGGTGATCACCTGGGCGGCGTGGCCATCCACGGTGGTGTTCACCCGGACCAGCGCCACGGAGATCAGCAGGCTGAGCAGCACCAGGGACGCGGTCACGATGTACAGCGGGCCGGGCGGGGAGACTGAGGACAGCCAGGCCGCGCCCGGCATCACCGCGACGGCGGGCAGCCCGATCCAGGCCACGGTGCGCCACTGGATCCGATCCCAGATCCGTGGGAGCAGCAGCAATGGCATCAGGGTGCCCAGGAAGTTCGCGAGCATGATCCCCTGATGCGCCCCGATCAGCACCACCGCGTAGGGCGCGAACAGCATGCCCAGTCCCAGCCCGGCGACCCGCTGGATCACGGCGGCGAGCAGCACCAGGCCGAGCAGGGTGAGGGACACGGTTGTGGTCATCGGTAGGGCTCCTCACGCTTCATGTCCCCGCCCGTTCCCTCAGCTTCGGTGCATTGCAGAGTTCGCAAGGATTTTCCAACAACTTAGGTCAGTTCGGAGGTGATCTTGCGTGTTGGACAGGTGCGCCGCTGTGGTGATAGGTGCGGGCCCCTTCGGGGGCTCGTCCTCGCCGGGGACTACCGGGCCTCGGTGGCCTCGATGGTCCTGAGTGTCTGCTCAAGCCACGCACGTGCGGAGGCGATGTCTGGCAGCACCGAGGTGAACCCCTCGATCTCGGTCTCCTGACGAGCTTCACCGTAGGCGAGTTCCCAGGTCCCCATCGGTCGCAGCGGTAGTGGGGGCCACGCTTGGGCTTGACGCCAATCGAACGTCCGCGTAGCGAACTTGCGTACTGCCGACAGACTGGGGCCGACGTTCCACAGCAGCTGCAGGTCGACTAGATCGTGCGCACGAGCGTAGCTCGGATCGGTGACGGCATGAATCTTCTGCGCGATCTGGTACTCAAGATCGATCAGCTCCACCGGTTGAAGGGGGCCGAACCCGAATAGCGCACTCAGTTCTGTGAGCTCGTCGTCGACCTCTAAGCGTGCGTGTGCGTGAGGTCCGATTTCAGGGTCCGACACCTCGATGTCGAGTCCTGCCCACTGGTCTCCGAGGAAGGACAGGGAGACGCGGTAGGGGTGCATCACGTACTGGGGGCGAGCGAGCCCGGGATCGTGCAGTCTGCCAGGCCGGAGCGTCGCGGTGAATGCCACCCGATCCGGCGCATCCGGATCCCTGCGAAGCGCACCCTTTGAGGCAGGAACGACTCCCCACCCCCGCGCTAAATATGATCGGAACTCGCCTTCGAACTCTTCGCCGCGTGCTCGGGTGGAGACGTCAAGATCGGCAGTCGCGCGGGTCCCACGCTCACCCAGGCGCAGCTTCACCCCCATGCCGCCCTTGATCGCGACCGCTCCGGGGAGCATCTGCGATACGACCAGCGTGCAGAGCATCATGCGTGCGCGGGCGACGGGTACGCCCAGCGAACTCGCGACGTCCTGGAGTCGACTGTCCAGCTGAGAAATGTTCAACGGGGGAGGCAGCGAGCTCATGTGACGGTTCCCTTCGCAAGCATTTCGTCGACGTCCGTTTCGTCGATCAGTTCGCGCTGGTGCGATTCGGCAACCAGCGCTGACCAGCGCTCTGGGGGTATTCGGTCCCGCATGTCCGTCAAGGCGCGCCGCACTGTCGTCGAGAGGATGCCTTCATACTGCGTGAGGTCGCTGTCGGGTACGTCCCTCCGAGTCTCGAGTTCCATCCAGTCCGGCAATGCGCGGCGCACCCTGCGCCGGGTGCCGACCCGGATGCGTCGTGGGTTGAACTGGCCAAGATCCAGCAGGTGAAGGACAGCATCCCGGTGGAGGAACGCGTCATCACCGGCCAGAGCCACGGCAGCAGTGGGTTCGGTCCGGGTGGTCGACGGAACCTCACGGTGTATGTACACGCCCTTGCCATAGGCGCGAAGCGCGCCGCGGGAGGCGAGTTTGCGAACCTCCACGGCTGGCACGCCTGCATCGTCAGCTTCAGCGATCGTGACCACGCCGTGGTGTGCCGCGGCGATCTCCCACAGATCCTGGCGGTATCCCATATCCGCACCTCCATGGCAAAAGAGTACCAGTATTGGTACACTTTTGGCAGGATTGCACTCGGCGTTGTCGAGTTGGGGGCTACCGTCCGTCCCCGAGCAGCGCCGCGATCTCCGGGTGCCCGGCGATGTACCCCTCGAGCAGCTTCTGCCCCAGCACGGGCGAGCTGACCAGCGGGTGCATCGAGAATCCCTGCCAGGCCGCCTCGCGGGAACCGGTCATCGCGGCCTCGAGGATCTTCCGCTCGGCGGCGCGCAGGCTGCTCATCATGCCGAGCCGTCCCAGCTCCACGGGGGCGACGGGCTGCGGATGCACGCCCTCGCCGTCGACCACGCACAGCACCTCGAGCACGGTGTCGGCCGGCAGCTCCGGCACGATCCGCTGCTCAGGCGCGGCATCGCTGCCAGCGGGGGCGTTGCCGACGTCCAGGATCATCCGCTCGCTGCGGCCGGTGGCGAGCGCGGCCATCAGCCGCAGCGCCACCTCCTGGTAGCCGCCGCCGGCGATGTCCTCCTCACGCCGCTCCTCGTCCCGGGATTCGGCCATATAGGTCGCCTCACGCTCGTGGAGGGTCTCGCGCCAGAGGTCCAGGGGTGATGCGCAGCAGGAGGCCGGCTCAGCACTTTCGGCTGCGGCGAGGTAGAAGTCGCCCTGCTGCTTAGCGAGGAACTCCCCGCGGGTGGTCGCGGAGCCGGTGATCCGGTCGATCGCCTCGGCCGTGTGCAGGTAGTAGAAGAGGTACTCGTTGGGCAGGGCGCCGTCGGCCCGCACCCAGTCCTTGCCGATCAGCCGCGCTTCCTCGATCTCCTCGAGGGCGTCGTCGTCGGCGAGCAGGCCGGGTAGGCGGTCCACGCCGTCGACGGTGACCGAGCGCAGCCAGCCCAGGTGGTTCAGGCCCACATAGTCGAAGCTCGCCACGGTGCCACCAGCCCCGCGCTCGCCGGCCCCACCAGCCCCGCGCTCGCCAGCCCCGTCGGCCGCGCGACCGTCGGCCCCGCGCTCGCCAGCCCCGCCGCCGCTGTCTTCACCGCCGCGCTCGCCCGCCACCAGGTCCACATCCAGCAGTCGTCCCACCCGGCGCACCAGCCCGATGGGGGTGTCGCAGATGCCCACCACCTTGTCCCCGAGCACGGTGCGCATCGCCTCGGTGACGATCCCGGCGGGGTTGGTGAAGTTGATGACCCAGGCGCTCGGCGCGATCTCGGCGATCACGCGGGCCACCTCGAGGGCGACGGGAATCGTGCGCAGGGCGTAGGCGAGGCCGCCGGGGCCGATGGTCTCCTGGCCCAGGAGTCCCAGGCCCAGTGCGACGCGCTCGTCGACGGTGCGGGCCTCGGCGCCGCCCACCCGGATCGCGCTGAACACGAAGTCTGCGCCGGTCACGGCCTCGCGCAGGTCGGTGGTGGCGGTGAGGCGGGGGAGTGTGGTCGCGCGCTCGTCGGTGAGGAGCTGCGCGCCCAGGCCCTCGCTCACCGCGGTGATGGTGGCCAGGCGCGAGGGGTCCACGTCGTACAGCGCGACCTCGTCGACGGTGAGGCCGGTGGCGGCGGTGGCGACTGCTTCATAGACGAGCGGGACGCGGAATCCTCCGCCGCCCAGGATGGCGAGCTTCATGTCATCGCACGCTAGCACCGTCGTGGTGCGATCATGGAGGCCGTGACCGGCGCACTCGCCGGATCGATCGCCACCGGCGCCCGTGCTGGGCCGCGCGAGCATCTCTGGAGGACACCATGCGACGTCGACACTTCCTTTCTGCAGGGGCCACTGTGAGCGGTCTCGGCCTGCTGGCCGCCTGCGCCCCCGGCTCGGACGCTCCCGAGGACGGCGGGTCAGCACCCGCCCCGGCGGCCGACGAGGTCGACACCGACATCGCCGCCCTCGGCGACATCACCCTGGTGGTCTGGGACCAGGAGGTGCGCGGTGCGCAGAACGACGCGATCGAGGCGCTGATCGGAAGCTTCCAGGAGCAGTACCCGAACGTCACCGTCGAGCGGCAGTCCCAGTCCTTCGACGACCTCCAGCAGCAGACGGGCCTGGCGCTGTCCGGCAACGACGTGCCGGACGTCCTGCAGGTCAACAACGCCCGCGGCGACATGGGCACCTTCGTGGCGGACGGCCTGCTCACCGACCTGACCGGCTACGCGGAGGCCTACGGCTGGGAAGAACGCTTCGCCCCCAGCGTGCTGGACAAGATGAAGTACTCGGCCGACGGCGTCACCTTCGGCGAGGGCGCCCTCTACGGGCTCGCCCAGACCGGCGAGGTCTGCGGGATCTACTACTCCCAGAAGAAGCTCGACGCGCTGGGCCTGCAGGCCCCGACCAGCTGGGATGAGGTCTTCTCCCTGGTCGAGGCGGCGGCGGCGGCCGATGAGCAGCCGATCATGCTGGGCAACCTCGATCAGTGGCCGTCACTGCACCTCTTCGGCCCGCTGCAGGCGAACTTCGTGCCCGCCGAGACCATCGTGACCCTCGGCATGGGCAACTCCGGCGCGGACTGGACCACCGACGACAACCTCGCCGCCCTCACCCAGCTCGCCGAATGGGGCGCCAGCGGCGCGCTCGGCGACTCCCCGAACGGGCTCGCCTACGACGATGCCTGGCCGCTGTTCACCGAGGGCACCGGCGTGCTGCTGATCGGCGGCTCCTGGCTGGGCCCCGACATGGAGGCCGTGATGGGCGAGGACCTGCGCTTCATGGCCCCGCCCGCCGGGTTCGACGGGAAGGACGCCACCACCGGCGGCACCGGCATTCCCTTCTCGATCCCCGCCGCTGCGAAGAACGCCGCTGCGGCCGCCGCCTTCATCGACTACATCACGAGCGATGACGCGATGGCGATGATCGCCGAGAACGGCGGCATGCCCGTGAACCGCACCGCCGAGCTCGCCCCCGACTCCGGCGTGAACAAGGACATCTACGAGGCGTTCGACGCGGTCTCCACCGAGGGCACCCTCCTGCCCTATCTCGACTACGCCACCCCCTCCTTCGCCGACACCGCCGGCGCCACCCTGCAGGAGCTGATCGGCGGCCAGACCGACGCGGCCGGCGCTGCCGGGGCCCTGCAGGAGGACTACGCCGACTTCTCCGAGGGAGCCTGACCCGGTGACGCCCGGACGAGCTGGAGGCACCCCGCGCCGGCGCCGCCCCCGGCCCTCCGCGGTGGCCCGCTCGCAAGCCACCCCGTATCTGTTCCTCCTGCCGGCGCTGCTGGTCTACGGCGCGTTCGCGCTGTATCCGCTGGTCAGGGCCGCACAGTTCTCGCTGTTCGAGTGGAAGGGCTTCGGCCCCTCCACCTTCGTCGGCCTGCAGAACTATGCGGACCTCGCCGGGGACGCGGACTTCCGCGCCGCGATCGGCAATGCGCTGCTGCTGATCGTCTTCTACTCGGTGATCCCGCTGGTGGTGGGCCTGGTGCTGGCCGCGATCCTGCGCCGGGGCCAGGTGCGGGGGATGGGCTTCTTCCGCACCGTGATCTTCCTGCCACAGGTGATCGCGCTGGTGGTGGTGGCCGTCGCCTGGAGGCAGATCTACTCCCCGCACGGGTTGCTGAACGACATGCTTCGCACCGTCGGCCTGGACGCTCTGACCCGGGGCTGGCTGGGCGATCCCGGCACCGCATTGCCCGCGGTGGGGTTCATCGGCACCTGGGTGGAGATGGGGCTGGTGATGCTGCTGCTGCTCGCCGGCATGGGCCGCATCCCCGCGGAGCTGTTCGAAGCCGCGCGCCTGGACGGCGCAGGGCCGGTGCGGGAGTTCTTCGCGATCACCCTGCCCGCGGTGCGCGGGGAGATCACCGTCGCGCTGGTGCTGACGATCATCGCGGCGCTGAAGACCTTCGATCTGGTCTATATGACCACCTCCGGCGGGCCCGGAAACTCCACCACCGTGCCCAGCTATGAGGTGTACCTGCGCGCCTTCGACCTGCGTGAGGTGGGCTCCGCCTCCGCGGTCGCGATCGTGCTGACGATTCTGATCTTCGCGATCAACGTGGGCGTCACGCGGATCGGGGAGCGTGAGTCATGAGGGTTTTCCGCGCCGAGACGTCGATGAACTACGTGATCCTGCTGGGCTTCGCCGCCTTCGCCCTGATCCCAGTGCTCACGATCCTCGCCACCTCCGTCTCCGCCCCGCTGGGGGAGAGCGGCGGGCTGCACCTGTCCAACTTCGCCAAGGCCTGGACCGTCGGCGGATTCGGTCGCTCGCTCGGGAACTCGGTGGTGGTCGCCGCGATCGTGGTGACCCTGTCCATCGTGCTGTCGGTGCTGGCCGGCTACGCCTTCGGCACCATGAAGTTCCGCGGGTCGACGGCGCTGTTCTACCTGTTCCTGCTGGGGCTGATGATCCCGGCCGAGGCGACGATCATCCCGCTGTTCTTCGACCTGCGCTCTCTAGGGCTCACCGACACCTATATCGCGATCGCGATGCCGCAGGTCGCCCAGTCCGTCGCCTTCGGGACCTTCTGGATGCGGGCCCAGTTCCGGGCGATGCCGGTGAGCCTGCTGGAGGCCGCGGCGCTCGACGGCGCCGGCCCCCTGCGCGCCCTGACCCGGATCATGGCCCCCGCCGCACGGCCCGGGATCCTCACCATGCTGGTGCTGGTGTTCATGTGGACCTGGAACGAGTTCCTGATCGCCCTGATCATGGCGCCCGGTGGCCGGCTGCGCACCGCCCCGCTGGGCCTGGCGAACTTCCAGGGCCAGTACACCGCCGAGACCGCGCTGCTCGCGGCGGGCGCGGTGATCGTCGCCCTGCCCACCGTGATCCTGTTCCTGTTCCTGCAACGCCACTTCATCCGCGGAATGCTCGAAGGAGCTGCTCAGTGACGACCGACGATCCCGCCCTGCCCACCGACCCCGATCAGCCCACCGGCCCCGTGACCGCCGACATCGCACTGCCCGACCTTCCGACCAGCCCGGGCCCCGGCGCCTCCACCCCCGCCCCGCCCGACGCCGCCGAGCGCGACGACTGGGACCCGCTGGCCGCCCAGCGCACCCCCGAGGATCCGCCGCTGGACGTGCTGCTCTCCGGCACCGTGTTCTTCGACATCGTCTTCACCGGCATGGACCGCCTCCCTCAGCCCGGCGAGGAGCTCTGGAGCAAGGGCATGGGCTCGAGCCCCGGCGGGATCGCGAACCTCGCCACCGCCGCCGCCCGGCTCGGCCTGCGCACGGGCCTCGTCGCCGGCTTCGGCGACGACGCCTACGCCGACTGGATGTGGCACACCATGGCGCACGAGGAGGGCATCGACCTCTCCGCCTCCCGCCGCTTCACCGACTTCCACTCCGCGCTGACCGTCTCGATCGCCGCCGAGGGCGACCGCGCCATGGCCACTCACGGCCATGACCTGCCCGAACCGCTGTCCACCCTGATCGCTGGCGCGCCGGACGCCCGCGCCGCCGTGGTGGACCTTGCGGGGGAGACCTCCTGGTGGGCGCAGCTCGCCCAGCGCGGCTCGAAGATCTTCGCCGACATCGGCTTCGACGAGACCGGCCGCTGGGACGTGGCCGACCTCGCCCCGCTCGCCCACTGCCACGCCTTCACTCCCAACGCGCTCGAAGCGATGGCCTACACCCGCACCGACAGCCCCGACCGGGCCGTGCGCGCGCTCGCCGAGAAGGTGCCGCTCGCGGTGGTCACCGACGGCGCCTCGGGCTCCTACGCGATCGACTCCGCCACCGGTGAGGAGGCCTACTGCCCGGCCGTCCCGGTCACCGCGATCGACACCACCGGCGCGGGAGATGTGTACGCCGCATCGCTGGTGCTCGGCACCCTGGCCGGCTGGCCGCTCGAGGAGCGGCTGAAGTTCGGCTCCCTGTGCTCGGCCCTCGCCGTCCAGCAGTTCGGCGGCTCCCTCGCCGCCCCCGGCTGGGGAGACATCCTGGATTGGTGGCGCTCGCTCTCCACCGCGGCCGACGACGGTGACCTGCGCGCCGCCTACACCCGCACCGGCTACCGCTTCCTCGATGCCGTGGTCCCCGACCACCCCGTGCTGGGCCGCCGCCGCGCCCAAGGCACCTTCGCCCTGCGCTCCGACGCTGGGGAGCACTGAGCGCCGCCGCCTCTGGCGTCTGGCTGCTGACGCCCGGCTTCGCTCGTCCCGGGCTCTGCTGACACCGGGCTCCGCTGACCCTTGGCTCCGCTCGCACCGGGCTCTGCTGATGGTCGAGTACGGGCGCTCTAGAGCACGCACTGGCCATATGTCCGCAGCGTGCTCCCTGTCGCCAGTACTCGACGGGGAGCACTGGCACGAAGGCCGGTCCCAGGCATCTGGGGGAGGGGTCTCAGTGCACGGTGCCCACGATCAGCTGGGCAGCATCCTCGATCTCGGGTGCGTCGATGCTCATCGTGCTTTCTGGGGCACCCACCGCGCATAGGTCACCCCCGAGCTGAAGGCCCGGTGCTCGGCCAGCTCGAGCCGCGTGCGGAACCCGTCCGGGAACAGGCGGCGCCCGCGGCCCTGCACGTAGGGGTAGGTCCAGAGCCGGTACTCGTCCACCAGCCCTGCCACGATCAGGGGATGGCACAGCATGATGGAGCCGGTCAACGAGATCTCCGCGCCAGCCTGCTGCTTCAGCTCGCGCACCGCAGCGACGGGATCTCCGGAAAGCAGTGTGGAGTGCTCCCAGGCCGGGTCGGTCATCGTCGAGGTGACGACGTACTTCTCGAGCGTGTTCAGCTCATCGGTGATGCCGGTGGTGTCGTTCTCCTGGACCGGCCAGAAGCCGCGGAAGTCCTCGAAGGTCTGCCGCCCCAGCAGGATCGCATCGCAGGCGGCGCTGTCGCGCTGCAGGAGCTCCTGCTGGTCGGGTGGGGAGTCGGTGGGGTCGAACCAGTCGTCCAGCATCTCGATCGAGCCGTCGACGGTCATGTTCTGCGTGATCACCAGTTCTCGCACCGGTGCCTCCTCGGTGGCCGTGGAGCGTTGCGTCGTGCGCGGCAGGCGACCTCCACGAGCATCACTGCCGTGGGCTCGGAGTGTAGACCTCGGCGCGGGTGGGCACGATGGGGTCGAGCCCGGCCGGATCGCCGCCCGGCGCAGCCCAGCCGACGCGCTTCGGCTCCCGGCACCCGGTAGAGCCCACGGCTGACCTGCATGGGGAGTTCTCCCCAGGCAGTTCTGCCCAGGCAGTTCGCCCCATCGCGCTGCGGGCAGATCAACCCTAGATTTCAGGTGGTTGGTGCGGGACTCTCCGAGGGGGAGAGGCACCGGCACGAGGCTCACGCAGGGCGGAGCTGCAGGATCGACGGTGGGGGCCGACGGTCCGGCGGCGGGGACCCGTCGCTGCCCGCCTCGTGACCGGTGCGCACCGCAGTCGGGGCGTCGGGTGGATCCGGGTTCGGGACCAGCGCCAGGAGTGCAGGGCTGGCGAACCCGCCCCCAGGTCAGAGCTGCACGAGCCCCTGGATGAGCGAGAGCAGCGCGCCGACCATCGCGATCACGATCACCCAGCGCATCGCTCGGGCGCCGTGCACCCAGCGGGCCAGCACATTGCCGCCGAGCAGCCCGATGACGAGCAACCCCATCAGCATCGCCCAGCCCGCGACAGGCAGCGAGGGCAGCGACCATTTCGCGAGCAGCGCCGCCACGCCGAGCACCGCGAAGTGCAGCTGGGCGGTGGCGGCGAAGCGGCGATGCTCCCACTGGGTGGCCAGCGCATAGACCACCAGGCCCGGCCCGCCCACGCCGGCGGTCACGTTCATGACTCCCGACGCGAACCCGCCAGCGGCGCCCACCCAGGGTGAGTTCGGCACCTGCAGCTTCCGCGAGGCGATGGTGAACAGCAGACCCGCGATCACCAGCAGGCTGATCGCGATCGCGAGCACCGCCGGAGGCAGCCACAGCACCAGCAGCGCCCCGGGGATCGTGCCCACGATCCCGGCGGGGATCACGCTCGCGGCACGCTTCCAGTCCAGGTCCGTGTGGACCGCGGTGAGGTTCAGCAGCGCCGCGACGATCCCGCACACATTGGTGACCAAGATGCCCTCGAACGGGCCGAGCGCCATCACGAGGAACGGTGAGGACAGCAGCGCGAACCCCATCCCGGTGGTGCGCACCGCCACCGCACCGGCCAGCACGGCCAGCGCGGCCAGGGCCAGCGGCCACCACTCAGGATCGATCACGCAGGTCAGGGTACGCGTTGGCGGTGGGCGCCCGGACCGGCGGAGCAGTGACCTTGTGCCCTCGAACTCGCGCCTGTGCGGGGATAGCTTCGAGGTACGAGCACTGCTCGATGCGGTGCACTCACAGGAGGTCTGTCATGACCCGTACCTACATCATCACCGGCGCCGCCTCGGGCATCGGAGCGAAGACTGCCGAGCTGCTGCGGGAGCAGGGCCAGACGGTCGTGGGCGTCGATCTGCAGGGCGTCGAGGTCTCCGCGGATCTCTCCACCCCGGCCGGTCGGGCTGAGGGTGCACGCCAGGCGCTCGAGGCGGCAGGCGGCATCGTCGACGCGGTGATCCCGTCGGCCGGCCTCGCACTGCCGAAGCCCGTCACTGCCGCGGTGAACTACTTCGGGATGACGGAGTTCCTCCAGGCGCTGCAGCCGGCGCTGGCCCGGTCCGAGGCGCCGCGGGTCGCGCTGGTCTCCTCGATGTCCTCCCTGCAGCCGCTGGACCCGCAGCTGCTGGAGGCCTTGATGGCGGACGACGAGGCCGCCTCGCTCGCCCGGGCCGAGGAGCTGGCCGCTGATCCCCTCACCGGGAACCTCATCTACGCCTCCTCGAAGCGGGCGATTTCCCGCTGGGTGCGCCGTGAGGCACCCGGGCAGGCCTGGGCCGGAGCCGGCATCCCGCTGAACGCCGTCGCCCCCGGCATCGTGATCACGCCGATGACCCGCGACATGCTGGCGGATCCGCAGTACGCGGCGTTCATGGACATGGTGGTGCCTATGCCGCTGAACGGTCACCAGGACGCCGAGAGCGTGGCCCGCCTGCTGATCTGGCTGACGTCGGTGGAGAACTCCCACTGCTGCGGCCAGACCTTCTACACCGACGGCGGGGCCGATGCGGTGCTGCGGGGCGATGACGTGTGGGGTTGGAACGACGAGGCGATCACCGCCAAGTTCGCCGCGTTCAGCAGCTGAGGCCTCCCGCGCCCGGGACGTGCAAGGGGAGACGGGCCGCCGACGGCAGGAGTGCCGCCGACGGCCCGTCCGTCACCTCGCGGAACCCAGAAGCGCGAACGCCGCGCTCGCCGCGGCCTCGGTGCCCATGCGCAGCGTCGGCTGCATGTCCGGGGCCCACAGCGGGGAGTGGTTCGGGGCGGCGACCCGTCCCTCGGCGTACGCGCCGGTGCCCCAGTAGCAGTACGGGACCCCGAAGGCGGCGGGGATGCCGGAGAAGTCCTCGGAGGCGGTGACCGGGTCCATGTGCTCCACGCGCTCCGGCCCGAACTGGCCCACGAACGCTTCCCGCACCCGCTCGGCGACCTGCGGGTCGTTGTCCGTGACGGGGTAGCGGTTGAACAGCTCGAACTCGGGCTCCTTCGGGGAGCGGGCCGCCTCGCACTCGGCGCGCACCATCCGCTCCACCCCGCCGACCAGGTGATCGAGGATCTCGTCGCTGTAGGCGCGGAAGTTCAGCGCCAGCTCGGCGCGGTCCGGGATGATGTTCGCGCTGGTCCCGGCGTGGAGGGCGCCGACGGTGACCACCCCGAAGTCCCCGGGGGCGATCTCGCGGGCCACCAGGGTCTGGATCCGGGTGACGATCGCGGCGGCGAGCACCACCGGGTCCACGCCCAGGTGCGGCATCGAGCCGTGGGAGCCTGAGCCGTGGACGATCACCCGCATCGACACCGAGGAGCTCAGCACCGGTCCGGGCGCGACGGCGACCTTCCCCGCCGCGGGGGAGGTGAGCACGTGCTGGCCCAGGCACACGTCGGGCCGGGGCACCTTGTCGACCAGGCCGTCCTCGACCATGGAGCGGGCCCCGGCCGCGATCTCCTCGCCCGGCTGGAACAGGGCGATGTAGGTGCCGGACCAGTCCTCGCGGTGATCCGCCAGCAGCTTCGCCGCGCCGAGGCCCGCGGTCACGTGGAAGTCGTGCCCGCAGGCGTGCATGGTGGGTTGGATCTGCCCGTCGGCGTCGGCCTGGGTGTGCGCCGAGGCGTAGGGCAGCCCGGAGGCCTCCTTGATCGGCAACCCGTCCATGTCCGCGCGCATCAGGATCGTGGGGCCCTCGCCGCTCGAGAGCACCCCCACCACGCCGCCGCCGATCTGCTGGACCTCGTACCCGAACTCGGTGAGCTGCGCGGTGACGATCCCGCGGGTGCGCTCCTCGAGCATCGAGAGCTCGGGGTGGCGGTGCAGGTCCTCGAACAGCGGCCCCTGCCAGGCGTGGTACTCCTCCAGCGCGGCGGTCATGCGGTCGGTCAGGGTGGTCACGAGAGATCCTTTCCCGGCTCCGCAGAGCGGCCGGAACGGCCGACGGAACGAGAGCACTTCCGGGGACGCGGGCATGCTTCTGCCCTCGAGCGTAGCCACCCTCGCGAGCACTGCGGAATCATCCGTGTGATTCGCCTGACGCATGCCTTTTTCCTCTTTCGCAGAGCCCCTCGCGGCCCTACCCTTGTCGCGGGCACAAAAGATGCGAAGAAACAGCATCTGATCAGGCGGTACTCCACTTTGACCAACGTGCTCCCACCACACTTCGAAGGAGGGACCCAGGAATGGAGTCGCGCCATGAACTCACCGTCGGCAACGAGCTGAAGGCTGCCACCGAGACCGGACAGATTCCGGCGGTCCCCGCGAGCTCGGATGCGGGCGATCAGCCCACCACCTGGCGCACCAGCCTGGGGGTCGTGGCCGCGCTCGTGGCCGCCTTCGTGGTGGTCACGCTCGTGAGCCTCTGAGGCGTCTCCGAGGAGCGACAGTGCGCCCCTGCATGCAGCGCCCGCGCGGCACAGCGAAAAGGACTCGCAGGTCGGGAGCGGACTCCGGTAGGTTCCGAGGATCGTGCCGTCTTCTGACCGAAGGGTCGTCGCCGTGTTCTCCTCCCTCGTCTCCAGCCAACGGATCCCCGCCGCCCTCGCGCCCCTCGCCGACGGGGAGGTGCTGGTCGCCCTCGACCCTGCGCTGACCGGCCTCCGCTCGGTCTCGCTGCTGCGCGTCAAGGGTGAGGCGACGGTCCTCTCCCTCTCGCCGGCCCGGGCGGAGCAGCTCGAGCTCTCCGCGAGCGACCGCATCGAGCGCGGGGAGCTGAGCGCCCGCCTCGATCGTGCCGGGATGGTGCTCGCCGATCCGGACCACCTGTTCTACCTGCCCCTGGCCGAGCAGGCCGCGCTGCGCGAGGAGCCGTGGGAGAGCGCCACCCGTCCGCTGACGGAGGCCGATGCCGCAGTGTTCGCAGAATTCACGGCCCAGGCGCCCGAGGACGACCTGGACGAGGCCTTCGTCGAGCTCGACCACTGGCTCGTGGTCGGCACGTTCAGCGGTGAACGGCTGGTCGCCGCGGCGAGCATGTACCCGTGGGGCGAGACCCTGCTGGCCGACCTCGGCGTGATCACGCTGCCGGAGTTCCGCGGTCGCGGGCTGGGCCGCACGACCGTCCGCGCGATCAGCGCTGCCGCGCTGGACCGGGGCTACGAGCCGCAGTACCGCTGCCAGCTGGAGAACACCGCCTCCGCGGCGCTCGCCCGCGCTGCGGGCTTCGCGCTCTTCGGTGTGTGGGAAGGGTTGGAGTCTGCGAGCTGACAGGGGTCGTTGGTCCCCTCCGCCGTCGGCCCCACGACCTACTCTTGTCGTAGGCACAGAAAGTGGGTGCGGGCGGCCCGGCCGGCCCCGCGGTGAATCGTCGTGCCCTTCTCCTCGAGCGCGAAGGACCTTCCCTGGACATGCGACCGACTCCTCCCCTCGGGCACCAGCGCGCCGCTGCACGTGAGGCCCGGCGCCCAGCCAGACGCAGCGCTGCGTCGCTGCTGGGCATGCTGCTGGCAGCACTCGTGCTGCTCGTCCCGCTGAGCGCCTGCGGGCCGACGGGCACTGCCGGCGACACCGAGATCGCGGACGATTCCCGCCCGGTCGAGCAGACCTCACCCGCCCCGGTCGGCTCACCCACCCCGGAGCAGACCGCCCCCGCGGAGACCTCGGCGTCCGAGTCCGCCGCCACCACGTCGGAGGCGGCGCAGATCACCGCCGCCCCGACCGTCGAGCCCACCTCCGAGGCGGCCGACGGCACCGCGCTGGCGATGCTGTCCGGCCTCGAGGAGAAGGGCCGTGCCCCGAAGACGGGGTATGACCGTGACTCCTTCGGCTGGCGCGACGACCTCGACCGCAATGGCTGCGACACCCGCAACGACATCCTGCGCCGCGACCTGCACCAGATCACGCTCAAGGAGGGCACCCAGGGTTGCGTGGTGCTGCGCGGCACCCTCGACTCCCCGTACAGCGGCGACACCGTCGACTTCGACCGCACGGACTCCACGATCGACATCGACCACCTGGTGGCGCTCTCCGATGCCTGGCAGACCGGCGCCGCGGGCTGGGGCGAGGACCTGAAGCGCGAGTTCGCCAACGACCCGCTGAACCTGCTCGCGGTCGAGGCGAGCCTGAACCGTCAGAAGGGCGACGGCGACGCCGCGACCTGGCTGCCGCCGAAGCGCGACTACCGCTGCGAGTACGTGGCCCGGCAGATCGCGGTCAAGGACAAGTACGACCTCTGGGTCAAGCCCGCCGAGGCCGACGCGATGGAGCGCGTGCTCAGCGACTGCGAGGGCTTCCTCGCGATCACGGGCGCGCACGATTGGCCCCGCGCCGGCGACGGCGACGTGGTGGGAACCGAGGCCCAGCCGTCGACGCAGCCCGCCCCTGCCCCTGCATCCGCACCCGCACCCGCACCGGCGAAGGACCCCGCTCCCGCGCCCGCGACGGAGGACGGCGGCAGCGTCCACTTCCAGAACTGCGACGCCGCCCGCGCGGCCGGCGCCGCCCCGGTGCGCACGGGCGATCCCGGCTATCGCAAGGGTCTGGACCGTGACGGCGACGGGGTGGGCTGCGAATGACCGTCCCCGCCCCCGTCGATGACCTGTCAGGAAGGAACCCGCCCCCTCCTGCGTTCGAGCCAGGACACCACGTCCACGGGAGGAACCCACACATGATCGGCATCGATCTGAACGGCCGCACAGCATTCGTCAGCGGCTCCACGCAGGGCATCGGACTCGCGATCGCGCGGCGGCTCGCAGAGGCCGGCGCCCGCGTCGCTGTCAACGGCCGCACGGCGGAGCGGGTCGAGGAGGCGCTGACCTCGCTCGTCGCGGCGGGCATCGCGCCCGAGCTCCTGCTCGCCGCCCCGGGGGACGTCACCACGGACGAGGGCCTGCAGACCGCGCTCGACGCGTCAGGGGAGGTGGACATCCTGGTCAACAACCTCGGCATCTTCGGCGCCGCACAGGCGCTCGAGGTCACGGACGCCGAATGGCAGCGTTACTGGGACGTGAACGTCATGTCCGCGGTGCGACTGATCCGCGCCACCCTCCCGCAGATGAAGGAGGCTGGCTGGGGCCGGGTCCTGAACATCGCGAGCGACTCCGCGATCGTCACCCCGGCGGAGATGATCCACTACGGCGTCTCCAAGACGGCGCTGCTGGCCGTGTCCCGCGGCTTCGCGAAGGATGCCGCCGGCACCGGGGTCACGGTGAACTCTGTGATCGCGGGCCCCACGTACACCGAGGGCGTGCAGGACTTCGTGTACCAGCTGGTGGATCCGCAGCTGCCGTGGGCCGAGGCGGAGGCCGAGTTCATGCGCCTGTACCGTCCACAGTCGCTCGTGCAGCGGCTGATCCGCCCCGAGGAGATCGCGAACATGGTCGTCTACCTGTCCTCGCCGCTGGCCTCGGCCACCACCGGCGGGGCGTTGCGCGTGGACGGCGGATACACGGACGCGATCCTGCCGTGAGGCCCGGCGCGGTGCGGACCGACGGCGCCCCTCGGGCCTGCTCGACCGGTGTGCTCAGGCCGTCGAACCGGTCCGCTCGTGCGGTGTGCGCGACCCCGCCTGCACCGCACGGGGGATCCCGAACGTCGAGGTGACGACCGCCGCGACGGTGAAGGGGACCATGCCGAGCGCGAGCATGGCCGTGCCGGTGCCGCCCGCGAAGGCGAGCACCTCGTGGGTGAGGACCAGCTGGGCTCCGGTCTGGAAGGCGGCGTGGAAGCCGACGGACATCCAGATCGAGCCGGTGAGCTGACGGAGCCAGCCGAATCCGATCCCCATCACGAGGAACAGGGAGAGGTCCACCGGGTCCCAGCTCTGGCGCAGGAGCGCTCCGAACAGCGTGAACAGCAGCGCCTGGACGAGGATGACCCACCAGCCCCGGGTAAGAATCCCGAGCGCATGCGTGACGTAGCCGCGGAACACCGCCTCCTCGGGGATGGCCTCGGTGACCAGCACCGCGAGGAGGACCAGGAGCGCGGTCCGGGCGAGCTCAGGCCCCGGCACGGTGACGGTGAGCGGGGCGCCGAGGAGCCCGAGCGCACCGAACGTCGCCGCCGCCGGGACGGCCCACAGCAGCGCACCCCACCCGGCGAGACGCCACCCGGCGCGCGGACTCGTCAACCCTGCATCACGCATTCGCTGACCATCCGCGACGCGGACCAGCAGGAGGACCACGACGACAGTCAGGGCGCTGAGTCCCACTCCGGCAGCGATCCGGAGCGCGAGGGTCGGAGTGTCCGAGAGGTCGCGCGCGGTGGGCAGCAGGGCCGGCAGGATGGCCAGCCCGGCACCGAGCGGGAGCACCGCGAGCGCAATCCTCCACGCCGCGGAGGTGAACCGCCGGGACCGTGAGGTCTCGAACTCGTCGGTCACGTCCACGGGAGCGGTCACCTTCCGATCGTGCCGAGCGTCGAGTGGGGCGGCCCGCCGCAGTGCGACGGGCCAGCATCGAAGAGACGCTGCTGAGCCTACCGATCGCCCAGGTCACCGCGCCTCCTCCGGAAGAAGGAGACGCGACGCCACGAGCGACCTTCCGACCTCACGCCGCTCGCACTGCTTGCGGGCGTGAGGCCGATGCTGTTTCCTGCTGCGACGGCCTGCCACGACACGACGAACATGGAGACACCATGACGGACCACGCCTTGACGTTCGATGCCCTGCTCGCGCTCGAGCACCGAGGCTGGGAGGCCCTCACCCGGCATGAGGGCGGCAGCTTCTACGGCGAGCTGATGACGGCCGACGCGCTGATGATCCTCGTCAACGGCATGGTGCTCGACCGGGACACGATCGCCGCGACCCTGAACGAGTCCCCGGCCTGGAGCAGCTTCTCCCTCGAGGACGCGCGCCTGGTCCCGACGGGGGAGGCGAGCGCCGCGCTGGTCTACCGGGCCACCGCCTCCCGCGATGGAGAAGACGAGCCCTTCGTCGCACTGATGTCGGGCCATTACACGCTTACGAACGGCCGGCCCGCGCTCACCCTCTACCAGCAGACCACCATCACCCACTGACGGGCGCGGCTCTGGTCAGCGTCGCCGCAGCACGAGCACCGCATCGACGTGCTCGCCGGGTGCGCCGTCAGGGCCGACGGCGGGGCGCCGACGGTCCTCGGCGACCTCCACCGCCCAGTCGGCGACGGGCTGCGCGAGCTCCTCCGCCTCCGCGCGCACGTCGATCATGTGCGCGGGGTGATGATCGGCCCAGGAGGGCGGCGCGGCATGGGAGATGGTGACCAGATGCCCGCCGGGGCGCAGCGCGCTCGCCGCACGTCGGAGGATCTGCACGCGGTCCAGCTCGACCTCGGACTGGAAGAACGAGGCGGTGACCAGGTCCGCCGAGTCCGGCTCGGGCTGCCAGGTGCTGAGGTCCGTCGCGGTGAAGACCGCGCCGTCCAGGCCGCGCGCGGCGGCTTCGGCGCGGGCGCGGCCCACGGCGGTGGCTGAGATGTCCAGGCCCCGGGCCTGCCAGCCCTGCTCGGCGAGCCACAGCACGTCCCCGCCCTCTCCGCAGCCGAGGTCGATCGAGGTGCCGGGCTCGAAACCGCCGACCACCTCGGCGAGGGTCTGATTGACCCGCCCGGACCAGATCCGCTCCTGGCCCCCGTAGCGCTGCTCCCAGTGCTCGACGGGGGAGAGGGACGGATCCGGGGCGGTGTGGCCGGCGGGGGCGCGGTGCTGATGCGACGTGCTGTTCTGATGCGCTGTGGGGTGCTCGTGGGGTGCGTTCATAGGGACGAGCCTGGCAGATCGGCCGACGGCGCGGTAGCGGACTTGCGCGCCCGGCCGCACCCGACCGACCCCGCATTGCGCCTCGCGCCGCTCGGGTAGATTGTCGTCACTTCCAGCGGTTCCTCTCCGGTGACCGCCGACGGGGACCACCACCCGGTGGGGAGTGAGACTAGGGGGTCCACGATGACGACCACGGGCATGAGCCGCGCCGAGAAGGTGGACGCCGCCACCCCGGAGTCCCGCAATCGCGTCGTCGACTTCCTGCGCGCCGCCGCGATCACCGTGGTGGTGCTCGGGCACTGGACGATCATCGCGGTCGACGCCGACGGCGGGATCCTGCCCCACGGCGTGCTCGACGGCGCCCCCTGGACCCACCCGCTCACCTGGCTGTTCCAGGTGATGCCGATCTTCTTCCTAGTGGGCGGCTACTCCAACGCCCTCTCCTGGCGCTCCGCACGACGGAAAGACGTGGGTTACGCGCAGTGGCTGCGCACTCGCCTGCGACGCCTCGGGATCCCGCTCATCCCGCTGCTGCTGGCCTGGCTGGTGATCGGCGTGGTCGCTGTCGCCGCCGGCGCACCGCACGCGACGGTGCAGCTCGCCTCGCAGATGGCGCTGATCCCCACGTGGTTCCTCGCCGCGTACCTGATGGTCATCCTGGTCGCGCCCCCGTGCCTGGTGCTGTGGGAGCGATTCGGATGGTGGTCGATCATCGGCGGCATCGCGCTCGCCGGAGCCGTCGACGCCCTCAGCATCGCCGCCGACCAGCCGCTGCTCGGATACCCGAACTATCTGCTGGTGTGGGCGGCGTTCCACCAGGTCGGCTACGCCTGGCTGGACGGACGACTCGCGGGGCCCGGGCGGCGCATGCTCCTCGCGGCGATTGGGCTGGTGGGTCTGCTGATGCTCGTGCTGGTGGGTCCGTATCCGGTTTCGATGGTCACCTCCGCGGCCGACGAGATCTCGAACTCGAGCCCCACCCGCATCACCATGGCGTTCCTCGGCATGCTGCAGGCCGGGCTGGTGCTGTTGCTCGAGAAGCCGCTGACCGCGCTGCTGCGCAAGCCCGGGCTGTGGTTCGTGACCGTGCTGGTGAACCAGCGGATCATGACGTGGTTCCTGTGGCATCTCACCGTGATGGTGGGAGTGGCGCACCTGCTGCTCGCGCTGGATGCCCGAGTGTTGCTGCCCGAGCCGCTGAGCGGGACATGGTGGGCGACCAGGCCGCTGTGGGCGCTGGTGCTGCTGGCGCTCACCGGGGTGGTGGTGCTGGTGATGGGTCGGTTCGAGGAGCCGCGGGCCGACGACAGGCCGGCTCCCGCGCTGTGGAAGCCGATCTTTGCTGCCGTCATGGTGATCGCGGGGCTTGCGGTGATGGCGAACGTTGGCGTGGTGGGGGAGAGCGGCGTGACCTGGTGGTGGCCGTTGCTGCCGGTGATGGGGATGTGGGGATTCGGAGTAGTCCGATCCGTTCGCGCCGCCCCATGAGCTGAAGCCAAGTTCAAGTAGCCAGGTAGGACATGAACCATGCTTGAGGGTCGAACATGCCTCACAAAATGTGCCGAAGGGATGGCTTACTCGTATCAGCAAAGCCTAGTTGCGAGATGCTTGGCAATTTCTCTGCCGAGCGGGATCGGCACGGCGTTCCCGATCTGCTTGACGATCTCCGTGATGGGCCCTACGAACTTATACGAGTCCGGGAAGCCCTGAAGCTTCGCTCCCTCTCGCGGAGTGATCGCGCGGTCTGCGTTGGGGTGCAGGTAGCGCCCCTTCTCCGGCTTGATGAACTCCGTGCGTATGGTGACGGAGGGGCGATCCCAGTGCAGGCGTCCCATAACGTCCGCGTTGCCGGTCTTGTGCTTGCGCCATGCCTCACACTGAAGCTCCAGGGGAAGGTCCAGGCGGCTTCCACCAGTAGGGATCGCCTTAAAGCGTGCCAGGGAGAGGTCCGAGTAGTTTCTGCCGACGTGGAGTTCCTTGGCGAGATATGGCCCCGGCATCGACTTCCCGGCGACCTCAGTGGAGATGCCCTGAGGCAGCTCTCCGGTCTGGTCCGGCAACGCGCCGATCGCCCATTCCACAGTTCGCCAGTCTGAGCGATCAGGATGCGTCGGCGCAGGGAAACCCGGATCGGGCTGGTCGTTCCTGTGGCCGATGACGATGACCCTCTTGCGGACCTGTGCGGCGCCGTACTGTGCGGCATTCACCACTCGATACTCGATCGAATAGTCTTCGAGCTCCGCGCCTGGCTCCGTCATCTGCTCGAACAGAGGGAACTGGGTCGAGGTGAGGAATTGCGGCACGTTCTCGAGGACAAAAAACTTCGGCTTCGCCTTGCGGACAACCTCTGCGTAGGCTCGCCACAATTCGTTGCGTGCGTCGTCCGCGGCCTGCTTCCCCAAAGTGGAGAATCCCTGGCACGGGGGCCCTCCTATCACCAGGTCTGCAGACGGCACTTCTTCGTCCCGCAGCCAGTCCTGGATCGGTCCGCAGTACACATCCGCTTCGCGGTGGTTCAGCCGGTACCCCTCGGCTGCCCGTGGCTCCATTTCCACAGCTTTGAGCACCTGGAAGCGGTTGCTCGCCTGGCGGAACCCTTCACTCAGCCCCCCGACTCCCGCAAACAGGTCGATCATGGTGATGGCGCCGTCCCGCACAGGCAGAGTGCGGGGCGGAGAGAGGAGGGCGGTCATGACATCAGATCCTAGCTTGTCGGAGAACTCGTCGAGAGCTGACACTCCTGGTCAGAATATGGCTGTCACCACGCAAAACGATGGCTCGAGGGACATCCCTGCCCCAGTGCGAGCGCGAATGTCCAGACAGCGGCGCAGGGACACGGTGCCGGAGGTGGCACTCCGGCGGGAACTCCATGCCAGAGGACTGCGATTCCGCGTCGACCACCCGCTCCCGGACATGCCACGGCGCAGAGCGGACGTCGTGTTCACGCGTGTACGCCTTGCCGTGTTCGTGGATGGCTGTTTCTGGCACGACTGCCCGGAGCACGGCACCCGCCCCAAGACCAGAGCGAGTTGGTGGGAGGCGAAGCTTCGGAAGAACGTGGACCGTGACCGTGACACGGACACACGCCTGCTGGAGGCCGGATGGACAGTACTGCGAGTCTGGGAGCATGAATCACCTGTGTCCTCCGCTGCAAAGGTTGAAGCGACCTATCTGCGCTTGATATCCGTTTCCGGATGAGCGATCACCCGCGTTGGGGCGGGCGGGCACTGATGAGATCCCGTGTAAGACGTCGAGTTCGAGGTAGATATCTAACTGAAACGGGCCTAAGAGCGTCACTCTTTGAAGGTCATGAAGATCTGTTGACGCGCACCTCCTCGAGGGCTGCTTCGAGGAGCCCTCGAGTGTCCTGGCCACCTAGTACCAGTTGCCGATCGAGGAGCCGGTTGCTGGTCTCGCACGATGTCTCGCTGACCAGTGAGCATCCGTGGCAGGCAGACAAGTTCAGACTGGATGAACCTTGTCGATCGCTCTCGATGCATACGGGATCGTTCGAGCAGACGTCTGCGTCATCGAGGGCTGCCAACACAAGCGGGACCAGCTCGTCTGGAGTCCCGAGGCGTACGAGGCCTCCGAGTGTCCCCTGCGCGTCGCCGGCGGCGGTATAGATGAAAATGCCTGCGGTCGGATCGTCGCGATCTCCGCGTGCGTAGATGCGCTCCTGCAGGGACGCAGACGAATAGCCAGACGCATAGGCAAGACGCCGGATGAGCAGATGCGCGATCGTGTGCAGTGCGACGAATCGGGGTTCAGGGACGTCCAGTCGTTGTGCCCATTCCAGCGTCTCACGTCGGTTGATGAGGATGTTCGCTCGAGCTCGGACCGTAGGCTGCTGCTCCCATTGCGCGAGGAAGGCTTCATGGAACTGTAGGAAAATTCCTTCGCCGTACATCTCCACTGCGGGAAGCGTCTGCTTGGACTTCCCCTCCAGCGAGAGGTCGACTGGGATGAGGTCGGCATCTGCCGAATACCTGCGGAATCCCTTGAGTGCCTGGACCACGCGCACTCGGCGGACCTGGCCGACAGCGGCGAGTCGCTCGGCGAGATTGGCGGGGACCGAAGGGTGCCCGGCCGTGGACCAGCTGTCGACGACAAAATTGCCCTCACTGTCGTCACGCCCACCCGAAGAGAGCTTCTTTGCGAAAGCGGCCCATTCCCCGTCTTTGAGGTCGGTGACGATATCGTCCGAGTGTCCGTTGTCGCCATTCGCCAATTCGATCACGTACTCGCTGGTCACCTCGAACTCGTCGGCAATCCAGCCTGCAAAGATCTCTGCCTTCGGGCCACCGTTGTCGGCAACGAGTCGGGCGAAGTCGTCATGGGCACGTATGGCGTCGGCAATCCCCAGTGACTGCGGCTTCTCTTCCGGGATGTCGAGCGCAGAGACCCGTTCAGAAATGTAATTGCCGGTCGCGCCTCGTTGGACCGCCACCAGATCGTGCTCGCAGGGCTCTGCCGTGGCCGGATCCTGCCACGGCTGTACACCGTTGCACCTGATGCCGTTGCGGCTGAGTGCCGATTCGCTCACGAGATCGGACATGGGGCGGGATCTCCGACACCCTCCGCATGTCACCCGGAGGGATCCGAGTCCTTCGCCGGCCTTCGCCGATCGGACGAAGCGGAGCTCCTTGATTGCGCGGCACAGGCGGACCTCCTCGGTGACACCTTCATCATGTCCGCGATGTGCCCACTTGAACCACGGAATGTCCTGGAGGTGGCTTCCCTTCTTGCACACCGCGACGTAGCGCATCGGGATGAGCGCGCCGCCGCAGTCGCACTTGTTCGTCCGTTGGCCCCGATCGAAGCCGCTGAGTGGGGACAACCTCGAGCAACGCTCGCAGAATCTCCAGGTGGGGAAGCGCCAGTACAGAAGGCTAGAGGTGTCCTTGCCGGCTCGACCGGAATGAGTGGGTGCCTCACGTAGCACACTCCGTCCAAGGCGCTCGACAAGGCGATCGCAGTGGATCTGAGGGGAGTGCTTTTTGTCCCACCAGGAGACATCGGGCGCTATTAGTGACTCCCCACGGATGTCGACGATCGCGCCGACCCCGAAGGGTGAGACGGTCTCGGACAGTCTCAGGTCATGCTTGATCCGCTGCATTGGACCCCTCCTCGAATGGTTCACGGACTTCCACGGCAACATTGGGTTCGACCGAGCGCATGGAGTCTGCGACCAGCCACCCCTCCCCGTCCTGTCCGAATCGCTTGAACAGTGCCTTGTCGGTGGTTTTGGAGCGGTCGTACAAGAGGTCGTCCCCCGACTCCCTCGCATCGTGAGCCCTTTGGCTCCACCTGTTAAGCAAGTAGCGCAGGCTATCTCGGGTCTCGTCAGACTCGACCTTGTCGGATCGAGTGATGATCTCAAGGAACTGTTCGACGAGGGCGTCGACGGTGGATGCATGCGACGGGTTGTCGAGGTCGAGCCGCTTTGCATCTCGGTTCGCAGAAACTCCCGGACCGAGGTGCCGCACGAGCGTCACCAAGGCGCCCGCCAGCGAACGCTCTCGGGACGCGAGAGACCAAGGAGTCACGCTCGTGGGCTCCACGCTTCGGTAGAGCGCCTCGTGATACGCGCGGAACGTCTCGAAGTGGGACCGATCGCGAGCCCTGTTCGAACGGAACAGAGTCGTGACGACTCCCCTGACTGCGCCTCGTCCGACGCGGCTGGTCGCCTGGATGTACTCGGATGTCGTCTTGGGCTGCCCGACCATCAGCATCAGTGCGAGTCGGGGAATGTCGATACCCACCGACAACATGTTCGACGACAGGACGACATCGACGGCATCGCTCGACTCATCCGCGCTGCGGCGGAGCTCGCGAAGATCTTTCGGCAGCTCTTCAGGACCTCTCCGGCTGGTCAGCTCCAGGACTCGATCTGCGCGAACCCTGCGGAGATCGTGACCCAGCCGATCGGACCGAGGCTCCAGTCGGGCATTCACGTCGTCGACCACCAGCGTGCCCGTACGTCCGAGCTCGCGAAGGCTGTTGTGGTACATAACGGCAGTCCAGTAGGCGTCGAGGCTCACCTCGGTCTCCGGGGCGGATCGGAGGATCTCAGGGATCTCGATCAATGGCGCGGACGCGGACACTGTGGCCGACATCTGCGAGAGCGCCTGGGGCATCAGCCCGAGATAGAGCCGCCCTTCGCCTGAAGCAACGGGGCGGGAGAAGAAGGTTCGATCGTCGTCGAGCCCCGATGGCGGGTAGAGGGCGACCTCTCGCCCGTATAGGCCCCGCACTTGCTCGTCCGACGCCCTGATCGTTGCCGTGGACGCAATGATCTTCGGCGTCGAGCCTTCCACGGAGAGCAGGATCTGGATGACGGCGTCGAAGACGGCAACCGTTGTTCCGAGTGGTCCGGACAGAAGGTGAAGCTCATCTTGGATGATCATCGACGGCTGGCGGAACGCCGTGTTCAGGCCGAGAAGGCGCCCCGCCTCTGGGAGGAACTGCAAGCGGGCGAACTTATCAACCGTGGCCAGCAGGATGGTGGGAGGGGTCTCGTAGAGCATCTCGTCAACGACACAGACGGGAAGCTCGTCCTCGAAATCGCAAGCTGGGTTCACACAGTGGATGATGATGTCGTGTCCCACGAGCTTGACCCCGTAGTCGGTCACGAGCGCGGATCGACGATCTGGGAGCAGCGGTGTGGCGCACCAAGGGCAGCTCTCGACCTGGAACTGGTTCGCCTCTTCCGGTCGGGCTGCTTTGTGCAGCCGCTCCAGGGCAGCTTTCGCGGCGATTCGCGTACCCGGGGTGACCTCGTTGCCCACCCAGAGCCCGATAGAGAAGGGCACCATCCCTTTTGCTCGAGGATCACCGATGCAGTCCGGTCGGCGCAGTAGCTCCATCGCACAGACCAGCGATGCGGCACGCTGGAACTGTTGGGCAGTGAGGAGTCGCAAGGTATATCTGGTGATCACGGCCGTACCTCCGCCGGCCGGTCCGCCCGCCAATCTGCGGCGGAAGGCTTCGATAGCCGCGAGGCCGAGATATGCCTCTGTCTTCCCGCCACCGGTCGGGAACCAGATCAGGTCCACCAAGTCCCGATCGTCGTGATTCTCGTCGACAGTCGATGCGATCGAGACGAGCAGGAATCCGAGCTGAAACGGTCGCCAACGTGGTTCGACGGGCTCGCCACCGGGGTCACTCGAAGCCTGGATCATCTGCAGCCGCATAGCTGCCATTCCGAGCGAGAACGCGGTGCGCAGCGGGGCGCTGTCCGCATCGGCGATCAACTCCAACGACTTTTTCATGCGCGAGAGCGAGCCCCTGGAACGCGCGACTATTCGCTCCGCGACGGCACGATCCGGCCCGAAATCGGCAGTTCGTTCTTCCTCGCCGATGACCCACTGCCCGAATGCGTCGACGAAGGTGTTGAGGGATCGAAGGACTTGGTCTGTGTCGGTGTCGAGCGTCGAGAGATGGTCGAGTCGCAAGGCCGCCGCTTCGGGAGTCGCCTCGTCGAAACCCACGACCTCGACTGCAGGAACGACGAAATGGGGGACCGACTCCAGTCTCACCTCGGTGCATCGTTCCCCGTCGATGGTCCAGTCGGCCGCCATCCCGTGTCCGACTGCGTAGACCTTCCGGTTCCGGAACCGGAGTCGGATCTCGGCGGACTCGTCATCGATGTCGAAGGCTCGCCGAGTGTCGTACTCCTGGATGGACCCGGCTGCGCTCGGAGACACCGTGAGACAGACTTGGTAGAGCATCTTGGCAGCGTCGGCACGGTCGTCTCCTGATGCCTCCTCGAGCAGGCGGACGTGAATCGTCACAAGATGGGCGCTGCCGAACTTGCGCCATCGGGAACCGATTTCGAGCGGGATCCCATTAACGGTGTCATGGTGCATCTTGTGTTCGCTCGAGAGTTCGAGGCCAGAGATGGTGAAGGGAGTCCGGCGCCAGCTGGGCGGGCCATCCCAATCGACCGCCTTGTAGGTTGCTCCAGTGACTTCGCACGTGACCGAGCTGGTGTCGGTGATGAAGGAAATGGCGACGGACGACGGGCGCCAATCCTCGGCGATCGGAACGCCCGCAGCGTCTTCTTCGATCTCACCATCAGACGCGGTCGCACCATCGATGTCGCTCTCGCTGTTTCCCCGCGAAGCCGACCCGTCGCCCGACGATGTGTCAGGCTCACGGGGAAACAACATTCCCACGGCGTACTGCCTGTTCGGCGGATTCGACACCAATTCGTCCTCAGAGTCTTCGGGTCCGACGTAAGACGATTTCAAATGATCCAGTACAAGCCGCTGGGTTCGTGTCAGTGTCATTTGTCCGCTTTCCGCTGTGTCACGATATCTTGAAGGCGCTGCTTGTCGTCCTTGGAGATCGCGATGTGCAAGGAGACCCGAGCGCGCGTGACGGAAACGTAGAGCGCTGCCATGCCCGCAGTGTCGAGCTGCTCCGGCAGACCGCACACAACGACGTGCTCCGACTCGAGGCCCTTGGCGAAGCGAGGGCTGGTCACGATGAAACCATCGACTTCTTCGGGTTCTGAGATCGATTGCGGGTTGATCACCCAGATGTCCTTGCGTGGGACTCCTCCGGCGACCAACCTCGAAGCGATCTTGAGCCCGTGCACCACGGATACTGCTTCGGAAACCGGGTGCCAGCTCACGCGCTCTCCGTGCACGACGCCTGGGTCACCCACGTCGGCTTCGAGGTATTCCTGGACGACGTGGACGATGGCGCGTGTATTGCGGACGTTCAGTGAGAGATCGACGGTGATGGCAGAGTCTGCGATCAACTCTGCGACCTCTTCGTCGTACCGACCGTCGACATGAGCTTGATTGTTGGGGTCAAGGAACATGCGCCAACGGCCCTGAGCATGCCCGCTGGAGATGACCGAGTCGAGTCGATCCATCGCGTTGGCGGTCATCATGTCCTGCGCCTCGTCGACTAAGACGACGTCGTAGCTCGCGGCGCTATCGAGTTCTTCGAAAGGAATCACGTCGATCCCACGATTGACGAGGTGCGGGGTGAAGTACTGGGTCAGAGACGGGGAGTGGAAGGTCACCAGCACACTCCGGCCCAACTCCGCTTCCTGTTTGGCTGCTTCGACCAAGACCAACGACTTGCCGGTGCCTGCACCGCCGTACACGAGCACCCGGTCGTTCCGTGCGAGGGAGGCCAAGACGACCGCCTGCCCGGCAGTCGCTCGATTCTGCTCCTCAATCACTGCACCTCGCTGAGCGTCGATAACGGGCATTCGAGTGAACTGCCCGAAGAGGCGTGTACGTAGGTCGGCAATGCGCGCAATCTTTACACCGGGCCTTGCTCGAGGAGTACCCGCGACGATGGTGTCGAGCGCCGACTCGAGAGAGGTGGCGGTCATGTCGTCGCGAGCGAGCCAATGGGTCGGTTTCCAGTCGACCGAGTTCGGAGGTGCGTCGATGTCGGGGGTGACGACGATCGCCTCTTGTGAGTACCAGCCGAGACCTTGCTCCTTCAGGATGTTCTGCAGTGCGTATCCGGCGGATCGGGCCTGTTCCATCGGCGATGTGTTCAGCTTGTGCCAGTCGTTGCGGCGGTCGATGCTGTACCACCGGCCATCGTGCTTGCGCACGCCGCCCCCCTTTACTTCGATGACGACGACGGTCCCGCGCCACAGGACCACGAAGTCCACCTCGGCCTGTTGCTTGTACGCGTGTGAACGAAGTCCGACGGAGTAGAAGGCGACAGCCTCGCTGTCCCCATCTACGTCCCGGAGGAGTCGGGCCAACCTGCTCTCGGCAGCGCTACGTGAGGTCTTCTCGATATCGGCCAATGATGGTACAAGTATCATGCTTGCTGCTCCGTCCAGAGTTCCTCATAATCTCGGTAGCCGAGGAAGTCATTCATCGCTCCCCAGTTGTCGGCGACATCGACGATCAAGCACTCTTCTTTGCCGCCGTTCTCTTTACCTCTCAAACCTCGGCCCGCCATCTGGATGTATGCTCCGGGGCTGAACGTGGGGCGCGCAATGTACAAGGCGCGCACGCCGGGGGCGTCGAAACCTTGTACCAGAAGATCGCAGTTCGCGAGAACTTGTATGTCACCGTCGTGGAACTGCTTGATGACATTACGCCGTTCCTGACGGCCTGTCTGTCCGCTCACGGATGCGGCCTTCTTGCCTCGATACCGAAGGGACGCTGCGAGCACCTGTGCGGAGAGCACACTCGGAGTGAAGACGAGGATCGGCCAGTCCGGATGCTCTTCCAGAACCCCGAGGATGTGGTCCACGAGGACCTGCATACGTTGTTCGTTCCGGCCGATCTTCTCGTACACGTTCCGATCGATGAGCCGGTTCGACTCAAGAGACTTGCGTTCGGCAGGGTCCAGGTTCACATCGATCCCGGACGGGAGCACCTCATGTTTCACATCGGCCAGGACGCCGAGCTTCACCAAGAATTTGTAAGGCTCTTCGTCGGGGATTCGAAGCTTGTTCGAGCCGAACCGGGTCACCAATTCTTTCGTCCCGCTGTGGTTGTCAGCGCGGCCCTTGAACGGTGTCGCTGAGAGGCCTACGAGGGGGCGCTCCCAATTACGACCGTCGACTCCGAGCCACCGGAGGATGGCGGTGTACTGTGTCGAGCCTCCGGCGCGGTGTGCTTCGTCGATGAAAACCGCAGTCGGCGTTTTCAGCCACTCGTACTCGGGTAGGTCTTTGATCGCTCGGATCTTGGCGTCGGTCGCCACAACAACGGAAAGGTCGGTATCAGGCATGTTCACTCGATTGGTGTCCCAGAGCCTGCCGATCGTCAGCGGCCTTTCATCACCGAGATGTCGCCAGACCGCCTGAAAAGTCTGAACAGCTTGCTCGCACAGTTCCGCCGATTGTGCGATCCATAGGATCGTTCCCGAGAGCACCTCGTCCACGAAGAGTTTGAGAATCGTCTCCGTGGCGACACGCGTCTTGCCAGCACCCGTCGGAAGCTCCACCATCGCTTTCTGACCCGGCCCTTCATTCCCGGGTTGGGTCAGGACGGTGCGAAGGTCCTCGCTGATCTTCTTCTGGTACGTGTGCAGCTTGTTGAGGTTGATGGCGCCTGGGACTACAAAGGCTTCGGGCCGTGATTCATTTCGAGTGCCCGCGAACTCCGCGCCGAATCCCATCTTGCGGACCCATGAAATTGCGGCAGGTAAGCCTGCCCATCGTTCTGGAACATCTGAATAACCCACTAGGCGGAACGCAGACTCGAGCATCCGTAGTGAATCTGCACCGTAGACAGTCAGGAAGAGTTCTGCGATCGAGGTGTTCTCGTCGACAAGCCCTTGGACCTCGAGCGCACTCCATAGCCCCGTCGGCAGTGCTTCTTTGAGGTCGTCGGGGCCGATGTACAGATCGAGGCGTTCCGCATCGTTCGGGGTCGCCCGTCCTTGCTGACGTTGCAGCTCAAGCTGTTGCGCCAGGCCCGCTTGAAGAACTCCGGATATTTGGGCATTGTCCATCCGGAGATCGAACGCTTCATTAACGTACTCGAGGACTCTCCGCTCACTTGCGCCATCCCACACGATGAGGTCCTGGCCGTCGATGTGCCAGTCTCGGGGTTGATCCTCCGTGCCATCCTCGGTGATGACGCGTTTGGCGATGAGAAGGGCGCGAGAGATCGACGAGGAGCCCAACGTCCTACCGAAGGACGGTCGCAGCCCGGTGTAGACGTCGAGGATGCGCTGCGGATGGCGTTGACCTTCGACGACCATCGCGAATGAGAAGCTGTCGGCGAATCGTCGGCATCCGGCAAAGGTTAGGAATTCTTCGGCGAGATCGGCGTCGACTCGCAAGAAGGGACGTTGTCGGTTCTTGAGCACATCCTCTTCGTCGTCGCTGGTCGCGAGGTAGACCATCGAAGGTGGGTGGGGCTCGATGGCGCGACTAACACGAGCCGGAATCGTTGTGGGCAACTCACCCTTAAGACCGATTCTTGAGGCCTCAAGGACGAACTCCGACAAGACGTCATCGGGTACCTGCGGGAAGATGTCGGCCTCGAGCATCTCCTTAAGGACATTCGGAGGCACTGATCCCAGTGTGTCCGGAAGATTGAGAGCGTCTTGTGCCTGGCGGGGTCCCTTATACAGAGGGAGTAGCCCGCCGAAGCGGACAAGGGAAGGTGCAACCACGTCCAACGGTGCGCGAAGGCCCCGAGAGGACTTGACGAGCCCAGCTTGGTGAGCCGCCCACAGAGCCGGCGGCTGCACCGAATGCGTGCGACCCGTATCGAGGTCCTCGAGCACCCAGGCGGTGTCCGGCACGCTCAGCAGTCTTTCGGTCCAGTCGGCGCGGACCGCGGGCGGTGCACCCGCGTCCTGAAGCATGAGCAGGACGGAGAAGGGGCCGCGTCCCCTCCCAGGGCTGACGTCGGCATTGTCGATCGTTCGTTCGCCCGGACCTAGTCCCGCATTGAGTCTCGCGAGAGTTGCTTCGATGTACTGACTGGACCTCGACTCGTCTTCGAGGGCATAGTCAGATATCGGAGTGCTCACCACGCCGAGCTGCTGAGCAACGTCGGGGAGACAGCGCTGCTGATCGAGCAGTCTGGACGCGAACGACTCAGGAAGTTCGGCATCGAGATCCAGGACTTGCTGTGGCCATGCCCATCCGCCGTCGCGGGTCGGAACCTTGATGGACGCCGTCGACTCCAGCATCATCTTTGACGCCGCTGGGACACTGACGTACAGCACTGCGTCCCATAGTCTCTCGAGATCGTCATCGCTCGGTACTGCTGGAAGTCGCGCGATGCGTGCGCGAAGGATCGCCTCCGGATCCAGGTTGCGGAAACCGCGGTCTCTCAACTTCTGCTCGACCTGGGGCTCGGCAAGGAAGGCGGGGTCGACGAATGCTGCCCCGTCGACAGTCAGGTCCTCCTCCTGCTGGAGGAAAACGACGTCACGATCCTTCAGAGATTTCAGTCCGTCGGATGTTGGGATGACCTTCGCATCGGATATTCCGTCGAGGGACGAGTGGAGAATGACCGTGCGGAACGCATTCGCCGCGGACTGCGTATCTGGACCTTCGGCCCACTCTCGCAGCCAGGAGAGCAGTCCCCGCTTAGGCATCTGCTCCAACGCAACTTTCGTGTCACGCGTGCCGAGGTCGAGGTCTGGATCCTGCGCGGCGATAAAGAGCTCGCGGATGCGGGCTATGCGTGTCTGACTGGTGTAGCAGCGCCAGTGAGGGGCGTCGTCACCGGTATGTGGTGATTTGCTCCACCCTGCGTGAATTGCTGGTTTGAATGAGATGCCCAGATCGAGTGGCCTCAGGTCCGATCCGTTGCGCAGACTTTCCGTTGCATCCGGGATGTAGTCAATGGCCCCAGCTTGTGCCAGAACGTGTGCGCCGACCAGCGCATCCGCGAATCCGTGGCTCTCGTGACCTCGGCCGCGCGCGGGAAGGTAATCGAGGTGAGCTGCAGGGTCATCTCCGCGCACGAGAGTGGGCAGAGGTACGAAGAGGTCGGCCAAGGTCCGCAGGATCTCGCTGTTGTAGGTGTTGTCAAGGAGGTTGGTGCGGTCATCGTTGATCGCCCATGGCGCGTTGAAGAGAGCATTGGCCGAAGTGCGGTCCTGGAGGGGGAAGTAGGACCAGAAGTGACCGACGCGGAGATTCGAAAACTGCACCGGCACAGCAACGGTGACTTTCACCTTGTCGCGTGAGACCGCTTCGCCGACCTCGCGGCGTGCCTGTGGGGTGGGCTCGTGCATCGTGTTCGCCGTGATCCACTCGCTCACCTCGCCGCCTGGGGACTCGATGGCGAGTCTTCCTCCGCCGAGGTCGCGAGAGATATGGCTGGTCTCGAAGGGGTCGTCACCGAGGACCCGGAGCCGTATCTCGCGTACCGCCTCGACGAATAGGAGGAACTCGGAAGAGAAGTCTTGGATCTCTCCCTGGAGGCGCTCTAGGCTCATGGCGTTCGGGAGCTTGACGATCGTCGTCGCCCAAGACGCCAGCTCAGTGAGGACGGGATCAGCCGCAAACTCGGTGTCCGCGTCCAGGAGAGTCGCAGTGCGAAGAACGGGGTGGCGCTTCGCGGACGAGACTTTGGCGAGTTCATGCTGCGCGGCTGGGGAATTAAACTCGAACGAGATCGATTGGCTGAAGACCTGGGGTGAGTGGGAGACAGCGAGCACGGACTTGAATCCCAGACCGAAGCGGCCGATCTCGTCGCCACGCTTCTCGCTGAGGTGGGCCATCGTCACCGCTGTCAGACCACTCTTCGAGAACGGTCGGCCCGCATTGGCGCAATAAAGGGTGGACGTCCGGGTGTCCAGGACAATCTCGACCCTGCCCGCTCCCGTGGGGTCGTCATCGTGGGTTCCGGCCAGCGCATCAGCCGCGTTCTGGATGAGCTCGAGCAGCGTCCGGTTGGCGTATCCTCCGGTGCGTATCGACTCCTCATGGTTGGCATGCTCCGAGATCAAGCTCGGGTGTGCCTTGTACGCCTCGATTGTTCGATCGAACTGGTCCTGCACCTCGCGTACAAGTTCTGAGTTCGGGCTCCAGGCCCGACGGTCATACGTCAACGGCGACAACTCCCTGGTCCACAAGATTGAGCCCTTAGGGGCCCTCGTGACTACTTTGTTACAAGATGTTCACTCGGGGGTTCGAGCTTGTTTGGCGAGGTCAGCAAACAGATGCTGGCGACTCTTTGATGTTACACAGAGCCTCTCTGCCCAGGTGTGCGGAAGTCGAAGTTTCCTGCGATGCCGTCGGGCGGCGCACGCACCTCGCACGCAACAGGGAATTGAGCTTCTCCGTCAAGCTGTCCGTCCACTCGGACCCAAACAGCGGCGGCATCAAACCTGACTGAATATTTATATGCGTGGGAGATACGGAATCGTGCCTTTGGGGACCACCGATCGTGCCTGCGGGGTCCAGCCACCGCTTCGATGGGGACCACTGGCCCCCGCCGGCTGCGGGTCACTGTGAATCGGCTGTAAGTGTTCGTGGTGGCCAGCCAGCCCTGGGCCGGCGTCGCCGTGGTCAGCCACGACAACTGGGAGGTGCTTGCCACCGAGTGCACACCGCAGTTGAGCAGCGTGGACATGCAGTACCGGAAGCTCGGTCACATGGCCTCGCAGGCGCTGCTGAGGATGATGAACGGAGAGAAGGAGACGGGTGTGGTGACCCTGCCGTGCTCGCTGGTGGTGCGGGAGTCCACGCTCGGGGCGTGATCCGAGGAGGGCGGGTTGGCTGGAGTCTCCGCGGTGAGGGAGGCGCGTCGTCGTCTACGACGCCGTCGACTCCACGGGCTGGGGCCTGCTCGGGAAGTACGACGGCGGCTCCGCCGAGACGATCAGCCGCAACGGGCTGGCGGTCGAGCGCTCGCCGACGGATCGATCGATGCGGCGGACACCTTCCTCTGGGACACCCTCCCCGCCCAGGAGCGGAACCCCGAGTGACGCGCTGATTCCCGAGGGGAGCGCGAGCGAGCCTTCTGCACGGGTCAGCTGGTGATCCAGTCTCCGTTGGCGTCTGCCTGGTAGCCGTCGACCTCGCCGTCGACGATCCCGATCTCGCCGGATCGCATCACGGTGAAGGTGAAGGACGCAGCGTCGTCGACTCCGGACTTCTCGTCCTCGTCCGTGCGCGGGAACTCGAGGTCGAACTCGGTGGCGTCCTCGTCGCTGGTCGACGAGGCGCACGCCTGGACGATGGTGATCTGCGAAGCATCGTCGGAGGCGTACACACCGGTCTCGGGATTGCTCGGGTCGAGCTTGTCGAGTTCCAGGTCAATATCGGAGTCACCCGGCAGGCCGAGCGCCTGGAGCGTCCTGCCCCGCGGCGTGCCTTCATCGAAGCTGGCACGCACGGCGTCCTCGTCCAGCGTTCCCTCGGCGGTCACGGGGACCACCTGGTTCATCATCTCCACGGACTCCTCCACACCCTTCTCGGCGACCATGTCGTCCCAGCTGGCGTACCCGATCATGTGCAGGCCGTTCTGGAGCTCCCCGTCGAAGCTCTCCTGAGCGGCGGCGACATGCTCGTCCTCGGTCTCGCCTGCGGTCTCCGCAGCCACTTTGCCCCCGTCGGCGAAGCTCACTTCCAGGTCCACAGCGCAGCTGTCGGCCGACTCGAGTTCATGCGGGGTCAGGGTCATGCCGGACACCCAGAGCTCGTCGAAGTCGCTTCCGGCGACCTCCTTGAGCGCCTCGGGGATCTGGACATCAAGCGCACCGCCAGCCGACGCGTACGTGGGCTGGACGAACTCGTAGACCGCCTCCGGGGGCGCGCCGGAGCTGTCGCCACCCGGCACCCCCGCAGCGTCGTCGGAGCCACCACAGGCGGCCAGGATGAGCGGGGCGGAGAGGGCAAGGGCTGCAAAAGCTGTTGCGCGGCGCGCGGTGGTGCTCGTGGTCATGCTGACTCCTGGTGAGTAGTACGGGCTCGTCATGTTCGGTGGTGGCGCGTGGTTGCTCAGGCAGCAGTGCCCGTCAGCTGCCACCGCCATCGGAGGGCGCAGCGCTCGGAGTGGAGCCGGTGCCGGGGAAGTCGACCGTGAGATCCTCCGACTCGAACGTCCGGTCGAGGGAGCCCTCGATCTCGTAGACGCCGGGGTCGATCTGCAGGGAGAAGCCTCCGCTCATGCTGACAGTCGCACTGGAGACGTCCACCGGGACCGCGACGACGAGCGTGCGCTCCCCGCTTTTGTTCGACGAGTTGAGATTGAGCTTGTCCTCATGGATCTCATCGGTGGTCGTCTCACCGTCCACCGTCACAGATGCCGCCGCCGAGTAGTCAGTGGCCCTTACGAGGCCAGGGATCTCGGTGCTGATGGTGATCGCGGAACTCCACTCCATCACGAGCCACGCGCTGCCGGGGTCGGCCCAGCCGGTCGTCTCGGTCCAGGCGGTCAGCCCCAGCGTGGCCGCCTGGAACGACGTGGTGGTGGTGACCTCGCTGTCCGCATCGTCGCTGTACAGCACCGGGAAAGGGTCCACCGAGAGGGGGAATGTGTGGTGGGGCTCCTGCACGCGATCACTGCGGTAGTACGCGGCGGCGACCTCATCGGCCTGCCGCTCCCCGGTGAGCAGATCGACCATCTGATCGTGGCCCTCGCTGGAGACGACGAGGGACGCGGAACCATCCTTCGGCACGGAGATCAGGTTCCGGGTGCTGTATTCGCCATCGATCTCCGCGAGGTGGGTCTGGGAGCCTCCCATGCTGATCGAGATGTCCGTGAGGGGCGAAGCCTCGTCCAGCGCCGCTTCGCCGCCGTTGAAGGGAGTGAAGGAGAGTTCGACGGCGCGGAGCACTTCGCCGTCGGCGGGAGCGAGGTCGAGTGCCTCGCCGTCCTCGCCCATCTCTGCTTCGAGACCGACCGATTCCGCCGACACGGTGGCGATCTCCTGGAGCCTGTCGATGCTGAGCACACCGGTCGGGGTGATCACGGTGCTGTTCTTCGGCTGGAGGGTGCTCGCCACGGTGACGTCCTTGGTGAACTCTTCTACGGTGAAGCCTGCCTCGAGGCGGGGCAGGTCTGCGGTGGCGTCGGGTGCCGTGGCGCCGCCTGCGTCGCTCCCCGCCGAGCCGCCGCCGTCGCTCGCGTCGGAGCCGCCGGTCTCTTCGAAGTCGGCACGCTGACCGGAGCCGCAGGCGCTGAGAGCAAGGGCCCCGAGGGCAGCGAGGCTGAACGTGCGGCGACCGATGTGCTGTGTGGTGGTGTTGTACATGAGATTCCCCTTCATCTGAACGTGCTGTCCCCTATGAGTCGCGACAAAGCGCGATTCGGTTGCACCGGATCTGAACTTCTTCTCAACCGTCCACGCGAAGGCGGTGGTGGGTCTCGAGCACGGTGCCGTCCTCGGTGAGGGAGCGCAGCACCACCTCGGCGCTGCCCGGGCTGGCCGCGGTCATGGAGACCGTGCTCTCGTCGACGATGAATCGGCCGCCCGGCAGCATCCACACCCAGGAGTCGACGCCGTCCACGTCGGCAGTGAACGTCGCTGCCTCGCCGACGGTGAGCTCCTCTGGACCGTCGATCGAGATGGAGGCACCATCGGCGGCGGCAATCGTCGGGTCATGCCAGAGCAGCTCCCCGAATCCGATGCCGGCGATCAATGCTGCGATGGCGAGTCCGACGGTCAGGAGGACCCGGTTGCGGGGTCGGGGCCGTGCGGCAGCGGCCGCGGCCTCTGCAGGTTCTGCCGTGGCAGCGGGTGGTTCTGCGAGCGCCGCTTCGATGCTCGCGAGCCACGCGTCGGTGTCATCGGGACGACGCTGGGGGTTCTCGGCCTTACCGCGGGCGAGGGCTCGATGGAAGGCGGGGGGCAGCGCGGCCCCCTCCGTGATCCACTCCAGCACCGCCGACATCGCCCAGATGTCGGCGCGGGCATCGACGCGTCCATGGCGCTGCTGCTCAGGCGGCCGGAACCCGGAGGTGCCGACGGCGACGGTCATGCCGGAGCTGCGAGCCAGGTCCTTGCAGATGCCGAGGTCGGCGAGCAGAAGGCGTTCGTCCGCGGAGATCAGCTCGCCGCCACCCTGAACGGCGCCGCTCGAGGCGTTGGAGGCGGGGCGCGAGGTGAGCAGGAGGTTCCAGGGGCTCAGATCCCGATGTACGAGCTGTGCTCGATGCACGGCGCCGAGAGCTGCGGCCAAGGATCTCGCGACGACGAGCACGTCCTGCGGGGTGGCCGTCCATCCCTGTTCCCGCAGCGTCCCCACTCGGTCTGCGACAGTGCCGTGGTCGGCGAGCTCGAGCACCAGATAGGGCTGGCTGTGGGGCAGCTCGCCGATGTCGTGGACAGCGGTCACATGTGGACTGCGCGCACGCCGCAGGGCCCGCCCTTCGCCGATGAAGCGTTCCAGCATCTCCGGGTTCATCGTGTGGTTCTCGGCGAGCACCTTCACGGCAACCTCTTCGTCGAGGCTGAGGTCGTGGGCCCGGTGCACCGTGGCGAAAGATCCTGCGCCGAGGCGATCGATCACCTCGTAACGCCCGATCCGCTGCCTCATCCGAGTTCTCCGAGGAGCTGCTGGAGCTTCGTCCTGCCGCGACTGATCTGAGCTTTCACCGTTCCTTCTGGCAGGTCGAGCCGGGTCGCGATCTCGGCGACGGGCAGCTGCTCCAGATCCCGCAGGATCAGCGGCGCCTGATACTTCTCAGGCAGCTGCGCGAGGGCCGTGCGAAGCGTGGCGCGGGACGCGACCATCGAGCTGATCCGCTGCGAGGGCAGTTCGGCCTCATCGAGTGCGGAGGTGTCCCGCTGCTTTCGCAGATGGTCTGCGACGCGACGGCGCACGATGGGATGGATCCAGGTGGACACCTTGCCGACGCTGCGGTACTGCCCGATCGATCCCATGATCGATATCAGCACCTCTTGGGACACGTCGTCGATGGCGTTCTGATCCAGGAGCATCGACCCCACCATGCGCTGAATGGTGCGGGAGCGGTCGAGCATCTCGAGGAGCTCGTCGAGGGCAGTGGCATCGCCGCCGGCGGCACGCGCGGCCACGTGGGCGAGCAGCTCGTCATCACGCGTCCCCGACTTTTCCGATTTCACCGAATTATGTCCCCCTGGCATGCCGTGGAGTCTAGTGGAGGCGCGCCCGGCCGGCGGGAGGGGGCATCACCCGGCTCCACGCCGCCCTCCCCGGAGACACCGAACCCCGAGAAGGTTGCGGCGAGCTCTCGCCCTGCTCCTCTCGGCAGCGGAGCAGGCGCTTGCTGGCCCGTTGGGCTCAGCTGTTCGCACTCCGCGCGCTGAACCACCGCGCCAGCACCAGCGCCACCACGATCCCGTTCAGCGGCGCGACCCCGATCCCGAACTCGTTCGAGATCCAGGCGCTGAGCGACCCGAGCACGTGCGGCACCAGCGCCAGGACGCCAACAGCATGCTGGACGCCGTTCACCCCCGTACTCCACTCCGAAAAGCCACATACTCTTCCCCCATGACCGGTACCACGGAGAACTTCCAGGTCGATCTGCGCGGGATCGTCGAGATCCTGTCGCACAACCTGTACTCGAGTCCGCGCGTGTACGTGCGCGAACTGATCCAGAACGCGCGGGACGCGGTCGTGGCGCGCGGAGAGCACGGAGAGGACCTGCCGCCGATCGAGCTGGTCGTGGACCCGGTCGCGGGGGCGCTCACGGTGCGTGATCACGGCATCGGTCTCACCGAGGCGGATGCGCGCAGCCTGCTCTCTACGATCGGCGCCTCCAGCAAGCGGGAGGAGCTCGCGGCCGCCCGGCGCGAGTTCCTCGGCCAGTTCGGGATCGGCCTGCTGTCCTGCTTCCTCGTCGCAGACCAGATCGAGGTGACCTCCCGCAGTGCCCGCGACCCGGAGGCGCAGACCATGCGCTGGGTCGGCCGGGGCGACGGCACGTTCACGGTGGCGCCCGCGCCGGAGCCGCTCGCCGAGCCGGGCACCGTGGTGCGGGTGCATGCCCGCCCGGACGAGGCGGAATGGGTCGGCGCCGACCGCGTGCATCGTCTCGCTCGCGAGTATGCGAGCCTCCTGGCCGTCCCGATCACCGTCGCCGTCGCCGGTGATCCGCGGCCCGCGGTCCGGGTGAGCGGGGATCCTGCCCCGTGGGACCTGCCCGACCACGCCTCAGGGCTCTGGTGCGAGGACGCCTTCGGCTTCACGCCGCTGGCGAGCATCCCGCTGGACGTGCCGCTGCTCGGCATCCGCGGCACGGCCTTCGTGACTGGGGAGGCGACGCCTGGGCGGGGCCGTGCGGGGGATCGGGTGTTCTCCCACGGCATGTCCGTCGCGGCCGATAACACCCAGCTGGTGCCGGAGTGGGTCACCTTCGCGCGGGTGGCCGTGGAGGCGGGATCGCTGGGTCTCACGGCCTCGCGCGAGTCGCTGCATGACTCCGGTGCCCTCGCCACGGCCCGCGAGGAGATCGGCCGTCAGGTCCATGCGGGCATCGAACGGCTCGCCGCCGGGGATCCCGAGGTGTTCTCGCGGTTCGTCGCCGTGCACGGGCAGAGCCTGCTGGCCCTGGCCGTCGCGCATGCTGAGATGCTGGAGTTCGTGGCCCGTCACTTCACCTGGGAGACCAGCGCCGGCGCGATGCGGCTCGTGGAGATGCCGGCGCGGATCACCTTCACCACGGACGAGCGGGAGTTCACCACCTACGCGCCTCTGGTGCAGGCGCAGGGCGGGCTGCTCGTCAACGGCACCTACACCCACGGCGCCGCCATGCTGCGGGCGTACGACGGGGCGCAGACCCGCCTCACCGCGCGCGAGTTCGAGCTGGCGCGGCTGCTGGAGGATCTCCCGGCCCCGCTCGGGGAGGACGCGGCCCTCGCCGGGCAGATCGGCGATGCGGCGCGTGCCGTGCTTGACCCGTCCGGGGTGACGGCCGAGGTGCGGGCCTTCCGCCCGGTGAGCCAGCTCGTGCTCCATGTCCCGGGCCGCGCTGCGGGCTTCGTGTTCGAGGAGGTCGAGGACGATCCGTGGGCCGACCTGCTCGGCGGCGCGACGCCCGTCGATCCCGTCGATCCCGTCGGCCCCGCGGATCCCCGACCGACCCTCGTATTGAACCTCCGCGCTGAGGCGGTGCGCGCCCTCGGCGGCGGGCTCGCCCCGGCCACCCGGGCGGAGGCGATCCGTGCCCTGCATCTGCTGAGCCTGCTGCAGGCCGGGATCCGGCTGCGCGCCGAGGAGCAGGCAAGCCTGGCCGGGGCGCTCCAGAGCCTGCTGCTGGCCGCAGCACGCACCGAGAACCGCACCACCGAGGACCGCACCACCGAGGGCAGGGGATGACGATGATCCGGTATGACGAGGTCGCCGATCTCACCGGCGAGCAGGCACAGCGCGTGCGGGCGCTCATCGATCGCAGCAGCGAGATCTGGGATATGCCCGATGACCTGGACACGATCCGTGCCTGGGAGGAGCAGATCGCGGCCTGCGAGGCGGAGGGCGTGCCCCACCTCGCGGCGAGCGCACGCTTCGGCCAGTACGCGATCTACAGCCTGGGCGGTATGCCGGCGGCGGCTCTGGACGCGTACGTGCGGCTCATGCAGATCGTCGGCCGCTACGGGGATCACATCAACCCCGAGAACCGGCGCGGATTCCTCGGCGCCGTCGCGGACCTGGTCGTCACGGTGTCGAAGGATCCGTCCCTCGCGCGCCCGCAGCTCGAGAGGATCGTCGACCTCGTCGAGCAGCAAACCGTGAAGCACGGCGACGACCTCGCGCACGTGACGCTCGCGCGTGCCTCGCTCGCCGTCGAGTTCGGCGAGCAGGAGCGCGCGCTCGCTCTGCTGGACCAGTGGCAGGGCATCGGCAGCCCCGACTGGCCCCCGTTCGACGCCAACACCGTCACCCGCGAGATCATGCTCCTCGAGCGCTTCGATCCGGCCCTCGCCGCGGCGACGCTCGCCCGCCGCTTCACGGCGATGGGCGTCCCGCCCGGACCGATCGACATGGACCGGCGCGACAGCATCCAGCTCGTGCTGCTGCGGACGGATCTGGGGTCGCTGTCCGCGCGCGCGGGGCAGAAGGACGTCGCCGCCCGTATCGGGGATGAGCTGGTCGCCCAGTTCGGCATCGACCGCCTCGTCCGGTCCGCGGAGATCCAGGATCTGCTGCTCGTGCTGGAGCACCGCCCGGACGAGGCCCGCATCGCCGCCGACTTCGGCCTCGAGAACAGCAGCCTTGACCTCACCGAGTGGCGGCTCCAGGCCGCCCTCGCCCGCAGCCGCGCCCTCGAGGACCCGACGGGCGAAGAGGCGCAGCTGCTGCGCGCCCTGGCGACGGAGGCCGCCGCGGCGCACGACGCCCGCGGCGGGACCGACGGCCACACCCGGGAGCTGCAGGACATCTGGTTCGCGGACCTGGCACCCGCCACACCCGTGACGAGCGGAGCCGACGCGGACCCCGAGGCGCACCTCGCCGGTGACGAACGAGTCCGTACCCTTCTCGCTCAAGGACTGCTACGCGGAGCTCCACGGACAGGCGAGGTCGGTCCTGGAGGCCGATTCCGAGGAGGAGGCCGAGGCGATCGTCGCGGCCACGATCGCCCGCAGCCGCGAGCTGAGGATGCCGGCGGCGGAGTTCGTCGCCCACCTCATGCACGCCTTCCAGACCTATCAGGCCGGCGACCACGTGGCGCTGGTGCTGCGGTACGAGAGGGCGCAGAGCGCCCAGGCGCTTGCACCGGACGGCGTCGACCCGGCCCTCGAGAAGGCCGCCGCGGGGCTCTTCCTCCCGGTGATCCTCACCGCCCTGGACCTGCCCGCGATCCCGCTGGACCGGATCGAGGAGATCGTCACCGCGGAGATCGCTCTGCGGGCCGTGGCGGGGATGCCGACCACACCGATCGCCGTGGCGCAGCTCGCCCGGGCGGTCCACCTCGGGCAGTCTGCTGAGATCGGTGCGCTGTTCGAGGAGGTCCGCACTCGGCTCGAGGCCGAGGCGGGCGACGTGGACCCCTTCGACGTGCTGCTCGATCTGGCGCGGATCCTCTCGCCGGTGGACGCCAGCGCTGTTCCCGGGCTCGTGGCCGGCGTGCTACGTGCGTCGAACGACCCCGCCCAGCAGCGGGCGGCGCTCGCCTGGAGCGTCTGGGCCGCGCTGCAGGAGGGCGAGGTCGCGGACGACGCCGTCGCCGCGGTCATCGCGCAGCTCGAGGAGGTCGATCGGGACTTCGAGGAGTTCGGGGACCTGCCGCGGTCCGTGCTGCTCGCGGTCGCGGCCCAGATCCCGGAGGCACGGGGGTGGGTGCTCGAGGCCGCTCTCGCGGACACCACTCCGGGGGACCCCACCCACCTCGACACCTTCGCCGGGGCGGCGCGCGCCCTGCTCGAGCACGTACAGGCCGACGAGCGCGGGCCGCGGCTGCGCGAGGACGCGCGCGAGATGGCTGCAGCGCTCGATCGGCGCAACGGGAACGCCGTGCAGTCCGAGCTGCTGCGCGAGAGGTTCTTCCCGGAGGGGTGAATCCCGCAGAAGGGAGACCGGAGGGCGGGCGTAGTCGGCGGCTGGAGACGGAGTGGGAGCGAGTCCGTTCGCGGATTACGCTGAGGGCATCGATGTCGGTCGGGGGAGCTTCATGGATCACACGCTTGGACGCCGTTCTGTGCTCGGCGCAGTGCTCGGAGGGGGCCTGGGGCTGCTCACCGGGTGCTCCCTGGTGCCACAGCTCCCCTCCTTCGGCGGTGGCAGGTCGTTCGAGGACCTGCTCTCGGCGATCGACCCGGGGATCTGGAGCAGGGAGACGGGAAGCCTCGTCGATGTTCCCGTCCCGTTGGAGTCCCCGTTCCGAGTGAACGTCACCCGGCCTCGGGCGATCGGGGAGCTGTTCGACGTGCCGGATGATCTCTCCCCGATCCTGTACGACGAGAACTACGTGCGCGAGGAGGTCGCTCGGATCACCGAGCCGGGCGCCCTCATCGGGCCCCCGTCGGTGCACGGGCCGTACCCGATCGATGCCACCTTGAACTCCAACCACTTCCGTTTCGCGCCCGAGGTGGCGGTGCTCACGGCACATAGCTCCAGGCAGGCTGCGATCTGGCGCGGCGTGGAGGACACCCTGATCGAGGAGATGGAGGAGATCCTCTCGGTCCCCGACGCCGACGGTAACGTGAGATACGTCCTCGACGACGGGCGCCTGGTCCCGACCGAAGCGATGCAGGGCCTCCAACTGCCGCCTGTGGAGATCACGCAGCATCGCGACGAGCTGCGATTCTTCCAGTCCGTCGAGACTCCCGAGTTCGAAGGGGATGCCTCGGTCTTCGACTGCTTCGAGGGTCTTCAGGAGATGGTGGACGTCGTCGATCTCCCCGATGCACATGTCGCCCAAGCCCAGTCGTTGCTCTGGAGCCCCCACGGCCCCGGGGTGGGACACCCGCCCTTCCGCGAGTGGTACTTCGCCACGGAGCTCACCTCCGCCACGGAGCACACCACCAGAGGGGTGGTGCGCGTGGACGCGGAGAAGCTCGACGGGGTCCTGTCGAGGCTCACCGAGTTCATGGACGGGCCGAGCGTGAAGGACGATCTTGTCCCGGTCGAGATGGCGCCGGTCTCGGACACGCTGCTCATGCTCACCCTCGATGCCGAGCCGCGATCTCCCGACCCGGTCTCGTCCTTCTACACCAACCCATCGATGAGGTCCTGGGCCACGTTCCTGAACTGAGCTGTGATCATCGCTGCACCCTGCAACGTCGGCGGATCAGGGCTCAGCGGGCGTCGACGCTGCGCCGCCCCAGCACCCAGGCCGCCACCAGCGCCACCATGATCCCGTTCAGCGGCGCGATCCCGATCCCGAACTGGTTCGAGACCCACGCGATCAGGCATCCGAGCACGTACGGCACCAGTGCCTGCCACCGGACCTTCTCGCTCAGCGTCTCCAGCGCCGGCTGCCCGCCGCGCCAGCGCGCGATCCAGTCGCCGATCAGCACTCCGCCGAGCGGCGGGATGAGCACGCCCAGCAGGCTGAGGTAGCCCACGATGTGCCCCTCGACGCCCACCAGTGCCAGCACGGTGCCGATGGCGACGCCGCCCATGATGAAGGGGCCCTTGCGGGTGGAGTTGGCGATCTCGGCGCCCGCGACGCCGAAGGCGTAGGCCGCGTCGGCGTTGGACTTCCACAGGTTCCCGAACAGGAAGAACAGGCCCCAGCCGATCATCCCCATGCTCAGCAGCAGGGTCGTGAAGTCGCCCTCGCCGAACGCGAGCGCGGAGACGGCGCCGAAGAACACCATCAGGCCGTTGCCGATCACGAAGCCCATCGCGCAGGCGATCACGGCGTCGCGGCCACGCTTGGCGAACCGGGTCCAGTTCGCGGCCTGGGTACCGGCGGAGGCGAAGGTCCCCACCACCGTGGTGACCGCCGCGGCCCAGCTCATGGTGGTGGTCGGGGCGATCGCGAACAGGCCCTCCACCCCGCCCACCTCGGCCAGGGCCAGGCCCGTGATCCAGAAGGCGAGGATGAGGATCAGGGGAGTGGAGATGAGGGAGACCCAGTACATGCCCTCGTAGCCGTACAGCGCCGTGAGCATCATGAGCACGGAGACGCCGATCATCACCAGCGCCGGGCCCCAGGCGTTCTCCCAGCCGAAGGCGATCGCGGTCATCTTCCCGATCGAGCCGACGGCCACGCCGTACCAGCCCACCTGGGTGCCGCCCAGCAGCAGGGAGACCACCTTCGAGCCGACGGTCCCGAAGGTGTACCTCGACATCACCACGGTGGTCAGGCCCGTTCGGGCGCCGAGGAAGCCGATCGCGGCGACGTAGGCGCCGAGCACGGCGGAGCCCACCGCGAGCACGGCGAGGAACTCGGAGAAGGGGAAGCCCACCCCGATGCTCGCGCCCGCCATCAGGGTGGGGGCGAAGACGGTGAACCCGATGAGCACCACGCTGATGGAGACCACGCCGCGCCGTGAGGAGCGGGGGACCGGCGTGACCGGGTAGTCGGGGTCGACGGGCTGTTCGGCGCCCTCGCGCAGATCGGCGGCGGTCACCGGCCCTGGGCCTCAGCGGGCGCGCCGAGCTCGTCGGCCTCGACGCCGATGTCCTCGCTCCAGATCTCCGGACGCTCGGCGATCATCCGCTCCATCAGGGCGATGCACTCGGGATCATCGAGCACGTCCACCGTGACGCCGCGCTCGCGCAGCAGCGACTCCGCCATCTCGAAGGTGCGGTTCTCGCCCACCACGATCCGGGGGATCTCGTACAGCAGCGCGGTGCCGGTGCACATGATGCACGGCGACAGGGTCGTGTAGAGCACGGACTCGCGGTAGATGCTCGCGCGCAGGCGCCCGGCCTTCTCGATCGCGTCGGTCTCGCCGTGCAGGATCGCGGAGTCCTTCTGCACGCGCTGGTTGTGCCCCGCAGAGAGCACCTCGCCGTTGTGGACCAGCACCGCGCCGATCGGCACCCCGCCCTCGTCCCAGCTCTTGCGGGCCTGCTCGATGGCGAGGGCGAGGAAGCGGCGGTCGTCGTCAGCGGTGGGGGTCCAGGTCATGGGGTGCGTGCTCCTGCGGTCGTCGGGATGGTCGCCCGGCATCGTAGAAGGAATCGCGGGAGCCACGCACCCCGGCCCCGGGGGTGAGACCGCTCTGTGACCAGCCGTCCACGGACTGTGAGCCCCGGCTCAACCCGAGCCCGGCCCGGCCGCAGCCCAGGTCAGTCGGAGCCCGGCTCAGCCCGGCCCAGGCTCGTCCGCGACCCTCAGCCCATGTACACGTCGGCGAGCAGCTCGACGGACCGCAGCCGCTGCTCCACCCGCGGGCCCTGGTGGGCGATGATCAGCTCGTCGGCGCCGGTCTGCTCGGCGAACTCGGTGACCTTCTCCTTGACCACATCGGGGGTGCCCACGGCGCTGTAGGTCGCCATCTGGTGCAGGTGGTGGGCCTGGGGCGAGGCGAGCAGCTCGTCGGCCTGCTCGTCGGTGTACTCGGTGCCCGGGCGCACCATCAGCGCCACCCGGCTGCGCATCATCTCGAGGTGCTGGCGCTCGGCGTCGGCCTGGTCGTCGGCGGCGATGACGTTGTAGGCCGCGAAGACGTGGGGCTTCTCGAGCTGCTCGGAGGGCTGGAAGTCGCGGCGATACAGCGCGATCGCCTCGTGCAGGGCGCCGGGGGAGAAGTGTGAGGCGAAGGCGTAGGGCAGGCCGAGGGCGGCGGCCAGGCTCGCGCCGAACAGGGAGGAGCCGAGGATGGTCAGCGGGACGTCGGTGCCCTTGCCCGGGTAGGCATTCACGCCCGGGATCCGGGACTCGCCGCGGAGGTAGGCCTGCAGCTCCACGACGTCCTCGGGGAAGGTGTCGGCCGTGGCGCCGCTGCGGCGCAGTGCACGCATGGTGTTCTGGTCGGTGCCCGGGGCCCGGCCCAGGCCCAGCTCGATCCGCCCCGGGTGGAGGGTCTCGAGGGTGCCGAACTGCTCGGCGATCACCAGCGGGGCGTGGTTGGGCAGCATGATGCCGCCCGCTCCGAGCCGGATGGTCTTGGTGTGCGCCGCGACGTGGGCGATCAGCACCGCGGTGGCGGAGGACGCGATCGAGGCCATGTTGTGGTGCTCGGCGTACCAGACCCGCTCGTACCCGGTCTCCTCCGCCTTCTGGGCCAGGGCGACCGTGCCCTCCAGCGCCTGCGCGACGGTCTGGTCACGGGCAACGGTGGCGAGGTCGAGGAGGGAAAGCGGGACAGTCATCAGGCACCTTTCGTCGGCAGGCGGCGCCGGACGGCGCAGCACCTTCAGCGACAACGCCCTCGGCGTCGTTTCTCTTCCCGACGGCATTGCGGGGCGGCACACCCCTGCCCGCCCCTGAGACGCCACATCACGAGAAGGTCACGGCGACCCTCCGCCCTTCGTCTCAGCTCCACAAGAGCCCAGGATGGCCGCACCCCGTTGCAGGCGCACGGGACATGCCCATCCTTCCCTCGTGTCAGGAGCTGCCATGTCCTACGTCCAGCCCGCAGATCTGGTGGACCGGCTCACCGCCGCCGGCGCCTCGAAGGTCACCTACTCCGCCGGTGTCACGGTGCTGCGTGCTTTCATGGCCGGGGCGATCCTCACCCTCGGCGCCGCCTTCGCCGTCACCGTCTCCACCCAGACCGGGGAGCCGCTGCTGGGAGCCCTGCTGTTCCCCGTCGGCTTCATCCTGCTGTACCTGATGGGCTACGACCTGCTCACCGGGGTGTTCACACTGATGCCGATCGCACTGATCGCGCGGAAGCCCGGAGTGACGGTGCGCTCGATGCTTCGCGTCTGGGGCCTGGTGTTCCTGGGCAACTTCCTCGGCGCGTTCATGGTCGCGGTGCTGATGGCCATCTACTTCACCTACGGCTTCTCCACCGAGCCCAGCCCCGTGGGCCTGGCGATCTCCGAGATCGGCCATGGCCGCACCGTCGGCTACGCCGATCACGGCGCCGCCGGAATGCTCACCCTGTTCATCCGCGCCGTGCTGTGCAACTGGATGGTCTCCACCGGCGTGGTCGGCGCATTCATGACCGACAACCTCCTGGGGAAGATCGCCTGCATGTGGATGCCGGTGATGCTGTTCTTCTACATGGGCTTCGAGCACTCCATCGTGAACATGTTCCTGTTCCCCTCCGGCCTGCTGCTCGGCGCGGAGTTCACGATCATGGACTACCTGATCTGGAACGAGATCCCCACCGTGGTCGGCAACCTCGTGGGCGGCCTGGTGTTCGTGGGCCTCCCGCTCTACTACGCCCACCGCCGCAAGAGCCCCGCCGCCGCTACCGGCACCGCGACTGCCCCCACCACCGCGACCGGCACCGCCGTGGAGGCCACCCACGTCCCAGCCCTCGACCCCACCGGCACCCCGGCCGCCCCGTCGGCCGAGGGTCCGACCGAGGTCCCCGAACTGGTGGGGGCGCCCCGATGAGCCCCCGCATCGTCGTGATCGGCGCCGGGATGGCGGCGCACCGCCTGGTCGACTCGCTCGTCACCCGTGCCGAGGAGCGGATCACCGTGACCGTGCTCGGGGACGAGGCCCGCCGCCCCTACGACCGGGTGGGCCTGACCCGCTTCTTCGACGGGGAGAGTCCCGAGGAGCTCACCCTCGCGCACACGATCTTCGAGGACCCCCGCGTCACCCTCCACGAGGGGGACCCCGTCCACGCGATCGACCGCGAGAACCGCACCGTCACCGCCGCCTCCGGCACCGTCCACCCCTACGACCACCTGGTCCTCGCCACCGGCTCCCACGCGGCGAGGCCCCCGATCCAGGGCGCCGAGCTGCCCGGCTGCTTCGTCTACCGCACCCTGGACGACGTCGAGGCGCTGCGCCGCCACGTCGAAGCACGCGCCGCACAGTCCGACGCCTCACAGGGCGATCCGCCCGTGCGCGGGATCGTCGTCGGCGGTGGGCTGCTGGGCCTCGAGGCGGCCGGCGCCCTGCAGGGGATGGGCGCCGAGGCGACGATCCTGCAGTCCGGCCACCGGCTGATGTCCGCCCAGCTCGACCTGCCCGCCGGAGCCACCCTGCGCCGCCTCATCGAGGCCCGCGGGATCACCGTGCGCACCGAGGCCCGCTCCAACGCCGTGCTGCCGGACGCCGATGGCAGCGCCCGCGCCGTCCTCCTCCCGGACGGCTCCGAGCTCCCGGCGGACCTCGTGATCTTCACCGTCGGCGTCCGCCCCCGCGACGAGCTCGCCCGCGCCGCAGGCCTGGCCTGCGACGAGCGCGGCGGGGTGCGGATCGACGAGAGCTGCGCGACCTCCGACCCGGCCGTGCACGCGATCGGTGAGGTCGCCTCCTTCGAGGGGCAGTGCGTGGGCCTGGTCGCCCCCGGATACGCCATGGCCGAGGTGGTCAGCGACCGGATCCTCGGCGGGCAGGCGACGTTCGCCGGCTACGACCTCTCCACCAAGCTCAAGCTCTCCGGCGTGGACGTCGCCAGCTTCGGCGACGCCTTCGCCACCACCCCCGGCGCCCTGGACGTGGTCTACACCGACCCCGTGAACGGCGTCCACAAGAAGCTCGTCCTCTCCGACGACGCGAAGACCCTGCTGGGCGGGATGCTGGTGGGGGATGCCTCCGCCTACGGCTCCCTGCGCCCGCTGGTCGGCGGGCCGCTCGGCGGGGACCCCGCCGCCTACCTGCTCCCCGCCGGGGCATCGGCCGCCCCGACCGCCGAGCTGCCCGACGAGGCGGTGGTCTGCTCCTGCTCCTCGGTGAGCGCCGGCGCCATCCGCCACGCCGTGCGGGAGCAGGGCTGCGCCGACGCCGCGGCCGTCACCGCCTGCACCAAGGCGGGCGCCACCTGCGGCTCCTGCACCGTGATGGTCACCTCGCTCGTCGGCAGCGAGCTCGCGAAGCTGGGCAGGGCCGTCTCCGCCGGGCTGTGCGAGCACTTCGACCTCTCCCGCCGCCAGCTGTTCGACGCCGTGCACGTCTCGGGCCTGACCACCTTCAGCGCCGTCATCGCACGGTTCGGCCGCGGGCGCGGCTGCGACACCTGCAAGCCCGTGCTCGCCGGCATCCTCGCCCTGCTCGGCGGGGAGCACGTGCTGGACAACGAGAACGCCACCCTGCAGGACACCAACGACCACGTGATGGCCAACATGCAGAAGGACGGCACCTACTCCGTGGTCCCGCGCATGCCCGGCGGGGAGGTCACCCCCGAGGGCCTGATCACGGTGGGGGAGGTGGCCCGCGACTTCGGGCTCTACACCAAGATCACCGGCGGCCAGCGGGTGGACATGTTCGGCGCCCGCCTCGAGGAGCTGCCGCTGATCTGGCGGCGCCTGACCGAGGCCGGCTTCGAATCCGGCCACGCCTACGGCAAGTCGCTGCGCACCGTGAAATCCTGCGTGGGCTCCACCTGGTGCCGCTACGGCGTGCTGGACTCCACCTCCATGGCCATCCAGCTCGAGCTGCGCTATCGCGGGCTGCGCACCCCGCACAAGTTCAAGCTCGGCGTCTCCGGCTGCGCCCGCGAATGCGCCGAGGCCCGCGCCAAGGACGCCGGCATCATCGCCACCGCCCAGGGCTGGAACCTGTACGTGGGCGGGAACGGCGGCGCCACCCCGCGCCACGCCCAGCTGCTGGTCGAGGGCCTGGACGACGACACCCTGATCCGCACCCTGGACCGATACTTCATGTACTACGCCCGCACCGCCGACAAGCTCCAGCGCACCGCCCCCTGGCTCGAAGCGCTCGACGGCGGGATCGACGGGCTGCGCGCCGTGATCCTGGACGACTCCCTGGGGCTCGCCGCAGATCTGGACGCGGCCATGGAACGCCACGTCGAGGGCTACCGTGATGAGTGGGCTGAGACTCTCGCCGACCCCGCCAAGCTCGCCCGCTTCCGCTCCTTCGTGAACGCCCCCACCACCCCCGACCCCGGCCTCGCCTTCGTCCCCGAGCGCGGGCAGGTGCGCCCCGCCCGGCCCGAGGAACGCACGGGTGGGATCCTGATCGCCGGCACGACCCTGGAGGTACGACGATGACCCCGACCCTCACCACCCCGAGCACCGCCAGCACGACTCTCACCACCCCGACCCTCGCCAGCCCGAGCCTCAGCAGCCCGGCCCTCGCCCCGCAGCTCGCGGCGAACTGGCTCCGGCTGTGCACCCTCGCGGAGCTCGAGGTCGAACGGGGCTGCGCGGCCCTCGTGGGCCAGGAGCAGGTCGCCCTGTTCCTGCTGGCCGACGGCGACCTCCGCGCGGTCGACAACCACGACCCCTACTCGGGGGCGAACGTCATCTCCCGCGGCATCGTCGGCTCCCGCGGCGGCCGCCCCACCATCGCCTCCCCGATGTACAAGCAGATCTTCGACCTGCGCTCGGGCACCTGCGTGAACACCCGCAGCAAGCAGGTGCGACGCCTCCGGGTCTGGCCGGTGCGCACCCTCGACGGGGACGTCTACCTGCTGCGCGGCGGCGCACGATGACCGTCGAGTCCGGAGCACGGACTCCGGCGCCGGCCCCGGCGTTCGGGAGGCCGACCCGCACGCTCAAGGCACCGGCACCGGCACCGGCACCGGCACCCGCACTGACTCCCGCCGCGGCACCGGCACCGGCAACCGACCCGTTGGCCGCCCGCGGCCACGTGGCGCTGGTGGGGGGCGGGCCGGGCCCGCTGGACCTGCTCACAGTGCGCGCCCTGCGGCTGCTGCGCGCGGCCGACGTGGTGATCGTCGACCGGCTCGGCCCCGCCGCAGAGGTGCGCGCGGAGCTGCGTCCCAGCGCGCTCGTGATCGACGTCGGCAAGCGCCCCGGCCACCATCCCGTCCCGCAGGAGCAGATCAACGCCCTGCTCATCGCGCACGCCCGCGCCGGGAAGGCGGTCGTGCGGCTGAAGGGCGGGGATCCGTTCGTGCTGGGCCGCGGCGGCGAGGAGGTGCTCGCCTGCCGCGCTGCCGGGATCGAGGTCGAGGTGGTCCCCGGGATCAGCAGCGCCTTCGCCGTGCCCCAGGCCGCCGGGGTGCCGGTCACCCATCGCGGACTCTCCTCCACCGTGCACGTGGTCAGCGGGCACGACCTGAGCGGGCCGCACGGACCCTCGGCCGCGACCCTCGCCGCGCTCGCCGACGACGCGGTGACCACTGTGGTGCTGATGGGGGTCGCGGCGCTTCCCGCCCTGGTCGCCGCCGCCCTCGCCCATGGAGTGCCAGGGCAGCGGCCGATCGCGATCATCGAGAACGGCCACACCCCGCGACAGCGCACCACCCGCACCACCCTCGCCGGCGCTGTCCACACAGCAGCGGCCGTCGGCGTGCGCAGCCCCGCGGTGATCGTGATCGGCGAGGTGGCCCGGGCCGGACTGCTGCAGCCGGAAACGTCGGCAGCGGTTTCCCTCGCCGAGCCGAACAGGTCAGCCGCGCTCGCCCTCGCGGAGCCGAACCGGTCAGCGGCGCCGGACCTCACCGAGATGGCCGCGCTCGGCGGGCAGACGCCGGAGCACGCGGCGTGAGCACCCCGCCCCAGCTCTCCAGCGCGCTCGCGGGCAGACGGCTCGTGCTCGCCCTGGACCGCCGAGCCGAGGAGCTCGCCGCCGCACTGATCCGCCACGGCGCCGAGATCCAGCACGCCCCCGCGATGAGCATGATCCCGCACGTGGACGACCCGCAGCTGCTGGCCCGCACCGCCGAGCTCATCGCCCTCCCGCCGAACCTGCTGATCGCCACCACCGGGGTGGGGGTGCGCGGCTGGTTCGAGGCCGCCGACGCCGCCGGCCTCGCCCCCTCGCTGCGCGCCGCGCTCGCCGGCACCCGGGTCCTCGCCCGCGGCCCCAAGGCCCGCGGCGCCGCCCAGCAGGCGGGGCTCACCGTGGACTGGGTCGCCCAGGAGGGAACCTCCGCCGAGGTGATCGCCCACCTCGCCGGCCAGGACCTCACCGGGACCCGCGCCGCCGTGCAGCACCACGGCTCCGGGGCCGACGGCCTCGACGAGGCGCTCCAGGGCGCCGGCGCCGAGGTGGTGGCCCTGACCGTCTACCGCTGGGGACCACCGCGCGACCCGGCCGCTGTGCACCGCTCCGTGTGTGATGCCGCCGCCGGAGCAGTGGACGCGGTCCTGTTCACCGCCGCACCCGGCACCGAGAACTGGCTGGTCGCCGCCGAACAGGCCGGCGCCCTGCCGGCGATCGCCGCCCGCACCCGCGCCGGTGAGCTGGTCATGGCGGCCGTCGGCCCCCTCACCGCCGCACCCCTGGAAGCGCGCGGGATGCCCGCACTGCTGCCCGCCCGCAGCCGGATGGGCGCGCTGGCGCGCGCCGTCATACAGCACTTCGATCCCACCGCCCCGACGGCGCAGGAGGACTCATGACCGCGCTGATCGCCTGCTCCCACGGCACCCGCTCCGCCGCGGGCCGCGCCGTGATCGCCCGGATCCGGGAGCAGCTCGCCCGCGCCGTCCCGGACGCCGAGGTGCGCGAGGCCTACGTCGACGTGGAGCAGCCTGAGGTCGCGGGCGTCGTCACGCGCGCCGCCGCGGAGGGCCCCGTGGTGGTGGTGCCGCTGCTGCTCTCGACCGGTTTCCACACCTCCGTGGACATCGCCGCGGCCGTCGAGCCCCATCCCCGCGCCGTCGCCGCCCCCGCCCTCGGCCCGCACCCGGCTCTGGTGCGGGCGCTGCGGGACCGACTCGCCGCCGTCAGCGAGGGAGATGCCGGGCATCGCCCCGGCGATCATGTGGTGCTCGCCGCAGCCGGCTCCTCCGACCCGGCCGCCGCCCGTGCCGTGGAGCACATGCGTGATCTGGTCGCCGCCCACCTGCCGTGCCCCGTGAGCATCGGATACGGGGCGGGCTGCGCGCCCTCCCTCCCGGAGGCCGTCGACGCGGCGCGTGCGGCCGGCGCCCGGAGGGTGATCGCGGCGAGCTATGTGCTGGCCCCGGGCCATTTCGCGAACCTCGTCGGCGGCGCCGGGGCCGACCTCGTCAGCGCCCCGCTGGGGGCGCATCCGGAGGTGATCGGCGTGGCCGCCGCGCGGTTCCGGGAGGCGCTGGCCGTCCTCGCTCAGCCCGTGAGCTGATCCAGGGAACTCCCCACCGAACCCCAAAAAGGTCACGGAAAGGTCACAGCACGCCCACAGCCAGCGGTTCTACGTTTCTCGCTCCAGCACAGGACACCGAGAGGACCGCCATGGACAACGTCCCGCACCGCCCCGTCGGCCGCGCTTATCCCGAGGCCCGCGAGCACGACCCTGCCGCGCCGGCGACGGACCCTCCGACCCGCTTCGAGGGCCGCCCCCTGCACCACCCCGAGGAGGACGTCGAGGACCAGGGCCTCGCCTTCGACGTCGGTACGCTCGTCTCCCGCCGCGGAGTGCTCGGAGTGCTCGGCGCCGGCAGCGTCGCCGCGGTCCTCGCCGCCTGCACCGGCGGAAGCGCCGAGACGTCCGACGGCGCCGGCAACGGGGGAGGGGTGAGCGGCGGTGGGGCGAGTGACGGCGGCGGCACCTCCGCCTCAGCCCTCGAGGAGATGCCCGGCGAGACCGCCGGCCCCTACCCGGGGGACGGCTCCAACGGCGCGGACGTGCTCGAGACCAGTGGCGTCGAGCGCAGCGACCTCCGCTCCAGCATCGACTCCGACACCTCCGCCGAGGGCGTGCCGCTCGAGCTCACCATGAACATCATCGACATGGCCGGCGGCGACGTGCCGATGGAGGGCGCGGCGGTGTACCTGTGGCACTGCGACGCCGAGGGCCGCTACTCGATGTACTCCCAGGGGCTGGAGAACGAGACCTACCTGCGCGGTGTGCAGATCACCGACTCCGCGGGCGCCGTCACCTTCACCAGCATTCTCCCCGGCTGCTACGCCGGCCGCTGGCCCCACCTCCACTTCGAGGTGTTCCCGGACGCCGACTCGATCGTCGACGCCGGCAACGCGATCCTCACCTCCCAGATCGCCCTGCCCGAGGCGGAGGCCCGCGAGGCCTACGCGCTCGAGGGGTACTCCGGCTCCAGCCAGAACCTCGAGCAGACCACCCTCGAGAGCGACAACGTGTTCTCCGACGGTCACGACCAGCAGCTCGCCACGTTCACCGGCACCGTGGAGGCGGGCTTCTCCTTCGCGATCGACGTGCCGATCGACACCACCACCACCACCGCGCCCGAGGCAGGCGGGATGGGCGGCGGAGGAACGGGTGGGGGAGGAGCGGGCGACGCCCCCGGCGCCCCTGGCGACGGTGAGCCCGGCGAGGGTGGCCCCGGCCAGGGCGGACAGCCGCCGGCCGATGGTGAGGGACCGGCCGCTCCCGGCGCCCCGTCGGACGGCGGCGGCCAGGGGTGATGACGGCTCACGCCCGCTGGATGATGTCGCGGGAGTGACCGGGTGGAATGAGACTGGCGCTCCGTCGCCCGCCCCACCCGCGCACATGCTGAGAGCGACGTCCTCGCAGGGCTCGAGTGCTCGAGTCCCGCGAGGACGTCGCGTGGTGCTCCGTCAGCCCAGGCGGCCGGCCCTCCGGCCCGGCGCGCTACTCCCGTTGTCGCGAGATCACCGCACGCTGCAGCAGCACGAAGATCAGCAGGATCCCACCGGTGATGATGGTGGTGGCCTCCGGCGGGATGCCGCCGTCGCGAGTGATCAGCACGTTCATCAGGCCCAGCACGAGCGCACCCACCACGGAGCCGAGCACGTAGCCGAAGCCGCCGGTGAGCAGGGTGCCGCCGATCACCGCGGCAGCGATCGCATCCAGCTCCCAGCCGATCCCGGTGATGTTCTGGGCGGAGCCGAGCCGGGCGGTGTACACGACGGCGGCGATGCCCGCGAGGGTGCCGCTGGCCACATAGATGAACAGCTTCGTGCGCACCACCGCGAGCCCCATCAGGGAGGCGGACTGCTCGGAGCCGCCGATCGCGTACACCGTCCGGCCGGTGCGCGTGCGGTGCAGGATGATGAATGCCGCGACCACCACGAGCAGCGCGATGAACACGCCGGGCGAGATCACGAGGTCGTTGACCTTCGGTCCGTCGATGATCTTGATCTTCTCGCCCAGCAGCAGGATCCCGGAGTCCTCCTCGAGCCGCACCGGCACGGTGGAGAGCATCGAGGCCAGGCCTCTGCCCAGGAACATCATCGCGAGGGTCGCGATGAAGGGCTGGACGTTGAAGTACTGGATCAGCACTCCGGAGATGAGCCCGATCACGGAACCGATCAGGATCATGGCGAGGATGACCAGCCAGGCGTTCCAGCCCGCACCGGCGAGCATCACGCCGCACACGGAGGACAGCGCGATGATCGCGCCCACCGAGAGGTCGATGCCGCCGCTGATGATCACGAAAGTCAGGCCCACGGCCAGGATGATCAGGTGGGCGTTGTTGATGAACAGGTTCGAGATCGTGCTGAGCTGGAAGATGCGCCCGTAGGCGAACTCGCCGTAGACGAGCATCAGCACGAAGATCACCAGGGCGGCCACGGTGGGCAGCGAATCAGCGCGGGAGAGCAGCTGCTGGCGGAGCCGCTCCAGGCGCGAGGCGGTGGGCGCGGCGGGCGGGGTCGTGATAGCGGCGCTCATGCTGCGACAGCCTCCTTCGGTGCGTCGGATGTGGTGGGGGCGGCCTGCGAGCGTCGGGCCTGGAACAGTGCCCGGACCCGCTCGGACTGCAGCAGGCAGAGAGCGATGATGACGATGGCCTTGAACGCCGGGGTCGCCGAGGACGAGATCCCCAGGAACACGACGGTCTTGTCGAGGGTCGCGATGAGCAGGGCGCCGATCGCCGCGCCGGTGATGTTGAACTTCCCTCCGGCGAGCGAGGTGCCGCCGATGACGACGGCGAGGATCGCATCCATCTCCAGCTGGTAGCCGGTGTTGGACACATCCACCACCATCACGCTTGCGGTGGAGAAGATGCCCGCGACAGCGGCCAGCGCGCCGGAGGCGATGTAGACGGCGAACAGCAGCCCGCGCCGGTTCACGCCGGCCAGGCGAGCCGCCCGCGGGTCCATCCCGATCGCCTCGATCATCAGGCCCAGGGCGCTGCGGCGCACCAGCAGCCCGACCGCGATCACGATGAGGACCGCGAGGACGAACACCACCGGGATGCCGAAGACGTAACCGTTGGCCAGCCAGCGGAACGTCTCGTTGCTCGCCGCAGTGTTCTGGCCACCGGTGATGACCTTTGCGAGTCCACGACCGGCGAGCATCATCACGAGCGTCGAGATGAACGGCTGCAGGCCGACGACGGAGATCAGGACCGCGTTCACGGCGCCGAGCACCGCGCCGAGCAGCAGAGCCAGTCCCAGGGCGGCGAAGGCCGCTCCCGCGGAGCTGCCCGCAGAGGACAGCAGCTCCATGGACACGGCCCCGGCCACCGCCATCAGGGAACCGACGGACAGGTCGATGCCCGCGGTGGCGATGACCAGGCACATGCCCACCGAGATCATCGCGATCGGTGCGGCGGCGCGCAGGATGTCGATGACGTTGCCGACCAGGCTGCCGGTGGAGTCGTTGTAGCTGATCGCCAGGTAGCCGGGATCCTTGATGCTGTTGACCGCCAGCAGCAGGGCGATCGCGATGATGCCCCAGAAGTACGGACGGCGGATCAGGGCCATCAGCGCCGAAGCGCGATGGGTGCTGTCGTTGCTCATGAGCTGGCTCCTGTTTCTGCGGGCTGAGTGCTGCCGGGTTCCGGAGCGGAGCCTCCGGCGATCGTGGAGATGATGGAGTCGCTGGTGATGGCCTCGCCCGCCGTGAGCTCGGCCAGCTTCCGGCGGTCCTTCATCACCACGATCCGGTCGCTGAGGCGCGCCACCTCCTCGAGCTCCGAGGAGATGAACACGACCGCGACTCCGTCGTCGGCCAGAGCGATCACCTCTTCCATGATCTCGGTCTTGGCACCGATGTCGATCCCGCGGGTCGGCTCGTCCAGGATCAGCACCTCCGGCTGGGTCGCGAGCCAGCGGCCCAGCAGGACCTTCTGCTGATTGCCGCCGGAGAGGTTGCTGATCGGCCGGTCCGGATCGGCGGGGCGCACGTTGAGTGCGGCCATGTACTTCTCGACGAGCGCGTTCTTCTCCTGAGCCGGCAGCGGACGGGCCCATCCTCGCCTCGCCTGCACCGCGAGGATGAGGTTCTCGCGCACGCTGAGGTCACGGATGATCCCCTCGTCGCGCCGGTTCTCGCTCGCGTAGGCGATGTGCGAGGCCAGGGCTTGCGAGGGGGAGGAGATCTGGGAATCCGCGCCCTTGAGGCGCACGGTGCCGGATTCGGGCTTGTCGGCCCCGTAGATGAGGCGGGCCAGCTCGGTGCGGCCGCTGCCGAGGAGGCCGGCGATGCCGAGGACCTCGCCGGCATGCAGCGTGAGGTCCGTGGGCTCGAGGCTCCCCTTCCGGCTGAGGCCTTCCGCGCTGTACACGGGCTCACCGCTGCGGTCCACCTCCCGGCGGGCGCTCGCCCGCTCGAGCGAGTCCAGCGCCCCCAGCTCCTTGCCCACCATCGTGGCGATCAGAGTCGACTGGTCGATGTCGGCCGTCATGAACTCGCCCTGGAAGGTGCCATTGCGCAGCACGGTCATCCGGTCGCTGATCGCGTAGATCTGGTCCAGGAAGTGGGAGACGAACAGGATCGCCACCCCCTCGTCGCGCAGGGCCCGGATCACCGTGAACAGGTTCTCCACCTCATTGGCGTCGAGGCTGGAGGTCGGCTCGTCGAGGATCAGCACCTTCGAGTCGGTCACGGTGGCGCGGCTGATCGCGACCAGCTGCTGCAAGGCGATCGACAGCGAGGACAGCGGCAGGCGCGGGTTCAGCGCGCCCAATCCCACCTTCTGGAGCACCTGGGAGGCCCGCCGGTGCGTGGCTCCCCAGTTGATGCCGAGCGGACCGCGGGTCTCGTGGCCGAGCATCACGTTCTCGCCGATCGAGAGGTTGGTGCACAGGTTCACCTCCTGGTACACGGTCGAGATGCCGGCGGCCTGGGCGTCGGCCGTGCCGCCGAGCCTGCGGGGGCTTCCGGCGACGACGACCTCGCCCTCGTCGATCGTGTACACGCCCGTGAGCGCCTTGATCAGCGTCGATTTCCCGGCGCCGTTCTCCCCCATGAGCGCGTGGACCTCGCCGGGGAAGAGGCGGAAGTCCACGCGGTCCAGCGCTTTGACCCCCGGGAAGGAGATTGAGATGCCGTTCATCTCGACTATCGGTGATGCGGGCATCAGGTGCCACTCCGTTCAGTCTTCAAGCTGTGCTGCAGGGTGCAGGTTCCGCCGGGGTGAGGCCTGGCGGGGCGGCGCCAGGCGAGGCTCGGTCCCGCCGGGGCCCGGGTCGGGAGCTCAGCTCGCCGGCCCGGGCTGCGCATCCTGCGCAGGTCGGGGCTCAGTACTTGCGGTCGGGCAGTGCCTCGGTGGCCGCCTCGGGCGAGTCGAACGTGGTGCTCTCGATCTGGATGTAGGACTCGACCTCCCCGCCGTCCAGCACCGTGTTCACCGCGTCGAGGGCCTGATCGCCGAACAGCGGGTTGTACTCGGCGACGAAGGAGAGCGTTCCCTCCGCGAGTGCCTCCAGCGCGGCCTGGGTGCCGTCGATCGTGGCGATCTTGACGTCCTCGCCCGGGGTGAGGCCGGCCTCCTGGACTGCCTGCGCGGCGCCCAGGCCCATCTCGTCATTCTGGGCGAAGACGAGCTGGACGTCGTTGCCGTTCGACTTCAGCACCGTCTCGAAGACGCTCTTGGCCTCCTCGGTGGACCAGTTCGCGGTCTGGGAGCCGAGATCGGTGAACGTCGACTCCCCCTCCATCGCCTGGTTCCAGCCCTCGTTGCGCTCGTTGACGACGGAGACGCCGGCGGGGCCCTCGAGCACGAAGTACTTCGCGCCGTCGGGGAAGGTGGACTTCGCCCACTCCGCCACAGCGGTGGAGACCGCGACGTTGTCCGGTGCGAGACGGGTCGCATAGAGGTCCGTGTCGTCGGGCTCGATGCCGCGGTCGATGAGGATGACCGGGATCTCCGCCTCCTGGGCGCGGTTGAGCGACTCCTCCCAGCCGGAGCCCTCGGTGGCCGAGAGCAGGATCAGGTCGACGCCCTCGTCGATGAACGAGGTGAACGCATCGATCTGCGACTTCTGGTCGAGGCTGGTGGCCGGGGCGTACTTCAGCGTGAAGCCGGCCTCCTCGGTGAAGGTGTCCTGGATGTTCTGCTCATTGGCCTGGCGCCAGGCGCCCTCAGGGCCCACGGCGACGAAGCCGATGGTCACCGGGTCGCCGGAGGCAGCGCCTCCGCCGGAGCCGGAATCGCCCGACGAGCAGGCGGCGAGGGCGGCGGCGACGAGGCCGGCGGCGCTCGCTCCGAGGATGGTGCGGCGTGTGGGATTCATGGATCTCCTCCTTGAGATGGCGATGTCAGCGGGAACTCAGCCCGGGACAGCGATGTCGAGCGACTGCGAGCGGGGCGGCGGGCCGCCGCGCCGTGTTCCTAGGATGTTACCGGGAACATGAAAGAGCGCAAGGCCTCTCGTTGTCACGAACCGGTCACGGCGCGGAGCCGCCGTCAGGGCCGCTCGCCGCGGATGAGGGGCGGCAGCTCGTCGTCCTCGTCGGGCGCGGCGATCATCTCGATGATCGTCTCCACACTGAGGCCGGGGCCGTTGCTGACCTCGCCGATCTTCATGCGGTCCTTCATCACCACGATCCGATCGCTCAGCCGCAGCAGCTCCTCGAGGTCCGAGGAGATGATCACCACCGCCACCCGGTTCGCGGCCAGGCGCGCCACCAGCGACTGAATCTCCACGCGCGAGCGCATGTCGATGCCCTTCGTCGGCTCATCCAGCACGATGATCCGCGGGCGGGTGGCGAGCCAGCGGGCCAGCATCACCTTCTGCTGGTTCCCTCCGGAGAGCTGCTCGATCGGAGTGCTCGGATCGGACGGGCTGATCCCGAGCTCCTCGATGAAGCTGCCGACGAGCTCGTCGCGCTCGGCGCGAGACATCGGACGAGCCCACCCGCGCCGCGACTGCAGCGCGACCACGATGTTCTCGCGAACACTCAGCCCCGCGATCACGCCTTCGCCGAGACGGTCCTCGCTCGCCATCGCGATGTGATGGCGCAGCGCCGCGGCGGGGGAGCGGAAGGAGACGGCGCGCCCGTCGATCACACAGCTGCCGGAGTCCGCGACCGCACCGCCGGTGAGCAGGCGTGCGAGCTCGGTGCGTCCCGAGCCCCGCAGCCCGGCGATCCCCACGACCTCGCCGCGGTGCAGGTCGAGATCCGTCGGCGCCAGCACTTCCCGCTGGCCCAGCTGCCGGGCGCTGAAGAACGGTGGACCCGCCGGATCGGCCCTGTGCTCCCGGCGGAGCGAACCGATCCGGCGCAGCTCGGTCAGGTCCCGGCCGATCATCAACGAGATCAGCTCGGAGCGCTCCACCTGCCGGGCGGGGAACTCGGCGACCTTCGTGCCCGAGCGCAGGACGGTGAGCCGGTCGCTGATCGCCAGGACCTGCTCGAGGAAATGGGAGGCGAAGACCATCGCCACCCCGCGCTCACGCAATCGGCGCAGCACGAGGAAGAGCTTCTCGACCTCCACCCGGTCCAGGCTCGAGGTGGGCTCATCGAGCAGCAGCACGCGGGGGTCGTCGGCCATGGCGCGGGCGATGGCGACCAGCTGGGCCGTCGCCGGGGAGAGCGAGCGCAGCGCCCGGCGCGTGTCCACCTCACCGAGGCCGAGCTCGTCCAGCAGCCGGTGCGCCTGGAAGTGCAGCTCTTTCCACCGGATGCCGAATCGGCCGCGCGGTTCGTGGCCCAGCATCACGTTCTCCCCGATGCTCAGGTGCGGCGCCACGGGGACGTCCTGCAGCACGGCCCTGATGCCTGCCGATTGCGCGTCGGCGGGCGAGGAGAAGCGCAGGGGCCTGCCATCGAGCCGGATGCTGCCCGAGGTCGGCGAGATGACGCCTGCCAACGTGTTGATCAGCGTGGACTTCCCGGCGCCGTTCTCACCCATCAGCGCATGGATCTCTCCGCGGCGGAGTGTCAGGTCCACCCCGTCCAGGGCCCGTAACGGGCCGTGGTCCACGGTGATCCCAGCCATCTCCACCGTGGGCACTGCTTCCGGGGTGGCACGGCTCGTGCTCATGGCGTGGCTCTCGGCTTCGCGGTGGAGAGGCGGACGATGAGCTCGGGCGGGATCTTCGTGCGCTGCGGGATCTCGCTGCCCTCGATCGCGGCCAGGAGCACGTCCACGACGGTGGCGCCGAGCGTCTCGAAGGGCTGCCGTACCGTGGTCAGCGGAGGGATGGAGTGCCGGGAGAAGGGTGCATCGTCGAAGCCGACGACGCTGAGATCGTCCGGCACGCTCAGGCCGCGATCGTGCAGGCCGTGCACGATCCCGAGCGCCACCTCGTCATTGGCGGCGACGATGGCCGTGTACTCGGGAAGACGCTCGAGGCCGACGGCGAAGTCGTAGCCGAAATCCGCGGACCAGTCGCCCGCGATGATCGGCCGCTCCCGCATGCCCCAGGACCTGGTGCGGGTGCGGAACGCACGCTCCCGGGCGCGGGCATCGAGCCAGTCCATCGGGCCGGAGACGTAGAGGATGTCCCGATGCCCGAGGGCCGCCAGATGGTCCACCACCATGGTCACGCCCAGCTGCTGGTCCACACAGACCCGCAGCAGCTCCGCCTCACGTTCGGGCTTGACCACGAGCACGGGCATGTCGAGGGAGGCCGCCCGCACCGCCGCCACGGACGCCGAGCGGGGAGTGACCAGGCACAGGGCGTCGATGCCGAGTGCGAGGAGCTGCTGGAAGGCGCGGTTCGGATCCGAAGCCTCGTCCTCGTCGAGGGCTATCGAGCTCACCGAGTAGCCGCGCCGGCGAGCCGCCCGGTGGATCGCCCGCAGCGCGCTCGCCGGACCGAACTCCATCTCCGTCTCCACGACCGCGCCGATGCGCAGCGTGCGCTGCAGGGCGAGGGCCCGGGCGGCGATGTTGCGGTGGTATCCGAGCTGCTCGACGGCGAGGAGCACCTTGTCGCGGGTGCTCTCTTTGATGCTCGCATGACCGTTGAGCACGCGCGAGACGGTCATGTGGGAGACGCCGGCGGTCTCGGCGACCTGGCGCATGCTCGGTCGCTCCGAGGCGGACCGTGTGCCCATGTCCCTCCGTCGTGGTCGTGGTGCTCAGCCGAGGTGCCGAGCACTGCACATCATGCCGGATCGATCCGATGGCACGGCGCGATCGTTCGCGCCGAGCGTCCTTGGGTGGTCGCGCAGTCAGGCTGCTCGAGGCGCGCCGTGGATGGTCCCGACGCATGGGCGCCGCGGCCGCCGAGTGAGGAGTCCTTCACGTTCTGCCGTTCTCCAGGCAGGTGAGGAGCTGACTCAGGGTGCGAGACGCCGCACCGGCATGCTAAGCATCGATCATGTTCACCTCACGCCCCCTGCGCACCACTGCGGCCGTCGCCGCACTCATCCTCTCCCTCGCCGCCTGTGGCGCCTCGCAGGATGAGAGCCCGACCGCGAGCAGCGACGGCGGTGGCGCCGAGGCCACCGCACCCGCGCAGGAATCGCAGCCGGAGCCGAGCGACGGGGGCGCCGAGGATACGGGCGCCGAGGGCACGGACACCGAGAGCGACCCCGCCGGGCAGGAGTCCGAGGAGTCCGCGGACACGTCGGAGGACTCTGATTCGCCGGCAGCGGGCCAGGAGGCCGGCACCCTGACGATCACCCTGGACGGCGAGGAGACCACCTTCACGCCGGAGATCGTGCGCTGCAACGGTGAGCCCGGCACCATCCGCAACGCCATCATCACCATGAAGGACGACGAGCTCCCGTTGGTCAAGGTGACCCCCGGCGAGTTCGCCATGGTGAAGCTCGATGACCGCGGTGAGCCGGAGAAGAGCTCCTCGCTGGAGGGCATCAGCGCCGAGGACGGTCAGATCTCCTTCGACAACGCGACGATCGGCGGCGCCACTGTCGACGGCACCGTGCAGTGCCTGCAGGGCGACGACGACTGACCGTCCACCGTGGGGACGACCGTTCCCCGCGGCCCGTGATCCTCATAGACTTCCCGGGTGACCAGCGACGCGAACAGACCTGAGTCTTCCCTCGAGCCTGCCGGGAGGATGCTGATCCCGCTGGAGGATCGGTGTCGGGATCGGGAGGATCGATGCCGGCGGTGGGTGAGCGTCGGCGCTGCCATGGCTGGAGCCTCCCGGCACCGTGCGTTCTGGGACACTGTGGGAGAGCGCTGCCCGGACCGTGGGACAGCCCCGAGGACGCGAGGTCGACAATGCCCATGCAGTACCGCACCCCTGGCCGCCTGAACCGCCCGCTGTCCGTGATCGGGCAGGGCTGCTGGCAGATCGGCGCCGACTGGGGAGAGGTCACTGATGACTCCGCGCGCGCCGTGCTCGCCGCGGCGCTCGAGGCCGGAGTGACCTTCTTCGACACCGCCGACGTCTACGGCGACGGCCGCAGCGAACGCCTGGTCGGCCAGATGCGGGAGGCCGCCGTCGACGGGGGAGCGGAGGTGCCGTTCATCGCCACCAAGGCCTCCCGCCGCGCCGACCCCTTCGCCCCGGAATCCTTCACCGAAGAGAACCTGCGCGCGTGGGTCGAGCGTTCGCGGGCGAACCTCGGCATGGACACCCTGGATCTCGTGCAGTTGCACTGCCCGCCGCCCGCGATCTACCGCGAGGATCGCGTCTTCGACGTGCTCGACGCGCTCGCCGAGGAGAAGAAGATCGCCGCCTGGGGCGTGAGCGTCGAGACCTGCCAGGAGGCGCTGATCAGCCTCGAGCGCGAGCACCTCGCCTCGATCCAGATCATCCTGAACCCCTTCCGCCTCAAGCCCCTGGACGAGGTGGTGCCCACGGCCGACGCGAAGGGCGTGGCGATCATCGCCCGCGTGCCGCTCGCCTCCGGACTGCTCACCGGCAAGTTCTCGCCCAGCAGCCAGTTCGCCGCCGACGACCACCGTAGCTTCAACCGTCACGGCGAGGCCTTCGACCAGGGCGAGACCTTCTCCGGCGTGGACTACGAGACGGGCCTCGCCGCCGTGGCCCGCCTCGAGGAGGCGCTCGACGGGGCGATGCCGCTGGCCGAGGCGAGCCTGCGCTGGATCCTCGCCCAGCAGGGCGTCACCGCCGCGATCCCCGGCGCCAGCAGCGGAGAGCAGGCCCGCCGCAACGCCGCCGCCGGCAGCGTCCCCACTCCGGAGCAGGCCGAGGTGCTCGGCCGCTTCGATGCCGCTGTGCGCGAGACCTACGACGAGCTGCTGCGCGAGGCGATCCACCCCCGCTGGTGAGCCGCAGGCGCGGGGCCGACGGAACCCACCCGTCGGCCCCGCGCCTCCGCGCCTCGCTCGACCCCGCGCCCCGCCGCATCCTCGACCGTCACCGCCGACACGTTCTCAGGAGCACCCCATGACCCGGCCCAACATCGTGTTCATCATGTCCGACGACCACGCGGCGCACTCGATCTCGGCGTACGGCAGCCGGGTCAACACCACCCCGCACGTGGACCGCCTCGCCGTCGAGGGCGCGCGGATGGACGCGGTGTACTGCACCAACGCCATCTGCACCCCCTCGCGCGCCTCGATCCTCACCGGCACCTACAGCCACATCAACCGCGCCCCCTCGATCTACTCCGAGTTCGACTACCGGGTGCGCACCTTCCCCGAGGTGCTGCAGGACTGCGGGTATCAGACGGCGCTGTACGGAAAGTGGCATCTGGGGCACTCCGAGATCTCCCGACCCCGCGGCTTCGACGACTGGCGGATCTATCCCGACCAGGGTGCCTATGTGGACCCGGTGATGAGCGGACCCGACGGCGAGGAGACGATCGACGGCTACGCGACCGACATCGTCACCCAGCAGAGCCTCGGCTTCCTCGAGCGCCGCGACCCGGAGAAGCCCTTCTGCCTGCTGGTCCACCACAAGGCCCCGCACCGGCCCTGGATCCCTCACCCCCGCTACGGCGACCTCTACCAGGTGGGCACCATCCCCGAGCCGGACACGATGGAGGATGACCACGCCACCCGCGCCCAGGTGGTGCGCGAGGTGGCCATGCAGCTCGACGACCTCCGGCCCACCGATTACAAGGACGAGCTGCCGCCCGAGCTCGAGGGGGACACCGAGGACGCGCGGCGCGCCCGATCGTCGTGGAAGTACCAGCGCTACATGCGCGACTACCTGCGCTGCGTGCAGGCGGTCGATGACTCGGTGGGGGAGATCCTCAGCTGGCTCGAGGTGAACGAGCTCGACGAGAACACGCTCGTCATCTACACCTCCGACCAGGGCTTCTTCCTCGGTGACCACGGCTGGTTCGACAAGCGCCTGATGCTCGACGAGTCCCTGACCATGCCGATGCTGGTGCGCTGGCCCGCGCAGGTCCCGGCGGGCTCGCGCGTCACCGACACCATCTCCAACGTGGACTTCGCCGCGACCCTGCTCGAAGTGGCTGGCTGCTCCATCGGGGACCTCCCGGACCAGCAGGGCAGGAGCTTCCTGGCCCAGCTGCGCGGTGAGAGCGTCGAGGACTGGCGCCAGGCCGTCTACTACCGCTACTGGGAGCACGACGACCCCGAGCACCACGCCCCCGCCCACTATGGCGTGCGCACCCCCACCCACAAGTACATCCGCTACTACAACGACGGGCTCGGCACACCGGGCTCCTCGGACCGCATCATGCCGGTCGAGGACGAGCTGTACGACCTGGTCGCCGATCCCCGCGAGATGACCAACGTCGTTCACGACATTGCGTATACGCAAATCCTCGAACAGATGCAGACCCTCACCGCCCAGCTCCAGGCCGAGTACGGCGACGCCCCCTACGAGGGCCCGGACACCCCGCGCCTGGAGTGGCCGACGGTCTGACCCCGCACGGCATCCGGCACCGGCTCGCCGAGCATCGCTGCGCTCGCCGACCGTCCGCCGTGCTCGCTGAGCATCCGCTGCGCTCGCCGGAGTGGTGGCGCGCGCCGAGCGCTCACTCCGCGGCGGCGGGCGCCGGCACCCGGCGGTGACCTCGGGTCGCGATGTGGAGGACGTCCACGAAGTCCTCGACGACCGGCGAGGGTTCGGGCCCGGTGACCACGCCGATGGTCCGGTGCGCCTCGGGATGGTCGATCGGCAGTTCGACGACGTCCGTCGCGTGGGTGACGGCGCTCGGCGGCAGGACGGTCACGCCCACCCCTGCGGCGGCGAGCCCCTGGGCGACCCGGTAGTCGTCGACCTCGAAAGCGGTCTCGGGCAGTCCGCCGACGTCCGCGAGCAGGCGGACGATCGAATCGTGCAGCCCGTAGCCGGCGCCGAGGATCACCAGCTCGTGGGCGCGGAGGTCCTCGGGGGTGAGCGGGCGCTGGAGCCTCGCGATCGGGTGCTGGGTCGACGCCAGGGCGACCAGCGGCTCGTCGAAGAGCACCGACATCTGACCGCCGGGGACGTTCTCCGGCTCCGCCAGCAGGGCGAGATCCGCGGAGCCGTCCCGCACCGCCTCGAGGGTCTCCCGTCGAGAGCCGTGGCTGAGCTGGAACCGGGTGGTGCGCCGGAAGGTGCGGAAGTGCGCGATCGCGCGCGGGAGGTAGCTCTCGCCGAGCGCCGCCTGATAGCTGATCGAGATCAGGGCGTTCTCGGTACCGGCTTGGCGGCGCGCCGCGATCAGGCCGTTCTCGAGCAGGGCGAGGGCCTCGGTGCCCGCCTCGGCGAGATGGCGCCCGGCATCGGTGAGCACGACGGACCGTCCCTGCCGCGCGGTCAGGCGCACCCCGGCGTGCTCCGCCAATCGGGCCACGGCGCGGCTCGCAGAGGGCTGCTGCATCCCCAGCTCCTGCGCGGCCTCGGAGATCGTTCCGGTGCGGGCGAGCTCGACCAGGACGGGGAGGTCCGGCAGGAGGCGACGGGTGTCGGACTGATTCATGCCTGCAGTGTATGTGAGTGTGGCAATACTGCATTAGTCATGCGCGACGGGATTGCATAGCATGCCGATATGCCTTCTTCGCCTGCGCCGAGCGCTGCGGCCAGCGCGTCCGATGCGCCGGTCGCTGCCTCGCACTCCGCCAGTTCCGGCTCCGCCAGTTCCCGCTCCACCCCTTCCGTCCCCACCGCGGCGGAATCATCGCGCGGCTCGGGTCAGCCCGGGGTCTCCACGCGCCGGCTCGCCCTGGTCCTGCTGCTCGCGGGCTTCGCCAGCTTCGCCGAGCTCTACGCCGTCCAAGGCCTGCTCCCCAGCCTCGCCGCCGACTTCGGCATCAGCGCCGCCGACACTGCCTGGATCGTCTCCGCCGGCACGATCGGTGTCGCGATCGGCGTGTTCCCCTGGGCCTGGGCGGCCGGACGCATCGGCCGGCTGCAGGCGCTGCGCATCGCCACGATCGTGGGCGTGCTGCTGATGCTCGTCTCCACTCTCGCGCCGACGCTCGAGCTGATGCTGGTGGGCCGGCTCCTGGCCGGAGTGTTCCTGGGCGGGGTGCCGGTGCTCGCGGTGCCCTATGTCTACGACCTGCTCAGCGGCCGCCGCGCCGCCGTCGCCCTGGCCACCTATATCTCCGGCACCACCATCGGCGGGGCCGGCGGCCGGCTGCTGGCCGGACCGCTCGGCGAATGGCTGGGCTGGGAGAGTGCGCTGATGGCGATCAGCGGGCTCAGCCTGCTGTGCGCGATCCTGTTCGCGGTGCTCGCCCCGGTGCCTGCGACCGGCTCGGCCCTCGTTCCCGCTGCCAGCTCGAGCGCACCGTCGGGCGGGTTCGCGGCGCGCACCGGCATCCGTGCTGCACGCACCAGCCAGTGGTCGCGTATCAAGGCTGCGCTCGCCCAACCGCATCTGCGCCGACTGGACCTGCAGGGGCTCCTGCTCACCGGGGTGATGGTGAGCTTCTACAGCCTCATCGGGTTCCGGCTCGCCGCTGAGCCGTTCCACCTCTCGCCCACCTGGACCGCGTTCGTGTTCCTGGCCTACTTCGCCGGGACGTTCAGCTCCCGCCTGGCCGGCACCTGGTTGCCCCGCTTCGGCTTCGTGCGCACCGACCTGGTGGCGCTCGCCCTGACCGCCGTGGGCCTCGGCCTCACCCTCATCCCGCACCTGGTCGCGGTCGTCGCCGGGGTCGTGATCTTCACCGCCGGGTTCTTCATGGCGCACTCCGCCGCGGTCACGACCGTGGGCGCGACCAGCTCGCCCGCGTCACGCAGCCAGGCCAGCGCGTTGTACACGCTGTGCTTCTACCTCGGCAGCGGCGTGGTCGGCGGATTTGTCGCGCTGGCCTACGACTTCTCCGGCTGGGCGGTGCTGATCGGCGTGATGCTGCTGATCATCGCGTTCGCGGGGATCAGTGCGGCGACGACCACGGTGCCGCGCCCCGCGTTCCTTCGCGCCTCCATGGACGTCCCGGGCGCGGCGGCGGAAGGCCAGCCCGCGACGCGCGAGCCCGATTCCCACCTGCCCGATTCGCGCCGAGCCGACTCACGTCAGCTCGAATCGCGTCAGCCCGCCTCTTCCTGAGGCTGGGCCTCGAGCGCGGCGCGCAGATGCGCGGCCAGCAGCTCACCAGAATGCAGGATGTGCGAGCGCACCGCGGTCCGGGCCGCCTCTGGGTCGCGCGCCTGCAGCGCCTCGATGATCGCGTCGTGCTCGGGGCGGGTGGTCTCGGGTCAGCCGCGCAGCGCGCTGAACTGGAGCAGCAGCACCACGATCCCGATGAGCACGGGGACGCTCACGAACATGAGGCTGACCTTCTCCAGTCCCATCAGATCCCCCTCCTGCGCTGGATCCCCCTTCTGCGACGGCTGCTCAGACGGCCGCTTCCGCGTCCTGATCCGCGGTGATGTCGTGCTCAATCGAGCCCAACAGGTGGCCGCCGCCGATCGGTTCGCTGACCCAGTCCTCGAGCGTCCATCCCTGATCGGGATGGCCGGTGAGGGTGACCATGCCGGTGTTGAACAGCGGCCGGTCGTGGCGGGTCGCGGCGCCGAGCTCGCCCACCACCGAGGCGAACACGCGGATCGCCGCGCCGTGGCTGACCACCGCGACGGTCGCATCCTCGGCGTAGAGCCCGGCGATGTGGCGCAGCGCGCGGGTGTAGCGGGCCAGGAAGTCATGCCCCGTCTCCCCGCCGGGGAGGGAGCCGTCGAGCTCGCCCCCGCTCCACCGCGCCTGGTTCTGCTGGTAGGCCTCGACTGCAGCCTCATCCCGCCGCATCTCGAAGTCTCCGGCGACGATCTCCTCGAGCCCCTCGGTGAGCCGCGGGCTCATCTCCAGCGCTGCGGCGAGCGGTGCAGCGGTTTCATGGGTGCGCAGCAGTCGAGAGACATGCAGGCCCTGGATCGTCTCGTGCTGGAGGGCGCCGGGCACGGCCTGTGCCTGCGCGCGGCCGAGGGCGGTCAGCCCGGGCCCGGGATAGTCCGCATCGAGGATCCCCTCGACGTTGCTGGGGGTCTGGCCATGACGGATCAGGAGAAGTCGCATGGTTTTCACCGTACGCGATCACCTGGCCGGTTCCATAGACGCCAGGTGAACAACTGGTGCGCAGGTCACAGCCATGGGAGCGATCCCACTCGGGTGCCGATGATCGGTCCGTCGGTCCGTCGGTCCGTCGGTCCGTCGGCCCGTCGGCCCGTCGATCGGTCGGTCTGTCGGGCGGCCCGTCGGCACCGAGCGCACCACGTGCGCTCAGCGGCGCCGGCGCCTTTCGTGCCGAGAGACGAGCACGATCGCGACCGTCGGCACCAGCAGCCCCCAGATCCCCAGCGCGACAGCTGCCACCGAGATGATCACCCACGCCGGCCTGGACTGCTCCGGGGGCCCGCCCGGCTCACCGGGCTGGGGGATGGGCTGATCGGTGAGGTCCGCGGGATCGCCCAGCAGCTCGGTGAGCCGCTCCGGGTCATCGGGGCCGCCGTCCGCCGGCAGAGCGCACCAGGTGCTGCTGTACGAGCCGTCCTCCCCGGAAGCCCAGACCAGCAGGCTCGTGCCCGCCTCGATCCTGCCCAGTCCGCAAGAGGCGACCCACTCATGGGTGGTGAACTCGATGGTGCGGGACTCCTCGCCCTTCCACACCGTGTCGACCACCGCGAAGTAGGTGACCTCGCCCTCGACGTCCTCGATCTCGCTCTCGATCGTGATGTCCGCGATCAGATCGGCATTCGCAGCGGCTTCCTCGAAGGTCAGCTCCATGCAGTCGCAGGCATACGCCGAGGGTGCGCCCACCAGGACCAGCATCAGCAGGCCGGCGAGCATCACGAGCAGCCGCGAGCTGCGACGAGTTGCGGTGGTGTGCATCACGCCAGGATAGTGTCGAGCTGTCGCCGGCACCTGCTTTGTGGAAGGAGCGCACCATGCGCCGCAGCATCGTCAACGATCCCGAGGGCCTGGTCCCCGAGGCCCTCGAAGGTCTCGTGCTCAGCCACCCCCTCATGCTCGCCCTCGACGCGGAGCACCGCTTCGTCACCCGCCGCCAGCCCGCCACCGACAAGGTGGGCCTGGTCTCCGGCGGCGGCTCCGGTCATGAGCCCCTGCACGCCGGCTTCGTGGGCACCGGGATGCTCGACGTCGCGGTCGCCGGCGCCGTCTTCGCCAGCCCCACTGCCCTGCAGGTCCTCGAAGCCACCAAGGCGGCCGACGCAGGCCGCGGCGTGGTCCAGATCGTCAAGAACTACACCGGGGACGTGCTGAACTTCCGCATTGCGGGCGAGATCAGCGGCGATGACGCAGTGGAGACCGAGATGGTGCTGGTCGACGACGACCTCGCCACCGACACCGGTGACGAGGACGGCCCCGGCCGCCGCGGCACCGCCGCGACCGTGATCGTCGAGAAGCTGTGCGGCGCCGCCGCCGAAGCCGGGGCAGACCTCGCCGAGGTCGCCGCGATCGGTCGCCGCGCCGCCTCCCGCGCCCGCACCATGAGCCTCGCCCTCTCCGCCGGCACCCACCCCGGGGACGCCGAGCCCCAGTTCACCCTCGGTGACGATGAGGTCGAGCTCGGCGTGGGCATCCACGGCGAACGCGGCCGCGGCCGGGTCGCCTTCCGTGACGCCGACGGGCTCGTCGACCTGCTGCTCCAGCCGCTGCGTGAGGAGCTGGACCTCCACCGCGGCGACGAGGTGCTCGCGATCGTCAACGGCCTCGGCGGCACCTACCCGCTCGAGCTGCAGCTCGCCGCCCGCTCCCTGCACCACCATCTGGCCGACGCGGGAGTGTCGATCGGACGCTCCCTGGTCGGCTCCTATGTCACCAGCCTGGACATGCACGGCATCTCGATCACCCTGATGCCGCTGGACGATGAGCAGAGCCGGCTGTGGGACGCTTCTGTGCGCACCCCGGCCCTGACCTGGTAAGGAACCATCCAATGAACGATCAGACCCCTCCCCGAACTCTTCCGGACAGCTTCGGCCGTGCGTTCGTCCTGACCCTGCGCGAGGCCCTCGTGGGCTCCGCGGACGAGCTCGGCGACCTCGACCGCCGCGCCGGCGACGGCGACTTCGGCACCAACGTCCGCACCGCGATGAAGCACCTCGACCAGAACCTCGAGACCGACGAACCCGGCAGCTACCGCGAATGGTTGACCGCCCTATACATGGCATGGCTCGGCGTGGGCGGCACCAGCGGGCCCCTCTTCGGCATGTTCTTCCGCGACCTCGCCAAGGCGGGAGAGGAGGCGGACGCCGCCGTGCCCACCATCACCCAGTTCGCCCACGCGCTCGCCGCCGGCCAGGCCACCGTGCAGAAGTACGGCGAGGCGAAGGTGGGCGACAAGACGATGATCGACTCGCTCGACCCGGCCGTCACCGCCCTGCGCACCGCCCTCGAGGCCGATGCGGAGACCACCGCCGTCGAGGCCCTGTTCGCGGCGGAGGATGCCGCAGTCACCGCGGCCACCGCCACGGCGCAGACCATCGCGCGTCGAGGCCGTGCCAGCTACGTCGGCGACGCCTCCCAGGGCGTCATCGACCCCGGCGCCGCAGCCATGGCCCTGGTGATCAGCTCCGCCCGCGCCGGGGCCGACGGCTCCGGCGTCGCCAACATCGGCTGGATCGCCTGACCGGCAGCTGACGGGAGCGGGGCTCGCAGCTGCGGTGGCTGGGCGGTGGTGGCCGGGCGGCATCAGGGGCGGAGGGGCCGGAGAGGCGGCGTCAGAGGCGAATGACGTCGGCCATCTTCCCGGTGCGGGAGGACTCGTACGCCGCGAGGATCACGCCGAGCACGCTGACGCCCTCGACCTCGGTGTTGAGCGGGCGCTCGCCGGTGAGCAGGCAGTCCACGAAGTGCGCGATCTCGGCAGCGAAGGTCTCCACTTCCTCGTGCTCGAAGACCTGCTCCTCCTCGCCGCGCACCTGCACCCGCAGGGTCGAGCCGTCGGAGCTGAGCGAACCCTTCTCGCCCACCACCGAGAAGCGGTCCGTGCCCGGCGCCGCCTGGTATGCCCAGGAAGTCACCATCTGGCCCACCGCGCCGTTCTCGAAGCGCACCAGCACCTGCGCCGAGTCCTCACCCTCCATGAACTTCAGGCGATGCGTGGACAGCATCGCGAAAGCACTGGTGGGGACCGCTCCGGCCAGGTGCAGCATCAGGTAGGTGGGGTGGTAGCCGGTGTCGATCAGCTCGCCGCCGCCGGAGGTCGCAGCGTTCGCGCGCCAGCCCATCGAATCGGGATCGAAGTCGTTGAAGAACGAGTCGGTGGTGCGCACCTCGTACACCTCGCCCAGCGTGCCGGCATCGAGGATCTCCTTGGCCTTGGCGACGGCCGGCATGAACAGCTGGTTGTGCGCGCACATCAGCGTCACGCCCGCCTTCTGCACCGCCTCGCTGACCTCCTTCGCCTCCTCGGGGGTGAGGCACAGCGGCTTCTCGCACAGGATGTGCTTGCCCGCCGCGGCGGCCGCGAGGATCGCCGGGGTGTGGAGGTGGTGGGGCAGGCAGATGTCGATCGCGTCGACGTTCTCGTCCTTCACCAGCTCCAGGAAGTCGGTGTAGCCCTTCGCGCCGGTCTCAGCCTCGCGCCGGGCGAGCGCCTCGGGGTCGACGTCGGCGATGGCGGTGACCTTCGCACGGTCGGAGACGGTCGCGTAGGCGTTCAGGTGAGCGGTGGCGATGCCGCCGCCGCCCAGGATTCCGATGCGGACGGGGGAGGGGACGGTCGTGCTCATGGGGAGCTCCTCGAGGAGAGTGGTCGTCAGGGGTGCGCGGTCGTCAGGTCGTGGGGCGCTGTGGTGTGAACTCGTGGGGGTGCTGCTGGTCTGAGTCAGTGCGGGCGGCTCAGGCGGCCGCGGCGTTCGCGGCGACCACGAGGGCAGTGAGGGCCTGGGCCCGGTCGAGGTTCTCGGCCGTGTCCTGGCCGGAGCGGATCGCGCGGGCCCACTGCGCGAACGGGTTCTCGGCATCGCCCGGGACGTCGACGGGGACGGGCCCCTCGCCGGTGTCGACGCTGGTGCTGGCGTCGGCCCCGAGCCCGTGCTGGAACGAGCCCCTCGTGCCCTGCACCTCGATCGAGAAGGGGCTCGTGGGAGTGACGAACCCGGTCTCGATCACTCCGATCGCGCCATCGGTGCTGGTCACGACGACCACGGCGTTGTCCTCCACGCCGCGGCCGGTCATGTCCGTGTAGGTCGCCGAACGGACCTGCACCTCGCTGCCCAGGATCAGTTGGGTCAGATACACGGGATGCGCGGCGAGGTCGCTGAACGCTCCGCCGATCGCACCGGCCGGATCGTAGAAGCGCGCCGGCAGCCAGTCCCCGGTGGACCCGTCGTGGGCCAGCCGCACCCGCGAGTAGGTCAGGCGCCCGAGCCGCCCCTCCTCGAGCACCCGGCGCAGCGCGAGCGCATAGCCGTGGGCCAGGCGGGGCAGGGAGACGGTCAGCCGCAGCTCCGCCTCGCGTGCCGCGGCGATCAGCTGCTCGCCTTCGGCGACGGTGGGGGCCAGCAGCTTCTCGGTGAACACGTGCTTGCCCGCCGCGAGCGCGCGGCCGATGATCTCGCGGTGCGCGCTGGTGGCGGTGGTGACGGTGACCCCGTCGAGATCTTCCCTGGCCAGCAGCGCGTCGAGATCCGAGACGAACTCGACCCCGAGCGCCGTGGCCAGGGACCGGCCCCGCTCGGCGTCCTCGTCCCAGACGGCGACCAGCTCGGTGCCGGGATGCTGCTGCGCGTCCCGGGCGTACTCCTCGGCGTGGACGTGCCAGGCCGAGAGGGCGGCAATCCGCAGAGGCTGGGAAGGCGGGGCCGAGGACGGCAGGGGAGCAGACGGGCGGGAAGCAGACGGAGGCGGGGCGGAAGAACGGGGAGCGGAGGGACGGGGTGCAGACATGGTCCTCACAGATTCGTCGGTGGAGATGCGGCATGCCCGCCGATCGCACCCTCGCTCGGGAGGGTCAGAGCGGGATCCCTGCACTGTTCGTGACGTAGGTTACTCACCTCCCCGCGGCGAGACGGATGGAGCAGCCCGGACGGGGCCGACGCGGCCAGCCGGCTGGGGCCGACGCGGCACCCCTGGCAGGGCCCGACGCAGAATCCGGACAGGGCTGATGCGGCACCTCCGGACGGGGCCGACGCAGCAGCAGCGACACGGACCGCCTCTCCTCCCGGGGCAGCACGCTGATAAGTTCACTCACCGTGCCTGACCTCGCTGCCCTGATCCCCACCATGAGTCCTGCTGCCTGGGCGCTGGTGGCACTCGGCGCCCTGATCGTCGGCTTCTCCAAGACCGCACTGCCCGGTGCCGGCACCCTCGCGGTGGGCCTGTTCGCCTTCGCCATGCCCGCCAAGGAATCCACCGCTGCGCTGCTCCTCCTGCTGATCGTCGGCGATATGACCGCGCTGTGGGTGTACCGGCGCGAACCGGACTGGCGCACCCTGATCAGGCTGCTGCCCAGCGCCATGGTCGGAGTGGTGATCGGTGCGTTCTACTTCGCCCGGGTCGACGGGGACGGGGTGCGCCTGACCATCGGCATCATCCTGCTGGTGCTGATGATCGTCACCGTGAGCCGTCGCGTGCTCGCTCAGCGCCGCGAGGCCGCCGGTACCGCCGCGGGCAAGGAGCTGCCGCCCACCCGCGCCGCCGCGGCCGGGTCACAGCCCGGTACCGCCGCGGCCGTGCAGGGCATCGGCTACGGCCTGCTCGGCGGCTTCACCACCATGGTCGCCAACGCCGCTGGGCCCGTGATGTCCCTGTACTTCTACGCGATGCGGATGCCGGTGCTGACCTTCCTCGGCACCTCTGCCTGGTACTTCGCGATCGTGAACCTCTTCAAGGTGCCGTTCTCCGCGGGGCTGGGCCTGATCAGCCGGGACACCCTCGTGATGGACGCGATGCTGATCCCCGTGGTGCTGATCGGCGCCTACGCCGGCGCGAAGGTGGCCCGTCGGATCCCCCAGAAGGTGTTCGAGAACCTGATCCTGGTGCTCACCGTCGTCGCCGCGCTGGGCCTGCTGCTGGTCTGACGACTCTCTCGGCAGCGCACACCCGGGAGGCTCAGCCCACGTGGAAGCCCTGCGCCTGGACGTCCTCGGGGGTGCCGGCGTAGATGATCTCCCGTACCTCGACCGTCGTCGGCGCGGCGCCCCCCACCCCGAGGTCGGCCGTCCACACCTTGCCACTGGGGTCGAAGTAGTAGCTCGCGGTCGAGATGTCCAGCAGCAGGGCGGCGTTCTCGCCGCAGTACAGCCAGCTCTGTCGCCCGGCATGATGATCGATGCCGTCGCGGGCGACGGGGGTGCAGGTGGTGCCGTCGGCCAGGATCACCATCAGCGGCAGCGGGGCCTCGGGGGACGGCGCCGTGAACCCGTCGATCGCGGGGGAGTGGATGCGCACGGCCGTCTTCTCCAGCGGGTCCCGCACGCACAGCGCCTCATCGCCGGCCACCTGCTTGCAGGCGATCAGCAGATCCTCCTCTGCGCCGCAGCCGAAGTAGTTCTCGCCCAGCACCCAGCGGGAGATCTGCGGGGCCCGGTCGGCGCAGGCATCCCCCTCGAGCTCCTCGATCTGCCAGCTCTGATCAGGCCAGACCCCGGTGATCGTGGTGGCCGTGAGCGGCGCCCCCTCCCCGCTGCCATCGACGTGCGCCCCGGGCTCGCCCTCGGAGGGGACCGGGGCATCGGCATCGACCGAGGGCACCTGGTGACCCGGGAGGTCGCTGCCGGCGCTCGGGGGCTCGGGAGGTTCGGGCTCCGGCGGGGGAGCGGCGCCGCTGCACGCCGCCAGCACCAGGGCGAGCAGGAGCGCGCTGAGCAGGGCGAGTGGTCGGCGGTGAGCAGCCATGGAGAGTGAGTGTCCGTTCCAGCAGGGGGACGACGGCCCATTCCGCCCGCCCCGGAGCTCTGCCGCTCAGCATAGGCCGACGGTCCCCCGGAGGGAACGGCTCATCGCCCCGGATCCGACACGCCCCGCCCCTCCTCTGGCGCCTTCCGGACCGTGCCCGTCCAGTCGCGCAGGGAGGCGATCACCTCGAGCAGCTCGGGCGGGTCGATCACCTCGATCGGGGCGCCGATCCACGCCAGGTACATCGCCACCCAGTGCAGCTCATCGGCGCCCGCGCGGAGGATGCAGGCATCCGGCCCGTCGGCCGTGACCGTTCCGGACCTCGCCGGGACGTGCGGCGCGACCTGCTCGTACGGGGCCAGGATCCGCACCGTCGTCGACCTCGGATACCCGCCCACGGTGATCGACTCCCGCACCACCGCCTCGATATCCGGGGTCGCTCGCGGGGTGATGGCGAAGGTCGAGGTGTGCACCGCGTGCATGCGGTCCAGCCGGAAGGTGCGCCAGTCCTCGCGGTCCAGGTCCCAGGCGAAGAGGTACCACCGCCCTTCCATGGACAGCACCCGGTGCGGTTCGAGCCGGCGCTCGGCGCGCTCGCCGTCGGCCCGCTCGTAGTCCACCCGCACCCGCACCCCGTCCCGCACCGCGGTGGCCAGGGTCATCAGCACCTCGGAGCGGATACCGGCGGCTGGCCGGGTGATCACCCCCATCGCCTCGCTGATCGCGCCCACCTCCGCCCGCACCGGCGCCGGGAGGATCCGGTCCAGGGCGGCGAGGGCCCGGAGTGCTTCCTCGTCCAGGCCGTCCACCCCGGAGGACGCCGCCAGTCGCAGTCCCACCGCCACCGCGACCGCTTCGCTCGAGCTCAGCAGCAGGGGCGGCAGCGCTCGGCCCGCGCCGAGCTGGTAGCCGCCGCCGTGCCCGGCCGAGGTGAGCACCGGATAGCCCAGCTCCCGCAGCCGATCCACATCGCGCCGCACCGTCCGCGTGGTCACGGCCATCTCCGCGGCGAGCTCCGGCCCGGTCCACACCGATCTCGACTGCAGCAGGGCCAGCAGTCGCAGCGCCCTCGTGGTCACATCGCTCATGCACACAGCATGACTGACTTCGCGGACAGGACCTGTCCGCAGGGGTGATCAGCGCCGGGTGAAGGTGCGGTGCACGAAGCGGCCAGCCCGTCGCGCGGGGCCGCCGCTCGCGGCGAGGTACGTGCCCAGCAGTGCGGCTGCTCCGCCGACGCCGAGCAGCGCGGGGCCGCGCAGCTGCGAGGGTCGTCCAGGGGCGGCGGAGATGAAGCTGCCGATGCCCACCAGCAGGGCGCTGAGGGTCATTCCCACGATCAGCCTGTCGGCGGTGCCCTCCAGGCGGGAGATGGCCCGGTCGAGGTCCTCGGCATGGATGCCGATGTCGATGCCGTGGGCCTCGTAGTCGTCCAGCAGCCGTGCCGCGCGGCCCGGCAGCTCGTGCCCGACGCGGAGCGCCTGCATCCCGGCGGAGCTGGCCCGTCGCAGGAGCGCCTCCGGGCTGAGCAGCTCGACGAGCGCCACCGGCATCACGCTCTGGAGCACCGCTCCCAGGTGGAAGTCGGGGTCCAGCACCACGGCGGTGGACTCGGTGAGCACCAGCATCCGCAGCATGGAGGACACCTCGGCGGGCAGCTGCAATCGGTGGTGGCGCAACAGCGCATAGATCTGTTCGACGACCCGTGAGACCGACACCTCGGCCAGCGGATGCCCGGAGATCGACTCGACCAGGGCCCCCACGTCCCGGGTGAGGCGCCGACGGTCGATCCCTCGGCGCGGGGGCGCCAGCCTCAGCAGCGAGGCGACTATGGCCTCCTCATCATGACGAGACATCGCCAGCAGCAGCCACAGCAGATCCTCACGGGCCGCGGGGTTGAGCCGGCCGACCATCCCGAAGTCGATGAGCCATATCGTGGAGTCCGCGGCGACGAAGAGGTTGCCCGGGTGTGGATCGGCGTGGAAGAACCCATCGACGAGCACCATCCGGATCAGGGCGTCGGTGGCGGTATGCGCGAGCGTCCGACGGTCCACGCCGGCGGCATCCAGCCCCACGGAATCGGTGATGTTCCGGCCGGTCACGAGTTCCTCGGTGAGCACCTCGGAGGTCGTCAGCTCCTCGACGACGAGTGGGATCCGTACGGCGGGATTCTCGGCCAGGTTCTGGCGGAACTGCTCGGCGTTCGCGGACTCGGTGCGGTAGTCGAGTTCCCCGAGCATCATCCGGTCGAAGGCGTCGACCAGGGCCTCGATGTCCACATCGCGCGCCAGTTCCCACTCGCGGGCGGCCAGCGAGGCCAGCTGTTTCATCACGTCCAGATCCGCCCTCACCTCGGCGGTGACCCCGGGCTTGCGCACCTTGACGATCACCTCGGTGCCGTCATGCAGGCGGGCCCGGTGGGCCTGGCCGATGGAGGCGGTGGCCAGCGGTGCCTCCGCGAAGCTCGGGTACAGCTCATGCGGGTCGGCGCCCAGCTCGCGACGGATCGAGGCGGCGATGGTCTCGTAGGGAACCGGGGTGGCGGAGTCCTGGAGCTTGGTCAGCTCGGCGATGTGGTCCGCTGGCAGCAGATCGCTGCGGGTCGACAGCATCTGGCCGAGCTTGACGAAGGTGGGGCCGAGCTCTTCCAGAGCGGTGCGCAGGCGCTCCGGCCCCATGGGCAGACGCTCCTCCGCGTGATGGTGGCGCAGCGCCTGCGGAAGGTGATCGCGCAGACCGATCTGGGCAGCGAGGGCAGAGAGGCCGTTGCGCGCCAGCACCTCGACGATCTGTCGGTAGCGTGCTGTGACGGAGGCCATGACCAGCATCCTAGTGGGGTGCTATCGAGGCAGCCGGGTGACTTCGCGGACAGCACTTGTCCGCATGGGGGCGAAGAGTGGGTCTCGAACCACCGGAGGGTCGCAGAGCACCGTGTCCCGGCCCCAAGCAGACGAGAGATGAGAGCACGATGCCTTTCCTCACCGCAGAGACCACCGACGAGCGCGACAGTCTCGCCACCTTCGCCCAGCAGCAGATCGACCAGATCGCCACGGCCCTCCACAGGCTCGACCGGGAACAGCTCGCCCAGATCCCCAGCGCCTCCGAGATGAGCTTGGGCGCCCTGGCACGGCACGTGCTGCTGATCTCCGAGCGTGCGGAAGAGTCCTTCTACGCCGCGCCGGACGCGCCCCCGGCGCCCGCCAGCACCCTGGATCAGCTCATGGCCGAGGGCACCATCTCCTCCGAGGCGCTGCGCGAGAAGGACACCGCCGACTCGCTGATCGAGCAGCTCCAACAGGCCGGTGCGGGGCTCGCCGCCGCGATCCGTGAGGTCGATCTGGAGACCAGGGGTCCCGTCCCCGACCAACCCTGGTTCGAGGGGCGCACGACGTGGAGCCTGCGGTGGTACGCCCTGCACCTGATCGAGGAGAACGCCCGCCACGCCGGCCATGCGGACATCCTGCGGGAGAGCATCGACGGCAAGACCGCCTACGAGCTCAACGCGCTCGCCGCAGGGGAGGGCTGGCCGCCCGCCGGCTGGTGACCCCTCCCGCTCCCTCGCGTCGCCCGCCGGCGCCGCCTCCCTGCTCCATCCCTCCCGTCTTACGGCTCCAGTCCTCACGCCTCGCTGCTCCAACCCTCACAGGAGAACCCTCATGACCAGCCCCGACATCACTCAGACCGACCAGCCCCGCGGTCTCGGCGGCGACCTGCCCACCGTCCTGCTCGACCAGATCGAGTTCCACGTCCGCGAGCACCTGCGGCCCCGCCTCGAGGGGCTCACCGACGAGGAGTACTTCTTCGATCCCGGCGGCTCCGGCCGGGCCTGGACCGTGCACCCTCGTGCGGCCGACGGCGAGCAACCACCCACCTCGCTCCAGGGCGGCTCGGGGCAGATGGCCATCGACTTCGAGTTCCCCGAACCGGACCCAGCGCCCCTGACCACCATCGCCTGGCGCTTGGGGCACCTCATCGTCGGCGTGCTCGCCATGCGCAACCATTCCCACCACGGAGGGCCGCCCGCGGACTACATGACCTGGGACTACGCTGCCACGGCCGCGGAGGCCCTCGCCCAGTTCGACGCCGCGTACAAGCGCTGGATCGACGGCGTGCGCGGCTGGGGCCAGGAGGAGCTCCAGCTCGCGGTCGGCGAGGCGGAGCACCACTGGGCTGACCACTCCCGCGCCACCCTCGTCGCCCACATCAACCGCGAGCTCATCCACCACCTCGCCGAGATCGCCCTGCTGCGGGACCTGTGGGCCCATCGCGGGTGAGGCCCGCGGCGCGGTGATCGTCCTAGGGCGTGGGTGGCGCTCGAGGAGGGTGTGATGTCGGCCCGGCCTGCAGTGTCGCTCCAACCTGCAGAGTGCGGCGTCAGACCGCCTGCGCAGGGAAGACCCAGCCCGCCGGCTCGCTGCGGGAGGCGCGGCCGGGGGTCATGAACGTCTGCAGCGCCAGCACCGCCGCGCCCACCGCGCACGGGTGCGGCTGGACCTGCGAGACCGACACCGACACCTCCGCGCCGAGATTGCGGGCGCGCGCGGTGAACAGGCGATCCATCGTCTCGCCCACCAGCACCGGCGCCGCCTGCATGCCAGGCCCCGAGAGCACCACCGCCCGGATCCCCAGCGCGCTGGTCGCCGACCACACCGCCTGCGCGACCGCCGAGACCGCGGCGACGAACACGTCCCGCGCCCGGGGCTCGCCTCGCGCGGCGGCCAGTGCGATCAGCACGACATCGCTGCTGAGGGAGGAGCCCGTGAGCCGCAGTCCCAGATCGTGCGCGAGATCGCCGGTGCGGGAGGCGCGCTCGATGATGGCGCGGGCCGAGGCGTACTGGTGCAGGCAGCCGCGGCCGCCGCATGCGCAGGGCGGCCCCTCGGGATCGATGCCCACGTGGTCCAGCGTGGCCGAGCTGCTCGGGCCGGGCTGGAGGGGCCGGCCGTGCTGCAGGATCGCCAGGCCCAGCCCCGCGTCCACGTGCACCGTCGCGCACAGACCGCTCTCAGGCTGTTCGCCGCTCCAGAAGCTGCCCAGCGCCGCGCAGGCCGGTGCGTTCGCGCTGATGAAGGGGATCTCCAGGCCCTCGGTGAGCTCACGCAGCAGCTCCGGACCGTGGTCACCGAACCCGTGAGGGATCGCCAGGCCGATTCCGGTGGCCGAGTGCGCCTGGCCCTCCGGCCGGATCATCGTCAGGGCCCGGTGCAGCGCCCTGCCCACCTCCGCCGGCTCGGGGGAGGCGCCCAGCGGCACCGCGATCCGGGCGCGCAGCGCGCCGGTGAGGTCCACGCCGGCCAGCGAGAGCCGGTCCGCGTCGATCGTGCAGCCGATCGCCCAGCGGGCCTGATCGTTCAGTCGCAGCAGGGAGGCGCGCTTGCCGCCCTTGGATTGCGCGAATCCGGCCTCGCGCAGCAGGCCGGCGGCGAGCAGGCGCTTGACCGCGTAGGTGACCGTCGCCGGGGTGACCCCGAGCTCGCGGGAGATCTCCACCCGGCTGGTCTCGGAGCGTCGACGCACGATCTCGAGGATCGCGGCATCGGTGGCCGACGCGCGTCGCTCGCCCGTGGTGCCCATTGCGCCTCCTCTCCGTGCTCGCCGTGATTCCTGGACGGGTGCCCACCGCCGCAGGTGAGGCGGCCGCAGAGCCCTGTCGGGCCAGTCTTGCACCCCGGCCTCGACCTCGCGGCGGGCCGGGCCGTGATCATTTCGTTGCCTGCCGGAACATCGAGGCTCTTGACGGATAGTGACCGAGGTCTCCACAATACCCATACTTCATTAACTGAATGAAGAAAGCTCCGAGGAGCGATCGACCCCACGCGCCGATGCGTGACAAGGAGAGCAACGATGCACCTGAGTCGTCGAGATCTGTACAAGCTGACCGCGATCGGTGCGGCGCCTCTGGCGCTGGCCGCATGCGGCGGCGCCTCCAACCTGGAGAACGGAGGCGGGGGAGGGGACGCCGAGAAGCCGATCCTCACCGTCAACGCCACCGCCGGCCAGCTCACCAAGAACTTCAACCCGCACTCGCCGTCCGTGGTGCACATGGTCCAGGGCCTGCTCTACGAGACCCTGTTCTACTTCAACCCCCTCGAGGCCATCGATCAGGAGCCCGTGCCGCTGCTGGGCGAGACCTTCGAGTGGAACGAGGAGGGCACCGTCCTCACCGTGACGGTGCGCTCGGGAGTGGTCTGGACCGACGACACCCCCTTCACCGCGAACGACGTCGCCTTCACCTTCAACAAGATCCGTGACACCGAGGCGCTCAACGCCGGCGGCTCCGCCCCGTCGGCCGAGGCGCTGGACGATACGACGGTCGAGATCATCTACGCGGAGCCCTCGTTCACCGAGGGCCCCAACGCCCTCTCGCGCACCTGGATGATCCCCGAGCACCTCTTCACCGATGTCGAGGACCTGGCCACCGACGCCAACGAGGAGCCGGTGGGCACCGGTCCGTTCCGCTTCGAGGACTTCACCCCCGAGTCCTATCTGCTGCTGGCCAACGAGAAGTACTGGGAGTCCGGCAAGCCCGCCATCGGCGGTGTGCGTGTGATGACCACCGCCGGCAACCAGTCCGCCACCGACATGTGGCTCACGGGCGAGATCGACTACATGTCCGCAGCGATCCCGAACCTCGAGGAGCACGTCGCGGACAACCCTGACCTCGCCTTCACCAACACCGGCATCTCCCAGATGGCGCTGATGGCCTCCTCCAACTCGGAGCTGGGCAGCGAGGGTCCGCAGACGGATGTCGCCGTGCGCAAGGCGCTCTACTTCGGGATGGACCGCGAGCAGCTGTCCAAGCTCGCGTTCTTCGATCTGGGTGCGGACATCTCGCCGTCCTTCGCCCTGCCCGAGCGCGACGCCGACTTCATCGACCCCTCGATCGAGCTCGCGCCCTGGAACGCCCAGCCCGAGGAGGCGAAGAAGATCCTCGAGGACGCCGGCTACGAGCTCGGCTCCGACGGTGTCTACGCCAAGGGCGATGTGCGCGTCTCGATGACGATCTCGTGCCCCACCGGCTGGTCCGACTACGTCACGGCGCTGGACACCCTCGCCGAGCAGTACAAGCAGATCGGCATCGAGCTGATCCCACAGCAGGTCTCCGTGAACGAGTGGAACGACGCGAAAGCCACCGGCAAGTTCCAGCTGGTGATCGATGCCGTCGGCCAGGGCCCCGCGCCGGATCCGTACTACCCGTACCGCAACCAGTTCTCCACCGACAACATGGTCCCCGTGGGAGAGAACGGAAACCCGTACGAGAACGTCACCCGCTTCTCGGATCCGGACGTCGACGCCGCGCTGGCCGCCGCCGCGGCCACCGATGATCCCGAGGTGAAGAAGGAGCAGTACTTCATCATCCAGCAGCGCCTGTTCGAGGTGATGCCCGCGATCCCGGTGCTGATCGGCTCGAGCCTGACGCAGTACAACACCTCCAAGGTCACCGGATGGCCCACCGAGGACAACCTCTACGCCTACCCGATGTCCTGGGCTGCGCCCGACAGCGCCATGGTCCTGAAGGCCGTCGTCCCCGCGACCTGACCCGTCGGCCCCGCGCTCCGCTCACCGCCCCACGGCGGCGGGCCGGAGAGCGGGGCTCACGCCTGCCGTGACGAAAGGATCCCTCGGCCGTGAATCTGCTCCGCAAGCTCGGGTTCTACCTGGTGGCCCTCTGGGCTGCGGTGACCCTCAACTTCTTCATCCCCCGCCTCCTGCCGGGCAGCCCGGTCGATGCCGTGCTCGCCAAGCTCGCCCTGCGCGGCCCGGTGGACGCAGGCACCAGGCGATCCATCGAGGTGATGCTCGGGGCCGACAGCGAGAAGCCGCTGGCCCAGGAATACATCGACTACCTCGGCGGGCTGGTCACCGGTGACCTCGGCGTCTCGGTCACCTATTTCCCCACCCCGGTCATCGAGGTGGTGGGCCAGTCGCTGCCCTGGACCCTGGTCCTGGTGGGCCTGGCCACCGCCTTCACCTTCGTGCTCGGGATGGTGCTGGGCACCGTGGTGGGTTGGCGACGCGGCACCTGGCTGGACTCCCTCATCCCGGCGACGACGATCCTGCAGGCCGTACCGTACTTCTGGCTGGCTCTGCTGTTCATCTACGTGCTCTCGGTGAACCTGGGGATGTTCCCGATCTCCGGCGGCTACGACTTCACGCTGGTGCGGCCGGCGTTCGACTACCCCTTCCTGTCCAACGCGCTCTATCACGGCTTCCTGCCAGCGCTGACGATCGTGCTGTCCTCCCTGGGCGGCTGGCTGCTGGGGATGCGCAACATGATGGTCTCCACCCTCAGCGAGGACTACATCCTCACCGCCGAGGCCAAGGGCCTGCACCCGCGCCGCGTGATGCTCATGTATGCGGCCCGCAACGCGATGCTGCCCAGCGTCTCGGGCTTCGCGATCTCCCTGGGCTTCGTGGTCTCCGGCTCGATCGTGGTGGAGACGGTGTTCTCCTACCCCGGCGTCGGCTTCACCATGCTGCAGGCCGTGCAGAACAACGACTACTCGCTCATGCAGGGCATGTTCCTGATCATCACCGTCTCCGTCCTCGCCGCGAACCTCGTGGTGGACCTGCTGTACGGCGTGATCGACCCCCGCACCCGGGCCCGAGGCTGAGGAGCATCGATGAGCACCACCGCTGGCACCCCCACCGACATCCCCTCCCCGTCCCCGTCGCGGTTGCGCCTCGCTCTGACGCGGCTGGCCACGCCCTCCCTCCTGATCGGGGCGGGCCTGGTGATCGCGATCGTGACGTTCGGGATCATCGCGCCCTTCTTCGTGGCCGATCCGCTGGCCATCTCCAACGAGGGCATGCAGCCGCCCTCGGCCGAGCACTGGTTCGGCACCACCCAGACCGGCCAGGACGTGCTCGCCCAGCTCGCCTGGGCCACCCGCGGCTCGCTGCTGGTGGGCGTGATCGTGGCGGTGCTGGCCCTGTTCCTCTCGGCCTTCTTCGGGATCCTCGGCGGATACCTCGGCGGCTGGATCGACGAGGGGTTCTCCCTGTTCACCAACGTGGTGCTGATCCTGCCGGGCCTGCCGCTGATGATCGTGATCGGCTCCTACGTCCAGCAGCGCGGCCTGCTGCTGATCGCGTTCATCCTCGCGATCACCTCCTGGGCCGCCGCCGCCCGCGTGCTGCGCTCCCAGACGCTGTCGATCCGCACCCGTGACTACGTGCAGGCCGCGAAGATCGCCGGCGAGAAGCCGCTCCGCATCATCGCCGTGGAGATCCTGCCCAACCTGCTGCCCGTGATGTCCAGCGGCTTCGTCTTCGCGCTGATCACCGCGATCCTCGGCGAGGCGGGGCTGAGCTTCATCGGCCTGGGCGTGGTGGGCACCCAGACCTGGGGCTCGATGCTGTTCTACGCCCAGAACGGGCAGGCGCTCACCCTCGGTGCCTGGTGGTGGTTCGTGCCGCCCGGCGCGATGATCGCGATCCTGGGCGGCGGCCTGTCGCTGATCAACTTCTCGATCGACGGGATCATCAACCCGCGCCTGCGCACCGCTCCCAAGGCCGCGCGCTCCGTGCGCCGCGCCGAGCAGGCGGCCGACGCCGCCGACGACAGCACCGACGACGCCCCGCGCGAAGAGCGCAGCACGCGCAGCAAGGAGACCGTGGCATGAGCACCCCTCTGACCGGATCCGTCCCCCCGGACCACCCCGTGCGCCGCCAGGACCCGAATGTCGAGACCGCCTCCGCCGTCGCGCGCGGCGAGATCGGCGATCCGCTCCTGAATGACAGCCTCGAGACCGCCCGCAGTGCTGACTCGCCCGTGCTCGAGGAGCCCGTGCTCACCGTGGACGGCCTGAACATCGTCTACGAGGTGGGGGAGGGGGTCCACGCCGTCAAGGACGCGAGCTTCACCCTGCGCCGCGGCGAGATCCTGGGCCTGGCCGGGGAGTCCGGCTGCGGCAAGACCACCCTCGCCTACGGCCTGAACCAGCTGCACCGCCCGCCCGCCCGCATCGTCTCCGGCTCGGTCACCTTCCACGACCGCGTCGAGAGCCGTGACGTGGACGTGCTGGGCCTGGAGGGCGAGCAGCTGCGCGCCTTCCGCTGGGCGAAGGTCGCGATGGTGTTCCAGGGGGCGATGAACTCCCTCAACCCCGTGCTCAGCGTGCGCACCCAGCTCGGAGACGTGCTGACCACCCATCGCCCCCAGATGGACCGGGCTGAGCGCCGGCGCCGCAGCGAGGAGCTGCTCGAGCTGGTGGGCGTGGAGCGTCGGCGCATCGACGCCTACCCGCACGAGCTCTCCGGCGGCATGCGCCAGCGCGTCATGATCGCGATGGCGCTCGCCCTGGACCCGCAGCTGATGATCATGGACGAGCCCACCACGGCGCTCGACGTGGTGGTGCAGCGGGAGATCCTCCAGGAGGTGCTGCGGCTGCGCCAGGAGCTCGGCTTCGCAGTCGTGTTCATCACCCACGACCTGCCGATGCTGCTGGAGATCTCGGACCGCATCGCGGTGATGAAGGCCGGGCGGATCGTCGAGCTCGACACCGCCGAGAACCTCTACTTCGAGCCCCAGCACCCCTACACCCGCACGCTGCTGGGCTCCTTCCCGTCCCTCACCGGCGAGGCCGGCGACTTCGTGCGCGCGGGCTTCACCCAGGCCGATACCGGCGCCGCCGCCGCCCCTGCCGCCACCGCGCCCGGCGGCCGCGCCGCCGCGACCCAGGAGAGCACCTCATGACCACCCTGACCGTGCAGGGGCTGCACAAGACGTACACGCTGCGCAACGGCCTGAACTTCACCACGCTCGAGGCGGTCAAGGACGTCGACCTCGACCTGCGGCCCGGCCGCACCGTCGCCCTGGTGGGCCAGTCCGGCTCGGGAAAGTCCACCATCGCGAAGATCCTCGCCCAGCTGGAGAAGCCCACCTCGGGCACGATCACACTGGACGGCGAGCCGATCGGCACCCGCGGCAAGGCGCTCGCCCACTACCGCGACCACGTGCAGATGGTGTTCCAGGACCCCTTCGCGTCCTTGAACCCCTTCCACACCATCGGCCACCACCTCGAACGGCCTCTAGTGCTGCACCGCAAGGCCACCCGCGCCACGCTGCGCGCGAAGGTGTGCGAGCTGCTCGAGCGGGTCAACCTCACCCCTGCTGACAGCTTCATCGACCGCCGCCCCCACGAGCTCTCCGGCGGGCAGCGCCAGCGCGTGGCGATCGCCCGTGCGCTCGCCCCGGAGCCCACCGTGCTGATCGCCGACGAGCCGGTGTCGATGCTGGACGTGTCGATCCGGCTGGGCGTGCTGAACCTGCTGGCCCGCCTGCAGCGCGAGGAGAACCTCGCGATGCTCTACATCACCCACGACCTGGCGACCGCCCGCCACTTCTCCGACGAGATCCTGGTGATGTATCGCGGAGAGGTCGTCGAACGCGGCCCGGCCGACGAGGTCATCCTGCGACCCCAGGCCGAGTTCACCCGCCAGCTGCTGGTGGCCGCGCCCGAGCCCGGCAACAACCCGCGCTTCCTCGCCGAGGCCCGCCGGCGCGGCGTGCCCATGCCGGACCACCTCGCCCCCGCGGAGGAGACCTCATGACCCAGACCCTCACCACCGCCCCCGTGCGCCGCCGCGACCTCCACGACGGCTGGGCCCTGACCCTGCTCGACGGCCCCGCACCGTTCGCGATCCAGGATGTGCCCGCGATCGTGCCGGGCACCCTGATCACCGACCTGCACGCGGCAGGCCTCATCGAGGACCCCTACCTGGACCGCCACGAGCACGACCTCGCCTGGACCGGCGAGTGCGACGTGCTCTACGCGACCAGCTTCGACTGGGCGCCGACCGGCGCGGACCGGGTGGACCTGGTCGCCGCCTCCCTCGACACCGCCGCCACGGTGCTGCTGAACGGCCGCCGCCTCGCCGAGGTGCAGAACCAGCACCGCTCCTGGCGCTTCGACGTCACCGAGGCGCTTCGCGAGGGCACCAACCAGCTCGAGATCCGCTTCGCCTCCCCGCTGCGCACCGCCCGCGAGAACCAGTCGCGGCTGGGCACCCTGCCCGTGACCGGCAACGACCTGCCCTACAACGCGATCCGCAAGATGGCCTGCAACTTCGGCTGGGACTGGGGCCCGGTGCTGGTCACCAGCGGGATCGGCGGGCCGATCGGGCTCGAGGAGTGGTCCGGGGCGCGCCTCGCCGAGGTGCGCCCCCGCGTGACCGTCGACGGCGGTCGCGGCGAGGTGGCCGTGCAGGGCCTGCTCGAGCGCGCCGACCTGCTGGACGACTCCGAGCTCGCTCTCACCGCCCGCCTGCTCGACCCCGCAGGACGGCTCGTGGACGAGGCCGCGGCGAGCTCCGCCGAGGACCGGCTCGACCTCCGCCTGCTCGCGGAGGATCCGCAGCTGTGGTGGCCCCGCGGCTACGGCGACCAGCCCCTGTACACCGTCGAGATCACGCTGCACGACGCGGGCGGCGCCGTACGCGATCGGCGCGAGCACCGCATCGGCTTCCGCACCGCCGGAGTGGTGGAGGAGCCCGACGAGATCGGCACCTCCTTCACGATCGTGGTCAACGACCGCCCGATTCTCGCCAAGGGCGCCAACTGGATCCCTGACGACTGCTTCCCCTCCCGCCTGACGGCCGAGGACTACCGCGTCTCGATCGCCGACGCCCACGACGCGGGCATGAACATCCTGCGGATCTGGGGCGGCGGGCTGTACGAGTCCGAGCATCTCTACGCGCTGTGCGACGAGCTGGGGATCATGGTGTGGCAGGACTTCGCCTTCGCCTGCGCCGCCTACTCCGAGCTCGAGCCGCTGCGCAGCGAGGTCGAGGCCGAGGCGAGGGAGCACATCGTGCGCCTGGCCTGGCATCCCGCGCTGGTGCACTGGAACGGCAGCAACGAGAACGTCGAGGGCTACTACCACTGGGGCTGGCAGGAGCACATCCCCGAGGGCACGAGCTGGGGGCTGGGCTACTACACCGAGCTGCTGCCCGCGCTGCTGGCCGAGCTCGACCCCACCCGCAGCTACACCCCCACCAGCCCCTACTCCCGGCCCCTGTCCGCGGACCCGCGCAACCCCGACCACGGCACCGTGCACAACTGGGTGGCCTGGGCTTCGGAGGAGGACAACGACTACGCCCGCTACCTCGACACCATCCCGCGCTTCTCCGCGGAGTTCGGGTACCAGGCCCCTGCGAACCACGCCACGATCGCCCGTGCGATCAGCGAGCGACCCCTGGACGAGGACTCGCCCACGATGCTCTCCCACCAGAAGGCGGTGGGCGGCCAGGACAAGCTGCGCCGCGGCATGGCCCCGCACCTGCCGCCGGTGGAGGGCTTCGACGACTTCCACTTCGCCACCCAGCTGAACCAGGCCCGCGCGCTGCTGGCCGGGATCGGGCACTACCGCTCCCACTGGCCCGTGTGCGGCGGCACCATCGTGTGGCAGCTCAACGACTGCTGGCCGGTGACCTCCTGGGCCGCTGTGGACGGCGACCGGCGCCGCAAGCTGCTCTGGTACGCGCTGCGGGACCTCTACGCCCCCGTGCTGCTGAGCGTCCAGCCGCGTCCCGAGGGCCCCGTGCTCAGCCTCGGCAACGACACCGACGAGCCGCTCAGCGGCACCCTGCGCCTGCGGAGGCAGCGCCACGACGGGCAGGTCCTCGCTGAGGCCACGCTCGAGGCGCAGGTCCTGCCCCGCTCCGCCGCCACCCTGCCCGTGCCCGCAGAGCTGGACGCCGCGGAGGATCCGGTCCAGGAGGTGCTGGTGGTCGAGCTGCTCGGCACCGGGACCCGCACCGTCCACCCCTTCGCCGAGGACCGCGACTCCGCGCTCGCCGGCGGAGCGCTCACGGCGCGCGCCGAGCGGAGCGAGCACGGGGTGCGGATTCGCGTCACCGCCTCCTCGACCGTGCGGGACCTGTGCGTGCTGGCGGATAAGGTGGACCCTGCCGCGACGTCGGACCGCCAGCTGGTGACCCTGCTGGCTGGCGAGAGCGCCACGATCGAGGTGCGCACCGCCGCCGAGGTGGACCCTGCGGCGTTCCTGACCGATGATGTGCTGATCAGCGCCAACGACCTTGTGGCGAGGGCGCGTGCCCGCACCGCCTGAGCGCGGCGAGGGGGACGGCGACGGAGCGCAGTCCAGAGCACGCGGGAAGGAGACGCCGATGGCGACGATCGGGATCACCATCCCCGAGTCCGTGTGGTCGGCGCGCTCGGAGCGGTACTACACCCAGGTGCTGCACGGGCTCGAGGACGCCGCGGTGGCCGGTGGTCACACCGTGCTCAGCCGCGTCACCGGCAGCTCCGAGGAGGAGCTCGAGGTGCTGACCGGCTGGGCCGAGCGCGGCATGGTCGACGTGGTGATCCTCAAGGACCTGCTCCCCGGTGATCCCCGGCCCGGCCAGGTGCAGCGGCTCGGCCTGCCCTTCACCATGATCGGAGACGTGCGCCAGCGCGAGGTCTCCGCGGTGACCATCGACAACACGGGCACGATGCGTCGGCTCCTCGGGGACCTCCACGCGTGCGGGCACCGCGCGATCGCCCATGTGGGCGGCCCGCCCCACCTGCTGCACAGCCGGTGGCGACGCGAGGCCTACCGGGAGTTCGTGACGGAGCTGGACCTGCCGCTGCTGGCCCTCGAAGGGGACTACGGGCCCGACAGCGGCGCCGCCGCCACCGCCGAGCTGCTCGGCGCCCTGGCGCGCCCCACAGTGATCGTGCACGACAACGACGCGATGGCCATCGGCGGTCTCCGCGCCGCGACCGCGCAGGGGATCCGCGTGCCCGAGGAGCTCTCCGTGGTGTCCTGGGACGATTCGCCCGCCTGCCAGACCCACACCCCGCCGATCGCGGTGCTCGACCACCTGCCCCATCAGCTCGGCGTGGACCTCGGCACCGCCGCCGTGGCGCTGCTGGAGGATCCGCCGCGTCAGCTGCGCCTCGCGCACGAGGTGCCTCGCCTGCTGCACCGCGGCACCCTCGCCCCCGGCCCGGAAGCGCTTCCCACCTAGACTGCGCAGGTGACCACCTCCGAGGCGGCCGATCCCGCGTCCACCCCGAAGAGCCGGCGCATCGCCGGAGCCCGCATCACCCTGACCCTCGCGTCCCTGGGCATGCTCGGGCCCTTCACCATCAACACCGTTTTCCCCGCGTTCACGCAGATCGGGGAGGAGTTCGGTGCCTCCGAGGTGGTGCTGCAGCAGCTGATCAGCGTCTATCTCGCCTCCTTCGCGGTGATGAGCGTGTTCCACGGGCCGCTTTCCGATGCGCTGGGCCGCAAGAAGGTGATGCTCACCGGGCTCGCGATCTACATCCTGGCGATGTTCGGTGCGATCTTCGCCTCCGGGATGGGGATGCTGATCACGCTGCGCGTCCTGCAGGGCATGAGCGCGGGCGCCGCGACGATCGTCTCCCGGGTGGTGATCCGGGACCTGTTCGCCGGGGCCGAGGCGCAGCGGCTGATGGCACGGGTGATGATGATCTTCGCGCTGTCGCCGGTGATCGCCCCGATGCTCGGCGGCTGGCTGTTGCTGCTCGGCGATTGGCGCTGGGCGTTCGCGGGCGTGGGCCTGTACGGGGTGCTGGTGATGGTGCTGACCGCGATGATGCCCGAGTCGCTGCCGCCGGAAGCTCGCACCCCGCTGCGGCTGGGCGCGGTGCTCGGCTCGCTGTGGCAGGTGGGGCGCTCGCTGACGATGGTGCGGATCGCGGCCGCGACCGCCTTCGGCTTCGCCGCCCACTTCGTGTACGTCGCCGCCGCCCCGATCATCGTGGCCCGCCTGCTGGGCCTGGGCGAGCAGGACTTCTGGGTGCTGTTCGGTCCGCTGATCCTCGGGATGATGGCCGGCTCCTACGTGGTGGGCCGCGCGGCCGACGTGATGGACCGCGCCCGCCTGATCACCCTCGGCTACCTCGGCACGCTGATCACCGGCACGCTCAACGTGGTGCTGGTGATCGTCTTCCCCGACCCCTCCGGGCAGCTGGATCTCTCGCTGGTGCCGGTGCTGATCGGGCCGATGCTGATGTCCTTCACCGCCTCGCTGTTCTTCGCCCCCGTCCAGCTGGAGATCCTGGACCTGTTCCCGCACCAGCGCGGCGCCGCCGCCTCGCTGGGCACCTTCTTCACCCTGGTGATGAACGCGCTGCTCTCCGGTGTGATCGCCCCGCTGATCACCCCGAACCTCACCGTGGTCGCGATCGCGGCGCTGATCGGCGTGGTGATCGGTGCGCTGCTGTGGGCCTGGCACCTGGCCGACCGCCGACGCCTGCTGGCCGACGCCCCGGTCTGAGATCCCGTTTCGGTGAACTCCTCGCACGGACCATGCCCCGCGGGAGACCATGGAGCATGTCGTTCGACCTGAACCCCCTCGAGCTGCTGGCCGCCGTGCTGATGGCGGCGACGCTCGCCGTCCCGCTCGCGTTCCCGCTCGCCGCCGGGATCGTCACCGCCCCCGCCCGTGCCTGGAGCCGAACGGGCCTGGCGATGGGTGTGAGCCTGCTGCTGGGCGTGATCCTCGCCGTGGCGAGCACCTTCGTGGGCCTCGGGCCGCTGCAGCTGCTGGCCGGGATCGGGATGCTGCTGGGACTGACCTGCGCGCTCGCCGCTGCGGTGATGATCGTGGTGCTCGATGACGGGACCGTGCTGTCCACCGTGCTGGGGATCCTCGCCTGCGTGCTGATCGGCCTGGGCGAGCCGATCCAGACGGTGCCGGCGATCTTCGGGCTGAGCTCCTCGCTGCTGGTGGTGATCGCCGCGGTGGTGGTCGAGGCGGTGGTGCTGGTCGCGCTGGTGGGCTTCCTGGTGGCCGCCGCCCGACGGGTGCGAGCTCTGCAGATCGGCGTCGCCGCCGGAGGTGCCGTGGCCGCGCTGCTGCTCGGGGTCGCGGTGCTGCTGCATGTGATCGGCCTGGCCACCGACGCCTCGCCCCCGCACCTGCCGCTGCCTGCCACGCTCATCGCAGCGCTGGCCGCCTTCGTGATCGGCTCCGTGGTCGCGGGCGTGCTCGGCACGCTCACAGCGCGCCGGCAGCAGGCCCCCGCCAGGGAGGCCTGAGCCGGGCCGTCGGCGCTCTCCGTGCTGCGGTGCTCAGACCGCCTCGAGGCGCGCCCGATCGTCGGAGTGCCAGCGCACGCCGGCGCTGTCGGTGAATTCCAGACTCGTGACCTGATATTTGTCGCTTTTCATGTAGGGGCGGAGCTCATGGTGGTCACAGTGCTGCGGGTCGACGGCGAACCGCCAGGTGTAGCTCTCCTGGGGTGCGTGCTCGATGTAGAACGTTCCCGGCGGCAGGATCGTCAGGTCTAACGGCGAGGTCTGCTTCCCGTGGAGCCGGACATGCACCTCGACGTCATGGAATGTCGAGCCGGAGGTGTTCGACAGGACCACGCCGTACGCCCGTGAGCGCGGCGCCGGGTCCGTGACCGTCCAGACAGTGAGCTGGCGGGCCTGCTCCCGCTTGTCCCGCTCCTGCTCCTCCTTGCGGCGGTCCCTCTCGAGCAGAAACTGCGAGGCCGCGACGACGATCGCGAGCGTCGTGAGCCAGGTGGGCAAGTCTCCCCAGAATCCCATGATGTGTCCCCTCTTCATCATCACCGAACGGCGGCCGTCCTCGGACGCCCTCTGCGCCCGTGCACCAAACTACGGGGCTGCTCGTACCCGACGGCGGATACGGGCCGGCGTCGGCCCTCCGCCCCCTGACCCTCGCCCCGTTCAGCGCAGCGCTTCCACGCACTCCCGCAGCGCTCGAAACCAGCGCAGCTCGTACGTGCTGCGGGGCATCGCGAGCGCCTGCTCGCACCACTGCAGCACCTGCTCACGCTCCCAGTGCCCCTCCCGGATCAGCCGCGGAACGAGGTGCCGGCCCAGGCTCAGTCCGGGCATCGTCTCGTCCCGCTGCGCGGCCGACGCCCCCGAGCGGCCCTCGACCGTGAACAGCAGCGGCAGCGTGGTCCCGATCAGCACCGGGTGCTGGTCGAGGTATCCGGAGAGGTCATGCTGCGCGATGAGCAGCAGCACTGCGCCGCGCTGGGTGGGCGGCGGCACCAGGCCCTGCTGCGCCCAGTCGAACATCGCCTCGACCCCGCGCAGCCGGTCCCAGGCCTTGGGGTTGCTGAGGAATGCCTGCGACCACACCTCCACGAAGACGTCCAGCTGCTCGGGGAACAGCCGCGGGATGAGATCCCTCGCCACCGGCAGTTCGATCGGATGGACCCGCTTGGCTGCGATCTGCGCTTCGCGGGTGCCCAGCCTCGCCACGGTCGCGGCATCCCAGTGCGCCTGACGCAGCCTGCCCACCCAGCGCCCCTGGGGATCGCGGGCGCTGTCCGGGGACATGTCGATCGCGTCCGCGGCCTCCCGCAGCGCCGGCGTCCAGGCGCGCTTGCGACGCGCGAGGGGCAGCGGCTCGAGCACCTCGAGCGCATCGAGCGGCCGACCGTTCCGCACCGCGACCAGCAGCGCCGCAGCGGGGGAGGATGCACTCCCGGGCGTGCCCGTCACGGCGCCGACTCCCGGATGATCAGGCGGGTCGGCAGGATGAGCGGGCTCGTGGGCTCCCCGTCGATCAGCCGCACCAGCATGGTGGCGATCTCGTGGCCGAAGGCGTGGAATGGCTGGTGGACCGTCGTCAGGGGCGGATCGGATTGCTCGGCGAGCGGGAGATCGTCGAAGCCGACGACCGCCACGTCCGCGGGGACCGAACGTCCGTGGGTCTTCAGCGCGCGCAGGGCCCCCGCCGCCATGCTGTCGGAGGCGGCGAAGACGGCGTCGAGATCGGGGCGGGCGGCGAGGAGCCGCGACATCGCCCCCTGCCCGCCGGTGAAGCTGAAGTCGGACTCCTCGACGAGGTCAGCCCGCAGCCCGGCGACCGCCAGGGCGTCCGTGAACCCGCGCTGGCGTGCGACGGAGGCTTCGAGGCTCGCGGGCCCCGTGATCGCCGCGACGCGCCGGCGCCCCGCTCCCAGGAGGTGCTCGACCGCCTCGCGAGCTCCGCTGCGGTTATCGACATCGACGTAGTGATCCGCACGGCCGTGCAGCGGACGGCCGCCGAAGACGACCGGCACCGCGGAGTTCTCGGCGACCCTGACCAGCGGGTCATCGCCTTGTGGCGCCATCATCATGACCCCGTCGGTATCCGGAGAGCGCAGCAGGCGCTCAAACCGCTCCCGGCTGCTGGCGGAGGAGGCCAGCATCAGCGTCAGGTCCAGCTCGGCGCGTGCCAGCACCGTGGTGATCCCGACGACCACCTGCGAGAAGAACGGGTCGCTGAAGAGCGCCGGCTCCTCGTCCACCACCGCCAGCACCACCGACCCGACCCGCTTCGTGGCGAGCGCGCGGGCGGAGGAGTTCGGGGCGTAGCCGAGCTCCTGCGCCGCCTGCCGCACCGCCTCGCGCTTGGCTGCGCTGACATCCCGCGTGTTGTTCATCGCTCGGGAGGCCACCGTGCGGGAGACCCCGGCGCGCCGGGCCACATCATCCAGGGTGGGGCGGCGCCGGGCAGCGTCCCCGCCGGGTCCATGCGCAGCGGACGCGCCGGCCTGCGAGACGTCATCGGGGGAGCGGGACATGACGAGGAGCCTACTGGGGCCGAGCCTCTCCCCGGCGCTTCGTTGACGCGTTGGAATCCGTCATGCATGATAGACCGGACGCGACCGGTAGAACACTGGAAGCGCATCCAGTCTGTCCGGCGCGGCGAAGGCGCCGCCGGGGAGCCGAGGTGCACTGCCGATCGCCCGTCGGGCACGTCGCCGGCCCATCAGGCAGGCGGCGTGGTCGACGGTGACGGCGACGATCCAGGAGCCGGCTGAGCACAGAGGCTCACCGGTCCACGACGATGGAGGAACACCCGTGAGAATCAGCCAGCGCCGAGCAGTGCTCGGTGCCGCCGCCGTCCTGACGATGTCGCTCGCCGCGTGCGGCGCGACCCAGGAGGCCACCGGCCCGGAAGTACCCGGGTCCGACAACGGCGTCGCCGCAGCCCCGGAGCCCGACGAGGTGCTCGAGTCCGACCAGGCCGACGCCCACGCCGCCCCCTCGCCGGGACAGCCGTTCTACGTCGATGCGGGCTCGACCCCGCTGCAGTGGGCAGAGGAGAACGACTCGGACCCCCGTGCAGAGGCGATCCGCACGGAGATCGCGGGTACGCCGATGGCGCGCTGGTTCGGGAACTGGACGGAGTCCCATGGCGACTCCGCCGAGGAGCTCACCTCAGCCGCGCACCAGCAGGGCCAGCTGCCGATCATGGTCGCGTACAACATCTCCGGGCGTGACGCCTGCGGCGGACATTCCGGGGGTGGCGCAGGATCGCCCGAGGCGTACAGCGCGTGGATCTCGGAACTTGCCGGGGGGATCGGGGAGCGCCCCGCGCTGGTGGTCCTCGAGCCGGACGCGCTGGGCGACTACGAGTGCATGAGCGAATCCCAGGTCGCCGAGCGTGAGGGCATGCTGACCGGTGCCATCGGCGAGTTCGCCGAGCGGGCCCCGAACACCTGGACCTACCTCGATGCCGGTAACCCGGGATGGGTGGAGCCCGAACTCATGGCCGAGCGCCTCGACGCCGCAGGTCTGGAGGGCGCGCACGGCTTCTCCCTGAACATCTCCAACTACCGCAGCACCGAGGACAACACCGCCTACGGGCAGGAGATCAACGCCGTCCTGGAGGAGCAGTACGGCTACACGAAGCCGTTCGTGATCGACACCAGTCGGAACGGACAGGGCCCCGACGACGCCGACTGGTGCAATCCGGCAGGACAGCAGATCGGCGAGCCCAGCCAGTGGGGTGATGCGGCGGAGATGCTCCTGTGGATCAAGACCCCCGGCGAGTCCGATGGGGACTGCGGCGTGGGCGAGGGGTCGGCGGCCGGGGACTTCCTGCCCGACGTCGCCTACGACCTGGTCCACGGTCCCTGATCCTCACATCACAGGGGCCTCCGGACGGTGGGTGCGCCACCGGACGGAGGCCGCACGGGCAGCGTCCCCGCTGGATCCCTCAGTGCAGCGGCGTCAGCTCGAATCCGCTCGGCGCCAGGCGCTCCAGCTCCTCCCGCAGCAGCGCCCCGACCTCGGCCCGACGTGCCTGGCCCATCCGCTCGATCGGGCCGGTCACGCTCACCGCCACCGAGCATCCGTCGCGGCGCGTCAGGGCCACGCCCACGCAGGCGATCCCCGCCTCGTTCTCCTCGATCTCGGCCGACCACCCGCGCTCCGCCGCCACCTCCACCACCTCGCGGAGGTGCGCGAGGTCGACGATGCTCCCCGCCTCGCCTGTCTGGGGTGTGGTGGCCTGCGCGTAGGCCTGGAGGGCGGGGCCGCGCACCCCGTCGGCCGCGAGCATCGCGCGCCCCATCGCCGTGCGCGCGGCCGGGGCGCGGCTGCCCACCCGCGACCACACCCGCAGCGTGCGCTCGGGCTCGACCTTGTCGAGGTACAGCACGCGGGTGCCGTCCATCCGCCCCAGGTGCACCAGCTCCTGGGTGCGCTGGGAGATCGCCGCGAGCGCCGGCGCGAACAGGGTGGGCAGGTTCTCCCCGGACCCGAAGGCGTGCGCGAGCTCGAGCGGTGCGTTGCCGAACCGGTAGCGCTGATCGAGCGCGGACTGCTCGGCGAAGCCGCGATGCATGAGCGCCCGCAGCAGGCGGTGCACGGAGGCCTTGTTCATCCCACCGGCCTCGGCGATGTCCCGCAGCGTCATCCCCTCGGGACCCGCGCCGGCGAGGATCTCCAGCAGTATCAGCGCCTTGTCGACGCTGCCGACGGGGGAGGGCGTGCCATCCTGGCCAGGTGCGGAGAGGGGCATCGGGAGACCTTCTTCCTCGTCGAACGGCGATTGCCGGGCGGTGGCGGACGCCCCTAGACTCATCACGGAAAGCAGAACGCGCGTTCCATCATAGAAAACGCTGAGGGCCTCGTCGATGAGGCGCCCTGGTGCTCGCCCCGGAGGACTCCCCGCATGGCCATCGAACGCATCGACGTGAACGTCACCAGCCCCGGCCGCAACTTCGTGACCGTCAAGGTCACCACCAGCGACGGAATCACCGGCCTCGGCGACGGCACCCTCAACGGGCGCGAGCTGGCGGTGGTCTCCTACCTGCGCGACCACGTCGCCCCCACCCTCATCGGGCGTGACGAGTCGCAGATCGACTCGATCTGGCAGTACCTCTACCGCAGCCCCTACTGGCGGCGTGGGCCGGTCACCATGAGCGCGGTCGCCGCGATCGACATGGCGCTGTGGGACATCGCCGCGAAGAAGGCCGGGGAGCCGCTGTACAAGCTGCTCGGCGGCGCCTCCCGCAGCGGTCTGCTCACCTACGCCCACGCCTCCGGCACCACGATCGAGAAGCTCAACGAGGCGATCCACGGCTACGTCGAGGACGGCTTCCAGGCCGTGCGGATCCAGGCGGGCGTGCCGGGGCTCGATCAGATCTACGGCGTCCACGACGCCGCCCCCGGTGGGAAGTACGAGTACGAACCTGCCGGGCGGGCCACTGCGGGAGCTGGGGGTGCGGCGATGCGGCCGACGGAGGAGACCTGGGACACCGCCGCCTACCTCCGCCACCTGCCCACCGTCTTCGCCGGGGTGCGCGAGGCGTTCGGCCCCGCGCTGCGCCTGCTGCACGACGGCCACCACCGCATGCGACCGATCGAGGCGGCGAAGCTCGCGAAATCCCTCGAGCCCTACGACCCGTTCTGGCTCGAGGACTGCACCCCCGGCGAGGACCAGGCGGTGCTGCGCCTGGTGCGGCAGCACTCGGTGACCCCGCTCGCGATCGGCGAGGTGTTCAACTCCGTCTACGACTACCAGACGCTGATCACCGAGCGCCTGATCGACTACGTCCGCTCCTCCGCCACCCACGCCGGCGGCATCACCGGACTGCGCCAGATCATGAGCTTCGCCGCGATCTACGGCATCCGCTCCGGCTTCCACGGCCCCACCGACGTCTCGCCCGTGGGGATGGCCGCGAACCTGCACCTGGGCCTCGCGATCCACAACTTCGGCATCCAGGAGTACATGCCGCACTCCGAGAGCACGCTGTCGGTGTTCCGCACCAGCTACCGCTTCGAGGATGGCCTGCTCCACCCGGGCGACACCCCGGGCCTCGGCGTCGAGCTCGACGAGGAGGCGGCGGCCGGGCACGAGTACGTGCCCGCCTACCTGCCGGTGAACCGCCTGCAGGATGGAACCGTGCACGACTGGTGAGCGCCGGCGCGTGAGTCCTGCACAGTTGAGTCCTGCGCCGTCTGTCCGTGTCAGTCAATGCTGACGGCCGGTGCTGACGGCTCTCGCGCATGTGCCGAGAACGACCTTCGGAACACTTTGCCTCGCGCATAGTGTTCCGAAGGTCGTTCTCGGTCATTCGGTGTGCCGCGGCGTTGTGGTGCCGCGGCGTCGTGGGGCGCGAATCGAGAACGACATTCCGTACAACTTCGCGGCGCCAAAGTGGTCCGAACGTCGATCTCGGTGGTGGGTCGGCGGCTCAGCAGCTCACGCGCTCAGCAGCTCACGCGCTCAGCGGCTCACCGGATCCGCGGCACCGCCGGAGAGCAGGGCGTCGAGGTCACGCAGACGCGGGGCTCCCTCCCAGTCGCTGGGAGTGGTGCAGGCCAGGGCTCCGCAGGCGTTCGCGCGGGCCAGTCGTGCGGGCACGTCCAGCCCGTCGAGCTGTGCGCTGAGGTATCCGGCGACGAAGGCATCCCCGGCGCCGACGGTGTCGACCACGTCCACCCGGTGCCCGGGCGCCTCATGGATCGTGCCGCCCGCGAGAGCGGCGCCACCGTCGGCCCCGAGCTTCACGACCACCTGGCGGCCGTCGGCCTCCAGCGCGCGCAGCAAGGCATGGGGGTCTGAATCTGAAGACTCCGCGATGCCCGGCGTCAGGATCGAGAGCTCCTCCGGCCCGCCGAACAGGACGTCGACATGCCCGAGGATCTCACCCAGCAGCTCCCCGAGGCGCTCCCGTGATCCCAGCCGCGACCGGTAGTTCACATCGAGACTGACCTGCACGCCTGCCGCGACCGCGCGCTGTACGGCGGCGACGTTCGTGGCGTGTGCGGAGTCCGAGATCAGTGCGGTGATGCCGCTGAGGTGCAGGATCTCGGCCTGCTCGATGAGCCCGGCAGGGAGATCGTCCGGGGTGAGCGCGGAGGCGGCGGAACCGGCCCGGTAGTAGTCCACGCGGGTGGTGGCGGCGCTGGGGCGGGACTTGATCATCAGACCCGTCGGCCGCTCCGGATCGACCGTGCAGTGCGCCTCGACGCCCTCGGCGCGGATCTCGCGCGCCACGCGCGTGCCCAGCGGGTCATCGCCCACTCGGCTCACCCAGGCGCTGGGAACGCCCAGGCGGCGCAGCCCGATCGCAAGGTTCGACTCGGCGCCGCCGAGGGAGATGTCCACCGTGGGCAGGTGCGCGAGCGAGCCGATCGTGGAGGTGCGCATCAGCGCCATGGTCTCGCCGACGGACACCACACGCGGGCCGGCGGCCCCGAGGGCCGCGGTGGTCGAGCCGTGTGCGGCCGTCGGAACGACCGCGGCAGAGTCGCTCATGCCCCGGCCTCGCGAGTGGTGACGCCGACGAACCGGGCGGCGCGGTCGGCGAGCTCCTCGAGACTCCCGCCCGTGAGCGCATCGCCCAGCAGCGGCCCGCCCACGGAGACCGCCTCGGCCCCGGCCTGCAGCCAGGCCGCGGCTGCGTCGAGGTCCACCCCGCCGGAGGGGATCACGCGGATCCCGGGGAAGGGGCCGCGCAGATCCTTGAGATAGCCGGGGCCCACCACAGAGGCGGGGAACACCTTGACCGCCGCAGCCCCCGCCGCCCAGCCGGCGTGCAGCTCGCTCGGGGTGAGACCGCCCGGCACGATCGGAATCCCGGCGTCGTTCGCCGCCTCGAGCAGGTCTGCTCGGGTGATAGGGGTGACGATGTAGTGAGCGCCGCGCTCGGCAGCGGTGCGCAGATCCGCCGGGTCGGTGACGGTGCCGATGCCGATGTCCAGCTGGTCCCCGAAGCGCTCCACCAGGGCAGGCAGCTCGTCCAGGGTGCCGGGGGTGGACAGGGTCAGCTCGATCGAGCGGATCCCGGCGCCGGCGAGGGTCTCCAGCACGGGGGCGTACTGGTCGGCGCGCTCGCCGCGGATCACGACGATCAGCCGGGCGGCGGCGGTGCGCTCGGGCAGGGACGGGCGAGGGGTGGTCATCAGTGGTTCTCCTTCATGGATGCGGCCTGGGCCTCGGTGGCGGCGGCCCGGGGACCGGATGTGACGATCGTGGTGAGCAGCGCGCCGACGAGATCGACGAAGTCGTCGTGCTCGGCGAGCTCCTCGGAGAGGCACCCGCTCTCGAGCAGGACCCGCGCATGCTCGGCCGGGGTGGTGGCTCGGGAGGCGATCTCCTGCAGGCGTGCCTGCGTGGGATCGGTCATCGCGCGGGCCTGCTCCCCGGGGTCGAATCCGCGCGGGGGGACCGCGCATGCGAACCAGGCGGCGACGGTGAGGGCAAGGAGGGCCGGCATCCGCCCGGCCTCGAGATGGAAGCGGGCCGGGGCGGGGACGCGCTGCGGCAGGCGTATCGAGCCGTCGGACCCCACCTGGCGGGTGTGGTGGCCGAGATCGTGGTTGTGCCAGCGGTGCGTGAGCTCGTCGATGTACTCGCCGGTGTCGAATCCCGTGGGCAGGTCGATCGTCGGCAGGTTCTCGTCGTGGATCAGCGCGAGCGTGGCGGAGGCGATCCAGTCCTGCTCGAAGGACGCGGGGATCGTGGGCTGGCCGTCGAGGGCGCCGAGATAGGCGATCAGGGAGTGTGGACCGTTGAGGATGCGGAGCTTGACCTGCTCGTATTTCTCGACCTCGGGGGACATGATCGCTCCACCCTGCTCCCAGGCGGGACGGCCTGCGGGGAAGTCATCCTCGATGACCCACATGGAGAACCGCTCGGCCCGCACCGGGGCCCCATCACGGACCCCCAGCTGCTCGGCGGCCTGGTCACCGGTGCCCGGGGTGGTCGCCGGGACGATGCGATCCACCATGGCGTCGGGGAAGGAGACGTGATCGCGCACATAGGAGAGCACGTCATCCTCCGCCCCGGAGCGCTCGAGGAATTCGGTGACCATGCGTCGTGTCGTCTGTCCCGCGGCGGCGACGTTGTCGCAGGGCAGAACGGTGAACGGTTCACCGCTGCGGGCACGGACCGTGAGCCCGCGGGCCAGCAGACCGATCACGGTGCGCGGTGCGGAGGGGGTCTCGAGATCGGCGCGCAGCAGCGGCGCCTCCGTGTCGAGGTGACCGGTGCGCGGGGAGACGTAGTAGCCGCCTTCGGAGACGGTCAGGGTGAGGATCCGCCGGTGCGCATCGGCGATCTCGCGCACCACCGCCTCAGGGTCCTCGGCCATCACCCCGAAACCTCGGTGGACGTCCACCACATCGGCCCTCGTGCCGGCGTCGGAGAGCTCGAGCACGCTGTACAGGCCGTTCTGGCGGCGCATCGGGTCCACCACCGAGTGCGAGCGATGGGCGAAGCCGATGATCCCCCAGTCCCCGTCCTCGGCAGCGAGCGCGCGGGCGGTGTGCACGGCGGCGTGGGCCCGGTGGAAGGCGCCGAGGCCCAGGTGGATGATCCCGGCGCGGGCCGGATCCAGTGGTGCGGACGCCCCGAGCTGAGGGAGCCCGTGCAGTCGGGAGCGGTCGAGAGCGGGGACGGGCCTGGACGTTGGCAAGGAAGCCTCCTGGTCGATGCCTGGCGATGCGCGGGAGCCGCTTCGAGGGCATCTCACGTGGACGGTCAACGGCGGAAGCAACGCTCAGCCGTTTCGCGATACGAACTCCTGATTTCGTATTTCGTAACAGTCTAGCAATTCTCGGCCCAGGTGGCAGCTCTTTCGCGGCCCGCTTCCCTGTCAGCCACAATGGTCCGGTGACCTCCGCCAACGCAACCATCGACACCGTCCTGACCCTCCTGCGCGGCGAGGAGCAGGATGAGGCCCACCTGGAACAGCTCTCGCTCGAGGCGCAGACGCTGCCGATCGGCGAACTCGTCTATCTCGTCGAGACCCGCCCCGCGACCGAAGCCGCGCTGCTGTTCCGGGTGCTCGGCAAAGTCGCCGCCCTGGCGGTGTTCGAGGCGCTGCCGGCGCATCACCAGGCCGAGCTGATCTCCGCACTGCGCACCCAGCAGGTCGCCGACATCATCGGCGAGCTCGATCCCGACGACCGCGCCTCCCTGTTCGACGAGCTGCCGGCCTCGGTCGCCGAGCGGCTGATGCACGGTCTGGATGCGGACGAGCGGGCGATGACCACCGCGGTCCTCGGCTATCCGCGCCACGCGATCGGCCGCTATATGTCGCCCGAGGTGCTCACCCTCGCCCCCGCCCTCACGGTCGCCGAGGCGCTCGAGCAGGTGCGCGCCCGCGCCGAGGAGGCCGAGACGATCTACCTGCTGCCGGTGGTCGACGACACCCGCACGCTGCTGGGCGTGGTGGGGCTGCGGCGGCTGCTGGTGGCCGACGGGGATGTGATCGTCGGCGATCTCGCCCATGCGCCGGTCAGCGCGACCGCGACCGACGATCGCGAAGATGCGGCGCGCCGCTTCTTCGCCGCGAAACTGCTGGCCATGCCCATCGTGGATGGCGAGGGGCGGCTGGTGGGGATCGTGACCGTCGACGACGCTGTGGCCATCATCGAGGAGGAGAACACCGAGGACTCCGCCCGTACCAGCGGCTCCGAGCCGCTGCCGCGCGCCTATCTCTCGACCCCGATCCTGCGGGTGGTGCGCAGCCGCATCGTCTGGCTGCTGGTGCTCGCGATCTCCGCGATCCTCACCGTGCAGGTGCTCGAGGTCTTCGAGGACCGGCTGGATCAGGTGGTGATCCTGGCGCTGTTCATCCCGCTGCTGACCGGCACCGGCGGGAACACCGGCAACCAGGCCGCGACCACCGTGACCCGCGCGCTCGCGGTGGGTGAGGTGCGCGTGCGCGACCTGCCTCGCGTGGTCTGGCGCGAGCTGCGGGTGGGCTCGGTCCTCGGCGTGGTCCTCGGAGCGCTCGGCTTCCTGGTCGCGGGTCTCGTCTACGGCTGGGCGATCGGACTCGTGATCGGCACGACGCTGCTGTCGATCTGCACCATGGCCGCGATCGTGGGCGGGATGATGCCGCTGATCGCGAAGCGGGTGGGGGCGGATCCGGCGGTGTTCTCCAACCCCTTCATCTCCACCTTCTGCGATGCCACGGGTCTGATCATCTACTTCACGATCGCGACGGCCGTCCTGGGGCTGTGAGCCCCGCGGTCGTTCCGGCCGCTTGACGCGTCTTCATGAGAGACGCATACTTGCTGACATTCCGGTGTCGAAGCGCTTCGACTCGATCTGGATCGCCTCCACCCCCTCGTCTGCAGTGGGCCATCGAGGCGTCATAGTCGAAGCGCTTCGACCCGTGTGTGGAACCCCGATGAGGAGGTGGCGAGATGGCGACGATGAGCGATGTGGCCCGCCATGCGGGCGTCGCGCTGAGCACCGTCTCCTACATGCTCTCCGGCGACAAGCCGGTCGCAGCCGCGACCCGCGAACGGATCGAGCACGCGATGGCTGAGCTGGGCTATCGCCCCAACGCGATCGCCCGCAGTCTCGCCAGCCGTCGCACCCGCATCCTCGCCCTCCACCTGCCGGAGTTCGACGTCTCCGCCGGTGAGACCGTCTTCGAGATCGTCCGCGGGGCCTACGACCGCGCCGCAGAGCGCGGCTACCTGCTCACCGTGTGGCCGATCGCCTCGCAGCGCGCACCGCAGGAGCTCCGCGACCTGGTGGGCCAGGGGCACGCCGACGGGGTGCTGCTGGTCGAGGTGGCACTGGACGATCCGCGGATCGACAGCCTGCAGACCTCCGGTGTCCCGTTCCTGTCCGTCGGCCGCACCCGCGACCCCTCGCAGCTGAGCTACGTCGACATCGACTTCGAGGCGACCATCGCCCAGGCCCTCGACACCCTGGCGGCGAGCGGGCATCGGGATGTGATGCTGATCGGTCGCTCCCGCGCGATGGAAGCCGAGGGCTACGGGCCGGCGGTCCGTTCCCACGAGGACTTCGCCCGGCTGGCCCAGGAGCGCGGATTCGAGCATCGCGAGTACGCCCTCGAGCCCAGTCCGCAGGCGGGCCGGGACCTCGCCCGCGAGGTGTGCGGCAGCTCGCGGCGACCGGATGCGGTGATGGCGATGAACGACCTCGCGGTCGTCGGCTTCGTCAACGAGCTGCAGGTCATGGGGCTGGATCTGCCCGCTGACCTGTCCGTCGTCACCGTCGTGTCGAGCCGGCGCACCGCTTCCATGACTTCTCCCTCCCTGACCGCCTGGCAGGCGCCGGGGGAGGAGATGGGCCGACGGGCGGTGGATGGTCTGCTCGACCAGCTCGCCGACCCGCACGCCCCACCCACGCAGGTGCTCGTGACCTGCACCCAGTACGACGGCGGCTCCGTCGAGGACCGCCGCCGCTCTCCCTGAGCGGCCTCTCGACGGCCCCTCGCCACGCCGTCGTCCGGCCGCCCTGCAGTCCAGTTCGACCCCCAGCAGTTATTCCGACAAGGAAGTAGGAACCCATGAAGCGCAGGAAGTTCACCACCCTCGCCGCCGCCACCGCCCTCGGTGCCGCAGCGGTCCCCACCCTCAGCGCCTGTGGCGGCGGCAGCGGCGGCGGAACCGGCGACGGGACGTCCCTGGTCATCTGGCATTACGAGAACGAGGACTCTGCGATGGGCCAGGCCTGGGCCCGCGCCGAGGAGATCTTCAAGGAGAAGCACCCCGACGTCACCGTCACCGTCGAGAAGCAGACCTTCGAGCAGCTGCAGAAGAACGCCAAGATCGTTCTGACCGGCGACGATGTGCCGGACCTGATGGAGTACAACAAGGGCAACAGCACCGCCGGCCAGCTCGCCTCCCAGGGCCTGATCGACCCGTTCACCGATATCGCCACCGAGAAGGGATGGGACCAGAAGCTCTCGACGAGCCTGCAGACCACCTCCCGCTACGACGAGTTCGGGCTGATGGGCTCCGGTGACTGGTACGGCCTGCCCAACTACGGCGAGTACGTCTACGTCTTCTACAACCAGAAGATGTTCGACGAGGCCGGCGTCGCCGTGCCGAACACCCTCGAGGAGTTCGAGGACGTCCTGCAGACCTTCGTGGACAAGGGCATCGTCCCGCTCGCCGGCGCCGGCGCCGAGTACCCCGCCGGACAGCTCTGGTACCAGCTGGTCCTCGCCCACGCCGATCGCGACTTCGTGGACGCCTACCAGCTCTTCGACGGCGAGGTCGACTGGGCCTCCGACCCGCTCCTGGCCGGCGCTCAGCGCTTCGCCGACTGGGTCGAGAAGGGATACCTCGCGGCAGATTCTGCAGGGCTCACCGCCGAGGACATGGGCACCGCGTTCATCTCCGGCACCTACCCGATCATGTTCTCCGGCTCCTGGTGGTTCGGCCGCCTGGTCGCCGAGATGACCGACGACTGGGGACAGTTCCTCTTCCCCGGCAGCGACCTCACCATCGGCTCCTCCGGGAACCTCTGGGTCGTCCCCGCCAACGCCGCGAACAAGGACCTCGCCTACGAGTTCATGGACATCACCATGACCCAGGAGGTCCAGGACATCCTCGGCCAGACGGGTGGCCTGCCCGTCGCCGGAGACATCTCGGCGATCGAGGACGACAAGACCCGGGAGATGACCGAGAACTTCACCGCGGTCAACGAGGCCGACGGGCTCGCGTTCTACCCGGACTGGCCGGTCCCCGGCTTCTACGACCAGGTCGTCAGCGCCATGCAGTCACTCATCAACGGCTCGAAGACCCCGGCCGAGGCGATGGAGGAGCTCGGTGCCGCCTACGCCACCGGACGCACCGACCTCACCGGTGAGTGACCACCGCCGTAACGCTCCGGGCGGGCCGCAGCAGTGGCCCGCCCGCCTTCTGGGAGGACATCCATGACCACCACCGAAGCCGTGCCGACGCCGATCGCGTCCGCACCGCGAAGGAGACGCTCCCGCTGGGCGGGCGCCGGCTACTGGCTCTACCTGATCCCGGGGCTGGTCTCCTTCGGATTCATCATCCTCATCCCCTTCCTGATGAACATCTGGTACAGCCTGCACAGCTGGAAGGGCGGGCTGGCCCCCAAGCGCTGGATCGGGCTGGACAACTACATCGCGCTGCTCTCGGACGACGCGTTCTGGCTGTCCTTCCGCAACTCGATCTACATGGTCGGCGCGATGGTCATGGTCCCCACGATCATCGGGCTGCTGATGGCAGCGGTCCTGTTCGACTACATCGCCAAGCACTGGAACAGCAAGGTCTCCGCCTTCCTGCGGGCCACCTACTATCTCCCGCAGATCCTGCCGATCTCGGTGGCCGGCATCGTGTGGAACTGGATCCTCAACAGCCAGACGGGCGCGGTGAACACCCTGCTGCGAGGCCTCGGGATCGAGTCCCCGCCCAACTGGCTCGGTGATCCGAACCTCGCCCTGCCCTCGGTGATGCTGGTGCTGATCTGGATCCAGATCGGCTACCCGACGGTCATCTTCATGTCCGCCCTGGCGCGCGTGGACCCCGAGCTGTACGAGGCCGCCGAGCTCGACGGCGCCGGATGGTTCGCGCGCTTCCGGGCGATCACCATCCCGCAGATCTCCCCGGAGACCTTCGTGATCGTGCTGACCTGCACCATCGCGGCGCTGAAGGTGTTCGCCCCCATCTACGTGCTGACCCGCGGCGGTCCTGAGAGCTCCACCCTGGTGCCCTCGTACTACTCGTATCTGAACTTCTTCGACACCTCGCGGGTCGGCTACGGCGCGGCCATCGCCACAGTGCTGACCGTGATCATCATCCTCATCGCCGGTGGCATCCAGGTGCTCCAGAACCGCAGTGCACGCAAGGAAGAGGAGGGCCGCTGAGATGGCCACGAAGACCAGTTCCGCCACCCCCGCCGCCACTCCTGCCGCTGCCCCCACGCCTGCCGCGGCCGCCGCCGGCACCGTCGGCCCGAGCGCAGCTCCTGCCCGTCGCCGACGCGACCGCAACCACCGCGGGATCACCCGCTGGATCGTCCTGGCCGGGGCGATGATCGTCGCCGTGGCGATGGTCGCGCCGTTCATCCTGATGGTGCTGAACGCCTTCAAGTCCCCGGCGGACTACTCCGCCGGCGGTCCTCTGTCCCTCCCGCGAGGGCTCTACCTCGACGGCGTGATCGCCTTCTGGGAACGGGTGAACTTCCCGGTCAAGCTCTGGAACTCGCTCTGGACCTCGACCCTCGTCGCCATCTTCGCGGTGCTGCTCTCGCTGCTGAACGCCTACGCGATCGGCGTGGGAAAGGTGAAGGGCCGGCTCTGGCTGGTGGCCCTGTTCCTGATGGCGAACATGCTCCCGCAGGAGGTGCTCATCTACCCGCTGTTCGACATGGCGCGGATGGTGGGCCTGACCGACAACCCATGGTCGATCGTCATCATCTTCACGATCGTCCAATCCGCGTTCGGCACCTATCTGCTCGCCTCCGTGCTCGGCACCTTCCCTCCCGCCCTGCTGGAGGCGGCGCAGCTCGACGGCGCCACCCGCTGGCAGATCCTGTGGCGGATCGTCTACCCCGTGGTGCGCCCGACCATGTCGGTGCTGATGATCTTCTTCTTCATCTGGACCTGGAACGAGTTCTTCATCCCCCTGGTGATGCTCACCAGCAACGACAACCAGACGATCCCGATCGCGCTGTCCTCCCTCCAGGGCGACCGCATGCTCGACGTCCCCACCCTGAACGCAGGCGCGCTGCTCTCGCTGCTGCCCACGTTCATCTTCTTCCTGATCTTCCAGCGCACCCTCACCCGCGGCGTCACTGCCGGCGCGGTGAAGTGACCCTCCGGACTCCCGGAACTCTGCACAGAAAGGAGCGCTGACCATGCGCTTCACCAACGGATACTGGATGGACCGGGAGGGCTTCACGGTTCAGCGCGGCAGCCAGGTCCACGACCTCCAGATCGATGCCGAGGCGGGACGCCTCCGCGCCTTCGCCCCCGTCCGGCCCGTCCGCGGCCGCGGCGACACCCTGAACAACCCCCAGCTCACCGTCACCTACGAGGCGGTCGCCGAGGGCGTGATCCGGGTGCTCGTGGAGAACCACCGCGGAGTGGCCGCCCCGCAGCCCCGCTTCGAGATCGCGGCGGATCCCGCCTATCGCGGCACCATCGACTCCGCGGCCGACGGGCGGACCACCCTCCGGGCAGGCGACCTCGCCCTCACCATTGGCATCGGCGAGCAGTGGCAGGCAGACTTCAGCTCCGCCGGCCGCGCCCTGACCAGCTCGCTGCGCCGCTCCATCGGCCACGTGATCGCGCCCGACGGGCAGCACCACATGCACGAGCAGCTCAGCCTCCAGCCGGGGGAGAGCGTCTACGGGCTCGGCGAACGCTTCGGCGCCTTCGTGAAGAACGGCCAGAGCGTCGACATCTGGAACGAGGACGGCGGCACCACCTCCGAGCAGGCGTACAAGAACGTCCCGCTCTACCTCACCTCCCGCGGCTACGGCGTGTTCGTGGAGGACACCGGCGGGGTCTCCTTCGAGGTCGCCTCCGAGATGACCACCCGGGTGCAGTTCTCCGTCGAGGGCCAGTCGCTGAGCTACCTGGTGATCGATGGCCCCACCCCCAAGGACGTGCTGCGCCGCTACACCGCGCTGACCGGCCGGCCACCGCTGGTGCCCGAATGGTCCTACGGGCTGTGGCTGTCCACCTCCTTCACCACCGACTACGACGAGGCCACGGTCATGTCGTTCATCGACGGAATGGAGGAGCGCGGCATCCCGCTGTCCGTCTTCCACTTCGACTGCTTCTGGATGCGCGGCTTCACCTGGACCGACTTCGTCTGGGACCCGGCCACGTTCCCGGACCCGGAGGGGCTGATCCGTCGGCTCCATGACCGGGGCCTGAAGGTGTGCGTGTGGATCAACCCCTATATCGCCCAGAAGTCGGCGCTCTTCGAGGAGGGCCTCGAGCACGGCTACCTGGTGCGCCGGACCGACGGGAACCTCTGGCAGACCGACCTCTGGCAGGCCGGGATGGCGCTGGTGGACTTCACGAACCCGGCGGCGGTGGCCTGGTACCGCAGCAAGCTCGAGGGCCTGCTGGACGTCGGCGTGGACTGCTTCAAGACCGACTTCGGCGAGCGGATCCCGGTGCGGGACATCGCCTGGCACGACGGCTCCGACCCGGAGAAGATGCACAACTACTACACGCATCTGTTCAACCGCACCGTGTTCGACCTGCTGGTGGAGCGGCAGGGGGAGGGCGAGGCGATCGTCTTCGCCCGCTCCGCGACCGCCGGCGGCCAGCAGTTCCCAGCCCACTGGGGCGGGGACAACGACTCCTCCCTGCCCTCGATGGGGGAGACCCTGCGCGGCGGGCTGTCCCTCGCGCTGTCCGGCTTCGGCTACTGGAGCCACGACATCGGCGGCTTCGAAGGAGCGCCGGATCCGACGGTGTTCAAGCGCTGGCTCGCCTTCGGCCTGCTCTCCTCCCACTCGCGCCTGCACGGGTCGAGCTCCTACCGGGTGCCGTGGGCCTTCGACGACGAGGCGGTGGACGTGGCCCGCCGCTTCACACTGCTGAAGCAGCAGCTGGTGCCCTACCTGCAGCAGATGGCGCTCCAAGCGAACCAGCAGGGCACCCCGATCCTGCGCCCGATGGTGCTCGAATTCCCGGAGGATCGCACCTGCCACGCGCTCGACACCCAGTACATGCTCGGCGACTCGCTGCTGGTCGCGCCCGTGTTCTCGCCCGACGGGGAGGTCGAGTTCTACCTGCCCGAGGGTCGCTGGACCTCGGTGTTCGAGGGCACGATCGAGACCGGCGGGCGCTGGCTGCGCCAGCAGCACGGGTTCATGACCCTGCCGCTGTACCTGCGCGAGGGCGCAGAGGTCGAGATCGACGTGGCCGCGCTCGACGCAGCGGCAGCCGACGTGGCCGCGATCGACAGCTGAGCCCCGGCACGTCTTCGCCCGCGTCGCCCGGGCCGGTGACGCCGGTCGATTCCGAGCCAGGTCAGCCCAGTTTGTGGCTCGGAATCGACCGCTCGCGGAAGATCAAGGCCGACGACGAGTGCCGAGACGATGCTCGGAGTTGGAAACGACTGCCTGTGGTACGGCTGTAATCTGCGCGGATGAGCCGCGTTACACAGAAGGTTGTCTGTTATGTCATCCGAGCGGAGAAGCTCCTCGTGTTCACCCACGATGAGCTGCCTCTGACAGTCACGGGTGTGCAGGTCCCGGCGGGCTCGGTGAAGCGTGGCGAGACGTTGGAGGCTGCGGTGCGGCGGGAGCTCACCGAGGAAACAGGGCTCCACGCGGCTGGGGTTCGCTTTCTCGGGTCGCAGGAGTATGACCTCCGTCCGATGCGTGATGAGCGCGCTGTGCGTCACTACTTCAGAGTCGAGGTGGACGAGTATCCAGCGGAGGAGAGGTGGTCCGGAGCTGAGCGTGACCCGTCGAGCGGCGGCGGGCCGGTCACTTGGACGTGCTGGTGGCTCCCTCTGCATGATGCTCACGTCCTCGCTGGAGGTTTCGGCGCACTCATCGGCAGAGCGCTGTCCGACTGAGCTCGGCATTGCGCAGCACAACGGTGAGACCGGTTCACGGAGGGCCGTTTATGGTGCGGGCTCTCGTGGCGTCAGCTCGGCTGGTCCAGCTGCCTCCGCACGGTCTTGCGGGCGTGGTCTGGCACGAGGTCCCGGCTGGTGCCGAGCCGAGCAATACCGTCGGCCGGGGTGCCGGAAAGCTGGATCAGTCCGGGGGCCTGGTGAGCACGGCGGCAACGTCACTTCTCCGAGGGTGAGGGCTTTGCGCACGTCCTGCATGAGGTCCCGCGGGGCGCCAGGTGCTGGCTCCGCTCACTCCGAGGCGACCCACTCGGCCAGCTGCCCCGCCGAGACCTCGGCGAGCCACTTCTGCCACAGCGGCCCGAAAGTGATGCGGCGGGCGCCGAGCTCGGTCAGAGCGGACAGCGAGCCGGCACCGTGGCCCGTCACCGGATGGGCGGTCACGTTGACCGGCACCGAGACCGCGCCGACGAGTGCGGTGACCTGCTCCGCGGTGGTCAGCCCGACGGGGTACACGGCGCGGGCACCGGCACCCTCCATCAGCTGGATGCGCTCGACAGCTTCCGCCAGCGGGTCCGGGAAGACGTCCGTGCCGAGCTTGACCGCATCGGTGCGTCCGTTGAGCACGAACGGCACCCCGGCGGCGTCGGCCGCACTGCGGGCTGCGGCGATGTAGTCGGCGTGCTCCTGCCGATCGCGCACCCGCTTCCCCTCCCCGTGGACCACGTCCTCGATGTTCGCTCCTGCGGCGCCGGCCTCGAGCAGACGCTCGATCAGCTCCTTCGGGTCCAGGCCGTAGCCGGATTCGACGTCCGCGCTGACGGGCACCTCGACGTCCCCGGTGATCCGCGCGACCACCGCGAGGTAGTCGGCGAAGTCCATGTTCTCGCCGTCGGCGCTGCCGAGGGAATCCGCCACCGGGTGGCTGCCCACGGTGAGTGCGCGGAACCCCGCCTGCACGGCGACCCGGGCGCTCCAGACGTCCCAGACGGTGGGAAGGACCAGCACCTCCCCGGAGTCATGCAGTGCGGCGAGCGTCGTGGCACGGTCAGCGGTGTGGGACATGGTGGCCTCCTGAAGGGTCGGTCCTGCCACCATAGGCGTCGCCGAAGAGGGCGGGAAGGTACCTGTCGATCGCGTTCTTCCCCGGACGAGAAGTGCTCCTCGATCACGGCGACGAGCAGCGGCAGCTCGGAGCAGCTCCAGCAGCTCACGGGGTCCGACTACGTCTGCGGTGATGATGCGGTCGGCGAGGCGATCCACCATGTGTACGGAGAAAGGTTTCGGGAATACCGCCCGATAGACTTCGAAACCGTGCGCCCGACGACGGGCGTCGACCACGCCCGCGAGCTGCCGGAGAGCGATCCCCATGACGCCCACGCCCCGTGAACGACTCCACCTCGAGACCGGTTGGCGGTTCCGCCGGGTGGCGCCGGACCAGGTCGACCGTGCCCTGGACTACGTGCCGTGGCCCGAGCTCGGCGAGGCGCAGGACGGCAAGGACGCTGATGCCCGCCCCGAGCAGGTGCGCCACGACGCCGCCGAGACCGGCCTGCGGCCATGGATCCAGCCGGGCGCGAACGCCTTCCTCCGCGATCCCGCACAGCATGCGCAGCGACCGGACCAGCAGCCACCCGTCGCCCCTGATGCGGCTGATCCGGCACTGGACGACAGCGACTGGCAGCAGGTCGTCGTGCCTCACGACTGGGCGATCGCCGGGCCCTTCCTCGTCGACGGCCCTCACGGCGGTATGGGGCGCCTGGAGAGCTGGGGTGTGGGCTGGTACCGCCGCGAGCTCGAGATCCCGGTGGAGGACGCGGGCCGCTCGATCCACCTGGACATCGACGGGGCGATGTCCTATACGTCGGTGTGGCTGAACGGCTCCCTCGTGGGCGGCTGGCCCTACGGATACAACAGCTGGCGCCTGGACCTCACCCCTCACCTCGTCCCGGGCGGACGGAACCTGCTCGCGATCCGCCTGGACAACCCGCCCCGCTCGGCCCGCTGGTACCCGGGCGGAGGGCTCTACCGCAATGTCTGGCTGGTCAAGACCTCCCCGGTCGCCGTCGCGCACTGGGGCACGACGATCACCACCCCCGAGGTGAGCGCCGATTCTGCTGTCGTCGAGATCGAGGTGGCCCTCGAGAACGCCGGGCCGGCGCCGGTCAAGGTGCAGGTCACCACCGAGATCTTTGAGATCGCCGACGACGGCGGGCGCGGTGACTCCGGCGGGCACAGGGAATCCGCCGGGAACCGGACCCCCGCCGAGCGCGATACCGCCGCCGAGCACGGCATCCCCGTCGCTCGCACCGAGCTGGTCGCCGTCGCCGTCAGCCCCGGCACTGCGGCGAGAACCACCGCGTCGGCCCGGATCCAGGCGCCCTCGCTCTGGGGCCCGCCGCCCGCCCAGCACCCCCACCGCTATCTCGCGGTCACCACGCTGCGCCGGGGGGAGGAGATCCTGGACCAGGTCGAGACGCCCTTCGGCGTGCGCCGGATCGAGTTCGACGCCGACGAGGGTCTGCTCGTCAACGGGGAGCGGATCCGGATCCAGGGCGTGAACAACCACCACGACCTCGGGGCCCTCGGCGCGGCGTTCAACGAGCGCGCCGCCGAGCGCCAGCTCGAGATCCTGCAGGAGATGGGGACGAACGCGCTGCGCACGGCCCATAACCCGCCCGCGCCCGAACTGCTGGACCTCACCGACCGGATGGGCATCCTGGTGCTCGACGAGGTGTTCGATTCCTGGTACGCACGCAAGACCGATCTGGACTTCCACCTGATCTTCGAGGACTGGCACGAGGCGGATCTGCGGGCGATGATCCGGCGCGACCGTCACCACCCCTCCGTGATCCTGTGGGGGATCGGCAACGAGGTCGGCGAGCAGTACACGGAGCAGGAGGGCGCCCTGGTGGCACGGCGTCTGGTCGAGATCGCCCACGACGAGGACCCCAGCCGGCTCACCACCACCGCCATGAACTACGCGAAGCCGCACATGCCGCTGCCCGCCGAGGTCGACGTCATCGGCATCAACTATCAGGGCGAGGGCATCCGGCAGGAGCCGGTGTTCGAGGGCACCGACCGGATCCGCACCCCACCCCAGTACGGCCGGTTCCGCGAGGCCTTCCCCGACACGCCGATCATGGGCAGCGAGACCTCCTCCGCGCTGTCCACCCGCGGCACCTACCTGTTCCCCGTCGCGGAAGGGCAGAGCAACCCGGCACGGGACGGCGCCGGGGCCGACGACGCGACCTGCATGGTCAGCGCCTACGAGCTCCACGCGGTGGACTTCGGCTCCACGGCGGAGAAGGTCTTCGCCTCCCTTGAGCACTATCCGTTCGTGGCCGGTGAATTCGTGTGGACCGGCTTCGACTACCTGGGCGAGCCGACCCCGTACTACAGCGCCCGCAGCTCCTACACGGGCATCGTGGACCTCGCCGGATTCCCCAAGGACCGGTTCTGGCTCTACCGCGCGCACTGGCGGCCCGAGGTCCCCACCGCCCACCTGCTGCCGCACTGGACCTGGCCCGGGCGCGAGGGCGAGGTGACGCCGGTGCACGTGTTCACCTCGGGGGACGAGGCGGAGCTGTTCGTCAACGGGGCCTCCCAGGGCCGGCGCGCCATGCAGCCCGGTCAGTTCCGGCTGCGCTGGGACGAGGTGGTCTACGCGCCGGGGGAGGTGCGCGTGCAGACCTACCGCGACGGTGCGCCGTGGGCCGTGGACGTCGTGCGCACTGCCGGCGCCCCCGCCCGCCTCGCCCTCGCAGCGGATCGCGACCACATCGCTGCCGACGGTCGTGACCTGGCGTTCCTCACCGCACGGGTGCTCGACGCCGACGGGATCGAGGTCCCCACGGCCGACCATCTGCTGCACTTCACGGTGGAGGGGCCGGGCACCCTGGTGGCCACCGACAACGGCGATCCCACTGACCTGAATGCCTTCCCGTCTCCGCAGCGCAGGGCCTTCAGCGGCAAGGCCCTGGCCATCGTGCGCGGAGAGGCCAGTGAGGGAGGCGCAGAGGGGGAACTCCGGATCACCGTAAGCGCGGCCGGGCTCGAGAGCGCGCAGCTGCGGGTGGCCCTGGCGGCGTTCGAGGGTACCGAGGGCGCAGGAGACATCGCGGGCTGAACCCTCACGCTCCGTGCGAGGGGTGGCATGGGCCGACCATCGGCCCACCGGGACTTTGTACAGAACGATCCCGGTCGATTCCGAGCCAGATCGGTGAAGGTTCTGGCTCGGAATCGACCGGGATCGCGTGGATGATGCCGCGGACGGCGCCGGTAACGGGGGTGGGCCGGCCCCGGGGCCGGCCCAGGGGGATCGCCCGCGATGCCGGCCCACGGTGCGGAGCCGAAGCCCCCGCCGAACAGGACTACTTGCTGAAGCCTGCTGTCAGGCCGCTGATCAGCTGGCGGCGACCCGCGATGTAGAGCACCAGGATCGGCAGTGCGGAGAGCATCACCGCGGCCAGCACGGCCGGGATGTTCACCGTGAACTCGCCCTGGTAGGCCCACAGCGACAGGGGCAGCACGCGCTTGTCGGAGCTCTGGGTGAGCACCAGCGGGAACAGGAACCCGTTCCACACCTGCAGTGCGTCATAGATCCCGACGGTGACCACGGCGGGCTTCGCCAGCGGCAGCACCAGCGAGCGGAACATCTGCCAGTCGTTGGCGCCGTCGATGGTCATCGACTCGTACAGCTCTCCTGGAACGTCCCGCAGGAAGTTGGTCAGGATCAGGATGGTGATCGGGATGGCGAAGGCGATCGACGGCAGGATCAGCGCCCACAGGGTGTCGTACAGCCCCAGCTGCACGATCAGGTAGTAGATCGGGATGATCGTGGCCTGCAGCGGGATCGCGATCCCCATCAGGAACAGCTTCTGGCTGAACTTCGCCAGTCGGGTGCGAGAGCGCACGATGACGTAGCTGGCCAGCAGCGAGGCGGTCACCACGGCGACCACCGTGATCACGGTGACGAACACTGAGTTCGCGAAGTAGCGCATGAAGTCGTTCTCGAGCACGTAGCGGAACGGCTCGAGGGTGAACTCGGAAGGCAGCGACAGCGGGTTCGAGGAGAAGTAGTCCTCGCGCGGCCGGACGCTGGTGACGACGATGTAGTAGATCGGCACCAGGATCACGAGCAGCCAGGCGAAGCCCAGCAGGCCGCCGATGACATTGGGGGAGCTGTGTGTTTTGGTACTCATCTCAGGCGCCCTCCATCTGGCTCTCCATGCGATCCGCGCCGGAGACGCGGTTCAGGATCAATGACAGGGTCAGTCCGACGACCACCAGGATCACGGCGATCACGCTGGCCGGACCCATCTCGTAGGAACGGAATCCGGTGAGGTACATGTCCAACGGGAGGATGCGGGTGGCATTGCCGGGCCCGCCGCCGGTCAGGATGAACACGAGGTCGAAGTAGGTCAGCGAACCGACCAGCATCAGGGTGGAGCTGGTGACGATCGTGTACTTCAGCTGCGGCAGGGTGACGTTGAAGAACTGCCGCACCCGTCCGGCGCCGTCGAGCGTGGCCGCCTCGTACATCGAGATCGGGATCTGCCGCACGCCCGCCTGGTACAGCAGCGAGTGGAAGGGCACGAAGGACCACGAGATCACCATGATCAGGGTGTAGAACGCGAAGGTCGGCGAGCCCAGCCAGTCCTGGCTGAGGAAGTCCAGGCCGAAGGCGCGGGAGATGCCGAAGTTCGGATCCAGCAGCGCCTTGAACGCGATACCGGTGGCCGCCGCGGAGAACAGCAGCGGCAGGAAGTACAGCACCGAGAACACTTCGCGATAGCGCTGGTGCCCGGCCATGAAGACTCCCAGCAGCAGGCTGAGCGGGAACTGCACCGCATAGCTCAGCGCCGTCATCAGCAGCGTCAGCCACATGGCGTTGAGGGTCACGGGGTCCTGGAACACCTGGAACCAGGCGGCGAGGCCCGCGAACTGCGGCGTGCCCAGACCATCCCAGGCGAAGAACGAGAGCACCACGACGCCCGCGAGGGGCACGAGCGCGAACACGCCGAAGAAGCTCAGCGCGGGGAGCAGCAGCCAGTTGCTGGGTCCGGTGCTCAGACGGCGACGATTGCTGGAGCGGCCGACGCTCCCGCCCGGGTGGGCCGACGAGGGCGAGGTGCCCTCGTCGGCCGAGGCGGCGGCATCGGCAGCAGCGGCACCGGTGCGGGGTGCGTGCGACTGCCCGGCGGTCATGCCGACAGGGTCGCGTTCATGCTGGTCACGAACTCTTCAGGCTGGATCTCTCCGAGGAAGATGCGGGAGAGATTGTTCAGCAGCTCCTGCGCGGGGGCCGGGGCCAGGGCCTGATCCCAGGACAGCTGGAAGTGCGGAGCGTTCAGCACCATGTCGTAGGCGAAGGACAGGAAGGCCTCATCATCCAGTCCGCCGAAGGACTCCTCGAGCCCGGCGACGGCCGGGATCGCGCCCATGGCCAGGAAGTTGTCGACCATGTCCTGGTTGAGGTTGAACTCGTTGAGGTACTTGATCGCGAGCTCCTGGATCTCCGGCTCGGCGGCGGCCGAGACCGACCAGTAGTTGGCCGGGTTGCCGACCACGTTGGCCGGATCGCCCGCGCCGCCGTCCTTCGCCGGGAAGTTCAGGAACCCGAGGTTCCCCTCGGCCACGAAGTCCGGGGCATCCTGCTTGAAAGTGCCGTAGACCCAGCTGCCCTGCAGCAGCATCGCGGCCTTGCCGGTGTGGACCAGGGCGGCGTCGGCCCCGGCGTCGGCGGCGACCGAGCCGTAGGCGTCACCGAACGCGCCGGCATCCTTCAGCTCGATGATGGCCTCGAGCGCCGAGGTGATCGCCGGCTCGGACCAGGCGTCTGCCTCGCCCGCGACGATCTTCTCGAAGACGCCCTCGCCACCGATGCGGTCGGTGAGGTACTGGATGTACATCAGCTCCGGCCAGATGCTCTGGCCAGCCAGGGAGAGGGGGGTGATACCGGCGGCGGAGAAGGTCTCCACCGCTGTCATCAGCTCAGCCCAGGTGGTGGGCGGGGTGACGGAGTGCTCTTCGAACAGAGCGGTGTTGTAGTACAGGATCACCGGCTGGGTGTCGTTGTTGGGGACGCCGTACTGGGCCCCGTCGACCTCGCCGACCTTTGCGATCGACTCGATGGTGCGCGAGAGCACGTCGTCGACCTTGCCGGAGAGGTCCACCACGGACTCGTTGTTGACGTAGTCGGCCAGGGTGCCGCCGGCCCAGTTGAAGATCAGGGTGGGGGCGTTGCCGGAACCGATCGCGGTACGGATCTTCTCCTTGTAGGAGTCGTTGGCGAAGAACTCCACGGCGAAGGGGTTGTCGGAGTTCGCCTCGTCCCAGGCATCGAAGGACGCCTGGTAGGTGTCCTGCTTGGCGCCGGTCAGGGCCCAGACGGACAGGCTCGACGGAGAGCCACCGCCACCGCTGGGCTTGGCGCCGCCTCCGCAGGCGCTGAGGACGGCGAGGGACGGGATTGCCAGGCCGAGGCCCGCGAGAGTCGCGCGGCGGGTGGGTTGCATCATTGCTGCCTCCAGGATCACGGACCGACACTGGGCTGAAAAGTTTCGTAAACTAATGTCGGTGACGTTAAGTTAATCCCTCTTACTGTCAGAGGTCAAGCGGGGGATGCTTCATTTGTGTCTCAACCGTGTATGACGTGCGCAGAGTGGCTCTTTGTGCCGGCAGAAACGGGTGCTGCACAGCCCGTGGAGGAGGAGAAAACTTTCGCGGAAAGCGGTACACCCGGTGGCGTCCGGACAGTCAGAAACGGAGGCCGACGGGCTGCGAACGCCGCAGCCAGGCCGCAGTGCTCTGCAGGAAAGTGCTCTCCAAGAACCGGCCCCCTGCCGCGCGCCGCTGGGGCGCAGGGGCAGGGGACTCGTCGGTACGACGTCCACAGAGACCGTTCCCGGCCGATTCCGAGCCAGAGCGGTGAGGCTGCTGGCAAGGAGTCGACCGGGATCGTGGGTCCGGGGCTGGGGCCCGTCACGCGGTGCCCCCGCACGCGGTGGAGTTCAGGCGCGGCCCGTGAGCTCCCGGGCCTGCTCCTGTGCGGCGATCGCCAGCTCCACAGCCTTGAAGGCGTGCGCCTGGGTCATGGCGTTCTCCGTGCGGTGCAGGACGTCCAGGATCAGCTCGCCGAAGAAGGGGTATCCCACCTCGCCGCTGGCGTTCATGCGGTGCTCGCCCTCGCCGTCGACCAGGATCACCTGGCCGCCGCCGTTGTCGGTGGTGACGTCGACGTACTTGCGCAGCTCGATGTAGCCCTCGGTGCCGAGGATGAACGTGCGGCCGTCGCCCCACGTGCGCAGCCCGGCGGGGGTGAACCAGTCCACGCGCACGAAGCCGGTCGCGCCGCTGGAGAGCGCGATGTGCGCGTCGCCGTAATCGTCGAGCTCGGGGTGCTCGGGGTTGCCGAAGTTGCCGATCGAGGACGAGAGGATCTCGGCGTCATCGGAGCCGGTGAAGGCGAGCATCTGCTCGAAGTTGTGACTGCCGATGTCGGTGAGGATGCCGCCATAGCTGGCGCGCTCGAAGAACCAGTCGGGGCGGGTCGAGGGATCGCCCATGCGGTGCGGGCCCATGCCCTGGACCTGGAGGACCTTCCCGATCGCGCCGCGGTCGATGAGCTGACCGGCCAGCACTGCGGCCTCGACGTGGATGCGCTCGGAGTAGTACACGGCGTACTTCTTGCCGGTTCGCTCCACCGCAGCCTTCGCGTCCGCGAGCTGCTCGCGGGTGATCAGCGGGGTCTTGTCGGTGAAGTAGTCCTTGCCGGCCTCCATCACACGGATGCCCAGCGGAGCGCGATCGACGGGTACTGCGGCGGCGGCGACGAGATGGACCTCGGGGTCGGCCAGTACCTGCTCTTCGCTGGTCGCGATCTCGACCTGCGGGAACTTCTCCTTGAACGCGGCGGCGCGCTCGGGCTGGGGGTCGTAGACCCACTTCAGGGTGCCGCCGGCGTCCAGCAGGCCCTGGGTCATCCCGCCGATGTGGCCGTGGTCGAGGTGCATCGCGGCGAAGATGAACTCGCCGGGCTCCACGACGGGCTTCGGCATCGAGTCCGGCGCGTAGTTGGCTCCTTCGGAGACAGCCATGGGGAGGTCCTTTCAACGGGCGATCGTGAGTGATCAGAGGTGAACGGGAACTGCATCGGCATGGTGCGAAGCGAGGCGGCGCTGCTGCCGCCGGTGACGGCCGCGCCATCGCGAGCTGGGGCGCCCTGCTCCTTCGACGCACGCCCAGCATTGTCCTGCACCACGGGGCCGACGGCAGGGGTATGCCGGATGTTGCCAGGTTCGGCGCCCCAGCAGGACGTCGTCAGCGAGGAGCCGATCGCCGCTCCCGGGAGCCTCGGTCCACCGGGCTGTTCGCCTTGCTACCGTGCCGAGCGTGGACCTCTTCACCCTCAGCTGGACGGCGCTGCGCAACGCTGCTGCCGAGCTTCCGGACGCCGCCCTCGATCGTCCCTCCGGCTGCCGCGGCTGGCTGGTGCGAGATCTGCTGTGCCATCTGGTCCTCGGCGCGCAGGATGTGCTGGTCACCCTCGCGACCCCGGCGGAGGCGGCGCCCACGGCGGACGCTCCGAGCTTCTGGACCCCTCGACCGCTCCCGCCCGACGGGCGCAGCCACGACCCGCGGCACGCGCTGACCGTGAGGCTCGCCGCCGCTTACGGGGACCCTGCCCTGCTGCGCGGTCACCTCGAGGACGTCGGCGCTGCCGCCGGTCGCGCCGCCCTGCTCGCCCATCCTGACCTGCCCGTGTCCACGCAGGGCAGGACCCTCACCGTGCGCGACTATCTCAGCGCCCACGTGCTCGAGTGGACCCTGCATCACCTCGATCTGATCGCGCACTCGGGCCCGGCCGGGGGGACTGCGGGCGACGGGGAATCTGTCGCGGGCCCGCCGGCCGAGTCCCTGGCCGCCTCACGCGACATGGTCGAGCGGCGCCTGCGGCTGCGCCTGCCGGAGGCCTGGACCGACGCCGACGCGCTGCGGATCGCGACCGGCCGACGTCCCGCCACGGAGGCCGAGCAGGCAGAACTCGAGGCCCTCGGCCCGCGCGGGCAGATGCTGCCGCTGTCCTTCGGCTGAGCACACACGCCCTTCGTCACGGCCAGTCGGGGCCGTGACCTCGCACATCTCCACTGCGCGGGCGCCCCACGCCGGGTCTATCGTGGGAGACCACTCCATAGGCGGTGCCCGCGCACACCGCATCCGGATCCGGTGCTCCGCCGCGGGCACGGGAAAGGTGCACCGTGATCGACGTCCTCGAGGGGAGCCCGCTCCTCACGCTGTTCCTGGTCGTCGCCACCGGCGCTCTGCTCGGCGCGATCCCCTTCGGTCGGATCCGCCTCGGCGCTGCCGGCGCGCTGTTCACCGGCCTCGCGCTCTCCGCGATCGCCCCGCACCTCGGCGAGGGCATGGAGATCGTCCAGACGCTGGGGCTGGCCCTGTTCGTCTACACCGTCGGGATCTCCGCCGGCGCAGCCTTCTTCGGCTCCCTGAACCGCCAGCTGCCACTGCTCGCCGCCGCCACGCTCAGCACCGTCCTCGCGGCGGCGGCGACTCTCGTGCTCGGCCAGGTGCTGGGCCTCACCCGCGACCTGTCGCTCGGCCTGTTCACCGGCGCGCTGACTGCCGCCCCCGCACTGGATGCCGCCTCGCGACTGACCGGCACCTCCGGCCCCTCGGTGGGCTACGCCTTCGGCTACCCGATCGGCGTGATCGTCGGAATCGTGGTGGTCTCGAGCATTGTCACCCGTGCCTGGCCAGGGCGGAAGGACACCCCCGCACTGGCCGGCACCAGCCTCGCCTCCACCACCGTGAGGGTGCAGCGCTCGATGAACCTGCGGGACGTTCCCCAGTGGCACGAGCAGCAGGTGCGCTTCTCCTACCTGCGCCGCGAAGGCAGGGTGCGGGTGATCGTGCCGGGCGAGGACCTGCTGGCAGGGGACGAGGTGGTCGCCGTCGGCCTGCCCGAGCAGGTCGAGGCAGTCACCGCCGAGCTCGGCGAGACCAGCGACCGGCACATCGCCCACGACCGCTCACTGGTGGAGTTCACCCGGCTCACCGTCTCCAACCCCGACCTCGCCTCCCGCTCGATCGCGGAGCTGAACCTGCCGGTGCGCTTCGGCGCGGTGGTCACCCGGGTACGGCGCGGCGACCTCGAGCTGCTCGCCCGCGACGACCTCGTCCTCGAACCGGCCGACCGTCTCGCCGTGGTGGTCGACCGCAGCCAGCTGGATGCCGTCCACGCCTTCCTGGGCGACTCGGACCGAAAAGCCGGAGAGCTAGACGTGCTCTCGCTGGGGCTGGGACTGATGCTCGGCGTCGCCCTGGGCCTGCTGAGCCTCCCGATGCCCGGCGGCGGCAGCTTCTCGCTGGGCCCGGCTGCAGGACCGCTGATCGTGGGCATGATCCTCGGTGCCCTGCGCCGCACCGGACCCGTGGTGTGGGCGCTGCCAGGCAGCGCGAACCGGACGTTGCGCCAGCTGGGACTGCTGCTCTTCCTCGCCGGACTCGGCCTCACCGCCGGGCCGGCAGTCGCCGCGATGCTCGCCTCCCCGGATGCCTGGCGCGCGGCGGTGCTCTCCGTCGTGGTCGCGGCGCTCGGCTGCCTGGTCCTGGTGATCGCCGGGCGCTGGGTGCTGGACCTCTCCGCACCGCGCGCTGCGGGCGCCGTGGCCGGCTTCCTCGGACAGCCGGCAGTGCTCGAGGCCGCGAACGCCCGCCGGGCCGACGAACGCATCGAGGCCGCCTACGCCACGCTCTTCGCCTTCTCGATCGTGGTGAAGATCCTGCTGGTGCCGGTCATCTGGAACCTGTGAGGCTGCGGGCCCGTCGGCGCCGTCGGCCCTGTGTCGCGCCGTCCGCGTGACCCGCCGGGCCCGTCGGCCCCGCAGGTGCTCTACGCGTGGGTGGAGCCGATGATCGACTCGCCCTCCTGCGTGCGGACAGAGGCGGTCTTCTCGAAGAAGCGCGGGGCGCGTTCGATGAGCGTGCCCGCGCGATACCAGGGATCCTCGGGCGAGATCGGCAGATCGATCGTGCGCCGCTCGATCGCCGCGGCGAAGATCGCGGTCACCAGCTCGATCGCGTTCTTCCCCGCCTGCCCGTCGATCAGCGGGGCCCGCTGCTCACGGAGCGCGGCGAGCACGTCCCCGATCTGCCCGGCGTGGCCGGTGTGGGTCAGCGGGGTGTGGGCAGCGGCCAGGGATTCGAGCTCCTGGACCAGCTGCGCGTTCCCGCCGGTCTCGGGGAAGCCGTTGGGGCGCGCCGTCTCGGCCGCGACCGCCCAGGGCTGGGAGATCCGGGCGTGCTCGCCCTGGATCACGATCTCCTGCTGTTCGCCGTGATGGACCACCGAGCTGGTCAGCTCCGCGAGCCCCCGCTCGTACTGCAGGATCGCGGCGGAGAGGTCCTCGACCTCGGCGTTGTCGTGCCCGGCGTTGGTCATCATTGCTGCGACCGCCTGGGGCCTGCCCAGCAGCCACAGCGTGAGGTCGAGGTGATGGATGGCGTGGTTCAGGGTGGGTCCGCCACCCTCGGAGGCCCAGGTCCCGCGCCACCACAGGTCGTAGTACGCGCGTCCGCGCCACCATGACGAGGCAATCCGGGCATGGGCGATGCGACCGATCTTCCCCGTCTCGAGCACGGCTTTCAGCTGGGCGAGGTCATCCCGGAATCGGTTCTGGGCGACCACCGAGAGGAGCTTGCCGGAGCGCTGCTGCGCCTCGAGCATCCGGTCGCACTCCTCGAGCGAGGGTGCCATCGGCTTCTCCACGATCACGTGCACCCCGGCCTCGAGCGCCTGCACCGTCAACGCGCAGTGCGTGCCCGGGGGAGTGGCGATCGAGACCAGGTCGAGGTCCTCTGCGGCGAGCATCGCGCCCGCCTCCGAGTAGACGCGCGCACCGTCCGGACCGTCCAGGCCATGGGCGGCGCGGACGGCCTCAGCCTTCGCCGGATCGATATCCGCGAGGCCGACGATCCGCACCTCCTCCGGGAACTCGAGATAGGCGGCCAGGTGGGCGCGGGAGATGTTCCCGGTGCCGATGATGCCGATGGAGAGCATGGAGGAGGGTGCCTTTCGGGCGAGCGGCGGGTTCACGAGGCGAGGGGTCTACAGGGCCAACAGCCAGCACGGCAGTGAGCCGGCGGGCCGACGGGTCGAGATCCCGTCGGCCCGACGGGTCAGAGCGCGGAGGGCTCGAGCGCGGTCAGGGCGACCGCCTCCGGGCGCTCACAGGTGCTCGCGATCTCTACCCGGTTCCCTGAATGCGCGGACTCGAGCACCGCATTCATGGTCTCCAGGACGTGCTGGCCGAGCTGGCCGCTGGCCCGCAGCTGCTCATCGCGCAGCGCCATGTCCTGCAGCCCGATCCCTCGGGAGGCGTCCTCATAACCGGCCGAGACCGGCAGCGCCTCCCAGCCTTCGCCGCCGAGGCGTCGGATCGAGACCTCTCCGGCGAAGTGGTTCGGGTCGGGGACCGCAAGGGTGCCCTCGCTGCCGTGGATCTCGATCGGGTGAATCGAGGTCGCGACCGCGTCGAAGCTCATCACCAGCGTGGAGAGCACCCCGGACTCGTGGATGAGCACCGCGGTGACATGGGTGTCGGTGCTCACCGGGATGGTCTCCCCGGCGCGCGGGCCGGAGCCGATGGTGCGGGTGTCACGAGCGCGACTGGCTGCGCCGATCACCGAGGCGACCGGGCCCAGCAGGGTCACCAGTGCATGGATGTAGTACGGACCCATATCCAGCAGCGGGCCGCCGCCGGGCTTGTAGTAGAAGTCCGGCTGCGGATGCCAGCGCTCGTGGCCGGGGCAGACCATCGTGGCAGTCGCGGCGATGGGCAGACCGATCAGGCCCTCATCGATCGCGGCCCTGGCGGTCTGGGTGCCGGTGCCCAGCACCGTATCCGGCGCGGAGCCGACGAGCACTCCTGCCTGCTCGGCGGCGGCGAGCACCGCTCGTCCCTCCTCGGTCGTGACCGCGAAGGGCTTCTCGGAGTAGATGTGCTTGCCTGCAGCGATCGCCTTCAGATCGATCTCGGCATGCGCCGCCGGGATGGTCAGGTTCAGCACCGTGTCCACCTCGGGATCGCTGAGCAGCGCATCGACGCTCAGGGCGCGCACGCCCTCATGCTCAGCGGCGACCGCCTCCGCGCGTGCTGCGTTGAGATCCGCGACTGCCACCAGCTCGACATCCGGCAGGTGACCGAAGGTCGCCAGGTACTGGGCTGCGATGACACCGCAGCCGATCATGCCTACCTTCATCGGGTTGCCTCCGCCTTCATGTGGTTGCCGTAGGGCTGTTCGGAGCCGCGGGCGGCCCAGAGCATGCCTCGTTCGATCGTGGTGCGGACGTTGGGGTCTTCGAGGACCTCGACGCGGTGACCGGGGGTGGAGACGAAGATGCGACCTTCGCCCCACTGGCGGGTCCAGAGCGCGGGAGAGGTGATCTCGCGGTGCCAGGGGTCCCACTCGCGGACCTTCTGGGTGGTGGTGGCGAGCACGTCGCAGTAGTCGTCCGCGAGGACCCAGTACTGCTCGGTGACGAGGTCGAAGTCGGTGATCCCCTGCGTGATGGGGTGCTCTGCAGCGGCGGGGAGCATGTTCACCGTGTAGGGGACGTAGTTGTCGGCCTGCTCGCCCTTGCGCTCGTCCGGGTGCTTGCCGGGGTGGCAGCCGAACTGGCCGCCGATCATGGTGAGGTAATCGGACTCGTTGCGGTAGGAGTCAGCGATGCCGCCGTGCCAACCGGCCATGCCGGTGCCCGCCTCGATCGCGGCGCGCAGTCCTTCGAACTGGGGGCGTTCGATGGTGTTCATGGTGTTGCACTGGACGATCAGGTCGACCGTGGCCATGTACTCGGCGTCGGCGTAGACCGCGGGGGAGTCCTCGATCCGGACGGTGAAGCCGTTCTCTTCGAGGAAGGGGAGGAACAGGTCGGTGGCCTCGACGGGCTGGTGCCCGTCCCAGCCGCCGCGGACGACGAGGCATGTGCGGGGGGTGGTCATCAGGCGGTCTCTTCCGTGGTGGTGGTCGTGGGTTCGGTGGTGGTCCAGCTGCTGCCGCTGCTGGCGCTGGCCTCGACGGCGGCCAGGACGTGCTGGACCTGCAGCGCCTCCTCGAAGGACGGCGAGGGGTCGGTGCCTTCGCCGATCGCGGTGACCAGGTCGACGACCTGGTGGGTGAAGGCATGCTCGTAGCCGAGGCCGTGGCCGGTGGGCCACCAGGCCGCGGCGTAGGGATGCTCGGGTTCGGTGGTGAGGATGCGGGTGAAGCCCTGACGGCCGGCGGTGGCGGTCGCGTCATAGACCTCGAGCTCGTTCATCCGCTCGAAGTCGAAGGCGATCGAGCCGGCGGAGCCGTTGATCTCGACGCGCATCGCATTCTTGCGGCCCTGCGCCATGCGGGTCGCTTCGAAGGAGCCGAGCACCCCGGTCTCGAAGCGTGCGGTGAACAGGGCGACGTCATCCACGGTGACGTTCTGGCGTTCGGCGGAGGCATCCCCCTTGCCGCCGAGCCCCTGCGCGGTGCCGGCGGCGGGACGGGTGGGGACGACTGTCTGGAGGGTGCCGGAGACCTCAGCGATCTGCTGGCCGGTGAGCCACTGGGTGAGGTCGATGATGTGGGCGCCGATGTCGCCGAGCGCGCCGGAGCCGGCCTTGTCCTTGTCCAGTCGCCAGGTCATGGGGGAGTCCGCGTCGGAGAGCCAGTCCTGGAGGTACTGGGCACGGATCTGGCGGATCTCGCCCACGGCGCCTTCGCTGATGAGCTGGCGGGCGTAGGACAGCGCGGGGGTGCGGCGGTAGGAGAAGCCGCAGATCGAGCGGGTTCCCTGTGCTCGGGCCTGCGCTGCGGCGGCGGTCATCTCTGCGGACTGCTCGACCGAGTTCGCGAGCGGCTTCTCGCACAGCACATGCTTGCCTGCTGCGAGCGCGGCCATTGCGATCTCGTAGTGGGTATCGCCCGGGGTGCAGATGTCGATGACATCGATCTCGGGGTCTTCGACCACGTCCTGCCAGCGGGTGGTGGTCTGCGCGAAGCCGTAGCGTTCAGCGGCTGCGACCAGGGCGCTCTCGGTGCGGCCCGCGAGGGTGCGCAGCTGCGGGGTGAGCGGGAGATCGAAGAAGCGATGGGCATTGCGCCAGGCGTGCGAGTGGGCGGCGCCCATGAAGCCGTAGCCGATCATGCCGACGTTCAGGGTGCCGGTGCGGGCTTGCGTCGTGGTCATCGGTGAAGCACTACTCCTGAGTGAAAGTTTCGGACGGGACGGGTGGGGTCTGCGAAACGGTCGGGGCGCGGGCGTCCGCAGTCGATGCTGACGTACAGAAACCTCGCGACCAGCGTACTGAGCCTATGACAGCGCATTCCTCGACGCCAGGGTCGTCTCGTCATGGCGTGCACCCACCCTATCCGAGAGAGGCTGTTGACCCCATGATCCCCCCTGTCGTACGCTCGCGCCACCGAAAGCAACCGAAAAGGTTGCTAAACCCTGACTGAAAATGTCTCCGGGGCGCTGGCGCAGGGAGCAGGTCGACGTCGTCGTCGCCAGTTCCTCCACCGCGACCGTCACCGGCCGTGCGAAGGAGCGTCATGACCATTCCGCTGTGGAATGACCGGAGCCTCAGCACCGAGCAGCGCGTCGACGCGCTGCTCGCGGAGCTGAGCCTCGAGGAGAAGGCGGCCCAGCTCGGCAGCTATTGGAAGCGGCCGACGCTCGGAGATGCCGAGGGCTTCGCCCCCATGCAGTCCACCTTCGAGGAGGGACGGGACCCTTTCGAGGCCGCGGTCACGGACGGGCTCGGCCATCTCACCCGCCCCTACGGGAGCGCCCCGCTGGACGGCGAGGAAGGAGTGGCGAACCTGCGGACGATGCAGCAAGCCGTCGTCGCGGGCTCCCCGCACGGCATCCCGGCACTGGTCCACGAGGAGTGCCTGACCGGCATCATGGCTCACGGCGCGACCACCTACCCCGCCGCGATCGCCTGGGGCGCGAGCTTCGACCCCGCCCTGATCGGCGAGATGGGCGAACGGATCGGCACCGACATGCGCGCGATCGGCGCCCATATGGGGCTCGCCCCGGTGCTGGACATCGTGCGCGACTACCGCTGGGGACGCATCGAGGAGACGATGGGGGAGGACCCCTATCTCACCGGTGTGCTCGCTACCGGGTATGTGCGCGGCCTGCAGTCCACCGGCACGATCGCGACCCTCAAGCACTTCGCCGGCCACGCCGCCTCCCGCGCGGGCCGCAACCACGCCCCGGTCTCCATCGGAATGCGTGAGCTGCACGATATGGACCTGGTCCCCTTCGAGATGGCCGTGCGCCACGGCGAAGTGGGCTCCGTGATGAACTCCTATGCGGACATCGACGGCACCCCGCCCGCCGCCAGCCACTGGCTGCTCACCGAGCTGCTGCGCGACACCTGGGGCTTCGAGGGCACCGTGGTCGCCGACTACTGGGCCGTCAGCTTCCTGCAGTCCATGCACCGCGTGGTCGAGGATGACCGGGGCGCGGCGCTCGCCGCCCTGCGCGCCGGGCTCGACATCGAGCTGCCGGAGACCACCACCTACCCCCACCTCGTCGGCGCCGTGCGCGACGGCGAGCTCGAGCTGGAGGTGCTGGACACCGCGGTGCGCCGGATCCTGCGCCAGAAGGTCGAGCTGGGCCTGCTCGATGAGGACTTCGACGCCGCCACCACCGGCGAGACGATCGAGCTCGACTCCGCCGAGGGCCGCGCCCTGGCCAGGCGGATGGCCGAGGAGTCGATCATCCTGCTGGACAACGCCCACGACCTGCTGCCGCTGACCCGCTCGCTCCCGCAGAGTGCGGAGGCCGACGCACAGGCCCCCGCTGGCCCGCTCTCGATCGCCCTGATCGGGCCGGCCGCCGTGCAGCCCCGCAGCTTCCTGGGCTGCTACAGCTTCACCAACCACGTCCTGTCCCGCCTCGAGGACAACGGCACCTCCGTGCACGTGCCCACCCTCACCGAGGCGCTCGGCGCGGAGTTCCCCGGCGCGTCGCTCACCACCACCGCTGGCACGGACTTCCTGGACCCCGACACCTCCGGGATCGCTGCCGCGGTCGCGGCGGCACAGGCCGCCGAGCTCGCCGTCCTCGCCGTCGGCGATCTCGCCGGGCTGTTCGGCGCCGGCACCTCCGGCGAGGGCTGCGACGTCGAGAGCCTGCAGCTGCCAGGCGCCCAGCACGAGCTGGTCGAGGCCGTGCTCGCCACCGGCACCCCCGTGGTGCTGGTGCTGGTCACCGGCCGCCCGTACTCGCTCGGCGCCTACCAGGGCCGCGCCCACGCCATCGTGCAGGCCTTCATGCCGGGTGAAGAGGGTGCGAGCGCGATCGCCGGCGTGCTCTCCGGCCGGGTGAACCCCTCCGGCCGCCTGCCCATCGGCATCCCGAACGGAGTGGGCGGACAGCCCGGCACCTACCTCTCCCCGGTCCTGGCCTGGGAGAGCGACGGCATCTCCAACCTCGACCCCAAGCCCCTGTTCCCCTTCGGCCACGGCCTGAGCTTCTCCCGCTTCGAGTACTCCGACCTGCAGCTCTCCGTCGAACAGATCGCTGCGGACGGCACCGTCGAGATCTCCGCGACGGTCACCAACACCTCGGATCGCGACGGCAAGGAGGTCGTCCAGCTCTACCTCAGCGACCCTGTGGCCAGCGTGGTGCGACCGCTCAAGCGCCTGGTGGGCTTCACCAAGGTGGGTCTCGCCGCCGGCGAGAGCGCTCGCGTGAGCTTCCAGCTGCACGCCGATCGCACCTCCTTCACCGGCCCCGACCTGCAGCGCATCGTCGAGCCCGGCGAGTTCCGGGTGCGCCTCGGCGCCTCCAGCGAGGACATGACCCTGGAGGGCTCCTTCCGGATCGGCGGCGAGGTGCGGGTCCTCAGCCCCGGCCGGCACGTGCTGGACACCCCGGCGACCGTGTCACCGGTGGCACTGCGGGCGCTGGAGGAGCTGGCGCCGCAGGATCAGATGACCCCGAGCACCTCCGCAGCAGTCGTGGGAGAGGGACTGTGATGACCACGTCCCAGCAGACCGTCATGGCCGAACGCACCGAGACCTTCCGACTCCGGCTGGTGGACGAGCAGGGTGCGGCGCGGGCGGGGGAGGAGGCGCGGGTCGCACAGGTCTCCCACGCCTTCGGCTTCGGCTGCTCCGGTTTCGAGCTGCAGCCTGAGGATCCTGATGAGCACACCAGACTGTGGCTGGACCTGTTCAACCTGGCCACCCTGCCCTTCTACTGGCGCTGGTTCGAGCAGACGCCCGGCGCCCCGGACACCGCACGGCTGCAGCGCCTGGCGAAGGGACTGCGCGAGCACGGGGTGCAGCTGAAGGGCCATCCGCTGCTCTGGCACACCCTCGCCCCCACCTGGCTGCTCGACAAGGACTCCGCCGAGGTCGAGGAGGCGATCCGTCACCGGATCACCCGGGACGCCACGGACTTCGCCGGACTGATCGACCAGTGGGACGCGATCAACGAGACCGTGATCCTCCCGGTGTTCACCGCCGAGGAGAACGCCGTCACCCGGCTCGCCCAGGCCCGCGGCCGGATGCATGTCATCCGCCTCGCCTTCGAGACCGCCCGCGCCGCGGATCCCACCGCCCGGCTGGTCCTGAACGACTTCGAGCTCTCCTCCGCTTTCGAGGACGTCATCGAGGAGTGCCTCGAGGCGGGGCTGGAGATCGACGCGATCGGCGTGCAGACCCATATGCACAAGGGCTACCGCGGTGAGGAGCAGATCGCGGAGGTGATCGGGCGCTTCTCCCGCTTCGGCCTCCCGGTGCAGATGACCGAGAACACCCTGCTCTCGGGCCACATCATGCCCTCGCACATCGAGGACCTCAACGACTATGTCGTCGACTCCTGGCCCTCCACACCCGAGGGTGAGGAGCGGCAGGCCGATGAGCTGGTGCGCCACTACCGCACCGTCCTCGCCCAGCCTGCCGTCGAATCAATGACCTACTGGGGGCTCGGCGACGCCGGCGCCTGGCTCGGCGCCCCCGCCGGGCTGGTGCGGGCCGACGGCACCCCCAAGCCGAGCTATCACGCGCTGAAGACGCTGATCAGCGAGGAGTGGTGGACCGACAGCCACCAGCTGCGCACCGATGCCGACGGCGTCCTCACGGTCCAGGGCTTCGCCGGGGACTACCAGCTGGACCTCGGCGGGGAGAGCGTGAGGTTCACGATTCCTCGAGGGGGAGGGCATCAGCAGCTGGGTCCGACGGAGATGTCTCCGCAGGGCTGACGAACTGCTCCGTGAGCATCTCCGCCACCTTCCGCTCCGAGGCCCACAGCGCGAAGACCAGGAGGGAGGCGGTGACCAGGAGCATGAACTCCCCGATCAGCAGGATGACCCCGAGCGTCAGCACCCCGAGTGACACCAGTGCCAGGGTCGACAGCGGCTTCACCAGCAGGGTGAATGCTGTGAGCCGGAAGACGTCCCGGGTGCGGAAGCTGAAGCGGGAGACGATCGAGAGCGCGCGGGCGAGCACCAGCAGCGCCGCCGCGCCGAGCACCAGGAAGATGATGTTCAGGATGCTGGTCCCGACTGCCTCGGCGTAGGTGAGGTTGAAGGCCGCCAGCCCCAGCACGAGCAGCACCGGGGCGCCCACCCGGAGGCTGTCCAGGGCGTTCTTCCGGTACCCGCGCAGGAACTGCCGCGCGGGGATCAGCTCCTGATCCTCGCGCCAGGCACGGCAGGCATACAGGGCCGCAGCGATGGCCGGCAGCAACGGCAGTGCGGCGATCACGAACACCAGCGACGTCAGCAGTCCCGGCGAGAGCAGCGTCCACACCAGGAAGGTCGGTGCCGCGGACAGCACCAGCATCACGTCGATCACCAGGAACCAGTAGACGCCTTCGGTGAGCTCGGTGAACATCCCTCGTGGGCGACGGGGTGGCGTCATTGCTCCTCCTGGAGACGTGCGGTGTCGTGACCTGCAGTGTGCCGTCTATGGCGACAGAAACCCATCCTCACCGAAACTTTCGGTTCATGTCGAGCCCTAGATGCAGAAATGTTACCTTCGGGCAGTCCATGGTCACGCCCGCGATGTGCATGGAATCGTTGCAGGAGCGCTGGTCACCCTCGCTTCCTGAGGACCGGGACTCGGATTCGACGTTTTCGTGAACTTCTTGACCCAGATCACATCGGCGGCTAAGTTGTGTGTCACAGCGAAAGCTTGACGAAATTCTCGGCAATTCCTCCGGCGCAGTCGCCGGCGAACTGCCGCTCGAGACTTTCTTCCTCTCTGCTCGGTCGGTCCCTCGGCTCACTGTGAACGCACCCGGGCATCGACATATCCGCAGCACCGGTTCGACCTGCTTCGCCCTTGCCGCACCACCCTGGTCCGGCACCGACCCCTCCGAGGAGACGGCAATGAACACGCCCCGCCCCTTCCCTTTCGCGCCGACCCGACGCAGCTTCGTCGGTCTCTCCGCCGCGGCGTTCGCCACGGTGGCGGTGGCCGCCTGCGGCTCCGACACCGGTGAGGAGGTCGACGTCGAGTCCCAGAACGTCGGCGCGATGGACGACTACGCCGCCGACACCCAGTTCAAGGCCACCGAGCCGATCCAGGTCAGCATGCTGTGGACGGACTGGCCCGAGGTTCCGGTCGAAGACTCCTGGCGGCTCTTCGAGCACATCAAGGAGCTCACGAACGTCGAGATCACGCTGACGCACATCCCCTTCAGCGATGCGACCGAGAAGCGCAGCCTGCTCATCAGCGCGGGCGATGCCCCGACGCTGATCCCGTTGGTCTACACCGGTGAGGATGCCCCCTTCGTCTCCTCGGGTGCTGTGGTGCCGTTGAGCGACTACGTGGACAAGATGCCGAACTTCCAGAAGTACGTCGAGGAATGGGACCTCGCCGACATGATCAACAACCTCAAGCAGGAGGACGGCAAGTACTACATGGTGCCGGGCCTGCAGGAGGTCTCGGTCCCCGTCTTCAGCCTGGTCATCCGCAAGGATGTCTTCGAGGAGGTCACCGGCGCGGTGCCGAACACCTGGGACGAACTCCACGAGGGTCTCAAGCTCATCAAGGAGAAGTACCCTGACTCGACCCCGCTGGCCGACGGCTTCGAGGGCGGCGCGCTCTTCAACTTCGCCTCCCACGCCTGGCTCACGAAGGGCGGCTGGGGCTTCGGCGACGGTTCGATCGAGGGGCCCGACGGCAAGCTCACCTACGTCGCGATCACAGACGAATACAAGACCATGATCGAGCTGTTCCGGACACTGGTCGAGGAGGGCCTGCTCGACAAGGAGTCCCTCACCGCCTCCAACGACGGCTCCGGTGCGGCGTCGGTCGCCGAGAAGTTCGCTGCCGAGACCTGCTTCGCCGCCTCCGGCTCCTCCGGCACCGCGATCGAGTTCGGCCAGGCACTGAACGAGACCGTCGGCGAGGGCAACTACTCCGTCACCCTTATCCCGCCGCCCGCCGGGCCCGCCGGTGACAACATCGAGCCGCGCAACTTCTGGCACGGATTCATGCTCAACTCGCAGATCACGAAGTCCGAGAACTTCCTGGCCACCCTGCAGTTCCTGGACTGGCTGTACTACAACCCGGATGCCCGCGAGATGCTGCGCTGGGGCGAGAAGGACGTCAACTACACCAAGGCCGAGGACGGCGCCATCGAGCTGATGGACGGCTTCTCGCTCGACAGCTTCAACATCAACACCGGCGCCGGCACGGACATCAACGTGGACCTCGGGTTCTCGACCTTCCCCGCTGAGTCGACCGAGTCCCGGGAGCTCAAGGAGTCCTACAGCACCCCCGAGTTCGTCGAGTACATCGATAACGTCCTGTCCGCGCGGACCCCGCGCGACCCGTACCCGCCCAAGCCCATGGACGAGACCGAGCTCGAGCAGGCCTCGCTGCTGGCCACTCCGATCAAGGATTCCGTGGACACCGCCACCCTGCAGTTCATCATGGGCGAGCGCGACATGGGCGAGTGGGACGCCTTCGTGGGCGAGCTGGAAGCCGCGGGCCTGTCTCGCTACCTCGAGCTGCTCAACACCGCCCGCGACCGCTTCGTCGAGGCGAACGGGTGAAGGACATCCAGGCGCTGGCAGAGGAGCTGAGCACATGACATTGGCGGATACCCGGGCGGTCGCGGCGCAGGAGCCTGCGCCGCGGCCCTCGGCCCCGAAACGCAGGCGGGGAGGGTGGAAGCGGTCGCTCCGGCGCGACTGGCCGCTGTACACCCTCGCGATCGCCCCGCTGATCTTCCTCGCGATCTTCCGATACCTGCCGATGCTCGGCAACGTGATCGCCTTCCGACGGTTCCGACCTGGTGGGAGCATCTTCGGTGACGAATGGGTCGGAACGCTCTACGTGGACATGTTCATCCACGATCCCGCGTTCTGGAACGTCTTCACGAACACGGCGATCATCGGCGGCATGACCCTGGTCGTCTGCTTCCCGCTGCCGATCATCCTCGCGCTCATGCTCAACGAGGTGCGACGCACGCACTTCAAGCGGATCGTGCAGTCGATCAGCTACCTGCCCCACTTCCTCTCGGTCGTGATCGTGGTCGGCATGGTCTACCAGCTGCTCTCCCTGCAGGGCACGGTCAACCAGATCAGCGAGGCCTTCGGCGGGGACGCCGTCTCCTTCCTCCAGAAGCCCGAATGGTTCCGGTTCATCTACGTCGCCTCCGAGGCCTGGCAGACGGTCGGCTGGGGCACGATCCTCTATCTCGCCGCGCTGACCGCCGTGGACGATGCGCTCTACGAGGCGTCCCGCATCGACGGGGCGAACCGCTGGCAGCAGACCTGGCACGTGACGATCCCGGGGATCCGGCCGACGATGGTCACCCTGCTGATCCTCAACATCGGCAACTTCCTCAACGTGGGCTTCGAGAAGGTCCTGCTGCTGTACAACCCCATGACCTACTCCACCGGTGACGTCATCTCGACGTACCTGTACCGCGTGGGTCTGGTGTCCAACAACCTCAGCTATGCGGCGGCCATCGGCCTGTTCCAGGCGATCATCGGTTTCGTGATGGTCATGTCCGCCAACTACATCTCGAAGCGATTGGTGGGGACGAGCCTGTGGTGATCGAAGCAATGGCCCCGGATGCGCCGCGCAAGAATCCCAAGAACGCGGTCGCCCCCCGGACCTCCCGGATCAAGGACTCCACGTCCTACAAGGTCTTCACCGTCGTGAACATGACCGTGCTGGTCCTCATGTGCGCGCTGATGCTGTACCCGTTCATCATGCTGCTCGCCCAGTCGTTCAGCTCGGCCGGCGCGATCAACGCGGGGAAGGTCAACCTCTTCCCCGTCGGCTTCAACCTCGATACCTACAAGGTGGTCGCCAACAACGACAACTTCTGGCGCGCCTACGGCAACACTGTGGTCTACACGGTGATCGGCACGACCATCGCCATGGTGCTGACCACCTCGTATGCGTACGTGCTCTCGAAGAAGCACCTCAAGGGACGCGGACTGCTCATCGGCATCGCCGTGTTCACCATGTTCTTCAACGGCGGCATCGTCCCCAACTACGTGCTCATCTCCTCGCTGGGGATGAAGAACACGATGTGGGCGGTGATCCTCCCGCCAGCGCTGTCGGTCTTCAACCTGCTGGTGATGAAGGCGTTCTTCGAGAACCTCCCCACGGAGCTGGAGGAGGCCGCGCATATCGATGGCCTCAGCTGGTTCGGGATCTTCTTCCGGATCGTGCTGCCGCTGTCCAAGGCGGTGATCGCCACGATGGTGCTGTTCTACTCGGTGCAGTACTGGAACGACTGGTTCGCCGCCTTCCTGTACCTGGACAAGACGGACCTGTTCCCGGTGACCCTGTTCCTCCGGAACCTGATAGCCGGGGCCTCCACCGCAGCGTCGGAGGGGGCCGCAGCCTCGGGCGGCAGCGTCGATGCCATCAACGCCAACATCCAGTCGGTGACGATGATCCTGATCCTGATCCCGATCCTGTGCGTGTACCCGTTCGTGCAGCGGTACTTCGTCTCGGGCATCATGCTCGGCTCGGTCAAGGGCTGAACCTCAGCGCCCCATCGGCCATCCGTGGTCGGTGGGGCGCCCGCACGAGCAGTCGCAGTTCCCACTCCGCACTTCCTTTCCGCCGTTCCCACGCCGTAGTTCTTCCATGCCACCCCAGATGCGGGCCCCTCCCTGCGGAATCCCTCCTGCAGGACCCGTTGATGACGTCGAAGGAGACACCATGAGACGCCGCCAGATCCTCACCGCCGGAGCAGTCGCCACCACGCTCGCCGCCGCCGCGCCGTCCGCGTCCGCGCTCGCCGCCCCCAAGAGCGCAGGCAAGGGTTCGAAGACGCCTCCCGGGAACGGGCAGGCCAAGCCTCCGGGCCTCGCGAAGAAGGACAACCTCGTCTTCGCCGCCGGGAGCACCCTGCTGATCGGCTGCGCCGTCGCCGGCGGCGGCCACCACACCAGCCAGCCCTATCCCGATCCGTTCACCGCGGACGAGCCGTATCGCGAGGTCCTCGCGGCAGAGTTCGCCTCGCTCTCGGCCGAGAACCAGATGAAGTGGGACCACATGCGTCCCTCGCAGGACACCTTCAACTTCGTCGACTCGGACGCGATCATGGAGTTCGCCGAGGCCAACGGCCAGGTGATGCGTGGTCACACCCTGATGTGGCACAACCAGAACCCCGCCTGGGTGATGGAGGGCGACTTCACCCCCGAGCAGCTGCGCGCGATCCTCAAGGACCACATCGAGACGGTGGTCGGCCGCTACGCCGGGCGCATGCAGCAGTGGGACGTGGTCAACGAGATCTTCGACGACAACGCCGTGCTGCGCACCGAGGGCAACATCTGGGTCCGTGAGCTGGGCCCGGAGATCATCGCCGACTGCTTCCGCTGGGCCCATGCCGCAGACCCGGAGGCGATGCTGTACTTCAACGACTACAATGTCGACGGCATCAACCCCAAGTCCGACGCCTACTACGCGCTCATCCAGGAGCTGCTCGCCGACGGGGTTCCGGTCCACGGCTTCTCCACCCAGGGGCACCTCTCGCTCCGCTACGGGTTCCCCAGCGACCTCGCTGAGAACCTCCAGCGCTTCGCTGACCTGGGCCTGCAGACGGCTATCACCGAGCTCGACGTGCGCATGGACGTCGTCGACGGCGTGGAGCCGACGGAGGCCCAGCTCGCGCAGCAGGCCGAGTACTACCGCCGCGTGACCGAGGCGGCGCTGGCCGTGGAGGGCTTCACCTCGCTGACCCTGTGGGGCGTGCTGGACCGATACTCATGGGTGCCCGGGACCTTCCCCGGAGAGGGCGCGGCGACCGTGCTGTGGGACGACTTCACCCGCAAGCCCGCCTACTACGCGATCCAGGATGCACTGGCGGACGCGAGCGGACGCGCGGGACACCCGGCGCTGCGACGCTGAGACTGCGCCTGGCGCAGGGTCCGCGTCTGGCGGTGAGGCTGCGCCTGCCGCGGAGTGCATGCCTCGCGGCGCGACGAAGAGGCTGCAGCTCGCATTCGCGCACCCTCGGGGCTGCGTGACAAGGAGGGCGTTCGATCTGAGGATCGAGCGCCCTCCTTCGTCGTCTGCTCAGCGATGATTCGGGATGCTCCATGGGGAGAATGTCGTAATTTGCGAGAAACTTTCTATCCGTTTCGACTTCCACCTCTGGGTGAAATCTCGGCATGCGACTTCCCTTGGCGCACGTCTTCGCAGGTGACGAGGTCGCCGGGGAATTCGCGTCATTGATTTGTGAATCATTCTTGACGCGGACCGACCCGCCGGATAGCGTGTTCCAAGCGCGCTGAAGTTTCGAAAACTTCTCGCACACGGGGTCGGGAGTGAGGCGATGCAGCCGAATTCCACCCCCTTCACACGGCTGATCGTGTCGGCGACGCCGTCGAGGGTCGATCCGCGCGCGGCAGATTCTGCCGTCGCAGCCCATCCCGTCCGGTTCGTCCCGGAATCCATGAGGAGGTGTCCAGAGCGTGACGCAACACAGTGCTGCTGCCGGAGCGGCCACCACCGCAGCCCCACCCTCAGCAGAGACCAGCCCTGGCGGCGCTCCGCCCCGTCCGGGCCCCGCTCCGGTGGCGCGCAAGCGTTCGCTGTGGCGGGACGTGCGCAAGGACTGGCGGCTGTACTCCCTGCTGGCCCTGCCGCTGATCTACCTGGTGATCTTCAAGTACCTCCCGATGGCGGGCAACATCATCGCGTTCCGTCGCTTCCGGCCCGGCGGGTCGATGTTCGGCGAGGACTGGGTGGGCCTGCGCTACATCGTGATGTTCATGGAGGACCCGGCGTTCTGGCGCGTCTTCACCAACACGATCGTGCTGGGCGTGCTGTCCCTGGCGATCGTCTTCCCGATGCCGATCATCCTGGCGCTGCTGCTCAACGAGGTCCGCAAGAGCTGGTTCAAGCGCTTCGTGCAAACGGTCTCCTACCTTCCGCACTTCATGTCGATCGTGATCGTGGCCGGCATGGTCATGCAGCTCGTCTCGCTCAACGGCACCGTCAACTCGGTCATCGGTGCCTTCGGCGTGGAACCGATCAACTTCATCCAGCAGGCGGGCTGGTTCCGCACCCTCTACGTCAGCTCCGAGGTGTGGCAGACGGTCGGCTGGGGGACGATCCTCTACCTCGCGGCGCTGACTCAGGTGGACAGCCAGCTCTACGAGGCCGCCACGATCGACGGGGCCAACCGCTGGAAGCAGACCCTCTACGTCACCCTGCCCGGGATCACCCCGACGATGGTCACGCTGCTGATCCTGAACATCGGCACCTTCATGGCCGTCGGCTTCGAGAAGATCCTGCTGCTGTACAACCCCCTGACCTACGAGACGGCGGATGTGATCGCGACCTATCTCTTCCGCGTCGGCCTGGTCTCCAACAACTTCAGCTATGCCACCGCCATCGGCCTGTTCGAATCCGTGATCGGCCTGACCCTGGTGCTGTCCGCCAACTGGATCTCTCGCCGCGTGGTCGGCGCGAGCCTGTGGTGAGAGGAACGCTATGAAAACCTCCCGTGGCTACAAGATCTTCACCGCCGCCAACGTCGTGATCCTGCTGGGCGTCGTCTTCCTGACGCTCTACCCGTTCGTGAACATCATCGCCCAGTCGCTCTCGAGCGAATCCGCGATCGTCTCCGGCCGCGTGAACCTGCTGCCGATCGGGTTCAACATCGACACCTACAAGGTGGTCATGTCCGACCGCCTGTTCTGGGTGAACTACCGCAACACCGTCGTGTACACGATCGTCGCGACGTTGATCTCGCTGGTCCTGACCACGATGTACGCCTATGCGATCTCTCGGGCCCGGCTGCGCGGCCGCGGGCTGTTCATCGGGATCGCGGTGTTCACGATGTTCTTCAACGGCGGGATCATCCCCAACTACATCCTCATCAGCTCCCTGGGGATCATGAACACGATGTGGGCGATCGTGATCCCGAATGCGGTGAGCATCTTCAACCTGCTCGTGATGAAGGCGTTCTTCGAGAACATGCCGCTCGAGCTAGAAGAGGCCGCCGCGATCGACGGCCTCACCACCTACGGGATCCTGCTGCGGGTCGTGATGCCGCTGTCCAAGGCGATCCTCGCGACGATGCTGCTGTTCTACGCGGTCTCCCATTGGAACTCCTGGTTCCAGGCGTTCCTCTACCTCAGTGACAAGGAGCTGTTCCCGGTCACGATGTATCTGCGCAACATGATCGCCGGAACCAGCCAGACCTCGGACGTCGCGGCCGCCTCGGCGGATGCGCAGACGCAGATCTCCTCGAACATCAAGGCCGTGACGATGGTGCTCACCGTCCTGCCGATCCTGTGCGTCTATCCCTTCGTGCAGCGCTACTTCGTGTCGGGCGTGATGCTCGGCTCGGTCAAGCAGTAGCCGCTGCTCCCTGCAGCACTCCGCTGCAGGACTCCTCCGTAGGACTCCGCTGCAGCACTCCACTGCAGTATCCCGCTCGACCTCTTCGATCTCTTCGATGATGAAAGGTGATCTCCCATGTTCACTCGACGGAAGTTCCTGGCCGCCGGAAGCGCGGCTCTCGGCACCACCCTGGCGCTCGGCGCCTGCTCGAGCGGAGGCGGCGATGAGCCGGTCGACGTGAGCGAGGTGAGCACCGGCTCGATGGACGACTACGGCGTGGGGACCACGTTCAAGGCGTCGGAGCCCTTCGAGATCGGCCTCATGTACAGCGACAACCCGGCCTACCCGTACCGCAAGGACTGGCTGTTCTGGGAAGAGGTCACCACCCGCACCAACGTGACCCTCACCCCCACGGTCATCCCGATGTCGGACTACGAGCAGAAGCGCTCGCTCCTGGTCAGCGCCGGAGATGCGCCGTACATCATCCCCAAGACGTACCCGGGTCAGGAGACCGCCTTCGTCGCCGCCGGCGCGATCCTCCCCATCAGCGACTACGTCGACCAGATGCCGAACTACATGGACAAGGTCGAGAAGTGGGGGCTGGAAGCAGAGATCGAACGCCTCAAGCAGCAGGACGGCAAGTACTACGTGCTGCCGGGGCTGCATGAGGAGGTCTGGCCGGACTACACCCTCGCCTACCGCGTGGACATCCTCGAGGAGCTCGGGCTCGAGGAGCCGACCACCTGGGAGGAGCTCACCGAGGTGTACCGGAAGGTGCACGAGGCGCACCCGGACATGTGGCCGCTCTCGGACCGCTTTGAAGGAGCGAACCTCCTCGGGCTCGTGGCCTCGACGTTCGGGGTCTCCGCAGGGTGGGGCTTCGGCGATGGCGTGGTGCGCAAGGAGGTGGGGTCCGAGGAGCTCGTCTTCGGTCCCCAGCAGGAGGCGTACCTCGCGATGCTCGAATGGTTCTCCGCCGGCGTCGAGGAGAAGCTGATCGACACCGAGGGGTTCACCCAGGACGACGACGCCGCGGTGCGGAAGTTCGTCACCGGCAAGTCCTTCTCGATCTCCACGAACTCGCAGACGATCATCGACTGCCGCACGGGCCTGGACGAGGAGTTCGGCGAGGGCAAGACCGTCGTGAAGAAGATGCTCCTGCCCGGTGGGCCGCTCGGTGCGGTGATGGGCGGTTCCCGCCTCGAGAACGGCGTCATGTTCAACGCCCAGATGGCCGATGACGACAAGTTCCTCGCCATGCTTCAGTTCGTCGACTGGCTCTGGTACTCCGATGAGGGCCAGGAGTTCTCCAAGTGGGGCGTCGAGGGAGTCACCTTCAAGCGTGAGGGGGACAAGCGGGTGCCCGCGGAGGGCGTGAACTTCCTGGGGCTGAACCCTGAGGGGACCAAGGACCTCCGCACCGACTTCGGCTTCTCCGGCGGCGTCTTCGCCTATGGCGGGACCACGGACCTGCTCCGCTCGACCATGAACGAGGAGGAGGTCGACTGGCAGCAGCGCACCGCGGAGACCCACGAGGTCATCGATCCGCTGCCCCCGTACCCGATGGACGAGATCCAGCGCGAGGAGGCGACCCTGGTCGCCACCCCGCTGAAGGACTTCGTGGATCAGAACACGCTGAAGTTCGTGACGGGCCAGCGTGACGTGGGGGAGTGGGACGCCTTCGCGACCGAATGCGACGACAACGGCGCCACGAAGTACATGGACATCGTCCATGAGGCGCAGGAGTCCTTCGGCGGCTGATGCCCTGGCTCCGGTGCCGGCTCACCTGAGTCGGCGCCGGGGCCTCCCTGCGAGACGGACGGAGATGCCCATGAGCACCGTGGAATCGGGCCAGGTGAGAACGTCGGGCCGGGTGGGACCGACGGGCCGGGTGGGAACGTCGGGCCGGGTGGAGACGACGACGGCGAGCCGAGATCACCATGAGCGGGGGATCTGGCGCGGCACCTTCGTCATCTACAACCTCTTCGCACTCGGAGCGGGACTCGCGGTGGCTGGTGCGCTGCCCCTCGCCGCTCTCGTGCTCACCCAGGGCACCCTGGTGGGCATCTGCGGCATTCCGGTGTTGACCTGGGTGCTCGGGATGCTGCTGATCGGGACGGTCCATGCCGTCCATGGCCAGGACCTCACCACCGACATCCGACCGCTGCGGCGGCTCGCACGGGGGATCCGCCACTCGCTGCGGCAGGCCGCGGCGCTGTGGATCCCGGTCGGCGTGGTGGCGGCCCTGGTGCTGGCGGCCGGTGCCCTGCAGGGACTCACGGGACCGGATCTGCCCGGTCTGGTCCTGCTCGGTGCCCTCGCCGCGGTCGCGCTGATCGGCAGCGTCATCGCCGCGAGGTTCACTGCGGGCGGCGCTGCGCTGTGGCGGTATGCCCTCGGCGCCGTCGGCGTCTCGGGACGGGGCGTCCTCGGGATCCTGCTGGTCGCCGTGGCCTGCGTGCTGGTGGTGACCGTCATCGGTGAATGGGTGCTGCTCTTCGTGGCCGCCCCCTTGGTGGTCCTGCTCGACAGGTCTGCGGCGCCGCTGCTGACCACCCTCGAACAGCGGGCGGCGACGGACTGATGCCCCGTCCACCAGGCGCATCCGGGGTGGTGACTGCTGCGGTGAGCCCAGAGGTGCTCCCGGAGCAGCTCCTGGAACAGCTCTGTGTCCCCGGAGCTGAGGGGGTGCGCGGACACCTCTGCCTGCCCGATGCTCTCCCGGGAGCTCCGCAGGCCTCGCTGAGCTGGTCCTCGTCGGCGCCGGACGTCGTCAGCGATCATGAGCAGGACGGGAGGGCCCCGGGAGTCGTCCGCCGGCCACCCCCGGGTGCGGGCCCGGTGCAGGTTTCCCTCCTCGCCACCCTCCGCCTGCCGCAAGGATCTGCGCAGCGGGAGTTCCTGGTCACCGTCCTGCCCGCGATCGAGCTGGCGGAGACCTCGCGCTACGCCATGGTGAACTTCGCCCGCTCGAACAGCCACGACGGCCAGCAGCTGTACTTCGCAGTGAGCGAGGGTGATGACCCGACGGCGTGGCGGGCGGTCAACGGCGGGCGCGCCGTGCTGAGATCCACTGCCGGGATGCACGCTGTCCGAGACCCGTCGATCGTGCGTTCGCCGGAAGGTGACCGTTTCTTCCTGGTGGCGACCGATCTCAACGTCGACGCTCCCGAGCACGGGTGGCGGGGGTGGGACTGGGCGCAGAGCGGAGCGAGCCGCCACCTCGAGGTGTGGGAGTCATCAGATCTGCGCACCTGGTCGGCTCAGCGGCATGTGCTGGTCGCACCGCCCGAAGCGGGGATGGCGTTCGCCCCCGAGGCGATCTGGGCGCCCGAGCTCGGGTCCTACGTCGTGACCTGGACGTCGTCGCTCTACCCGCCGGGGACCTCCTTCCGGGAGGACCGGACCGGGGGTCGGTTCCCGCTGACCCGCAACGTGACGATGTACGCGCTGACCCGTGACTTCGTCACTTTCTCGCCTGCCCGGGTGCTGAGCGGTCGCCCCGGCCATGGCACCCTCGACGCCGTGACCGTGCGAGGCGATGACGGGGCGGGCTATCACCGCTTCGTGTGCGATCGGGTCTCCACCGGCGACGCGGTGCGACCGTATTCGTCGGCCGACGGCGGGGACGACATCTACCAGGAGCGGGCCGCGCAGGTGCTCGCCCCACCGGAGGACTGGGAGCTCGTCGCGCCGGCGATCACCCGCCGGGCCGCGGGGACGCGATATGCGGAGGCGCCGATGGTCGTCCGCGCGAATCCTGGGGACCCGCGAGGCGGCGTGTACCTCTGGGCGGATCAGCAGTGGGAGCATTCACCGGCCGGAGAGCCCTGGGAGCAGCAGCTCAGCCCCTACTGGGCGCCGTCCCTGGACTCCGGGGAGTGGACGCCCTTGCCGTGGCAGACCCCGGAATACCATCTGGCGCGCGGGGTGATCCGCCACGGAGGCGTCATCGGCATCACGGTGCTCGAGCACGCCGCACTGCGCGGCGCCCACCTGCTGCGCCTCCACATCGACCGGCCCCCGCGCAGGACGCGCTACCGGTGCGGGGAGGACCTCGACCTGGCCGGGCTGCGGGTGAGCGCCGATTTCGACGATGGCCTGCTGGGGGAGGAGCTGCTGCCCGGTCACGGCGGCTATGTCGTGACCGGCTTCGACCCGCAGCGCCGTGGACCGCAGGACATCCAGGTCCAGGCCGACGACGGCCGGGGCCCGCTCGCCGCCGGCCTCGCGGCCGCCGTGAGCTTCACGGTCGTCGTCGACGGGTCCTGACCCGCGCAGCAGGCCAGGTCAGTGGATCGGCCGCCCGCTCTCGTCGGGGATCCCCGAGGCGCGGAAGAAGTAGGTGCGCAGCTGATCGCGCCACTCCTCGGCGGAGCGCTCCTGCTCGCGCAGCAGCGCCGTGACCCGCTCATGCAGCGCAGTGGGCACCCTGCCCTCGAGCTCCTGCCAGCGCGGACGCAGTTGGAGCACCCGCTCGTAGCCGTCGGCCCGGGAGTCGTAGATGTGCTGGATGACGGTCTTCCCGCTGTGCAGGCGATGCGTGTACGGCACATGGTGGAAGAACAGCAGCAGCTCGTCAGGGCACGTCTGCGGTGACTCGTACAGCGAGGCCCAGGGCTCGGGGAACAGTCCGGCGAAGCCCGTGCCGGTGGCGACAGTGCGGTCCACCCCGAGGCCGTCACGATCGGCGAAGTGGTAGGTGCCCCACGGGGTGTACTCGTAGCCGTCCACGTCGGGGCCGTAGTGATGACCGGGACGCACCATGAATCCCACCCCCAGCGGGGCGGTGTAGCTCTCGTACAGCTGCCAGGACTCGCCCAGCAGATCCTCCAGCACCTCGGCGACCAGCGGATCGGCGCCGAACGTCGCTCCGATCCATTCCTCGAGGATCTGCTGCGGGGAGAGGTCGGGGTCCCAGGCCAGCCGGCCCAGAGCGAAGAGGTTGGCCTGGGCGAGCGGATGCCCGGTCCAGAACGCGTCGGCGCCGACGTTGGAGACCGCGACCACACCGCCCGGACGCTCGGCCGTGCCGGCGACGATCTGCGCGACGGTCGGAGCGCTGGCCTCCGCGGCAGCGGGGTCGGAGTTCCCGAAGGGGAAGCGCAGGTTCTCGCTCCACCAGGGGGCGAGATAGCAGAGGTGCTTCTGCTGCCCGGTGTACTCCTGGGTGATCTGCAGTTCGACCGCGAGCCGGGTGCGGGGCATCGCCCCGATCACGGGGGAGACGGCCTCCCGGACCTGGAAGTCCAGCGGGCCGTGCTTGACCTGCACGATGACGTTGTCGTCGAAGGTGCCGTCCAGCGGGGCGAAGTGATCGTGGGCGGCGCGGGCACGGTCCGTGCTGCGGTCGCGCCAGTCCTGGTGGTGGTCGTAGACGAACGCCCTCCAAAACACCTCACCGCCGTGGGGTGCGAGGGCGCGGGCCAGCAGGTTCGCCCCGTCGGCATGATCGCGGCCATAGGCGAAGGGGCCGGGCTGTCCCTCGGAATCCGCCTTGACCACGAAGCCGCCGAAGTCGGGGATCGCGGCATAGACCGCCTCGGCGGTCGCCGCCCACCAGTCCTGGACCTCGGCGTCCAGCGGATCGGAGGTTGTCAGGCCTCCCAGCAGGATCGGCGAGGCGAAGGAGACGGCGAGGTGGACCGAGATGCCCTGGCCCCGGAAGACCTCCGCGAGCCGCGCGACCTGGTTCAGCCGAGACGTTAGGAGCGTGGCCTCGCGGGCGTGGACGTTCACATTGTTCAGCGAGACCCGGTTGATGCCGATCGAGGCCAGCAGCCTCGCATACTGCTCCACCCGGGTGAGGTCCTCACGCAGCTCGCCGTCCTCGTAGAACAACGAGCCGCCGGCGTACCCGCGCTCCACCTGCCCCATCACGGAATGCACGGTCATGTTGTCCCAGTGGTCGAGCATCCGGATCGCCTGCGCGGGAGCGCGCAGGGTCCAGCCGGCTGTGCTGCCGGTGCCGGTTGTGCTGTCTGTGCTGTCGGTCGCGTCGGCTGCGTCGGTGGTGTGGACCACTGCGGTGGCCTGCCCCAGCACCACCGCGTAGAACCCATGCAGCAGACCGCGATCCCCGCCGGCGATCACGCAGAGGTGCTCGCCCTCGACCCGCAGCGCATAGGCCTCGGGGCCGGCCGCGGCGAGCTCCTCGAGCACCGCCGCCTCTATGCCGGCGTCACGGGCGGCGGGCAGGTCGTACAGGCGCAGGGTGCCGGCCGTGCCCTCTGCCAGGTCGCGCAGCCGTTCCACCTCGGCGCCGACGGTCCCCGCCAGGGGCCCGCCGGCATGCAGCTGCACCTCGCGGGGCAGACGCGCCGCCGCGTGCGCGCCGAGCCACGCGAGATCAGCGGGTTCCTCAATGCCAGCGTGGTCGGCGGGCTCAGCGGGGCCAGCGGACTCAGCGGACTCAACGGCCTCGGCGGACTCAGGGGGGCCAGCGGACTCAGCGGGGCCAGCGTGGTCAGCTCGCTCGGCGGGTGCGGGGCTCACAGATTCTCACGCAGCCAGTCGAGCTGGCGGCGCTGCTGAGCGGGACCGCCGCCCTCGTGGTTGTTGAAGGGGTAGACGACGATCTCGCGCTCCGGATCGGTCCCCGTCGCGCTTCCGTAGAGGTTGTAGGCGGCGAATACGGTGGAGGGCGGGCAGATGACGTCGCGCAGCGCCACCGAGAACATCGCCGGCGCGGTCGCGCGGCGGCCCAGATGCAGGGCATCGACGTAGGCCAGGGTCCGGAAGGTCTGCTCCTCGAGCCCTCGATGGACCGCCAGGTAGCGCACGATCTCCTGATACGGGTCGGCATCGGTGATCTCGGTCGCGCGGCGCATGTGGGTGAGGAAGGGGACGTTGGTCATCAGCGCGTCGACGTCGGGGACCAGCCCGGCGGCACCGAGCGCGAGCCCGCCGCCCTGGCTGTTGCCGGTGACGACCACCCTGCCGTCCGCGCCGGTCAGGACGCGAGCGGCATCGACGGCGCGGGCGGCGTCGGTCAGCAGACGGGTCAGATACGAGGTGTGCGGGGAGTCGATGCCGCGGGTCATGACCCCGGCGGCGGCGGGTCCCGAGCCGGCCGGGTCGGCGGTGTGACCGCCGGCGCCCCAACCCGAGCCCTGTCCGCGCGAGTCCATCAGCAGATGCCCGTAGCCGGCAGCGGCCCAGGCCAGGCGCTCGAGTGGCTCGCCGCGGCCACCCCCGTACCCCAGGTACTCGACGATCACCGGCAGACCCGCATCGACCCCGGCTGGCCGGTTGTACCAGGCTCGCACCGGGGTGCCGTCGTGCCCCGCGAGGGTGACGTCCCAGGTGTCGACGAGGGTGAGTCCGTTCTCGACTCGCTCCTGCGCGAGGATCGGGGCGGAGGCCGCGCGGGCCCGGCCCAGGGTCTGGTCCCAGAAGTCCTCGAGATCCACGGGTTCCTCGAGCGTGGGGCGATACTCCCGCAGGGCCTCAAGGGGCATGTCGAACAGGGCCATGGGGGATGCCTCCAAGGAGTGCGCGGGGTGGTCATCGACGACCGCTTCCCGCGTGGCGAAACCAGCGAAAACTGGCGAAATAATGAACTGAAAGTTAAGGTGGGACCAGGTTAGAGTTCGCGTGCTGACCGGTCAAGGTTCGTTCGCGCGGGTTAAGGTGCGACTCGGTGCTCCAACGGCGGAGCACCCCGGGCACGGGAGAGGTGAAGTCATGGCACAGAGCGAGACGCGAACCGGTCGGGTCACCTTGAAAGAGGTCGCGGAGAAGGCCGGGGTGTCGCTCGCGACCGCCTCGAAGGTGATGAACGGTCGCGCCGACGTGCGTGACCGCACTCGCGAGATCGTGGCCGAGGCCGCCCGGGAGCTGGGCTACCAGCCCAAACGCCGCGAAGGAGACAAGCGCCGCTCGGCGCTGATCCACTTCGACACGCTCACCAGCCCGTATTCGCTCCAGGTGCTGGAAGGGGCGGAGCAGGCGGCGCACCGCGCCGACGTGGACCTGATCGTCGTCAGCGGCGACCAGACCTCCGCCGGCCTCTCGCGAGCCTGGATGGCTGAGGTCGCCTCCCGCGGCGTCGAGGGAGTGGTGCTGGTGACCACCCCGATCGGCGCTCGGCACGCGCGCTGGAGCCGGGATCTCTCGCTCCCTCTGATCGCGATCGACCCCGTCTCCATCGACCCCGACGTCAAGGGCATCGTCACCATCTCGGCCACCAACTGGGAAGGCGGCACCACTGCGGTCCAGCACCTGGTGGACCAGGGCCATCGACGGATCGGCGTGCTCGCCGGCCCGGAGGATTCGATCCCCGCGCGCCAGCGGCTCCAGGGCTACCACTCCGCTCTCGGCGCCGCCGGAGTGCAGTGGGAGCGGGACCTCATCGCGCACGGGAACTTCTCCTACGAGGATGGCCAACGCGGCGCCGAGCGCCTGCTGCAGCTGCCCGAGCCGCCCACCGCGATCTTCGCCGTCGCAGACACCCTCGCCGTCGGAGCCCTGCGCGCCGCGCGCCAGCTCGGGGTGGAGGTACCCGAACAGCTCAGCGTGATCAGCTTCGACGACACGATGATCGCGCAGTGGACGCACCCGCAGCTCACCGCGGTGCGCCAGCCGCTGTTCTCGATGGGCCAGGTCGCGATCGAGCGCCTGCTGGCGCTGTCCTCGGACCCGGGTCTCTTCGCCCATCCGTTCAAGCTCGAGACCATGCTGATCCAGCGGGAGTCCACGGCCCCCCGGGAGCCGAAGACTCCCCGCGAGTAGACGGCCCAGCGGGAGACCACGGCCCAGTGGGAGTCCACGATTCCGCGGGATCCGACGACTGCGTGGGTGCCGAAGACTGCGCGGGAGCCGACGGCTCCGGAGGGGGAGCAGGGTTCCTGACCTCCGGAGCGCGCCGGCCCTGATGCCGGTGCCTGCTCAGGAGCTTTCGAGGAACCGTTCCCTGGCGCCGTTGATCAGGTCCATGTAGTTCTGCAGCCCGGAGGCCTCGAGCTCCGCGGCGAAGGCGTCCCATTCCCCCATGTCACGGTCACCGAGCATGAACTGCAGGGTGGCGGTGTCCACGGCGTCCTTCAACGGCGTCGCCATCAGGGAAGCCTGCTCGAGCTCCGCCTCCTCGAGCGGTGCCGGAGCCCACGGCGGCATCGATTCGAGGTTCTCGAGCACCCCGTCGATGTACTCGGTGAACGCCGCGGAGTTGTAGGACTCCTTCAGCGCCCGCGACTCGGTGGCCTCGGCCATGAAGGTGGAGAAGCCCAGGTCCTTGAGCAGGTCGGTGCCCGCGCCGACGTTCAGGTCGAAGGAGTCCAGGGAGTAGCCGTCCGCCAGCTCGATCGTGCCGTCCTCGGACTTGGTGTACGTCTCGCCCTCGATGCCCCAGCGCTGCATCTCGCGCGCCTCCGGGTTGAAGTACAGCCAGTCCAGGAACTGGAGGATCGCGAGGAAGTTCTCGGACTCCGCGATCTCGGAGTTGAGCATGAAGCCATGCCAGAAGTTGCGCGGCCCCATGATGTTCCCACCCGGCCCGGCGGGCGGCGGGATGAGCTGGAGGTCGTAGTTGCCCTTCCCGACCGTCTCGTCCAGGGCCTGTGCGAATTCGATGGCCGTGCCTGAGGAGCCGGAGGCGGCGAAGCAGGTCTCCTTGGCGAACTTCTCCGCCACCCCGCCGGCACCGCTGCCGTCGTTCGCGGCGGTCAGGGTCTCGGGGTCCAGCAGGCCCTCGGCGACCAGGGTGCGGTAGTACTCGACCATCGCCTTGTACTCCTCGGTGGTCGCCGCGTAGCGCAGCGGCTCGCCGTCCTGCCCGCCGATCGTCCCGTCCCCGAAGCCCCAGCCGGCCCGGGTGCCGAAGGAGTAGCCTCCGTAGTTGATCAGGGACTGGCCCTCGAAGCCGTCGGCCAGCGGCAGCGAGTCGGGGTACTTCTCCTTGATGGCCTGCAGTCCCTCATGGACCTCGTCCCAGGTCGCGGGGATCCCGATCCCGATCTCCTCCCAGACGTCCTTGCGGATGATCAGGGAGAACGAGGGCACCCAGACCTCCTGCAGGCCCGGCAGCATGTAGTACTTCCCGTCGGCCTGCTTGAGGTTCTCGACCATCTCGGCCTGGTCCCACTCCTCCACGTACTTGCGGAAGTTGGGCATGTGCTCCACGAAGTCGCTCATCGGCAGGATCGCGCCGGAGGAGACGAAGGGGGTCTCGTCGCCGCGGTAGATCAGGGGGATGATCGTGGGCGCATCACCCGCGCTGATCAGCAGGCTGCGCTTCTCCACGGAGTCGCTGAAGGGGACATGGGTGAGCTCGAGCTGCACATTGGTCAGCTCCTTGATGCGGTCGAAGACCTGCCAGGTCTCCTTGACGGGCTGCTCGGGCCAGTCCGTCCACAGGATCGAGACGGTGATCGGCTCGGTGGCCTTGAACTGCTGATCGGCTTCGAAGGTCTCCATCGCGCCGACGTTCTGGGAGGCGGCGTCGACCTCAGCCTCTTCGGAGCCTCCGCAGGAGGCGAGGGTGAGCGCGCCGAGGGTCGCGGCGGTCAGGCCCACGAAGGTGCGGCGGCTGGTGAGCGGTGAGCGGGGGGTGATCATCGGGAACTCCTGGGGCGAGATGAGAGAGCGGATTCGTGGAGCATCGTGCGCGGCCGAGCATCCGTTGCCGCAGGTTCAGCTGTGAGCTGGCGGCGGCGCAGCCCGTCGGGAAGGGACTGGTCGCAGCGTCCCTGCCGCGATTCGTCCCTTCCCATGGAATGAAAAGTTTCTCGAAAACTTATACCCCACGGGTTGTTCGTCACCAGAGTAGGGAGCGGCCGACGGGCGGTCAAGGGCATTGCAGAAAACGTGAAACTTTGTGCGCTCTTGAGTGCTTTCCCAGGTCACGGTGGTCATCGCGCCGTCGAGGGGTCGATGCTTCGATCCTGAAAAGTCATCGAAAAGTTGCGCGGACCGGAATGCAATGCTTCTGGTGGTGAGGTCATCAAACGGCGCTCTGGCGTGCCGCCGGCACGTGCGGCGGGATCGCGGAGTTTCGCTCTGCCCGGCAGGGCGGGTGGCACCGGGCCCGTCGGCCGCCCCATCGCGGCTGCGGCAGTGGCTGCGACTCAGGCCGTGACGTGAGGCGCGCGGACGTGATGCGCCCGCGCGATCCACGCCCCGGGGGCGTTGAACACCGGCTGCAGGGCCGCGCGTGCTGCGCCATGCAGGGCCGGGTCGACCTGGCCGTCCGAGCGCGCGATCAGCACCGGGCCGGCCTCGACCGCCAGGGCGTGCCGCTCCACGGTCTCGCGGATCACCGGCTCGAGCTCGTCGGCGATCGGCGCCAGGTATCCCGAGAGCACCACAGTGGTCAGGTCCAGCACGTTCAGGGCGTTCGCGATCGCCAGGCCCAGCGAGCGCCCGATCATGCCGATCACCTCGGTGCGGTCCCGGGTGAGGGCGAGCGCATCGACCAGGTCGTCGATGAGGATGTCGTCGCTGAGGCCCGCCCGTTCCCGCAGCGCGTGATAGGAGACGTAGGCCTCCAAGCAGCCCTGGCGTCCACAGCGACAGGTGGCGCCGCCCGGCTCGATGACTGTGTGCCCGAACTCCCCGGCCCAGCCGTGCACGCCGGTCATCAGTGCGCCGTCGAGCACCACCGCGCCGCCGATGCCGGTCGATCCTCGCAGGTAGATGAAGGATTCGCCGGGGCGATGGTCGATCTCGGTGAGGACCGAGAGTCGGTTGTCGTTCTGGGCGCGCACCGACAGGCCTGCGAGCTGCGGATGGGCGAGCAGCCGAGCCACGAGCGGCACCTCGGTCCAGTCCAGGTTCGGGGCCGAGAGCACCCGGCCATCGTCCGGGGCGATGCGGCCGGGCACGGCGACGACCACCTCGACCACCGGCAGGTTGCCGGCGTCGGCGCGCACTTTGCCCACCAGCTCGGCGGCGAGGTCGATTGATTCCTCGGCGGAGGTCGCGGTGACCTTCCGGTACTCGATGCGATGGCTCAGCACCTCGCCGGCCAGGTCGATGCCGAGGCAGGCGACATGGTCGGCGGCGATCTCGAGCCCGATCGCCAGCAGGGTGCCGCGGGCGGGGGTCAACGGCACCATCGGTCGCCCGGCACCGGCGGAGATCGGCGTCCCTTCTTCGGCCAGGCCAGCGCCCACCAGCTCTTCGACCAGCTTGGAGACGGTCGGCTTGGTGAGCCGAGTGCGCTTGGCGAGCCCGGCACGGGAGAGGGGGGAAGCTGTTGAGGCGGCGGTGGCCAGCGCGCCCAAGATGATGGACAGGTTGTGCTCACGCAGATGAGTGGACTGCACCTGTGGCCCCTTCCGAGGGTTCGCTGGGTTCGCTGAATCGCCGGCTCCGATGCAGGCGATGCGGCACGCTGAACCCGAATATCTGGGGATAGCTTGGCACGGCGGCGTTAGTTACGGTAACTTACTAACAGCGGTGTTGCGATGAGAGCACGCCGAGAGCACGCCAAGAGCAACGACGAAGGAGCCTCACCATGGCAGCCCCCACCCCCACTCGCGACGACAAGTTCTCCTTCGGTCTGTGGACCACCGGCTGGGAGGCGCGCGACCAGTTCGGTTCCGCCACCCGCCCGCCGCTCGAGCTGAGCGCCCACATCCGCAAGCTCTCCGAGCTCGGCGCCTGGGGCTTCACCTTCCACGACAACGACGTGGTCCCCTTCGACGCGACCCCCGCCGAGCGTCAGAAGATCATCGATCAGCTGAAGTCCGTCACCGACGAGACCGGCCTCGTGATCGAGATGGTCACCACCGACACCTTCGCCCACCCCGTCTTCAAGGACGGCGCGTTCACCTCCAACGACCGCGACGTGCGCCGCTTCGGCCTGCGCAAGGTCCTGGCGAACGTGGATCTCGCCGCCGAGCTCGGCGCGACCACCTTCGTGATGTGGGGCGGCCGTGAGGGCTCGGAGTACGACGGCTCCAAGGATCTCTTCGCAGCGCTCGAGCGCTACCGCGAGGGCCTGGACACCGTGGCCGGCTACATCAAGGACAAGGGCTACGACATGCGCATCGGCCTCGAGCCGAAGCCGAACGAGCCCCGCGGCAACATCTTCCTGCCCACCGTCGGCCACGCCCTGGCCTTCATCGAGCAGCTCGAGCACGGCGACATCGTGGGCATCAACCCCGAGACCGGCCACGAGCAGATGGCGACCCTGAACTACACCCATGGGCTCGCTCAGGCGCTGTGGAGCGAGAAGCTCTTCCACATCGACCTCAACGGCCAGCACGGCCCGATGTACGACCAGGACCTCGTGTTCGGTCACGGCGACCTGATCTCCGCCTTCTTCACCGTGGATCTGCTCGAGAACGGCTTCCCGTCCAAGCCCGGCGCCTACGTGGGTGCCCGTCACTTCGACTTCAAGCCCTCGCGCACCGAGCACGAGCAGGGTCAGTACGACTCCGCTGCGGCGAACATGGAGATGTACCTGATGCTCAAGGAGCGCGCACTCGCGTTCCGTCAGGACCCCGAGGTCCAGGAGGCGCTGAAGTACTCCGGCGTCGAGGAGCTCGCCGAGCCGACCCTCGCCAAGGGCGAGTCCCTCGCGGACCTGCTCGCGGATCGCTCCACCTTCGAGGACTTCGACGCGGACAAGGCCGGCGAGCGGAACTTCGGCTTCGTGCGCCTGCAGCAGCTGGCCATGCAGCACCTGATCGGCTTCCGCGCCTGATCCGACTCGCCCGCCTCACTCGAGCTCCCGAGCTCCCGTGAGTTCTGCGTGATCGCGTGATCGTTGCGTGACCGCCGCGGGAATGTGCGCTGAGGACCTATACGGGACACCGATATAGGTCCTCAGCGCACAATCGTCGGGAGCGGCTCGCGCAGCGCCCGGCTCGCGCCTTGCGTTCGGATCGCTCGGCGGCTCGGCTCCCCGGCACCCCCGGCACGCGGCACGCGGCACCCGGCTCCGCTGCGGGGCATATCCTCGCCCCAGCGCCCCTTCACTGCTGCACTTCCTGTTCAGCACCCATGTGTTCAGCACTCATCTGCTCCAGCACGCTCCGCTCCAGCACTCACGACGGAAAGGCCCTCTGATGGCACCCCTGGTCCTCGGCATCGACTCCTCCACCCAGGCCACCAAGGCCCTTCTCGTCGATGCGGAGTCCGGTGAGATCCTCGAGCAGCGCCGCGCCACCCATCCCGACGGCACCGAGGTCGACCCCCGCGCCTGGCTCGCCGCGGTCGATGAGGCTGCCGGCCCGCTGCTGGAGCGCGCCGACGCCGTCTCCGTCGGCGGTCAGCAGCACGGCATGGTGCTCCTGGACGCACAGGGCGAGGTGGTGCGCGATGCGCTGCTGTGGAACGACACCCGCTCCGCGCCCGAGGCCCAGACCCTGATCGAGGAGATGGGCGGGCCGGAGGCCTCTGTCGAGGAGATCGGCAGCCTGATGGTCGCCTCCTTCACCGCCTCCAAGCTGCGCTGGGTGCGGGACCACGAACCGGAGAACGCGAAGCGCGCCGCCAGCGTGCTGCTCCCGCATGACTACGTCTCCCTCCACCTCGCCGAGCAGGGCGCCGCGCCCTTCACCGACCGCGGCGACGCCTCCGGCACCGGCTACTACTCCACCCGCACCGAGGCCTGGGCGCCCGAGCTGGCCGAGCGGGCGCTGGGCACCGCACTCGCGCTGCCCCGCCTGCCCGGCGCCCCCCAGGAGGTCATGGCCCGCACCGCCCGCGGCGCCGTGATCGCCGCCGGCACCGGCGACAACATGGGTGCCGCGCTCGGCCTCTCGCAGGGCCCTGGCGACGTCTCCGTCTCGATCGGCACCTCCGGCGTCTGCGCGATGGTCAGCCCCACCCGGCCCGGCGATGCGAGCGGCACCGTCACCGGCTTCGCGGACGCCACCGGCAACTTCCTGCCGATGACCACCACCATCAACGCCTCCCGCATCCTCGAGGCCGCCCGGGCGCTGCTCGGAGTGGAGCACGAGGAGCTCTCCCGCCTGGCGCTGGCCTCCGTGCCCGGCGCGAACGGGGTGACCCTGCTGCCCTACTTCGACGGTGAGCGCACCCCGAACCGTCCCACCGCCCGCGCCACCCTCACCGGGATGAGCACGGCGACGACCCGGGAGGACGTGGCCCGCGCCTATGTCGAGGGTCTGCTGTGCTCGCTGGCCGACGGGATCGCTGCGCTCGAGGACCGCACCGGCACCGCCGCCGCCCGCATCACCCTGATCGGCGGCGCTGCCCGCAGCCAGGCCGTCCAGCAGCTGGCTCCTGCGATCTTCGGCCGCGAGGTGACGATCGCCCCCGAGGGGGAGTACGTCGCCCTCGGTGCGGCTCGCCAGGCCGCCTGGGCGCTCTCCGGCGCCGGCGAAGCGCCGACCTGGAGGATCAGCGGGTCCCGCACCGTCGGCGCCGAGCCCACGCCTGAGGTGCTGGGCGCGTACCGCGAGCTGAAGGACCGCACCGAGAGCTGGGGCTGACGGACTCGCGGCACCCCTCGTCGCGCACCCTTCCTCGAGCACCATTCCTTGAGCATTGCTCCACGCGCACCCGCGGTGACCGCTGCCTGCGAGGAGACTGCTATCTGCGGTAGGACTGCGGCGGCAGGGTGATCGGTGCCGGGTGCCGAGCCACCCAGGCGACGACGAGGTCTCGTAGCCGCGCGAGCTCGATGTCGTCGGCCGCGCCGCTGCGCATCGCACGGGCCAGCTCTGCCAGCTCGGCAGCCGCGAGCTCGGGCGAGGTCCCGGAGGCGTCTGCGGTGGTGGCCGTTGCTGCGGTGGACTGTGCTGCGGAGGCGGTATGGGCACTCAGCAGCGCGGGCAGCGCGGTGATCATGCGCGCGAACTCGGTATCCCAGTTCGCGCCGCCGGTGCCATGGATCTCGGCGGTCACGCGGCCGACGATGCGCACGGCTTCGCCCTGCACGGTGTCGGCCGGTCCCATGCCGGGAACCAGCAGATCCCAGAGCTCGGAGAACTGCTCGACGGGGGAGTCCGCGCGGGTGTCGATGGGGGAGGTGCCGTCGTGGCGCACGACCTCCGCGGCCGGCACGACCCCGAAGAGCCGGCACAGCTCCTGGACGGCGGCGCCCGTCTCCTCGACGGACTCGGGGGCATAATCTTCGCGGATCCGCTCGAAGTCCTCGCTGAGGGCGCGCACCTCCTCGCCGATCCCCTCGGGGATCTGCGCCCCAGTTGCGAGGAGCAGCTGCACGGACTCGGTGACCTCGGTGATCTCGTGGGTGCTCGTGCGCCGCAGGCGAGCTTCGAGGGCGGTCTCGCCCTCCTGATCCAGGGCGTTGACGTCGATGCCCGCCTCGAGGAGGGTGCGCACGTGCCCGGGATGCATCATGGCCCCGAACAGGGCCGTCTGTCCGCTGGCGTCGCGGGCATGGAGGTCGGCGCCGAGCTGCAGGATCAGCGTCGGGTTGCCGCGCCAGGAGCCCGCGTGATGATGCAGAGGGGTCTCGCCGTACGCGTCGGGCTGGTTGATGTCGGCGCCCTGCTCGACCAGCCACACCACCAGCTCGTCCGGCACTGCGAAGAACGAGAGCGCCGGCGTCCCGGACGAGGATCAGCCCAGCGGACTCGTCGCGATGAGTCCCACCACTACGAGCAGCAGCGCCACGGCGCCCAGGATGGCACCCGCGAGTGCGGGGAGCATCCGCGGGGCCCGGCCGGCGTCGTAGTGGCCGACGCCGACGACGCCGCAGACGACCGCGACGACCGCGATGGGCACGGCGACCAGGTCACCGATCACCGGGATCAGCGCGCACGCGATGGCGAGCAGACCGAAGGCCAGGGCATATCCGCCCGAGCGGTGTGTCCGGTGCCCGCCGGTCGCGGGATGCTCTGCCATGGGGTGAGAGTAGTGCCGGGCACTGCTCGCCGCACGCCCGTTCACCGCCTGGCCGCGCACCGTCGAGGGTTCACCGCCCGCCGCGCACCCGCTGGTGCTGGGTCAGCACGAAAGTGGCGAGTGTCCAGCCCGGTAGCTCGGCCGTGAGCACCCGGTCGCCGGCACGGACCGTGACGGCCCGCGCCGGAGCGTCGTTGTGCAGGACCACCACGAGGGAGCCGTCGGCCCGCCGTGCCGCGACGTTCGGCAGGCCCAGCGGGGCGGTGGAGGCGACGGTCGGGGTGCCCGGAGGGAGGAACCGGCTGTGGTGGGCCATCACGTACAGCTCCGCATTCGGGATCAGCTCACCGGTGGATTCCTCGATCTGGAACAGGCCGGTGCCGTTGGTGAAGGTCGCCGGTCCCGGTCCGCCGTCCTGGTCGAGCACGAGGTTGAAGAGGATCACGCCGCGGTGGTGATGACGCAGCGCAGGCAGGAAGAGCTGGTTGGACATCCACCAGATCCCGTCGGCGAAGTCGCCCTCATAGGGTTTCGCGGGATCCTGGGTGCCGCTCTGCTCGGTGAACCACAGCGGAGCCTCCGGATGCGCCTCGTGCAGCGGGTCCACCGCGTCGGCAGTTCCGGCGTACGCATGGAACGCCGCGCCCACCCGTCCGGGATCGTCGAGTCCGGTGGCGCGGAGCTCGTCGAGCACCGCCATCGGGTAGTCCACCCGGTCCCAGTTGTGGTCGTAGGACAGCACCGCCGCCGACGAGCCGCGCTGGTCGAGCTCTCCGAGCAGCTGGCCGATCACCTCGGCCTGCACCTCCGCCGTCATTCCCATGCAGGGGTACTGCGCTGTCTCGTGGAGCGGCTCGTTCTGCACCGTGACCGCGCTGACGGTGAGGCCAGGGACGGCCTGCTCGTAGGCCTTCAGGGAGCGGGCGAGGTAGTTCGCCCAGGTCTGCCGGGTCGCCCCATCGTCGAGCAGATGGCCACCGATGAGTGAACCGCTGGTCTTCATCCACGCGGGAGCGGACCACGGCGAGATGACCACGCTCAGGGTCCCCGCGATCTCGACGATATCCCGCAGCACCGGCAGGATCGTCTCCTCGTCACGGCTGATGTCGAAATGCGCCAGCGGATCATCCGCCGGGCCCTGCTCGTCGGCGAAGGTGTAGTAGGTCGAGGCTCCAGCGTCAGGGGCGAAGTCGCTGGTCCCGAGCGGAATCCGTAGGGCGGTGAGGCGCAGAGGGCCGGTGGGGGAGAACATCCCCCGGAGCAGTTCCAGGCGGCGGCGGCGCGGCATCCGCAGCAGCAGCCAGGCCGCGGAATGGGTCAGCGCCGGGCCGAAGCCCTCGAGGGGATGGCCGGGATCCTCAGGGTCCACGTCGATCACTGCCGAGCTGGTCTGGGCGGTGGTGGCGACCTGCTCCCAGACGACCTCGCGCTCGCCGTGGGTCGCCACCACCCCGCCCGTGCGGTCCACGCGGTGCTGCTGCGCGAGCATGCCCCTCCGCCCCGGCGCCCGGTCCGGACCGCGAGAGGGGGCGCCGGCGGAGCGGCCCCGCGGATCTGATCGATCGGGCGGCCCGTCGGCCCCCGCGGCGGCAGGTGCGAGGACACCTGCCCCGGCGGCGAGACCGAGGGTGGCCAGGAGGGTGCGACGGGGATGACGAGTGGTCATGGGGTGCCCTTTCCGGAGCGATCGCCACCGCTGCTCTGCGGTGGTCGGTGCTGTGCGATCCGGCGCCGCGGGAGGGAGGAGAACGCTCTCTGGCGGGTGGCCGGGATGGAACGGCGCCGACGCTAGCGTGCTCGGCGGGCAGGCCGCCAGCCCCCGAGTCTGTACAGAACACCAGGTCAAGGGTGTGATCAAAGACCTGCTCGCGCGCGCGAGATTCCGTCGGAAGCCGTTACCCGATCGTGACGACCGGAGTCACAGACAAGCCTGCGGCGTCCCTGTACGCTCCTCGACATGAACGCCTAACGTTCGTTAGGTGTTTGGCTGATCCCGTTCCTGTCGACCTCAAAGGAGAGCGTCATGACCAACGTTTCGCCTCGCCCGTTCCGCCCCTCCCGCCGTGCCGTTTTCGGACTCGGCGCGACCGCCCTCGCCGTCAGCGGGCTCGCCGCCTGCGGCAGCTCCTCCGGAGGAGGATCCGGCTCCGGCGGCTTCGAGGAACAGGCGCTCACGCTGCCCACCCACGTCGAGCCTCCGGTCCCGGAGGGCGGCATCGCCTCCGAGGTGGAAGGCATGCCGATGATCTTCACCTCGCCCCTGAAGGAGTACTTCACCTCCGTCGACGAAGCGCCGGGCACCGGCGACGAGGTCACCACCTTCCAGGTCCTCTGGGGCGCACCGCCGCGCCCTCGCGAGCAGAACGAGTACTGGCAGGCCCTGGAGGAGCGGCTGAACGTCACCTTCACCCCCACGCTCACCGCGGCCGACGGATACAACGACAAGTTCTCCACCACCATCGCCTCGGGCTCGGTGCCGGATCTGTCCTTCGTGCAGGACACCGATGCGATCGGCCAGCGCGCGCTCGCCGATGGAGCCTTCGCGGACCTCTCCGAGGTGCTCTCCGGGGACAACATCCTCAAGTGGCCGAACCTGGCCAACGTCTCCACCAACGCCTGGCAGGTCTCCGCGAAGAACGGCCACATCTACGGCGTCCCGAACGAGAACCCCTTCCTCACCAACTTCCCGCTCGTTCGCGCCGACCTGATGCGTCTGGCCGGTCACGACTCCATGGGGTCCACGGCGGAGGAGTGGCTGCAGGTGATGACCGATATCGCCGGCCTCGGCACCGCGCACGGCAAGCAGATCTGGGGCATGTCCACGATCGGCGGCAACGAGCAGGCCATGTTCGAGTGGATGTTCCGCGCGGGCACCACCTGGCAGCTCGATGACGCCGGCAAGGTCACCAATGTGCTGATGACCGATGCCTTCGAGCAGGTCATGGAGTTCGAGAAGCAGCTGTGGGATGCCGGGGTCATCCACCCCGACGGGATCGGCGGCGAACTGCCGGATCTGTTCACCACCGGGCAGATCGCCCTGACCATCGACTCCTTCAACGGCTTCTTCGGGAACCCGATCATCGGCCAGGTCGTCGACTCCACCCCGGAGGCCGAGCCCGAGTTCTTCGTGCCGCCGGCCTTCGATGGCGGGGACATCGTCATCCAGCGCGACGACGGCTACTGGGGCATCGTCGCGATCTCCGCCGAAGCCGCCGAGGACGAGGCCCGCCTGCACGCCCTGCTGGGCGTGATCAACTACTGGCGTGCCCCCTTCGGCTCCCAGGAGGCCCTGTTCATCGGCTCGGGCACCGAGGGCGTGAACTATGAGTTCGGACCGGACCACGAGGTCGTCGGGCTCGAGGACGAGCAGGCCGACGCGGACCGGGCGGCGCTGCAGTGGCTGGGCGCCTTCAACTCGCCGATCTTCTCGATCGGCGCCACCCTCACCGACTACGTCGACAACTTCCGCACCACGATGGAGCAGCTCGTCTCGGCGACCGTCCCGAACCCGGTGGCCGGGACCATCGCACCCAGCGCCGCGACCCTCAACGCGAAGCTGGATTCTCTGAACGAGGACTATCGCAACGGCTTCATCACCGGTCGGCGCCCGCTCAGCGAGCTGGCGGCCTACCGCGAGGCATGGCTCAGCGGCGGCGGGCAGACCCTCTGCGACGAGTACACCGCAGCGCTCGACGAGGCGTCCTGAGCGATGTCAGTGCTCATCGCCCATCGCGGAGCCGCTCCTGAGGTCGGCGAGCAGGGCCCGGATGGTGCGACGGGTCACCGCGGTCATATCCACGGCGCCGGGGTCGAGCAGGAACTGGTACTGCACGCCATCCATCACAGCCACGATCGCCGCCGAGGTCTCCAGGACATCGGCCTCGGCGATCGTCGGATCCGCGACGGCGGTGAGGATCGCGTCGCGCACCATGACCCGCAGCCCCGCGAGACGATCCCGGAAGTAGGACTGCGCGGGATGCCCCTCGGTGATCGATTCGCCGAGGAGCACCGCGTACAGCTGGGTCAGCCCGCGGTTGGCGGTGTTGGCGGCGGCGGTGTCGCCGAGGTGGTCCAGCGCCGCCTGCCCGCCGGCGTCGAAGGACGTTCCCCCGATGTCCCGCGAGACGTCGTCACGGTAGTCGATCAGCTCTGTGAGCAGGGATTCCTTGTTCCGGAAGTGGTGCAGGAGGCTCGGGGCGGAGATGCCGACATCCTCGGCGATCGCCGCCAGCGTGGCCCCCGCGTAGCCGCGCTGGCCGATGGTGCGGGCGGCGGATTCGAGGATCTCCTTGCGGCGCAGCGCAGAGCGACGAGCTCGGGGGCCGAGGGAGGCATCGGCCGGATCCATGGAGGCGCTGGGCATGTTCGGCACCTTAGCGCCTCCGCTCGATGGCCAGGAACAGGAGACCAGGGATGACGCAGTCGAGGTATTACCGGCGCGAGGGGGCGAGCATCGTCGCTCCTGAGGGAGCGCTCCCCTTCCGGCGCGGCATGGGGCTGGGTGGCTGGCTGCTGCCGGAGGGATATATGTGGGACCTGGAGGGACCGGTCGATTCGCCGCGCCGCATCGAGCAGCTCGTCACCGAGCTGCTCGGGGCCGCCGCCGCCGCGGAGTTTTGGGCGAAGTATCGAGCGCGCTTCCTCACGGCGCAGGACATCACCCAGATCGCGGCTGCCGGTTTCGACCATGTGCGGCTGCCGCTGAATGCCCGCGCGCTGTTCGACGGCCACGATCTGATCGACGAGGGCATCGCGCACGTTGATCGCACGATCGACTGGTGCCGCGCGGCGGGGATCAGCTGCGTGCTGGACCTCCACGGCGCCCCCGGAGGCCAGACCGGCGAGAACATCGACGACTCACCGCGTCGCCTGCCCGAGCTCTTCACCGACCCCGCCGCCTACCAGCAGGGGCTGCGCCTGTGGCGGCTGCTGGCACAGCGCTATGCCGATGAGCCCACCGTCAGCGCCTATGACCTGCTCAACGAACCGCTGCCGGAGAAGCACGCAGCCCTGGTGCCGCGGCTGGCGGAGTTCTACCGCGACGTGATCGCGGTGATCCGCGAGGCGGACCCCCACCATCTGCTCTCCATCGAAGGCTGGAACTGGGCGACCCGCTTCGAGGGGATCGATCAGATCTGGGACGAGAACTCCTGCGTCCACTTCCACAAGTACTGGTCGGAACCGACGACTCAGAGCATCCAGCAGCATCTCGATCTTCGCGAACGGCTGGGCCTTCCGCTGTGGATGGGGGAGAGCGGTGAGAACGACGATCAGTGGTACTCCGACGCGTTCGGCCTGTTCGAGCAGCACGACATCCCCTGGACGTTCTGGACCTGGAAGAAGATCGCCCGCGACACCTCGCCGCAGATCATCACCCCACCCGAGCGCTGGGAGGAGATCATCCGCTTCGCCGCTGGTTGGGGGACGTCCGAGCAGGGCCCCGCGCCCTCGCACGCCCAGGAGATCTTCGACCAGCTGCTCGAGAACCTGCCCGTCGCCCGGTGCACCCCGCGCGAGGCCGTTCTCGACGCGCTCCCGGGGATCTCCAGCCCCTCACCCACCACCCGCGCCCCCGGCGCGGCCCAGGAAGGAATCCTTCGATGAGCATCGGAGCACGGGACGTCGAGTCCCCGGCGATCGCGCAGGCGGTCGCGAGCGTCCCCGAGGAGAGTCCCACGCACCCCGAGCCACCTGCGGGGCCACCGCGCCCTCGGTCCCGGTCCCGGTGGCAGCGGATGAAGCGCGAGTGGCAGATGTATGTGTTCATCGTGCCCGGTGTGCTGTTCTTCCTGCTGTTCGCCTATGTCCCGCTCGCGGGCAATGTGGTCGCCTTCCAGGACTATTCCGCGTTCCGGGGCGTCTTCGAGTCCGAGTGGGTGGGACTGCAGAACTTCGCGAACCTCTTCACCGACGACGAAGTGCTGCGCGCCGTCGTCAACACCCTGGTCATCTCGCTGCTGCAGATCGTCTTCGCGTTCCCCGCACCGATCATCCTGGCGCTGTTCCTGAACTCCCTGCTGGGGGAGGGGATCAAGCGGATCATCCAGACCGTCGTCTACCTGCCGCACTTCATCTCCTGGGTGATCGTGATCGCGATCTGGCAGAAGATCCTCGGCGGTGCGGGCCCGGTCGCCCAGCTCTTCGAGGCGATCGGGATCCACGGCGTCAACATCATGACCAACCCCGAGACGTTCAAGATCCTCGTGGTCAGCCAGGTGATCTGGAAGGACATCGGCTGGGGGACGATCATCTTCTTCGCCGCGATCTCGGCGATCCCGACCGAGCTGTACGAGTCCGCCGCGACCGACGGCGCCGGCTCCTGGCGGCGCATGTGGCACATCACCCTGCCCGGCCTGGTGCCCGTCATCTCCCTGCTGCTCATCCTCACCGTGGGCAACGTGCTGACCGTCGGCTTCGAACAACTGCTGCTGCAACAGCCCGCTGTCGGCGCGAATGCGGCGCAGGTGCTGGACACCTTCGTCTACTTCCGCGGCATCGCCGGCGGTGACTGGGGGCTCTCCGCGGCCGCCGGACTGCTCAAGGGCGTCATCGCCACTGTCCTCGTCATCTTCGCGAATCGCATCGCGAAGAGCCTCGGAACCGGAGGAATCTTCTGATGGCCGTCATCGACCAGATCGCCCAGCCCGCCGCGCCCCGCCGCGCGAAGGGCCCCCGCCGATCCCCAGGGCGTCCGCCCTGGATGGGGACCCCCTCGCCCACGATGCAGGCGCTGAAGGTGGCGGCCATCGCGATGATCGCCGTGGTGATGCTCTACCCGTTCCTGTACGTCATCCTGTTCTCCTTCGCCGACGCCGGCTCCGTGACCTCCGGGCAGCTGATCCCGACGTCGTTCTCCAGTGCGGCCTATGAATCGATCTTCGCCGGCGGCGTGGTGACCAGGTCCCTGCTGGTCACCGCAGGGATCACGATCGTCGGCACCCTGCTGTCGCTGCTGTTCACCTCGACGCTCGCCTATGGGCTCACCCGTACCCGCGATGTCCCCTATGCGAAGAGCGCGATGGTGCTGGTGCTGTGCACGATGTTCTTCGGCGCCGGGATCATCCCGAACTACCTGCTGATCAAGCAGCTGGGCCTGCTGGACAGCTACTGGGCACTGATCCTGCCGGGGCTGATCAGCGCCTTCAACATGATCGTGATGCGCAACTTCTTCATGGAGCTGCCCAGCGAGCTGCTCGAGTCGGCTCGCATCGACGGGGCCAGCGAGTTCCGGATCTTCGGCTCGATCGTGCTGCCGCTGTCCAAGGCGGTGCTCGCGGTGATCGCCCTGTTCTATGCCGTCGGCTACTGGAACTCGTTCTTCAACGCCCTGCTCTACATCAACGACACCACGAAGTGGCCGATCCAGCTGGTGCTGAACCAGTACGTCGTCCAGGGCAATGCGATGAGCGATCTCCAGGCCCCGGACCGTCCCGCCCCGCCTGCCCAGACCGTGCAGATGGCGATCGTGGTGGTCGCGACGATCCCGATCCTCATCGTCTATCCCTTCGCGCAGCGGTTCTTCACCAAGGGTGTGCTCACGGGGGCGATCAAGGGCTGACCCTGCATCACCCGGGGCCCCTGCCCTTCCTCACCCCTGGCCCGTCATCGGCCTGCTCCATCCCGCGGCCCGCTTCTGGCGGTGCCGCTGACGAAAGTGCCTGCACCATGACCGACACCCTGCTCTCGCAGACCTCCACCGCCGTGACCGCCGCTGCTCCCGATGCAGAGCAGCGCGTCGACCCCGAGCTGGCCTCCCGAGCCCGCTCCCTTGCCGCCCGCGGCACCATCCTGCTGCGCAACGACGGCGTGCTGCCGCTGTCACAGGGTTCGCGGGTGGCCGTCTTCGGCCGCATCCAGAAGGACTGGATCGCGGTGGGCTACGGCTCCGGCGGCGATGTGAACCCGCCGTATGTCACCAACCTGCTGGACTCCCTCCGGGAGGGCGGCGAGGTCATCGTCGACGAGGAGCTCGCCGCCCTCTACGAGGCCTTCTCCGCGCAGCATCCCGCAGATCCCGGCCAGGACTGGGGGCAGTGGCCCCGCTCCTTCCCCGAGCCGGAGCTCGCGGCGGGCATCATCGCCGCCTCCGCCGCGCGCAATGACAGCGCCGTGGTGGTGATCGGCCGGGCAGCCGGCGAGGACCGTGACAACGTCCTCGAGCCGGGCGCGTACTACCTCTCGACCGCGGAGAGAGAGCTGCTGGACCAGGTCACCACCAGCTTCGAGCGCACCGTGGTGCTGGTGGATACCGGCAACGTCATCGACCTCTCCTGGGTCGAGGACTTCCCGCTCTCCGCAGTGCTGCTGGCCTGGTCCGGTGGGATGGAGGGCGGGCGCGCCGCGGCCGACGTGCTCACCGGGGCAGTCGAGCCCGGCGGACGCCTGACCGACACCATCGCCCACCGCTACGAGGACTACCCCTCGGCCGGGAACTTCGGTGACCCGGAGGTGAGCGAGTACGTCGAGGACATCTTCGTCGGCTACCGCTACTTCGAGACCTTCGCACAGGAGAAGGTGCTGTTCCCCTTCGGCTTCGGGCTCGGCTACAGCTCCTTCGAGATCGCCGCGTCGGGAGTCGCAGCCACCGACGCCGGACTGTCCGTGCAGGCCACCGTCACCAACACCGGAGCGCGCAGCGGCTCCGAGGTCGTCCAGCTCTACGTCCAGGCCCCGGATGGCGCGCTGTCGAAGCCTGCCCGCTCCCTCGCCGCCTTCGCCCGTACTACCGAGCTCGAGCCCGGCCAGAACCAGAACGTTCCCCTCACCGTCCAGCTCGAGGACCTGGCCAGCTACGACGACACCGGCGCGACCGGACACCGCAGCGCCTGGGTGCTCGAGCCGGGGGAGTACCGCGTCTTCGTCGGCGCCGACGTGCGGCAGGCGTCCCTGGCAGGCTCTATCCACCTCGGGGAGCTGCAGGTGGTGCGGCAGCTGGAGGAGGTCGCCGCGGTCCAGCCCGGCCACGGCTTCGACCGGATGGTGATGGAGCGGGACGCCGAGGGCCGCGCGCAGGTGGGCTGGGAGCCGGTGCCCACCGCGAGCGTCGATCTCGCCCAGCGGATCCTGGACCGCCTCCCGCCCGCGCTCGTGCCTGCTGCGGGTACTGAGGCCGGGTCGGAGGTGAGCTTCGAGGATGTGATCGCCGGGCGAGCGGAGCTGACGGACTTCGTCGCGACGCTGAGCCCCGAGGAGCTCACCAGCCTCGCCTACGGCGACCTCGTGATGGACAGCCCCCTGGGGGCTCCCGGGAACGCCGGAACGCTGGGCGGGGTGACCGAAGCCCTGCGCAGTCGCGGGATTCCGCCCGCGACCACGACCGACGGGCCCTCCGGGCTGCGGCTGGCGACGATCGCCGCGCTGCTCCCGTGCGGCACCGCGCTCGCATCCTCCTGGGATGTCCAGGCGGTGCGCGAGCTGGCGGTGCTGCATGGTCAGGAGATGCTCGACAAGGGGTCCGACATGATCCTCGCCCCCGGGATGAACATCCACCGCGATCCCCTGTGCGGGCGGAACTTCGAGTACTTCGCGGAGGATCCTCTGCTCACCGGAGCGATGGCGAGTGCGATCGTGGCCGGGGTGCAGTCCCAGGGGGTCTCCGCCTGCCCCAAGCACTTCGCCGCCAACAATCAGGAGACCCAGCGCACCGTGAGCGACTCCCGGGTCTCCGAGCGTGCCCTGCGGGAGATCTACCTGCGCGGCTTCGAGATCCTGGTCCGTGTCGCGCCCCCGCAGAACCTCATGACCTCGTACAACCGCATCAACGGGGTGTGGGGTCACTACCACTACGACCTCGTCACCACGGTGCTGCGCGGGGAGTGGGGCTACGACGGCAATGTCGTCACCGACTGGTGGATGCGCAACGAGCCCGATCCGCACTTCCCGGCCCTGCGCGACAGCGCCTACCGAGTGCGGGCGCAGGTCGATGTGCTGATGCCCGGGGCGAAGGTCCACTTCGGGACCACTCGGGACGACGCGATCATGGACTCCTTCGCCCGCGAGGACGGCCTCACCCTGGGGGAGATGCAGCGCACGGCGAGCAACGTGCTGCGCTACCTGCTGCGCAGTGGCATCGTGGAGCGCCGCGAGGAGTGAGCGGCCGAACTCCGCGACAGGGGTGGACACGCTCCGCATCGCGATCGAAGCGCAGGCAGGACGTCAGGCAGCCGACGCGCCGAGCGCCGAGCCCGTCGCCCCGGAGATCACGGGCCTTGCCGCCAACAGCGAGGTGCTGGGCGCCAACGGGATGATCGCCGTCGTCACCCGTCTGCCGGGCAGGGAGAACGAGCTCAGGATCACGGTGACTGAGACCTATCTCGACGGAACTTTCGACGAGCGGATGAAGACCTTCAGGATTGCGAACAATGCAGCATCCAACTACCGGGTGGGGAGCAACTTGGTCTTCGTGGACACCAAGGGCAATACAACGGTGCGCTCCGTCGAGCTCTCCCGCGGCTGAGGAGACAGAACTGGTCGCAGAGGGCTAGGGCGAGCGATTCCTCCGCGCCGTCGCGATGGACAGGTGCCCCGGCCCGGGCTGCTGCTCGGCCGCGAGCCCGGAGTCCTGCAAGCCCGAACTCGTCGACCAGCGCCGCGCCGGCGGAGCAGTCCGGGCCCCGTCGGTGCGTCGACGGGGCCCGGAAGGCAGGGGGCCTGCGGTCCTGCGGTCGCCGCAGAGCTCAGGCCACCGGGTTCAGGACGGAGAGCTCAGGCGCCCGCGCCCACGCCGCTCAGCCGGTAGGCCTCCTTGAGGATCTCCAGCGAGGCCATCGCCTCCTGCGGACCGATCCAGAAGGGCTCGGGGTCCTCGAGGTGCTCGTAGAAGTCCCGGATCAGCAGCTCGTGGGAGACGCCCCAGTAGGAGCGGCCGCCGGAGGTGACCGAGCGCTCGCCGATCGTGTCCACTCGCCCGTCGGCCCAGCGGATGGTGAGCCCGCCATCGGTGCCGCCGCGCAGCGTCACGTAGGCGTTCTCGCAGTCCAGCTCGACCTCGACGGGGCGGTGCTGGGGGGCGGTGAGGGTCGCGTAGAAGGACGTGGTCACGCCGCCCGGGTGATGCAGCAGCAGCTCCGCGGTGTCCTCGACCTCGATCACGTCCCCGTACTTGCGGGTCGCGACGTGCCCGTCGGTGCGCTCCACGCCGCCCAGCAGCCACTGCACCAGGTCCAGGGTGTGGATCGCCTGGTTGATCAGCAGGCCACCACCGGAGTTCGCCCAGGTGCCGCGCCAGGGCTTGGCACGGTAGTAGTCCGCGCTGCGGGTCCACACCACCGAGGCCCAGGCCCCGCGCACCGCGCCGAGCTCACCGGAGGCGAGCAGCTCGCGCAGGCGCTCGCTGGCGAGGTTGTAGCGGTTCTGGAAGCAGATGCCCACCTTCGGAGCATCGGGACCCGCGCTCTTCAGGGCGTCCACCAGGCGCTGTCCTTCTTCGAGGGTGTGCGCGAGGGGCTTCTCCTGCAGCACATGCACCCCGGCGGCCAGCGCGGTGAGGGTGGGGTTGATGTGCTCGTCGTGCGGGGTGGTCACGTGCACCGCGTCGGGCTTCAGGGCATCGATCAGCTCCTGGGTGCTGGTGAAGCCGGGGACCCCGGTGGCCTCGGTGGCGCGGGCGAGCGCCTGCGGGTCAGTGTCGGCGACACCCACCAGCTCGAGTCCCTCGATGTCCCGGATCGCCTCGAAGTGCACGACCGAGACGTCGCCGCACCCGATCAGTCCGATGCGCCTGGCGCTCATGTCTCCTCATTTCTGGCCGCACCGATGCGACCGACGTCGATGTCCGCACTTTACGTGGGGCGTCTGCGGGAGAGCGAGTAGATGCCATCGGATGCATTCGACGCTTCTGGGGAGAGTGCAGACGGGGAGGAGGCGGGCGAGCGGACGGGAAGGATGCAGGCGAGCGGGCGAGGGGAACGCAGAGTGCATCGACATGCAGATCGACTGAAAAGCTACCCGGAATCAGTTTGTCCGACAAAAAGTTTACGCGCTGTGACCTGCATAGTTTATCGATATGTTACCCGCCCGGTAGCCAAGCGGCATGCACTGTGCGAGTATCTATACGGCTCCACGTGCGATGTGAGCCGCGGACCGTCCCGGGAGGGCCGAAGAGCTGCGGCCGCCGTCCCGTCCCCGGAGCAGGCGCCAGGCGCCGCCCGGGTGGACGAAGAACGGCTCGTGCGAGGGGGTCGATTGCCGGTCGGCCCCGCAGGGCTCCGCCCTGATGCCAGCGCGCTCTGAACAGCGTGCGCGGATGACCGGTTGCAGGAGACCAGTTGTCCGCAATGAAAGGAAGCCCAGTGCCGCCCGCGCCCTCAGGTGAGATCGTCCAGCTCGGAATCGTCGGAGTATTGCTCCTCCTGATCCTGTTCTACGGCGCCACGATGTGGATGTCCGTCTCCATCTCCCGCAAGAAGGAGAACGCCGACGACTACATGACCGCCGGTAACAAGATCGGCTTCGGCGTCTCCGCCGCCTCGATGACCGCCACCTGGATCTGGGCGTCCTCGATGTACGCCTCGGTCACCGCCGGCTACACCTATGGCGTCTCCGGCCCCATCCACTACGGGCTCTGGGGGGCGCTGATGATCCTGTTCATCTACCCCTTCGGCAAGCGGATCCGCAAAGTCGCCCCGCGCGCCCACACCCTCGCCGAGGTGATGTACGCCCGCCACGGCCGCTCCTCGCAGCTGATGCTCGCCGGCTCCAACGTGCTCGGCTCGGTCATCTCCCTGACCTCGAACTTCATCGCCGGGGGCGCGATCATCGCGATGCTCTCCCCGCTGAACTTCGGTCACGGCATCCTCATCATCGCCGCCGGGGTCCTGATGTACACCCTGTGGTCCGGCTTCCGCGCCTCCGTCCTCACTGACTTCGCACAGGTGGTGGCGATGCTCGGCGCTGCCGTCATCATCATCCCGGCCGTGTTCCTCCTCGCCGGCGGCCCGTCGATATTCGCCGAAGGTGTGGCAGCCGGCCACGTCACGCCGCAGCAGGAGAGCTTCTTCTCCTCCGACGCCTTCATGAACCAGGGTGCGCCGTATATCGCCGCCGTGCTCGCCTACGCGATCGGCAACCAGACCATCGCCCAGCGCCTCTTCGCCGTGCGCGAGGACCTCATCAAGCCCACCTTCATCACCGCCACGATCGGCTACGGCGCGACCGTGATCGGGATCGGGATGCTGGGCGTGATGGCGCTGTACCTGGGCGTCGAGCCCATGGGCGGCGATGTGAACAACCTGATGCCGCAGATGGTGGGCACCTACCTGCCCGTCGCGCTGGTCGCGCTCGCATTCATCATGATCATCGGCTCGCTGTCCTCGACTGCAGACTCCGACCTGGCCGCGCTCAGCTCGATCGTGATGACAGACATCTACGGCCAGTCCGTCGGCCGCAAGAACGTGAACCCGAAGCTGATGATCCTCATCGGCCGCCTCACGATGATCGTCGCCACGGGCCTGGCCCTGTACTTCGCCACGGCGAAGTTCAACATCCTGGACCTGCTGGTCTTCGTCGGCGCGCTGTGGGGCTGCCTGGTGTTCCCGGTCATCGCCTCCTTCTACTGGAAGAAGGTCACCAACAAGGCGTTCACGCTCTCCGTGATCGCCGCCCTGGTGGTGTTCCTGCCGGTGCGGTTCACGCTGATCCCGATCACCGGTGCCTGGGCACTGGTGGTCGAGCTGCTCGCCATCATCGGCGTGGGCGTGGTGCTCGGCATCATGAGCTTCGGCTTCTTCGGGAAGCGCGTGGCCGTGATCGTCGGCGTCGTCTCCATCCTCGCAGTGCTGCCCTTCGGCTTCGGCTACCTGCGCGACTTCGAGACCCTCTCCGGCTCGCTGGTGGCCTACTCGGTCTCCTTCCTGGTCTGCTACCTGCTGAGCTTCCGGTCGACGCAGAACTTCGACTTCTCCTCGATCCGCAAGGTCACCGGCGATTTCGACGACGAGACCCTCACCGCCGATGAGGACATCGACCTCCCGGGCGCCACCGCTGCTGTGGGGCGTTCGACCGACAGCTGATCAGCCCGTCCACGGCAACTGCGCCACCCCTTCGTGGCGGCTGCGCCATCCATTCGCGGCAACCGGACCGGCCGCCGCTCCGTCCCCCGCGTGACCGTGCTCCGGCCGGTCCGCACCCTCTGAGAGGAGAACAGTCATGACCGCTCTGCTCACCATCTACGTGCTGATGTGGCCCGTGCTCGTGCTCGGCATCCTGATCACGATCGTCCGCGGCTTCGCCAAGGACGCCAAGGAAGCCCGCGACGAAGGCCGCATGATCGTCTGATCCGGGACTGTCTGACCCGGTCCCGGGCCATGCACCACGACGGCGTCCGTCGCCCCCGCACTGTCGGGGACGGCGGGCGCCGTCCTGCACGGACCAGCGCAGATCAACCCTTTGGCCGATCACAGGACTCGGCACGCTTTCTAGTGTTGATGACATGAACCGACTGCTCAGCACCTCATTCGTCTACATGATCCTCGGCGTGGCCTCCGGCCTCTTCTACCGCGAGTACACCAAGGCCACTGACACCCTCGGGGTCGACACCCAGCTCAGCACCCTGCACACCCACTTCCTCGCCCTGGGGATGCTGGTCTTCCTGATCGTGCTGGCGCTGGATGCCGTCCTCTCCCTCTCGGGCCGGCGCTCCTTCAGCGTCTTCTACTGGACCTACAACATCGGCCTGCTGCTCACCGTGGTGATGCAGGGCGTGCGCGGCATCCTCACCCTCGACGGCCAGGACCCCGCGACCACCACCGCCGCGATCCCCGGCATCGCGGGCCTCGGACACATCATCCTCACCGCCGGCCTGGTCGCCCTGTTCGTCGCCCTGCGCGCCGCACTCAAGGACCGCGCCATGGCAGGGGAGCGGGAGTCCGTCACCGCCTGAGAGCGGGAGGGCCCGAGTCCCCTCGCGCGCCACCCCCTCCGGGTAGAGTCCGAGGAGCACGTCAGGCACCGCTCGGCCTGTCGGAACGGCAGGTCCGGGCCATGACATCGCCCTGAACTCGACGACGAGGAGACCTCATGATCACCCCCGCCTCCAACGCTCCCGACCGCAACCTCGCCCTCGAACTGGTCCGCGTGACCGAGGCCGCCGCCATCGCCGGAGCACGCTGGGTCGGTGCGGGGGACAAGAACCTGGCCGACGGCGCAGCGGTCGACGCGATGCGCTCCTTCATGGACACCGTGCAGATGAACGGCACCGTCGTCATCGGCGAGGGAGAGAAGGACGAGGCCCCGATGCTCTTCAACGGCGAGTCCGTGGGCGACGGCACCGGCCCGGACGTCGACGTCGCCGTGGATCCGATCGATGGCACCCGCCTGACCGCGCTGGGCTACAACAACGCCCTCGCGGTCTTCGCGGTCGCGGAGAAGGGGAGCATGTACGACCCCTCGGCCGTGTTCTACATGGAGAAGATGGTGGTGGGCCCCGAAGCCGCCGAGTTCGTGGACCTCCGGCTCCCGGTCGAGCAGAACATCAAGCTGGTCGCCAAGGCGCTCGGCAAGCCGGTCAACCAGGTCACCGTGTGCGTCCTCGAACGCCCGCGTCACGAGCCGCTGGTCGACCAGATCCGGGCCGCCGGCGCGCGCGTCAAATTCATCATGGATGGTGACGTGGCCGGGGCTATCGCTGCGGCCCGCGGCGCCGGGGTCGACATGCTGCTGGGCACCGGCGGCACCCCCGAGGGCATCATCGCCGCCTGCGCGGTCAAGGCCACCGGCGGCATGATCCAGGGCCGGCTGGCCCCGATCGACGACGCCGAGAAGCAGAAGGCGATCGATGCCGGGCATGACCTCGCGCGGGTCCTGACCACCGATGACCTGGTCGCGACGGACAACTGCTACTTCGCGGCCACCGGCATCACCGACGGCGACCTGCTGCGCGGGGTGCAGTACCGCGGCGACCGCATCATCACCGAGTCGATCGTCATGCGCTCCACCTCCGGCACCGTGCGGATCGTGGAAGCGGAGCACCACGCAGAGAAGTGGAGCCGCTGGCTCACCGACTGAGCCAGCAGCTGGCGGCCGGGGGTCGGGGTCGCGGGCCGGGGGCTGGGGGTCGGGGGTGGGCGCCCGCCCCCGCGCTGTCGGGCCCGGCGGGCGTCGACCGCACGGTTGCTACCTGTGAGTCGCCTTGCAGTTGAAGTCAAGCTGACCATAACTATGCTTATCTGGACACATGGCTCCCACCGCACCCGAGATCCACGTCGCCGTCGACCTCACCGTCCTGACCCTCCGGGACGGTGCGCTGAACGTCCTGCTGATCCAGCGTGAGGACGAACCTCACCGCGGCGCCTGGGCGCTTCCCGGCGGGTTCATCCAGCACGGCGAGGATCTCGACGCGGCCGCCCACCGGGTGCTGGCCGACGAGGCCTCGCTCGGCAGCGGCGCCGTCCACCTCGAGCAGGTGAAGACCTTCGGAGCCCCCGGACGCGACCCCCGCGGCCACGTCGTCTCGGTGTCCTTCATGGCCCTCGGCGCGGACCTCCCGGACCCCCGCCGCGGCGACGACGTGGCCGACGCCCGCTGGTGGGCGCTCGCAGACCTCGGCGAGGTCACGCTGGCCTTCGACCACGCCGCCGTGCTCGAATCCTCGATCGAGCGCGCGCGCAGCAAGCTCGAGTACACGACCCTGGCCGTCACCTTCCTGCCCGAGGAGTTCACCGTCTCGCAGCTGCGCGGCGTCTACGAGAGCGTCTGGGGCGCCACCCTGGACGCCGGGAACTTCCACCGCAAGGCCACCCGCACCGAGGGCTTCCTCGTGGAGCTGGACCGGCACGCCGCACCCACCGGAGGCCGCCCGGCGCGCCTCTATTGCGCGGGCCAGGGCAACTACCTCGTGCCGCCGCTGCTGCGCATCGGCGACTGAGCCGCGCCCCACCCTCGCGCACTCCCTCGCCCGCGCCCGCCCCCGCCCCGCGCCCTCGACCTCGCCCTCGCCAGCGCCCCGCGCCCACACCCCGCGCCCTCGACCTGGCCAGCGCCCCCTACCCCGCGCCAGCGATGCAGAGTGGGGGAATAGATTCCGCTATCCACCCACTTTGTAACACTCACGGCCGTGCCACTGCGCCGCCCTGGCTCCGGGGCCCTCTTCGCTCCGAGCCGCTGCCGCCGTGAGTCTCGCGACTGTGAGCCTCTCCGCCCGAGACGGGGGGCTCCATGGCAGGATCAACGGGTGATCGATGACGCCACCCGCACCAGCGACAGCACCCGCACCAGCGACAGCACCCGCACCAGCGACAGCACTCGCGCTCCCGACAGCCCCCGCCCGGACCTCGCCGAGAATGCCCTCGCCGCCGCCTATGCCGCCCAACGCGAACGGGTCCATGCCCTCGCCCGCGAGATCCACGCGGATCCGGAGACCGCCTTCGAGGAGCGCCGCGCCCACGACCGCTGCGCTGATCTGCTCGAAGAGGCCGGGTTCGTCGTCGAGCGGGGGATCGCCGAGCTGCCCACGGCCTTCCGCGCCACTCTCGGCTCGGGCTCTCTGGTGGCCTCGCTGTGCGTGGAGTACGACGCGCTGCCCGGGATCGGGCACGGCTGCGGGCACAACCTCATCGCCGGCGCGTCCCTCGGCGCGGCCCTCGCGCTGGCCGAGGTGGTGGACGAGCTGGACGTGACGCTGCAGGTGATCGGCACTCCCGCGGAGGAGCATGGCGGAGGCAAGCAGCTGCTCATCGAGCGCGGGGTCTTCGATGGCGTGCACCTGTCGCTGATGAGCCACCCCACTCCGCACACGGACACCTATGACGTGCTGGGCTCGACCAGCCAGGCCGTCGGCCGCTGGCGCGCCACCTACACCGGCCGTGGTGCGCACGCCGCCGCGAACCCGACCGACGGAATCAACGCCAACGACGCCGCCGTGATCGCCCAGGTCGCGGCCGGGCTGCTGCGCCAGCGGATCAAGGACGGCCAGCGCCTGGCCCTGGTCCCGCAGCAGTCGGGCGTCACCAACATCGTCCCTGAGACCGCCGTGATCGACCTCGAATGCCGGGCGCTGACGATGCCCGAGTTCGAGGTGCTGCGCGATGCGCTGTTCGCCTGCCTCGAGGCGGGCGCGGTCGGGACCGGTGCCAGTGTCCAGATCGAGCAGACCGAGCCCGTCTACGAGCCGCTGCGTCAGGACGAACTGCTGGGGACCGCCTGGAATGCGGCGATGGAACGCCTCGGCCGGCCGCTGAACGGCTCGCTCGGCATCATGGCCGCCTCGACCGACATGGGCAACGTGACCCAGCGGGTGCCCGGCCTGCACCCCTTCGTCGGCATCACCGGTGCCGGGGGAGCGCTGCATACGCGCGAGTTCGCAGCCCATGCCGCCTCTGCAGAGGGCTTTCGGCTGATGGATGACGCTGCGGTCGCGATGGCCTGGGTGATCCGCGACGTCGCCGCAGACGCAGACTCCCGCGCACTCATCCTGGAGCGCGCGGCGCAGCTGGCCGCGGACTGCGCCACTCGCCCGGAGCAGGGCGGAGCGCCCGCCTGAGGAGGGGGCGGTCCCGCCTCAAGGGTCCGACTGGTCGCCGTGACCAGCAGGTTTGGTACTTCCGTGTCGTATCCGTGGGTCTCTCCGGTGAGGGCACTAGGTCCCGGAACAGTCACCGGCGGGCCGCCTATCGTGGAACCCACGCCTCCCCTCGAGTCGCTCGAGGGTCGAGGTCGGGAGGGCCCCGAGTCGGCAGGGGAGAGCGGACTTGGGGGGCAGGGCGGTGAGCTGAGCTCACCGCCCTGAACTCTGTCCGGGGATCCTGCCCGGACCCGTAGGGAAGACGTCGATGAGCCACCCCACACCCCGCAATGATTGAACTTTCTATCAAACTGGGGGATGATGGATCCATCGACACCTCGATCGGAAGGATCGCCATGACCTCTTCACCCCTCACCCTCCCCGCGACCGGGAGCGGCGCAGTGGATGACCGGCACCTCTCCGCCGATCTCGCGATGGACGCCGTGACCCTCCGTGTCGGCGATCTCGAGCTGATGAGCTCCTACTACGAGAACGCCCTCGCGCTGGCCCCGATCGAGGAGAAGGCCCGCGTGGGCGGCGAGGTCCACCGCGTCCTCGGCCGCGGCGGCGTGCCCTTCGTGCGGCTCGTGGCCACCCCCGGCCTGCCCGCAGTGGACCCCGGCCAGGCCGGCCTGTTCCATACCGCCTTCCTCTTCGAGGGCCAGGCAGCGCTCGCCGCAACCGTGCAGCGCGCCGCCCAGGATCCCCGCTCCCGCTTCGCCGGAACGGGTGACCACCTGGTCTCCGAGGCGTTCTACTTCGCCGACCCTGAGGGCAATGGGATCGAGCTGTACTGGGACCGCCCCCGCGACCAGTGGACCTGGGTCAACGGCGAAGTCGCGATGGACACCCTGTTCATCGACCCGAACAAGTACCTCGGCGAGCACCTCACCGAGGAGGCCCAGGCGGATCCGGGCATCCACCCCGGCATCGTCGGCCACGTGCACCTGCAGGTCGGTGACGTGGAGTCGGCGCGGAAGTTCTACATCGACACCCTCGGCTTCGAGACCACCGTGGGCAACCATCCCGGGGCCCTCTTCGCCGCCGCCGGCGGCTACCACCACCACGTCGCCATGAACACCTGGAACAGCCGTGGCGCCGGGCCCCGCGCGGCCGGGCTGGGACTGGCCGACGTCGCCATCACCCTCCCCGCCCGGGCGGACCTCGACGCGCTGACCGGCCGCCTGAAGAAGGCCGGCATCGACTTCGGCGACGAGGGCCGCTCCGTCTCGGTCCGAGACCCCTGGGGCACCCCGGTGACCCTCAGCCTGCCGGGCACCAGCACCGAGGAGCTGCTGGCTCGCTGAGCAGCACACCCCGCACGCAGCGAAGTGCCCGCACACACCGTGATGGTGCGTGCGGGCACTTCGCTGTCGCGGGTGGGCGTCGTGCTTCCTGGATCTAGTCGCAGGTGCCGTCCGCCGCGCAGCTCGTCCCGGCCTCGATCGTGCCGCCCAACAGGGAGGTGAGCGAGGTCAGCGGCGCGGGGGAGTCAGGCGCCTCAGCGGCAGCGGACGTCTTCTCTGCGGGGGCGAGGCCTTCCGCGTCGGCCGTTGCGGTGCTCGCCCTCAACGGGTCGGCCCTGTCGGTGGCGCTGCCGGAATTGTTCGACATCCCGCTCATGCCTGGGCACGCTCGGCCCGGGTCTCGTCGGCGATCTGCCGCAGCGCCTGGCGGAAGGACTCCACGGGGAGTGCGCCGGGAGCGGTGTACTTATCGTTGAACAGGAAGAACGGCACGCCGCGGGCGCCCATCGAGGCGGCCTCGCGCACCTCTGCCTCGACCTTGTCGTCATGCGTCTGCCCGGCATGTGCGGCCCGGGCGACCTGCTCGTCCAGACCTGCCTCGACGGCGCGGGCGATCACGGCGTCGGCCTCGAAGGGGTTCACAGTGCCGGTGAAGTAGCCGCGCTGGAGCTGCATGAAGAACTCCGTCGCCGCATCGACGCCGCGGGCCTCGCTGATCGCCTGCATCACCCGGTGCACACCGCGGGTGTTGGCCATCGGGCGCCCGGTGACGTACTCGCGACCCATCTCCTGCGCCATCCCCTGGATCTGCTCCTCCATCTCCCGCACCTTCGCCTCGTCCATGCCCTTGGCCTTGACCAGGTGCGCGATGTTGTCCTTCACGCTGTCGGTGGGCGAGGTCGGATCCAGCTCGAAGGAGTGGGCGCGGATGTGGACCTGGTCGGTGAGGCCCTCGGCCTCGATCGCATCGTGCAGGCGAGATTCCCCGATGTAGCACCAGGGGCACACCACGTCGGTCCACACATCGACCGTGATCAGGGGCTCGGCGGAGCTGTTCGGCGCGGTCTGATGCTCAGCGGTCCGGTTCTCAGGGGTCTGGGTCATCGGGTCCTCCGTCGGCGGGATCTGTGGCGGCGGCACGGCCGCCGGGTTCCTTGAAAATTCTACTGCGGGGGAGCGTCGAGCGGCAGGGAGACGTGGCCGCTTCCGCTCCTGGCGCAGACTCCGCTGGCGCAGATTCTCGGGCGCAGACTGAGGAAATCCTCATCAACGTCTCACCTGGACTTCACGGTGGCCGGTCAGCATGGGCATCGCCACGGACGATGACAGACTGGAGCGCCCCCGCCCCGGTCCGTGCTTCCGGGTATTGCTTCCCGACGTTCTCAGGACCGCCATGACCACCGTGATTCACCGAGCCCCACATTTCGGCCCCACCGCCGTTGTGGCCTGGCGAGCTGCCCAGCGATGCCAGGAGGAGCAGAGCGCATGAGCCCCCGTGCCACCCCCGATATCCCCATCCACGGCGCCTCGAGCGAGGGCCCGCCCTCCGCAGAGCCCGCATGGATCGAGGTCGGCTCCCCGAAGCGCCGCACCGCCCCACCGACCTGGTCGGACGAGCTCGCGCGGGACGCCTGGGGCGATTCCGACGGAGACGATGAGGCTGCGGGCGTGGCCGCACCGGCTCGGTTCGAGCTGGTGGAGCCGGATCCGTCGGCCGACGATGCTGCTCAGGAGGCTGATGACTCCGCGGAGGAGCCCGCCGACGGCCTCGGCGCTGCCGCCAGCAGCGAGGCCATCCCCGACGCTGCCGAGGTCTCTCCGCACAGCCCCAGCTCACCGTCCTTGCGCGGGGTGCGGCTGCGACGAGCACCCCGTGCCACGGCCCGCCCCTTCCGGCGCCCTGCCGCCCGCGACTCCGCGGGGGAGGGGTCGCCACAGCCCGAGGGTTCACCGGCTCCGGCGATGGAGGACGCCCTGCTGGCTGACCTCTGGGTGCAGGAACCGGCAGGGGCGCAGACGCCGTCCACCCACGAGATCCCGGTGCTCGACCCTGCGCGCGAGGCGCACGAGGAGCCCGAACCGGAGACGCGTGAAGAGCCGGTGGCAGAAGCCCCCGACGACCAGGACTCCACAGAGCGCTGGCACGTCGCCCATGACGATGCTGCGCCGGTGGAGCCGAGCCCGCTGGCTGCTGCCACGGAGCCGACGCCGCCGGTTGCTGCCACGGAGCCGAGCCCGCTGGCTGCTGCCGGCGAGCCGATCCCGTCGGCCCCCGCCCCCGCCCCCACCCCGAAGCCCGCGGCACCCCCGAAGCCCGCCCCCACCCCGATGCCTGCGGCATTTCCGGTGCCCCTCGGTGACCCCGCCCCCACCCCGGCGCCCGAGCAGGAGTCGCCGAGCCCCGCCGCACTCGCCGTTCCACCACCGGCCGCAGCCGCGCCCGATTCGAAGCCCGCCGCTCGCCAGGAAGCTCGCCACCCTGGCACGCTCCGCGCCGCCCTCGACCTGGTGCTCCCGGATCTGCAGGCCCACCGCCCAGCCCTGATCGTCGGCCTGGTATCCCTGGTGCTGAGCGTCTGGATGCTGGTCGCGCTGCCCTTCCCGCTGAAGTACTCGATCGATGCGGCGCTCGCCGCGGCCGGCGCCGGCTCCACTGCCCCCACCGGCATCGGAGGCGACCCCGGCACCGCCTTGATGATCGCCGCCGGAGGGCTGACTGCCCTGGTGGCGCTGCAGGCAGGATTCCGCGCCCTGTCGGTCGGGGCCCTGCACCGGATCGGCGGGCATGCCGCCACCGCGCTGCGCGGCCGCCTGCTCGGTCATCTCCATCTGCTCAGCCCCGGGCGCAACGGCGACGAATCAGACCGCGCCGGCTCCCCGCTGATCGAGGACGTGGCACGGCTGCGCGATCTGGTCGCCCACACCGGCCCCCGCCTGGTGGCCAGCCTGCTGGCACTGGCCTCGCTGACCGTGATGATGCTGGTCGTCGAGCCGATCGCCGCTGCGATCGTGCTTGTCACCGCCGGGTTGTATGCGCTGGTGGCACGTCTCTCCCTGTCCGTGCAGCGGCGGAAGGAGACGGGGGCCCTGGCAGACGAGGCAGTGCTCGCCGAGACGGCCGACGAGCTGCTCGCTGCCACTCGCACCATCCAGTCCTACGGCCTCGAGCAGCGGACCCAGCACAGCCTCGCCGAGTTCGGCAACCGTGCTGCACGCTCCCATGCCGCGGCCCGTCGCAGCAGCGCTGTGGGTGGGTTCCTCGGCGAACTGGTCGCCGGGCTGGGCATCGGTGCCGCGCTGCTCCTGGGGGGCTGGCGCATGAACGCCGGCACCATGACCCCCGGTGAGCTCACGATGGTGATCGCTGCCGTGCTGATCGCCGTGGTCCTGGCCCGAGAGGTCGTCCACCAGTCGACCGGGCTGCGGGCCATCGCCGCCTCGGGCGCGCGGATCGGGTCCCTGTTCGAGGACCGACCCGTGATCACCGAGCCCCCGCGCGCCCAGGCGCTCGGTGCCGTGCCCGGCGAGGTGGTGTACTCGGCGCTCAGCGCTGCCAGCTCGCGGGGCCCGCTGTTCGAGAAGGTCTCGCTGGTGATCCCGGCCGGTCAGCACGTGGCCTTCGTGGGGCGCGACGGTGCGGAAGCCTCCGCGCTGCTGTCCTATCTGCTGCGCCTGGACCAGCCCGACAGCGGGCGGGTGCTGCTGGACCGCTACGACACCCGCACCCTCGCCCTCGCGGATCTGCGCAGCGCGATGGCCGTCGTGCAGCGTGAGCCGGCGCTGCTCAGCGAGAGCGTGCGGGAGAACATCCGCGTGGGCAGGCCAGGCGCCACCGACGGCGAGGTCGTCGAGGCCGCTCGCCGCAGCGGAGCCGATGAGTTCATCACCCTGCTGCCCGAGGGCTACGACACACCTCTCGCCCGCCGCGGCGCAGCCCTGTCGGAGGGACAGCGCCGCCGGATCGCGATCACCCGGGCGCTGCTGCGTGACGCCCCGGTGGTGATGCTCGACGGCGCTGATGCCGAGCTGGATCCCTCCGAGCGCGAGGAGGTGCGGCGTGCGCTGGAGTCCCTCACCGCGGGACGCACCGCGCTGATCAGCAGCGACCATCCGGAGACCGTGCTCGGCACCGACCGGGTGGTGTGCTTCGAGAGCGGCGTCATCGCCGAGGACAGCACGCCCGCACAGCTCGCCGAGGACCCCGACAGCTGGCTCGCAGCCTGGATCCGGGCGGCCGGCGACACCTCCCGCTGAGCCTGACTGGGTGGGGCGGTGCGCAGGCGACCTCCGTGACGGGATTGCGGTCGAGCACGGGCGATGGGGAGCACGCTCCGGATATATGACCAGAGCGTGTCACCACGCGCCAGTACTCGTCGCCTCACGACCGGCCCGGTGGCCTGTTCCTCTCCTGATTGCCACGACGGCGACACCTCGCCGTCACCTGTGCCTGGCACCGTGGCAGGAAAGGCCCGGCCGCGGGCCCCGCGAGGAAGGGAGCGAGTCAGATGATGATCTCCGTGATCGGGGTGGGATACCTCGGCGCTGTGCACGCCGCCGCCATGGCAGAGATCGGCCACGAGGTGATCGGCCTGGATGTCGATGCGGAGCGCGTCGCCGCCCTGCAGGCGGGCCGGGCACCCTTCCATGAACCCGGCTTCGAGGAGATCCTCCGCCGCGGACTCGCCGCAGGCAGGCTCAGCTTCACCACCGACTACGCCGATCTTGCCGGCGCCGAAGTGCACTTCCTGGGGCTGGGCACCCCGCAGCGCAAGGACGGCTACGGCGCGGACCTGTCCCACCTCGAGGCCGCCGCCGCCTCGCTGCAGGCGGTGCTCCCGGCCCGCGTCGGTGCGCCGACGCTGGTGGTCGGCAAGTCCACCGTTCCCGCCGGCACTGCCCGGCTGCTCGCCGATCGTCTCGAGCAGGTCGAGGGGGTGCAGCTGCTGTGGAACCCCGAGTTCCTGCGCGAGGGCTTCGCGGTGAAGGACACCCTGGAGCCGGACCGTCTCGTCTACGGGGTCCGCGACCCGGAGACCCCGCAGGGGAAGACGGCGGTGCGCCGGCTCGATGCCGTCTACTCCCCGATCCTGGCGCGAGACACTCCCCGCCTGGTGATGGGCTTTGAGACAGCTGAGCTGGTGAAAGCCTCCGCCAACGCGTTCCTTGCCACCAAGATCTCCTTCATCAACGCGATCGCCGAGATCTGCGAGGCCGTGGGCGGGGATGTCACCGACGTCGCCCGCGCGATCGGGATGGATGACCGCATCGGCGCGAAGTTCCTGCGCGCCGGGGTGGGCTTCGGCGGCGGCTGCCTGCCCAAGGACATCCGTGCCTTCATCGCCAGCGCCGAGGAGCACGGCGTGGGGGAGTCCCTCGGGTTCCTGCGCGAGGTCGACGCGATCAACGAGCGCCGACGCGTGCGGACCGTCGAGCTGGCGGACGAGATGCTCGGCGGGCTCCGCGGCCGACGGGTCACCGTGCTCGGCGCTGCGTTCAAGCCCGACAGCGATGACGTGCGCGACTCCCCGGCCCTCGACGTCGCCGATCGGCTGCTGCAGGCAGGCGCGCAGGTCACGGTCACCGATCCGCAGGCACTGGCCAACGCCTCCCAGCGCGTGCCGGGCCTGGCCGTGGAGGCAGATCTGGCCACCGCACTGAGCGGTGCCGAGCTGACGCTGCTGCTCACCGAATGGCGCGAGTACCGCGACCTCGACCCCGTCTGGGCCGCCGGGCTCGTCGCCGCACCACGCATGCTCGATGGCCGCTCAGTGCTCGAGCCGCGGCGCTGGACGGCGGCCGGCTGGGAGCTGCGAGCACTGGGCCGGTCGGCCCCGCTCCCGGACCCCGCCCCGTTCCCGGACCCCGCCCCGTTCCCGGACCCCACCCCGCTGCAGACCCCGACCCGCGCCCTGGCCCCCACCCCGGACCCCACTTCGGCTCCGCTCCCGGACCCCGCCTCGGCCCCCACCCCGGCTCTGCTCTGACCCGCGGCGTCGTCGACTACGGGCGCTGGGGAGCACGCTCTGGCGATATAGCCGGAGCGTGCTCCAGGGCGCCAGTTCTCGACCACTGCGGGTGAACCGCACGCCGTAAGTCCAGGTCACTGCTGCACCGGCGCGATGAGAGCCTCCTCATCGACGACTCATCGACACCTCATCGCCGCTCGGCATTCTTCTGATCGTCACCGAACGAGCAGGAGAGTCCGATGGACACCACGATCGCGCTGTACTCCCACGATTCCGTGGGACTGGGCCATGCCCGCCGCAACCGCGCCCTCGCCTATGCGCTGGCGGCGCACCTGCCGACCCTGACCGGCGGAACCGTCGGCGGCCTGCTGATCGCCGGCCACCCCGACGCCGGGCGCGACCCGCTCCCTGAGGGCTGGGACTGGCTGGTGCTGCCGGGCATGACCCGCACCCGCGGCGGCTACGGCCCGCGCCGCCTCGGCATGGATGCGGACGCCCTGCGGGACCTGCGCAGCGCCACCATCGACGCCGCACTGAGCGCCCTGAACCCGGACCTGTTCATCGCCGACCGCCACCCCTTCGGCATCGACGGCGAGCTGGAGCCCGTGCTCGCGAACCTCCGCGCCCGGGGCACCGCCACCGTGCTGGGCCTGCGCGAGGTGCTCGACTCCCCGCGCGTGGCGAGCGCCGAATGGGACGCCCTCGGCGGCGCCGAGCATGTGGCCTCCCTGCTCGACGCGGTCTGGGTCTACGGCGACCACCACGTCTACGATCCGCGCCTCACCGGTGAGCTGCCGCCCGCGCTCGCCCGGCTGGCCACCCCCACCGGATATCTCGCCCACGGCCGCCCCGCCGGCCGCTCGGCGAGCCCCGGTCGCACCTCGCCGAAGCCGCCCCCGCCTTACGTACTCACCGTCCTCGGCGGCGGCTCCGACGGGGTGGAGGTCGCACGCCTCGCTGCGAGCGCGCGCCTGCCCGAGGGGCATCAGCACCTGCTGATCACCGGGCCGCAGATGCCTGAGCAGGACATCGCCGAGATCCGTGCACTGGCCGCCGCCGCGAGCGAGGCCACCACCGTGATCCGCAGCGCCGCAGATGTCCCCGAGCTGATCGCCGACGCCGTCTCCGTGGTGTGCATGGGCGGTTACAACACGATCGCCGAGGTCATGGCGACGTCCACGCCGGCGCTCGTCGTGCCCCGCCACCGTCGTCGCCAGGAGCAGCCGCGCCGCGCCCGGGCCCTCGCGGCCGTCGGCGCGGTCGAGACCTGTGACCCCGAGACCCTCACCGCGCAGGACATCTCCGCCTGGTGGCACCGCTCGGTCACCACCCGCACCGACCGCAGCCACATCGACCTCGGCGGACTCGACATCGTCGCCCACCTCGCCAAAGAGCTGCTCACCGCCGCCGCGCGCTCCGCTGCCACACACTCCGACGCCTCGCGCTCCGCTGCCACGCACTCCGCCGCGCCGCGCTCCACCGTCGAGCCCCCGCCCGCATCCGTCCCCACCCACCCGGAGGTGTCCCGCCATGTCGGCTGAGAATCCCCATCGCATCGCGTACGTCCTGAAGATGTACCCCCGCTTCTCGGAGACGTTCATCGTCTCGGAGATCCTGGCCCGCGAGGCCGCCGGCGAGGAGATCGTGATCTTCTCCCTGCGCCCCCCGACCGATGCCCGCTTCCACCCCGAGCTCGCCCGGGTCCAGGCCCCCGTCATCCAGGTGGGCCGCTCCTCGAGCCCGCGCCGCCTCTGGGAGGTGTGGGTCGCGGCGATGGCCGATCCGGAGCTCGCCCCCGGACTGTCCGCGCAGCTCGGAGAGCTGGTCCGCGCCGGAGTGGACGACGCCGAGCAGGCGCTCGCCGTCGCGATGTTCGCCCGCGAGTACGGCGTGAGCCACCTCCACGCCCACTTCGCCTCGATGGCGACCACGGTCGCGCGCCTGGCCGGCCTGCTCACGGACCTGCCCTACTCCTTCACCGCCCATGCCAAGGACATCTTCCACCGCGATGTGGAGGACGAGGACCTCGCCCGGAAGCTGCGCGACGCGGACCACGCCGTCACCATCAGCGAGTACAACCGCCGCCACCTGCACTCACGCTTCGGCGCCCAGGACACCGCCCGGCTGGAGCTGGTGCGCAACGGGCTCGAGCTCGAGCGCTTCCCCTACCGCCGCCGCACGGACCTCGCCGAGGTGCCGCGCCTGCTCGGGGTGGGCCGCCTGGTCGAGAAGAAGGGCTTCGACCAGCTGATCGACGTCGTTCACGCCCTGCGCGAAGAGGGCCGTGAGGTGCGCGCCGAGATCGTCGGCGACGGACCGCTGCGCGATCAGCTGGCTGCGAAGATCGACGAGCTGGGCCTCCAGCAGCAGGTCCAGCTGCTGGGACCGCGCACCCAGGAGGAGGTGCGCCACCTGCTGGATGAGGCCGATCTGTTCGTGGCCCCCTTCGTGATCGGGGCCGACGGCAACGCCGACGGGCTGCCCACCGTGCTGCTCGAGGCGATGGCCACCGGCATCCCGTGCGTCGCCGCCTCCGTCACCGCCGTCGGCGAGGTGATCCTCGACGGGGAGACCGGCTGGCTGGTCCCCACCGGCGACACCCCCGCACTGGTCGGCGCCGTCCGTGAGGCGCTGGATCCGGCCACGGACCGGGCCGCCCTCACCGACGCAGCCCGCGAGCTGGTCGCCGCGGAGTACGACTCCCGCTCCCAGGCCCGCCACCTGCGATCCCTGGCCGAGCGCTCCGCGCACCGCAACATTCTCACCCAGCCGATCGAGCTGCCGGAGCTGCAGCGGGTCGAGCAGACGCTCTCGCCCGCCATGGCCCCGTCCGCCGCCCAGCCGGTCACCCCGTCGGCCGCCGGAGCGACTGCCCCGTCGGTCGCTCGTGCGACGGCCTCGACCGCCGCCCAGCCGGTCGCCACAGCCGGAAGGACCCTGTCATGAGGATCGCCTACGCCCTGCTGGACCCCGGCATCGGAGTGTTCGGCACCAAGGGAGCCTCCGTGCACGTCCAGGAGGTCATCCGCGCTTTCCGGGCCGACGGCCACGAGGTGACCGTCTTCTGCACCCGTGTGAACGACGACATCCCCGCCGATCTCGCCGACCTCGAGGTGCGCCGTCATCGTCTTCCCAAGGGCAGCGGCGCCGAGCGGGAGCAGGCCGTGGCCGCGGCCTCCGCGGCGATCGCCGAGGAGATCGCCGCCGGCGGCTTCGACCTGGTCTACGAGCGCTACTCCCTGTTCTCCGACACCGCCGCCCGGCTCTCGACACCTGCTGCCCTCGGCGGCCCGGCGATCCCTTCGATCCTCGAGGTCAACGCGCCGCTGATCGCCGAGCAGCGCCAGCACCGCAGCCTGGCCGACGAGGCCGGGGCGCTCGCTGCGACCCAGCGCCAGCTGCACGGCGCGACCCTCATCTCCTGCGTGAGCGAAGCCGTGGCCCAGTGGACCCTCGGCGAGGGCGCGGATCCGGCCCGCGTGGTCGTCACCCCCAATGGCGTGAACACCCGCCGCATCACCCCGGGCAGCCGTCCCGTCATCGCTGCGGGACCGGAGGCGCCGGTGACCGTCGGCTTCGTGGGGACCCTGAAGCCGTGGCATGGCACCGATGTGCTGCTGCGGGCCTTCGCCCGCACCCGCGGGAACCTGCGCCTGGACATCTGCGGCACCGGCCCGCAGCAGGCGGAGCTCGAGCAGCTCGCCGCCGAGCTCGACATCGCCGACCGGGTCCGCTTCCGCGGCGCCGTCGCCCCTGAACTGGTGCCGGGCATCCTGCACGAGCTCGATATCGCGACCGCCCCCTATCCGGCCGGGGAGCACTACTTCTCCCCGCTGAAGGTCTACGAGTACCTTGCCGCGGGACTGCCCACGGTCGCCTCCGCGATCGGCACCATCCCGGCGCTGCTCAGCCAGGGCGAACTGGGCGTGCTGGTCACGCCCGGGGACGTGGATGAGCTTGCCGCCGCGCTCGATGAGCTGGCCGCCGATCCCGCCCACCGGGACCACCTCGCCCGGAGCTCCCGCGAGACGGCGGTGCGCGAGCACGACTGGCAGATCCGCTGCCGTGAGCTGCTGGCCCAGGTGGAGGCCCTGCATTCGGTGGGGGCCCTGCACCCGGCGGAGGCTCTGCACCCGGCCGAGGCCCTGCGCCCGGCAGAGGCGGGTGCCTGATGGCCATTGGCACCTCGCGCACCGGGATCGACCCCCGCGATCCCGCACCCCGCGATTCCGCATCCCGCGATCTCGCCGCGGAAGATTCTGCGCCGCGCGATCCCGCACCCCGCAGCGAGCGGCACTCCCCGCTGCGGCGCATCCTCGGCACCTCGGCGGTGCCGAAGAAGGAGCGCCTGGATCCGTCGGCCCTGCGCCGCACCCTCCAGGTGGTGCGCCCGCACCTCCCGCGCCACCTCCTGCTGTGCCTGGTGGGGATGGTCGGGCTGCTGCTCGATGTCGCCTTCCGGGTGCTCGAGCCCTGGCCGCTGAAGTACGCGATCGACGCGGTCACCTCGGCGCTCGGCGCCGACCTGCCCTCGGACGCCTCACCCTTCGGGCTGAACATCGAGCAGACGGTGATCGCCGCCGCGATCTGCCTCGCGATCATCATCGGCGGGCGCGCCGGCTCGAACTACCTCGCCACCATCTCCTTCGCGAAGGTCGGCGCGCGCGTGGCGACCGAGCTGCGCACCCGCGTCTTCGACCACATCCAGGCGCTGTCGCTCCGCTACCACTCCCGTGCCTCGATCGGCGACACCTCCCAGCGCCTGGTGGGGGACGTGGGCCGGCTCCAGGACGTCGCCGTCACCGCCGGGCTGCCGCTGATCGGCAACGTCATCACCCTCGCCGTGCTGCTGGTCGTGATGGTGATCCTGGATCCCTTCCTCTCCGGCATCGTGCTCGCCACGGGCCTGATCTACCTGCTGCTCTCCCGCCGCTCCTCCCCGAAGATCGTGCGCGCCTCTCGCAGCACCCGCAAGGGTGAGGGGTCCCTGGTGGGCGCCGCAGCCGAGGCGCTCGGCGCGATCCGCGTGGTGCAGTCCTACGGCCTGGAGAAGACTGTCGCCCACGAGTTCGCCGGTGGCAACGAGAAGGCCATGAAGGCCGGGGTGAAGGCCAAGAAGCTGGCCGCCGGCCTCGAACGCGCCACGGATGTCCTGGTGGGCATCGCGCAGGGCGCTGTGCTGGTCGTGGGCAGCCTGCAGGTGCTGCGCGGGGCGATGAGCCCCGGCGACATGGTCCTCTTCCTGACCTACCTGAAGATCGCGATGAAGCCGCTGCGCGATATGGCCAAGTACACCGGCCGCATCGCCCGCGCCTCCGCCTCCGGAGAGCGCATCGCCGACCTCATGGACGAAGAGATCGAGATCGCCGATCCCGAGCGTCCGGTGCCGATGCGCCACGTGCGCGGCACCGTCGAGTTCTCCTCGATCACCTCGCCCGACGGCTACGGCCGCCCCCTCTTCGAGTCCCTGTCCCTGCGGATCCCCGCCGGTCAGCACCTCGGGATCCTCGGCCCCTCCGGCGGCGGGAAGTCGACGCTGGTCTCCTACCTGCTGCGCCTGAATGAGCCGCAGCAGGGGCGGATCCGTGTGGGCGGCTATGACACCCGCTCGGTGAGCCTCGCGGACCTGCGCCGGCACGTCGCGATCCTCCCGCAGGAGTCGGTGCTGTTCACCGAGTCGGTGCGCGAGAACATCCGCTTCGGCCGGCAAGACGCCACCTCCGCCGAGATCGAGGAGGCCGCCCGGCGCGCCGGCGCGCACGACTTCATCATGGGCCTGCCGGAGGGCTACGAGACCGTGCTCGGCAACCGCGGAGACACCCTCTCCGGCGGTCAGCGCCAACGCATCGCGATTGCCCGCGCCATGATCCGCCGCGCCCCCGTGGTGGTGCTCGACGAAGCCACCACCGGCCTCGACCCGGCCGCGAAGGCCCAGGTCAACGAGTCCCTGCGGGAGCTCGCACGCTCCCGCACCACCATCTCCATCACCCATGACGCGACCACCGTCGCGGGGCTGGACCGGGTGCTCTGGCTCGAGGACGGACGGATCCTCGAGGACGGCACCCCGCGGCAGCTCGCTGCGGACCCGGACTCCCACTACTCCCGCTGGATCGTCGAGCAGCGCAGCGACGACACCGCGGACGAGCCCAGCGCGCCGATCCCGCACCCCAGCAGCCAGGAGGTTCTGCGATGACCACGACTGTGACCCCCACCAGCGCGGCGAGCACCCCGCTCGAGCTCCTGCTGGACCATGCCCACCTGCACGGAGCCGAGACGCTGGTGGACCCAGCCCGCCTGTCGACCCTGCTGGGCCGTGAGGTGAACCTGGACCGGGTGCGGATCAAGCCGGGCGCCTCGGTGATGATCTCCTACCGCGCGACCGGTGCTGAAGCTGGTGCTGGTGCTGGTGCTGGTGCTGGTGTCGCGCCCGGCACTGCTCCGGCGACTGCTGGCCGGGAACTGGCTGAGGTCGGCTGGGCACAGCTGGTCCGCTCCCGTGACAAGCGCGAGAACATCCTGCGCCGCGCGGACCGCACCGGGAGCGCGGTGCGCGAGCATCCCCGCCCTGCGCCCCCGTCAACTCCCCCAGCCCCCGCAGCTCCCGCAGCTCCCGCAACCCCCGCAATGTCTGCAGCCGAGCCCGCCCCGTACCTGCTCAGCGGTGGGATCGACAGCGATCCCCGGCTCGGCGCCGAGATCCATCGAGTGCTGCGCCGCCACCAGGGCGGCCCGGCCCCGCGGGTGCTGAGCTACAACCCCGGCCGGCATGCGGTGCTGCTGCTGCCCGGCACCGGGGAGGTGCTGCGCGTGGCCGCTCGCCCGCTGGACGACCTGCTGCAGGTCGTCACCCACTGGCGCGAGCTGGGCATGCCCACCCTCGACCAGCGCAGCTGGCGCGGCCGCCGTGCGGTGCTCGTCGGCGAACGCTGGGGCGATGGAGACCTCGCCGGTCTCGCCTCCCACCCCTTGTCCATGCCGGCAGCCACCCGGCTCGGCGGCGTCATCGCCCGCCTGCACACGGCCGACGTCTCCGGCCGGGACCTGCCCGCGGCACGCATCGGGAGCCTCCTCCCGGTGGCCACCCGGGCCATCGCCGGGCTGCTGCCCCACCGTGCCCAGCGCATCCAGCAGCTCTCCAACCGGCTGCGAGAGCTGCTCCCGGCCGACGCGCCGCGCGCGCTGATCCACGGCGACCTCTCGCCCGATCAGGTGCTGGTCTCCGTGGACGAGACCGCGGTCCCCGGAGAGGGACGCCTGCCCCTGCGCGTGGTGGACCTGGACCGCTCCGGCCTCGGCCCCGTCGGCGCTGACCTCGGCTCGTGGCTCGCCTCGTGCCTGGTGGCCGGCGTCGAGGAGCAGGCCGCCGCCTTCCTCGACGGCTACGCACGGCGCCGTCCCCTGCCCGCTCCGGAGGAGCTTGCGGCCTGGACCGCTCGGGCCCTGCTCGCGGCCGCCCTGGATCCTCTGCGACGGTACGGCGAGGACTGGCTGCCGGCGATCGAACAGCGTCTCGTGCTGGCGGAGAGGGTGCTGGACCGGCCCGAGCGGCTGCCCCTGCCGTACCCGGCCTCGAGGCAGGCTTCGCACCCGGCTCCGGTCCAGGCTCCGGCTCCGGCTCCGGCTCCGTCTCAGGCCCCGGTCACGGCTCCCGTCACGGCGCCGTCGCTGGTTCCTGCGCACGTCCCCTATCAGGGACGTCAGCTCACGGTGCGCCGCGCCTGGGCCGACGACGGCCGCGGTCTGCCGCTCGAGCTCACGGACGACGCCCTGGACGGCGCCCCGCTGCGCGCAGCTCGGTTGGACCCGGCCACCGGCGAGGTCACCGTGTTCGAGACCGGCGCCGATCCGCGGCTGCCGGGCCTTTCCCGGGTGCTCACCGCACACTCCGGGGCCGTCGTCGTCTCCCACCGCCCCGGCAAACGCGCCGTGGTCCGCACTCGCGACGAGCACGGGGCCGCGCACTTCGTGAAGATCGTCCGCCCCGGCCGCGCCGAGCGGCTGCTCGCTGCGATCGACCGCTCCGAAGCCTTCACCGGACCCTTCCGCACCGCGACCGTGCTCGCTGCCGACGAGGACACCGTCACCTTCTCCGAGCTGCCGGGCACGCTCCTGCACGACGGACTGCCCGTCGCAGGCGGACTCTGGCGCCGCGCCTGGCGCGAGACCCTCGAGGCCTGGTCAGCGGCGGTCCGCAGCTCCCGCCTGCCGAGCGGTGATGCCGGACTGGAGACCCGCACTGCGGAGGGCCGCACCGCGGAGACCCGCAGCCCTGAGGTGCATGGACCTGAGGCCGAAGCCGCGGTGCTCGCCGCCTGGGGCCTGCGCGCCGACGCCGTCGACCCTGCCGGAGCTCCGGCCCGTCGCCGGGCCATCGCCGCGGCCCGCCGCGAGCTCGGCCGCCTCGGCGAGGTGGAGCGGCCCGCTCTCATCCACCGCGACCTGCACGACAAGCAGATCCTCTGGACTGCGGGGGAGGCTCCCGCGCTGCTGGACGTCGACACCGCCACCCTCGGCGATCCCGCGCTGGACGCCGCGAACCTGCGCGCCCACGCCACCTGGCGGGAGCTGCAGGAGATCTGGTCCGTCGAGCAGGCCGAGGTGGTGCGAGAGGAGATCGACCGCGCCGCAGCCCAGCTGGGCATCCGCCCGGAGACGCTCGCCGCTTACGAATCCGGCACCATCGCCCGGCTCGCCTGCGTCTACGCCTTCCGCCCGCGCTGGCGGGAGACGGCGCAGCAGCTAGCTGCCGCCCTCGCTCCGCGCTCCACTGCGGAGCCCGGCGCCGTTGCGGAGTCCAACTCCGCTGCGAAACCCCGCCCTGCTGCGCAGTCCAACTCCGCTGCGAAACCCCGCCCCACGGCGGGACGCACCACCAGGCCGACCCCCGTCGGTCGCTCTACCCTCTCGTCCCCCGCGCCCGCGGGAGATTCCACCCCTCTGGGCGGCTCCGCCACCCTGCTCGAAAGGAGCATGTCGCGATGACCACCACTCTCTCCGTCATCGGAGTCGGATACCTCGGCGCTGTGCACGCCGCCTCCATGGCCGAGCTCGGCCACGACGTGATCGGCCTCGACATCGACGCCGAGCGCATCGCCGCGCTCCAGGCCGGCATCCCTCCCTTCCACGAACCCGGCTTCGAGGACCTCCTGGCCACCGGGCTGGAGACCGAGCGGCTGCGCTTCACCACCGACTACGCCGACCTCGCCAGGGCCGACGTGCACTTCCTGGGCCTCGGTACCCCGCAGCGGGCTGACGGCTTCGGCGCGGACCTCTCCCACCTCGAGGCCGCCGTCGACGCGCTCGCCGAGGTGCTGCCCGCCCGTGGCGGCGCCCCCACCCTGGTGGTCGGGAAGTCCACCGTCCCCGCCGGCACCGCCCGGAAACTCGCCGCCCGCCTCTCCCACCTCGAGGGCGTGTACCTGCTGTGGAACCCCGAGTTCCTCCGGGAGGGGTTCGCCGTCCAGGACACCCTGACCCCGGACCGGCTGGTCTATGGGGTGCATGACCCGGAGGATCCCGCTGCCGAGCAGGCCGTGGCGATGCTCGATGACGTCTACGCCGGGGTCCTCCAGCACCAGGCGCCGCGCCTGGTGATGGGCTACGAGGCCGCCGAGCTGGTCAAGGCCTCCGCCAATGCGTTCCTGGCCACCAAGATCTCGTTCATCAACGCGGTCTCGGAGATGTGCGAGGTCACCGGCGCGGATGTCACCGATGTCGCCCGCGCGATCGGGATGGATGACCGCATCGGCGCGAAGTTCCTCCGTGCCGGGGTCGGTTTCGGCGGCGGCTGCCTGCCCAAGGACATCCGTGCCTTCATGGCCAGTGCTGAGGAGCACGGCGTGGGGGAGTCCCTCGGTTTCCTGCGCGAGGTCGACGCCGTCAACGAGCGGCGCCGCGAGCGCGTCGTCACCCTCGCCGAAGAGCTGCTCGGCGGGGTGGAGGGCCGACGGATCACCGTGCTCGGCGCCGCGTTCAAACCGAACAGCGACGACACCCGCGACTCCCCGGCGCTGGATGTGGCCACCCGCCTCCGCACCGCTGGCGCCGAGGTGACGGTCACCGATCCGCAGGCGCTCGAGAATGCTCGCCGCCGCGTCGGTGGCCTGGTCGAGCTCGAGCAGGACACCGACGCGGCGCTGCGCGGGGCGGAGCTGACCGTGCTGCTCACCGAATGGGACGAGTACCGCGACCTCGATCCGGCGCAGGCCGCCTCCCTGGTCGCCTCGCCGCGGCTCATCGACGGCCGCAACGTGCTGGACCCGTCGGCCTGGCGTGAGGCCGGCTGGGAGATTCGCTCCCTCGGCCGGGCCGAGCTCCCCTCGGGCAGGCCGTCTGTCGCGAAGGCCGCGCGGGGCGGTGCTTTCACGGCACGTTCGCAGGCGGCCCTGGTCTGACCGGGCCGCGCCACCGCGACGCAATTACGCCGTCGTGCCCTCGCTGAGGACACGGCGGTGGCGCACCAGCGCCCCGGCCAGCCCCAGCGCGAGCCCGAGGATCAGCCAGCCGATGAGCCACTGCAGATCACCGGCAGGGTCGATCCAGCCGCCGCCGATCGCACCGCGGAAGGCGTCCACGGCATGGGTCATCGGCAGATACGGATGGATGACCTGGAAGAACTTCGGCAGGGTCGGGGTCGGATAGGTGCCGCCCGCGCCCGAGATCTGCAGCGCGATCAGCACCAGCGCCACGAACTTCCCGACCGGGCCGAACAGCGCCCCGAAGCCGTGGTTCAGCGCCACGAACACCGCTGAGGTCAGGGCCGCGATCCCCAGCACCAGCGGCAGATTCGCCATCTCGATACCGACGGCCAGATGCAGCGTCCCCACCGCGATCGCGGTCTGCACCAGGCCCAGCAGGAGCGCAGGCACCAGGCCACCGGCCAGCAGCCCCAGCGGTCCGGCGCCCCGGGTCGCGGCCCGCTCGGAGAACGGCGGCATCATCAGGAAGATCGCCATGCCACCCACCCAGAGGCTGATCGACAGGAACAGCGGCGTGAGCCCCTCCCCGAAGCGGTCCAGGCCGTTCGCGCGCTCGAAGCTCATCTGCACCGGATCCGCGGCAATCTCCGAGAGCTGCTCACCCTCGGCGTCGGAATAGGTCGGGACCTGCTCCTCCGCCTCGTCCAGCCCGTCGCGTAGCTCGGTGGAGCCGTCGGCGAGCTGCCCGGCACCGTCGTCGAGCGTCACCGCTCCGTCCGCGAGGTCGTCGGCGCCCTGGTCAGCGCGCCCCGCGCCGTCGGCCAGCGTCTGTGCGCCGGCCTCGAGCTCGCCGGCACCATCGGCGAGACGGCGCGCACCGGTCTCTGCCTCGGAGGCGCCGTCGGCCAGCTGAGAGGCGCCGCCTGCGAGCTCCTCGGTGCCGCCGCTGAGCTGCTCCGCCCCGGAGCGCGCGGTGCCCACCCCGTCGGTGTAGCCGGTGACCCCGCTGGCGAGGCTCTCGGCGCCGCTGCTCGCAGTTCCGGAGGCGGCGGCGAGACGTTCGGCGCCGCTGGAGACCTCTTGAGCGCCGGTGTTCAGGCGGTGCACGTCCTCGGCTCCCTGCTCGAGCGCGGAGTAGGCCTCCGGCAGGGCGGCGGCGGCCGTGCGGGCCTGCTCGGAGAGATCGCCGGCCAGCTGGGAGGCGTCGGATCTCTGGTCCGGGGAGGGTGCAGCGGTGACGGCATCGTTCCGCAGGGTCGTCAGGTCCCGGTCGAGGGAGGTGGCGCCCTCGGCCAGGGGGCCGGTGGCGTCGGTGAGGGTGGCGGTGCCCTCTGCCAGCGTGGAGGTGGTGGTGGTGAGGCCCTCGAGATAGGGCACCAGGGAATCCGCCGCCTCGGTCATGCCGGAGGTGTCGCCCGCGAAGGTGCTCGAGGTCTCGGCCGCGGTGGCGGCGGTGCGGTCCGCCTCGCCGGCGTCCTCCAGGGAGGTGGAGGCGTCCTCGCGCACGGCGGAGGAGGAGTCTGTGATCCCGGTGAGCTCCTCGCAGAAGGCGGCGTCGGCGCCGGAGTCCGCGCAGCGGGCGGCGAGATCATCCACTGCTTCGGTGTAGTCGCGGGTGCTCTGCTCGGAGGTGCCGGCGCTCTCTGCGGCGGTGCCCGTGGCCTGCTGCGTGGTCTGCACCTCGGTGTCCAGCGCGGTGGCGTCCTCGCCGATCGTGGCCGCGCCGTCCTGCAGGGTGCGGGCGTCGGTGGTGCGGTCCTCGGCGTCACGGGCGAGGGTCTGCGCGGACTCGTCCAGACCGTCGGCGGTCTCATCGACGGTGGTGGCCGCGCCGGAGAGAGTGCCGGCGTCGGTCACCGGGGTCTTCAGGCGCCCGGGCAGATCCGTGGCCGCCCCTTCGAGGGTGTCGATCGCGGTGATCAGGTCCTCGCTGGTGCGCTGGACGCTCTGCTCATCCACGCCCAGCTCCTGGACCCGCTGCCGGGCCGCGCCGACTGTCTCGTCGAGCTGCTGGGTGCCGTCGGCGACCTGGCCCGCTCCGCCGGCGAGGTCGGAGGCGCCGGTGGCGAGCTGAGTGGTGCCGTCGGCGAGGCTCCGGGCACCGGTGCGCAGCGGCTGCCCGTTCTCGTCGAGGGCGACCAGGCCGCGGCTGAGTCGCCCGGCCCCGCCGTTCAGCTCCTGCGCGCCCTGCTCCAGGGTGCCCGCGCCGGTGTTGAGCTGGTCCAGGCCCACCACCAGGTCGAGCTCGCCCGCATGGAGCGTGGTGGCGCCGGTGCTCAGCTCCTCCGCGCCCGCGGCGAGATCCCCGGTGCCCTCGGCCAGGGTGCTGCTGCCGGAGACCAGCTCGCCGGTGCCGTCATGGAGATCGCCGGCGCCGTCGGCGAGCTCCTCCGCACCCTCTGCGGCCTCGGCCACTCCGTCATGGATGCTCGTGAACCCCACGTAGATGTTCCCGAGGTATTCCTCGAGCACGCTCGCGCGCAGGGCCTCCGTGAGCGCTGTGCCGACGGATTTGGTGAAGTTGCCGCCCACATAGTTCACCGAGTCGTTCGTGGTGACCGTGAGCAGGGCGGGCGCCGCCTGCTCAGCGTCGCCGCCGAGGGAGGCGACATGGGCGGAGAAGTCGGAGGGGATCGCGATGCTCGCCCCGTAGGTGCCGTCCGCCAGACCGCGCTGCGCCTCGTCGGGGGAGACCTTCACGAAGTGGAACACCGTCTCCTTGTCCATCTCGAGCAGGGTGTCGGTGAACTCCGCGCCCACGTCGAGCTGGGTCTGCTCGCCGTCGGTCGTGGTGGTGGTCGCGCCCTCGTCCTCGTCCACCACCGCGGCGGTGATCTGCTCGAGGCTGCCGCTGGGGTCGCGGAAGGACCAGGTCATGGTGCCGGAGTAGATGACCGGGACCAGCGCCAGCCCCACCACGAACAGCGCCGCGATCGGCTTCTTCCACTCACCCGGCAGAAGGGCGAGCGCCCCGCGGCCGACGGTGGCGGTGCCGCGTCCGAGCGCGCCGAGGGTCTGGCCGATGCCCTGGGCCGCGGCGCTCGCCGCGTTCCCGACGAAGCCCGCGCTGGCCGAGACGGCGCGGAGCGCGGCGCCGGGCAGGGCGGCCAGGGCGGCGAGAAGTGCATGGAGGAATCGCATCACGGCGGCGACGATACATCCGTGTATCGAGATGTGTCACTGATAAGTAATAAATGTGGTGGAGGAGACGCCGGCCCGGTGGGGGCGCAGAGCGCGGGCGGCGCAGGGGCAGGCTCCGGCGTCGTGGCGTCGAGTTCTGGCGACAAGGGGCTCGCTCCAGTGTGGTGGGGGCGAGTACTGGCGACAGGGGCATGCTCCGGTCAGGGCCGTCGAGTACTGGCGACAGGGGCTCGCTCTGGTGGGGTGGCGTCGAGTACTGGCGATAGAGAGCACGCTCCGGAAATATGGCCAGAGCGTGTTCCCTAGCGCCCGTACTCGACCATCTGCGGCGTGGGAACGGGCGGGAAAGGTTGGGAACGGGGGGGAAAGGGTGAGGACGGGCGGGAATGGGTGGGGGCGGGTGGGACGAGGCGGTCACGGCCGAGCTGGAGCCCGTCGCCCGGGGAGAGGTGAGCAGAGTCGGCGATGTCAGCGATGTCAGCGATGTCGCCCGGCTCGGCAGAGCTTGCAGAATCAGTGGGGCAGGCGGCGTCGATGGTCTCGGCGTTGGATGCAGCGGAGCAGTTCCCGCCTCGTGTCTTCTTCCTGGAGGAACACCTGCTCCCAGGTCAGTCGGGTGACGGTGTACCGGCGCGATCTCAAGAGCAGGTCGCGACGACGGTCCTCGTGGTACTGCTCCGGGTTGTCGTGGTATCTGACGCTGTCGCACTCGATGACCCAGCTCCGACCGACCTGCAGGTCCACACGGCCGACCCCGGGAATCTGCACCTGAGGCGTGACCGGCACCCGTAACGACTCGAGCCACCATCGCACCGCCGTCTCCGTGCCGGACTCCGCACGGGGGTCGATGCGACGGAGCGGCGTGCGGATCCGCTGCGGCAGTCCTTCGATGATCTGCAGTGCCACATGCAGCGAGATCTTCCTGCGGTGCACCGCTGATTCGAACAGGATCGCCGCGTCACGGATGGGCAGGCATCGGGCAGCGTGGTCAAGGGTCAGAGCAATGTCTGCGAAGGGCAGAGCATCTGGCCAGCCCCGGAGCCCGACCCCGTGCTCGATCCAGTCCTTCTCGAGTGCGCCCGCGACCACCCCGCGAGGCCGGTAGATGTGGGTGTCGGAGTGGAGCGGAGTCCACAGCTCATGGAGCGCTGCCGCGGTGAGGCAGGTGGGACGCACGCCCTTGCCCAGCAGAGGGAGCAGGTTCGCCGGTGCCTCGGCGGTGACGTAGAACGTGCCGGCCCGGGTCATCTCCCCGCGCCGGAGCATCCGGCGTCGGTCTTTGTCCGTGATGCCGAGACTGCTCAGCTCTGAGCGATGGGCCACCCCGCGAGTCCTCATGGATGCAGTACAGAGGGATGTCGCCCGCGATGGGGCGCGGCGGCACCCGCTGTGGAGAACTGGGACTGTGGAGGAAGCGTCGGGCAATGTCCGGGCTTGGGCTTGGGCTTGGGCTCGGGCTCGGGCTCGGGCTCGGACGTGGGCCTGGATGTGGCTGTGGGCGTCGGCGTGGCTGTGGGCGTGAGCCGGGATCCCGGTCGGACGCGGGGCCGGGTCCGAGTGCCGAGGCCTCGGATGGCGCTCGAGGGGGTGGTCGCTGTCGAGTAGTGGCGATAGAGAGCACGCTCCGGAAATATGGCCAGAGCGTGCTCTCCAGCGCCCGTACTCGACGTGGCTCGCCGCCCTGCGCCACCCTGCGCCACCCTGCGCCACGCCGCACCACCTGCGCTACCCGCGCCACGCCGCACCACCTGCGCTACCCGCGCCACGCCGCACCACCTGCGCTACCCGCGCCACACCGCGCCGCCCGCGCCGCACCGCCCTGCGCCGCACCGCGTCGCACCGCGCCGCCCTGCACCGCACCGCACCGCTCAGCCCGGCAGCTGCACCGTCCACGGCTCGCGCGGCAGCGTCGCCGGATCCCAGCGCTCGAGCACGTCGGCCGCGGTGCGGCAGTCGGCAAGCCCCAGCGAGTGACCGATCCGGCCGACCACCTCCGCGACGCTCTCTCCCTGCGCATACCGATCCCTCAGAGTCACTGCCCCGTCGCGCTTGGCGAGCCGGGCCCCGTCGCTGTTCACCGCGAGGGGGACGTGAGCGTAGCCCGGCTCCGGCAGGCCCAGGAGGTGGGCGAGGCAGGCCTGGCGGGGGGCGGAGCTGAGCAGGTCATCCGCCCGGACCACCTGGTCCACCCCGGCCGCGGCATCATCGACCACCACGGCGAGGTTGTAGGCGACCACTCCATCTCCGCGTCGCAGCACCAGGTCATCGACCGTCCCGGTCACCTCGCCGGCCCAGAGATCGTGGACCTGCCACTCGGGCGCCTCGGCGCGCAGGCGCAGCGCGGGTTCACGGCGCAGCTCCCGCATCCGCTGGCGTCCCTGCTCGCGGGTCGCGGGGGAGAGGTTCCGGCAGGTGCCGGGGTAGGCGCCGGGCGGAGCATGCGGTGCGCTCGGTGCCTCGAGGATCTCCCGCCGCGTGCAGTAGCACTCGAACACCAGCGACTGCGCCTCGAGCCGGGCGATGGCCTGCTCGTAGGCCGCGCCGCGCTCGGACTGGCGCACCACCTCGCCGTCCCAGTCCAGGCCCAGCGCCGCGAGGTCCTCGAGCTGGCGCGGCACGGAGCCCTCGCGCACCCGGTCCAGATCCTCCACCCGCAGGTGGAAGGCACGGCCGGTGCGGCGGGCGAGCACCCACGCGAGGATCGCGGTGCGCAGATTCCCCAGGTGCAGGTCGCCGCTGGGGGAGGGGGCATAACGGCCCGCGCCGGGCGAGGTCGGGGCAGCAGACATGCACGACAGTCTAGGAAGCGGGCCGCACCAGCAGCACATCCCCCTCGCGGCCACCGGGTACCGGCCGCTGGGCGGGAGCGGGATGGAAGCCCAGCCGCGCGGCGAGCGAGCGTGAGGGGAGGTTGCTGGCGGCGGTCACCGCGACCACCTCCCGGCCCCTCGGGCCGCAGCGGGGATCGGTGAGCACGGCGCTCATCGCCTCGCTGGCCACGCCGCGTCCGGTCGCTGCGGGATCCAGGCGCCAGTAGGCGCTGAGCAGCGACTGCCCCGCGGATTCGAGCACGGCGAGCCCGACCACGCCGAGCAGCCCGGACGGCGCCGCAGGGGAGGCGCGGAGCGTGCTGCCGCCCGCGCGGGCCCGCGCGGAGCCCTGATCGTGTGCAGCGTTCCGATCCTGTGCAGTGTTCCGATCTTGCGCGGAGGCCCGCGCTCGCACCGAGAGGTATCCCCGCCCGTGGCTCTCCCAGCCTTCGATCCATTGCGTGAGCACCCACCGCATCTGGTCGCGATCGCTGAGCGGGTCGGTGGAGTCCTCGGCGAAGGCGCGAGGATCGGCATGCAGTGCGAAGAGGTCTTCGAGGTCGCCGTCCGCCACCGGCGTCAATCTCAGGCGCGGGGTGAGGAGCCCGGCAGCGGGGCTCCCGGGCTCGACAGGCCCAGCCATCTCGACAGGCCCGGACATGACGACAGCGCGGCGATCACCGTCCGGAGACGGGATCGCCGCGCTGTCATTCACGGAATGCTCCGCGGTGCGCCGAGGCGCGGACTCAGGAGTCCGGACTCAGGAGTCGCCGCGGTGGCTGCCGCGCTTCTCGTCGTCGGCCGCAGAGGCGTCGAGGTCGGAATCGACCTTGATCTCCTTGGGCGTCACGTCGGAGGAGCGATCCTCGCCCTTGAGGGCGGAGGCGACATCGCCGGCGTCGGCCGAGCCGACGGTGTCGGAGACGGTCGAGGAGTCGGACTCGTCCGCGCCCGATGCCGGGTAGTGCGCACGGGCGAAATCGGCGGGCGGTGCCCACGGATCCTCGACCGGACGGGTCTTCTGCCAGACGACGTAGCCGGCAGCGGCACCCGCGGCGGCCAGGCCCAGGATGAGCAGGACCTTGCCGGCACGGCTCTTCTTGGGCTGCGGCGTCGGCTCGAGGACGGCCGAGCGGATGCTGCCCTGACCCTTGTCGAGCTCCTTGCGAGCGGCGTCGACAGCTGAGCGCAGGACGGTGCCGGTGGTCTCCGCCGTCCTGCGGGCGCGCGGGAGGTAGTCGTCCTGCACGTCGTGGCGGATCTTGTCCGCACGCGGGCCGAGGTTCTGCGAGAACTTCTCGCCCTGGTCGCGGAGCTTGTCCGACTGCTCGCGTAGCTTCTGCTGGGCCTCGGGAGCGTACTGGCCGTACAGCTCGGTGGCACGGCTGCGGGCCTCGCGAGCACCCTCGGACACCACGGGTCCCACCTGGGCGGCGAGCTTCTGCAGCTCCTCGACGGCCTTCTGGGCGTTCTGGCTGCTCGCGCCTGCGGCAACGGCAGTCTTCGCGGCGTGCTTCTTAGCCTTCTTGGCTTCCCGCTTGGTGTTCAGCGCCATGGGGTTCCCCTTTCGGTCGAATCCGTCGGGTCGGGCCGACGGTGGTCCCTGGGCCCGGACAGCCGGTGGCTGTCACGAACCCGTGTGGCTCAACTCTAACGCGAGCGAGTATGCACGCTCACAGCAGATGTGAAGAAGCAGGGGTGCACGGCTCCCGTCCAGTCGGTCGGGAGCCGGGGGCACCCGCGTGACCAGGCACCCGCGCGCCCGCCCCCATGTGGGAGGATGTCGCCATGTTTGCAACTCTTCACACCACGCACGGGGACATCCGCATGGAGCTGTTCCCGAACCACGCCCCCAAGACCGTCGAGAACTTCGTGGGCCTCGCAGAGGGCACCAAGGAGTTCTCCGATCCGGAGACCGGCGAGAAGGTCACCCGTCCGTTCTACGACGGCGTCATCTTCCACCGCATCATCTCCGGCTTCATGCTGCAGGGCGGCGACCCGCTGGGCACCGGCACCGGCGGTCCCGGCTACAACTTCGATGACGAGATCTCGGAGAAGAACTTCAACGAGCCCTATGTCCTCGCGATGGCCAACGCCGGCAAGCGCCGCAACGCGCTGACCGGCCAGCCCTCGGGCACCAACGGTTCGCAGTTCTTCATCACCGTCGGCCCCACCCCGCACCTGCAGGGCAAGCACACCGTCTTCGGACAGGTCGCCGACGAGGACTCCAAGAAGGTCGTCGACGCGATCGAGGGCGTCAAGACCGATATGCGCGACCGTCCCCTCGAGGACGTCGTCATCAACTCGGTGACCATCGAGAAGTGATCTGATGGGCGCTCTGCAGCGCTCGCTCACCCTCAGCGCCGTCGGCGTCGTCGCAGTCCTGGCCCTGGCCGGATGCGGCGGCGTCGGCGGCGTTCGTGATGGGTCCGACGGGTCGAGCGGCGGGACGTGGGAGGCGACGCTCGGTGGGCATGCGATCGAGCTCGAGGATGATGACGTGGTCTGCGAGCAGGCCGAGGACAGCATGCATCTGCGGATCGGGGACATCGACCCGGCCAATCCCAGCCGCGCCACCGGGATCAGCGCGATCGTCGGCGGGCCGCCGGATGAGCCCGAGGTGCGGATCGTGCACATCTCGCTCCCGGACGGCACGACGCTGCTCTACTCCCCGGCCAGCGCCCGCGGGCCCGGCGTGCCGAAGACCGGCGCGAGCATCGACGGGGACACCTATACGATCGACGGGGCCGGCACGGTGAACGACCCCTCCGGCCGGGGCAGCACCACCGCCTTCACGATCACCGTCACCTGCGCCTGAGCCTGCCGCCCTGCAGTGTCCTGTCCAGGCCGGTGCTTCAGCCTCAACCGATCATGGTGCCCAGCGCCGCACCGATCCCGTAGGTGACCAGGAGCGCGAGCAGCCCGCCAGCGATCGTGCGGAGCGTCGCTCGGCCGGCCTGTGCCTGGCCGAGCCGCGCGCTGACCACTCCCAACAGGGCGAGGGCGAGCACGACGGCGCCCATCGTGACCGGCAGGCGCCAGAGCGCCGGGGAGGCCAGGATCGCCACCAGCGGGATCACGCCGCCGATCGCGAAGGAGACGAGCGACGTGATCGCGGCGCCCCAGGGGGAGACCACCGCGTCGCCCTCCACCCCGTGACGGAACCGGGTGTGGGCGTCCAGGGCGTCGTGCCGCTCGAGCGAATCGGCGACGGACTCCACCACGTCGTTCGGGATCCCGCTCTCGGACAGGGCGTCGACCAGGAGGTCGTGCTCACGCTCGGGCTGCGCGGCCAGATCCTCACGGGTGCGGGAGATGAGCGCATTGTCGGTGTCGCGCTGGGTGGAGACAGAGACGTACTCGCCCATCGCCATCGACAGGGCGCCGGCGACCAGTGCGGCGAGACCGGAGATCAGCAGCCAGGTGATGTCCGCGGTGGCGCCGGCGACACCCACGGCGAGGCCGGCGACGGAGACGATGCCGTCATTCGCGCCGAGGACTCCCGCGCGCAGCCGGTTCACCTGCTCCGAGCGGGCGGTGCGCTGCTGCTCGTGCGCCGAGGGGGCGCGGCCGGCGTCTGCGGGTGCGGCAGGTGCTGCGGGCGCGGAAGCGTGCGGGGGTGCCTGCGGAGGCGTGGTCTGCGAAGGCGAGTCGATGAGCGTCATGACCTCATGCTAATTGTTTGGACTCAGTCCAATCAAGCAAGGTAAGGCTACGCTGACCTGCAGGAATGTAAGCCTTAGCTAAGTCAGATAGGTGCTTTCGTCGGCCCGTAAATCAGCCGACGGGGCGGGTGGGCCACCACATGCGGTCCCCGACCAGGGCGAACAGCGCCGGCACCAGTACGGTGCGCACCAGCAGGGTGTCCAGCAGCACGCCGAGGCCCACGATCAGTCCCAGCTGGCCGAGCACCACCAGCGGCAGCACCCCGAGCGCTGCGAACACCGCCGCGAGCACCACGCCCGCGCTGGTGATGACCACCCCGGTGGAGCCGACGGCCCGCACCATGCCCTGCGTGGTGCCGTGCGTCGCGGCCTCCAGCCGGGCGCGGTGGACCAGGAAGATCGTGTAGTCCACGCCGAGCGCCACCAGGAACAGGAAGGCCAGCAGCGGCACTGTCACGTCCAGCGCCGGGATGTCCAGCAGCAGCCGGCCGGCCCACAGGCCCAGTCCGATCGCGGCGACGGCGCTGGCGACGTTCACGGTCAGCAGCACCAGCGGCGCGACGACCGCCCGCAGCAGCACCATCAGGACCAGCAGCACCACGGCGAGGATCATCGGGGCCACCACCAGCAGGTCGCGGGTGGAGTCGGTGCGCACATCCATGGCGCTCGCCGTGGTGCCGCCCACCAGGGCGTCGGCACCGGCGAGGGAGTGCAACGAGTTGCGGAGCCCCTCGGCCTCGTCGATCGCGGCCGGGGATTCCGGCTGCGCGGTGCCGACGGCGGAGAGCACGGCCCAACCCTCTGGCGTGGTGCCGCTGAGCGAGGCGCGGTCGATGCCGGGCACGGACTCGGCAGTCTCGATCGCCGTCTCCGCTGCGGCCTCGCGCACCACGATCTGGTGCGGGGCGCTCTCCCCGGCGCCGTAGTGCTCCGCCATCACGGCGAAGCCGGTGGAGGACTCGTTCGCGGAGGCGAACTGCTCATCCTGTGCGAGGCCCACGCGGGTGCCGATCAGGCCGGTGGCCAGGACGGCCATCAGCGCCACGGAGACCACAGCGGCGATCGCCGGACGTCGGGTGACGGTGCGGGCGACCTTCGCGAACGGCACGTGCTCGGCATCGTCACGACGGACGGCCGTGCGTCGTGCGCTCTGAGTGCCCTCTGCGCCCTCGGGCTTCGGGACGAAGGGCCAGAACACCTTCCGGCCCACGACGGCCAGCAGCGCGGGGAGCGGGAACAGCACGGCGATCAGGGCGATGAGCAGGCCCGCTGCGGCGGCGATCCCCAGCCCGCGGGTGGCGGGCATGACGGCGGCCAGCAGGGTCATCAGCGCCAGCACCACGGTGATGTTCGAGGCGATGATCGCCGGGGCTGTGCGGACCCAGGCGGTGCGCAGGGCGACTCGGTGATCGGTGTGGCTGTGCAGCTCCTCGCGGTAGCGGGAGATCAGCAGCAGGGCGTAGTTGGTGCCCGCGCCGAACACGAGCACGCTGATCACGCCGGTGTCGAAGGCGAGGGAGAACTGCTCGCCGAGGGTGCTGGTCACGGCGCCGGCGGCGCCGTCGGCCAGCGCGACCACGGCGAGCGGCACCAGCCACAGCACGGGGGAGCGGTAGGTGAGCAGGAGCAGCACGGCGACCACGGCGATGGTCACCGCGAGCAGCGTGAAGTTCGCCCCGGCGAAGGCGCCGCGGATGTCGGAGCCGACGGCGGGTCCGCCGGTGACGGAGACGCTCAGCTCCGCGGGGACGGCGTCCTCGGCCGCGGCGCGGAGGTCCCCGATCATCGCGTCGATCGTCTCCTTGTCGGCCTGGGAGTCGACGGTCGTCATGACCAGGTCCGCCTCACCGTCCTCGGCCGGCATGGGCCCGATCGCCTCGCGTCCGGAGACCTCGGCGAGGTCGGTGCGCAGGGTCTCGACGGCGGCGGCGTCCTCGGTGGTCAGGGCCGTGCCGTCAGCCCGGGTGACCACGGCGAACACCGGCTGGTAGCGGCTGCCCTCCATGGTCTCGGCGATCGCCGCGGCGCGCGAGGACTCGGAGCTCTCCGGCAGCGCGTCCATCCCCGCGGCCGGACCGGCGCCGCGCATCCCGCCCATCACGGCCAGCAGCAGCACCACGAAGACGGCGAGCACCGCCCAGGCGGAACGACGACCGGTCAGCAGGGAGGAGATCCGGGCGGCGACGCGGCCACCGCGGCCGGCGGGTGCGCCGGATACAGCTGCGGAGTCGGCTGCGGCCGCCGGAACGGTCGCGGCAGGGTCGCCGACCCGATGCCGGTGCGGGAATGAGGTGGGAGCGGGCACTGAGGTTCCTTCGAGAGAAGACCGCTGGTGGCGGCCATGTGATGGTCCCGGGTGGGTTGCTCTCCACGCTATGGAGCATGCCGCGCGAGGGGATCAACCATTCGATGGATCCCCGGCTCCACCCGGCAGCGGCCGTTACGCTCGCGCTATGACGCAGCGACACCTCGCCGGAGCCCGGATCCTCGCCCAGGGCCTGGTCGGATCTCTTCGCTGGGAGGGTCCCGTGGAGGTGGCCCGCGACTTCGGCGCCCACCAGGGCCAGGACCTCGCCGGGGTGATCGCTTCCCTCGCCCTGCGCACCGACGGCGACCTCGCCGGGGTGCTCGCCGCCTTCGACCGGGGCGAGATCGTGCGCGGCTATCCGATGCGCGGCACCGTCTTCGCCGTCGCCGCCGATTCCCTGGCCTGGCTCACCGAGCTCTGCGCGGCCGGCCCTCTGCGAGCGGCGATCTCCCGCCGCGGGCAGCTCGAGCTCGAGGAGCACCACCTCGAACGGGCCCAGGCGGTGCTCGAGGAGATCGCCGAGGAGCATTCCACGCCGGGCATCGGTCGCGGGGTGCTGCGCAGGGAGCTGCTGGAAGCGTGGGAGGCTGCTGGGATCAGCACCGGCCAGGGGCGCGGCTATCACCTGCTCAGCGAGCTGATCTCCTTCGGGATCGCGGCCTATGGGCCCTGGCGGGAGGGGGAGACGGCTGTGGTGCTCGCGAGGTCCTGGCTGCCTGCGGGCACCGACCTGGAGGGAGCCTTCAACGGCGAGGAGGCAGCTGCCGTCGCCGAGCTCGCCCGGCGCTACTTCCTCACCCACGGGCCCGCGGGGGAGCGGGACTTCGCGTGGTGGTCGAAGCTGCCGCTGGGGAAGATCCGCGCAGCGATGCCGTTGCTCGGCGAGCATCTCGAGAGCGGGTACGCGGACCGGGACGGGCGCCTGCACGCCACATCCGACGGCGCCCGCGGGGGCGACGGCGAGACGCTGTGGTGGCGTCCGGGCCTGGCCGAGGAGTACGCCGCTGCGGAGAAGGAGACCATGCGGGAGCTGCTGCTGCCCGGCTTCGACGAGCTCGTGCTCGGCTACCGCGACCGCCTCTTCCTCATGGACCAGGAGCGTCACCACGCCCTGGTGCCCGGCAACAACGGGGTGTTCAAGCGAGCTGCCGTGCGCCGCGGCGAGGTGGTGGGCGTCTGGTCCCGCAAGGGAGCGGCCGGGAAGCGGAAGCTCGTCCTGGACGAGCAGCGACCCCTCAGCGACCCACAGCGCGGCCGCTTCGAGAAGCTCTTCGCCGCCTTCCCCTACACGACTGCCTGACCGCCGGGCTGGCCGAGACGGGATCGTGAGCGGTTCACTCGGCCGCACTCCAGGTGGGCGTGATGGAATGGCCCCCATGGAACGACCCAGCTACGGCTACAGCGCCGAGGACACTCCGGACCCGCAGGCCCAGCCGGTCTGTCCCCGCCACCCCGACCGGGTGAGCTACGTGCGCTGCAAGCGCTGCGAGCGCCCGGCCTGCCCGGACTGCCAGCGACCCACCCCGGTGGGCGTGCTCTGCGTGGACTGCGAGCGCGAGCTGTCCCGCGAGCAGGCCTCGACCCGCCCCCGCAACGCGATGGGCGGAGGCATGGGGAACCGGCCCCCGTACGTCACCTACACGCTGATCGGCCTGAACGTGCTGGTCTACCTCGGGCAGATGCTCGCCCCGCAGATCGTGGAGCAGCTGGGGATCTTCGCCCCCTTCCGCGCGGTCTTCATGCCGTGGACCTTCTTCACCGCGGGCTTCCTGCACGGCGGCATCCTGCACCTGGCGCTGAACATGTACGCGCTGTGGATCGTGGGACAGTACCTCGAGCGGACCCTCGGCCTCGTCCGCTTCTCCGCGGTCTACCTGGTCTCGGTGCTCGGCGGGCACACCGCCGTCTACCTGCTCGCCGACCCGCTCGGCCAGGCCTGGTACACCGGCACCCTCGGGGCCAGCGGCGGCGTGTTCGGCCTGTTCGCGGCGATGTTCATCGTCAACCGTCGGATGGGCAGGCAATCGGCGCAGATCCTGGTGCTGATCGCCCTGAACCTCGTCATCACCTTCACCATCCCCAACATCTCCTGGCAGGGGCACCTGGGCGGTCTGGTGCTCGGCGCCGCGGTCACCGCAGGAATGTTCGCGCTGCGCCCCAAGGCGACGCCCGGAGCGGACCGCCAGGCTCTGGCCCGCCATTCCGCGCTGGTGCACTCGGCAGTGGTCGCTGCCGCGACGGTGCTGTGCGTGGTGCTGATCGTCGTGAAGACGCTGACGGTGATGTCGCTCTGAGGTGAAGCGCCCGGCAGGGGCACGGAGCTGAGGACGACGACGGGCTGGAGCGGCGAAGGAGCTGCTCCGGCCGTTTCGCATGTGCGCTCAGCCCCGTTGACCCGTTGACCCGTTGACCCGTTGACCCGTCAGCCCCATCAGCCCCATCAGCTCCGTCGGCCCGTCATCCCCGTCAGGCCCGTCGGTCGGTCGGCCCGTCATCCCCGTCGGCCCCGGCAACCTGCCGACTCCGGCGGCGCCGGTGCTTCGATCCGGACAGCATCGCTCGATCGAGACGCAGTATCACGGATCAAGCCGTCGCGAGACTCCGTCGATGAACTACAGCAGTGTGGTTTTCCCCAGATGTGGACGGAGATGGGGATAACTCTGCGGACGACTGGGGATTACTGGAGCTTGCTGTGGATAACCGTCCTTCGGGTGTGGACGGCCGGTGGGGACAGCGCAGGATCGTCCAGACTTTCCCACATGGTGGCCGTCGCCGCCAAGAGCCTGCAGCCTGCAGAAACGTCTCTTGAGGCGAAGAGAGTGTGTCATCCCATATTTCCTGCTGACTCCTTGACCTGCAGGAATGGTGGGAAATCTGCGCTGTGCGGGAGCTCCTCGAACGCGAGGGTGGAGGGCGTTCCCGAGTCGCTCGGCGCGACGCGACACGCCCGGCACGTCTCGCGTACCTGCGGAACTACATGTCTGTCATTCGTCCACGCCTGTGGAAAACGTTGTGGATAACCCTTTGGGGAGGACGCAGCGGAGGCCTTTTCCCACAATCGCTCGGGCCTGGCACGGAGTTGTGCACACTCCAGGCACGGGTTTGCTCCCCAGTCTCCGCCTGCCTTGACAGGCCGTCGGGTTCAGTGCTCGGCGCCGCCCGTGAGGCGGTCGTCGACATCCGTACGCAGTGCGACCCCGACCATCCGTGTGAGTGCCCGCGCCGTGCTGGGAGCGTCGAGCACATCGACTGCCGGGACATGGATGAAGCCGCCTCGGGTCTCTGCAAGCTCCGGGTCGGTCGCGAGCAGATGCTGGAGCGCGTAGAAGACGTCATTGCACACGTAGGTGCCGGCCGTCTGCGAGACCGATCCCGGGATGCCGGCGGTCGCGAGGGCCGCGACAAGCGCCTTGATCGGCAGTGTGGAGAAGTACCCGACCGGTCCTCCTGCCACCACCGGCTCGTCCACCGGGCTCGCTCCGGCGTTGTCCGGGATCCGGGCATCGCGCACGTTGACCGCGACCCGTTCCGGGGTGATGCCGCTGCGCCCCGCGGCGAGGCCGACGGCGATCGCCAGCGACGGGCGATGCTCGCGCACCGCCGCGGCGAGCAGCTCGCCCGCGCGGCCGAACTCGACCGGGAGCTCGAGGGTCTCCACCGTGAGGCCGCTCGAGCGCAGCTGCGGTGCGGCCAGGCGCACCGCTTCCCAGGACTCGTTCACCGCCGCACCGCCGAAGGGGGCGAAACCGGTCAGCAGCGCATCGATGGTCATGGGGACAGCCTAGGGAGCCTACGGAGTACGGAGTACGGGGTACGGAGCACGGGGTACGGGGTGCGGGTGCGAGCGCGGAGGCTGCTGACGAAAAGTCGGAGGCCAGCTCGCTGCGGGGCCCCTATCCTGTGCCGATGACGGACTTCCCGGACTTCCCCGATCTCACGGCCCTCCATCCGCCCTTCGGCCTCGTGCTGCGCGCCGGCGATCTCACCCTGCGCCCGCTCGCCGATGCGGACCTGCCGGAATACGCCGCACTGCTGCGTCGGCCGATCTTCGAGGATCCGAACTCGCCGGCGATGTTCTGGTGGTACCAGGAGCAGCCCGAGGTGCGTGTGCGGAACGCGCTGAGCTTCCAGTGGCGGCTGCGCAGCGGCATCTCGCCCGAGGGCTGGACCCTGCCGCTCGGGATCTGGGCCGGTGGCCGACTGATCGGCTGCCAGGACGTCTCGGCGGTGCGCTTCGCCGAGCGGCGCACCGTCACCTCCGGCTCCTGGCTCACGCTCGATGCCCACGGCAATGGCTACGGCACGCTGATGCGCCAGGCGATGCTGGTCCTCGCCTTCGACCACCTCGGGGCGACGCGCGCGGAGTCCTCCGCCGCGGTCGGGAACGACGCCTCCTTCGGCGTCTCCCGCGCCTGCGGGTACGTCGACAACGGCACCCAGATGCCCACCCTCCCCGGCCGGGTCGTGCTCGAGCAGCGGTTCCTGGTGACTCCCGAGTCCTTCCGTCGACCGAGCGTGCCGGTTCAGGTCGAGGGCGTGGGCGAACCGCTGCGGGCGATGCTCGGGGCGTGAGGTCGCGGCGGCCATCCCCGGGGACGGCGACCGCGACTCACGAAGCTCACATCGAGTCCTGCCACGCCTGGTAGAGCGCGGCGAAGCGGCCGCCCGCGGCGACCAGCTCGGTCGGGGAGCCGTCCTCGACGACCTCACCGCCGTGCACCACCAGCACCCGGTCCGCGATCATCACGGTGGTCAGGCGGTGGGCGATGATCAGCGAGGTGCGATGCCCGAGCAGCTTCGTCAGCCCCTCCTGCACCATCCGCTCCGAGGGGATGTCCAGCGAGCTGGTGGCCTCATCGAGGATCAGCACCCGCGGATCGGCGAGGAAGGCGCGGGCGAAGGAGATCAGCTGCCGCTGACCTGCGCTGACCCGGCCGCCGCGCTTGTTCACGTCGGTGTCGTAGCCGTAGGGGAGGGACTCGATGAAGGAGTCCGCGCCGATCGCCCGGGCGGCCGCCTCGATCTCCTCCCGGCTCGCGCCGGGCTTGCCGAGCGCGATGTTGTCCGCGACGGTGCCGGAGAACAGGTACGCCTCTTGGGTGACCATCACGATGTTACGGGTCAGATCCGCCATGGAGATGTCCCGCAGGTCCACCCCGTCCAGGCGCACGCTGCCGTCGGTCGCGTCGTAGAAGCGGGAGATGAGCTTCGCGACGGTGGACTTGCCGGCGCCGGTCTGGCCCACCAGGGCGACCGTCTGCCCAGCGGGGATGTGCAGGTCCATCGGCTGCAGGACCAGCGGGCCATCCTCGCTGTACCGGAAGGAGACGTCCTCGAAGTCCACCTGGCCGCTCGCGGCGAGCAGCGGGGTGGGGGTCTCGGACTCCTTCACGTGGGGCTGCACCGCGAGGAGGTTCGCGATCTTCTCGAGCGCGGCCACCGCAGACTGGAAGGCGTTGTAGAAGTTCGCGATCTCGTCCACCGGCTGGAAGAAGCGCCGTGAGTACAGCACCAGCGCCACCAGCACACCCACCTGCAGATCGTCGGACATCACCCGGAATCCACCCACCACCAGCACCGCGGCGATGGTCACATTGGCGAGCACGCGCAGGGCGGGCTGGTAGATGCCGAACACGTTGATCGAGCGCATCGAGGCGTCACGGTAGTCCTGGGCGAGGGTGTCGAACTCAGCCTGGTTGCGCTCCTCCTTGCGGAAGGCCTTGACGGCGCGAATCCCGGCCATCGCCTCGACGAAGTGCACGATCAGCCGCGCCGAATGGGTGCGGATCGCCCGGTACTCGATGCGGGAGCGCTTCTGGAACCAGATCGTCAGCAGCACGCAGGGGATCAGCATCAGCAGCATCACTAGGCCGGTCACCGGGTCCATGGTCACGATCAGCACGATCGTGAACACCATCGACAACGAGGCGCCCACCATGACGTTCACGCCGGAGTCGAGCAGCTCGCGCAGCGCCTCCATGTCGGAGGTCTGGCGGGAGACGATCCGGCCCGAGGTGTAGGACTCGTGGAACTCGAGGTCCTGCTTCTGGGTGAAGCGGAAGACCTTCCGGCGCAGCGCGAGCAGCATCTTCTGGCCGACGACGACGGACTGGCGCACGTACCCGTAGGTGAGCACGCCGCCCACGATCGCGGCGCCGACGGCCAGCGCCGCGGCCTGGAACGCGGGGCCGGAGTCCCCGGCCACCAGGGATGGCAGGCCGTGGTCGATGCCCCAGGCGATGATCGCTGGGCCGGCCACCACGGCGAGCTGCGCGAAGACGACCATGATGGCCATCCCCACGAACTGGCCCTTGACGGGGGAGATCAGCTCGCCGAGCAGGGCGAAGGAGCGCTTCCGCGAAGCGGTGTTCTCGGCGTCGTTGAAGGTCTGGTGCTCGGGGTCGTTCTGGTCCGGGCGCTGGTTCTTCATTGCGGGGGCGCTCATCGGCCCTCCTCCTGGATCGCGCGGAGCTCGAGCTCGCCGGTGAGGGTCTCGATGTCCTGGTCGCGGCGGCGTTCCTCGGCCTGGTTGGCGATCACCCAGCGGTAGCGGGCGGAAGTGGCCATCAGCTCGTGATGGGTGCCGACGGCGACCACCCGGCCGCCGTCGAGCAGGGCGACCCTGTCCGCAAGGGCCACGGTCGAGCTGCGGTGGGCGACGATCAGCGTGGTGGTTCCGCTGAGCACCTCTCGCAGGCGCTCGGTGACGGTCTCCTCCGTCTTGGTGTCCAGAGCGGAGAGCGGATCATCCAGCAGCAGCACGGCGGGGCGGGCGGCGATCGCACGGGCCAGGGCCAGGCGCTGGCGCTGGCCGCCGGAGAGGCTCATGCCCTCTTCGCCGATGCGGGTGTCCACGCCCTCGGGCAGCTCGTACGCATAGGTGGCATCCGCGGTGCGCAGAGCGAGGTGGAGCAGGTCCTCGGCCTGTTCTGCGGTGAGCGACTGATCTGCGCCGAGCAGCACGTTCTCGCGCACCGAGTCGGAGAACAGGGTGGCGTCCTCGAAGGCGACTGCGGTGAGGGTGCGCAGGCTGATCAGGTCCAGCTCGCGGATGTCGATGCCGTCGATCGTGATGGCGCCGGCGGTGACGTCATACAAGCGCGGCACCAGCTGCAGCAGGGTGGACTTTCCGCTGCCGGTCACGCCCACCAGGGCCATCGTCTCGCCCGGGCGGATCTGGAGATCCACTCCGTTGATCACGTCGGACATGTGGTCCGGGGCGTCTTCGTAGCGGAAGTGGACACCCTCGAAGCGCACCGTGCCGGTGGCGGCGGCGGGGTCGATGCGCTTCGGAGAGGCGGGGGAGGTGATGGCCTCGGCGGAGTCCATCACCTCGTAGTGGCGGTCCAGGGCGGTGGTCGCGTTGACCGCCTGGCCCAGCAGCATGCCGAGCATCCGCACCGGGCCCACCACCAGGGTGGCGGTCGCGAAGTAGGAGGCCAGCTGGCCGGTGGAGATCGAGCCCGAGGCCGTCAGGTGCAGGCCCACCAGCAGGGCCACGCCGAGGGCGAGCTCCGGCAGCATGAACATGAACATGTCGAAGCGGGCGATCGCGGTCGCCTTGAGCACCTCGGTGCGGCGCAGCTCCTCGGCCTGCTCGGTGAAGCCCTCGAGGGCCGTGGGGCCGCGGCCGAAGGCCTTGAGCACGCGGATGCCCTGCACGGACTGCTCGATGGTGGTGGCGAGGTCACCGTTCTGATCCTGAGAGAGGCGGGAGAGGACGGAGTAGGAGCGGTTGAAGCGGTACGCGATCACCGTCACCGGCACCGCGGCGCAGAAGAAGATCAGCGCGAGGATCGGAGAGGAGCGCACCAGCAGGCCCATGCCCACCACGACGGTGACCATGCTGGTCACGGCCATGATCATGCCGAAGGCGATCCAGCGGCGGATCTGGTTGATGTCGCTGAGCATGCGCGAGAGCAGCTGGCCGGAGCCCCATCCGTCATGGAAGGTGACCGGCAGGTTCTGGACCTTGCGGTAGAAATCCACCCGGATCTGCTTCTCGACGGTGGTCGAGGGGGCGACCGCGAAGGTGCGGCGCATCCAGATCAGGGAGGCTTCGACGATGCCGAGGGCCAGCACGATCGCGCCACCGGTCCAGATGACGGCGGAGGTCGCGTCGGCGCCGAGCCGATTGACGATGTACTCGAGGACCTGGGGGATCATGAGCGCCACGATTGACGCGGTCATGGCGCTGAGCAGGCCCAGATAGAGGCGGAAGCGGATCGGACGGACCGTCTGCCAGAGACGGCGCATGGTGCCGAGCATGGGGGAGAGAACCTCGGGGGATCGTGAGGGCCCGACGTTCGGACCGAAGGCTTAGCTTAGTCAACTATCTCAACGATAGAAACCTGTTAAGCGCATTCCTCTGAAGCGCGACCGAAGCCGTGACCGATTCTGTTCCCGCATCGCGAGCCTCCCATCAGCTCGCCCAGCCCTCATCCTGAGTCGGGCATCAGCTCCCCCCCCCAAACCCCGCCCCGAACCTGGCATCCCCTCTCAGCTGTCGCCACAAGGGTGGTCGGACGACAGCTCAGAGGGGATGGATGCGCGAGCGGTGAGCCATCCCCTCTGAGCTGTCGTTCGCGGGGCGGCGCAACGACAGTTGGGAGGGGATCGGCGGGGCGGGGCGGGGCGGGGCGGGGGAAGCTTGGGCTTGGGCTTGGGCTTGGGCTTGGGCCTGGGCCTGGGCCTGGGCTTGGGCGCGAGCTCAGGCGTCGGCGTCAGGCGCGGCGGGGAGCCATCCGCTGTACGCGGCGTCGGAGAGCAGTACGGCGGCACCGGCGGCTGCGGCGGTGACGGTGAGCACCGCCGGCCACGGGCCGATCTTCTTGGCCAGCGGGTGGGAGAGCCCGAAGCCGACCACGTAGGTCGCGCCGAGCACAGCGGTGGTGGCGGGGCCGCGACGGGCCAGCCAGGTACGCCCGGCGTAGAGCCCGGCGGCGGCGAGCACCACGCCGCCCAGGGGACGGATCCCGGTCTCGCGGGCGGTCAGCCAGCCTCCGACCAGCCCGAGGGCGACGACGGGGGCGGTGTTCACGGACTCGGCGGGCTTGATCGCGATGCTCATGGGACGAGCCTACGACGGAGGGGTGCGTGGCCGCGGAGGCGCTGCTTCGGGGTGGGGTGAGGCGGTCGCCTACTTCCGTCGAGACGACAGCGCGAACCCGCCCACACCGGCAACGATCGTGGGGGCCGCGAGCAAGGTGATCCCCGTCGACCGCGCGCTCCGGAACGACTCGCAGGACTGCCCGATCAGGAGCTCATTGCCGCTCCCCGTGGGGCCGCTGACCGCTCCGGCCTCTTCGCCGTCCACGGTATCGATGACGTCGTAGATGACGTGGGAGTTCAATCCTTCGGCCACAGATCCACACTTGATCTCCGCGATCACCGCCGTGAAATGCTCCGAATCGATGCGTTCCTCCAGCATGACCCGTGTCGTGCCTCCCGTGACGAACAGGGCCAGCGCCCACCCGAACAGGACGAACGACACGACGAGCAGGAGTATGCGACCGGCGATGATCATGTCCGAATCGTAGGTTACGGGCAGGCCGACGGTTCACCGTCCGGTGTGTCCGGCCCGTCATCGACGGGGTAGCGGCCCCATATCACCGCACCACGGCGATGCCGTGTGCGGGCACCACGCCGGGTGCCGCCGGGCCGACGCCGTCGAGCATGTCCGCGCCGCTGACCACCTCGAGCACCTCGCCTGGCGCGGGTCGGTCCTCGTCCCCGAGATTCAGCACCAGGGTGAGTGGCGAGGGCGGCACCCCGTCAGCGCTGTCCCCCTCCCCGGGCGTGAGCACGATCTGCACCCAGGTGTTCTCGAGCGAGTCCTCCTCCACGCGCACCGACGCGGTCACGAGCCATGGCTCCCGGCGGCGCAGCGAGAACAGCCGGCGATGCACCTCCAGGATGCGCTCCGCGGCGTCGGGCTTCAGCAGAGTGAGGTGGTGGGGCCCGCCCGGGGCGCTGTCCGCGGCGGCGGCCGCGGCGACCACCTCCTCAGGGCTGCCGGGGAACCAGGGCCGGATCGCGTCATCCCCTCCCACCCGCTCCTCCTTGATGCCGGTGGCGCCGAACTCATCCCCGGCGTAGATCGTCGGGATCCCGGGCAGCAGCGCCAGCAGCGCGAAGGCTGCGGCGAGGTCTCGCCCGTCGGTGAGCTGGGAGGCGATGCGGGTGGTGTCGTGGTTGCCCACGAAGGTCTGCGGATGCGCCCCGCCCTCGGCCTCCAGGAACTCCTGGTGGCGACCCAGGGCGTGGGCGAGCTCGAACAGGTTGTGATCGCGCAGCCCGGACCAGATCGCCTTCCACAGCTCGTACTGGGTGATCGAATCCGCAGTGGACGCGGCGGCGAAGGCCGGATAGTCGCCGTGGATGACCTCGCCGAGGATCCACGCTTCGGGATGCGCGGCCCGCACCCGTTCGAGGATCGGCGCCCAGGCCTCGGCCCCTGCCGCGTACATCGCGTCCAGCCGCCAGCCGTCGGCCCCGCGATCGAGCCAGAGGCCCATGATCTCCACGACGCGGTCCTGGATGACGGCGTCGGCCAGATCGATCTCGATGAGGTCCGCATTCCCCTCGAAGCCGTAGGGGCTGGTGCCGGACCAGCGGATCCGGGCGCCGTCCTCGGTGCCCGGGCCGGCGGCGATCGCCTGCCGCGCCACCGGGTGACTGTCCGAGACGTGGTTGAACACCCCATCGAGGACCACCCGGACGCCCCGGGCGTGGCAGGCGGTGATCAGGGCGTCGAAATCGTCCTCGTCGCCGAGCCGCGGGTCGAGGCGGCGATGCTCGAGGGTGTCGTAGCCGTGGGAGACGGAGTCGAAGATCGGGTTCAGCAGCAGCACGTTCGCACCGAGGCCCACCAGGTGGTCGAGCCAGCCGTCCAGGCGGCGCAGACGGTGCACCACGTTCTCCCCGTCGGCCCCGCCGTAGCCCTCGCCGCCGAGGTCTGTGCGCACGCGCGGTGCGCCGCAGAAGCCCAGCGGGTAGACCTGCCAGCAGATGGCATCGCGGATCCAGGACGGAGCGGGCACGGTAGTCATGGCGCCATCGTAAGCGGGCCGTCATGGGCGGGAGAGTGTTCAATGGATCCAGCACGTTGCCGGTACCGACCCAGGAGCGATCACCGATGATCCGCATGCGCACTGACTTCTTCTCCGAATCCCTCGGCATGGGCACCTCGATGGTGGTGCTGATGCCGCAGGCCGCAGCCGGTATCGGGATGGAAGGGGCCGACGGTGACGGCTCCGCGGCGGGCGCTGAGCGCGGTGTGCCGGTGCTCTACCTGCTGCACGGGCTGAGCGACGACTGCACGATCTGGGAGCGCCGCACCTCGATCGAGCGCTACGCGACCGAGAAGGGCATCGCCGTGGTGATGCCCGAAGTGCGCCGCTCCTTCTACGCCGACGAAGCGGTGGGGGAGAAGTACTGGACCTTCATCACCGAGGAGCTGCCGCAGCTGATCGCTCGCACCTTCCGCGTCTCCACCGCGCGGGAGGACACCTTCGTGGCGGGCCTGTCGATGGGCGGCTTCGGGGCCTTCAAGCTCGCGCTGAACCATCCGGAGCGGTTCGCGGCCGCGGCGAGCCTGTCCGGTGCGCTGGACCCTGCCTCGCTGAGCCTGGATCTGAACACCGGCCATCTCGCCGAGCGGATCTGGGCCGGACGCGATATCGCCGGGACCCAGGACGATCTGCTGGGCCTGCTCGGCGCCGCCGACCCGGCGACGCTGCCGGCCCTGTTCCTGGACTGCGGCACCGAGGATCAGCTGCTGGACCACAACCGTCGCTTCCTCGCCGCGGCCGAGGAGCACGGCGTGGACCTCACCCCCCGGCTGCGCCCCGGCGCGCACACCTGGGAGTTCTGGGACCAGGGCATCCAGGACGTGCTCGACTGGCTGCCGATCCGCAGCTGAGCGACCGGGTCAGCCTGCGGCCAGCGCGATGACCAGCAGTCCGAGGTAGAGCAGCCCTTCCGTGATGAGGTTCGAGCGGCTCGGCGCGGCAAGGGCAGTCGCCTGGCGCCGGGAGGGCTGAGCAGGCGGAGCCTGGGTGAGCAGGCGCCGACAGGCGACGACGACACCGGCGGCGAGCAGCAGCGTCAGCAGCCACGGCGCCCACCACAGCGACGCGGGCACGATCCCGATCACGCCGATGATCGCAAGGAGGCTCGCACTGCCGAGCGCCCGCTCGAGGATCCGCCACGGATGCTGGTGGTGGCGGAGCAGGGACACGAGAGAGGTCAGCAGCATCGCGGCCAGGAGCAGTCCCGCCAGCAGCGGGAGCAGGCTCATCACAGCGCCACCTGCTTGGTGAGCACGTCCATCGCGAGTGCATCGAGGCTGCGAGCGGTATCGGTGAGCAGCACGATCCCGCTCCCGGTCTCCGGTGTGAACCCCACGAACGAGGCATAGCCACCGGTCATGCCGTTGTGGAAGGTGTGCCAGGTGCCGTCGCCGAAGTCCTCCTGGAACCAGTTCATGCCGATGTTCTCGGTCTGGTCGACCCTGTGCAGGACCTCCGAGGCGGCGGCCGCGCCGGGCGCCGAGCCGTCGAGGGTGCGGGCCAGGTAGGTCGCCATGTCCTTCGCGGTGGAGCGGATGCCGCCCGCCGGAGCGCTGCCGGCCATCGTCCACGCGGCCTGCGCCAGGCCGTTCTTCCCTCGGCCCCGGGTCGCCGACTCCCGCAGGTGCTCGGGGAGGATCGGGGCGTAGGTGCCGCTCAGCTCCATCGGGTCCAGGATCCGCTCGGTGAGCAGTGAGGCATAGTCGGTCCCGGCCGCGCGGGCCAGCAGCTGGCCCTGGAGGGCGACGCCCAGGTTCGAGTAGGCGAACTCGCCCCGCCCGGTGAGGGCGCTGCCCAGGGCATCATCGATCACCTGTGCGGCATCCCGCCGCGCATACGGGTCCTTGCGCAGGAAGTTCGCGACCATCGAGCCGGGCAGCGCGGCGAGGGCCAGGCGCGGCATCCCCGAGGTGTGGGTGGCGAGCTCGGCGAGGGTGACGCCCGCGATCTCGCTGCCCGCGGCCTCCGCCCCGAGCAGTTCGGCCACGGTCGTCTCCGCGGTGACCTCGCCGCGGGTGATCGCCTCGGCGAGCAGTGCGCCGGCGAAGGTCTTGGAGATCGAGCCGATCTCGAACTCGCTGGTCTCGTCGGCCCCGAAGCCGGCGAAGCGGGGGCTGCCGCTGCCATCGAGGTAGGCGACGGCGACCCGTCGGTGGCCGCTGAGATGCGGGGCGAGGGCGCTGGTCAGCTGCTGATCTCCGATGGGGTCTCCAAGGCTCGCGGGGCGGGGGTTGGTCAGTGCCCCGAGGCCGACGAGACCGGCGACGGCCGGGATCCCTGCCGCGAGGACCGTGCGGCGGGTGACCGGGCCTGAGGGTGCCGATGCAGTGGGCGCCGGAGCGGCGGGGCCGACCGGCTCGGCGGGATCGGCAGGAGCGGTGGTCTCGGGCGCGGGGTCGTGAGGGCTGGCGGGCCGGGGGGAGTTCACGCTCAGCCCCTCTCGAGGGCGATGAGGATGGTCAGCAGGGGGATCACGCGGGGAGTGAGCAGGGCCCAGCTGCCGCGGCGGGGCGAGTGCACCCAGCCGCCTGCCTGCAGAGCGGAGAGGTGGTGGTAGGCGATGCCGGTGGAGCCCAGCTCGAGCTCCTCGACCAGCTGGGCGACGGTGTGCTCGCCGTCCAGCAGCCGACGCAGGATCGCCATCCGCAGGGGATGGCCGAGGGCGCCGACGGATTCCGCATGCTGCTGCCAGTCCGTCTCCAGCAGGTGCTCGGTGGGGCGCGCCCACTGGTACTCCAGATGTCCCGCCCCGACATCGACCGCGCCGGTCAGCAGCACCCCGCCCGGTGCGGGCAGGTGCTCCTTGAGCGAGGCGAGCGCCCAGAACGGATCCTCGGGCGCGCTGTCGCCCGCATCGCTCGCGGTGGTGCTGCGGGGCGGTGATGGAGCGTCGCTGCGTTCGCCCTCGAGCTCGGCGACCCGTGCCTCGAGGGCGGAGAGCCGCTCCAGGAGCTCGGCGGGGGCGGGGGCGACGGGAATGTCGGGCCTCCTTGCGGGTCGGGGACGAGACCCACTATATCCGTAATTACGGAAAAGGAAAGATGCGATCTCCTGGACGACCCCGCGTGACCCGCGCAGATGCGGGACGATGAACCCAGATATCTACGGGCCGCGCACCGGCGTCGGCCCCCGCCCCAGGGAGAAGCCATGGCCGCTTTCGCCGTTCAGTACACCTACATCGATGACGCCTCGCGCGTCGCGACCTTCCGCCCCGAGCATCGTGAGCACCTCTCCGAGCTGCACCGCGAAGGGACGCTGCTGCTGTCCGGCCCGCTGAGCGGCGAGCCCGGGGCGCTGCTGATCCTCCTCGCGGACTCCGCGGAGGATGCGCTCGCCAAGCTCGACGGCGACCCCTTCAAGCGCGAGCGGGTCATCGCGGACCGCAGCGTGCGCGAGTGGACCGTCGTGATCGGGCAGCTGCCCGGCGCCTGAGTCAGCGCTCGCCGACGTCCCCGCCCTCGGTCCGACGCCGCTGCTCGGCCTCCTGCAGGTCCAGCAGCATCCCGGCGGTCGCGTTCGCGATCGTCTGCTCGCCGAGCAGCACGAGCGGCAGTGCGCCCGTGCCGCCGTGCGCGGTCAGCAGCTCCTGCGCGTGCGGGTCGCGGAACACGTTCACCCAGGCCACCTCCTGGCGGGGGCCGCGGATCGCCGCTTGCAGGCGGGCCGAGAGCGGGTTGCCGGGTGCCCACAGGATGATCGCGGTGCCCGGTCCCTGCGTGCGGGCCTCGGCCAGCGGAACGTGCGGGCCGGAGCGCAGTGGGCTGGTCCAGTACGCCATGAAGACGGAGAACAGCGCGACAGCGATCGCGGCGATCCACTGGTCGGCGAGCAGCAGCAGTACCGCCAGCAGCAGGCCCCCGATGAGCATCAGGCCCGGCCGCACCCAGGCACGTGCCGGGGCACCGCCGGCCGTGCGGGCGTTCAGATCATCACCGCTGTGGACAGGCGCTCGGTGGTCTCAGCCACCAGCGCATCCCGCAGGGCGCCCACCGCCGGGATCGCGAGCGCGCCGCGACGGTTCAGCAGCCCGATCATCCGGTTGTCGAGGTTCGGGATGGCACGCACCACCAGATCGGCCGACGGTGCCGCCTCGAGGGCGGTCTCCGGCATCAGTGCGACGCCGCCGCCGTGCATGATCAGCTGCTGGACCACGATCGTGTCATCGGTGGAGTGGCGCACCTGCGGGGAGAAACCGGCGCGGCGCGCGCTGGAGATCAGGTTCGCCCGGCACCGCTCACAGCCCGCGATCCACGGATCCTTGGCCAGGTCAGCGAGGGTGAGGTCGGGATCCTCGACCCGGGGATGATCGCGCGGCAGCACCAGCATCACGCGGTCCTCCATCAGCGGGGTCCACTCCAGGGTGCCCTCATCGCCGATGTCGCTGCACGGGTAGCGGAACACCAGGGCGAGATCCAACTCGCCCTCGCGCAGGGCGATGACCGCGTCCGGCGGCTCGAGCTCGCTGAAGGTGACGTCCAGATCCGGGGCGGTCTCGGAGAGCCGCTTCAGCACCGGCGGCAGCAGCATCGCCGCGGCCGACGGAAAGGTCCCGAACTTCACCGACCCGCGGCGCAGCGCGGTGATGTCGGCGAGCTCCTCCTCGGCGGCGTGCAGCTGCGCCGCGATCGCCTCGGCATGTGCGGCGAGGCGGGTGCCGGCTTCTGTAGGCGTGATGCCGGCCGAGGAGCGCAGCAGCAGCTGGGTGCCGACTTCCTTCTCGAGCGCGGCGAGGTGCTGGGAGACGGCGGGCTGGGTCCAGCCCAGCTCACGGGCGCCGGCACCGATCGAACCGTTTCGCACGACGGTGCGGAAGATGAGCAGGCGACGAGGATCCATGGGTCCATGGTAGGCGCAGGTGGCAAGCCTGGCTTATGGGTTCGGGCACAGTGCTCGGGTCGCATGTGGCCCGCCCGCCCGTGGTTCGTCCGCCCCCTCCGTCCTCACTCTTCGGATCAGCGGGGCAAAGTAGGGGAATAGCCGGGGCCATTTGCCCCACTTTGTGACACTCGCGGGACGGGACGGGACGGGACGGGACGGGGCGGGACGGGGCGGGGACGGGGGCGCCTCGGCTCAGACCGGCGCCACGCCCGCGGCACCGGTCCGCCTCGGCCCACCCCGCCTCACACCGGCGGCAGCCCCAGGTTCTCCCGCAGCGTCGAGCCCGCATAGTCCGCCGGATACACCCCGCGCTCCTGCAGGCGCGGGATCAGGTGGTCCACGATGTCGTCCAGCCCGGAGGGGATCAGCCAGGGCGTGATGTTCAGGCCGTCGATCGCGCCGAGACGGGTGAACTCCACGAGACGGTCCGCGACGGCGTCGTAGCTGCCGGTGAAGGTGCCGCGGCGGGCGCCGGCCTTCACGCGAGCGAACTCGAGGATCGACTGGCCCTTCTGGGCGGCTTCCTCGCGCCAGGCGCGGGTGAGCTCCTCGGCCTTGGCGAACTGGAAGCCGGCGCCGCGGGTCACGCCTGACTCCACCACTTCGGGGGCCACGTCCGGCAGCGGCCCCTCGGGGTCGAAATCAGAGAGATCGCGACCCCAGTACTGCTCGAGCAGGGCGATGGCCTGCTCGGGACCGATCTGCAGGTCTCGCACCCAGCGCACCTTCTCCTCGGCCTCCGCCTCGGTGGCGGCCAGGATGATCTCCGCGCCCGGCAGGATCTTCACGCTGGCCGGATCACGGCCCGCGGCGACGGTCCGCTCCACGATCGAGCGGCGGAAGTCGACCGCTGCCTCAAGGGTGCCGTGCGGGGAGAAGATGACGTCGGCCGTGCGGGCCGCGAAGTCCTGACCGGCGGGGGAGGCGCCGGCCTGGAAGAGCACCGGGCGGCTCTGCGCAGAGTGCGGCAGGTCACCGTGGGCGCGCACCGAGTAGTGGGTGCCGTCGTGGCTGATCTGCTCGCCGCGCCAGAACTGCTCGGCGATCTCGACGAACGCCTCGGCGTGGACGTACCGGTCCTCATGGGCGAGATAGCCGCCGCGGCGGAAGTTCTCCCCGGTCCAGGCGTTGTCCGTCGTCACGACGTTCCAGCCGGCCCGGCCTCCGGAGAGCAGGTCGAGGGTCTGCAGGCGCCGGGCGAGGTCGACGGGGTCGTTGTAGGTGGTGTTCTGGGTGGCGACCAGACCGATCCGGTCCGTGACGGCGGCCAGCGCCGCGAGCAGGGTCTGGGCGTCGGGCCGCCCGGCGACATCGAGCTCGAAGGGCACGCCGCGGTGCTCGCGCAGCCGCAGCCCCTCCCCGAGGAAGAACGCCGCGAACTTGCCGCGCTCGGCAGTGCGGACCAGCGCCTCGAAGGACTCCCAGGCCACCTGGTCACCGCTCTCGGGCAGGCGCCAGATGGTCGAGGAGTTCACGCCCTGGAAGAACGCCCCGAAGGCGAGCTGCCCGGTGGGGGTGTGGTCGGGGTGGAGCGGATGCTCGGCGGGCCCGGTGGCCAGGACCGCGGCCTCGGCAGATAGCTCGGAGCTCCCGAGGAGACGGTGCGGGGCAGTGGTGCTCATACGTGGTCCTTCGTGGTCAGGCGGGCGCGGTCGGAACGGCGCGTGGGATCGGCGGTGCGGGTCGCGGCAGGCAGGCCGAGCTGGTCGCGCAGGCTCTGCCCCGTGGGTGGGGCGGCGGCGATGAGTCCGCGATCGCGCAGGGCGGCGGCGAGCTCGGTCACCGTGCCCAGCGGATCGGCGTCCAGGTCCAGGCCGACCAGGCGCACCAGGCGCACAGCGGGACCGTCCCCGTCGGTCCGTGCCTGCTTGACGGCAGCGGCCACGGCGTCCGGTCGCGCGCCGGTGGAGACGTCGAGGTCGAGCACGCGACCGTCGGCCAGCTCGGTCGCGACGCGCTCGCCGACGGTCGCGCGGTCCGCATCGGCGACCAGCACCGGGAGCAGCCCCTGCGGGGAGCGGGGGGTGATCGCCGGCCCGCGCACCGAGAAGGACTCGCCCTCGAAGTCGGCATACTGCAGCCGCGCGGCGTCCACGTACACGCCGAGATCGGTATCGCGCACCACGGCGTCCTCCGCCCAGGAGTCCCAGATCAGGCGGGCGGCCTCGAGCACGTCGGCCGCTTCCTGCGCCGTCGCCTCCGGGCCTAGCGCGGTGCGGCCGACGGCAGCTGCGGCCGCCGGATCGGTCTCTGCCGTGAGCAGCCAGCCGGCGCGGCCGTGGCTGAGGTGGTCCAGGCTCATCAGCTGCGTGGCCAGGTGGAACGGCTCCGCGTAGATGGCATCCGTGCGCGGCAGCAGCGCGATGGCGTCGGTGAGCGGGGCCAGGTAGGAGGCGACGTGGATCGGGTGGAGTCCGCCGTCGCTGAGCGTGAGCGCGCCGACGCCGGAGCGTTCCAGCTCCTGGGCCAGCTGCCCGATCCGGTCCAGCACTGACGGATCGCTGACGAGGTCCACGGCGAGCACGGGCAGGGCACCGGCCTGGGCCCCGTCGGGGCGGGCGGAATCGATGTCGGTCACAGCGTCGAGGGGGGACGGACGGGTCGTGGTGCTCACGGGTTCTCCTGAGTGTGGGCGCGGGATTCGGTGAGGGCCTCTTCGCTGAGCTGCCAGCGCTCGAGGACCTGGGCGTAGGTGCCGTCCTCGATGAGGGCGTTCAGCGCTGCGGAATAGGCCTCGACCAGGCCGCTGCCGGCGGGGAAGGTGCCCGCGACCAGCGTCTCGTCGGGCCATCCGGCGTTGATCTTGCCCTGCAGCTCCATGTCGTCGCGGCGCGAGGCGACGAAGGACAGCGAGGCGAAGGGGGAGAGGTAGCCGTCCACCCGTCCGGAGCCGACGGCCAGCAGGGTGTCGGCGTCGGTCGAGTAGTTCTTCAGCTCGGCGGGCTCCTTGCCGGCGGCCTCGAGCTCGGCGTTCCAGTCGGTGAGGATCCGCTCCTGGTTGGTCGCATTGCCCACGGCGATGATGCGGCCGCTGAGGGAGTCGGCGTCCTCCAGCCAGAAGTCCGCCCCCTTCTTCACCAGGAACGACATATATGCCGCGCGGTAGGAGGCGAAGTCGAACTTCTGCAGCCGGTCGGCGTTGATACCGATGTTGGCGTGGACCACGTCGAACTCCCCGGCCTCGAGCTTCAGCGGCCAGTTCTCCCAGGTGGTCAGTTTCAGCTCGAACTCGAGCCCGAGCTTGTCGGCGACGATCCGGGCGATGTCGATCTCGGAGCCGACGTAGGTCTGGTTGTCGTCGGCCAGGAAGGACAGCGGCGCGGCACTGGTGCCGTTGATGCCCACACGCAGCACCCCGGCCTCGGCGACCTCGGCCGGCAGCAGCGCCGCGACCGATTCGTCGGCGCTGGCGCGGATCAGCTCCTGGGTGCCGGAGGTATCGATCGCGCCGGTGCTCGCGCCGCCTCCGTCCGACGCGCCGCCGCCGGACGAGTCGGAGCCGGCAATAGCCGCGGGAGCCGGATCGGAGCATGCGGCGAGCAGGCCGACGGGCAGCAGCAGGCCGGCGGCGGCGAGGCTGCGGCGCGAGATGCGCCCGGGCAGCAGGCCGGCGGGACGGAGCCGGGAGGGGAGCGCGCGGAGGGAGAGGTCGCGGGTCATGAGTGGTCCTCGGGGGAGTGGTAGGGCGAGAAGGGAGTGGACGTGGAGGCGGCGGGAGCAGGGGAGGCGGGAGAGGGTCCGTCCTCGCCGGTCGCCACCCGTTGCAGGAAGGAGCGCGTGCGCTCATGACGGGGATGGTCGATGACCTCGGCAGGCGGGCCCTGCTCGACGATCCGGCCCTGGTCCATGAAGACCACGGTGTCGGCGACGTCGCGGGCGAAGGAGATCTCGTGGGTGACGATCACCAGCGTGGTGCCGGCCCGGGTGAGCGAGCGGATCACCGCCAGCACCTCCTCGACCAGCTCCGGGTCCAGCGCACTGGTCGGCTCATCGAACAGCAGCACCTTCGGCCGAAGCGCGAGGGCGCGGGCGATCGCGACCCGCTGCTGCTGGCCGCCGGAGAGCTGGCGCGGATAGACATCGAACTTGTCGGAGAGGCCCACCAGGGCGAGCAGCTCGCGTGCTCGGGTCTCGGCCTCGCGGCGCGGCATCCCGAGGGCCCGGCGCGGCGCCTCGGCCACATTCCCCACCGCCGTCATATGGGCGAAGAGGTTGAAGCTCTGGAACACCATGCCGATCGTGGTGCGCTGGCGCAGCACCTCCTTCTCGTGCAGCTCATGCAGCAGATCACCCTCGCGGCGGTAGCCGATCACCTCGCCATCCACGCTGATCAGGCCCTGGCTGACGGGTTCGAGATGGTTGATGGAGCGCAGCAGGGTGGACTTCCCGGAGCCCGAGGGGCCCAGGATCACGGTCACCGAGCCGGGCTCGGTGCGCAGGTCGATGCCGCGCAGCACCTCGAGGTCACCGAAGGACTTGTGCACCCCGCGGATCTCGACCAGCCCGCCCTGCTGACGGCCGGTCTGTGTGCGGCCGTCCGCGCCGTGATCCCGGACCTGCCGGGGGTGCACGCGATCGGGCGATTCTGAGCCAGATTCTGCTGATTCTTGCTCGGAATCGACCGGAATCGGGGTGGCCGCCGGGGTGGCCGCCGGGGCGGCGGCCGGACTCGCTGGACGGCGAGGGCGGGCGGGGCGGCGCAGCAGGGACTTCAGGCTCATGCGGGAGCTCCCGTCGGGGTGGGGCGGAGGCGGGCGAGGCGGGTGCGCAGCTTCTGCAGCGGGGTGGGCGGCAGGGTGCGCACGGCGCCCTTGGAGTAGTGGCGCTCGATGTAGTACTGCCCGACGGACAGCGCCGAGGTGATCACGACGTACCAGAGCGTCGCGACCAGCAGCATCGGCAGCACCTGCTGGGTGCGGCCGTAGATCAGCTGGATGGTGAAGAACAGCTCGGCATGGGCCAGCACGTAGACGATTGAGGTGCCCTTGACCAGGCCGATGATCTCGTTGAAGGCGGTGGGCAGGATCGCCCGCATCGCCTGCGGCAGCACGATCCGCAGGGAGCGGTCGCGGGCCGGGATGCCCAGCGCGCTCGCCGCTTCCAGCTGCCCCTGGTCCACCGAGAGGATGCCGCCGCGGATCAGCTCCGCCGCATAGGCCGCCTGGTGCAGGCCCAGGCCCAGCACTGCGGCGAGCATCGGGGTCATGAGGTCACTGGTGCGGGCGTCGAACAGGGTGATCTCCGTCAGCGGGATGCCGAGGGTGATGCGCTCGTAGAGGTAGCCCAGGTTGTACCAGAGCAGCAGCTGCACGAGCAGCGGCGTGGAGCGGAATATCCAGGAGAAGGTCCAGCTCACGCTCGAGATCAGTCCGGACTTCGACAGCCGCATGAGGGCGAGTGCGAGGCCCAGGCCGAAGCCCACCGCGCCGGCCATCACGGTGAGCTTCAAGGTCTCCAGCAGTCCGCGGATGATCGACTCGGCGAAGAACCACTGGGCCACCACGCCCCACTCCCAGCGCGGATTGGTCACGAAGGAGTAGAGGACCACGGCGACCAGCAAGCCGACGCCCACGGCGAGCACCACCCGACCGGGGTGTCGGGCGGGGACGACGCGCAGGCGGGAGAGGTCCTCGGGCGGGACCGGAGAGGGCGGGCAGGGCATCCCGTGAGCTCCCGTCGCCGAAGCGTGACCGGCGGCCGGGGCGGCCGGTGGCGTGCTGCGCGTGGTCTCAGGGGAGACGACGGAGGAGGTCATGAGATGCCTTCCGTGACGGAACGTGAACCAGGGAGTGGTCTGGGCTTGCAAGGCCAGACGTTATAAGGGAATCTAATGGAGATGCAAGGCGGCGGCTATGAGCCGTCATGATGTGACACAGAGACACCTCAGAAGGGATCCCGACGGATGAACTCCCGGATCAGCGCACCGAGCACACGCCTCGTGATCGTCGGCGGCGGGCCGCGGGCGATCGGTGTGCTCGAGCGCCTCAGCGCGAGCGCAGCCCTCACTGACCAGGCAGGGCGCCCCGATGGCGCGCCGCTGCACGTCGACATCGTGGATCCGCATATGCCCGGCGCCGGTCGTATCTGGCGCGCCGAGGAGAGCCCGCTGCTGCTGATGAACTCCCGCGCTGCCGACGTCTCGATCTTCACGGACGAGACCGTCGACTGCGCCGGTCCCGTGGTCGCCGGGCCCTCGCTCGCCGAGTGGGCCGACGGGATCCGCCGCGGCGCCATCACCGCTCCCACCACCGGCACCGAGCGCCTCGCGGAGATCACCGCACTGCAGGAGACCGACTTCGCCGGACGCCGCGTGCAGGCGCTCTATCTCGAGTGGTTCTTCGGCCAGGTGCTCGCGCACCTGCCCGAGACGGTCAGCGTCACCGTGCACCGCACCATCGCGACTGCGGTCTCGCCCGTTCCCGCCAGCCACCACGCCGCGGACGCCCCCGGGACCGCTCGGGCAGCCGCCGCCACAGCGGATCGTGGAGCACGAGGCTGGACCGTCGAGCTCGAGGATCGCCCGCCGCTGCACGCCGATCTGCTGCTGCTGGCCGCCGGGCACACCGATGCCCGACCGTCGGCGACCCGCCACCAGCTGGCTGCCTTCGCCCGCCGCCACGGCGGCACCTATCTCCCTCCCTCCCAGGCCTCCGACGCCCAGATCGAGCAGCTCGCGCCGGGTGATGACGTGATCGTGCGCGGGATGGGCCTGGCCTTCATCGACCTGATGGCCCTGCTCACCGAAGGGCGCGGCGGACGCTTCCTCCCCGCTCCGCTGCCGAATGATCCCGACCGCCTCACCTACCTGCCCTCGGGCACCGAGCCCCGGCTTTGGGTCGGATCCCGGCGTGGCGTGCCCTACCACTCGAAGGTGCGCGGAGAAGGCGATCCGGCCGGCCCCGGCGACCTCCTGTACCTCACCCCTGAGCACCTCGCCGCTCGGGAGGATGCCGAGGGCCGCCTGGGCTTTCGCGAGGACGTGCTGCCGCTGATCGCCGCCGAGGTGGCCCGCTGGGTGCCCGACGCTCCCGTCGCCGCACCGGGTGAGGAGCCGCTGGCCTGGCTCGATGACCCGCTGTCCTGGCTGCAGGGCGATGCGCATCCGCGAGTCACCCGAGATGCGGTGGTGGGTCATATCGAGCACGACCTGCGCGCCCGCACCCAGGGCGACACCGCGCCCGCCCGCGCACTCTTCCAGCTGCTGCTGCGCCTGCACGGCGCCTTGGTGGACCAGCTCCCCGCCTCCCGGCTCCGCGAAGGCGCAGGCGGCGACTACCCCCGCTGGTGGCATTCGCTGTTCAGCTTCGTCGACTCCGGCCCGCCCCCGCACCGCCTGCACCAGCTGCTCGCTCTCGAGCAGGCCGGGGTGGTGCGCTTCCTGGGCCCGCGGATCAGGGTGACGGCCGACGAGTCCACCGGCCGCTTCACGGCCCGCGGAGCAGCCGGTGTGCAGGTCACCGCCGACGCACTGGTGGATGCCTTCCTGCCCGAGAGCTCGCTCGCGAACTCCACCAATCCGCTGCTGCGCGATCTGGTCGCCGGCGGAGACATCGCGGTGGGACGGGAGTCAGCAGGCCAGCCAGGCACCCTCGAGGTGGACCAAAGGCACCGGGTCATCAGCCCGGACGGCGCCCCGCAGCAGAACCTCTGGGCTGTCGGCCCCTGGACCTCGGAGCTGCCGATCGGTGCATTCGCCCGGCCCCGCACCAACGCCCCCTGCCACCGCCGTAACGATGCCCTGGCCCGCGAGCTGCTCGCTGCCGCGGCACGGGCGGGGCACGCGGCGACGGCAGGAGCGGAGCGCTCTGCCCCCGTCGAACCCGCGGCGCCCGTCAAGATCTCGACCCCTGCCGACCCCGCCGCGCCCGCCGCGCCCGTCGTTCCTGCGGAGCTGCCGCCGCGTGCGGCGCGCTCACTGCGGCTGGGGATCCTCGGGCCCGGGAAGATCGGCAGCGCTCTCGCGCGCACCGCCCTGCGCAGCGGACTCGAGGTGCAGGTGGCCGGCCGCACCCCAGCCCCCGTGCTCGCTGCGAAGCTGCCCGGAGCCCGGCCCGTCGGCGTCCGCGACCTCGCTGCGACCAGCGACGTCGTCGCGATCACCGTGCCCCTGCATGTCGCCCTCGGCCTGGACGCGGACGCGCTGCACGGCGCGATCGTCATCGACGCGACCAATCCCTGGGGCGAGGCCGATGCCCACGCCGTCACCGAGGCGCGGGCAGCGGTCGGAGACCTGGATGCCACCCTCTCCACGAGCGAGCTGCTCGCGGCGCGGCTGCCGGGGGCGCGGGTGGTCAAGACCCTCAACCACATCGGCTATCACGACGTCGAGGACCACGGCCGCGAGGACGGCCATCCGAGCCGGCGAGCGATCGCGGTGGCGGCGGACGATCCCCGCGCGGCCGACGTGGTCTCCGCTCTGCTGCACCGCCTCGGCTACGAACCGGTGGTCGTGGGAACCCTCGCCGACGGCCGCGACCTCGAGCCCGGCGAGGCGCTGTTCAGCGGCTGGAGCACCGCGGCGGAGCTCAGCGGGCGCCGCGAGGCGCAGATCCACGTGGGTTGATCAGGCATCACGCTGGGCGAGCTGTGCCCGCTCCACATGCGACCTGGCGTGCTCGAGCGCACTGTCGAAGTCCACGAACAGGTGCTTGTGATGCCGCAGGGCGGCCAGCACCCCCACGCGGCGGAACAGGGCGCTGTGACTGTCCTGCACCCCCTTGATCAGCACGGTGATCCCGCGTCGCTCCAGCCCGCGCACGATCTCGGCGAGCACCTGCGCGCCGCTGGCATCGACCCTCTCCAGCCGCGAGAGGCGCAGGATCACGACCGTCACCTCCTGCACCTCCATCACGGTCTCGAACACCCGGTCGGAGGAGACGAAGAACAGCGGGCCCTGGAAGCGGACGGCCACGATCGAGCTGTCCAGCACGCTCGAGGGCTCGGCGCGGATCGGTTCGAGGCTCACCCCGGTGGTGCGGGCAGCGCCGCGCAGGGCGACGATCGCCGCTAGCGCCACGCCGATCAGCACCGCGACGATCAGGTCGAAGGAGACCGTGACCAGGGCAGTGATCACGAAGATCCAGGCATCGGAGCGGGTCGAGGTCATGATCGAGCGCACCGTGGCCGCCCGCACCATCCGGATCGCGGTCATGAACAGCACTCCGGCGAGCGCCGCGAGCGGGATCATCCCCACCGGCCCGGCCGCAACATAGACCACCGCCAGCAGCACCAGGGCGTGGATGATCGAGGCTGCTCGGGTGCGGGCACCGGCCCGGATGGAGACCGAGGTGCGGGCGATCGCGCCGGTCGCGGGCATGCCGCCGAACAGGGAGGCGCCGACGGAGGCGAGGCCCTGGCCCACCAGTTCGCGGTCGGGGTCGAAGGCGCCGGTGTCCGCCATGGAGCCGGCCACCCGAGCCGAGAGCAGCGACTCGATCGCGGCCAGCGCCGCGACGGTCGCCGCGGCGGGCAGCAGCACCCCCAGCAGGGCCGGGTCGATCGTCGGCACCGAGGGGGCGGGCAATGAGGAGGGGATCGCACCGATCGTGGCCAATGGTGTGGGCAGCAGGCCGGCGAGGACCGCGACCACGGCGATCCCGATCAGCGAGCCGGGGATCGAGGGGTGGATCCGCGGGGCGATCAGCATGCACGCTGCGACGATCAGGACCGCGCCCAGCGCCCAGGCCAGGTGCACGAGGTCCGCGACGGCGAGCGACTGCACGGCGGCGACGACGGCGTTCGAGCTCAGCTCTCCCGGGGCGGCCGGATCTGCCGAGGTGATCTGCGGGACCTGCTGCAGGAAGATGATGCAGGCGATGCCGAGGGTGAACCCCTCGATCACCGGCCACGGGATGATCGAGACCACCTTCCCCAGCCGCAGCAGACCGGTTGCCATCACCATCAGCCCGGCCAGCAGCGTCACCGCGGCGATCGCACCCACGCCGTAGTTCGCGACGATCGGGACCAGCACCACCACCATCGCGCCCGTCGGCCCGGAGACCTGCACGTTCGAGCCGCCGAATACTGCGGCGAGGAGCCCGGCGACGATCGCGGTGATCAGGCCCTGCTCCGCGGTCAATCCCGAGCTGACGCCGAAGCCGAGGGCGAGCGGCAGGGCGACGATGCCGACGGTCACGCCGGCGACCAGGTCCTTCCGCCAGGTCTTCGGCAGCAGCCGGTAGTCCTCGCGGGCGGGCCACAGGTCGCGGGAGCGCCCCAGCGCGCCACGCATCCGCTGGGGGAAGGAGGGGGCGGCCGACGGGGCCGGGTGCGAGGAGCGGGGTGCGGTCACCGGCTCATCCCCGCGATTTCCGGCAGGCTCTGCGCGGCGTCGAGCCGGTCGCGGTCCTCGCTGAGCATGGTCAGCAGCAGAGCGCGCGCGACCGCCAGCAGTTCACGGATCCGCGGATCGGCCAGGCGGTAGTAGACGTGGCTGGCGCGGCGCTCGGAGGCCACCAGGTGATGCCGGCGCAGCACGGACAGGTGCTGGGAGAGGTGGGAGGGCTCCAGCTCGGTATCGGCCTGGAGTGCGGCGACGGAGACTTCGTCGGCATCGGCGAGCAGTTCGAGGATCCGGATCCGGTAGGGGTGGGCGAGGCCCTTGAAGAGGTTGGCCTTGACCTCGTAGAGCGGGCGCTGACTCTGGGATAGTGGCATGATGAAAACATCATATCGCTCAGGGGTGCAGGTCGCACGCCGATGTGGCCGATGTGGCTGATGTGGCTGACGTGGCCGGCGTGATGGCGCGACGAGCGTCCCACCGGCCATCCCGCCGATGGCGCAGCAGCTTTCACCGCGCCGTGAGGTCCTTCTCCATCGTCTCGTCGGTCTCCGTCGCGCTGCGCCGCACCCCTTCCGCGTCGACGAACTCGTAGGTCGTGGTGACCTGCTCGCCGAGCAGCCGGTAGCCGAGCCGCTCGTAGAGCCGACGGGCGCGCGGGTTGTCCATCCCTACGCCGAGCCGGAGGCGCCTGGCGGGCCGCGCCCGGCGCTCCGCCTCACGCATCAGGGCGGTGCCGATGCCCAGGCCCCGGTGCTCTTCCGGCACTCCGACATTGCAGACTTCTGGGATCGCGCGATGGATCAGCTGGGCCACCCCGAGCGGAGTGTTCTCGCGGAGCGCGACCAGCACGGTGCTGCGGCCAGCGCGCATGCTCTCCTGCCAGGCCGGGACTGCGGCGGCCCAGGTGGGACTCGCCGCGGCCAGAAGCTGGGCACCTGCGTCATCGAGCGGCACGATCCGCAGCCTGTCGGCTCCCTCTGCGCTCATGCCCCGGCGCCCCGCGCGACCACGTCGGCGAGCACCACGTCGCCGAGCCCGGAGCCCAGGTTCTGGGCGACCACCAGGCCCTCCGGCCGGCCATCGCGAAGCAGGTCGCCGGTGGCGCCGCTTGCGTGGGGGTAGTCCTCGCCGTGCTTGAGCGGGCGCAGCGCCTCGAACTGCACCGGATCATCCGCCACCACGGTGCCGGTGCGGGAGATCGCGGCACCGGCGACGGAGGCGTAGTCCAGGGGCAGCAGTGTGGCGTCGGCCGCGACCTCCCCCGGAGTGAGCGCGGAGCTGGTCAGTCCGATCGGCAGCCCACTGATCACGACGCCCGCCCCGGCCAGGGCGTGAGCGCGATCGGTGGTGGTGCGCAGCTCTAGGTCCGGGGTGTGCCGGTCGCACCAGGCGGTGAGCTCCTCGAGGGCTTCCGGGCGCCTGCCCCACACGATGAGGGGGCCGCGCCCGAGCGCTTCGATGACACGGGCATGCGAGCGGGCCTGCACTCCGGTGCCGAAGAAGGTGATCGGGCGATCATCGAGGTCCAGCGAGGCGCCGGTGACCGCGGCAGTGCGCAGGGCGGTCAGCTCAGCGGCGCCCATCGTCGCGCGGGTCGCACCGTCGGCCCCGGAGAGGATCAGCAGGCCGTCGATCATCTCCTTGGCCTGCGCACGGTTCGACGGCGTGACCACCACCCACTTCATCCCCAGCAGCCCGCGCTCCGGCCAGGCAGCGGGCATCGCGTTGGCGAACCCGCCCGGTTCATGGATCACCTGGGACTTCGGGGTCACCGACGCGGAGCCGTCGGCCAGGGCGAGCAGCGTCTCGCGCATCAGCTCCACCGCGCGGGCCGGGGAGGGGAGGAGGTCACGGACCTGGTCATCGCTGAGATGTGGCATCCGCTGACCGTATCGTGCACGCCCGCAGCGCACCCCTCTCCGCTCGGGGAGCGAGCAGCGGGGCGGAGGGCAGCGCCTACCATGTCCGCATGATGAATCGATGGGGGAACGACGGGCACGGACCGGGTGGGGACCCGTCCTGGCTGGGCGGAGGGGACCGCGCCGACGGGAAAGCGCCCGAGTGCGGACAGGGCTCAGGAGCCTTCTCTTCCGATTTCACGTCGGACTTCTCCCAGGATCAGCGCGGTGTCCAGGACTCCCCGACCGCCGCGGACCCAGACCTTCCCGGCCGAGGCCGGAGCCAGGATGCGGAGTCGATGGCACCCCGCTTCGGAGAGGTCGCCGGAGATTCCGCACGCTCGGAGGGCCGTGCCCAGGACGCTCCCTGGATGTCGAGCTTCACCGGGTCCTCCGGCGAAGGACAGGGCCGTGCCCAGCGCGGCGGTTCGCTCGTCGCCCAGCTGATCGGGTTGCTGGGATCGTCGGTCGGCGTGATCATCTTCGCCGTCATCGTCTTCCGCATGGGCTTCGACATGTGGTGGATCCTGCTGTTCGTCGGGATCCCGCTGATCAGCAAGATCGCCCGCCTGATCCGCAGGAACCTCGGCGGCTGACCTGCCCGACTGACTTGCCCGGCAGGGGTCTCGATCAGGCGGTGGCGAGGCGGTAGCTGGCGCCGTCCGCGGAACGCGTCAGCACTCCCGCATCCACGGCGTCCCTCCGCACCAGGGCGACATCCTGCGCGAACATCGAGATCGCGGCGTTCAGCTCCCCCTCGGTGAGGGTGCGTTCGGCCCCCACCCGCTCGAACACGATCCGTGCGATCCGGCCGCTCACCTCGCGCGACTCCTCGGACTTCACCGGGATGCCGTCCAGCCTCCCCACCGCGAGGATCGCCTCGTCAGATCGCATCATCCCGAGCGTCTCGGTGACCTCGCGCAGGACCGTCACATCGACGTCGCCGTCGGCCGCGAGCCAGTCGAGCCGAGAGAGCGGCCCGCGCACCGCAGGATCCTCCGACGGCCCGTCGCCCGCCAGAAGCTGTGCGAGACCGCGGCGCAGCTTCGGGGCCGACAGCATGGCGAACAGCATCCGGGCATGACCCAGCGGGGTCGCCAGATCGGGTCGGGTGGGCATCATCGAGCTGCTTCCGGTCGGGGACGGACGGCGACAGCATGCCATTGGGAGCGTGTGAGGTCGGGTACTCGGGCTCGAAGGGCGTCCCAGGGGTCGGCCCTCTGGGGGATGCTCTCAGTACGGGTGGTCAGCTGATCTGAGGAGCGTTACAGGTGGTCATGGGCATGCACAGCGAGGCGCCGTTGAGTCCGGTCCGGGGCGTCAGCTGGTGGGCGGTCCGGGGCGCGGCGCTCCTGGCCCTGGTGGTCGCCGGCGGGACGGCCTTCGCTGCGCTCGGAGGGGATGCCGAGCGTCGAGGCGAGGTGGTGCGGGTGATCGACGGAGACACCCTCATCGCCTTGATCGATGGCGAGGAGACCACCGTTCGACTGCTCAACGTGGACACCCCGGAGACCAAGCACCCGGACGAAGAGGTGCAGTGCCTCGGGCCCGAGGCGACAGCGTTCCTCACCGAGCGCCTTCCGGCCGGGACGGAGATCGAGCTCGAGTATGACCAGGAGCGGCTGGACCGCTATGACCGCACCCTGGCGGGGGTCTATGAGTCAGAGTCGCTGATCAACGCAGAGATCGCTGCGGCAGGACTGGGGATTCCGGTCTACTTCGCCCCGAACGATCGCTTCCTGCCCGACGTCGAGCAGGCCTCGAAGGAGGCACAGAAGAAGCAGGCAGGGCTGTTCTCTGCGGAGATCGAGTGCACCCTGCCCGCGCAGCTGCAGGCGCAGAGCGCCGCGGTGGAACAGGTGCCGGCGACCATCGAGGGTGACCCGGGCGATGCGCTCGCCGGCGCGACGACCGTGCTCGAGGAGCTGGATCTCTTCATCACAGGCCTGGAGGTCGCCGGGCTGCCGAGCCTGGGAAATGCCGTGCTGGCAGGACCGCTGCTCGAGCCCTATCTCGAAGGTCTGCGTGGGGACGCCGACGAGCTCCGGGAGCAGGCTGAGTCCGCTCACGGCACCCTCGACGAGCTGAAGAACGCCTACGACATCGAGCAGGAGCGCCTTGAGCAGGAGCGACTCGAGGAAGAGCGTCGCCAGGAGGAGGAACGCCTCGAGCAGGAGCGGATCGAGGAAGAGCGCCGCCAAGAGGAGGAGCGGCTGGAACGGGAGGAGCAGGAGCGCAAGGAACGGGAAGAGCGAGAGGAGCGGGAGAAGCAGCCCGCACAGAAGAGCTCCGGGTCGAAGAGCTCCGGATCGACGGGTTCTTCCTCCGGTGGGTCCAGCTCGAGCACCGGCAGCTCGGGAAGCTCGGGATCCTCAGGTGGTTCCTCCTCCGGTGGGAAATCCTCGGGCGGTGGTTCCTCGAGCTGTGTTCCGTACGGTCCCGAGATCCCGCATGCCGACGCCGGCGGCTACACGGGCAAGCGGTACGGCATGCCCGGCGGGAAGACCTTCCGCAAGTGCAGCTGATCTCCGAGCCCTCGCCGGTTCGCTGCTGAGCCTGGCGCCGTCCACGAGCCCCCGCACGCTGTCATGGGCCAGCTCCATCCCCTCTGAACTGTCGCCCGGGAGGGTGCGAGACGACAGCTCAGAGGGGATCGGTGCACTCGGCACTTCACGGCGCCTGACACGGCTCCAGGTGGGAGCTCGACGGGGGTACCACCAGGCCCTCCCTCCTTCCTCGACATGGTGCGAGGATGGTGGCGACGGGCATCCGCAGCCCGGGAACCACGCAGCAGGAGGAGCACCACATGGAATATGTGAAGTTGGGGAACACCGGTCTGGACGTCTCGCGCCTCTGCCTGGGCACCATGGGATTCGGGGACCCCGAGCGGTGGATCCACCAGTGGGTGCTCGAGGAGGAGGCGGCCCGCCCCGTCATCAAGCACGCCCTGGACTCCGGCATTAACTTCTTCGACACCGCGAACGTCTACTCGATCGGCCGCAGCGAGGAGATCGTGGGCAAGGCGCTGGTGGACTACGCGAAGCGGGACGAGATCGTGCTGGCCACCAAGGTGCACGGCCGGATGCACGACGGGCCCAACGGCGGGGGCCTGTCCCGCAAGGCGATCCTGGCGGAAGTCGAGGCGAGCCTGCGGCGGCTCGGCACCGACTACATCGATCTCTACATCATCCACCGCTGGGACTACGCGGTCCCGATCGAGGAGACGATGCGGGCGCTGGATGATGTGGTGCGCTCCGGGAAAGTCCGCTACATCGGGGCCTCGGCGATGTTCGCCTGGCAGTTCCTGCAGGCGCAGCACGTGGCCGAAGTGAACGGCTGGACGAAGTTCATCTCGATGCAGAACCACTACAACCTCCTCTACCGCGAGGAGGAGCGCGAGATGATGCCGCTGCTGCGCGAGCTCCGCGTCGCCTCCACCCCGTACAGCCCGCTCGCCGCCGGGCGCCTCACCCGGGATTGGGATGCGGACACCGAGCGTGCCCGCACCGACACCACCGCGAAGTCGAAATACGACTCGACCGAGGGAGCCGACCGGCTGATCGTCGAGCAGGTCGCCCGGATCGCGGGGGACCGCGGCGTGGAGCGGGTGCAGGTGGCGCTGGCCTGGCTGCTCGCGAAGGATCCGGTGGTCTCCCCGATCATCGGGGCGACGAAGACCGAGCACCTCGACGCCGCGCTCGCCGCGCTCGATCTCGAGCTCACGGCCGACGAGATCGCTGCGCTCGAGGCGCCGTACGTCCCCCACCAGGTCTCGGGTGCGCTGGCGCCGAGCGGGAGCGTCCCGGGCTCCCGCCGCTGACCCGCTCCACCGGGGGCCGAGCGCCGCGCGGGCCGGCGGCGCCGTGCCCGGTGGCGCCGCCTGCGGTAGTGCCGTGCGTCCGTGCGTCCGTGCGTCCGTGCTTCGGTGGTGCGGCGGTGGCCACAGTCGCGCCTAAAAGGTTGTGCGCAATTTAATTGTGTGCAATTCTTTCCGCATGGCGACGACGGATGAGATGGTCTGCTTCTCCCTCTACGCGGCCCAGCGGGCCACCACTCAGGCGTACCGGGCCCTGCTCGAGCCTTGGGGGCTGACCTACGGCCAGTACCTGGTGCTCGTGGTGCTGTGGAGCGACGAGGAGAAGACCGTCTCGGCACTGGGGGAGACCCTCCAGCTCGACTCCGGGACGCTCTCACCGATGCTGCGCCGCATGGAGGCCGCCGGTCTCGTGCAGCGCACCCGCGGCGAGGCGGATCAGCGGGTGGTGCGCATCGCGCTCACCGCTCGCGGCGGCGAGCTGCGCGATGAGCTCGCCCATGTCCCGGCCTGCATCGCCGAGGGCACGGGGCTCGGCAGCATCGCCGCGGCGCGAGAGCTGATCGACACCCTGCAGGCGCTCACCCGGACGATGCGCACCGTCGTCGTCCCCGAATCCCCTGGCGCCCCTGTCGGAGGAACCACCCGGCCCCGGCCGGAATCGATGAAGGAGATCCCATGAAGGCCCTCTACGCCGCAGAATCCCTGTCCACCGGCTCCGGTCGCGATGGTCACGTGCGCACCGTGGACGGCGCGGTGGATCTCGACATGGCCACGCCGAAGGAGATGGGCGGCACCGGCGCGGGCGCGAATCCCGAGCAGCTGTTCGCCGCCGGCTACGCCGCCTGCTTCCACTCCGCGCTGACCCTGGTCGCACGCCAGAACAAGGCCGATGTCACCGACTCGACCGTCGGCGCACGGGTGCAGATCGGGCCGGACGAGAACGGAGGCTTCCAGCTGGCCGTCGAGCTCGAGGTGGTCATCCCGAACCTCGCGCACGAGCAGGCGCAGGAGCTCGCGGACGCCGCCCATCAGGTGTGCCCCTACTCGAACGCCACCCGCGGCAACATCGAGGTGACCGTCACCGTCTCGGACGACTGACGCACGCCCCGGCGGCCGTCATGGATCCTCCGTGGCGGCCGCTCCCCTTCGCGACAGCAGCGCGGCGATGACGGTCCCCGCGAGCCCTGCCAGGAGATCGCTGAGGGTGTCCGCCGGGGCGACATAGACGGTGGGGTCCACCCAGTGGTGGCCGGCCAGCTCCATCAGTTCCCACACCACCGCCAGCAGCGCCCCGGTGGTGATCACGTGCGCTGCCGTCGGCCGAGAACGGTGCAGCACGCGTGCCACCAGCACAGCCAGCAGGCCGGTGAGTGCTGCGTGCACGGGCAGGTCCCACCACGGGAGCTTCTCGTACAGCAGCAGGAACGAGCTGATCGCCGCGACCAGGCACACCAGCGATGTCGCGATCTCCCATCGAGCAGGCAGGCCCGACCGCCACGCCGCCACCTGCGCGAGCGCGACCAGCATCGACACCGCCACCTCGACCCACAGGCCGGTGATCGCAAAGCCAGCGGCCAGTGCCAGCCCCGACCACCGCATCGGCAGCATCGCTACTGATCGGGCGGCGCCCGCTGCGCGGCCGCTCATCTGCCGGGCCGCGCCGCGGTGACGGTGAGGGACCCGCGGCACCGTGCCACCCAGCGCTCCCACGGCCGCTCTCGACGCCAGTTGCGGCGGAGGGTGAGCGCGGCCCGGTGCCAGCGCAGCAGCTGGCCGCGGTCCAGGGCCAGTGCCCGCGAGGACATGGTGACGCCCACCTCGCGCGAGACCTGCACCCTCTGGCCCGGCCGCACCTGGAACGAGAGGTCCATGTCGTCGTGCACCTCCGCGCTGCGCGAGGCGCCCTCCCGCGCCTCCTTCCACCAGGATTGCGGCATCGACATCGTGGTGCCGAACGCCGGGAAGTGACCCAGCGCCGCCGCCGTCAGCAGCAGATATCCGCCGACGTAGACGACGGAGACGAGCCCTGCCCACGGACGAGGAAGGCGGAACAGGCCCGGTCCGGTGACGATCACGGTGCCGGGGGCTGCGACGGTGTGCTCCCTCCGGTGCGCGGCGAGCCAGCCCGGCGGGGGTCGACTGTCGGCATCGCAGCGGACGATCAGGTCACCGCGAGCGGCGTCGTACCCGAGCGCCGCCGCCCCGGCGATGCCCGGGACCGGGTACTGCAGGACGGTGCAGCCTGCGGCGCGGGCCACGGCGGCGCTGTCGTCGCGGGAGCCGTTGTCCACCACGATGATCTCCAGCGGCGGTTCCGTCTGCTGGGCGAGGGCGCTCAGCAGCCCGCGCAGCTCGCGCGCGTCGTTCCGGACGGGTACGACGACGGAACAGGTCGGTGTCATGGTCTCCACACCTGCTCACGCTACCTATATCGAGGGATCAGCGGCGCCGCGCCCGGAGCAGGTGCCGCGTGGAGTGGGCGACGAAGGAGCCTTCGCGGCGGATGATCTCGTCCATCGCCAGCAGCTGCTCCCGGTAGCGGTCCACGTCGAAGCCCGGCACCCACCACACGCATTTCCGCAGGATCCACACCACGGCCCCCACATCGAAGAACTCCATCCGCAGGCGCGCGGTGCGCAGCACGGTGACCTCGAGTCCCGCGGCCTCCGCCGCGGCGGTCTCGTCCTCGGGGTGGCGGCCGCGGCGCTGAGCCTCGGTGGTGGGCCCGACGAAATGCTCGATCAGCGCGAAGGCGGAGCCCGGGCCGACATGCTGGGCCAGGTACTCGCCTCCCGGGGCGAGTACGCGGGCGATCTCCGGCCAGTCCGGGCGCACCGGGTGGCGGGAGGTGATCAGATCTGCGGTGCCATCGGGCAACGGGATCCGGGCGCCGGGCTCGGTCTCATGCACCTGCACCCCGCGCGGGCCCAGCAGTGCTAGGGCCTGCGCGGCATTCGGCGGCCAGGACTCGGTGACGTGCTGCTGAGCGGCGAGGCGCGGGCACTGCCCGAGCACCTCCCCGCCCCCTGTGTCGAGATCGATCGCGAGCTCGGCACCGGCCACCGCCTCGGCGAGCAGCCCGGCGTAGCCCCAGTCCGGACGCTCCTCCGCGGCGCGGCCGTCCAGCCAGCCGAAGCCCCAGCCGTCCACGTCTGCTGCGGTTGCCTCGGCGATCAGCTCGTCGACCGAACTCTGCCGGTCGGTTCGTGGCAGATGCGCAGTGAGCGTGGCACGGATCCGGTCCACGCTCTCGGCGAGCGGCACAGCGGCGGTATCGAGTACGACGTCGGCCGGGATCAGCGGCTTCTGCTGTGCCCATTCGGCATGTACGCGGCGCAGGAGACCCTCCTGCCGGGAGACCCCGCGGGTCGGGTCAGTCAAAGCCCTGGACAGTGCGGTCTCGACAGCACAGGTGAGAACCACCGTGAGCAGAGGCGTTCCCGCGGGAACGTTTCTGAGCACGAGATCGAACTCGCTGCGGCTGCTCACGGACTCGGCGATCACCAGGTCCAGGCCTGCGTCGAGCCACTGGGTGGTGACCGAGGCGAAGATGCGGTGGGCGTCGGCCCAGTCCGGGAGCGTCGGCCGCGCCATGTCCGCGATCTGGTCCAGCTCCACCAGCGCGAGCTGGTGCCCGTCGGCTCGCAGCGCCTTGGCGAGAGCCCGGGAGACGGCGCTCTTGCCCGCGGCGATCGGTCCGGCGATGAGGACGAGGAGCGTGCGGGACGGGGGTGTCGTCATCGGAGGCGGCCTTTCATCGGCGGGAGTGTGCCGCGAGCTTGCGGGGTGACCAGAGCAGGTGAGGCGCTGACAGTATGCCGCTCTGCTCCCGGGCCCTACGAGAGCGCCTGGTGAGCCGATGTCGATGCGACCGGCCCCGTGACAGGGCCGGCCGCATCGACCAGGGGGGGGCGGTCAGTGCGCAGCTCGAGAGGTGGCGGCGGTCTCTCGGGATCGTGAACTCCTGCCCTCGAGAGCTCGCGCTCGAGCGCCCGTGGGCGCCGTGCACCGCACCGTCTCCGGGGCGACTACGAAGGCAGCTGGCGAGGTAGCTGCCCCGGATAGACTGCGGGTTTCCATGCAGGCAGGACTGGGATGACGGAGGATGCGGTGCCCGACAGGGGATACAGGGTGGGGGCATGAGCGCGTTGACCGTGGTGCTGGTGGCCCTCGCGGCGGTGCTCGGGTTCGCCTGGGTCATCTCGATCTACATCACCAACGTCACCGCCAAGCCCGGAGGGATCCCTCCATGGGTGATGTGGCTGGGAGCGGTGGCGCTCGTCGTCGCAGTGGCGGCACTCGCGACCAGTCTGTGAGCCCGTCGGGGCCTGGATATGCTCGCCGCATGTCGCAGGCTCCTTTCGTTCCGATCATCCCGGCTGGCGGTGCCGGCACGCGGCTCTGGCCGCTCTCGCGCCGCGCGCGTCCCAAGTTCCTGCTCGACCTCACCGGCAGCGGGGCCTCGCTCCTGCAGCAGACCGTGCAGCGGCTCGTGCCGCTCGCCGACCGCTCGCCGATCGTGGTCACCGGCGCGGTCCATGTCTCTGCGGTGCAGGAGCAGGTGGGCATCCGCGAGGTGCGGGACGACGTGCAAGGCGCGCGGCAGGGCGAGGCGCAGAGCGGCGACCCGACGCACTCGGCACGGATCCTCGTCGAGCCGTCCCCACGCAACTCGATGCCGGCGATCGCGCTGGCTGCCGCGCTGGTGGAGCGCGAGGAGCCCGACGCGGTCATCGGGTCGTTCGCGGCGGATCATCTGATCACCGATCAGCAGGCCTTCTGCGAGGCGGTCACAGCGGCACGGCGTGCCGCCGAGCTCGGCTACCTGGTCACCCTCGGCATCCAGCCCACTCATGCGGCGACCGGTTTCGGATATATCGAGCAGGGCGGGGACGCCGGGCCCGTCGGCGGCACGGACGGTGGCGCCGCGGCCCTGCATGCGACCGGTGCTCGGCCGGTGTCCCGCTTCGTCGAGAAGCCCGACAGCGAGACCGCGGAGCAGTTCTTCACCGCGGGCACGTTCTTCTGGAATGCCGGCATGTTCGTGGTGCGCGCCCGGGTGCTGCTCGACGAGCTGGCCGCACAGATCCCTGGTCTCGCCGCCGGTGTGCGGGAGATCGCCGCAGTGCATGGCACGGCGGACTACGACCGGGTGCTCGCCGAGACCTGGCCGCGTCTGACCAGCATCGCGATCGATCACGCGCTCGCCGAGCCGCTCGCCGCCGCGGGCAAGGTGGCCGTGGTGCCCGCGACCTTCGGCTGGGATGACGTGGGCGATTTCGCGGCGCTCGCCCGGCAGCTGCGGGAGAACGGCCCCGGCTCAGGTGCTGCCACTGGCGGCGCGAGCGGTTCCGCCTCGGCCGACGGTCGGGTCCCCGTGCTGGGCGCTCGTGCGGTCGGCGCTGCAGACTCCGACGTCCGGGTGCTGGGGAGCCAGGCCGTCGCCGCGCTGTCCTCCACGGCGACGGTCTACGGATCCACGGACCGCCTCGTCGCGCTGGTCGGAGTGCAGGGGATCAGCATCGTCGACACCGAGGATGCCCTGCTCGTGATCGCCGACGACGACGCCCAGCGGCTCGCTGGACTGGTCGCCCAGCTGAGCGACCGCGGCCGCGACGACCTGCGCTGACGCGGGGCTGCCGCTGCGTCCGTGCTGCGTCGATGCTGCGTCGACGACGCGCTGATACCGCAGCATCGGTCGTCTCTGACCTCTGATCTCCGACCCCAGCCGGCCCCCGTCAGCCACCCAGTTCGAGCACCCGGATCGCGAGCTGAACCCGGTTGGTGACCTGCAGCTTGTGATAGAGCCTGCCGAGGTGGGTCTTCACCGTGGCGACCGACATGAACAGGCTCTCTCCGACCTCCTGGTTGGCGAGCCCGCGGGCGACCAGGCGCGCCACCTCCCATTCCCGCTCGGTGATGCCTGCGGGAGTGGGTGCGTCTGCGGAGCTGTCGGCCGTCCCGACTCCGTCTGTCGTCTCGGCCCCCTCGGCGTCCGAGGTGCCGGCCGTGGCCGAGGCGGCGAGCCGCACCAGGCGCGTGAGCACCTCGGGGGAGAAGCGCGGACGGTCATCGGCGGCGTCGAGCACCGCCTGCACCACCTCTTCGGGTGGGGAGTCCTTGAGCAGGAACGACACCGCCCCGCCGCGCAGCGCTTCCAGCAGGAAGGTGTCGGTGTCGAAGGCGGTCAGCATCACCACTCGGGCGGCGCTGCCTTCGGTGCGGAGAATCTGCAGGGCCTCGAGGCCGGTCATGCGGGGCATGCGGATGTCCATCAGCACCACGTCGGGGGCCAGGGAGCGGATCTGCTCGAGGGCTGAGCCGCCGTCGGTCGCCTCTCCGATCACGTCGATGCCGTGGGCACCATCGATCATCAGTCGCAGGCCGGCGCGCATCAGCGCCTCATCATCGACCAGCAGCACCCGGACCCCGTTCTCCGGGCCACGGGCGGCCATGCCGTCCTGACTCTCTGCACTGTTCACCATGGCATCCATGCTTCCACCTCGAAGAGTTCGTCGTGTGCTCCGTAGCGTGCGTCTCCGCCCAGCAGGCGTGCTCTCTCCTGCACCCCGAGCAGTCCGTGACCGGTCGAGGCTGCCGCGGTGATCGGCGCGGCGGGCAGCGGGTTCCGTGCCTGCAGCACCACTCGCTGGTCCTCGCACAGGAGGGTCACCTGTAGAGGAGCGCCCGGGGCATGCTTGGCGGCGTTCACGGTGACCTCGCCGAGGATCCGGGCCAGCGCCACCACCGTGCTGCGGTCGCGGGCCAGGAGATCCTCCGCGGTCAGGCCCTCCCAGTTCAGCTCGACCTCCCGCCCCTCCTCCCGGCAGCGGTCCACGATGCCCTCCAGGGTCGGGGCGGTGGCCAGCGGCTGATCACCCTCGGTGCTGCGCAGTCCGGTCAGCACTGTGCGCAGCTCCCGGTTCGCCTGCTGCGCGGCGTCCCGCACCGTGCCTGCGGAACGGCGCAGCGCGTCGGGCGAGAGGTCCTCGCGGTAGGTCATGGCGCCCGCGTGCATGGCGATCGTGGCGAGGTGGTGGGAGATGCTGTCGTGCATGTCGCGGGCCAGTGCCGCCCGTTCCTCCGCGCGCACCCGGGCGGTGTCAGCCTCTCGCTCCCGCACCAGGGCGGTGGCCTCGCGCTCGGCGGCGGCGCGCTCCCGCTGAGCGGTCTCCCGCTCCCGCTCCGCCGAGGCGGTCCGCTCCCGCAGCGAGGCCAGGAGCTCGTGGCGGGTGCCCACCACGTGGCCGATCAGCAGCGGGATCAGCGCGAGCACCACCATCACCCCCACCGCAGAGAGCACCACGGCGTCCGGCTGGTCTTCGCGGAGCCGGGCATCGAGGCTCAGCGCCGTCAGGGAAGTGCCCGCGACCAGCAGGATCGTCCCGACATCGAGCACGGTGCGGCGCCGCAGCCCGATCCGGTAGAGAGCGAGCGCCGCCGCGGGCATCGCCCACACACTCAGCCCGACGGCGCCAGCCAGCAGCAGATGGGCCGCGCTGTGCAGCCGCCCCGGCCGCAGGAAGCGCAGCGGCCCGATCGCCAGGGTGGCGACGATCCCGACCAGCGCATCGAGCACGTACAGCGCGACCAGGCCGGCGGGCGGCTGGTCGGCGAACTCCACCAGCACCGCGCCGAAGCTGATCAGGAACAGCAGCATCCCCACGCCCGCGCCGACCAGGCTCTGCGCCACCGCGATCGCCCACTGATGCGCGCTGCGCACCGACGGCACAGCGGAGGAGCGGAGCACAGGGAGGGTCATGGAGCCAGCCTAGAGAGGGGGAGGCACCAGGCGGATCCGCCGCACGGCTGATGCCGCTGCCAGCGGGGTCGACCGATCGGCCGGGAGAGGTACGAGACGCACGGCGGATGCGGAACGGCCGACGGAACCGGCAGGATCAGGGGATGACCCAGCTCGATCAGCTTCCCCTGCCTCCGCCAGCTCCTCCTGCCGCCGCACCTTCTCCTGGTGCGGCGACCTCTGCTGCCGCACTTCACCACCACCCCGGCAACGCACAGGTGAGCCCGCAGCCGTACCACCGCGCTGCCCGCGCGATCCCGCATCGTCGTTACTGGTGGCGTCCGCTGGTGACCCTCGTCGTGGCCTTCGCGGTCTATGTCGTGATGAACCTCCAACTGCTCACGCCGCTGGTGATCGCGAGCGTGATCTGGCCGAACCTGGCCCCCAGCACGACCCTGATGGATCCGCTGAACCCCGTGGAGCAGCTGATGGGCCTCGGCATGCTGGCGCTGCTGATCCCGGCCGTGCTGGTGGGGACCCTCGCCGGCTACGGCCGAGCCGGGATCGCCCTGTCAGTGCTGGGCCGATTCCGCTGGGGACTGCTGGGCCGCGCGGCACTCGTGGTGGTCCCGGTGTACGTGCTGATCAACCTGGTGCTGAACCTGATCCTCGAGCGAGAGGCGATCGTGATGCCCCCGCTCAGCGCGAGCGTGATCGTCGCCTGGCTGGTGGCGCTCGTGCTCGCCCCGCTGCAGAGCGCGGGGGAGGAGTTCGCCTTCCGGGCCCTGCCGATGCAGATCCTGGGCACCTGGCTGCGGTGGCCGCTGATCGGGATCCTGGTCCCGGTGCCGCTGTTCATGCTGGGCCACGGCTACAACTGGCTGGGCCAGATCGACATCGCCGTCTTCGCGATCGTGATGGGGCTGCTGGCCTGGAAGACCGGGGGCCTGGAGATCCCGATCCTGCTGCACGCCGCGAACAACTGGACTTTGTTCGCGATCGCCCCGCTGATCCCCGGCTTCACCGAACAGGGGGAGGTCCGCCTGCTCGGCTTCGTGCTCGCGATGGCGCCGATGCTGCTGCTCTCGGCCGGGATCTGGTGGTGGTACTCCCGGCGCGAGGGCCTCGGGCTGTGGGAGCCGCAGCGCGGCAGCGTGCAGACCCTCCCCACGAGGATGCTTCCGGCCCGCACTCTGCCCGCGCAGCCCCCGCCAGCTCAGTCGCTCTCGGCGTAGACCCGCTCGCCCAGCGCAGCCATGACCTCGCGCCCGCGTTCGGTCTGCGGGAAGCGGTCCACGACCTCCTGCAGGGTCGCGGCGTCACCGCTGCTGCCGAACGCCTCGCTGAACGGCTGCAGGCGCACGCCCTCGACGAGGTCACCGATCAGCAGCGGGTCGAAGCCCAGCTCCTCGACCAGCGCGGCGACGATCTCCCCCTCTGGGGTCGGGCCGGCGATCGCGATCGCAGCCCGGGGTGCGGCACGGCCGGCGAGGTCCTCGAGGTCGTGATAGCCCATGTGATTGAAGGCCTTCACCACGGTGGAGCCGGGCAGCAGCTCCTGCACGAGCTCGCTGGTCGAGGCGCCGGGATGGGAGAACTGCTCGAGGATCCCGTCGGTCTCCCACCAGTAGTTCATGGCATCGACCACGAGCTTGCCGTCCAGGGCGTCGGCCGGGAGCGAGGCGTACTTGCCCAGCGGCAGCGCGAGGATCACCAGATCCGCCCGCTCGGCGGCCTCCCGGCTGGTCACGGGCTGCGCCCCGGGGGCGAGGATCTCGGTGATCAGTGCGATCTTCGCGGGATCACCGGACCCCGAGATCAGCACCTCGTATCCGGCGGCGGTGGCGAGGCGGGCCAGCACGGTGCCGATCTTGCCGGCGCCGAGGATTCCAAGGGTGCGAGGAGCAGGTGTGTTCACGCCCATCCCAACGCCGATGGCGGGCGCGTGCTTCCCGATGGTGAGCGGTCTCGCGCCCGTCGCCTCCGCCTGCCGCCGACAAGCAGTTCTCGTGGTGGTCCTCACTGCGCCCCCAGCCAGGAAGTTCTACAGTGGCGGGGTCATGTGCCGACTCTTCGCTCTCCATTCCGACCGCCCCGTCACCGCCGATCTCTGGCTGCTCGATGCGCCCTACTCCCTGCTGAACCAGTCGCGCTTCAACGCCGACGGCACCGGCCTGGGATGGATCGACGAGGAAGGGCGACCACGGATCCGCAAGCGCCCCGTCGCCGCCTACGAGTCCGAGGCGTTCACGGACTTCGCGACCACGCTTCGTACCCGCGCGATGATCGCCCACCTGCGCCTCTCCTCCGGCACCGGGCACTGCGAGGAGAACACCCACCCGTTCCTGCAGGACGGCATCATCTCCGCCCACAACGGGGTCCTGGAGGTCACCGACGAGATGCGGCAGCGGGTCGCCGAGCTCGACGCCGCCCAGCACGTCCAGGGCTCGACCGACAGCGAATGGATGGCCGCCCTGATCACCGGTGAGGTCGCCGCTCACGGCGGTGACCTGCGCGATGGGGTGACCGCCGCGCTGCGCTGGATCACCGCGCATGTCCCTGTCTATTCCGTGAACGTCCTGGTGATGAAGGGAGAGGAGCTCATCGCGGTGCGCCTGCCGGCGACCAACGAGCTGTGGATCCTCGAGCGGCCCGCCGCCGTCGATGCTCAGGACCGAGTCCTCGAGCAGTCCTCGGACTCGCTCGCCCTGCGTGCCCGCAGCGAGGACCCGCGCGGCGCGCGCTCCGTCGTCGTCGCGAGCGAACCCCTGGATGACGACCCCGCCTGGCGCCTCCTGGACTCCGGCGAGCTCGTGCACCTCACGCCGGGCGGGCAGGTGCGCAGCGAACGTCCCTTCGGACCGCTTGCCCATGCGCTCAGCATCGAGGACCTCGGCCTCTCGGCCGCCGCCTCCCAGGCCCACGCCGCGCAGGCCCGCGCCCACGCGGACCGCCGCCGGAACCTCGCGGCCGGAGCATCCCTTCAGACCGCCCTCGAGACCACTCCTGAATCCGCCACGTCGACTCCCCTCGCGGGCACCGACATCACTGCCGGCGCCGAGTCCGCGCGCCCCGACGAGAGTGCAGAGAACGCCGCATGAACCACCCCGGGACCGAGCGTCCTCGCCCCTATCACCGGCTCGCGACGCTGCGGCCGGAATGGTCCGCCAGGGCACGGCCCCTGCTGACCGTCCTCGCGGCCTTCATCGCCTATGTGGTACTGGCCTCCGTGGTGCTCGTGCTCACGATCCTGGTGCTCGCCCTCGCCCCGGGCGTGAACATCGCTATCGGTGTGACCAGCGGCGACCCGACCAGCCCGCTGGACACCGTGCTCGCGCTGCTGATGGGTGCCATGTGGCTTCCCGCCGGGATCGTGGGAGTGCGCATCGGCGGCTGGCGACCGCTCGGCACGGCGTGGTCTGTCGCGGCCCGGCTCCGCCGCGAGCTGCTCCGCCCGCTCGGCGTGTGGATGGCAGCGGGAGCGCTGGTGACGGTCGCGATCGCCGCAGTGGCCGGCCTGCTCGCCAGTTCCGCAGAGCCTGCGGGCGCAGCGGCCGACGGCGGCGCCCCACTGCTGCAGCTGCTGCTCGTGGTGGTGATCGTGCTGGTCCTGGCCCCGCTCCAGGCGGTGGGCCTCGAACTGACGCTGCGCGGCGTGATCCTTCAGGCCGTCGGCACCTGGCTGCGCAGCCCCGTGATTCCCTTCGTCGCCGTCGCCGGGATCTCGCTGATCGGCCGGCAGCTCACCCCGGCCGTGGTGATCCCGGCCCTCGCCCTGGCGCTCGCCGCGGCCGTGCTCGCCTGGAAGAGCGGCGGCCTCGAGCTTCCGATCATCCTCACCCTCACCACCACCGCCGGATCGCTGATCGTCTCCGCGCTCGCCGCGGGCACCGGCGCCGGGGCAGGTGCCTCCGCGCTCAGTGCCGCGGTGGCAGCCCCCGGGACCTCGGCCGCGGCGCTCGCCGACCATGGCGCGGCTGCCGGCCACGACGAGCTGGCCAGCGCCGGTGCGTTCGCGGGTCTTGAGGACGCGGCGCTCGCCGGGGGAGTGTCCTCCGCTGTCGCGGTGCTGCTGCTCACGGTGCTGCTCGTGGGGCTGATCAGCAGGCGCGAGGGGTTGGCACTGCTCGAGCCCGTCGGCCGGCCCGCCGACGACCCGGTGCCCGGACCTGTGCTGGTCTGAACCCGAGCTGGGCAGGCTTGTCACCGCCGACCAGTCACACCCGCGAGCTGCGCCGCGATGGCGCCGATCCACGGTGAGAACTGGGGTGGCCCCCGATGCTCCCCTCACCGATCGGTGAGGACACCGATCGCAAGTCTCCGCAGCCCGTCACACTCCCGGCGCGGCATACGTCAACACCATGAGAGCAGTATCGGCAGCGAAACCCACCGCCCGCCGTCCCCCGCGAGATGAGGATGAACCGATGAAGACCATGACCTGCCAGCAGCTCGGCGGACCCTGCGACCTCGCCCACCGCGGTGAGAGCGCGGACGACGTCATCAACGCCCAGGACAAGCACCTCAAGGAGGTCGTCAAGGCCGGCGACGAGGCCCACCAGGCAGCGCGCAAGGAGATGAAGTTCCGCTGGCTGCATCCCAAGCAGTCCCTCGGCTGGTACAACGACATGAAAGCAGCGTTCGCCGCGCTGCCCGAGGACTGACGGGCCCGGGCCGCGCGGCCCTCAGCTGCGGATCGCGTCGATCACCTTGATCCGGGTGGCGATCAGCGCGGGCAGCGCGCCGGCGAGGACGCCCACCAGGGTGGCCGCGCCGAGGCCCACCACCACCGCCTCCACGGGGAAGGGCGGCAGCTCCACCAGCCCGATGTCGGCGAAGTAGTTCGCGACGAACGGGGCTTTGACCAGGGCGATCGCACCGGTCACCCCGACGGCGCCAGCGAGCACCGTCGCGACCACCGACTCCATCAGCACGCCCACGAAGATCCGCCCACCGGTCGCGCCGTAGGAGCGTCGGATCCCGATCTCCCGCACCCGGAAGCGCACGGTGACCAAGGAGATGTTCACCAGGCCCAGCGCGCCGAGCAGCAGGATCACCAGCGCCACGGCGATGACGGCGTAGCCGAGCACCTGGAAGCCCATGTCTGCGGCAGACATCGAGCTGAGCTGGACGTCGAAGGAGCCCGCCGCGGTGCTGCGCAGCGAGGCGGCGAGGCGCTCGCGGATCTCGTCGGCCTGCTCGGGCGGCACCCACACCACATAGTCGGAGACCGCCGGGGCTTCGGTCCGGCCAGGCAGAGAACCGATGCTGCCGGCGGTGACATACGCCTGCAGCCCCCAGTCCAGCTCTGAGCTCGAGGGGAGCACCCCGACCACGATCGCCTGGTCGGAGTCGGTGGCACCGGTGTGGCCGTAGATCGTGACCGGCTCGGTACCCAGGTCCGGGCGTCCCAGCTGCTCGTACATCGGGGCGTTGACCACGAGCGCGGGGGCGAGGCGGCGGGCGTCGGAGTCTGCGAGCCAGCGGCCGTCGGCGACGGTGGTGCGGTAGATGTTCGCGTAGGCGGGGTCCACCCCGGTGAGCTGCGCCGACTTCACGCCCTGCGGGGTCTGCACGCGCAGCGAGTCGTTGACGCGGCGGGTGCGCTGGTCGATGCCGAGCCGGTCCAACTGCTCGAGCACCACCGCGTCCTGCTCCTCGGCGGTGACCTCGGCCGCGGCATCCAGCGGATAGATGGTCAGGGTCGTATCGCGGCCTGCCCAGGTCTCGGTGGTCTGGGTGAGGGCGCTGGTGAGCATGCCGCCGCCGCCCATCACCGCGGTGAGGGCGAAGACGGAGAATGCCACGCCGATCAGGGACAGCAGGATGCGGCCCTTGTTGACGCGCAGCTCGCCGTAGGCCTCGACGATCGAGGCGATCAGGCCGGTCATGCCACCGCCTCCCGTCCGGTGCGCAGGCCCGCGGTGGCCGACAGCGCTTCGCGCGCCCCGCCCCCGCCCCCGCCCGTCCCGTCTCGGCCGACAGCGTGCAGGGTCCCCTCGTTCAGCAGGAACGAGCGGCGGGACATCGCGGCGACCTGCAGGTCGTGGGTGATGGTGACCAGCGCGGCGTCGGAGTCGCGCGCGATCTCGTCCAGCAGTGCCATCACCGCCTCGCCGGTGGTGACGTCGAGCGCGCCGGTGGGCTCGTCGGCCAGGATCAGCCGGGGCCCTCGCACCAGGGCGCGAGCCACGGCCACGCGCTGCTGCTCGCCGCCGGAGAGGCGGGAGGGCTGCTGCTGGGCGCGGTCCGCGAGGCCCACCCGGTCGAGCATCTCCAGGGCGAGCTTCTCGCGGCGCCAGAACTGGCCGGCGCTGCCGTACATCAGCGGCATCATCACGTTCTCGAGCGCGGTGCGCCGATCCAGCAGGTTGAACTGCTGGAACACGAACCCGATCGATGCGCCGCGCATGCGGGCGCGTCGGCGATCCCCGAGGCGGGAGACGTCCACGCCGTCGAACAGCAGCTCGCCGCTGCTCTGGTGGTCGATCAGGCCCAGCAGGTTCAGCAGGGTGGTCTTGCCGGAGCCGGAGCGGCCGACGATCGCCACATGGTCGCCGGCCTCCACGGTCAGGTCGATGCCGCGCAGGATGTGCAGCTCCTCCCGGCTGGGCAGGCGCACGGTGCGGCGCAGTTCGCGCAGTTCGAGCAGGGGTGCGCTCACCACATCTCCTCGTTCATCATGTCGTCGGCGCCGTCGATGCCGGGTGCGAACTCGAGGATCTCCTGGCCCGCCTCGAGGCCTTCGGTGACCTCGATGGAGCCGTCGCCGCGCATCCCGAGGGTGACCTCGATCGCGACCGGCTCACCGGTGGCCTCGTCCAGTGCGTAGACGGTGCCGGCGGTGCCCTCGCCCTCCACAGCGGTGGTGGGGACGGTGAGCACCCCGGTGCGGGTACCGAGGTCCACAGTCACCTCGACGCTCAGCCCCGGGACCACGCGCGCCTCGGCCGGGACCGGGCACACCAGCTGCGCCGCAGAGACTCCGGTGCCGCCACCGGAGATCTGCTCGCCGGTGAAGGGATCGACCTCGGGATTCTGCGGCGCTGCAGGCTCTTCGATCTCGGAGTCCTCGGTGATGGCGGGCGCGGCGCAGGCCACCGGATCCGGGGTGTTGGGCAGCTGGGCGGTCGCCTTCAGCTCCTGGTCCAGCAGGGACAGCTGCTGCTCGGGGGTGAGGTCGGCGACGATCGAGTAGGTGCCCGGCGAGATGGTCGCGACGGTGTCGCCCTTGGCGAGGGCGTCCCACTCGGCGACCTCCATCCCGGAGAGAACGCCGGTGGCGGTGGCGACCAGGTTCACGTAGCGGTACTCGGTCACGGCGGGCTGTGGTGCGGTGCCTTCCGCGCCTTCCTCGCCCTCTGCGCCTGGCAGGGCCGGGATGTCGACGATCTCCGGTTCGACCTCGTAGCGCACCTGGAGGATGCGCTGGCCCTTCTCGACGGCGTCGCCGTTCTTCAGCCAGATCTTGTTGATCTCGCCCTCATCAGTCGCCTTCAGTGCGCTGCCCGCGTCGGGCTGGACCATCGCCGCGAGCACCAGCTCGGAGGAGAGGTCCGCGGGCTCCACGGCGACCACGGCGTACTGATCGAAATCGGCGCCAGGGGTGAGGGGATCCTCGCCCGCGGTATCGGGGCTGGAGGGAAAGAAAGCCATCTTCACCAGAGCCAGGGCGATCAGGCCGAGGATCAGCATCCAGATCACGGGGAAGACGTAGCGGCGCAGGGCGTCCATGGGCGCCTTTCGTTCAGGTCGACGGCGGTGCCGACGGGGGAAGGGACTGCGGAGCTGCGAGCGGCCCGAGGAGGGGAGCGGCGTCTGCAGTGCGCTCATTCTTACCGTTACGGAGTGCTCTGACCACCGACTTTGGTGGAGATCCGGGGAAGATCAGGGATCCCGGAGTGCGAGGTGGGCGGTACGGTCGATCCATGAACGCTGCCGCTGCTCCGTCCAGCCCCGCCGCCCCCAGTCCTGCTGATATCTACGCCGCCGCCGCTGCCAGCCCCGCTCCGGCTGCTGCCGGCGCTGCGCTCCCGGATCAGCTCCTGCTGCTCCCGCTGCGCCAGCGGATCCTCGAGCAGGATCTGGGCGTCTACGCGCTGCACCTGCACCGCGCCGGCCACGAGGAGATCAGCCACCGCTTCGCCGGCGACACCGCAGAGAACATCTACTCGGTCTCCAAGACGGTGACCGCGCTCGCCATCGGCATCGCCGCCGCGGAAGGGCTGCTGGATCCCGAGGATCTGCTGGCCGACCATCTCCCGGCGCCGGCCGGCGGGTACGGCCGCGGCATCGAGCAGGTGCGGCTGCGCCACCTGCTGACCATGACCTCCGGCTCGCCGGTGCTCGGCTTCCTCGAGGAGCATCGGGACCACCCCGATCTCTCCAGCCTGTTCCTCGGCACGGACCTGGTCGCCGAGCCGGGACAGCGATGGGAGTACTCCAACGGCTCGATCCTGCTGCTCTCGCGCGTGCTCACCGAGCGCACCGGGCAGAGCATGCGCGACTGGCTGATGCCGCGCCTGTTCGCGCCGCTGGAGATCCTGAACCCGCAATGGCACACCACCCGTGACGGCTACAGCTGGGGTGCCTCTGGCCTGCACCTCAAGAGCGGGCAGCTGGCACGGATCGGCAGGCTCCTGCTGCAGCGCGGCGAGTACGACGGCGCGCAGCTGGTGCCCGCCGCCTGGATCGATGCGCTGCACGCCGACGCCACCTGGGTGGCCACAGGAGACGCGGAGCCGGAGAGCGTCCACTACGGCCTCGGGGTCTGGGAGTGCACGCCCGACGGCGCCTGGCGGGCCGACGGCGCGATGGGCCAGCTGCTGATCGTGCTGCCTGCCCAGGACGCGGTCCTCACCGTCACCTCACGGCTGGAGGGCCGCGGCGCCGCCGAGATCCTCCGCGCCGTCTGGCAGGAGCTGCTGCCGCTGCTGTGAAGAGCGGCGGCTGGGAGCGGCGCATGCTGTGAGTTCTGCAGGATGACCCCAGTTCCCCGCGCCGGCCCCAGGTAGCGTTGCCCCATGGACTGGACCGTGCTGCTGAATCTCGCCCTCGTACTCGTGTTCGTGCTCATCGGCGGGCTGTTCGCGGGCTCCGAGATGGCGATCGTCAACCTCCGCGAGTCACAGATCAAGCAGCTGGAGGAGAGCGGCGCCAGCGGCGAGCGCACCGCGGAGATGGTGAGAGACCCGAACCTGTTCCTCTCCGCCGTGCAGATCGGTGTGACTGTCGCCGGGTTCTTCTCCTCCGCCTACGGCGCCTCCACGATCGCGCCCTCGCTGGTGCCGTTGCTGACGGATCTGGGTCTCGCGGAAGCGACCGCGGGCACCGTCGCGCTGATCGGGATGACCCTGGTCATCGCGTACCTTTCGCTGGTGTTCGGCGAGCTGGTGCCCAAGCGGCTGGCGATGCAGAACGCGATGGGGATGACCAAGATCGTCGGCCCGCCGCTGAGCATCTTCGGAAAGCTGATGCGCCCGGTGATCTGGCTGCTCTCCACCTCCACCAACCTCGTGGTGCGCCTGCTGGGCGGAGATCCCCACGCGAACCGCGAGTCGGTCTCCGCCGAGGAGATCAAGTCGATGGTCCGCAGCTCCGAGGCGCTGGACCAGGCGGAGTCGCGGGTGCTGGCCGATGTCTTCGATGCCTCCGAGCGCACTGTGGTCGAGGTGATGCAGCCTCGCCATCAGGTGCGTTTCCTCGACGGCGAGCTGACGGTCGTGCAGGTTCGGGAGGAGATCCGGGATACCGGCTTCTCCCGCTATCCGGTCACCGGGGAGGATGTCGACGACGTGCTCGGCTTCGTCCACGTGCGCGACATGCTGCTGGTCGAGAAGCCTGAGGAGACGTCGCTGGCGGCGCTGGTGCGGCCCATCGAGCACATACCCGGCACCGTCCAGGTGCTCGAGGCCCTGAACCGGATGCGCGCCCACGCCGACCAGATCGCCGTGGTGGTGGACGAGTACGGCGGCACCGACGGCATCGTGACCCTCGAGGATCTGCTCGAAGAGCTGGTGGGCGAGATCTACGACGAGTTCGATCGCGACAGCTGGCCCGTTCCTGGTGGTCTGGATCGAATCGTCGCGGCCGACGGCACCTTCGAGGGCGGGCTGATCCTGCAGGAGTTCGAATCTGCGACCGACATCGCCCTGCCGGACACCGGCGGATACGAGACCGTCGGCGGTTTCCTGATGGCTCAGCTGGGCAGGATCCCTGCGGCGGGGGACACCGTAGATATCGACGGCGGAGTGCTCGAGGTGGTCGAGGTCGACGAACGCCGGGTGCAGACGGTGCGGTTCAGCCCCACCACGGAGCCCGCAGCCGACGACGCTGAGAGTTCGCTCGAGGAGCCGGTCGGCGACTGAGAGCTTCGCGCCGACGCCGACACTGGTGCCAGTGCCAGTGCCAGTGCCAGTGCCAGTGCCAGTGCCAGTGCAAGTGCGTCCGCCGGTGTGAGGGCCTACCGATCGGCCTGTGCCTCGTGCGCCACCGGCCGCCGGGGCTAGGGTGAACAGGATGGGCACCGCGCCTGTGGCCGGTACCCACCTCGGACGCACCCCTTCAGGAGGCCCCGCATGACCCGCAGCACCTTCGCCCAGCTCCTCGTCACCCAGCTCCGCGATCTCGGCGTCGAGCGCATCTACGGGGTGGTCGGGGACTCGCTGAACCCAGTGGTGGACGCCGTGCGCACCACCGAGGGCATCGACTGGGTACACGTGCGCAACGAGGAGGCCGGAGCCTTCGCCGCCGGCGCCGAGGCGCGCCTGACCGGGAAGCTCGCCGTCTGCGCCGGGTCCTGCGGGCCGGGCAACACCCACCTCATCCAGGGACTGTTCGATGCCCACCGTGATGGTGCGCCCGTGCTCGCGATCGCCTCGCACATCCCCTCGGAGAAGATCGGCACCGGCTTCTTCCAGGAGACGCATCCTGAGGCCCTTTTCCAGGAGTGCTCCCACTTCTGCGAGATGGTCCACTCCGGCGCCCACGGCGCGACCATGCTTCACATCGCCGTCCAGACGGCGATCGCGAAGCAGGGCGTCTCCGTGCTGGTGCTGCCCGGCGATGTGGCGGATGAGGAGGTCGACGGGCCCTTGACCCGCGACCTCGCCACCGACCTCGGCTACGTTCAGCCCGCCGCAGCGCCCGTCGGCCGCCTCGCCGAGCTGATCGACGCCGCCAGCACCGTCACCCTCTTCACCGGGGCCGGGGTGCGCGACGCCCGTGAGGAGGTGCTCGCGCTCGCCGAGCAGGTCAAGGCCCCGATCGGCCACGCCTTCGGCGGGAAGGAGTTCATGCAGTATGACAACCCGTATGACGTGGGCATGAGCGGGCTGCTCGGCTACGGCGCCTGCTACGACGCCATGCATGAGGCGGATCTGGTGATCCTGCTGGGCACCGACTTCCCCTACAGCGAGTTCCTCCCGGGGCCGGGTGGGAAGAACCCTCCGAAGATCGTGCAGATCGACGCCGACGCCTCGCGCCTGGGCCGGCGCGTGCCGCTGGACCTCGCGATCCATGGCGACGTCGCCCTCGCCCTGCAGGCCGTGATGCCGCTGCTGACCCGGGAGAAGAACGCCCGCTTCCTGCACGGCCAGCTGAAGGCCCACCACAAGGCCCTCACCGGCGTGGTCTCCGCGTACACCAAGAACGTCGAAAAGATGACGCCGATCCACCCCGAGTTCGTCGCCGCGACGCTCGATGACCTCGCCACCGACGATGCCGTCTTCACCGTCGACACCGGCATGTGCAACGTCTGGGGCGCCCGCTACATCACCCCCAACGGGCGGCGTCGTCTTTTCGGCTCGTGGCACCACGGCAGCATGGCCAATGCACTCCCGCAGGCGATCGGCGCCTCGATGGCTTTCCCGCAGCGTCAGGTGATCTCCATGAGCGGGGATGGCGGGCTCGGGATGCTGATGGGGGAGCTGCTGACCGTGAAGCTCCACGACCTGAACATGAAGATCGTCGTCTTCAACAACTCCAGCCTCGGCATGGTCAAGCTCGAGATGCTGGTGGAGGGACTGCCGGACTACGGCACCGACCATGAGGACGTCGACTATGCGGCGATCGCCGGAGCGATCGGCATCGGGGCGGTGCGCATCACCGACCCGAAGAAGCTGAAGAAGCAGCTCGCCGACGCGCTCGCCACGCCTGGCCCGGTGCTGATCGATGTGGTGACCGATCCGGATGCGCTCTCGATGCCTCCGAAGATCACCGCGCAGCAGATCCGCGGCTTCGCGCAAGCCTCGACGAAGATCGTGCTCGGCGGCGGGGTGGGGAAAATGCTCGACATGGCCGCGACGAACCTGCGCAACATGCCGCGGTGAGAAGCACGCAGCGCTGCGCGACGTGCCGCGCTGAGGAGCCTGCGGCACGGGACGGACGCCCGTTCCGCGCACTGGATGTCCGAATTGGATGCATTTGCCCGAAAAGGCTGGCATACTGCGGTCATGAGAGGGATCATTCTGGCCGGCGGCACCGGGTCGCGACTGCACCCGCTGACGATCGGCGTCTCCAAGCAGCTCATGCCGGTCCACGACAAGCCGATGATCTACTACCCGCTGAGCACACTGATGCTTGCGGGTATCAGGGACATCCTGATCATCACCACCCCCGAGGATCAGTCCGCCTTCCAGCGGGTCCTGGGGAACGGGGAGCGCTTCGGTGTGAACCTGGAGTACACCGTGCAGCCGAGCCCCGATGGGCTGGCGCAGGCCTTCACCCTCGGCGAGGAGTTCCTCCAGGGAGGAAAGGCCGCCCTGGTGCTGGGTGACAACCTGTTCTACGGGCAGGGCATGGGAGCTCAGCTGCGACGCTACGAGGACCTCGTGGGCGCTGCGGTGTTCGGCTACTGGGTCAACGACCCCCGCGCCTATGGCGTGGTGGAGATGGGGCAGGACGGTCGGGCGGTCTCCCTCGAGGAGAAGCCGTCGGCCCCTCGCTCCAACTATGCGGTGCCGGGCCTGTACTTCTACGACGAGACGGTCGTGGAGCGCGCGAAGGCGCTGCGTCCCTCGGAGCGTGGGGAGCTCGAGATCACCGATCTGAACCGGGGCTATCTCGAGGACGGCTCCCTGCACGTCGAGGTGCTCACCCGCGGCACCGCCTGGCTGGACACCGGCACCTTCGATGACCTGGCAGCTGCCGGCGACTTCATCCGCACGGTCCAGCAGCGGCAGGGGCTGACGATCGGCGCCCCCGAGGAGGTGGCCTGGCGGATGGGATATCTCAGTGACGAGGAGCTGCGCGAACGGGCGCTCCCGCTGGTGAAGTCCGGTTATGGGCGATTCCTGCTCGACGCCCTCGAACGCGAGCTCGCGGACCGTCCCCTCGATCTCAGCCCCTCGGCAGCGGCGCTGCGGGCCACGGCATGACCACCCGCCATCTGCTGGTCACCGGTGGGGCCGGGTTCATCGGTTCTGCGTTCGTCCATCACGTCATGGAGCACACGGATGACACCGTGACCGTGCTGGACAAGCTCACCTATGCAGGCCATCGGTCATCGCTCGCAGATCTGCCCTCCTCCCGGGTGCGCCTGGTGGTGGGGGATGTGGCGGATGCGGCGGTGGTGGACCCGCTGGTCGCAGAGGCTGATGTGGTGGTCCACTACGCGGCGGAGTCCCACAACGACAACTCGCTGGATGATCCCGCGCCGTTCCTGCAGTCCAACCTGATCGGCACCTTCACTCTGCTGGAGGCGGTGCGCAGGCATGGGACCCGCTTCCACCACATCTCGACCGACGAGGTGTACGGCGACCTGGCGCTGGACACCCCGGAGCGGTTTACCGAGTTCACCCCGTACAACCCCTCCAGTCCGTACTCGGCCACCAAGGCCGGCAGCGATCTGCTGGTGCGGGCATGGGTGCGGTCCTTCGGGATCGAGGCGACGATCTCGAACTGCTCGAACAACTACGGTCCGCGTCAGCACGTGGAGAAGTTCATCCCGCGCCAGATCACGAACCTGATCGACGGGATCCGGCCCCGCCTCTACGGGGCAGGGCTCAACGTGCGCGACTGGATCCATGCCGATGACCACTCCAGCGCCGTGCTGCGCATCCTGCAGGCGGGGGAGATCGGCCGGACCTACCTCATCGGGGCTGATGGGGAGAAGAACAACAAAGAAGTCGTGGAGCTGATCCTGGGGATGATGGGCCGGGAGAGCGACGACTACGACCACGTCACCGACAGGCCCGGCCACGACCTGCGCTACGCGATCGACGCGACGGCGCTGCGTGAGGAGCTGGGATGGGTTCCCCGCTTCCGGGACTTCGAGGCAGGCCTCGCGTCGACCATCCTGTGGTACCGCGATAATGAGGCATGGTGGCGTCCGCAGAAGGCGGCCACCGAGGCGAAGTACCAGGCCGTCGGGCAGTGATGTCGCGATCGCTCCTCCCGCCTCCTGCGATCGAGAGGACCCGATGAGCGAGCTGGCTGTGCACACCACCGAGATCCCGGGGCTGCTGGTGATCGACCTGCCCGTGCATGGCGATGCGCGGGGCTGGTTCAAGGAGAACTGGCAGCGGGAGAAGATGCTCGCCGCGGGCCTGCCCGATCTCGGTCCGGTGCAGAACAACATCTCCTTCAACCAGGCCGTCGGCGTGACCCGCGGGATCCACGCGGAACCGTGGGACAAGTACATCTCGGTGGCGACCGGGCGGGTCTTCGGAGCCTGGGTGGACCTGCGTGAGGGGCCCTCGTTCGGGGCGAGGTACTGGCGCGAGATCGGTCCTGAGGTGGCGATCTTCGTGCCGCGCGGGGTGGGCAACGCTTTCCAGACGCTCGAGGCGCCGGCCGCCTACACCTATCTCGTCAACGATCACTGGTCCGAGGCGGCGCAGACGCAGTACACCTTCCTGCACCTGGCCGATGAGACCGCTGCGATCCCCTGGCCGATCCCGCTAGCAGACGCCGAGCTCTCCGCGAAGGACCAGCACCACCCGCGGCTTGCGGACGTGGTCCCCGTGCCGCCGCGCCGCACCCTGGTGATCGGCGGGAACGGCCAACTGGGTCGGGCCCTGGCCGCGCTCTGGAAGGGCCGCTCCGACGTGGACATCGTGGGCCGGGACCGCCTGGACCTCGCCGATCCCGCGAGCCTTGAGGCCTTCGACTTCTCCCCCTACGGGGTGATCGTCAACGCGGCTGCGTACACCGCCGTCGACACTGCCGAGACGCCAGCGGGCAGGCGGGAGGCGTGGGCGGTGAACGTCACCGCCGTCGGTCGCCTGGTCGAGGCCGCACGCACCCACCGGGCCACGCTCGTCCACGTCTCGAGCGACTACGTCTTCGATGGCGCCGCCGTGCTGCATGACGAGGACGAGCCGCCGAGCCCGCTCGGGGTCTACGGGCAGACCAAAGCCGCCGGCGACCAGCTCGTCGCGACCCTGCCCTCGCACTATCTCCTCCGTACCAGCTGGGTGATAGGGGAGGGCAGCAACTTCGTCGCGACCATGGCGAGCCTCGCCGAGCGCGGCGTCGACCCCGTGGTGGTCGATGACCAGATCGGCCGGCTCGCCGTCACCACCGATCTCGCCGCAGGGATCGACCATCTGGTCACGACCCGTCCCGCCCCCGGGGCGTACAACCTCACCAATGACGGCGACCCTTTGAGCTGGGCACAGATCGCTGCCGAAGTCTTCGCCCTGACCGGTCATGACCCAGCCCGGGTACGAACCGTGAGCACCGCTGAGTACTACGCAGGCAAGGACGGGATCGCCCCCAGACCTGCCCGCTCCGCCCTGGATCTCACGAAGATCCGGTCCACGGGGTTCGTGCCGCGGGAGCAGCTGGCAGCACTCGCCGATCACCTCGCGCAGCAGCGGGCGACGAGCGCCTCGCCGACATCCTGAACCCCGATCGGCACCTCGAGCTGGCACGGCACCCCTCCGTTCCGCCCGTCACCGGCAGCAGGGTGTGGAATGCTGGGCTCTCGGGAGAGATCGCATGTCAGAAGGGGGCGCCGACCATGGCTCTGATCCATCCGCGCAGCCTCGAACGCTGGCAGGAGTGGCGCAGTTCCCGGCGCCGGATACCCGGCATCCACCGGACCCAGTCCGCCTCCGGACCGCGGGCGCTGGCCCCGCAGGGCTATGTGCTGCACACCCGCGAGGGGGATGGCTCGGCCCGCACGCTGCTCGGCATCGACACCGCTGCAGGGGCGAAGCACGGTGGGCTCCCCGCAGTGCTGCCCTACATCCAGGGCTCGGCGCTCGTGATCACGCCCGTTGGTCTGGCCCTGGAGGAGCTGAACGGTCCCCAGTGGCAGCACCAGCGCCTGGATGTCCCGGCCGCCGCGCTGGACGGCCTCGGCATCACCTCGGTGCTCACCCTCGGCTGGGACCAGGAGGTGGGGCGCAGCCTGCATGCCTGGGCGCGTGAGGCGGACGTCCCTGGCGCCGTCGTCCAGCATGATGTGCTCACTCCGTTCGCGCCCCCGCTGCCACCTCAGACCACCCTGCTGGCCTGGAGCGACGAGGATGGCGAGTTCCATCGCGCTGACCGCGACGACGTCGAGGTGCGGGTGGTCGGCTCCCAGCGGCTGTGGCAGGCGGGCCACGATGCGACCGGGACCGAGCCGGTGCGCGAGGAGCGCCCGGTCTTCCTGGGCCAGCTCTCGGCGATCGAACTGCCGCGTCGCATCACCCTCGCGGCCGCCCACGGATACTGCCGCTCCACCGGCGCTCTCTACCAGCCCGGCCCGCAGGAGACCGACCGGGCCGCCCGCGCCGCCCACGCGCTGCTGCGCCGACGCGGCGTCGAGCTCCAGGATCCCTCGCTCACCGTGGCCGAACAGCACCGGCCCGTGGTCTCCGTGTTCTCCGCCGATATTCTCGAGGCCGCGGTGCGGGGGCTCCCGGCTTGGGTCCATGCTCCGCGCGCGCCCGCCTGGGTCGGTGAGCATTGGGAGCGCTACGGGATGCGTCCGCTCGGCGAGGAGCAGACTGCGCCGCCGACGGTCGGTGCCGACGAGCCGGCTCGACTGATCGCGCAGATCCTCGAGGGCAGTACGTGAGCATGTTCGACCTGACCGGCCACCTCCAGCACTACGAGTGGGGCTCGAAGACGGCGTTGCCCGATTTCCTGGGACAGGAGGCCGACGGCGAGCCCTGGGCAGAGGTCTGGTTCGGTGCGCATCCGCTGGCGCCGGCGACCGTCCCCGGTGGGGCCCGGTTGGATGAGGTGCTCGCCGCCGAGCCCGATCGGATGCTCGGCAGCGACGTCGCCCGAGCGTTCGGCGGCCGGCTTCCCTATCTGCTCAAGGTGATCGCCGCGGAACGGCCGCTCTCGCTGCAGGTGCACCCCACCCGGGAGCATGCCGCGGAGTCCTTCGCCGCGGAGAGCGCTGCCGGGATCGCCCTGGACTCGCCGCTCCGCACCTATCGGGACGCGAACCACAAGCCCGAGATGCTGATCGCGCTGACGCCGTTCACCGCGCTGTGCGGATTCCGCACTCCGCGCCGTGCCGCGGTGATCCTCGACGGGCTCGGGACCGATCTCACCGACCGGCTGCACCGCCTGCTGATCGAGAACCCCACCGCTCACGGCATGCGTGCCGCCTTCCGCACTCTGGTCTCCACCTCGCTGCGGCCGGCCACCTCCGCGGTGGACGAGGTGGTTGAGGCCTGCAGGGCTCGGTCCGAGGCCGGGACCTCCCCGTCTCCACGCATCGACCGCTCCGTGACCCTGCTGGCGGAGCACCACCCTGGAGATTCGGGAGTGGTCGCAGCCCTGTTGCTGAACCCGGTGTCCCTGCAGCCCGGGGAGGCGATGTTCGTGCCCGCCGGGGCGCTGCACTCGTACATCCGCGGCACCGGGATCGAGATCATGGCGGCCAGCGACAACGTGCTGCGTGCAGGCCTGACCCCGAAGCGGGTCGATGCCGATGAGGTCCTGCAATGCGTGAGCGTCACCGCCACGCCTCCGCTGCGGGTCGCCCCGGAGCGGCAGAATCCCACCTCGATCGCCTACTACGCCCCGGTCGACGACTTCGAGCTCGCCGTCACGGAGCTCACCGACCCGCTCGGGTCACCGATCGAGCCGCATCCGATCCCCGGCACTGGGCCCCGGATCGTGCTGGGCCTCGGGGGAGCGACCACGTTGGTGACCTCTGCCGGGAGCCATCCGCTGCGGGCTGGCCAGGCGGTCTTCGTCCCGGCGGCCGACGGACCGCTGCGTGCCTGGGGCGCCGGCAGCTTCGCACAGGCCAGTGTGCCGTGATGTGCGCAGGCCAGCGCTGCATAATTCGCGCAGGCCAGCGTGAGGTGGGCACCTACGGGCGCGGGATGGCCGCACCCGCGGACATCACCACCCCCGCGCAGCATCACCGTGCAGGCGGGCTGAGTTCCGCGCCGTCCGGCGCACCATGCGCCGCGCCGGCCAGCTGTTCCTGGATCGCCTCCACGAATTCGATCACCGCACTGCCACCGTCGACCGGTCCGCCGGCGAGCAGCCCGTCGGCGCCCAGCAGCACCGCGGAGGGTGCGGTCCTGCCTCCGAGCGTGCTGCGGGCGGTGAACTGCAGATCATGCATCGCGTGCTCACCCACGCGCTGCGTGGTGCGCTCCCGCAGCTGGTCGATCGGCCGTGAGAAGACGAATTTCACCTGCATGAACGGGGACAGTGAGTCGATCCAGCCGTCGGCCCGGTCCAGCACCCGCTCGCAGGGCCCGCAGCCTTCGGAGACGAAGATCAGCAGCGCCGCGCTCTGGGCGGTGAGCTGGGTGAGGGTGATCAGGCGCCCACTCGGCTGCTGGAGCACTCCGCCGGGGATCGCGGCACGCTCGTAGTCCAGCAGCTCCTCGTCGGCGGGCTCCTCAGCGGTCTCTGCACTGGCCAGCTCGGGGGCCCGCCCATCGGCCGTCGGTGCCGCCGCCAGCGCCGTCTGCACTCCTGCCGGTGCCCCGGCTCGCGGCCCAGCCGGAGTCTGGGTTCGTCCCTCGACCGGTCCACCGGTCGATCGCGCTGCGGCAGCGCCGTCGGCGAACCCTCCGAGAGTGAGGACGGTGAGCACGATCGCGAGCAGCAACGCGATCCCGAGCCCCACCAGCGACAGCGGCACCTGCACCAGCGCGAGAGTCATCGCTCCGCTGCTCGCCGCGAGCAGCGTGATGATCGCGAGCAGCATGAGCACCAGGTTGCGGCCCAGGGTGGTGCGTGAGACGGTCGGGGAGGCGAGCGTGCCGAAGCATGAGCATTCGACCGGCTCGCCGAAGGTCAGTGCCCTGGCGATGATGACGAGGTAGGCCACCATCAGCAGCGCCACGAGCATCGCGGTCAGCGCCTGCAGCGGCACGGAGGGCACCCACAGCCCCAGGGCCAGCACGATCTCCGCCACCGGCAGCAGGTTGGCGACCGAGCGGTGGAAACTGCGCAGCGGCAGCCGCAGCGACGTCATCGCATCCTCGGTGCCCTGCCGTGCACCGAGCTTCGCCAGGCCGGAGACCAGCAGCGTCAGTGTCAGCAGGATCGGCGCGGCCAGCAGCACGGTCATCGTCAGAGCCCTCCTCGCCGGCCCGGACGTCGGACCGTCATCACCCTCCATTGTCCGTGACGGGGACGCCCGCGGCGGAATCGGCGACGATCCTGGCAGGTGATCGTCATCCCGTCCTGCCGATGCCCAGCACCGAGATCTACGCTGGGGTCATGTCGAACGATGCGCACGACACCGCCACTGATCAGACCTCCGCCGAGCTCACCGCCCCTGCCGCGGATGCCCTGCGCTCCCGGATCCAGGCGGAGGTCACCGCCCTTCGGGAGTCCTTCGACGCCGGCACCACCCGGCCCCTCGCCGCCCGCCTCGCCCAGCTCGAGGCGCTCCGCCTCGGCCTGCGCAAGGAGGAGCCGCGCCTTGCCCGCGCGCTCGCCGAGGACCTCGGCAAGTCCCGCACCGAGAGTGCGCTGACCGAGCTCGGGGTAGTGGCCCAGGAGATCGCGCACACGATCAAGCATCTGCGCAGCTGGCAGCGACCCGAGCGGCTCTCCCTCGGAGCGATGCTGGCCCCCGCCACCGGGGAACTGCGCCGCGAACCGCTCGGCACCACGCTGATCATCTCGCCGTGGAACTATCCGGTGAACCTCACCCTCGCGCCGCTGGTCGCCGCGATCGCCGGGGGCAACACCGCGATCGTGAAGCCCAGCGAGGTGGCGCCGGCAACCTCCGCCGCGCTCGCCCACCTGCTGCGCACCCACCTCGATCCCGCCTGGGTGCGGGTGATCGAAGGGGCGGTGGAGGAGACCACGATCCTGCTCGAGCAGCGCTTCGACCTGATCTTCTACACCGGCAACGGGACCGTGGGCAGAATCGTGGCCCGCGCCGCGGCCGAGCATCTCACCCCCACCGTGCTCGAGCTGGGCGGGAAGTCGCCGGTGTTCGTGGACGAGGGAGCGGATCTCGCCGTCACCGCACGCCGGATCGTCTGGGGGAAGTTCACCAACGCCGGGCAGACGTGCATCGCCCCGGACTACCTGATGGCCACCCCGCGCACCGTGCAGCGCCTGCTGCCCCACCTCCGCAAGGCGGTGCGCGCTCTGTACAGCGGCAAGCCCGAGCGCAGCCTCGACTACGGGCGGCTCGTCAACACCAAGCACTTCGACCGGGTGCTCGCCCTGATCGACGACGACAAGGCCATCTGCGGCGGCACCGACACGGCCGACCGCGACACCCGCTTCATCCCTCCCACGATCATGACCGAGGTGGGCTGGGACGATGCGGTGATGGGGGAGGAGATCTTCGGCCCCGTGCTGCCGATCCTCACCGTCTCAGGTCCCGACGAGGCGATCGCCCGCATCCGCGCCGGGGAGAAGCCGCTGACCGCCTACGCCTTTACCCCGAGGCGGGACATCGAGGAGCGCTTCGCCGAGGAGACCTCCTCCGGATCGCTCGCCCTGGGCCTGACCCTCGCGCACGTGGGCACGACAGGCATGCCCTTCGGCGGGGTCGGGGAGTCCGGGATGGGCGCCTATCACGGCCGCGCCGGGTTCGAGGCGTTCACCCACGCCAAGCCCGTGGTCAAGAAGCCGCTAGCCCCGGACACCCTGAAGCTCGTCTACCCGCCGTACACCGGGGTCAAGCGGCGGGTCCTGCGGCGACTGTTTCGCTGAGACGGTGCGCGCTGTGGCACCTGGTCTGACCGCCACGAGGCCGATCGTTCGTCACCATTCTCCTGCCCTGGGAGCACCCGATCATGCCCAGGCAGGCAGAGCCGGGTTCTCGTACGGCGAGAACTCATTGAACTTCTCGACCACGTCGTCAGCATCGAACGCGCCGCCCGAGATGTCCTCCACGATCCGATTCGGGTTGATTCCGAAGGACGCACCGCTGAAGGGGCCGGTGTCAACGCCCGGGATCCCTCCACCCACGGAGATCGAGATCTCGTCGGTGCTGACCACGGCATGCCCGCTGAGCCCGACGCTCTTGCCGGCTGATTCACTCTGCGTGGTGGAGTGCTGGAACCACCCGTTGGGGCTGATGTGCTCCTCGGTGTAGCTGTATCCAGCGGAGGCGCCGCCCCCGACATCGAATCCGGAGGCCCACCCTGTGACCTCGCCATCGCCGTTACGGACCCGGTGGCCGTAGTGGGAGGCATGGGCGCCGGCTTCCGCGGTCGCCTCGACGGTGTAGATCGAGGAGCTGCCGTCCTCATTGGTCTCCGCGTAGCTGCCTCTTCCGGTCACCTCACCACCGGCGCGCCAGCCGATCCCGTAACCGTCTGGTCCGACGGTCAAGCCGCCTTCGGCGTAGCCCTCGGCAGTACCGGTGCCGGTGACGCCGGTGCCGTCATCACTGCCGCCACCAGCCTCGACCTGCGCGCCGCCCCGCGAGCCGACAGTCACGGTGACGTTGCCGTGCTCGTCCTCCGTGACGTTGATGCCTTCGCTGAAGCCCCATTTCCCTTTGACGTATCCACCTCCGGTGCCGACGGCCACCTCGCCGCCTTCATCGGTGCGCGTTCCCACGGGGCGGTCATCGTTCGTCGCGTCGCCGGTGCTTCCGTATCCCTCGTCGCCATAGACGTACTGTCCGTCATCGTCGACGGGCGCCTGGTTGGTGGGCGGCCACGGCATGTCATCTGGCCAGTTCGCGGGCTTCGTCGGCTCGGTCGGTGGGGTCCTCGGCTCGTCGCCGTGACCCAGATCCCCGAGGTCGATATCCCCAGGGTCCCCCGTCTGTGGACTCTCCTTGTCGGAATCCCCGGGCAGGTCAGGCAGCGGAGAGTCCCGCTTGCCGAGGACCCAGTCCCAGAAGTCGCCGCCCATGTCGGGCTCGCCAGGGGCGATCCCGGCGATCTCCTGGGACAGCCCCATGCCGCCGAACCCGATGCCATCGCCGGCGAAGAAGCCGGAGGGCACTGGGCGACCGCTGAGCCCGCCGAAGATCTGAAATGCGCTGAACGGATCCGGTCCCAAGGGGTCTCTCCAGCCGGCAGGCGCGGGATCGACCGCTGACCCTCCTCCTCCGGCCGCGCCGGGCCCCTTCCCGGCGGAGGCCACGTCCTGCTCCTGGGCGTGGGTCGTGACCTCTGCGCTGTACCCCTTCAGCGTTGCAGTGGCCCGTCCCAGAGCTGGTGCGGCGTGAGACGCCCACGTGTCGCGCAGGGAGTCCGCATCCGGTCCCTGCCAGTCTGCGGAGAGCACCACCCCGTCCAGACCCTGCAGGAGCTGATCGAGGGCTTGTGCGCCCGCATCGCAGCGGCGAGCGAAGGCAGCGAGCTCGGTCGTATTCGCCCCGTAGAACATGCACTGCCCCCTTGTAGTCTGAGCCGCTCGGTGTCTGAGCCGCGGGCGACCCCGCATAACCCCCGCAACGACGCCCGTCGTCCATCCTGTCTGGACGTCCAGGGCACTGTCGATGGGGAGTCCTCCCCATGTCCACGGGGCGGGCCCATGTCCACGGGGCGGGCGCGCTGCCCGGCCCGACCGCGGTGTCCCACCGGTCACCCCACCCTCCTCAAACCTGCACTGAGTGCATAGGGTGACCGGGTGATCCCTGACCCCAGCGCGCTGACCCCACCGGTGCGTCGCAAGCCCCTCCTCGCCGTCCTCCTCGCCCCGCTGTTCATGGCCCTGATCGCCGTGAGCGTCATCAACGTGGGCCTCACCGCGATCGGCGAAGGGCTCGACGCGGATACCGGCGACCTGCAATGGGTGATCTCCGGCTACGCGCTCGCCTTCGGCATGCTGCTGGTGCCCGCCGGCCGGGCCGGCGATGCCACCGGACGCCGACGGATGTTCATCATCGGCGTCGGGATCTTCACCCTCGGCTCGCTGCTGTCCGGTCTCGCGCCGAGCGTCGAGATGCTCAACCTCGCCCGCATCCTGCAGGGCATCGGCTCGGGCCTGCTGAACCCGCAGACGGTCGCGCTCATCCAGCAGCACTTCCGGGGCCAGGACCGCGCGCGGGCCTTCGCGCTGCTGGCCACCACCGTCGCGGTCGCGACCGCGATCGGCCCGGTCGTCGGCGGGGCGCTGATCCAGCTGCTGGGGCCGGAATGGGGCTGGCGTTGGATGTTCCTGATGAACGCGCCGATCGGCGTGATCGCGATCGTCGGCGCCTTCAGATACATCCCGGACGACAAGGCCCGCGGGAAGGGCCGCCCGGACCTCGACCCGGTCGGCGCGCTGCTGCTGTGCCTGGCGATCCTGGGGGTGATGCTGCCCTTCCTCGAGCGCGGCGGGCATGCACTGGTGTGGATGTCCTTCCCGGCCGGTCTGCTGATGCTGGGCCTGTGGTGGGTGTGGGAGCGGCGCTACCGGCGCTCCGGCCGCAGCCCGATGGTGGACACCGCGATCTTCGCGAACAAAGCTTTCCGCAACGGCATCCTCATCGTCTCGGTGTACTTCCTGGGCGCCACCAGCGTGTGGATCATCGTGCCGCTGTATCTGCAGATGCATCTGGGCCACACCGCCTTCGAGGCCTCGCTGATGGGCGTGCCCTCCTCGATCGCCGCCGCGATCAGTTCCCAGATCTCCGGCCGCTATGTGCTCACCTTCGGGCGACGGATGGTGATCGTGGGCTTCGGCGTCGCCTTCGTGGGCCTGGCCGGCACCACGGTGCTGACCGGTTTCGTGGAGAACCAGATGATCGCCTTCTGGTGGCTCGCTGTGCCGCTGACGCTGATGGGCCTCAGCCAGGGCATGACCATCTCCCCGAACCAGACCCTCACCCTGAACTCTGTGGACCCGCGATTCGGCGGCGTCGCCGGCGGCATCCTGCAGCTGGGTCAGCGCACCGGCGCCGCGATCGGCACCGCGATGATCCCGGGCATCATCTTCTCCCTCACCCTGGGCGGCACCGACTGGCTCGAGGCGTTCACCATCGCCCTGGTGATTATCATGGCGCTCACCCTGGCCGCGATGGGCGTGAGCTTCGCCGATCGTGCTCGGGAGAAGGCGGGCAAGGGCGCGCTGTAGCGGGAACCTGACGGGGGCTGGGGAGAGGAACGCATGGGGGCGCGAGGACGCGACCGCACGGGAGGACGTGACCGCGCAGCGGGGCGCGCTCTGCCGCTCGGCTGGGGCGACGAGCCTGCGTCGGCGAGCCCGACCGGGCCCTCGGACCCGACCGGATCCTCCGCCCCGCCTGAGGGCGCGGCCCCACGTCGACTCTCGACCCGCACGCGGCGGTTGCTCGCGATCGGCTCCGTGCTCGCCCTGGTGGCCGCCCTGTTCGTCGGCCTGCCGAGGCTGCTCAGCACCACCGCCGGACCGGAACGGGTGACTGCAGATTTCCTCCACGCAGTGATCGACGGCGACCTGGAGACCGTGCTCGCACAGGCCGAGCACGCCGCGGATGCCAGCGCCGCGGCCCTCACCGCGCAGGTGCTCCGTGAGGCGCACGACCAGCTCGAGTCCTTCGAGATCCAGCACGTCGAGGTCACGGCGGACACCGCCCGCGTCACCGCTTCGCTGCATACCGCTGCGGCCAGCGGCGAGGCCGTCTTCTCCCTGACCGCGGCCGATGCCGGTCCCTTCTCGCCCCTGGCCTGGGAGCTGACGCCGGTGGCACTGCCTGAATTCGTGATCGACGTGCCGTTCGGGGCACAGGAGATCGCGATCAACGGCGTCTCCTTCCCGATCGCCCAGCTCGCCATCACCGGCGATCCGTACGCGTCACGGGTCACGGTGCAGCTCCTGCCCGGGACCTACGAGATCTCCCTGCCCGGGGCGCGGCGCTGGTTGGAGGCGTCACCGCTCGCGTTCGAAGCCCCGCCCACCTTCGGGAACTGGCGCAAGCCCCTCAGCGGCCTGCAGTACGACCTCTCCGAGGACGGGCTGCAGGAGGTGCAGCGCCAGATCGACGCAGCGCTCGAGCACTGCGCGACCGAAACCTCGTCGGCGCCCGCGGGATGCCCCTTCGCGGTGCCCGAGGCGCCGACGGGAGCTCCCGCGACCACTGCGGTGCAGGGCACCTGGGCGCTGACGGAGCCGGCTCATATCGAGCTGCATCGGAGCGACGCCTTCTTGTGGATGGTGTACGGGACGGGGACGGCGGAGTTCACCCCGAGTGGCTCAGCGACCGGCGGAACAGCGCACGATGAGGCCGGTGCCGCGGCACCGATCGAGGTGGCCTTCGAGGTCGATGGAGCCGCCACCCTCGACGGCAAGGGCGAGCTCGCAGTGGCCCTGCGCAGCACGACCTCACTGAGTTACGCCTACTGCGTCGACGTGAAGACAGGCAACTTCACCGGGGTCACCATCATCGAGGACCTCGAGGATGCCACCATTGTCCAGAACGACTGCGCCTGAGCGGCACCGACCCGGCTCGGTGCGTCCCGAGGGCGCGATCGCGGAGCCGCGTACTCTGGACGGCACTGCTGCGGGATCGATGACCGCTCCCCGGCGGTGCCCACCCCTTGCGCCGGCCCGACACTGCTGTCCGCTCGGCCCTGCTACTGACGTGGCCATGCAACTGGCCTGATCCCGGAGCATCGTGAACGCCTCGACACCTGCCCCCACAGGGCGGACCCTCCCGCTGGGCTGGACCCAGCCCGAGGGCGAGCCGCCGGCGCAGCACGCCCCCGCCACCGGTGGGGCCCCTGCCCTCGATCTGGGCGGTGTCCGTGGACTGGGCGGAGCCACCCCACCGGACTCCGGCAGACGGCTGCGCCGCCCAGGGCTCGCGCTCGCCGGAGCGATCGGCGTGGTGCTCGCCCTCGTGCTGGTGCTGCCAGGGCTGCTGCTCGGGGGCGGCTCGCCGGAGGACCCGGTGCGGGAGTATCTCGACGCACTGGTGGCCGGCGATGTCACCACCGTGCGCGAGCACCTCGCGGCCTCCGAGGAGACGAGCGATATCGCCCTCACGCACGAGGTGCTGGCTGCCGCGACCGACAGGATCAGCTCCTACACGATCGACACCGTCCACACCGGCGGCGGGCAGGCCACGGTCACTGCGTCTCTGGTCTCCAGCACGGGCATCCAGCAGGCCAGCTTCACCGTGCGCTCCCAGGCAGCCAGCTCCTTCTCCCCGGCAGCCTGGGAGCTGGTGCCGGTGGCGGCGACGGAGTTCGTGATCACTGTGCCGGAGGGGGTTCAGGAACTGCTGATCAACGCGGTCCCGATCCCACTGTCGGGGCAGCCGAGCAGGGAGGGCATGTACGGCCAGCAACTCCTGGTCCTGCGCCTGCTGCCAGCCCGCTATGACCTGGAGCTGCCCGCACGCAGCGAGCGGCTGACCCCTGCGGTCGAGACGGTCTCCATCCCGATGCAGACGGACCAGCTGCGCCGTGCCGGGGTGGTGCTGGGCTATGAACTCTCCACGCAGGGCCGTGAGGACGTCACCGCACAGGTCGATGCGATCCTCGGGGAATGCGCCGCCGCCACGACAGCAGCGCCGCCGGACTGTCCCTTCTACGCCTTCACCGATTCCCGCCCCGGAGGTCCCGCCGAGGGCTCTCACGCAGTGGGCGCCGCGGAGTCCTTCGCGGAGTCGGGGACCTGGCAGGTCACTGCGCCGTCGACCTACCAGATCGAACGCTGGATCAGCGCATCCTGGAGCGTCACGAGCGACACCGGGTACGCGGTGTTCACTGCCGCGCCGGGCGCGGACGGCAGCGCGGGGACGTCCCAGATCGTTCCCTTCGTCATCGATGGCATCACCGTTCTGGACCCCTCGGGCCAGCTGCACGTCGTGCTGTCCCAGAGCTTCGTCCTGAACCCCGTCACCTGCATCGATGTGGAGGACGGGAGCCGCACGACAGCCCTGTGGCCCGTCGAGGGGGAGTCGGTCGGGGCCTGCCAGGACGGGGAGTGATGAGGCGGGGGTCACCGAGCGGGAAGTGTCCGGGCGCCGCCAGGCTCAACGGGAGCGCTGCGCTCGCCGCCCCGATGACCGTCCCGGCAGTCGTACCCGTTCGAGCGGCAGGAACGCCGCCCAGCAGATCACGGTGGGCAGGAAGTGGATCCCCAGCAGCAGCAGCGTGGACAGATGGAAGCCCAGGTACAGCGCGACGGCGAGGTAGAGGGCCTTCCCGCGGAGGAAGAGCACGACGGGGGAGAGGGTCTCCAGGGCGAGCCCGGCCCACTGCGCGGGGATGAACACCCACGGCGTGAACTCCACCAGCCAGTGCGCCAGCGCGCTGCCGCGGCGGATCGAAGCCCAGGTGAGGATCGCGCTGTTGCCCCAGTTCGCGAGAGAGCCGGAGTACAGGAGCTTCGGGATCACGGAGAAGAAATAGGTCGCGACCACCGCGATCTGGATCGCGCGCAGCGCCCAGCCGGCCGCCTCGCTGGTCGCCATCCCACTGGCGCCCACCCCGCCGGGAACCATCCCCTCGGACGAGGCACCGCCGCGCCCCACCCCGGCGACCGTGGGCAGCACCGTGACCGCCACCATCAGCGCCATGTGGTCATGGGCGACATAGCCGTAGGAGTTGCTATAGAGCATCCATAGCCAGAACGCGGCCGCGACCACCGTGCCGGACAGCCGTGGCCGCCAGCCCACGATCGCTGCCGCGCACCCGGCCAGGATCAGCGCCAGCAGGGAGTACGCCAGCGGCGCGGACACCGCCGGCAGCTGCAGCAGGCGCGCCAGCGCCACCGGAGAGTAGAACCCGGCATTGTTCGCATGGGCGAGGACATCACGGGAGAAGGTCAGCACATCCAGCACCACGAAGGCGTAGAGCAGCACTCGCAGCACTCGGATCCGAGCCAGCGGCAGGGCGGGGAACAGGAACCCCCTCACGGCGCCTCCCACCGGACCACCTCGACGAACTCCTCCCCGCCGTGGGCGGTGCCGCCCTGCAGGGAGGTGATCCGCTGGCACAGCACCAGCGCATCCAGCGGATGCTGCTCGGGATGGCGCCGGTCGAACTCGGCGGCCAGCGGGGCCAGCAGCTCCGGATCAGCCTTGATCGACGGGAGGTTGTTCTCCACGTCGGCCCGTTCGATGCCCACGCTCCGCTGACCGAAGCGGATGTCGAAGGGAGCTTCACCCTCCCGGAGTCCTTGGAGGCAGGTGTTGACCACCTCGCCGTCGGGGTCGGTGCCGGAGGAGAACTGGTCGAGCACACCGAAGGGGAACAGATCGTTGGAACGGGTCAGACCGCCCACCAGCAGCACCCCGATGCAGGCCACGACCGCCAGGGTCCGCCATGCCAGCGAGAGGGCACGGAGGGAGGGGGCGGTGGGCACCAGAGGAGCGTATCGGGATCAGGAGATGCTGGGTGCGACCCGCGACTCCTTGTACTCAGTAAATCCGTCGCTGTCATTCATGATTTCGGCGATTTCAGTAAAAGTTGCTTCAAGAGATGGCTCTGACTTGGCATCCGCGTGACCGGAAGTGCTGGTCGGCGGGAGACCGTGAGGGATGGGCCGACGTTTCGTCGCTGGCCCCCGCATCCCTCGCATCCCCTGCGCCCTTCCTCCAGGAGTTCTCGATGTCCGCACCCTCTCGTCTCCCCACCCATCGTGCCGATGGCTCCGCGGTCTACTTCCGCGGGGTGCGCGTGGCACCGAAGATGGCGGCCGTCACCGGCGGCGCCGTGATGGTGGCGGGCATGAGCGTGGTCGGCGGCGGCGTCGCCACGGCCGATAGCGGCGTGTGGGACAAGGTCGCCCAGTGCGAGTCCGGCGGCAACTGGTCGATCAACACCGGAAACGGCTACTACGGCGGGCTCCAGTTCTCCCCCTCCACCTGGAAGGCCTTCGGCGGCCACGAGTTCGCGAGCCAGGCGAACCAGGCCACCAAGTCCGAGCAGATCGCCGTCGCCCAGCGCACGCTGCAGCAGCAGGGCCCCGGCGCCTGGCCCACGTGCGGCAAGCGTGCCGGCCTCACCAAGTCCAACGGCGGTGCCGATTCGAACGCCCAGCCCGGCAGCCGCGGGGACTCCGCCTCCCGTGATGAGGTGCGCACCAGCCCCGGCAAGCTCGCGGTCGACGGCAAGTTCGGCGCCGCGACCACCCGCTCGCTCGAGGCCTGGATCGGTGTGAGCCAGAACGGTTCGCTCTCCTCCTCCGACATTCGCGCCCTGCAGTCCAAGGTCGGCGCCTCGGCCGACGGGAAGATCGGCGCTGAGACCACCACCAAGCTTCGTGCCGCGATGGGCCTCGGCGGGAACGGTGCCTGGGACTTCCGCTCCAACTACTCGACCGTGAAGGCGCTCCAGGGCTTCCTTAACAGCGGTGCTCCCGCCAAGAGCGCCCCCGCCCCCTCGGCACCTGCTGCCCCGGCGAAGTCCGCCCCGACCAGCGGCACCCTCGTCGTGGACGGGAAGTTCGGCTCGGCCACCACCCGCGCGCTCGAGGCGTGGGTGGGCGTGAGCCAGGACGGCTCGCTCTCGACCTCCGACATCAAGGCGCTGCAGTCGAAGGTCGGCGCCTCGGCCGACGGGAAGATCGGCGCCGAGACCACCGCGAAGCTCCGCGCCGCGATCGGTCATGGCAGCAACGGCGTGTGGGACTTCCGCACCAGCTACTCCACCGTCAAGGCACTGCAGCAGCACCTCAACGGCTGAGTGACGCGGGGAGAGCCCCGCACACCTCCAGCGGCCACCACCGCTAGCACTCATCACAGCGCGTCGACCCTTCGGGGTCGGCGCGCTGTTGTCGTGCTCGGAAAGATCGCCGTGCGTCGGCGCGCCGGCCCGTCTGCCCGCAGCCCGGCGAGGCCTCCGGGAGCCTCTGGAGGCCAGCCCCATTCCGTGCACCGTGCGCGAGGTCTCCCATTCCGCTACCAGGAGAGGTATAGTCACATTTCAGACAAGACGGACAAGTAGCGCAATATGGACATCGAGCCGAGATGTGTCGCGATGGCGCGCGCAGATCTGCTCGCGGTCGTGGCCCGAGCGCGCCGTCCCGGCTCCAGTCGCTGAGAGGTGCACGTGGCATTACCGCAGGCAGTCAAGGCTGTTGGTTCCTCGCTCCCGTTGCTCGGGAGCCCGCTTCCGCTCCGCGCTCCGGCCAGGCCGGCGCGGCCCCGCCGTACTGATCGCGGCGACGACCGTCTGGTGGTCTCCGTGATCGTCATGGCGGACCTCCTGGTGCTCGCCGTGGCCTGCGGGATCGCGGTGGTGATCCGGCAGAACCTCGCGTTCCTGGAGTCGGCGCCGAACCTCTCGGGGTATGTGGTGCGCACCTCGGTGGTGATCGCAGCGGTCTGGATGCTCGCCATCCTGATCTCCGGCGCAACGAACCCCCGGCTGCTGTCCGCCGGACCTGAGATCTACCGCAATGTGCTGGTGGGAAGCCTCGGGGCGGTGGGGCTCACCGGTGCGGTGCTCTTCCTCGCGGACATCCAGCTCTCTCGTCCCTACTTCGTCGCCCTGTTCCTGGTGGGCCCCCTGCTCCTGCTGCTGGTGCGAGTGGTGGCCCGACGCTGCGTGAATCTTGCCCGCACACGGGGGCACCTGCGCTCGCAGGTCCTGGTGGTCGGTTCCACCGGGCATGTGCGCGGCATCGTGCGCACCCTGACCCGCGAGGTCTGGCTGGGCTACGACGTGGTCGGTGCGATCGCCCCGATCAGCGATGAGCACCGCGGCGAGGATGCAGGGGTGCCGATCCTCGGCGACGAGTCCCAGCTGCTGGAGCTGGTGCGGGCGCAGCAGCCCGACATCGTGCTGTTCACCGCCGGCTCGTCCGCGAGCGCCGAGGAGTTCCGACGCGTCGCCTGGGAGCTCGAAGGGCTCGAGGTCGGAGTCATCGTGGTCCCCGGCATCAGTGAGATCTCGGGCGATCGGATCCGGATGCGGCCGGTGGCCGGGCTGCCGCTGGTGCACATGGACCTGCCGCGCGCCCGCAAGGCGCTGCGCTGGGGCAAGCGACTGTTCGACATCGTCGCCAGCGCTGTGCTGCTGCTGTTCCTCGCGCCGGTGCTCGCGATCGTGGCGCTCTTCGTTCACCTGGGCGACGGTGGCGGGGTCATCTTCCGCCAGCAGCGCGTAGGACGCACGGGAGAGCCGTTCGAGTTCCTGAAGTTCCGCTCCATGGTGGTCGACGCGGAAGCCCGCCGGGCCGAGCTCGAGCAGCTTGCGCGCGACCGCGGCAACGACGTGCTGTTCAAGATGTCGGACGATCCGCGGATCACCCGGGTGGGCAAGCTGCTGCGCCGCTACTCCCTCGACGAGCTGCCGCAGCTGTGGAATGTGCTGCGCGGGGACATGAGCTTGGTCGGGCCGCGACCTGCCCTGCCCCAGGAAGTCAGCGGCTACGACGGGGACGCGCACCGGCGCCTGGCTGTGCGGCCCGGCATCACCGGGCTCTGGCAGGTCTCCGGCCGCAGCGACCTCTCCTGGGATGACACCGTGCGACTGGACCTGTTCTACGTCGACAACTGGTCCTTCATGCAGGACCTCCTGATCTTGGTGCGCACTGCGCGCGCCGTGCTGGCCTCCCGAGGGGCGTACTGAGCGACGCTTCCCCGGGGCGGGGTGACGCCCTCGTAGGAGGGAAGTGCTGAGCCCCCTTGCGAGGGCGTTCCGCTGCCCGGGACTCCTGGAGTGAGGGGATGGTTGGATCGGGGCCGCTGGAATGCGGGGGCCGCTGGATCGTGGGGCCGACGGATCGGGCGCTGATGCGCAGACGAGACCCCGGTGATGAACTGGTCGTCACCGGGGTCTCAGATGCTGCGGACTGCGGACTGCGGACTGCGGACTGCGGACTGCGGACTGCGGACTGCCGGCCGAAGGCCTCAGCTGGCTCCGGCCGTCTGCAGCTCCGCGGAAGCGGTGATCGCTGCCAGTGCCCGTCGCAGGGCGGTGCTGGAGGTGTGGACGGTGTAGGGGAGATAGGCCACCTCGACCCCCACCTCGGCGAACTGCTCCTCCAGCAGGAGCCCCTTGGGGGTGCCGCGCCAGTCATCGCCCTTGAAGAAGTGGGTGAAGTGCATGTCGCGCCACGCGTCGAGCTTGGACGGGCTGGTCTCCACGTAGACCCGGTCCACGAAACGCAGGTGGCGCACGATCTCGGCGCGCTCCCCGGTGGGGATCACGGGCTCGATGCCCTTGACCTCGCGCAGCATCTCGTCGCTCACCACGCCCGCGATCAGCACGTCGCAGTGCTGCTTGGCATGGCGGAGCAGATTCAGGTGCCCTACATGGAAGAGGTCGAATGCTCCTGCTGCGTATCCGATCCGCATTGTGACCTCCCGGTCCGTCGTGCCGGCGTTGCTGAGGTGCCGGTCATCCCTGAATCCTACCCGGCAAAGAGGAAAAAAGGGGTAAACCGGACACTGTAATCCCGGGGGTCGGATCGGGCCGCCGGACCCGACCGAGCTGGTCGAGGCGGCTGCCGTTACGTCAGACCAGACCCAGGCGCCTCCGGGAGGGCCTCTCCTCGACATCCCGTGTGAACTCGCGCGTCGCGGAGAGAACCGGACCGTCGAGCACGTTCATCGGTGCACACATTTCTTCCCTGCCACCGGGGGAGGCTCGTAGCTTTCCCGCTATGTCCGCCACCACGACGCTGCCCGAGCTCGAGCGCACCGCCCCTGCGCGCCACCGCCCCGCGCTCAGCTACGAGCTGTTTCCGGCCCGGTCCGACACCTCCTTCGAGCGGCTGCGCGAGACCATCACCCAGCTCGAGGCCACCGCCCCCGATCATGTTTCGGTGACCAGCCGGGCCGGCCACGGGAATCTCTCCCGTGTCCTCGAGCTCACCGAGCACGTCCTGGCTGAGACCTCGCTGCGCCCGCTGGTGCACCTCACCTCGGTGGGCTCCACCCGTGCGCAGCTGACCACGATCATCCACGCGCTCCTGGACCGCGGCGTGCGCGGACTGCTCGCCCTGCGCGGCGACCAGCCTGCGGGCCATCATCTCGAGGACGACGAGATCCCCTTCGCCCGGCCCCTGGTGGAGCTGATCCGCGCCATCGAGCGCGAGCGCACCGCGAGCCTCGCGGGCGGGCGGGTGAGCATCGGTGTGGCCGCCTATCCGCACCGCCATCCCGAATCACCCACCACCAGCCACGACACCGAGGTGCTGGTGGCCAAGGAGCGCGCCGGAGCGGATTTCGCCATCACCCAGGTGTTCTTCGATCCCGCGGCGTACTGCCATCTGCTCGAGCGGTCCCGCGCCGCCGGGATCCGGATGCCGCTGGTGCCCGGACTGGTCCCCGCCACGAACGCGCGGCGCCTGCAGCGCCTGGCCGCGATGAGCGGCGTCGAACCCCCGCGCGAACTCCTCCACCAGCTCGAGATCGCTGCTGACGACACCGAACGCCGACGGATCGGGGTGCGCTTCACCGTAGACCTCGCCCGCCGCGTTCTCGATTCCGGAGCCCCGGGCCTGCACCTGTTCACCTTCAACTCGCATGCCGATGCGCTCGACGTGCTCGACCACCTCGACCTGGACCGCTGGTCCACCCCCTCGCAAGGAGAGAACCGATGACCGTCCAGACCACGCAGCCCGGCCAGAGCCGACAGTCCGCAGCGTCGACGCAGAACGCGCCGCTGCCTGCCGCCACCCCTGTCGGATACCCCCGCATCGGCCCCGACCGGGAGCTGAAGAAGGCTGAGGAGGCCTACTGGGCCGGCCGCATCGACCGCGCCGAGTTCGCCCGCCGCGCCCGTGAGCTGCGCCGCGCCACCCGCACGCGCCTCGCCGAGCTGGGCCTGGCCGCTGCGGCCGCCGCCCCGGAGAGCTTCTCCCTCTACGACCAGGTGCTCGACGCCGCGCTCGCCGTGGGGGTCGTCCCGGATCGCTTCGCCTCCGTGCTCGGGGCCGACGGCACGATTGACGACGACGGACTCTTCGCCCTCGCTCGCGGCGTCGCGCGCGGAAAAGGAGAGCAGCCGCCGCTGGAGATGACCAAGTGGTTCGACACCAACTACCACTACCTGGTCCCCGAGATCGGCCCCGACACCGACCTCCACCTCGCCTCCACCCGCGTGGTGGACCTCTTCCGAGAGTCCCTCGAGGACGGCCCCGGCACCCGCCCCGTGCTGGTGGGGCCGCTGACCCTGCTGCTGCTCGCCAAGGCCCAGGACGGTGCCCCGGAGAGCTTCGATCCGCTGGACCGCCTGGACGACGTCGTGGCCGTGTACGCGCAGCTGCTCTCCCGCCTCGCGGCGGCCGGCGCTCCCTGGGTGCAGCTCGACGAACCCGCGCTCGCCGCCGACCAGCGCCTGGACCAGTCGGCCCTGGCCGCCGCCCTGCAGCGCTCCGTCGGCCGCCTCGCCGCAGGCGCGGACCGCCCGCAGCTGCTGGTCACGACCCCGTACGGCGGGATCGGTGATCTGCTGCCGACGCTGCTGGCCACCGGCGCCGAGGCCGTGCACCTCGACCTCACCCGGGGCGAGCTGCCCACTATCGCCCAGCTCGATGGGGTCGACACCGTGCAGCTCGTCGCCGGGCTCATCGAGGGCCGTTCCGTCTGGCGCACAGAGCTGCCCACCGCCGCCGCTCGCTTGGCCGAGCTGCGCCGACGCGTGACCGAGGCCGGGGGAGAGGCGGCCGCGATCTCCGTGTCGACCTCCGTGTCCCTCCAGCACGTCCCGCACACCCTGACCCTTGAGACCTCGCTGCCCGCCGAGCTCGTGGCCACCCTGGCCTTCGCCGACGAGAAGATCACCGAGCTCGTCACCCTCGCCGCCGGCAGCGTCGAGCCCGGGGCGGTCGATGGTCCGCGCTCTGTGCCGCGCACCTTCGAGGGCGTGCAGGTTCCCGCCGTGCGCGAGCGCGCCGCCTCCGCCACCACCGCAGACACCGAGCGCGCCACCTACGAGGAGCGGGCCGAGGCCCAGCGCGTGGCCCTCGGTCTGCCGGACCTGCCCACCACCACCATCGGCTCCTTCCCACAGGTGGCGGAGGTGCGCGCCGCCCGCGCCGCCCATCGCCGCAGAGAGCTGGACGACGCCGGCTACGAGCAGGCGATGAAGGAGGAGATCGCCCGCGTGATCGCCCTCCAGGAGGAGCTGGGGCTGGACGTCCTGGTGCACGGCGAGCCCGAGCGCAACGACATGGTCCAGTACTTCGCCGAGAACCTTGGCGGCTTCGCGACCACCGAGCACGGCTGGGTGCAGTCCTACGGCTCCCGTTGCACGCGCCCCTCGATCCTGTTCGGCGACGTGCACCGCCCCGCCCCCATCACGGTGGGCTGGGCGACCTACGCCCAGTCGCTCACCCCGCGCCCCGTCAAGGGCATGCTCACCGGCCCTGTCACGATCCTGGCCTGGTCCTTCGTGCGCGATGACCAGCCCCTCGGGGACACTGCCGCCCAGGTGGGCCTCGCCCTGCGCGACGAGGTGACCGACCTCGAGGCCGCCGGGATCCGCATCGTCCAGGTCGACGAGCCCGCCCTGCGCGAGCTCCTGCCCCTGCGGGAGGTGCAGCACGCGGACTACCTGGACTGGTCCGTGCGCTCCTTCCGCCTGGCGACGTCCGGCGTGGAGACTGCCACCCAGATCCACACACACCTCTGCTACAGCGAGTTCAACGTGGTCGTCGGTGCGATCGACGCCCTGAACGCGGACGTCACCTCGATCGAATCAGCGCGCTCCCGGGGCGAGATCCTCGAGGCGATCGACCCCGGAGCCTTCCCTCGCGGCATCGGCCCGGGCGTATGGGACATCCACTCCCCACGCGTCCCCGGTGCCGAGGAGATCGCCGAGCAGGTGCGTCGCGCCCGCGCCGTGGTGGGCCCGGAGCGGCTGTGGGTCAATCCCGACTGCGGCCTGAAGACCCGCGGCTACGCCGAGACCGAGGCCAGCCTGCGCCATCTCGTCCAGGCGGTCCGTGAGGTGCGGGCTGAGGCGGAGGTGACCGTGGTCGCCTGAGCCCGGACTGCGCAGGACTGGGCGCCGGGGTGGCGCGGCAAGCGTGATGTGCCACCCTGGCCTCATGACGCTCCCCGCCGACAGCCATGTCCACAGCGAGTTCTCCTGGGACACCGGCGGTCCCGACTCCGCCGCCCGCGGCACGATGGAGGCCACCTGCGCCCGCGCGGTGCGCATCGGGCTGCCTGCGCTGTTCTTCACCGAGCACCTCGACCTCGAGGACGCCTGGTTCAGCGATTCCGAGGACTTCGCCGACCATGAGCGCCACCTGCTCGACGCGGACGGGATCGTCCACGTGCCCCGCTTCGATCTCGACGGCTATCTCGAGAGCATCGACCGCTGTCGAGCTGCCTTCCCCGAGCTGCGTATCGGTACTGGCCTCGAGTTCGGTCAGCCCCATCTGCGCGCCGAGGCCGCGCGGCAGCAGCTGGATTTCAGTGACTTCGACCGGGTCATCGGCTCTCTGCACACCCTCGAGTTCGAGGGCCGACGGGTCGAACCCAACACCCTGTTCCGGCGCCTACCGGCTGACGACGTGATCCGCCGCTATCTCGCCGAAGTCCCGGCCCTGGTGGCGGGGGATGAGCCCTTCGAGATCGTCACCCACCTCGACTACGCCCTGCGGTACTGGCCCGAGGAGCTCGAGGGCCCCGTGGACCCGCGGCGCTACGAGGAGGAGTTCCGCACCGCGCTGCGCGCCATCGCCGACAGCGGCCGCGCACTGGAGATGAACACGAGGCGGCTCTGGTCGTGGATGCCTCGGTGGTGGAGCGAAGAGGGGGGCCGGGCGATCAGCTTCGGCAGTGACGCTCACATGCCTCACGCCCTCGCGCACGGGTTCCCCGAAGCCGTCGCCATGGTCGAGGAATTCGGGTTCCGGGCCGGCGCCACCGCCCAGGAGCTCTGGCGGCGCTGACCGGGATGCACATATCTCCTGGTGAGGTTGGCGTCCCGGACAGATGTCGGTAACCTGTGAAGGTCGTGGGGGACACCTGGGTGGGGAACTGTGTAAAAACAGCGCGCTCTGACGCGCCCTGTTGTGCTGTCGAATCTGGGACCACGTCGCATCGAATCGTTCGACGACCCGGAAGGAACGCACATGACTGTGCCTGGTGGGGGACATTACCCGTCACAGGATCCGCACTCGCAGGATCCCCAGCAGTTCAACGCAGGACCGCCGCAGGAACCTCAGCAGGCGGGAGGCCAGTACCAGTCGCAGCATCAGCACCAGCCTCAGCTGCAGTACGGGTCTCCCGCACCGCAGTACGGCTCCCCGCACTCCGCCCCGCAGCACGGCTCGCCAGCGCCCCAGGGCGCTCCCGTCGGCCCGGGTTCTCCGGCGCCGCAGGGATACGCGCCAGCTCCGGTCGCCGCCACCGGGATGACCCCGGAGCAGCTGAAGCAGAAGCTGGGCGCCGCGGGCCTGACCAATCCGCTGCCTTCCCTCGCGGTCGGTGGCGTCACCTACCTCGGCGGCATCCTCGTCTCCGTCCTGGCGATCGTGCTGCTCGCGATCGCGGCCGCGATCGCAGGCATGGGCAACCCGGTCGAGGCCACGCTCGAGGGCATGGACATCCAGCCTGACCAGGCACTCAGCGGCATCGCCTCGGCGCTGCGCTTCCCCTTCCAGCTGGTCGCGATGGCGATGCTGGGCTCCCTCGGCTTCAGCAAGACCTTCGACGGTGAGAGCGTCAGCGCATCGATCCGCCTGCTGCCCGGCGTGATCACCGTGGTGATGGCGCTGCTGAGCTTCTACGGCGGCCGCTTCGTGCAGCGTCGACAGGCTGCCGGACAGCTGGGCATCTGGGTCTCCGCCGTCCTCACCGGATTCGTGGTCGCCCTGGTCACCGTGCTCGCCGCGCTGATCTTCGCGCAGCCGATCCCGGTCGACGAGGACGTCACGCTGCGTCTGCACGCGGCTGGCTTCGACACCTTCTTCGGTGCATTCCTCCTGCTCACCCTGGCGCATGCGCTCGGCCGGATCAGCCTGCGCTCGCGCCCGTCCTGGTGGCCCCTGGTCACCGACCTCACCGCCGGCTTCAAGCTCGCCCTCACCCACGCGCTGCTCATCACGGTGCTGGCCTTCGCGGGCATCACGGTGGCCACCACCATCCAGGCGCTGATCGACGGGGAGACCCCGCCGATGCTCTACGTGATCCTGCTGCTGCCCCTGCTGGGCGGCTACGTCCTGTCCTACCTCACGGGCATGGACCTGCTGTCCTCGCTCAGCGCCTCGATCACCGGTCCCGGCCTGCTCGACGAGTTCGGCATCACCGGCAGCGAGTTCTTCTCGGTCTTCTCGATGCCCTGGTACGCGTGGCTGGGCGCCCTGGTGCTGATCCCCATCGGCCTGCTCGTGGCAGCGCTGCTGTGGCAGCACCAGCGCCAGGTGGTGCCCAGCAACGTGGTCGCCCTCGCGGTCTCGTGGGCTGCGCTGCCGGTGGTCTACTTTGTCAGCGCGCTCGGGCTGCTGATCCTCGCTCGGTTCTCGGCCTCGGTGGGCTACTCCGGCACCTTCGGTGACGGCGAGGTGATCGGTGCGTCCCTGGGGCTCGCCGCGTGGACCCCGCTGCTGGCAGGCATCGCCGGCGTGATCGTGGAGCTGCTCTCGCGCTTCGTGACTCCGCTGGCCGCGCCCTTCATCCCGGCGAAGGTGCTGTCCTGGTTCCGGCGTCCGCTGGCTCCGGCACTCGCCGGCACGGCGACCGCAGCCTTCGCAGCGGGCACCGCAGGCGGGCCTGCTGATGCAGCCTCTGCCGACGCCGCCTCGGCGCCGAACGCGCAGGGGATCCCGACCGAGCTCGCCGGTGCGACCCTGCAGCCGGATCCTCCGCAGGTCGGCGCTCCGGATACCGCCGCGACGGCGCAGTCCACGACCGGCAGCCCCTACGCCACCGTGGCGCTCGGCGGCGGAACGGCTGCGGCCGCCGCGGCTGCACCCGGCCAGGAGCAGGCTCCGGCCACGCCGCTCTCACCGAAGGCGCGCAAGCTCCTGGTCGGCGGCGGCATCGCCGTCGGCGGCGCCTTCGTGCTGCTGGTGGGGATCGCGATCGCGTTCAACATCATCTCCTCCACCGTGTTCTCCCCGGAGAAGCGGGTTGAGGCGTATCTCAGCGCTCTGCAGGAGGGGGACGCCGCCCAGGCGGTGGAGATCTCCGCCCCGAACGCACCCACGGCCCAGCAGGTGCTGCTGACCAACGCGATCGCCGGCTCCGCAGAGAACCGCATCAGCAGCTACGAGATCCTCGACTCGGAGGAGTCCGGGGATGACGAGGTGCTGGTCACCGCGACGGTGGTCCAGGACGGGGTGAGCACCACCCGGAACTTCTTCGTCGAGCGCAGCGGACGCACCGCGCTGGTGTTCCCCGAATGGCGGATGGGCGAGACCGAGTACGCCTATCTCGCGCTGGAGATCCCGGAAGGGGCGAGCACCCTCCTGGTCAACGGCCAGGAAGTGGCGGTGGAGAGCCTCGCTGTCGACGGAGGCTACGCCGTGGCCGCTGTGCTCCCGGGTCAGTACACCGTGAGCCTGCCCGAGGTCTCGGAGTTCATCAGCTCCGAGCAGAGCGCCGTGTTCGTCCCCGCGGATCCGGAGGGCTGGTACGAGCTGTACGCGGCACCGATCTACACGCTCAGCGAAGCCGGCACCGCCGAGGTCCAGTCCCAGGTCAAGGCGGCCTTGGACGAGTGCGCGAAGTCCACGGAGGCCTCCCCCGAGGACTGCCCGTTCTCTGCCTGGGCCAGCAGCATGGTCGAAGGCTCCGGTTCCTGGACCATCGACACCTACCCGACCGTCGAGCTTGAACCGACGTCGGAGGGTTGGAGCCTGTCCAGCTATGACAGCCCGGGGGAGGCGACCTTCTCGTACCAGCAGGAGAGCTGGAACGAAGAAGACGCCCCCACCGACGAGACGGACACCTCGACGCTCCGCGTCTCGGGCACCGCGACCCTCGGCGAGGACGGCACCCTCACGGTCGATCTCTCGGAGGACGGCTGGTGATCCGTCCCCGTAACGGAGGCTGAGTCGAGAGGCCGGACAGGTGCGCACCTGTCCGGCCTCTTCTTCATCCCGTCTGCGTTCTCCCAAGGGGGCTCGTCCGGCTCCGTCCCGCCCCGTATCCTCGTCGAGGCGGTCCCCACCGAGGCCGCAGCCCCGCCGCGACGCGATGCCCGCCCCCGCCTCGACTCGTCCGGTACGGGCACACAGCGCTCCCACGGGGAGCCGGACGAGGAGGTCTGATGCGCGCACTGCGCAAGGTCGCACCCGGTGCCGGGTTGGAATGGACGACGGTCGAGGAACCCGGCTGCGGGCCCTGGGACGTGAAGGTGCGGGTGTTGCGCGCCGGTATCTGCGGCACTGACCTGCACATCCTCGCCTGGGATTCCTCTGCCGAGGCCATGTGCGACACGGTCCCCTTCACCCCCGGTCATGAGTTCTACGGCGAAGTCGTCGAGGTGGGGGAGGACGTCGCTGATGTGCGTGTCGGAGACCGCATCTCCGGGGAGGGCCATGTGGTGTGCGGAGTGTGCCGCAACTGCCGGGCCGGACGCCGCCAGATGTGCATCCGCACCCGCTCCGTGGGCGTCCAGCGCGACGGGGCGTTCGCCGAATATGTGACCGTGCCGCACCAGAATGTGTGGGTGCACGAACATGACGGCGGGGAGGAGCTGATCAGCCCCGAGCTCGGCGCCGTCTTCGACCCGCTGGGCAATGCGGTCCATACCGCGCTGAAGTTCCCGGTGGTGGGGGAGGACGTGCTGATCACCGGCGCCGGACCGATCGGGCAGATGGCCGCCGCTGTCGCCCGCCACGCCGGCGCCCGCTACATCACCATCACCGACGTCTCGCCCGAGCGCCTGACGATGGCCGAGGGCTGCGGCGCCGATGTGGTCCTGGACGTGTCCAGCCAGAAGGTGCGTGACGCCCAGCGCAGCCTGGGCATGCGCGAAGGCTTCGACGTGGGGCTCGAGATCTCCGGACAGGCCCGGGCCCTGCAGGAGATGATCGAGAACATGAACCACGGCGGCAAGATCGCACTGCTGGGCCTGCCCTCGCAGCAGTTCGAGATCGACTGGACCATGGTCGTCACCCGCATGCTCACCCTGCAGGGGATCTACGGCCGGGAGATGTTCGAGACCTGGAACGGGATGTCCGCGATGCTCAGCACCTCCGAGGTGCTGCGCGCCGCGATCACCCGCACCATCACCGACGTGCTCCCTGCCTCCGACTGGGAGCACGGCTTCGAGATCGCCAAGGCCGGCACCGCAGGCAAGGTCGTGCTGGACTGGAGCATGCTGGACGACTGACTCGTCGGACCCTTCCACCCCGGCCGGCCCGTCGGCCGCTCACTCCACTCCTGTACCCGTCGCCCACCCCGCGCACGCATCCCGCCACCGTCGCTTCAGAGCACCCCATGGAAGGACCTCCACCCCGATGTACACCGACCTCAAGGACCAGCTGACCGCCGAGCTCACCGAGATCGAGCAGGCCGGCACCTTCAAGCACGAGCGGGTCATCTCCACCCCGCAGGCCGGGCGGATCATCGCCGGGCCCGTGGGCCGCGAGGGTGCGGAGGTGCTGAACTTCTGCGCCAACAACTACCTCGGCCTCGCCGACCATCCCCAGATCATCGCGAGCGCGAAGCAGGCCCTGGACGAGCGGGGCTTCGGCATGGCCTCGGTGCGCTTCATCTGCGGCACCCAGGACCTCCACCTCGAGCTCGAGGCCGCCGTCTCGGACTTCCTCGGCACCGAGGAGACGATCCTGTTCTCCTCCTGCTTCGACGCCAACGGAGCAGTGTTCGAGCCGCTGTTCGGCAAGGACGACGCGATCATCTCCGACGCGCTGAACCACGCCTCCCTGATCGACGGGATCCGGCTGTCCAAGGCGGCCCGCTTCCGCTACCGCAACGCCGACCTCGATGATCTGCGCACCCAGCTCGAGGCCGTCGCGGCGCTGCGCGAGGGTCACGGCGCGCGCCGCACCATCATCGTCACCGACGGCGTCTTCTCCATGGACGGCTTCCTCGCCCCGCTCGAGGGGATCTGCGACCTCGCCGAGGAGTTCGGTGCGCTGGTGATGGTGGACGACTCCCATGCCGTGGGCTTCATGGGCGCGACCGGCGCGGGCACCCCCGAGCACTTCGGGGTCTCCGAGCGCATCGACATCTATACCGGCACCTTCGGCAAGGCGCTCGGCGGCGCGAGCGGCGGGTACGTCTCCGGCCGACGCGAGATCGTGGCGATGCTGCGCCAGAAGGGCCGCCCCTACTTGTTCTCCAACTCGCTGGCCCCCTCGATCGTCGCCGCGACCCTCACCGCGCTCGAGCTGGTCGAGGGCAGCGCCGAGCTGCGCGGCACCCTGTTCCGCAACGCCGAGCTGTTCCGCCGCCGGATGAGCGAGGAGGGCTTCGAGCTGCTGCCCGGCGAGCACGCGATCGTGCCGGTGATGTTCGGGGACGCGGCGCTGGCCGGCCGGATCGCCGACGCGATGCTCGAGCACGGCGTCTACGTCACCGCCTTCTCCTATCCCGTGGTCCCGCAGGGCAAGGCCCGGATCCGGGTGCAGCTCTCCGCCGCCCACACCGAGGAGGACGTCGAGGCTGCGGTCCGCGCCTTCGTCGACTCTCGCGCCGCGGTCGAACAGGGATGAGCCCGGGTGCGGCGGGGCCCTGCGGTCCGGACCTGGCGGGGCCTCAATCGCCCAGCCGCATCCAGGCGTCGGTGCGGACCCGCAGGCCCAGGCTGATCGCCCGCAGCACCATGAACAGGAAGTTGCAGGCCAGCCACAGCATGGCGAGTCCCCACGGCCCCGCCGGAGCCCACCAGGCCACCAGGACGGCTCCGGGCAGGATCGCGACCGCGATCAGGCTGCCCACCTTGGCGAGGTAGGGGGCGTCTCCGGCACCCATCAGCACCCCGTCCAGCACGAACACGTATCCGGCGATCGGCTGGGTGGCGACGAGCACCCAGAGGGCGGCGCGCAGGTTCTCCTGCACGGCGACGTCCGGGGTGAACAGCTCGGGCACCACGTAGCTCGCCGCCAGCAGCAGCACGGAGACGACCGCTCCGCCACCCACACCCCAGGTCATCAGACGCCGGGTCACGGCGTGCACGGTGTCCGGGTCGGAGGCGCCGAGGTAGCGGCCGGTGAGGGCCTGGCCCGCGATCGCCAGGGAGTCCAGCGTCAGCGACAGCGCGGTGAAGACGGTCATGGCGAGCTGGTGCGCGGCCAGCTGCACATCGCCCAGCCGGGTGGCGACCACGGTCCCGGCGATCACCACCACCCGCAGCCCGAGGGTGCGCACGAACATCGGCACCGCGTCCCGGCCCACAGAGACCAGGTTCGTCAGGTGCGGGGTGAGTGCGATGCCCTCCCGGCGTGCCCGATTGACGATCACGCCGAGCAGCACCGTGGCCATTCCCCATTGGGAGATGACGGTGCCGATCGCGGAGCCCGCGATCCCCAGATCCAGGCCGAAGATCAGCACCGCGTTCAGCGGGATGTTCACCAGCGCACCGCCGACGGCGACCACCAGCGGCAGCTTCGCGTCCTGCAGGCCGCGCACCAGGCCGGTCGCGGCCTGGACGGCGAGCATCGCCGGCAGACCGAGGGCGCTGAGGCGCAGGTAGATCATCGCCTGGGCGAGGACCTCCGGGGACGGGCCGAAAGCGGCCAGCAGGTGCCGGCCCGCCACCAGCAGCAGCACGGTCGACAGCGCCCCCACGGCCAGCGCGAGCCAGCAGGCGTCGATCCCGCGGGAGATCGCCTCCCGGGTGCGGCCGGCGCCGAAGGAGCGTGCCACCGCGGCGGTCGTGGAGTAGGCCAGGAAGATCGCCAGACCCACGATCGTGGTGAGCACGGTCGAGGCCAGGCCCAGACCGGCCAGCGACGTGGTCGAGACCCGGGCGATGAAGGCCGAGTCCGTCAGCAGGAACAGCGGCTCGGCCACCAGAGCCCCGAGGCTCGGAATCGCCAGCAGCAGGATCTCCCGGTCGACGGTCCGACGGGCGCGCTCCTCGCGGGGGGAGGGATCGGGGGACGCGGGCACCCCCTTATTGTGCGACGAGATTCGCGACGTTCGTCGGATCCGAGTTCGCAGGCAGGCGTGAGACAGTGCGCCAGGAGCACTCGACGCCAGGACTCCAGACCCCAGCACCATGGGGTCGCGGCGACGGGCCGCACCACCCCGTCGCGCATCACCCCTGAGGAGCAGGATGAACCGCCTGGCCACGCTGAGCCTGAACAACCGGTCCTTCATCGCACTGGTGTGCATCGCCGTCTCGATCATCGGCGTGTTCGTGATGACCACGATGCGCCAGGAGCTCATCCCCTCGGTGTCGCTCCCGCAGATCCAGGTGATGACCGTCTCCCCGGGCTCGTCGTCCGAGCAGGTCCGGGATCGGATCACCGCCCCCGTCGAGCAGTCCCTGAGCGGGCTGGAGAACGTCGAGGGAACCTCCTCGAGCTCGCAGGCGGGCATGTCGATGGTCACCGTCGAGCTCACCTATGGCGTGGACGTCGCCCGCGCCTCCAACCAGGTCGATGCCGCCCTCAACCGCATCGAGGGACAGCTGCCCGCGGATGCTGACCCCCAGGTCATCGCCGGCGGCACCAGCGATCTGCCGGCCGTGGTGCTGTCCGTCTCCTCGGACCTGGACCCCTCCGACCTCGCCTCCCGGCTCGAGACCTCGGTCACCCCCGAGCTCGAGCGGGTCAGCGGCGTCTCCTCGGTCGCCGTGATCGGCGCCCCAGAGCAGATCGTGCAGATCACGCCCGACGAGGATGCCCTTGCCGCGGCGGGCCTGACCGAGAACGACATCACCACCGCGCTCGACGCGACCGGCCTCTCGCTCCCCGGCGGCTCCGTCGTCGACGGCGACCGCACCATGGACGTGGTCCTCGGCCAGGGCGTGGAGAGCCTCGAGAGCCTCGAGGCGATCGTGCTGATGCCCGCTGAGGGTGCCCAGCAGGATGGCGAAGGACAGCAGGGCGAGGAGCAGCAGCTCGGCCCGGACGGCCAGCCGCTGCCCGACGCCGAGCCCCAGCAGCCCGCCCAGCCGGTCACCCTCTCCGAGGTCGCCACCGTCGAGCAGACCACGCAGGAGGCCACCTCGATCTCCCGCACCAACGGGCGTGAGTCGCTGGTGCTGATGGTCACTGCGACTGTCGACGGCAACGTCGTGGACGTCTCCGAGGGCGTCGAGGACGTGCTCGCCGAGACGCTCCCGGGCGTCGGCGGCAATGCCGAGACGGACGTGGTCTTCGACCAGGCACCCTTCATCGAGGAGTCGATCCTGGCGCTCGCCGAGGAGGGGCTGCTGGGCCTGCTCTTCGCCGTCGGCGTGATCCTGCTGTTCCTGCGCCGGGTGCGCCCCACCGTGGTCACCGCGATCTCGATCCCCACCTCGCTGCTGATCGCGTTCATCGGCATGTATGTCACCGGCTACACGCTGAACATGCTCACCCTGGCGGCGCTGACGATCTCGATCGGCCGCGTGGTCGACGACTCGATCGTGGTCATCGAGAACATCACCCGCCACCTCGCCTACGGCAAGACCAAACGCCGAGCGATCCTCGACGGCGTCAAGGAGGTCGCTGGCGCCATCACCGCTTCGACCCTCGCCACCGTGGTGGTGTTCCTGCCGATCGCCGTGGTCGCCGGGATGGCCGGAGAGCTGTTCCGGCCCTTCGCCCTGACCGTCGGCATCGCGATGCTGTCCTCACTGCTGGTGGCGCTGACCATCGTGCCGGTGCTCGCCTACTGGTTCCTCAAGGTCCCCAAGGGGCATGAGGACCTGGACCCCGACGATGCCGCGCAGGCGGCAGCGATCCAGGAGCAGTCCGAGGCGAAGGAGGAGCGCACCTGGCTGCACCGGACGTACGCACCGCTGCTGCACCTGGTGCTGGATACGCTCCCGCGCCGCCTCCTCACCATCGGTGCCGCGATCCTCGTGCTGGTGGGCACCGCGTTCCTCTACCCACTGGTGAACATCAGCTTCCTGGGGGACACCGGGCAGAACATCGCCTCGCTCACCCAGACCCTTCCCGCCGGCACCAGCCTCGAGCAGTCCTCGGACAAGGCCACCGAGAGCGAAGAGGCCCTGCAGGGGGTGGACGGCGTCGAGACCGTCCAGACCACCATCGGCGGTGGCGGGTTCGGCTTCGGCGGCGCTGCGGGGAACGAGGTCAGCTTCTCGATCACCACCGATCCCGACGCGGATCAGGAAGCTCTGCTGGACGAGATGGTCACGACCCTCGAGGCGCTGCCGGAGTCCGGCACCATCGAGGCCGCGGACATCGCCTCGCCCACCGGCTCCAGCTCGGTGGACATCCTCATCACCGGTCCCACCGCCGAGGCCCGCCAGGCCGCGAATGACGCGATCCTCGCCGAGCTCGACCCGCTGCCCAGCGGCGTCGCCGAAGTGGGCAGCGACCTCCTGGCCGACCAGCCCACCGCAGTGGTCACCGTGGATCGGGAGGCCGCCGCCCAGCGCGGACTCACCGAGGAGGCCGTGATCGGCATGGTCGCCGGGCAGATGTACCCCGGTGCGATCGGGACCATCACCTTGGAGGACAACGAGCTGGACATCTACGTCGCCGGCGGCGAGAGCGTGGACACCTTCGCCCAGCTGCAGGACCTCCAGCTGATGGGCTCGATCCCCCTGACGGACGTCGCCAGCGTCGAGGAGGAGCTCTCACGCCCCTCGATCGCGACCCAGGACTTGCTGGAGACCGTCACCGTCTCCCTCACCCCCGCGGGCGAGGACGTCGGGGTGGCGACCGACGCGGCGAACGACGCCATCGACACCGCGGAGCTGCCCGAGGGCGTCGAAGCGACCATCGGCGGCACCGCTGCGGACATCGACGAGACCTTCGGTCAGCTCGGCATCGCCATGCTGGCCGCGATCCTGCTGGTGTACGTGCTGCTGGTGTGGATCTTCAAGTCCCTGATCCAGCCGCTGATCCTGCTGGTCTCGATCCCCTTCGCGGCCACCGGTGCGCTGGGGCTGCTGGTCATCACCGGCGTGCCGCTGGGCCTGCCCTCGATGATCGGCCTGCTGATGCTGGTGGGCATCGTGGTCACCAACGCGATCGTGCTGATCGACCTGGTCAACCAGTATCGACGCGATGGGATGACGCTCGAGGCGGCGCTCCACCAGGGCGCGGCCAAGCGACTGCGCCCGATCCTGATGACCGCCGCCGCGACCATCTTCGCGCTGGTCCCGATGGCGCTGGGCATCACCGGCAACGGCGGCTTCATCGCCCAGCCCCTGGCCGTGGTGGTCATCGGCGGCCTGATCTCCTCGACCCTGCTGACCCTGGTGATCGTCCCGGTGCTCTACCGGATCGCTGAGGGCCCGGGCGAGCGGAAGCGGGTGCGCGAGGAGGCGCGTCTTGGGCAGCTGCGGGAGAGCCGTGCGCAGGCGGAGATCGAGAAGCGGGAGCGCCGCGAGTCCGAGCAGCGGGCCCAGGCGCGTGCGGCGCTGAGCGATGCCGGAACGGCGGAAGCCGACGCTGCTGTCCGAAGTGTTCGTGCCGGTGACACTGACCGCCTCGATAGCACTGACCGCCCCGGTGGCACTGTGGTCACCCCACTTCCCGCAGCAACGGTTCATGGCCGCCGCCGGTCGCTCAAGGAACGCGGCGGGCTGGTCGGGATCGTGAAGCGGCGGCTCGGGCGGGGCTGACTCCGCACGGGGCCGATGGGGCGACGGGTCGCTCGTTGCCGGCTGCGGCACCGCACCATAAGCTCGCGTCATGTACCCCCCCCCGGCGTGCTTGGAACGCACGGATGGCCGGGGCTGGCCTGCAGGTGAGGAGGACTGAAATGCGTGCACCGCAGAACGTTGTCGTGGGCATGGCAACTTTCCGTCGACCTGAACTGCTCGCTGCGTTGCTGCCGAAAATCCTCGAGCAGATCGAGCACGCCGCCTCGACGGTAGGCATGCCCACGCAGTACCGGGTCGTAGTCGTCGACAACGACCCGGCCGAGAGCGCCCGGGATGCGGCAGAGTCCATCGGGGATTCACGGATCCGCTACGCCCCCGAGCCACGGCCTGGCATCAGCAGTGCACGTAATCGCCTTCTCGACGAAACTCACGACGCCGACGTGCTGGTCCTCCTGGATGACGACGAGACCCCCCACACCGGGTGGCTCGTGCACATGCTGAGCACCTACCTCGAGCATGACGCCGACGCGGTGAGCGGCCCGGTGCACGCCGTATTCGAGGGTGGGGAGGACCCCTGGGTCGCTGCCGGGGAGTACTACCTCGGACAGCGGCGTGAAGGGATGACCACCGGCACGGTGCTCCGCCGGGCTGCGACGAACAACCTCCTGCTCGACATGAATCGGGTGCGCGCGCTCGAGCTGCGGTTCGATGAGCGCTTCGGCCTCACCGGGGGAGAGGACTCCCTGTTCACGGGCCAGCTGGCTGCCGCTGGTGGGCGGATAGTCTTCTGCGCCGAAGCGGTCGTGGACGACCTGGTGCCCCGTGATCGCAACACCCGCAGCTTCAACCTGGCCCGGCGCCGTGCCCAGGCGGCCACCCATGTGCGTGTCGAGCAGAACCTCGCCACCTCGCGCAACGACCGCGCAGCGAATGCCGCACGATGGGCCGTTATTGGTTCGGGTCAGCTCGTCAAGGGATCGGTGCTCGCCGTGGCGGGACGCATCACCGGCAACCTTCGTCGGCGGGCCCAAGGCGAGAGCCGGTTCGCGAGCGGCCTGGGGGTTCTCGGGGGCTGCGTAGGGGTCGTGTCCGCGCCGTATGCACGGACGCGCTTGAGCCCGCGGCGGTGAGTGACCGCGGCCTGTCCTGTCGTGTTCTCCTCGGGGAGGACGTCAGGATCGTGCATATTCCTCGTAGAGATGTCCGCGGGCGCCGGCGAGCATTCCGCGCCCACGGTGGAACGTCCGCATCCCGCGGGCGTTGTGTCCGAGGTGCTGCCGGACGCGGCCGTAATGGTGCCGTGCAAGCCCGGCTGTGACTCGAGCTGTGCCACCGACCAGGAACCGACTACGTACCGCTAGACGGCGCGTAGCGCTCGGCGCAAGGCGGAGATTGACGTGCACCCAGCCGTTGCCGGCGCTGAAGGCACGCTGTGTGGCCCATTCGCGAGTAAGTCGGCTAGCGACCACGTAATCCTCGGCCGCGGATTCATTGCACCAGACGATGGTGCCTCCCGATTCGACGAGCTGACGGGTGAACAGGGTGTCTTCTCCGCCGCTGAGTCCGAGCGAGTCCTCGAAGCGGACTCCGAAGTGTTGGATCTGCGCCATGTCGAGGAGGAGGTTCCCGGCGGCAGCCGTCGGGAGGTACGTTCCGGTCGGTCGCTGCGGCCTGCGGAATGTGCCTGAGGCGATCACCCACGGGTCGGTGTCCTCGTAGAAGATGGAGATGACCCTGCCCGCTACCGCGCTGGCACGGTGCTCACGCCATACTTCGACCAGGGACGAGAGCCAGCCGGCCAGTGGAATCTCATCGTCATCGAGGAAGGCGAGGAGATCACTGTCGCGGCACTCGTCCAGCGCTCGGTTGCGAACGGCCGAGATCCCCGGCGTCGTCTCTTGGACGTACCGCAGGTTCAAGGGCGTCGCATCGACGGCGCTGCGGGCGGAGCCTTCCGGATCGTTGTCGATCACAAGCACATCGACGATCGCATTCGGGGTCTCAGCGATGCGGTCGGGTAGAGCTGCCAGCAACGCTGCGAGCTGCTCCGGTCGCCGGTATGACGGGATGGCGATGGTGATCCGTAAGGGTCCCGACTCGGCACGCTCCTGCCTCGGGACAGGAGGCGCGATCTCAAGTCGTCGGGGGGCCGACGGCTGCGGGCGGCGAACCAGTTGGGCAGCGCCGGCGAGCATCCCGCGCCCGGCGGCGAGCAGCCCTCGTGGTTCGGTGAAGGCCTGCTTCCTGCCTCCGCGCATCCAGATCAGGGCGGACTGGCGGGGGGAGGCGAGCACCCAACGAGCCCAGTCCTTCCCGCGCAGATGGCGGCGCCCGAAAAGCATCCGGTTACGGATGTTGTAGAAGTAGTAGGTCGGAGACTTCGTCCTGTCGCTCGCTGCGTCCTGAGTGCCGCCCTCGTCGTGGACAACGAACAGATCGGGGCGGATCTCGAGCCGCATCCCCTGTTCCGCGGCGCGGCGAGAGATGTCGACATCCTCCCAGTAGAGGAAGAAGTCCTCGCTGAATCCGCCCAGTGCATCGAAAGCCTGGGCGCTGAACGCCAGGCATGCACCGCTGAGCCAGTTCGCCCATTCCGGATCGTCGTCGTCCGTGGACCAGCCGGACCGCATCTGGCCCGTGCGCCGGTTCACGCGCGCCCCGCGGAAGTGGGGGCGTCCATCGCCGGTGTTCATGAAAGGGGAGACCAAGGCGAGAGGATCTGCGGTGACGTGGCGGCCGAGCTCTCGGAGCACGTCCGCAGGAGCAATCGCGTCGGGGTTCAGGGTGATGAGCGCGCTGAGTCCGTGTGCGCGGGCAGCAGCGACTCCACGGTTCACCCCGGCACCGAAGCCATCGTTCGGCGAGGTGACGAAGAGCCACCCGCGCTCCCGGCACAGGGCCTCAGCGTCTGCTCGCGCAGCGTCGGAGTGAAAATTGTCGACCAGGACGACGAGAGCGTCTTCATCCTCATCGATGTCGACACCGATGTTCCTCGCAACTAGCGATGGGTCGCCGTAGTTGACGATGATCACCGCGTAAGCGGTGGTGGTCTGCTCAGCCATCTGTACGTCGCCTCCTTCGCCGGCAAAGATCCGGCCTCTCCGCGGCATCCGTTCCTCCCTCGACGCAGAGGGCGTCGAGAGCACCTGCGAGCGACGCAGGCGAGAAGCTGATGTCCATTTGGTCCAAGATACGTATCATGTCATGGTATGCCCGGAAATTCCCGGGGAGTGAGGCTGTCGGCGTGAGCGCGGCAGGGAGGAGCCCCCGTGACCATCGCGGAGTACCGCAGTCTTGAGAGTGCGCAGGCGTTTCATGTCAGCAGGTTTCGCGCTCTCAGCGGGCGCGCAGTTCGCGCCGATCTCGAACAGGGTTGCGCTCGTGCGGCCGTGACTCGCGAGTGCGAGACGCCTGCGCTCGGGGATGCAGGATGACGTCTCCGGGGTCAGAGCTGATCCTGTTCGTCTGCTCGGCGAACATCTGCCGCTCACCCCTGGGTGAGCTTCTCCTGCGGCGGGGGCTGGCAGATCTTCCGGGAGTCAGGGTTGAGAGTGCGGGCACTCAGGCGCGCACAGGGGCCGCCCTCTGCTCACTCGTCAGTGAACAGTTCGTCCGCGGCGAGCAGGCGTCTGGGCTCCCTGCCGACCCTGTTCATAGCTCGCAGCGGGTGACTGCGGATCTTCTGGCGGAGGCGACCCTGATCCTGACCGCGGCCCGGGATATTCGCTCGGAGGTCGTCCGAATGGCGCCGCAGGTGCGGGATCGCACCTACACGATGAGGGAGGTGGCCTTCCTCGGGGAAGGCTTCGCTCTGGGTGCTTCGGCACGACGCGTCGGCGTCGTGTCGCACTTCGCCATGCATCTCGATGGTGCGCGGGCCGTCAAGGGGCCGGTTCCTTCGCGGCGCGCGGGATGGTGGCGGATGCGGTCCGTGGATGGACGGGACATCGTCGACGGGCATACGCACGGCGCTCGAGAGCATCACCGCACGCTGCAAGATGTTGCCGAGGCGTCGGCGACGATCCTCGGGCAGCTGGGTGGGCGCGCTGTGCGCTGAGATGGGACGGCCCGATCGAGTCCGTTTTGCCCGTTGTGCGAAGTATGTCCGAACCTCTATCATGGCGCCGAGCCGCATCTCTGCGGATTCACCGCACTGTGGCGGTATGCGGATCTTCGGGAGAGTGGGGGCTGGGAATGTTCAGCGCATCTTGCCTTCGACCTTCCGGGGTCAGGCGCCGGAAGGCGTCCGCCGTCCTTGCGCTGCCAGTGCTGCTGTTGTCCCTCGCGCTCGCCGGATGTACCACGGCGTCTCCGGAGGCTGATGACCCGCCCGCGCCGCCCACAGGTGGGAGGTCCGCACCTCAGGGTGGATCTCCGAGCGCCGATGCGCCCCCGACGGATTCACCAACCGCCGGTGGGACACCCGGCACGGGTTCCCCGACGGAGGATGAGAAGAGTCCAGAGCAGGGTGATCCCACGGCGGAGGATGATCCCGCTGATCCCGCTGATCCCGCTGATCCCGCTGATCCCGCTGATCCCGCTGATCCCGCGGACCCCAGCTCGACTGCCTGGCAGGAGCCTGCGGACCCGGCGAAGGAAGGCCCGACCGCGGCACCTGCCCTGCCCGAGGTCACCGGCTCGCTGGACGAGGCCATCGCGCTTCCGACGCACGTCACGGTCTCTCTCTCCTCGATCGAGACCACCACTATCGAAGCCTCTACTCCCGGTGAGTACTCGGGGAGCGCAGTCGTCGTCAGCGTGACGATCGCCAACGAGACGAAGGAGCCGTTGCCGGTCAGCTCTGCCGTGGTCTCGCTGGGTGCCGACGACGGCGAGATAGGCGTCCCCACCTGGGCAGATCCGCATGATCCGCTGCAGGGCGAAGTGCCGGCGGGATCGTCAGCAGTAGGCACCTATGTCTTCATGCTCGAACCGGCCGACGGGCGATCCGTCACGGTGAGCGTCAACTATTCCGCTGGTGAGCCGGTGGCCGTGTTCACAGGCGCAACCCCATGACAGCTTCACGCAGATCGATCTCCACAACCACCCGACAGGGGCAGACGATGAGCACTCCGCAGCGGCGTGAAAGGATGCGTCGAGGATTCGGCTTCCTGACGGCGATGACACTGGTCCTCGGTGGGTTGACGGCAGCGTTCGCCCTCACCCCCGATCTCGCGGCTGACGCCGTCGAACTCCCGTCCCCGCCGCCTCTGCTGCAGCGGGACGACACCGTCGTCACGGCGGATCCGATCCCCACCGTCCAGATCGACAACGGCTACGTCTGGTCGCAGGCGACGATCGGTTCCACCGTCTATGCCGTGGGGGACTTCGACAACGCGCGGGCGCCGCTCGCCGTACCGGGCACCCAGCTGACCGCGCGTTCAAATGTTCTGGCCTATGACATCAACACAGGTGATCTGCTGCCCTTCGCGCCCCAGGTGAACGGGGTCATTAAGGCTGTGGCGGCCTCTCCGGATGGCAGCCGGATCTACATCGGCGGCTCGTTCAATACGGTCAACGGCCAGACCCGCTACAGCATCGCTGCACTGGATGCCACGACCGGTGAGCTGATCTCGAGCTTCAAGCCGGCGATCGGCGGCACAGGTGTGTTTGCGCTCGTGGCCAAGGGATCGATGGTGTACGCAGGCGGCCTGTTCACGCAGGCCAATGGGACTCCGCGGACGAACGCCGCGGCCTTCAACGCCAGCAATGGCGCACTCATGCCGTGGGCGCCGCAGTCGGATCGGCAGATCGACGCTATGGTCGCTGACCCCGCCGGCCAGAAGATTATCCTCGGCGGGCGTTTCGCGAGCGTGAATGGGAACACGACGATGCGCGGAGCCGCTGCGGTGGATCTCCAGACGGGTGCTGTGGACGCGGACTGGGCGCTGACGCAGACGGTGAAGAACGGCTCGAGCTCGGGCAGCAACGCCGGAAAAGCAGGGATCTTCGCCCTCGCAGCGGATGACACCGGCGTCTACGGCACCGGCTGGGTGTTCGCGAACCTTGCTACCGGGAACCTGGAGGGCACCTTCGCCGCGGAGGCTGGAACCGGTGCCGTGCGATGGGTCGCGGACTGCCTCGGCGACCACTATGGCGTGTACTCCACGGGAGAGACAGTCTACTCCACGAGCCACACCCATGCCTGCTCGACGATGGGGCTGCATCCGGAGCAGAGCGTGCGGCAATATCGATACGTAGAGGCCTATACGACGGACGCGCGCGGCCTGCTCGGGCGCAACCCCCATGCGGGGAGCACCTATCAGAACTGGGAAGGAACACCGGGCCCTTCGGCGTATGCCTGGTATCCCGACTTCCTCGTCGGGACCACCACCGGAATGGGCCAGGCTGGACTGTCGATCACTGGCGTCGGGGACACGATCTCGATCGCCGGCGAGTTCATCAGCGTGAACAACGGACGGTTCGAGGGGATCGTCCGTTTTGCGAAGAACCCTCCCGGGGGAGCGAAGGACGTTCCCCGGCTCTCGGGCTCCAGCTGGCAGCCCGCCGCGAACTCGTTCGTCGCCGGCCGGGTGCGGGTCTCCTTCACCGCCAACTGGGACCGCGATGACCTGGACCTCACGTACGAGTTGAAGCGCTCCGGTACGAGCACACCGGTCGCCACCCGGAAAGCCCCTTCGACCTGGTGGAACCAGCCCGGCATGATTCTCGAGGACACGACCGCGACACCGGGGATGCAGTACACCTACACGGTCGTGGCGCGCGATGGCGACGGGAACACAGCGACCAGTGCTCCCGTCACGGTGACGGCCGCGGCTGGCCTGGCCTCGGAGTACGTCTCGGCAGTCCTGAACGACTCGCCGCAGCTGTACTACCCGCTCGGTGATACCCCCCAGGACTGGGCTGGCTCGAACCAGCCGGTATTCGGGGGAGGCGTCAGCCCAGGGCAGCCTGGCATCGAAAATTCGTCCACCGGGCACTCGAGTTTCGACGGGAGCACGACGGGACGGGTCGTCTCCAGCTCCAGGACTACGGCCTCAGCAGAATTCTCCACTGAACTCTGGGTGCGCACGACCAGCAGCAGAGGCGGAAAGCTGATCGGCTATGGAGATGCGGCGACTGGCAGCTCGAGCAGCTACGACCGGCACGTGTATATGCGCGATGACGGACGGATCGTGTTCGGGGTCTATCCCGGGAATGTGCAATCAGTGCAGAGCGCGGACGCCTACAACGACGGCCAGTGGCACCACGTCGTCGCGTCCCAGGGTGCAGACGGCATGACCCTGTACATCGACGGGATGATCGTGGGCAGCAACGCTGCGGTGACCACTGCCCAGTCGTATCAGGGGTACTGGAGGATCGGCGGCGACAACCTCAGCGGCTGGCCGAACCAGCCGCGGTCGAACTATCTGAGCGGTGACATCGATGAGGTCGCGGTCTACGGTTACGTGCTCGATGCGCAACAGGTGAACACCCATTACGGTGTCGGCAAGGGATTTGAAGCGCCGACTGCAGAATTCGATGCCGTTGCGGGCGAGCTCGGAGTGAACGTCGACGCCAGCGCCTCCACGGCCGCCGCAGGAGCCACGATCGTCGAGTACACCTGGGATTTCGGGGACGGGACCGCGCCGGGAAGCGGCGAGACAGCCGCCCACACCTACTCGGCAGCCGGTTCGTACACCGTGTCCCTTGCCGTGCTGGATAGCAACGGGCTGTCGGCTACAACTGCTCAGCAGATCCAAGTGACTGGCCCGAACACGGCTCCGTTGGCCGTGGCGTCGACGACGATGAACGGGTTGACCGTCACCGCCGACGGATCAGGCTCCTCAGACCCCGACGGCGAGGTCACCGAATACTCCTGGGACTGGGGGGATGGTCAGGCCTCAGCAGGACAGATCGCCTCTCACCAGTACGCCGAAGCCGGCAGCTACACCGTGACCCTCACAGTGACCGATGACCGATCGGGTACGGCATCTATCACGACGCAGGTCAGCGTCGTGCACGCTGATCCGGCGGCACGATTCGATGCTTCGAGCTCGGGCCTCGCAGTCCAGGTCGATGCCAGCACCTCGTCGGCGTCGGACGGCGCCACACTCACCTACGCCTGGAACTGGGGTGATGGGACCGCAGCATCGGAGGGACAGTCCGCCTCACATACTTACCCTGAGGACGGCGATTATGAGATCACTCTGATGGTGACTGACAGCCTCGGATCGGTGCACAGCACGTCTCAGACGATCTCTGTGAACGAGCAGATCTTCGCCGGGTCGGATGCGTTTGAGCGGACGGTATCTACCGGGTGGGGCGCTGCTGATGTGGGCGGTGCGTGG
>NZ_BAABGE010000003.1:0-142596 GCF_039541415.1 Brachybacterium paraconglomeratum
ATTCGACGTCGAACCAGGGCTGATAGCCGGGTTTCTCGTGGGGAAGGCCCCGCACCCTTTCTGGGTGCGGGGCCTTCCTCGCTGTGTGTGACCTGTAGGCGCGACGCCGGCGCGGCAGGGTCAGCGGTAGTTGACGAACTGCAGCGCGACGTCGAGGTCCTTGCCCTTCAACAACGAGATGACGGTCTGCAGATCGTCGCGGCTCTTGGAGGAGACCCGCAGCTCGTCGCCCTCGATCCGCGCCTTGACCGCCTTGGGCCCCTCTTCGCGGATCAGCTTCGAGATCTTCTTGGCATCTTCGGTGCTGATGCCCTCCTTGAGTGCAGCGGCCAGGCGCATCTCCTTGCCGGACTGCTTGGGCTCGTCCACCTCGAGCGCCTTGAGAGAGATTCCGCGACGGATCAGCTTGGACTGAAGCACATCCAGCACGGCGAGAACGCGCTCCTCCGCGTTGGCGACCATGACGATCTCGTCGCCGGTGAGCGTGATCGACGCCCCGGTGCCCCGGAAGTCGTACCGCTGCCCGACCTCCTTCACGGCCTGGTTGACAGCGTTATCGATCTCCTGGCGATCGAGCTTGCTGACGATGTCGAACGATGAATCTGCCACGGTGGGTCCTTCCTTCAGGCGGCCGCAGGGGCGGGCCGCAACTCCATTGTCCATGAGGGGCACTGAGAGCTGTGATGCTCTTCATGCGACCCGAGGCCCCTTCGAGTTCGCATCGGCGGCGGGACGCCGCTATGCTGATTCAGGTCCGCTTCCGGCGGCCACACGATCCAGGTCGGGTGGGCAACGGGAGCAGTCTTGGCAGATTACCCGAGTGGCCAAAGGGAGCTGACTGTAAATCAGCTGGCATCGCCTACGTGGGTTCGAATCCCTCATCTGCCACCGCGGAGGGTCCATGTGATCCGAAGCACCGGGGCCCACCCCTGAATTGCCTCCGGGCAAAGAGGCGGGTAAGGTTCACCGGGTTGCCCTGATAGCTCAGTCGGCAGAGCGTCTCCATGGTAAGGAGAAGGTCAAGGGTTCGATTCCCTTTCAGGGCTCTGATGGATGCGGCGGCCCGTTCTCATTCGAGACGGGCCGCTTCGTCGGTCATGCCGAGGTAGCTCAGACGGTTAGAGCGCACGACTCATAATCGTGAGGTCGCGGGTTCGATCCCCGCCCTCGGTACCACACCGGTCAATACCGGCGTGCAGAATCCACATCCCCTGAGCACGGGGACCCACGCGACGCGCTGCGGAGTGCGTCACCCGGACGAAAGAGGCGAACCGTGGCGAGCAAGAGCTCTGACGTGCGTCCCAAGATCACCATGGCTTGTGTTGATTGCAAGGCGCGCAACTACATCACCAAGAAGAACCGTCGCAACACCCCGGATCGGCTCGAGCTCTCGAAGTTCTGCCCGACCTGCGGCAAGCAGACGGCGCACCGCGAGACCCGCTGAGCGAGTCGCACGCACTTCCTCGAAGGCCACCCGGATTCTCCGGGTGGCCTTCGTCGTTCCCGGAGTACTCAGCACAGGACCGGGGCGCCGCGGCGCGGGGGAGCTCCAGCGTGTCAGCCAGCGAGCGCGCCGCCGCTGCGGCCCGACGGTGAGATGATCGAGGGGTCCATCATCGTCGGCTCCGCCGACTCGACCTCGGGAGACATCGTGACCACCACCCCCGATCCCGCCTTCGCAGGGCGCAGTTATCCGGCCGGACCCGTGCACACGGTCTCCGCCGCAAAGATCATCGAGTTCGCCCACGCCACCGGCTCCTCCTCGCCGCTGCACAGCGACCCCGAGGCTGCACGCGATGCCGGGCATGCCGGCGTCGTCGCTCCTCCGACGTTCCTGGTCTCCCTCGCGCAGGCCACCGAGGCGCAGTACATCGAAGACCCCGCCGCAGGTATCGACTTCCGCCGGGTCGTGCACGGGGAAGAGACCTTCACCCTCCATCGGCCAGTCGTGGCAGGAGACCGCCTGGTGCCGACCCTCACCGTCGAAGCGGTCCGCGCTGCCGGTGGTCACTCGATGATCACCACCCGCGTGGACCTGGCTGATGAGTCCGGCACTGGTGTCGCCAGCGTGCGCAGCATGCTCGTCGTCCGCGGCGCCTGACCCGGGCTCGCGCCCGCCGCACCCATCCTCGCCACGCCCGCCTCCCCGCCATCCAGGAGCAGACATGACCGCCACCACGCCCAGCCCTGTGGACCTCGCCGATCTGGTCGTCGGCCAGAAGCTCGCCCGCACCCAGCATGAGATCACCCGCGACACGCTGGTGCGATATGCCGGCGCCTCAGGGGACTTCAACCCCATCCATTACAACGACACCGTTGCCACCGAGGCAGGGCTCCCGGGCGTCATCGCCCACGGCATGCTCACCATGGGCACCGCAATCACCGGGCTGCTCGACGCGATCGTGGACCCCACCGCGGTACGTGCCTACACAACCCGGTTCACGAACCCGATCCCGGTGCCCGCGACCGGTGTCGCCCTCCTCGAGGTGAGTGCCGTCGTCGGCGCGATCGATGAGTCGGCACGCACCGCCAGGGTGGACATCACCGCAGAGGTCGACGGCACCAAGGTGCTCGGCCGTGCCCGTGCCACCCTCGCCCTCCCGGCTGCCGACGATTCAGAGGCACAGACCGGGAACGATGCCGCATGAAGCTCTCTGACCTGACCACCCTCCGGATCGGAGGGAAGATCCGGAAGCTGGTCGAGGCGCGCACTGCCGAAGAGGTGATCGAAGCGGTCGCCGCCGCCGATGCCGCAGGCGAGCAGCTCCTGGTGCTCGGGGGAGGCTCGAACCTGGTCGCCTCGGATGCGCCGTTCGACGGCACGGTCGTGCTGCTGCGGGACCCGGAGGAGCCGCCGCTGCTGGACGCCACCTGCGAGGTGGGCGCGTCCGGAGAGCCCGACGGGATCCCCGTGGATCCCGCCGATCTCACGCCACTGGATCCGACCTGCGGTGGCGCCATCGTCGAGTACTTCGCCGGCGTGAACTGGGACCGCGCGGTGCGCTATGCGATCGCCCGCGAGATGGTCGGGATCGAGTCGCTCTCGGGCATCCCCGGCACCGTCGGCGCCACCCCGATCCAGAACGTCGGCGCCTACGGGCAGGAGGTCGCCTCGACCATCTCCCGCGTGCGCACCTGGGACCGGGAGAAGAACGTGGTGCGCACCTTCTTCGCCGCCGACTGCGGGTTCGCCTATCGCGACAGCATTTTCAAGCGCACCCGGTACGCGGGTCCCGTGCCCTCCGCCACAGGACGCTATGTCGTCCTCTCCGTGACCTTCCAGCACACCATCGGTTCTCGCTCCGCCCCGATCCGCTACGGCCAGCTCGCCGAGGCGCTCGGCGTCGAGGTCGGGGACCGGGCACCGATGAGCGAGGTGCGGGACGCTGTGCTGCGGATCCGCAGCGCCAAGGGCATGGTGCTGGACCCTCTGGACCACGACACCTGGAGTGCTGGCTCGTTCTTCACCAACCCGATCCTTGCGCCGCACGAGGCTGCGCTCCTGCCCGAGGACGCACCGCGCTATGACGTCGACGGCGGGCGGATCAAGACCAGCGCCGCGTGGCTGATCAGCCACGCCGGCGTCGAGCGGGGACATGCGCTGGGGGAGCGGGCCGCCGTCTCCACCAAGCATTCTCTTGCTCTGACCAACCGCGGCGGCGCCAGCAGCGATGACCTGGTGGCGCTGGCACAGGACGTCCAGCAGAGGGTGGAGAATGCTTTCGGCGTGCACCTGGTCCCTGAGCCGGTGCGTCTCGGCCTCGAACTCTGAGCCGTCCTGCCGGGATCCGGCCCCGCGTCCTAAGATGGCAGGACGGCGTCCATCGCCTATCCGCCCCGACACTGCAGGAGGCCCAGTGAACGTCCTCGACCAGTCCATCTCCGAGCTCGACCCGGACATCGCCCAGGTGCTCGACCGTGAGCTGGCCCGCCAGCAGCGCACGCTCGAGATGATCGCGAGCGAGAATTTCGTTCCCCGCGCGGTGCTGCAGGCACAGGGGTCCGTGCTCACGAACAAGTACGCCGAGGGCTACCCGGGCCGCCGCTACTACGGTGGCTGTGAAGAGGTCGACGTCGCCGAGCAGATCGCGATCGACCGTGCGAAGGAGCTTTTCGGCGCCGAGCACGCCAACGTGCAGCCCCACTCGGGCGCCTCCGCGAACGCCGCGGTGATGCATGCTCTGGCCCGTCCCGGCGACAAGCTCATGGGGCTTTCCCTGGCACACGGCGGCCACCTCACCCACGGCATGAAGATCAACTTCTCCGGCCGTCTCTACGAGATCGTCGCCTATGAGACCGAGCCCGAGAACGGCCAGATCGACATGGCCAAGGTGCGCGAGCTCGCCATCGCCGAGCAGCCCAAGGTGATCGTCGCCGGCTGGTCCGCCTACACCCGCCAGCTCGACTTCCCCGCCTTCCGCGAGATCGCCGACGAGGTCGGCGCAGTGCTCTGGGTCGATATGGCGCACTTCGCGGGTCTGGTCGCTGCGGGGCTGCACCCGAGCCCCGTTCCCTACGCGGACGTGGTCTCCACCACCATCCACAAGACCATCGGCGGGCCCCGCTCCGGCATGATCCTGTGCAAGGAGAAGTGGGCCAAGAAGATCGACTCTGCTGTCTTCCCCGGGCAGCAGGGCGGCCCGCTGATGCACGTCATCGCGGCGAAGGCGATCGCGCTCAAGATCGCCGGCACCGAGGACTTCAAGGACCGTCAGGTCCGCACCCTCGAGGGCGCGAAGATCCTCGCCGATCGACTCCAGGCGGAAGACGCCAAGGCGGCTGGCGTGAAGCTGATCTCCGGCGGCACCGATGTGCACCTGGTGCTGGTGGACCTGGTGGACAGCGAGCTCGACGGCCAGCAGGCCGAGGACCGCCTGCACGAAGCCGGAATCACCGTGAACCGCAACGCCGTTCCCAACGACCCGCGCCCACCGCGGGTCACCTCGGGCCTGCGCATCGGTACTCCGGCACTGGCCACGCGCGGCTTCGGCAAGGCGGAGTTCACCGAGGTCGCCGACGTCATCGCCCTGGCACTGACCGGCGGTGCGGACATCGAATCGCTGCGTGCGCGCACCGCAGCACTCGCTGAGTCGAAGCCGCTGTACGCCGACCTCCAGCAGTACTGAGCAGCCTCGTGGGGCCCGGCACGATGCGCCGGGCCCCACTGCTGTCCCTGCACCTCACCTCAGCACCCGGTCCCCGCGTCGAGGGCATCCGCCACTGGCCCTGCATCACCCATCACCCCCTGAGAACCCAAGGAGCGCTATGACTGCCCAGATCCTCGACGGCAAGGCCACCGCGAAAGTGATCAAGGAGGAGCTCGCCGAGCGCGTCGCCCGACTCGTCGAGGCAGGGCATCAGCGCCCGGGCCTTGCGACCGTCCTGGTCGGCGAAGATCCGGGCAGCGCCGCCTATGTGCGCGGGAAGCATCGTGACAGCGAGCAGATCGGGCTGCACTCGATCCAGAAGCACCTCCCGGCCGACGCCACCCAGGAGGACGTCGAAGCGCTCGTCGACGAGCTGAACGCTGACCCCGACTGCACCGGATACATCGTGCAGCTCCCGCTTCCGAAGCAGATCGACACTGACGCGATACTCGAGCGGATCGACCCTGCCAAAGATGCCGACGGGCTGCACCCGACGAACCTCGGGCGCCTGGTCCTGAACGCCTACACCGAGATCGATACCCCGCTGCCCTGCACCCCGCGCGCCGTGATCGAGCTGGTGCAGCGACATGGTCAGGACTTCCGCGGCAAGGACGTGGTGGTCGTCGGCCGCGGCATCACCGTCGGCCGCTCGATCGGTGCACTGCTGACACGGCGCGAGCACAACGCGACCGTCACGCTGTGCCACACCGGGACCACGGACCTGCCCTCCCACCTGCGCCGCGCCGATGTGATCGTGGCCGCCGCCGGCGCCGCGCACCTGGTGCGCGCCGAGGACGTCAAGCCCGGCGCGATCGTGCTCGACGTCGGCGTCTCCCGACGAGAGGACCCCGAGGGAGGCAAGGCGAAGCTCGTGGGCGATGTGGATCCTGCGGCGGCCGAGGTTGCCGGCTGGATCAGCCCGAACCCTGGTGGCGTCGGGCCGATGACCCGCGCGCTGCTGCTGAAGAATGTCGTCGAGGCGGCCGAGCGTGCCGCCGGGATCGAGGTGCCCGCATGAGCCTGACCATCGCGACCGTCAACGTCAACGGACTGCGTGCCGCCGCCCGGAAAGGGATGGGCGACTGGCTCGCCTCCACTTCCGCGGACGTCATCACCCTGCAGGAGGTGCGCGCCCCGGAGGAGCTGCTCGCCGACCTGGTGGGGGAGAGCTGGTCCATCGTGGGGGAGGTCTCGCAGCTGAAGGGGCGCGCCGGGGTGGCGATCGCCGCCCGCACCTCGCTGGAGCGGATCGACCTGGCCGGGGTGCGCCACGGCCTGCCGGGCCTGACCGAGGACGCCCACACCGGCCGCTGGCTCGAAGCAGACCTCGAGGATCCGCTGGGAGACGGCACCGCGATGACGGTCATCTCCTGCTACACGCACTCGGGCAATACCGAGAAGCCGCAGACGATGATCGACAAGTACGCGTTCCTCGACGCGATGATGGAGCGCCTGGAGGCGCTGCGGGGCGACGGACGCCACGTGGTGCTCACCGGCGACATCAACATCGCCCACACCGAATGGGACATCAAGAACTGGAAGGGCAATCTGAAGTCCGCCGGGTTCCTGCCCGAGGAGCGCGCCTACCTCGACCGTCTCACCACCGCGGCGGGCTTCGTGGATGTGCATCGCACCCTCCACGGGGACGGTCCCGGCCCCTATACCTGGTGGTCGCAGCGAGGGAAGGCCTTCGACAACGACGCAGGCTGGCGGATCGACTACCAGCTCGCCACCGCGGGCCTCGCCGCGAAGGCCACCTCCGCCCAGGTGGACCGTGCCCCCAGCTACGACACCCGCTGGTCCGATCACGCCCCGCTGCTGGTCAGCTACTCCTGAGCTCCAGAGCACGGCCTGACCCGCCTCGGGCCCGGCCGTGCTCTGCGTGGCCCGACCTTGGCCCACCGAGGCCCGGACCGTCCCTTGGCCCACCGAGGCCCGCCAGAAACGACGAATGTGCGCTGAGGACCGATGATCTCTCGAACATCGGTCCTCAGCGCACATTCATGGGTCTAGCGGAACTGGGTCCTGCGGGGCAATGCCAGCCTGACGGGCGGCCTGAGCCGAAGGCTCAGACGCGGCCGCGGATCACTGCCTGCTTGACCTCGGCGATCGCCTTGGTGACCTGGATGCCGCGGGGGCACGCCTCGGTGCAGTTGAAGGTGGTGCGGCAACGCCACACGCCCTCCTTGGAGTTCAGGATCTCCAGTCGCTGCTCACCGGCATCATCGCGCGAGTCGAAGATGAAGCGGTGCGCGTTGACGATCGCGGCGGGACCGAAGTACTGCCCATCGGTCCAGAACACCGGGCACGAGGAGGTGCACGCGGCGCAGAGGATGCACTTGGTGGTGTCGTCGTAGCGCTCGCGCTGCTCGGCGGTCTGCAGCCGTTCCCGGCTGGGCTCCTGGCCCTTGGCGACCAGGAACGGCATGACCTCCTTGTAGGAGTCGAAGAACGGCTCCATGTCGACGATCAGGTCCTTCTCCACCGGGAGGCCCTTGATGGGCTCGACGGTGATGGGCTTGCTGATGTCGAGATCCTTGAGCAGAGTCTTGCAGGCCAGACGGTTGCGGCCGTTGATCCGCATCGCGTCCGAGCCGCAGATCCCGTGCGCGCAGGAGCGCCGGAAGGTGAGCGATCCATCCTGGTGCCACTTGACCTCGTGCATCGCATCCAGGACCCGGTCGGTGCCGTGCATGGTGACCGTGAAGTCCTCCCAGTGCGTGCCCTTGTCATCCTCGGGATTGAAGCGCGCAATGCGCAGGGTGACCTGGAACGAGGGGACCTCGCTCGCGCCGGTCTCGGCCTGGGGCTTCTCAGCGACGGCAGTCATCAGAACGTACGCTCCTTCGGCTCGTAACGGGTGATCACGACGGGCTTGGTGCCCAGGCGGATCGAGGTGCCCTCGAGACCCTCCTCGTCGGGGAGGGTGCGATAGGCCATGGTGTGCTGGAGGAAGTTGACGTCGTCACGCTTCTCGTAGTCCTCACGGAAGTGACCGCCGCGGGATTCCTTGCGCTCCAGCGCGCCCAGCGCCACGATCTCTGCGAGGTCCAGCAGGAAGCCCAGCTCGACGGCTTCCATCAGGTCGAGGTTGTACCGGCGACCCTTGTCCTGGATGGCGACCGTCTCGTAGCGCTTCTTGAGTCCCTTGATGTCGGAGAGGGCCTGGCGGCAGGTCTCGTCGGTGCGGAACACCTGGACGTTCGCGTCCATCGTCTCCTGCAGCGCGCTGCGGATATCGGCGATGCGATCCTCGGTCGCAGGGCGGTCCCGCAGCCGCTCGAGCAGCTCGACGGTGGGCAGCTCGAGGCCTTCCGGCAGCTCGGGCAGGTCCACGGTCGCGGCATGTGCCGCGGCGGCGATGCCGGCGCGGCGACCGAAGACGTTGATGTCCAGCAGCGAGTTGGTGCCCAGGCGGTTTCCGCCGTGCACGGAGACGCATGCGGTCTCCCCGGCGGCGTACAGCCCGGGGATCACGTCGGTGGCATTGCGGAGCACCTCGCCCTGGACATTGGTGGGGATGCCACCCATGCCGTAGTGCGCGGTGGGGAACACCGGGATCGGATCCGTGTACGGCTCGACACCGAGGTAGGTGCGGGCGAACTCGGTGATGTCCGGGAGCTTCGCATCAATGTGCGAGGGCTCGAGGTGGGTGAGGTCGAGGTAGACGTAGTCCTTCTTCGGGCCGGCACCGCGGCCCTGTCGCACCTCGTTCGCCATCGCTCGCGCGACCACGTCACGAGGAGCGAGGTCCTTGAGTGTCGGGGCGTAGCGCTCCATGAAGCGCTCCATCTCGCTGTTGCGCAGGATGCCGCCCTCACCTCGGGCCGCCTCGGAGAGGAGGATGCCCAGGCCGGCCAGGCCGGTCGGGTGGAACTGGAAGAACTCCATGTCCTCCAGCGGGATGCCGCGCCGGAAGGCCATCGCAGGGCCATCACCGGTGAGGGTGTGGGCGTTCGAGGTGGTCTTGAAGATCTTGCCGAAGCCGCCCGAGGCGAAGATGACGGACTTCGCACGGAAGATGTGCATCTCGCCGGTGGCCAGCTCATAGGTGACCACGCCGGACGCACGCACGCCCTCGTCGCTGCGGGGGTCGCCTGTCATCAGCACATCGAGCACGTAGTACTCGTTGAAGAACTCGACCTCCTGCTTCACGCAGTTCTGGTAGAGGGTCTGCAGGATCATGTGGCCGGTGCGGTCCGCGGCGTAGCAGGACCGGCGCACCGGGGCCTCGCCGTGATCACGGGTGTGACCGCCGAAGCGTCGCTGGTCGATCTTGCCCTCGGGCGTGCGGTTGAACGGCAGGCCCATCTTCTCCAGGTCGAGCACCGCGTCGATGGCCTCCTTGGCCATGATCTCTGCGGCATCCTGATCGACCAGGTAGTCACCGCCCTTGACGGTGTCGTAGGTGTGCCACTCCCAGTTGTCGTCCTCGACGTTGGCGAGGGCGGCGCACATGCCGCCCTGGGCAGCACCGGTGTGGGAACGGGTGGGATAAAGCTTGGTGACGACTGCGGTGCGGGAGTTCTTCGAGGACTCCAGGGCTGCGCGCATGCCGGCACCGCCGGCGCCGACGATCACCACGTCGTAGTTATGGGTCTGCATGTCTGGTGACTGCTCCGTTTCGGGTCGACCGGGAAGAAGGAAAGGGGCGGCCGAGGGGATCGGCCGCCCCGGGGGCGTCAGCCCTCGCAGAAGGAGGGCAGCAAGCTCGGCTCGGCACCGACCGGGCAGGGATCGAAGGTGAAGATCACCAGGGTGCCCAAGATGATCGTGACCACCACGGCGAAGTACAGCAGGCCCTTGAGGACCATCCGCAGGCGGGGGCCGCGGGCGTAGTCGTTGATGATCGTGCGCACGCCGTTGCCGCCGTGGATCAAGCCGAGCCACAGCATCAGCAGGTCCCAGACCTGCCAGAACGGGTTGGACCACTTACCGCCCACGAAGGCGAAGTCGATGCCCTGAACACCCTGACCGAGCCAGAGGTTCACGAACAGGTGGCCGAAGACGAGGATCACCAGCAGCACGCCGGAGGCTCGCATGAACATCCACGAGAGCATCTCGCCATTGATACCGCGCTGGGCGGTGCGGCGGTAACGGGTGGTGGGATCTGGGATCGAGGTGCCAGTCTGTGCAGTCATGGTCACGCTCCGAACATGTGCATGAGGTGGCGGGGGAGGAAGCCGGCCATGAGAATGGCCCACACGATCACCACACCCCAGAACAGGCTGCGGTGGCGCTTGGTCCCCTGGGACCAGAAATCCACCAGGATGATGCGCAGGCCATTGAGGGCGTGGAAGAGGATCGCGCCGACGAGGCCGACCTCACCGAGGCCGAACACGATGGTCTTGTAGTGCCCGATCACCTCGTTGTACGCCTCGGGGGAGACACGGACGAGAGCGGTGTCCAGGACGTGCACCAGCAGGAACAGGAAGATGAGCATTCCTGAGATGCGGTGGGCGACCCAGGACCACATGCCTTCGCGTCCGCGATAGAGCGTCCCGGATTGGGCTGAAGCCACGGAGATCCTCCAGAAGCGTCGGGATGAAGCCGGGAACAGTGATGCGATGCCATGGGCGAGGCGCGCGGTGCGACCGGGCAGAACTCGGGCGACCATCGCGTCCGGGGCGCCTCGCAGGCGACCTTTCACGACACGGCGACATCATCATCGCCCCCGACAGGGGCATTGCCAGCGTAGCACCAGGCAGGGCCCCTGATGTGCCGCGCGGCATGGCCCGTGGCGTCGGTGGGGATGGGCTCTGAATCTCGAATGTCGGACTGGCACGCTGGGGAAATGCCCCCGGGGCGTGGTGTGACCGCGATGCCTGTCAGCTGTGCCAGCACGAGACTGTGGCCGCTCTCACGCCGCTCCCGCGTCGCTCTCGGTCCAGGCCTCGCCAGGAGCTGGCGGGGCGGGACCATCTACCCAGCGCGTCGATGTCGGGGGTCGGGAGGTCCGGGGGTTGGGAAGCACTGTGGTCGATGCCGTCTCCGCTCGGACCACGGTGTACGGTGCCACGGATCGCCACATCGCCCTGGTCGGGCTGGACGGCATCGGCATCCTCGACACCGAGGACGCGCTGCTGGTGCTCGCTGATGCATACGCGCAGGACCTCACGACGCTTGTCGCCCGCCTTCCATAGTGGGAACCGTGTCATCTGCGCTGACGTCGACCGCCCGCAACGGCCACCGCGAACGGCGCCGGCCCCGGCGAGCCTCGCCGTCGGTCATCCCGGACGGATGCAGGGAGTGCACAGGTGGAGCAGTCGGAGCAGGTGCTGCTGGGGACCGGGCAGCAGCGGTTGATGTTGGGCCCGGAGGGCCTGATCGCCCGGACGGTGGCTGAGAAGTCCGCGGACCTCCGCGAGGTCAGGCGACATCTCCACCGCCACCCTGAGCTCTCCCACCAGGAGTACGAGACCACCGACTACATCGCCGAGCAGCTCCTGGCGCTGGGCCTCTCTCCGCAGCGCATGGCGCACACCGGCCTGATCTGCGACATCCCGGGCAATGACCCTTCGCTCGGGCTGATGGGATTGCGTGCCGATATGGATGCGCTCGGCATTCCCGAGCTGAGTACCGTCGCCTTCCGCTCCTCCGTCGACGGGGTGTCTCATGCCTGCGGGCACGACGTCCACATGAGCGCGGTGCTGGGTGCGGCGACAGCCCTGGTTCGGGTGGCAGAGGTCGGCGGTCTGCAGCGAGGGGTGAGGCTGGTCTTCCAGCCCGCTGAGGAGATGCACCCCTGCGGCGCCCTCGAGCTGATCGGCCAGAACGTGCTGGACGGTGTGGACTCGATCCTTGCTCTGCACTGCGACCCGGGCGTGGACGTCGGGCACATCGGATTGAAGTCCGGCCCGATCACCTCCGCCACGGATCCGGTGAAGATCGAAGTGCGCGGGGCCGGCGGCCACACGTCCCGACCCCATCTCACCCAGGATCTGGTCTACGCGCTCGGCTCGATCGCCACTCAGCTGCCGGCCGCGCTCACCCGTCGCATGGATCCGCGCTCGGGCGTGAACCTCACCTGGGGCAGCATCCATGCCGGCTCCGCCTTCAACGCGATCCCCAGCAGCGGCACCCTCGAGGGAACCCTTCGCTGCCTGGATCATGACGCCTGGGACCGGGCCGAGGAGCTGCTGGAGTCGGTGCTCGCAGATCTCGTGCGTCCCTGGGGCGTCGACGCCCGGGTCACGCACGACCGCGGCGTGCCGCCGGTGTCCAACAGCCCCGCCAGCGTCGAGGTGCTGGCCGCCGCGGTGCGTGGCGTGCTCGGCCGGGAGAATCTCGATCCGACCGCGCAGTCCCTCGGAGGCGAGGACTTCGCCTGGTACCTCGAGAAGGTGCCCGGAGCGCTGGCCCGGCTCGGGACCCGTACCCCGGGCGGCCGCACCTTCGACCTCCACATGGGGGACCTGATGATCGACGAACGCGCGATCGGGATCGGTGCCTCGGTGCTCGCGTCGGCCTGCGTGCAGCGGGATCTGCTCCCCGCCCATCATCGGTGAGGTGCCTTAAGGGGCTCTTCCCGGTTCGTGGTGAAGGGGAGTGTCGCGTCGCTGGCGTGAAACGGCTCGTGGTCCTGCTGTGATGGGTGTTGTCAAGACATCCACATTCCAGAGGACCACGAGCCTGTGCATGAGAGTACTGGTTCGCAGCGGGATGCTGCGAGCACGATCTTCAACCTGCCCGATTACCGCGTCACATACGCCGTCGACCTGCCCGATGGAGGCCGGCGGGTGGTGATCGTCTCGACCGTCCCGCCGGGCTGTCCTGCCTGCGGGGTGCTCGCGACGAAGGTCCACTCCCGCCGAATGCAGCAGGTCAGGGACGTTCCCGTGGCCGGAGCGGCGTCGGTGGTGTGGGCCAAGCGGCGCTGGTTCTGCCTGGAGCCGGCCTGCGCCCGGGGCACCTTCGCCGAGTCCACCGAGCAGGTCCCCCGATACGCGCGTTCGACGACCCGGCTGCGGGATCAGGTCGTTTCAGCGGTGATCTCCTCCGGCCGGGCGGCCTCGGAAGTCGCCCGTGCCCACGGCGTCTCGTGGTGGCTGGTCCAGGCCGCGCTGGCGGCCGCTGCCGTGGCCCTTACCGATATCGATAAGACCACCGTGACCCGGCTGGGAGTCGATGAACACCGCTATCGATCAGTGCGCAGGTTCCGCACCGAGGAAGGCTCCTGGAGACGGTTCGAGCCGTGGATGACGACGCTGGTCGACCTGGCCACCGGGCAGGTTCTCGGCATCGTCGACGGGCGGGACTCCAGGGCCGTCGGTGACTGGCTCGCCCAGCGCTCTGAGGTCTGGCGGGAGCGGATCGAGATCGTCGCGATCGATCCCTCGGCCGCGTTCCGCAAGGCGCTGCGGACCTACCTGCCCCGCGCCGCGGTCTCGGTCGACAAGTTCCACCTGGTCAAGCTCGGAAACGACATGGTCACCACCGTCCGTCAGCGCCTCGCCCGCACCCACCGCGGCCGTCGGGGCCGCAAGGACGACCCGGCCTGGGCTCACCGGATGCTGCTGCTACGCGGCGCTGACACCCTCACCCCACGGGCCTGGGAACGACTGGAGAAGGTGTTCCGCACCGATGACCCCACCGACGAGCTCTCGGCCGCCTGGGGCATCAAGGAGCAGCTACGGCGCCTGCTGGCCACCGACACCCTGGCCCAGGCTTGGGACGAGCGGATGCGGATGGGCTACTTCGCCCAGATCGCGAACATGCCCGAGGCGACGAAGCTCTACGACACCGTCGTGACCTGGTGAGAGGCGATCGAGGTCCTCATCGTCACCGGCGCGACCACCGCGCGCGTCGAGGCCGCGAACACCAGCATCAAGAACATCAAACGCACCGGCCGCGGATTCCGTAACCCCGAGAACTACCGGACCCGTATCCTGCTGACCAGCGCCGCGAGAACCGTAGCGTGAACACCCGCCACGGCAGGGTCATTCACCACGAACCGCGAAGAGCCCCTTAAGGACAGATAGGGTTGTAGAACGGCGCTCCTGACCTGGATGTATAGGAATTTCCCGAGCCCATGCTTCCTAGGTTGAAGGTCCACCTTCATGGACAAGATCACACGGATGCAGGTAGGTTCCGCGCCAGTGCGGTTGGCAGCGCGGGCGGAGCTTTTTGAACGAGGCTGTGCGCGCTTAGCCTCAAAGCAGTTCAGTTCGTGATATCTGTGTAATAGTTGGATTCTTGCTGAGGCTCGACGACCCCGGCACCCCGTCTGCTGAAGTATCTCGCTGAGAACAGCTCCGTAGGAGCCGGGTCCATCTGTGGTGATAAGTAAGTACGCCATCGAGGTCTCCTTCGGTTCGGCGTGCGATCCACTCTCGTGCGCGTCGCAGCCCTGCGGGGCTGGTCGGAACGGCTTTCCGTTTAATGAGACCTTCATTGAGAGACCCGGTGGGCGCGTAACTGTGGGTTGCGGCATGACTGTCGATTCCGATGACGTATCGGTAGATGTCCCCACGGTGGCAGGCAGACTATTCATGACGATGTTCCTCTCGAATCGCTGGGACGGGAGGTCGTTGCCAGCGTCGGCCCAGGACGAGAGTCACTACGAGGCGGGCCTGCAATGAGCCACACCGAGGGGATCATGATCCACTCGGTGGACATGCTTCTGATCAAGCCATCGTGGTGGGCCAGGGCTGGCGTCGGCACCTAGCGCGCGCGCCGGACAGATCTCAGGAATGAAACCCGCAGGGGCCAGCCGATTCACGAGTCACGACGAGCGTCGGGCTGCCAGCACCAGCCCTGCCAGCCAGCCCCGGGCCGGCCACCACCAACACTTACAGCCGATTCAGTATTGCGCTCACTCAAACCGTCGGCTAGCGTGTTACAGACCACAGTGGCTGTGGAATTGGGATTTTGCTATTGAGAGGTGTCTCCAATGTTGCGGACAGTCCGTTCAAAGTTGGCTTCAATGCTGGGCGTGGCCGCGCTCACGTTTGCGGTATTTGGCATGGTGGCACCCGCGAATGCCGCCTCCGCGCCAGACTGTACAAGGTGGGCGGTCGGTAATGTTGGATATGTGTCATGCTCGGGCGGCACCGGAAATTATGCATACAAGGCTGTCGCGCAATGCCGTGGACCCTTCGGCGGGCTGTATAATAAATCGGGAGGCTATGTCGGGAAGGGGACGCCACAAACTTCCGTCAACTGCGGCGCGCATGCCCTTGTTTGGCATAATGCATTCGTTATGTCCAACTAACCTCTATGCCGTTAAGTTAGGGTTTGGGTGAGGTAGGTCGGCGATTGCGCCGGTTGCGGCCATGAGGCGTGGAGGGCGCGTTTGACGTGCCACTTGGTGTACTTGCGTTTGACGACACGAGGGTTCGCGCGTCGTCGTCCGGACCGGATTCAGGCGACGGAGCAGGCGACGCATGAACGTCATCCAGGACCGGTGGCAGGCTTCTGGGTCGTCAGGGGGAAAAATCGCCCGCGTGGGCGATGGACTGGCGGATGATGCGAAGGGCCGCGACGAAACTGACCCGGTTGGGATCGCGCCCGGCGTGAGCCGCCGTGTCGGCCATGGGGGTGCGGATCGCGTAATGGCAGCACAGGTGCCCCCCAGATCTCTTGGAGCACCAGGTCAGGCGACTTGCTGCGCAGCACCGTGCGCGGGCCCCGCTGGTGAGTTTTCAGCTCGCCGAGGGCTGTCTCGATCTCCCACCGTTGGGTATACGCCGCAGCCAGTTCAGTCGCTGAGACCTCGTCGGCATCGAGCATTGTGGTGAACAATCGGTACGACCCGGGGTGGCCCCGCCCGTCATCGATCGCGTAGTCGACTACCCCTACCCGCACCCGACGCGCTGCGGCCGGGTGGGTTTGGCGCAGGTCCGCCAGCCACGACCCATCGGGCAGATCCTCGACATGAACCGGCTTGGGTGCGGAGCGGTCGGTGCGACCCCACAGCAAGTCCGCCCCGGTCAGGAGGGTGCTCAGCGACGGAGCCGGGGACTATCGGGAGGAAGTGGGCAGGTGCGCGTGACCTGCCAGGACGATCCCGACCCAGAGCGATCGGTCCGAGAGGCTACTGATCTTCTGACGGGCATGCCGAGCGATGGTCGCGGGGAATTGGACCAAGTCGTGTCGCACCCGTTTGGCTCCCACCGCTGCGTGGGTTGGTCGGCGTAGCCGAGCATTCCCGTCCAGACCGAGATTTCGCTGGCCAACGCTACGATTTGGCAACAGATCCGGTTCCGCCCGAACGGAGTCCGGAGCAGGCTCTCAACCCCGAACTTTCATGAGGTCGGTAGGTCAGCTCAGGCTCAGCCCTCATCCAGCGAGACTGGAAGGGTCGGGAGTGGTGTAGTTACGCAAGAATGCCCCGTTGGGCCGGGATCACCAGGGTTTTGATGATTGTTACCACGCGCGCCAATCGACCCGGTCCAAGGGAGAATCCTTCATGCGCGGTCACTTCACGGACTCCAGCCCATTTTCGACTACCCGGACCTCGTGTCTGCCGCGGGACTGCCCGCGGTGTTGAACCTCGCTGACAGAGCCGGTTTCTCCGGCTTGTTGGACAAGTGCCTGTCCGTGCCCACACCCAGTGTGTCGGCCAAGACCCGCGCTCTGCTGGCGGGGATGTTGGCCGGGGCGGACGATATCGACGGGATGGACGTCCTGCGAGCCGGCAGCATCCCCGTAGTGCTGGGCGAGGTGCGTACTCCCTCGCCGCTGAGCACCTTCCTGCGTTCGTTCGCCCACGGCCACGCCCTCCAGCTCGGCCGGATCGATCGGCCACTGCAGGCCCGACTCTCCAGCGTGTTGTCCTCGCTGCTGGGTGAGGGGCGGGTGCTGGTCGATCTCGGCGACACCATCCGTGAGCTGCACGGCTACCGGAAACAAGGGTGGCCTATGGCTACATCAAGACCAAAGGTCTGAATGCGATGGTCACGGCGATCTCGACGAAGGACTCGGCACCGTTGACCACCCCCGCCGGGCTTCGGCGCGGCAACGTCCGTTCCAGTGAGAACGCGGGCTGACACGCCTCGCGCGCACTGACTCAGGCAACTGATCTGGCAGCGGACCAGCAGGCGCTGCTGAGCGCGGACAGCGTGTTTTGCACCCGCGAGACCGTTGCGGTACCCCAGCGGGCCGGGGCCGAGGCCCGGTTGTCGATCACGATCCCGGCGTAGCCACCTACTCGGTACCCGCACTAAGGATGGTCTTACCTTCCACAATCACATGGAGGATCTGATGATCGGCGAGCGTGGATCGGCATCGGCGCGTTCGTGCTCGTCGCGGCATGTGTGTCGCGGGATCTCCTCCTGGTCTGACCCAGCGGTCACGGATCGTTCCTCGGCGGCGCGCGCAGATCCTCCATATACGTCACCTCCGCGTCGATTTCATAACGGTTCACGGACTGGGACCGAAGCGGCCCCACGCGGGTGCTCCTCGCGGATATGGTCCAGATCGCACTGCGACAGCGCTGTCGCGACGGACCCCACGGGGCGTATCCGGCCCCCCGTATCTCCACCGGAGGAACCTTCATGAAGAGCATCACGCGTGCGCTCGCCCTGGTCGGCGCCGGCGCCTTGACCCTCGCCGCCTGCGGCACCGCCCCGGAGGAGAACGCCGGCGACGGCAGCAGCGATGCCGGTGGCGGCAGCGACTATAAGGCCTGCATGGTCTCCGATGCCGGCGGCTGGGACGACAAGTCCTTCAACGAATCCAGTTACAAGGGTCTGATGAACGCCGTCGACGTGCTCGGGATCGACCATTCCACCGCGGAGTCCACCACCGTCTCCAATTTCGAGCCGAACATCAACAACATGATCACGCAGAACTGTGATCTGATCATCACCGTCGGCTTCCTGCTTGCTCCCGCCACCGGCAAGGCCGCGCAGGAGAACCCCGACACCGACTTCGCGATCGTCGACTCCACCGCGCAGGACGCCGACGGCGCCCCGCTCGAGCTGGAGAACGCCAAGCCCCTCGAGTTCAACACCGCGGAGGCGGCATTCCTGGCCGGCTACCTGGCCGCGGGCATGACCGAGACCGGCAAGGTCGCCACCTACGGCGGCGTGGACATCCCCACCGTCACCATCTTCATGGATGGCTATGTCGACGGCGTCGCCCACTACAACGAGACCCACGGCGAGGACGTCGAGGTGCTCGGTTGGAACAAGGAGACCCAGTCCGGCTCCATCGTCGGCACCTTCGAGGACCAGTCCAAGGGCAAGGCAGTCTCTGACGAGTTCTACAACGCCGGCGCAGACATCGTGATGCCGGTGGCCGGGCCCGTGGGCGCCGGCACCCTGGCCTCCGCCAAGGAGGGCGAGGACCGCAAGGTTATCTGGGTCGACGCCGACGGCTTCGAGACCAACTCCGCCGATCCCGAGGCCCAGGAAGTCATCCTCACCTCCGTCATGAAGGAGATGACCGTGGGCGTCGAGGACGTCATCGCCGGTGCTGCCGGTGGCGAGTTCGACGGCACCCCGTACGTCGGCACCCTCGAGAACGGCGGAGTGGGCCTGGCCCCGTTCCACAATTTCGAGGATGATGTCCCGGCCGAGCTCACCGAGGAGCTGGACGCCCTCGAGCAGTCGATCATCAGCGGCGACGTGGTCGTCGAGTCCGAGGCCTCTCCCGCGGGAGCCTGAGCATCTGCTGACCGGAGCGCGGTCCCCGCTTGCAAGGGCGGGGGCCGCGCCCCATGTCTGAACACGACTGTCTGAATACCACTTCTGAACACCACTGTCTGCACACTGCTGTGTGAACACCGCCGGGGCACCCGGCCTGCACCGACGGAAGCGAGCGCTGTGAAACTCGAACTGCGCGGGATCACGAAGACCTTCGGGGGATTCGTGGCCAATGACGCCATCGACCTGGTCGTCGAACCCGGGGAGATCCATTCCCTGCTGGGCGAGAACGGGGCCGGCAAGTCGACCCTGATGAACGTCCTGTACGGGCTCTACCGACCCGATGGCGGCCAGATCGTCATCGACGGCAAGCCGGTCACCTTCTCCGACCCCGGTGATGCGATGGACGCCGGCATCGGCATGGTCCATCAGCACTTCATGCTGGTCCCCGTCTTCACCGTCGCCGAGAACATGGTGCTGGGCAACGAGCCGACCAAGGGCGGGCTGCTCGACCTCGCCGCCGCAAGGAAGCTGGTGCGCGAGATTTCCGCCCGCTTCGGCTTCGATCTGGACCCCGACGCACTGGTCGAGGACCTGCCCGTCGGCGCCCAGCAGCGCGTCGAGATCATCAAGGCGCTCAGCCGTCGCGCCGAGGTGCTGGTGCTGGATGAGCCCACCGCCGTGCTCACCCCACACGAGACCGACGAGCTGATGGAGATCATGCGTCAGCTGCGGGACGAGGGCACCTCGATCGTGTTCATCACCCACAAGCTCCGTGAGGTCAAGGCGGTCTCCGACCGCATCACCGTGATCCGTCGCGGCAAGGTCGTCGGCGAGGCCGACCCTTCCGCGGACCAGGCGGAACTCGCATCGCTGATGGTGGGTCGGCAGGTCTCGCTCGCTCAGGACAAGGCTGTGGCCGCCCCCGGTGAGATCGCGCTCGAGGTCACCGACCTGCGGGTCACCGATCCTGTCGGGACCAGGACCCTCGACGGCGTCTCCTTCGAGGTGCGCCACGGCGAGGTGCTCGCGATCGCCGGCGTCCAGGGCAACGGCCAGACCGAGCTCACCGAGGCCCTGCTGGGGCTGCAGGAGACCGTGCACGGCTCGGCGAAGCTCGAAGGCCGCGAACTGGTCGGCCGCACAACCAAGCAGGTGCTCGACGCCGGCGTCGGCTTCGTCCCCGAGGACCGCACCCACGACGCGCTGATCGCCGATTTCTCCGTTGCCGAGAACCTGGTCCTGGACCAGCACGACCGCCCGCCGTTCGGCAGCGCGGTAGCGATGAAGCTGAAACCGATCCGCGAGAACGCGGAGCAGCTGATCCCCGAGTTCGATATCCGCACCGAGTCGCCAGTGTCCGCAGTGTCCACGTTGTCCGGCGGCAATCAGCAGAAGGTCGTCATGGCCCGGGCGCTCCACCGCAAGCTCGCCCTCCTGATCGCCTCCCAGCCCACCCGCGGCGTGGACGTGGGCTCGATCGAGTTCCTCCACCGCCGCATTCTCGACGAGCGGGACAAGGGCACCCCGGTGGTGATCGTCTCCACCGAGCTCGACGAGGTCACCCAGCTCGCAGATCGCATCGCCGTGATGTACCGCGGCAAGATCCTGGGGATCGTTCCCGGGGACGAGGATCGCGATGTGCTTGGCCTGATGATGGCCGGCTACAGCGTCGAGGCCGCCCGTGAAGCCGTCGCCGCCGGTGCCCGCACCGCCGACTCCCAGCTCGCCGACGAAGGAGATATTGCATGACCGCCTCCGAGGCAGGCTCCGCCCCCGGCATCGGGGCCGGCAGCTCCGACACCCCGCCACCGCCCGCTGAGTCAGCGGAGAGCGCTCTGGCCAGGACCCTGCAGAGGATCGCTCGCGGCGACCTGCTGGTCGTGGCGATGAGCTTCGTGTTCGCCTTCCTGATCGGCTCCGTGCTGATCGTGATCGCCAACCAGGAGGTCCGTGGGACCCTCAGCTATTTCTTTTCCCGCCCCACCGACGCGCTGTCCGCGATCTGGCAGTCGGTCACCCAGGCCTATGGCGCCATGTTCCGCGGAGCGATCTTCGACATCCCCGGCTACACGCGGGCTGCCGAGAGCGTTCGGGAAGCCGGCGGGTCCGGCACCTATGTGCTGTTGCCGGCTCTCTCCGCCGGGCTGCGGCCTCTGACCGAGACCCTCACCGTGGCCACCCCGCTGATCATCGCGTCCGCGGGGATGGCCGTCTCCTTCCGTGCCGGGCTGTTCAACATCGGCGGTACCGGCCAGCTGATCGCCGGCGCGATGGCCGCTGGCTACGTGGGCTTCACCTTCGAGCTCCCCATCGTGGTGCACTTGCTGGCCTGCCTGATCGCCGGCGTCCTCGCCGGTGGGGTGTGGGGCGGCATCGCTGGTTTCCTCAAGGCCCGTTTCGGCGCCAACGAGGTCATCAGCACCATCATGCTGAATTGGATCGCCACCTATCTGCTGTTCTTCGCGCTGAAGACCGCAGCATTCACCGGTGTCAACCAGTCCCAGCCCACCTCGCCCTCCGTGGGTGACAACGCGGTGCTGCCTCTGTTGCTGGGCTCCGGGTTCCGTCTCCATGCCGGCCTGTTCCTCGCTGCCGGGGCGGCTGTGCTGCTGTGGTGGCTGATGAGCCGCTCGACCATCGGCTTCCACTTCCGCGCCGTGGGCTCCAATCCGCGTGCCGCGCAGGTCGCCGGGATCTCACCGGCCCGCACCTCCTTCCTGGTGCTCGCTGTCGCTGGGGCCCTGGTGGGTCTCGCCGGCGCCGTGCACGTGCTCGGCACCGAGCAGAGGCTGACCGAGGGTGTGGCCGGGAGCCTCGGCTTCGATGCCATCACCGTGGCGCTGCTGGGCCGCTCGGGCCCGATCGGTATCGTGCTCGCGGGCCTGCTCTTCGCGGGGCTGTCCACGGGTGGGCGCTTCATGGAATCCAACCAGGGCGTCCCGCTGGACCTGGTGCAGGTGATCCAGGTGCTGGTGGTGCTGTTCATCGCCGCCCCGCCGCTGGTGCGGACGCTGATCGGCCTGCGCCGCATCGACCATCCCGGCGCCGCCGCTCGCGTGCGCGGTGCCCGCCGTGCCCGGACCGGTGCCGAGAAGGTCGCCGTCGCCTCCGGCGCCGCTGCCACTGCTGCCGCTGCCGCCGACGCGGCGGGTGGGACGACCTCGGACGAGCCCGGACTCGGCACCGTCGAGGCCTCCGACGCCCCCGGAGCTGCGAGCACCGCGACCAGCGGCGGACCGCCAGATCCCCACGCGACCGACGACACCGATCCTTCCTCCCCGGACGGACCGACCCCCGCAGCGGACTCGCCCGAGGACCGCACCGATGCCCAGGAGGAGGAGCGATGAGCACTGCACCTCACGTCGTCGCCGACGACTCTCCGGTGGAGAAGGCATTCACCGACGTCCGCCCCACGAGCTGGTGGCACCTTCCAGCCACTACCACCGTGATGGGCCTGCTCGCTCTGGTCGTCTTCGGCCTGCGCGGGATCCCGGGTGTGGATTCCGCCTACGTCGTGGTCCATGACAGCGATCTGAACCCCTTCGGCCTCATCCCCGAACGGATCGTCATCCCGTCGATGGGCGGCGCGATCGCGCTGTCCGTGATCGCGCTGCTCGCCTCGGCCGCGCTCTGGGTGCTGCATGCCCGCAGCGCCCGGCCGCCGGCCCGAGCACGACTCACCCTGATCGCCCTCTTCGCGGTGGTCTGGATCCTGGCGTTCATGACCTGGGTGATCTCGCAGCGCACGCTGGATGTGACCACCCTGCTGCAGGGCACCATCGTGCTCGCCGTCCCGCTGGCCTTCGGCGCCCTGTCCGGGGTGCTCTCGGAGCGCTCGGGCGTCATCAACATCGCGATCGAGGGGCAGCTGCTGTTCGGTGCCTTCGGGGCCACCCTGGTCGGCTCGATCACCGGCAGCGTCTGGATCGGTCTGCTGGCCGCCCCGCTCGTCGCCATGTTCATGGGCGCGCTGCTGGCCATGTTCGCGGTCGGCTATCACGTCCAGCAGATCATCGTCGGCGTGGTGCTGAACGTGCTCGCGATCGGGCTCACCTCGTTCTTCTTCGGGTCCGTGATGAGCGACAACCCCGGGCTGTTCAACGCGCCGATGCGCCTGCCCACGCTGCGGATCCCCGTGCTGGCGGACATCCCGCTGGTCGGCGCCGCGCTGTTCGAGCAGAACATCCTCGTCTACCTGATGTGGATCATCGTCGCGGGACTGACCATCGCCCTGTTCCGCACTCGCTGGGGCCTGCGGGTGCGCGCCGTCGGCGAGCACCCCAAGGCTGCCGACACCGTCGGCATCGCCGTGAACCTCACCCGCTGGAAGAACGTGCTGCTGGGCTCGGCGGTCGCAGGCCTCGGCGGGGCGACCCTCACCATCGGCACCGGAGTCGCCTTCGGTGAGGAGATGTCCGCCGGCAAGGGCTACATCGCGCTCGCCGCGATGATCCTGGGCCGCTACCACCCCATCGGCGCACTCCTCGCGGCGCTCACCTTCGCCTTCGCGGATTCGCTGCAGCTGCGCCTGGGCACGATGTCCGCCGCTGAGGGCGGAGTCTCCATCCCCGGTGACTTCCTGCTGATGCTCCCGTACGTCGTCGCCCTGTTCGCGGTGGCGGGCGTCGTGGGCCGGGTGCGGGTCCCGGCGGCCGACGGCCAGCCATACCTCAAGGAGTGAGAGCATCGACAGCATGAGCACCAGCGAGCCCGCAGCGGGCGGGATTTCTGACCAGGACCGAACCATTCCCGACGACGCCGAGTTCGAGCGCCTGCTCGCCGTGGCACGGGAGATCGCCGAGCGCGCCTACACCCCGTACTCCCACTTCCGGGTGGGGGCGGCCGGTCTCACCGAGGATGGCCGCCTGGTGCGCGGCTGCAACGTCGAGAACGCCGGCTACGGCGTCACCCTCTGCGCGGAGTGCGGGATGATCAGCGAGCTGATCGCCGGCGGCGGCGGCAGACTGCGCCGCTTCGTCTGCGTCGGCGGTGACGAGCAGCTCCGCCGCGAGGAGCGCGGCGTGGTCATGCCCTGCGGCCGCTGCCGGCAGCTGCTCTCGGAGCACGCGGCACCCGACCTCGTGATCCTCACCCCCGAGGGACCGCGCGGAATGGACGCCGTACTGCCCCAGGCCTTCGGACCTGCTGATCTCCTTCCCTGACCAGAACCGACGCACCGCTGAACACCCCAGCGCGGTTGCAGATGCAAGCAGTGCGGCACCCGCCCCGACCCGAGGAGCACCCATGACCCAGAACCCCGCAGCGGATCCCGCAGAGCGACCCGGGAAACACGCCGTCGAACCCTTCGACGTCGTCGACGTGATCCACACCAAGCGTGATGGCGGACGCCTCGAGGACGGCCAGATCGACTGGGTCGTCGACGCCTACACCCGCGGCGTGGTCGCCGAGGAGCAGATGGCGGCGCTCGCGATGGCCATCTTCCTGCGCGGCATGGAGCGTGCTGAGATCGCCCGCTGGACGCATGCGATGATCGCCAGCGGCGAGCGGATGAACTTCGCTGCGCTCTCGAAGCCCACCACCGACAAGCACTCCACCGGCGGAGTGGGGGACAAGATCACCCTGCCGCTGGCACCCCTGGTCGCTTCCTACGGGGTCGCCGTGCCGCAGCTGTCCGGCCGCGGGCTCGGCCACACCGGCGGCACTCTGGACAAGCTCGAGGCGATCCCCGGCTGGCGCGCCGACCTCAGCAATGAGCAGATGATGGCGCAGCTCGAGAACGTGGGTGCTGTGATCTGCGCGGCCGGTTCCGGCCTCGCCCCGGCGGACAAGAAGTTGTACGCCCTGCGCGATGTCACCGGCACCGTCGAGGCGATCCCGCTGATCGCCTCCTCGATCATGTCCAAGAAGATCGCCGAGGGCACCGCGGCGCTCACCCTGGACGTGAAGACCGGTGCCGGCGCCTTCATGAAGGACGAGGCCGACGCCCGCGAGCTCGCACGCACCATGGTCGCGCTCGGCACCGATGCAGGAGTGCGCACCGTCGCCCTGCTGACGGATATGTCCGCGCCGCTGGGCCGCACCGCCGGCAACGGCCTCGAGGTGCGCGAGTCCCTCGAGGTGCTCGCCGGCGGGGGCCCCGCCGACGTGGTCGAGCTGACCTGCGCCCTGGCCCGCGAGATGCTCGAGGCCGCCGGGGTGCACGATCCCGATGTGGAGGCTGCGCTCGCCGATGGTCGGGCGATGGATTCCTGGCGCGCAATGATCTCCGCCCAGGGCGGCGACGTCGACGCGCCGCTGCCGGCCGCGCAGCACATCGAAGAGGTCCGGGCCACCGAGGACGGCGTGGTCACCGGACTCGACGCGATGGGCGTGGGCGTGGCCGCCTGGCGGCTCGGCGCCGGCCGTTCCCGTCCGGGCGAAGCCGTGCAGGCCGCAGCCGGGGTCGAGATCGCCGCACATATCGGTGACCAGGTGAAGGCCGGGGATGTTCTCGCCCGCCTGCACACCGACACCGCCGGGCGGATGCCGCGCGCCATCGAGTCGATCGAGGGATCCTGGACCCTCGCCCCGGCGGGCACCGAGGTTCCCACCCGCAGGATCGTGCTGGACCGCATCGGCTGAGCGGCGCGCTGTGGGCGGCCGCCGCAGGCGTCAGGGGCCGACGGCCCTGGTCCCCGTCTCCCGGCGGCGCAACGCGGGCAGGATGTGCTCGACCATCAGCGGCGCCAGCCGACCGGTGCCGGACGGAGCCGCAGAGACCGTCACCGGAATCCACCGGTGGTCGGCGAGCTCGGCACGGACCTGCAGCGGCGAGGGCAGCGGGACGCGGGTGGTGAAGACGCTCGAGCGCACCGTGGTGCCGGGCTCGTTCGCCGCCATCGCCTCGAACTCGCCGAGCTCCTCGAGATCCGACGCGTGCATTTCCACCCCGAGCTCCTCCTCTACCTCGCGCAGGGCGGCCTCGCGGGGGCTCTCCCGACCGTCGAGCTTCCCTCCCACCTGCATCCACGATCCGGTGCCGTGCTTGCGCACGCACAGCAGCTCGGTGCGGTGAGCGGACCCCTCCGGTGCCTCGCGCAGGAAGCAGACCGCTGCGATCCGCAGCTGGGCGGTCTCCGGCGATCCTGCCCGGCAGTGCCGCTCCGCCTCGGCCAGCAGCACCAGCTCGCGGAGGCGACGGATCGCCGCACGCAGGCCGTAGGGGCGCAGACCCGCCCGTTTCCAGCGCTCCACGTACCGGTTCTGCTGGCGGGCCAGCGCCGTGCCCCGCTGGAGCAGGATCGGCACCGGCTTGCGGTGTTCGCGCAGATCCCGCGCCAGCCGCAGACCGAAGACCACGGGCACTGGCCGGTCCAGCACGATCGCCTCCGCCAGCAGCCCGGCGGCGGCGAGCGGCGCGATCAGTTCAGCGGCGAAGATCCCCTCGGCGATCAACAGCGGGGACTCTCCGATATCGAGCCGGCCGGTCCCAGTGCGACGTGACTGCGAGATCGAGTACGTCGGGATCTCCGCGGCGCCCTCGTGGGCCAGCGCCGTGAGTGCGACCAGCGCAGCCCCACCGTCCCAGGAGGCAGGCAGATCCCAGTCGGGAATGCCGAAGCGGCGCGGCAGGGAGGCATCGTCACCCTCGCGGTAGAAATCATCGAGGTTCAGCGCCGGCACGCCGGAGCGTTCGACGACTTCTCCTTTGCCACTTCCCGAGGGGCCGGTCAGCAGGACGATCCGGCGTGGGGCGGGGGACGGCAGCGGGGAGGTTCTCACGACCGTCGAGTCTAGGACAGCACTCGTTCCACTCCTGCTGGACGGGCCGAGTTCCCCCCGCTGTTCCTCACAGCACGTCACTCAACCGATCCGGAGCACGACTTTGCTGCTGGTGGGATCGGACACCTGGGTGGTGAACGCCGCTGCGGCCTCCTCGATGTCCATGACATGGCTGATGACGTGCTCGGCGAGGTCATCCTTCGCCAGCAGCGCCACCGCCTCCTCGATCTCGCTGACGAAGCGGTAGGTGCCGCGGTAGTCGATCTCCTTGGAGACCACGGGGCCCAGCGTCACCGAGACCTGCGTCGGCGGCAGGTTGCCCACCTGCACCACGACCGAGGCGCGGGTGATCGAGCGGAAGATCGCATCGAGGGACGCCGGTGCACCGGACGCTTCGAAGGCCACGGTGACCGTGTCGGGCATGCCTTCGGCGCTGTCGAGCGCCTCGTCGGCACCCACCGCGAGGGCGCGCTCGCGGGCCGGCGCGGCGAGATCCACGGCGGTGATGTGGGCGGCGCCTGCGGCACGGGCAGCGACGATCACCAGCAGACCGACAGGTCCGCAGCCGGCGACCAGCACATGCGCGCCACCGACGTCGCCAGCGCGGCGCACCGCATGCATCGCCACGCCCAGCGGCTCGGCAAGCACCGCGCGACGGGTGTCCAGGCCCTCGGGCAGCGGCACCACCTGCTCGGCTCCGACGGTGATCACCTGGGCGAAGCCGCCATCGGTGTGCGGGTCCTGTGCGGCAGAACCGAGGTAGGTCAGCTGCGGGTGGAGGTTCGCGCGGCCGCCGAGGCGTTCGGGCAGCGGCCCGGTGGTGTGGGCGGGATGGACGGTGACCGGCTGCCCCTCGGTGAGGGACAGGACGCCCTCACCCAGGCGCAGCACCCGGCCGGAGACTTCGTGGCCGAGCACGAACGGATGGGACATGACCGCGGTCCCGGAGATCCCGCGGCGCCAGTAGGCGATGTCGGAGCCGCAGATGCCGCCCCATTCGACGGCGATCTGGACCTGCCCAGGGGAGGGGTCTGTCGCGGGGCGGTCGACGACGCGGAGGTCGTCGATGCCGTGGATCTCGAGTGCGCGCATGATGCGGGGCCTTTCGGGTCGGTGGTGGGTGCAGTGGCAGTGGCAGTGGCACAGTGGCACAGTGGCACAGTGGCACAGTGGCACAGTGGCGGTTGGCGGCTCACAGCTGGCGGAGCAGCGGAGCGGTGCGTTCGGGCAGCACAGGGCTGGGTCAGGCAGTTCAGGGGATGATTTCGAAGGCCTCCACGGCGCGCATGTGATGTTCCATCGCTGCTTCGGCGGACGCGGGGTTCCCGGCGAGGATCGCATCGATGATCCTCAGGTGGTCGGTGTGCTCGGAGCCGACCAGGCCGTGGGAGTCGCGCGCGGCGCGCACGTCCTGCATGGCACGGGACAGGGGGGTGCTGACCGCCTCGAGCAGGCCCTGCAGGGCCTGGTTCCCGCTGAGCTGCGCGATCTCCTGATGCAGGGAGAGGTCGAGCTGCGGGTAGAGCGTGGAGTCGTGCAGTGCGGCGCTCAGCTTCCCGCGCAGGGATTCCAGGCGCTCCCGGCCTCCCGCTGGCTCGTCGGCCCCGGTGGCGAAGCGAACGGCGGCCCGGAGCGCGGCACGCACCTCGAGTGGGCCGCGCACATCCATGAGCGTGGTGAAGCTGTCGTCCCGGGACTCGCGGATCGCGCGGCTGAGGTAGAAACGTACGAGCTCGGGGTCCGGCGGGCGCACGGTCGCGCTGCGCCCGTTGCTGACTTCGATGATGCCGAGGGCGGCCAGGGCGGCCAGCGCCTCCCGGATCACGGTGCGCGAGACCCCGAACCGCTCGGCGAGGGTTCCGGTGGCGGGGAGGGGATTCCCGTCCGTGAGGCCTTCTTCGTCGATCAGCCCCAGCATGGCCTCGCGGGCACGGTCAGCGAGCGAGCCGCGCGCGAGATGCTCTCCGGGGGTGTCCTTCATGGGGGCGGAGAGGTGCTTCCAGGCGGTGGCACTGAGATCAACCATGGGGCAGCTCCTGTGGTCCGATGACCGGCCCGTACGGGCCGCTCGCGGTGAGGTTCGGGGGCGCTCAGAACGCGTTGAGCAGACCATAGATGCCGACGAAGACGATGGCGATCGCCGAGATCCACAGCATCACCATGGTGGGCGCACCGTCTCGAATCCTCGGATCGGTCTGCTTGTAGGACAGATACATCGTCGCCGCCGCAACGCCGATCAGGAAGATCGCGTTGAGGATGCCCGCGATGATCACCAGCGCGAGCGGAGAGGAGACCGCGGTGCCGAGGATGCCCCAGCCGATCGGCAGGATGATCATGATGACGCGTTGCCAGCGGATGCGTGCCTGCTGGTCATTCCAGTCGTAGGCACCGAAGATCGCGAGCGTGTGGCCTACCTGCCGGCCGAGGCTCGGCACGTTGGCGAGGATCGTCTTGAACATTGCCAGTCCCGCACCGATGAGGAACAGCACCCCGCCCCAGCGGCCGACGGCCGAGTCGAAGATCGAGGAGATGGTGAGCATGACGTCGTTGCCCTCGGGAACCAGGCCCTGCGGGTGCAGCACCGCGGCACCGAGGATGTAGAACGCGGCGGTCGAGACGGTGTAGATGACCCAGGAGACCCAGGCGTCGACCTTCATCACCGAGATCCAGCCGCGGGCGCGGGCGACCCAGCTCTCGGAGCCGTCGTTGGGGCCGGTCCAGGCGGCGTAGCCCTTCTCTACCACCCAGTAGGTGTAGGCGGTGGTCTCGCCCGCTCCCACGCCGGTCATACCGAACATCGCCAGTGCCACGCCGAAGGCGCCCGCCGCGATCTCGAAGCGCATGCCGTCGCCGAGGTCGGCGAGGCTCCAGGCGAACTCGGTGCCGTTCAGGAGGAACACCATGGTGATCGCGAAGGCGGTCACCAGCAGCACCAGCACGGTGGAGATGTTCTCGACGACCGCGTAGCGGTTCGCGGCATGGATCGCGATCGCGACGACGACCAGGATCGCTACCCACACACCGATCGACAGCAGCGAATAGGGGTCCGGGCCGATCGGGAACAGGGTGCTGAAGGCGAAGGCGGAGGCGCTGATCACGCCCGCCTGGCCGATGAAGAACTGCAGGAACATGAACAGCACGAGCCAGGAGATCCAGCCGCGACCGCCGATCTTCGGGGGCACGTCCTTGTATCCGTCCAGGGCGACGCGGCCGGTGGAGATCGACCAGCGCGCCAGCTCGATCTGCACCCACACCTTGAGGAACGTCGAGACCAGCACCAGCCACAGCAGCATGAAGCCGACCTGGGCGCCGAGCGTGGTCGCGGTGAGCAGCTCGCCGGAGCCGACGACCGCGGCGGAGGTGATCATTCCCGGGCCCAGGAAACGCAGCTTCCCGCGGAAATTGCGAGGCGGCTCGGCGATCAGTGCGCCGTCGATCACATAGGGATCGACGTCAGCGCTGAGAGTGGTGGCTCTCGGTGCGCTCGCCGCGGTGTGGGGTGGGGGTGTGGACGTCGACATCGACGGATCTCCTCGGGCCTGAACAGATGGTGGATGCATCACGCGGCCTGCATGCCGCGTCGCATCGAAGAATCGCAACCTATCATATAGGTAGAGAGGTGTGGCGGGCGGTCGTGACCTGATCGAGGCCGGTGCGGATGCGCGAGACAGGGGTGTTCTGCCAAGATCACTGCATGACCACACTCGACCGCGACCAGCTCGCCGCCCTGATCGACCACACCCTGCTCAAGCCCGAAGCCACGACTGCGGACGTCACCGCACTGCTGCGCGAGGCGGAGGAGCTGGGCACCTACTCCGTCTGTGTCTCGCCCTCGATGCTGCCGCTCGGGACCTCCGTCAAGGTCGCCACCGTGTGCGGATTCCCCTCGGGGCAGCACGCGCCGTCCGTCAAGGCCGCTGAGGCCGCCGATTCCGCGGCGAAGGGGGCCGACGAAGTTGACATGGTGATCAACGTCGGGCTCGCACGAGCGGGTGAGTTCGCGGCGGTCGAGCAGGAGATCCGCGCCGTGCGTGAAGCCGCACCGGCCCCGGTGGTGCTCAAGGTGATCATCGAGTCGGCCGCTCTCACCGACGAGCAGATCGTCGCGGTCTGCGAGGCGGCGGAGCGTGCTGGCGCCGACTTCGTGAAGACCTCCACCGGTTTCCACCCTGCCGGGGGCGCCACCGAGCATGCCGTGCAGCTCATGCGCAGCACCGTCGGCGACCGGCTGGGCGTCAAGGCCTCCGGCGGGATCCGTACCCGCGAGGCTGCCGAGGCGATGGTCGCCGCGGGCGCCAGCCGACTGGGACTGTCCTCCTCGAGGGCGATCCTCGAGGGCGGCACCGGCTCAGGTTACTGAGGGGTCGAAGCACTCAGAGCTGGGCATAGCGCCCATGACCGGCTGGACCTCGACCTCCGGGCTCGGAGCCGCTCAGGCGGCTCCGAGCACCAGCCGAAACTCGTCCTTCAGCTGCTCCAGACGTTCCCCGGCGCTGCCTCGGATCTCGCTGATCTGTGCGGCGCTGGCCCCTTCGGGGTATGCCGTGACCAGCTCGAGGTAGCACTTGAGCTTCGGCTCGGTCCCGGAGGGCCGCACCACCACCCGGGTGTCGTCCTCGCTGCGCAGCAGCATGCCCTCGGTCGGCGGCAGCCCGGTGGTCTCCAGCGATCCCTGGGAGAGGTCCTGATTCTCCAGCACCCGCGAGCCCAGCAGCGCCGTGGGTGGGGCAGTCCGCAGCCGCTCCATCATCAGACCGATCAGCGACAGGTCCTCCACACGGATCGACAGCTGCGCGGTCGAGTGCAGGCCATGCCCCGCAGCGAGCTGGTCGAGCCGCCCGACCAGCGTGGTGCCCTCGGCCTTCGCCAGGGCCGCCATCTCCGCGACCATCAGCGCCGCCGAGAGTCCGTCCTTGTCGCGCACGACCTCGGGCAGCACGCAGTACCCGATCGCCTCTTCATATCCGAAGGCGATCCCCGGGGCGCGAGTGATCCACTTGAACCCGGTCAGCGTGGCCGTCGCCTCCAGACCCGCGTCCTCGGCCACTCGACCGAGCCACCGACTGGAGACGATCGAGCGGGCCAGGACGCCGCGGTAGCCGTGCCGCTGCACCAGGTGATCGCCGAGCAGCACGCCCAGTTCATCGCCGGTGAGCATCCGCCAGTCCTGCAGATGAGGATCGAGCACCGCGGCCGCGCAGCGGTCCGCATCGGGATCATTGGCGATCACCACATCGGCCTCGAGGGTGCGGGCCAGTTCGAGTGCGAGGTCGATCGCGCCGGGCTCCTCGGGGTTCGGGAAGGCGATGGTGGGGAAGTCGGGGTCGGGGTCGGCCTGCTTCGCGACCGGATGCACGTCGGTGAAGCCGGTGCGGTGCAGGGCCGCCAGGGCGAGCTCGGTGCCGACGCCGTGCATCGCCGTGTGCACGATCCGCACGTCGCGGGGGCCGCTCTCCGAGGGCAGCTCGCAGATCGCTGCGAGATAGTCCTCGCGCAGCTGCTCGCCCAGCAGCTCCCAGCCGGAATCGGCGACAGGGATCTCCCGCACAGGGCCGACGGCGGCGATGCGAGCGGCGATCTGTACATCAGAGGGCGGCACGATCTGCACGCCGCGGCCGTCGGGCTCAGCGGCGCGGCCGCCGAGGTAGACCTTGTAGCCGTTGTCCGCCGGAGGATTGTGAGAGGCGGTGACCACGATGCCGGCGTCGGCCTCGAGCTGCCGCACACCGAAGGCCACGAGGGGAGTGGGACCGAAACGCTCCAGCAGCTGGACTCGGCAGCCGGCGGCGACCATGATCGCGGCGGAGCGGCGAGCGAAGTCCTCGGAGTTGTACCGGGCATCGAAACCGATGACCACCAGCGGCTGCGTCAGCTCGAGATCACCGAGCAGGTGATCGGCGAGCCCGCGCGCCGCGCGGGAGACCACCGCGAGGTTCATCCGGTTCGGGCCCGGCGCCATCCGCCCCCGCAGCCCAGCGGTGCCGAACTGCAGATCGGCGGCGAAGGCGTCGGAGAGCTCCTCCTGCGCCACCTCGCTGCCGGACTCCGCCTGCTCGAGGAGGCTCGAGAGCGCGGCATGCGTCGCAGGATCGGGATCATCCTGGATCCAGTCCTGGATCTGCAGGTGCAGGCTGGCCGCGAGACTCATGCGGCGCCGCCGGATCCGCTCATGGTGCCGGTCCCGCCCGTTGTGTCGCTGTCGCCCGACGCATCATGGCCGCTCGCCGCGCCCGTGATCCGGCGAACGGTCTCCGCCAGCAGCCGAGAGATGCGCGGGCCGGCGGCGCGGCCTGCTTCGAGCACCTCCTGGTGGCTCAGGGCCTCACCGCTGATCCCGGCGGCGAGATTGGTGACCAGCGAGATCCCCAGCAGATCCATCCCCGCCTCACGCACGGCGATCGCCTCGAGCGCGGTGGACATGCCGACCAGGTTCGCCCCGACAGCCTTGGCCATCTGCACCTCCGCCGGGGTCTCGTAGCTGGGTCCGGAGAACTGCATGTACACGCCCTCCGCGAGGCTCGCATCGACCTCGCGGGCGATATCCCGCAGCGCAGGGGTGTACAGATCGGTGAGATCCACGAAGTTCGCGCCGACCAGGGGAGTGGCCCCGGTGAAGTTGATCTGGTCGCGGATCAGCACCGGGGTGCCGGGAGCCCAGGACGGGTCGATGCCTCCGCAGCCGTTGGTCAGCACCATGGTGCGGGCGCCGGTCGCAGCAGCGGTGCGGACGCCGTGGACCACGGCATCCACCCCTGCCCCCTCGTAGAAGTGCGTGCGTGCTCCGAGCACGAGCGCACGCGCCCCCGTGCCCTCGACACGCACCGAACGCAAGGTCCCGATGTGGCCGGCGACAGCGGGTGGACGGAACCCGGGAATGGTGGTGGCGTCGCCCTGCCAGACGGTTTCGCCGAGCAGGTCGGCGGCCTCGGCCCAGCCGGAGCCGAGCACCAGGGCGAGATCGTGGGCGGGAACCCCGCTGGTCTCGGCGATCGCGGCGGCGGCGTCGCGGGCGAGCTGATACGGGTCGGATGCGGAAGCAGTCATGGTCAGAAGGTAGCGCAGTGAAGCACCTCGTGGGGTACTGCGCCCGGTCACATCGGCGAGACACTCTTGCACTGTGCTGTGATTCGGTGGTCGAATGCTCGGTTGCTCCCGAACCGATCCCTGACCGGCCCTGTCTTTGCCACAATGGCGGGGTGAGTGATCCCAGCACAGCCCTGCCGTCCGACCCTCGACGCCTCCCCGACACCGGTGGACGGCCCCGGGTGGTGATCATCGGTGGCGGCCCGGGTGGCTATGAGGCCGCCCTCACCGCTGCCCGGCATGGCGCCGAGACCCTCCTGGTCGAGGAGCGCGGCATCGGGGGAGCCGCCGTCCTCACCGATGTGGTGCCGTCCAAGACCCTCATCGCCACCGCCGACGTCCTCGATCAGGTCGCCGGTTCCCAACAGCTGGGCATCCGTGACGCCGACACCGGCTCCGCGCCCACCGCCCACACGCTGAACGTGGACCTCGCGGCCGTCAACCAGCGCGTCCGCGAGCTCGCCGCGGCGCAGTCCTCTGACATCCGCACGAGCCTAGAGGAGGCCGGGGTGCAGATCATCGAGGGACGCGGCCGCTTGGACGGCCCGGACCGGATCGAGGTCCTCGACCCTGCCGGGCAGCGGATCGCCCAGCACGAGGCCGAGGTGATCCTGCTGGCCGTCGGTGCGCGTCCGCGGGAGCTGGACAGCGCCCCGTGCGACGGAGAGCGGATCCTGAACTGGACCCAGCTGTACGCGCTGGACTGCCTGCCCGCGCACTTGATCGTGGTGGGCTCGGGGGTCACCGGCGCCGAGTTCGCAAGCGCCTACCGGGCGCTCGGCAGCGAGGTCACCCTGGTCTCCTCCCGCGAGAAGGTGCTGCCCGGCAGCGATGCGGATGCCGCTGACGTGCTCGAGGACGCTTTCGCACGTCGCGGCGTCACCGTGCGCTCTCGCTCCCGCGCCGCCACTGCCCGGCGCAGTGAGGAAGGCGTGGTGGTGACCCTCACCTCCGGCGAGGAGATCACCGGCAGTCATGTGCTGATGGCCCTGGGCGGCATCCCGTGGACCTCAGACCTGGGGCTGTGGACGGCGGGGGTGCGGGTGCAGGACTCCGGACACATCGAGACCGACCGTGTCTCCCGCACCTCGGTGCGGGGGATCTACGCCGCCGGGGACTGCACCGGTGTGTACCCGCTCGCCTCCGTCGCCGCGATGCAGGGCCGGATCGCGATGCATCACGCCCTCGGCGATGCGGTCTCTCCGCTGATCGCCACCCAGGTCTGCTCGGCGATCTTCACCAGCCCCGAGATCGCGGTGGTCGGGGTCAGCGAGCAGGAGGTGCTCGACGGGGAGGCGGCGGGGGAAGTGCTGGTGCTGGGACTGGACACCAACCCGCGCGCGAAGATGCAGGGGATCACCGAGGGGTTCGTGAAGCTGATCGTGCGCCCTGGCTCCCACACCGTGGTCGGCGCGGTGGTGGTCGCGCCCCGTGCCAGCGAGCTGATCCTGCCCTATACCCTCGCCGTCGCGCACCGACTCACCGCCGAGCAGGTCGCCGGCACGTTCACCATCTACCCCTCGCTCACCGGCTCCCTGGCCGAGGTCGCCCGGCAGCGGGTGCTCGACGTGGAGGCCTGAGCAGGCTGCACGGCCCATGCGGCACCAGGCGGCCCATGCGGCACCGGGCGGCTCCAGGCCTGACGGCGCCAGGCCCGACGGCACCAGGCTCTAGATCGACGTTCCGTACAGGAACGTGCGGGGATATTGATCCGAACGTCGATCTCGACGGCGCCAGCCAGCGTCAGACGGCACCGGGCGGCGCCAGACGGCGCCAGACCCGAGGGCACCAGGCTCGAGATCGACGTTCCGTACAGGAACGTGCGGGGATATTGGTCCGAACGTCGATCTCGACGGCGCCAGCCAGCGTCAGCTAGCGCCTGCCAGCGTCAGGCGGCACCAGAAGGCGCCAGCCAGCGTCAGTCGGTGCGAGGTCCGCTCGTCAGTCGTCGATCTGGCAGAGCACGGCGCCGGCCGAAACGGTGGCGCCGATCTCCGCATTCAGACCCTTGACGACACCGGAACGGTGCGCGGTGATGGGCTGTTCCATCTTCATCGCCTCGAGCACCACGAGCAGGTCACCATCGGAGACCGACTGCCCCTCCTCGGCGACGACCTTCACGATGGTTCCCTGCATCGGTGCGGAGACGCTGTTGCCGCCAGCGGCAGCCCCGTCACCGGAGGCCCGATGCTGACGCTTGCGGCGCTGGCGCACCGCGGCCTGCGGCGCACGCAGCGAGGCGGGAAGGCTGATCTCGACCCGGCGGCCGTCGACCTCGATCACCACGGCCTCGCGGTCCTCCGCCTCCTCGGGCTGAGAGGGCAGCGGGGCGGCCGGGAGATCGTTGACGAAGGCGGACTCGATCCAGGTGGTGTGCACGGAGAAGGCCTGCTCGGGATCCTCCGGTGCGAAGGCCGGGTCCTCGACCACCTTGCGGTGGAAGGGGAGCACGGTCGGGATCCCTTCGATCGTGAACTCCGCGAGCGCCCTGCGGGAGCGCTCGAGCGCTTCCTGGCGCGTGGCACCGGTGATGATGAGCTTGGCCAGCATGGAGTCGAAGGCGCCAGAGACCTCGTCTCCGGTGCGGACTCCCGTCTCGACCCGGACACCGGGGCCGGAGGGCGCGTCGAAACGCTGGATCCGGCCGGGCGCGGGCATGAAGCCGCGGCCCGGGTCCTCGCCGTTGATCCGGAACTCGAAGGAGTGGCCCCGCACGATCGGGTCCTGGTCGCTGATGCGCTCGCCAGCGGCAATCCGCAGCTGCTCGCGCACCAGGTCCACCCCTGCGATCTCCTCGGTCACCGGATGCTCGACCTGGAGTCGGGTATTGACCTCGAGGAAGGAGATGGTGCCGTCCTTGCCGACCAGGAACTCGCAGGTGCCTGCTCCGACATAACCGGCTTCCCGCATGATCGCCTTCGAGGAGGAGATCAGCTGGGCGTTCTGCTGCGGGGTGAGGAAGGGCGCGGGCGCCTCCTCGACCAGCTTCTGGTGGCGGCGCTGCAGCGAGCAGTCACGGGTGGAGACCACCTGGACGTTGCCGTGCATGTCGGCGAGGCACTGGGTCTCGACGTGGCGGGGGGAGTCGAGGAAGCGTTCGACGAAGCACTCTCCGCGGCCGAAGGCGGAGACGGCCTCACGCACGGCCGAGTCGAACAGCTCCCGTACCTCGGACTCCTCGCGGGCCACCTTCAGGCCGCGACCGCCGCCGCCGAAGGCCGCCTTGATCGCGATCGGCAAGCCATGCTCGCGGGCGAAATCGACGACCTCGTCGGAGTTCTTCACCGGGTCCTTGGTGCCGGCGACCAGCGGGGCGCCGGCCTTCTGCGCGATATGCCGGGCAGAGACCTTGTCGCCGAGCTTCTCGATGGCGGAGGGCGGCGGACCGATCCAGGTCAGACCGGCGTCGATGACCGCCTGAGCGAAGTCGGAGCGCTCGGAGAGGAATCCATAACCGGGGTGGACCGCGTCGGCACCGGAGCGCTTCGCGATATCCAGGATCTTGTCGACGACCAGGTAGGAGCTGGCGGCGGTGCTGCCACCCAGCGCATAGGCCTCGTCGGCGATCTGCGTGTGCAGGGCATCGCGATCGGGATCGGCGTAGACGGCGACGGAGCGGAGCCCGGCGTCCCGGCAGGCCCGTGCGACCCGCACCGCGATCTCTCCACGGTTGGCGATGAGCACCGTGGACAGGGGGCGGGGCTTGGAGGAGCGTGCGGGCATTGGCGGGGGTTCCTTCCGGGAGTCAGCAGTGGCCGAGTCTAGTACCGCGGGCGATCAGGCGGTGCCAGGGCCCGCAGGGTTGCCAGCCGGGGTCTCGCCCCACAGCTGGTGGATGCCCAGGCCGATGTCGTCGAGCATCCTGCGCAGCAGCGGCAGGGAGAGGCCGACCACGGCATGCGGGTCGCCGTCGACGCGTTCGACGAAGGGGCCTCCCATCCCGTCGATGGTGAAGCCGCCAGCCACTCCGAGGGGTTCGCCGGTGGCCACATAGGCATCGATCTCGTCGTCGCTGAGCTGGGCGAAGGTGATCTGGCAGCTTGCCGACGCGCCGAAGGTCGCGCCGGTGCCGCCGTCCTCCTCGTCGCGGTCATCCACGATCCAGTGCCCGGAGTGGAGCACGGCGGTGCGCCCCCGCATGGCCTGCCAGCGGTCCCGGGCACGCTCTGCGGTCAGTGGCTTGCCGATCATCTCGCCGTCCAGCTCGAGCATCGAATCGCAGCCCAGCACCACATAGCCGCCCTCGCTGCGAGCGGTGGCTGCCAGGGCCTTCTCCCGGGCCAGCAGCAGCACCTCTTCCTCCGCGGTGAGCTGGTCGCCGGGATCCCCGGAGGCGGAGGCGCGTTCGCGGGCGGCGGCGAGGATCGCGTCCTCATCGAGGTCCACCGGCAGCGCGGAGTGCTCGATGCGCGCCGCGCGGAGGGTGGCGCGGCGTCCCGCCGAGGCGGAGGCGAGCAGCAGCAACGGGTCGTAGTCGGAGTCGACGGTGGGATCGATCACCGCATCGGCAGCGGTCTGGGCGTGGGTCATGACATGGCCTCCTCGAGGACGGACAGGGGCAGGCTGCCCAGTTGCAGGGCGCGACGGTGGAAGTCTCTGGCGGGCTCGGGGGTCGCGGCGCGCAGCTGCTCCCAGACCCGCTGCCCGATCTTGTAGGACGGTGCCTGGCCGGGCCAGCCCAGGTAGCGGTTCAGCTCGAAGCGCTGCTCCGCCTCGGTCACGCCCCAATGCGCGCTCATGAAGTCCCAGGCCTTCTCGTAGCTCCAGGCACCACCCGCGGAGCCGGCGAGCCCCTCCGGCATCGGCAGGCCGCAATGCAGGCCGACATCCAGCACCACCCGGCCCGCGCGCAGACGCTGGGCATCGAGCATCCCCAGCCGGTCGCCGTCATCGGAGAGATGGCCGAGCTGATCCATCAGCCGCTCTGCGTACAGCGCCCAGCCCTCCCCGTGGCCGGAGACCCAGCACATCATGGCGCGCCAGCGGTTCAGCGTGCTCGCCTGGAGGGTCTGCGTGCCCACCTGCAGGTGATGTCCGGGGACCCCCTCGTGATAGACGGTGGTGGTCTCCAGCCAGGTGTGGAACTCGGTGGTCCCGGTCGGGACGTCCCACCACATCCGGCCGGGACGGGTGAGGTCCTCGCTGGGGCCGGTGTAGTAGATCCCGCCGGAGCCGGTGCGGGCGATCTTGCATTCGAGCCGACGCAGCGGCTCGGGGATGTCGAAATGGGCGCCGGCGAGGTCCTCGATGGCACGGTCGCTGAGGTTCTGCATCCAGCTGCGCAGCTCCTCGGTGCCGTGCAGGATCCGGGCAGGGTCGGTGTTCAGCGCCTCCTTGGCGGCGTCGACGGAACGACCACCGCCATTGCCGGCGCGGGTGTTGATGCGCTCCGCGACCTCTTCCTGCTCGGCGACCACGGAGCGCAGCTCCTCGATGCCCCAGGCGTAGGTCTCGTCGATGTCGATATCGGTCCCCAGGTAGGTGCGGGAGGCCAGGGCGTAGGCGTCCCGCCCGACGGCGTCGTGCTCGGGGGCGCGGGGGGCGAGCGTCTCCAGCTGGTCGGCAAGGTCGAGGTAGCCCTGGGCGGCGGTGCGGGCCGCCTCTGTGACCTGTGAGCGCTGGGCGTCATCGCCCACAGCGTCCCGGGCGAAGCCGGCGAAGAAGCCGTCCTCAGCGGCGTAGCCGCGGGCCTGCACCGCGCCGAGCAGGAGCTGGCGGCGGGAGGAGAGCACCCCGTGCTCAGCAGCCTCTTGCAGCGATTGGACCCAGGTGCTGAGAGTGCGGGGCATCGCCTGCATGCGCTGGGCGATCACGTGCCAGTCCGCGGCGGACTCGGTGGGCATCTGGTCCAGCACGTCACGGGATTGCAGCGGGGAGGCGAGGTTGTTGACGGTCGCGATGTCCAGTCGCTGCTCTGCGCGCTCGATCTCGAGGCCCAGGCGCTCGGTGAGCGCGGCCCTGGTGACGTTGTCGACCGCGTCCTGGTCGGGGACCTCGGCGATGCGTGACAGCAGGGTCCGTGCGGCCCCGGTGCGTTCGTCGACGGCAGCCGGGGAGTACTCGGTGACCTCGGTGTCGTAGCCGGGGATGCCGAGCGAGGTGGCGAGGAACGGGTCCAGGCGGGCGCTCAGCTCGACGTACTCGTCGGCCAGGCGATCAAGGGCAGAGGCGGTGCGCACGGAGGCGGAAGCAGCAGGCTCGGGCATGCGCCGCAGTCTAGTGCGAGGCGCGACAGGTTCAGCGATCTGAGAACTGCCAGGCAGCAGGGGAGGGCAGCCCCCTCAGTCCGTGAGCGCGGGGATGGCAGTGCACGGGGTCGGCCCATGCGCCAGCTCCAGCGCCCTGACCTTCGGCGAGGGAGCGCTCTTCAGCCTCCAGTCGACTGGTGACGCTCATCGCGGAGATCACCACCGCGATCGCGGCGAGCTCGTCGTCACGCAGGTATCCCTGCACCAGTCGGACGTCGGAAGGGCGCACCTGCGGAGCATCGGCGGAGCCCACCTGGTGGGTGCCGGCCGGGCCTGTCGTGGTGTGGGGAGCGGTCACAGCGGGATGTTCCCGTGCTTCTTGGTGGGCAGGGTGTCCCGCTTGGTGCGCAGCGCGCGCAATGCGCGGGCCACCTCCAGCCGGGTGTCCGCAGGACGGATCACCCCATCGATCCAGCCGCGCTCGGCAGCGGTATACGGGTTGGCGAACTGTTCGTCGTACTCGGCCTCGAAGCGCTTGCGCTCGGACTCGACATCCCCGCCCCGCTCAGCGACCTCGCGCAGATCGCCCCGATGGAGGATGTTCACCGCGCCCTGGGAGCCCATGACGGCGATCTGCGCCGTGGGCCAGGCGAGGTTGATGTCCGCGCCGAGCTCCTTGGATCCCATCACGATGTACGCGCCGCCGTAGGCCTTGCGCGTGATGACGGTGATCAGCGGGACGGTCGCCTCGGCGTAGGCGTACAGCAGCTTCGCGCCGCGGCGGATGATCCCGCCGTACTCCTGATCGGTGCCGGGGAGGAAACCGGGAACGTCCACGAAGGTGAGGACCGGGATGTTGTTCGTATCGCACAGTCGCACGAAACGTGCCGCCTTCTCGGAGGCGTCGATGTCCAGGGTGCCGGCAAGGTGTGAGGGCTGGTTGGCGATGATGCCCACGCTGGAGCCCTCGACGCGGCCGAAGCCCACCAGGATGTTGCGGGCGAACAGCGGCTGGACCTCGAGGAACTCCTCGTCATCGAGCACTGCACGCAGCACCGTGAGCATGTCGTAGGGCTGGTTCGGCGAATCCGGCACCAGGGCGTCCAGCGCGGTGTCCGCCGGAGTGTGGTCCTGCTCGAAGGGCACCGGGAACGACGGGGCAGGGCTGAGCGTGTTGGCCGGGAGGTAGCTGAGCAGGTCCTTGACGTACTCGATCGCCTCGGCTTCGTCGGGCGCCATGTAATGGGCGACTCCGGAGCGGGAGGAGTGGGTGCGCGCGCCGCCGAGCTCCTCGAAGCCGACATCCTCACCGGTGACGGTGCGGATCACGTCGGGCCCGGTGATGAACATGTGGGAGGTCTTCTCGACCATCACGATGATGTCGGTCAGCGCCGGGGAGTAGACCGCTCCACCGGCGGCCGGGCCCATGATCAGGGAGATCTGCGGGATCACGCCTGAGGCGCGGGTGTTGCGCTTGAAGATCCCGGCGAACATCGCGAGCGAGGCGACGCCCTCCTGGATGCGGGCGCCGCCACCGTCCAGGATGCCGATGATCGGCACCCCGGTGCTCAGCGCGAGGTCCTGGATCTTCTGGATCTTGCGGCCGTGGGCCTCGCCGAGGGAGCCGCCGAAGACGGTGAAGTCCTGTGAGTACACGCACACCTGGCGGCCGTCGATGGTGCCATAGCCGGTGACGATTCCGTCCCCGTCCGGCCGCTTGGCGTCGATGCCGAAGCTGCGGGCCTGGTGCCGTACGAAGCGATCGGTCTCGACGAAGGAGCCGTCGTCCAGCAGATCGGAGATCCGTTCCCGAGCGGTCTTCTTGCCCCGGGCATGCTGCTTCTGGACCGCGAGCTCGTCGGCGGCGGAGACCGCGGCGGCGTTGCGCGCGCGCAGGTCCTCGAGTCGCTGGGCGGTGGTGAGCGGCCGAGGAGCGTCGGTCACGGAGCCTCCTGCTGCGGCCTGTGAGGCCGCGTAGTGATCCGGCGGATGGACACCGGGATACTACGCTACGGAGGTCCGACGGCGATCGTTCACGACTGTCAGCGGCGCGAACGTCCGTGGCGGCTCGAGAACGACGGGTCCCCCCTCCGGGCAGCAGGACGGGCAGCAAGCAGTGGGACGAGGAGCGGCATGACGAGCAGGGCGGGCACAGCAGGACCGGTCATCATGCGCCGAGGCACGGTCACGTCGACTCAGGACGAAGCGACGCTCCAGCTGCGCGACGGGCGGGAACCGCCCTTCGCGCTCACAGCCCGCCATCAGACGGCCGGTCGGGGACGGCTCGGTCGAGCTTTCGCGAGCCCCGAAGACTCCAGCGTGTCGCTCACCTATGTGCATCGCAGCGGACTGCCCCCCGCTGAGCGCGGCTGGTTCCCGCTGGCCGCCGGGCTCGCCGCGGTGACCGCGCTCGGCGAGGTGCTCGGCCTGCGGGCGACAGCGGAGATCGGTCTCAAATGGCCCAACGACCTGCACACGGCGGACGGTCGGAAGCTCGGAGGGATTCTGGTGGAGGGGCGCGGCGCGCAGACGGTCCTGGTGGGCATCGGGCTGAACCTGCGCGGGCCGGTGCATCAGCAGGACGGCTCTGCCGTGCCCGACGCGGCCTGGCTGCGGGGCGAGGGAGGACTGTGCAGTGGCAGTGGCAGTGGCAGTGGCAGTGGCAGTGCAGGGAGTGCGGGAGCGGCGGATGGCCTGTCCGATCAGGAACTGCGGGAGCGTCTGGAGGAGTCGCTGGTGACAGCGCTCGCGCAGGAGCTCGCACGCCTCGAGTCCGCGAGCGGAGACGGCATTCGCTCCGGGACCCACGACCGCTACACTGTGACGTGCCTCACGGTGGGGCGTCATGTGCGCGTCGATCCTCTGGGGGATCTCGGCACGGGGGGAGCACGGTCGAGCTCCTGGTTCGGCCTCGCCCGGGGCGTGGACGGCCACGGCAGGCTGGTCGTCGATCGTGAGGGGCCAGAAGGAAGCGGCCAGGTGGCCGTGGATGTCGGGGACGTGAGGCATCTGCGGCTCGGGCAGTCCCCGTGACCGCATGGCGAACTTGAAGGACATCGAGCAGGAGGAGCACGTCACGTGACCGGAGGCATGGAAGACCTGGATCGCGCCGCAGGCCGGGAGGGCAGCAGTGCTCCCCGCGAGCCATCAGCGGCGCCGCACGGGTCCGTCCCGGTGGACTCCGTCCCCGTGGAGACCGCAGAGCTGCCCGATCTCTCTGAGGGTGCCTCCGGGCAGGCCTCGCTGGATGATCAGGAGATCCTCGATCTCAACAAGCGGTTCGCTGCTGTGCGTCGCAGCGTCGGTGCACTCGAGAAGGTGCTGCTGCAGGGCCCGCGCAAGTACTCGCGTCGAGATCTCGCCGATCAGCAGGACATCCCCGAACGTCTCACCTCCGTGTACTGGCGCTCGCTCGGCTTCACCCCGGTGGACGAGGACACAGTGGTGTTCACCGAGGAGGATGCCTACGCGATCGGCGATCTCGCCGCGATCGTCGAGGACGGAGCGATCACCGAGCGTGCCTTCGCGAGCATCTCCCGCGGGCTGGGCTTCCATATGGGTCGGCTGGCGATGTGGATCACCGAGGCACTTGTGGACGAGGCGAAGTACGCCGACGGACTCGACGACGCCCAGGCCCGTCAGCAGATGCTCGACTCGATCCCGGAGCTGCTGGAGGTCTTCGAATCGCAGGTGATGTTCACCTTCCGTCGGCAGCTCGCCGCCTATGCGGCCCGCGCCGGCAGCGAAGTCCTGCACCGAGACACCGATGAGCTGTTCCCGCTCCAGAGAGCCATCGGCTTCGCGGACCTCGTCCAGTTCACCCGCCTTGCGCAGGATCTGCCTGGCGCTGAGCTGGCGGACATGGTCGGCCGTTTCGAGTCCGTGAGCCGAGATCTGATCTCCGTGGGTGGCGGCCGGGTGGTCAAGACGGTGGGCGACGAGATCATGTTCCTCGCCGACACGCCCGAAGACGGCGCCCAGATCGCGGTCAGCCTCGCCGAGGCCATCACCGCCGCGACCGATCTGCCACCGGTGCGGGTGGGACTGGCCTGGGGGTCGATGTTCTCCCGTTACGGAGACGTGTTCGGCCCCACCGTCAACCTCGCCGCGCGGATGGAGTCCGTGGCGCGGCCGGGGACCGTCCTCGTCGATGGGGACACCGCCGCCGCGGTGTCCCAGGCGCTGCCCGGCGGATTCACGCTCACCGAGGGCGAGGAGGTCGAGCTGCACGGGATCGGAAGCGTGCGCGTCCAAGAGATGAGTCGTGACCGCTCGGCACCGCTCGATATGGGCCTGTGAGCCGCGGTCGGAGGGCGCCGCGAGCGCCCGGGTTCGCTGTGATCACGGCGGAGCTGTGATGATGGAGGGATGCTCGACCTCACCCCAGTCCGGGCAGTCTCTGCCGGCATCGTCGTAGGATGGAACTCGTGACACGACTGCTACTCGTCGAGGACGACTCGGCCATTGCCGAACCACTTTCCCGCGCACTGGACCGGGAGGGCTACACCGTGACCCGCGCGTCACGGGGGATGGACGCGCTCGCGATCGCGGCGGGACCCGAACCGATCGACCTGGTCATCCTCGATCTCGGCCTGCCCGATCTCGACGGCCTCGAGGTCGCCAGGCGACTACGCAAGGGCGGGCTGGAGTCCCCGATCCTGATCCTCACCGCACGCGCCGATGAGGTGGACGCCGTGGTGGGCCTCGACGCCGGCGCCGACGACTATGTCACCAAGCCGTTCCGCCTCGGGGAGCTCCAGGCCCGTATCCGGGCCCTGATGCGGCGCTCGCAGGCGATGGAGGACTCCGGGGACAGCTTCGACGTCAACGGCGTCATGCTCGACGTGTCCGCCCGTCGCGCCTACGCCGACGGCGAGGAGCTGAGCCTCTCCGCCAAGGAGTACGACCTGCTCACCGTGCTGGTGAGAGAGTCCGGCAGCGTCGTGACCCGCGACGATCTGATGCGCGAGGTGTGGGGCGCCGAGTGGTGGGGCTCCACCAAGACCTTGGACATGCACGTCTCCTGGCTTCGACGCAAGCTCGGCGACGATGCCACCGATCCCCGCCGGATCACCACGGTGAGGGGAGTGGGCTTCCGCTTCGAGACCGGCTCGGAGAGCTGACCGGTGCGGCAGCGCGTGCTGCAGGCCACCATCATCACCGTGCTCCTGGCCGTCCTCATGCTCGGGATCCCGCTGGGCGTCTCCTGGTTGACCCTGGCCAGTCAGAGCCTCACCAACCAGGCGAACAAGATCGTCGACACCGTGCGCATCGATACCGAGGCGCGCCTCCAGGAAGGCGGCGAGATCGATGAGGCGCTGCTCCAGCGCCACGTCGATGCGCAGACGGACCTGAACATCGCGATCTCGGTGGTCCACGACGACGTCACCTACACCGCTGGCGACCCTCCGGGAGAGAAACCCGAGAAGGTCACCACCAATGGCGCCTCCGGCCAGTCGATCGCCGTATACATCCCGCAGTCGGACGTGCGTGCGCACACGGCCAGCGCCTGGGTGCTGATCACCGTCGCCGGGTTGGCGGCACTGTCCATCGGTGTCTCCGAGGCGCTGTGGCAGGCACAACGGATCTCGATGCCGCTGGCCCGGCTCAGCCGGCGCGCCGAGGAGATGGGCTCCGGTCGCTCCCGCGGCCCCTGGCACGCCTCCGGGATCGCTGAGATCGACGACGTCGCCGAGGAGCTCGCCCGCTCCGGCGCGATGCTCAACGAACGGCTCGAGGCGGAGAGCCGTCTGGCCTCCGACGCCTCCCATCAGCTCCGCACCCCGCTGACCGCACTGTCGATGCGCCTGGACGAGATCCTCGCGACCAGCTCCGAGGAGTGGGTGCGCGAAGAGGCCCGCATCTCGCTCGAGCAGATCGACCGCCTCACCGAGGTGGTGCACGACCTCATCAACGCGCCGCGCGCCTCCCAGCGCCGCAGCCCGGGCGTGGTCGAGCTGCGCAATGTGCTGACCCAGCAGAGCGAGGAGTGGTCGCCGGCATATCGGCGCGCCCATCGAGAGCTGCGGGTGCAGGTTCCGCGCAGCGCCGCGGTCTGGGGCTCGACCGGACCTCTCACCCAGGTGATCGCCACACTGGTGGAGAACGCGCTCGCCCATGGCGGCGGGCGCACCACCGTCAAAGTGCGTCGCAACGACCACTCGACCGTGGTCGAGGTCTCCGACGACGGCGGGGGCATCGACCCGGAGCTCGGCGCGCGGATCTTCGAGCGGTCCGTCTCCGGGCGCAGCTCGAGCGGCACCGGCGTGGGCCTCGCGCTCGCCCGGACCCTGGTCGAGGACGACGGCGGTCGCCTCGAACTGCTCACCGAGAACCCCACCACCTTTGGAGTGTTCCTGATCTCCGCGCCCGGTGATGACGGCGGTGAGGACGACTACGAGGACAAGCGCAGCGGCCGCAGCGCACGAGCACCTCGGGACGGTCGCGGCGGGCGGCTCGCGAAGGCCGCCCGAGGGGTCCGCGCCGACATGATGCCGAGCGCCGCGCAGCGGTTGCGCCCCGGCGCGGACGACCTTGATTCCCTGCCTCAGGGGTCCGTGGTCCGGCGCCGCCCGCGTTCGCGGAGCTGACCTCGTACACTGGCCGCCGTGTCGATGACCCCGCCCCGCCCTGAGCCGTCCGTCCATCCGACGGCGGCAGCCGCCCCCGCCGCGACCCCCGAGAGTCCGGTGGGTGCCCGCAGCGTCGGCCTCATCGGCGCCGGGCAGCTGGCCCGGATGATGATCGGCCCTGCGATCGAACTGGGCCTCGCCACGCCGGTGCTGGCCACCGACCCAGCGGAGAGCGCCGCAGCCGTCGCCGCCGACGTACGGATCGGACGGCACGACGACGCCCGAGCGGTGAGCGACCTGGCCTCAGAGGTCGACGTGATCACCTTCGATCACGAGCATGTGCCCACCCAGATCCTGGAGGACATCGAGCGTGCCGGGACCGCCGCGGTGCGACCCGGCCCGGCGGCTCTCCTCCATGCGCAGGACAAGCTGGTGATGCGCGAGCGCCTCACGGCCCTCGGCCACCCGTGCCCGCGCTGGTGGCGGATCAGCTCTGCAGCGGACCTGGAGAACGCGCTCACCGAGAGTGACGGCAGGATCGTGATCAAGACCCCCCGCGGCGGCTACGACGCCCACGGAGTGCAGATCATCGAGCACGCAGACCAGGCCCAGGAATGGCTCGCCGAGCACGGTGAGCTGCTCGCCGAGGAGCTGGTGCCTTTCACCCGCGAGCTCTCCGCCCAGGTCGCACGCCGGCCCGGAGGAGAGGCTGTGGCCTATCCTGTGGTGCAGTCGGTGCAGAAGGACGGGGTCTGCTACGAAGTGGTCGCCCCCGCGCCCGGGCTCGCTGCGGAGGACCAGCAGCGGATCCAGGACCTCGCCCTCGCCATCGCGGAGGACCTCGACGTCACCGGGATGCTCGCCGTCGAGCTGTTCGAGACGCCGGGCGGCGAGGTGCTCGTCAACGAGCTCGCCATGCGTCCCCATAACACCGGCCACTGGTCCATGGACGGCGCCGTCACCGGCCAGTTCGAACAGCATCTGCGAGCAGTCGCCGATCTGCCGCTCGGCGCCACGACCCCGCTCGCCCCGGTCTCGGTGATGGTGAACCTGCTCGGCGGAACCGCCGAGGACCTCGCACCCGGCGCCCACGCCGCGCTCGCCGCCGATCCGGAGCTGAAGATCCACCTCTACGGCAAGTCTGTGCGGCCCGGCCGCAAGATCGGGCATGTCACCCTCGTCGGCGCGGACGCGGACGAGCTGCTCGCGCGTGCCCACCACGCCGAGCGACTGATCATCGATGGGCCTGCCGCCGCCGCTGCACCTGTCCCTGCCGCAACCGCGACCGGCGCACCCGCCACCGCAGCGCCCGCCACGTCCGAGACCTCAGGAGAGACCCGATGACCGAGAACACCTCCCGCCCACTGGTGGGCATCGTGATGGGCTCCGACTCCGACTACCCGGTGATGAAGGCAGCGGAGGAGGCACTCGCCGAGTTCGAGATCCACGCCTCCGTCGAAGTCATCTCCGCCCACCGGATGCCCGAGGACATGGTCACCTGGGGCCGCAGTGCCGCCGAGCGCGGGCTGCGGGTGGTGATCGCCGGTGCTGGCGGTGCCGCCCACCTGCCCGGCATGCTCGCCTCCCTCACCCCCCTGCCCGTGATCGGGGTGCCGGTGCCGCTCAAGCACCTCGACGGCATGGACTCCCTCCTGTCGATCGTGCAGATGCCCGCTGGGGTGCCGGTCGCGACCGTCTCCATCGGCGGCGCCCGCAACGCCGGCCTGCTCGCCGCCCGGATCCTCGCCGCCGGCTCCGGCGCGGAGGCGGAGCGCCTCCGCGAGCGGATGGTCGCCTTCCAGGCGGAGCTGCGCGAGATCGCGCTCGCCAAGGGGGAGAAGCTGCGAGCTTCGCGGTGACTCAGCACCTCTGGTGAGAACGCGGTGAGGTGCGCGCTCCCCTCCCAGCTGCTTCACGGGGCGTTCCGTCCTGTTACTGGCCAGAGCTCGTTGTATCGTCGGCCTCATGACTGACACCCCTGCCTACCGGGTCGCCCCGGGGGCCGACATCTCGGACGACGCGACCATCGGGGACGGCAGCTCCGTCTGGCATCTCGCACAGGTTCGCGAGGGCGCCCGGCTCGGCACCGACTGCGTGATCGGCCGCGGTGCCTATATCGGCTCCGGCGTGCAGATGGGCAACGGCTGCAAGGTCCAGAACTATGCGCTGGTCTATGAGCCCGCGAAGCTCGCCAACGGCGTCTTCGTCGGCCCCGCCGCGGTGTTCACCAATGACCACTTCCCGCGCGCGGTCAACCCCGACCTCACCCCGAAATCAGCGTCCGACTGGGAACCTGTCGGCGTGACCTGCGAGACCGGTGCCTCGATCGGTGCCCGCGCAGTCTGCGTGGCACCCGTGACCATCGGGGCCTGGGCGATGGTCGCCGCCGGCGCCACCGTGGTCGCGGACGTCCCCCCGCATGCACTGGTGGCCGGAGTCCCGGCTCGGCGCCTGGGCTGGGTGGGACGCTCCGGCGAGAAGCTGGTCCCCTCCTCCGACGGGACCGACTCCTGGGTATGCCCCACCACCGGAGAGTGGTACATCCACGACGATTCCACCGGCGGGCTGCTGCTCGCCACCTCAGCCTTGGCCGACGCCCCGCGTCCGGCCACCCTCACCGATCCCGACGGACTGGATGCATGAGCAGCGGGTACGCGGTCACCGGCAATGTGGCGTGTCTGGTTTCCCGTCCCTGCCCAGATAGAGGAGAAGGTCATCCCATTGAGGCGCCCAGCGACGGTGAGCGGCCTCGATGAGCTTCGCATCGTCAGGCATGATCTGGCGGACGTCCCTCACGACGCGAAGCCTTCCACCCTGCTCCTCCCCGGCCCACGGAATAGACCACCACGGAACCTCGAAAGCTTCTTTGAAAGCGTCGATGACTCCTGAGGGGTAGATGCGTAACGCAGCGTAGAAGCAGGTGAGCAGGCCGTGCTGATCGAGTCTGCATGCGTGCTCGCGGATTGTTGCGACGAATAGGGAGAGCCCCTCCTCGCCCGGCAGCATCGCAATTGCTTCAAGGTTGTCGACTTCAAAGGCACCACGAGTGGCACTTGCGTGGTGGCGTGCTTGGAGCAGCCCTGTGAGCCCCAGCGATGTCGTTCCGATATGGAGGACGCTCGCGACGACCTGACCTGTACCGCGACCAGAGGAGGTGCTGCCCTGGCCGTCGATCGTCGACACGAACGCAGCTACGGGGACCAGCGCGACCTCACCTGGCGGGATACCCAGCTCTTCGGTCATCTCGCGGAGGGCAGAACCGGTGACATCAGGCGCTCCCAGAGCGTCTGTGTCCAACCTGATGTCCTGCTGATCCAGTTCGATGACGCCTCCTGCGGTCGCACTGAGCGTGCCAGCTCCATTGCGAGTCGCGGCGCTGCGTCGACAGAGGACGACCATGTCCACGGGCCCCGAGGCGACGGCTCCCGTGACCGACGTCGGAAGTCCCAGTACGTCGACTCCGTCGACCGGAGTGCTGCGGGTCATGAGCGACACATAGGACGTGACGGGACACGTGCGCTGATGACCTAGCGAGGTTTCACTTCTCCGGAGGGAATGTGAAGGCTCGGGAGAGTCTGACGCCTCCCTGCGGAAGACAGGAAGCCCCGCATCCTGCGACGTGGGGGACAGGCCCTTCGCCGCGATGTCGCCTGGCGGCTCGGTCGCTTGATAGGAGGTTTCGGTGGTCTCCAGGACGAAGGAGACTTCTCCCTCGCTGGAGTTCGCCGCCAGCGTGACTGCGTTGAGTTCGATGAGCCGACCGTTGTAGTCGCCCAAGCGCGAGGACTCAGGGAAGTCGAGCCCATCGGGTGTGTCGTCGTATGCGCTTCGTTCGTGCGGCCCGACTTCTCGGTCGCGAAAGGTGGTGTCAGCCCAGACGAGGACGCTGTCCGCTGCGCCGCTGCGCGACGCTCCAGCATCGACGAGCACGGCCGCTCCGGAAAGAGCGGTGGCGAAGGCTGCAGACGAGACGTCGCCTCCGCTGCGCGGTGGCCGAGATGCCAAGGCACGGGGGACGGGTGCGACTCTGTCGAATCGCGCGAGCAGCTCTGCTATGCCGTTCAGCAGGTCGTCCAGCCGCTTCACCTGTTCAGGAACCACGAAGCGAGTAGCGATGAAGGCCACATCGGGTGCCGTGGTGCGCTCGATGCACTTCTCCAACGAGGTGCGCCACTCAGTCCAGGGGGTGGGGCGGGAGGCTCCTTCGTAAAGACGCAGCAGATCTCCCAGCACAGCTCCCGGCCTGGTGTTGCGTCCTCTGACGTGTTCCGTCGCGTCCCGGTTCAGATGTCGCCAGGTCGTCCTGTCGAGCCCTTCCTTACGAGCACGTCACCATGCCAGAGGGCGCATGATGAGGAAGGCTTGGACAGGAGGGATAAACCGCATCACGCCGACGTAAAGCAGGATCAGGCCACCCACCACGCCGGCGACGTTCGATAACGGCGACAGCCACAAGGAGTCCAGCTCACTCACAGTTCATCCTTTCCCTGCCCGCTCTACCGGTCATTGCGAATTTAGCAGGGAGCGCGCCGTGCAAGGCACTCTGTGAGGACGCAGGGGATCGCTGTCGGTACTGCTGAGACACATCGGAGAGACGCTTCGGTCGCTCCGCGCTGACATTCGCCGAGGCGAAAGTGGTAGGTCGGGACGGTTCGCCGCGAGTACAGGATCTCCCGTCCCGCGAGTGGAAGAAGGGCGACTCGATGCCCTGCCCGATGCCGAGCGCTCGGGCGGCTACTTCAGATTTGCACCGGACGAAGCGTCGGAGCGCCCTTCGACGAAGTCGTGGTAGGCATCGGCGACCTCATCGACGTCGCCATCCGCGACGAGAACGCCCTTCTCGATCCAGAGCGCGCGCGTGCACATCGCCCGGACGGATGCCAGGGAGTGCGACACGAAGAAGACCGTGCCGGCCTCAGCACGGATCTCCTCGATGCGGGCGGTGCTCTTCTTGCGGAAGGACGCATCGCCCGTGGCCAGCGCCTCATCGATCATGAGGATCTCGGGAGTGCGGATGGTCGAGATGGCGAATCGGAGCCGCGAAGCCATGCCGGAGGAGTAGGAGGTCATCGGCAGGTAGAGGAAATCGCCGAGCTCGGCGAATTCGGAGACACCCGGGATGTTCTTCCGCACTTCCTTGTTGTTCAGCCCCAGCGCCAGACCGCCGATCGTGATGTTGCGTTCGCCGGTGAGTCGGGGCAGCAGCGCGGCGTTCACGCCGAGCAGCTCGGGCTCCGCCGACGTGAAGACTCGGCCGGAGGTCGGGGGGAGCAGACCCGCCACCGCGCGCAGCAGCGTCGACTTGCCGGACCCGTTGGTGCCGAGTATGCCGATCGACTCGCCGTGATGGGCGACGAAGGAGACTCCGCGGACAGCGGGGACTTCTGTGATCGGTCCGGTGTTCGGGCGACCCAGGCTGATGGCCTTGTCCCACAGGGAGCTGCGCTCCTTGGTGGTGCCGCCCCGGCGTGCACCGAACACTCGATACGTGATGTGCAGGTCGTCGACCACCACGGAGGGCGGGCCGAGCGGCTTGCGCTCCAAGCGCTGCGGAAGGTTCTCGGGGTCGATTTCGTAATCGATGTCTTCAGTCACGACCGTACGTCTCCTCTGCGCGCCAGAAGTATAGGAATCCGAGGGCGAAGATGACTACCGCCCAGGCGATGGCCTCGAACCAGAGCATCGCGGTCATAGGAATCAGTTCCTCGTTGCCGAACACGGCACGGAACAGCTCCAGGTAGATCGCGACGGGCTGGTGGATCAGGAGCGGCTTGAACCACAGGCTGTCCGGAACCATCGCCGGGATCAGGAACATCGCCCCGGAGGCGTAACGGCCGAGAGTCAGGATGAACGGCATCGCGTTGGCGATGTCGGGTGCACGGGCACCGACGCGCGCGAAGAACAGCGCGAGCCCTGAGGAGAAGATCATCAGGAGCACGGCGGCGAACGGCAGCAGGAGCCATGACCAGGTCGGCGTCACGGCGCCCATGCCGGGGAACAGTCCCGTGATCATCGCGACCACCATCATCGCGACAAGGATCGGGGCGAACATCACCATCTCGGTCATCACCGTTGCGAGCGGGACCACAGCGCGGGGGAACCGGTGTGATCGGATCAGCTGCAGGTTCGCCGGGATCGAGTTGAGGCCCGACATCACCGACGTCTGGAAGAGCGAATACGTGAATGTCCCGATCACGATGAACGCCGCACGGTTCTCGATCCCCGGGGCGCTGGAGTGGAACAGGAATCCGAAGATGATGACGTACACGCCGGCATCGAGGATCGGGCGGAGCACTGCCCACGCCTGACCCAGGTACGAGCCCTGGTTGCGCGAATACGCCCGCGACGCGGAGAGGTTCCAGATGAAGGAACGGCGCTGCCACACCTGCGCGATATAGCGGCTGAGCGGAGGACGGATCCCCATCTCATCCAGCCCTGATTGCGCTGCGAGAGCCTGCGACTCTGCAGAGGTGAGGCGCGGAGCGAGGGGTACCTGCGCCTTCTGGTCGGCCAAAGTCGTTCTCCTCGAGCTGGACATTGTCGGCAGGCCGCATGGACCTGCGGCGTCGGTATGATCTTGCACCATGACTGCCGCAGAAGAACGACTCCCGCTGGTGACAGTCGTCATGCCGGTCCACAACGGGTCCAGGACCCTGCGTCAATCGGTCGTCAGCGTACTCGATCAGACCTTTCGCGATCTCGAGCTGGTCGTCGTCGACGACGCTTCCACGGACGACACCGTGGACATCGTCGAAGAGCTCGCCGCAGCGGATCCCCGCCTGCGCCTGATCCGCCGTGAACGCAGCGGCGGCCCAGCGGCAGCGCGCAACACGGGCATAGAGACCGGCGTCGGCCGATACCTCGCCTTCTGTGACGCTGACGATCTGTGGCTCCCGGAGAAGCTCGAGCGGCAGCTGGCGCTGGCCGTGTCCAGCGGTGCGGCGCTCGTGTACAGCGGATATCACCGCGTGGACGCGTCCTTCGCAGGGTCGGCCGAGAACTTCACCCCCGAAGGGCGGGTGGTGCGGGTTCCGAGGCGTCTCACGCTTTCCGGGCTCCAGCGCCGCAATGTCATCGGGAATCTCACGGCGATGCTCGACCTGCAGCGCACAGGCCCGGTGGCCATGCCCGACATTCCAGGCGCCGAGGACTGGGCGCTGTGGCTGCTCACTCTCCGTGACCACGGTGACGCCGCCGGGATCGACGAGCCGCTGGCCCTCTACCGGGCATCCCAGCCCGACTCCCATTCCGCCGATCGTGGACGCGCGCTGCGCGCCGTGTGGCAGGTGCTGCGTCGACAGGAGGGGCTGTCTGCGCCGAGTGCGGCCGTGCATCTTGTCACGGGGGCTGCCGCGGCTCTGCGCAAGAACCGGATCTAGCAGGGCCCCATCGATAGACTGCTCGACACTATGATCCTGATCTGCGTGAACGAGCTCGCCGGGCCGACCGGGTACCACAAGTCCGTGGTGGAGACCGCCAATGCACTGCATCGAGGGGGATATCCGCTCGCAGTGCTCAGCTTCCTCGGGGGCGGTGATGGAGCGGTTCTGGCGATGCCGAGATGGCCGCTGGATCCCGGGGTGCCGGCGTTCGCGCTGCGCGACCTGCCCGCCGAAGGCGGTCGCCTGCTCTCGGAGAACATCCACCCGACGATGAAGGGCCGCGTCTACGCGACCGCCTACGAGTTCACCAAGAACGAGCTGGCCGCCCTGCGTCAGCTGAACGCCGAGCTCACTGCCGACGACACGATCATCTTCACGACGCCCCTCCAGGCGCTCGCCTTCCACCGAGCACTCGCCGGCCAGCAGCGTCGCGTCCGCACGGTCCTGCAGGCCCATGGCGATTACCGCCACCATGACCAGCTCTGGGCCCTGGTGGACGAGGCCCGGGATGTCATCGACCAGGTGCAGACAGTGGCGGAGGGCCTGCGCGAGCAGTTCGTCCCGAAATTCGATGAGTCCGATGTCGTCTTCATCCCGAACATCCACCATCCGAGCCCGGTCACCCGCGCCGCGCACGACGGGGTCGAGATCGTGCTGCCGGCCTCGTTCCAGCACCGCAAGAACCAGCTCGACGCGATCCAGGCTCTCTCGCTCGTCGACGACGAGTCCGTGAGGCTCACGCTGTGGGGCAACATCAGCCCGCTGAACCCGTACTTCATCGCGGTCCAGGAGAAGATCGAGCACCTCGGACTGTCCGATCGGGTGCGGATTCCCGGCTTCGGCGACGAGCAGGACGTGTACTCGGGTGCTGACATCGTCCTGATGACGTCGCTGTCCGAGGGATTCGGCTATCCCTTGCTCGAGGCTGCCTATCACCGTCTGCCCACCGTCACCTACGACTACGAGTTCGGGCCTCGCGACGTGGTCGAGGACGGCGAGAGCGGATACATCGTCCCGCTCGGCGACGTGGAGCAGCTGGCCGCGCGGCTGCGTGAGCTCGCCGCAGACGCCGACCTGCGTCAGCGCCTCGGTGGCCGGGCGCGGGAGATCTTCGACGAACGCTTCGCGGCTGACGCGGTGGTCGCGCAGTATCGCAAGGTGCTCGGATCGCCGGAGAGCCGGGAGGTGGATCTCGCGGTCCTGTTCGCCACCGAGGGCGGCGAGCCGGTCGCAGCCAGCGACATCGTTCACCGTGTGAAGCGTGTCGGGGCCCGCAGGATGCACCAGATCACGGTGCAGTCTCGGACGGCTCTCCATGACGTCCGGATCGATGATGGCGAGCGGATCGTCGCCCCTGCGGTACGGCAGGTCGGCACGAGCACGATCATCGAGTTCCCCGTCGGCGGGCACGAGGTCGTCTCGTACAGCACGGAGCCGGGGTCGAGCGACCGCTACTACCTCGCGGGGCCAGCCCATGGGCCCGCGCTCCCGGTGCGGCCCCATCTGCGCCGCGATGCGACCTACGGCGACGGCATACCACCGGTCCGCGACACGATCTTCGCCACCCGTGGCGGTTCGCGACATGTCTCCTGGCGCACCACTCCGCCGGCTCTCGTGGAGTTCGCGGGAAAGTCCGGTGAGGCGGTCGCCTGGAAGCTGCGGCAGATCCTGCCCTCACCGCTGCCGCGCACCGCTGCCGCGTCGACGCCGCAGAGCGCGGAGAAGACCGACGCCGCCGCCCCGAGCGTTCCGCCCGCGGCGGCGAGCCCGTCGGACGACGCCCCTGTGGTGAACGCACCGAACGGGAACTCCGCAGCGAGCACATCGACCGCCACACCTGCGGCGAGCACGTCGGATGAGACCGCCGCACCATCGCAGTCCTCCGAGCCCAAGGGACTCAGCGGGATCGGGCAGGCCGTCGGGCTGCCCGCTCAGGCCATGGGGTCTGTCGGGCGGGTCGCATCGACCTACGCCAGGACCGCCATGTCGATGCTGATGGGGGCGGTGGCCGTCAAGCCGGCAGCGCCGACCGGGCGGGAGATCGCTCGCCACCCACGGTTCCCCGTGACCGCCGGCGTCGACAACTTCGGCACCGTGATCAACTCCGCTGGCGGCGTCCAGGTCGCCAACAGCGGCACCGCCGAGCGGCCGGCGGTGAGCATCCAGGGCGAATACGACTGGCTGCTCCTGCGCGACGGCGCCTCTCAGCGACGGATCACCGCGCCGTGGTCCTACGGCGAGCTCTTCGAACGGATCTGCGCCGCCGAGCGCGACCACGGGCTCTTCGACATCACCACCCCCGACGGGGTCCACGTCTGGGAGCTCGGTCGCTCGGCTCTCATCATCCAGCTCGCCGAAGCGGCAGGGCTGTGGGGACTCTCCACCTCCGCCGGCGGCACCGTGAACGACGTCTACACCGGCAGCAAGCGCCTGACCACCGCCCCCTCGGCGCGCACCGTCGTCTTCGACTACGCGCGCCGTGGCCAGAGCGGCTACCGCACTGCTCCGTTCGTCGATGACAAGACGCTCTTCGTCGTGCAGCCCGATGCCGACGGGTATCCCGGTGTCGACGAGACGAACATGGTCTACCCCTTCGCCGAGTTCAACCAGTGGAAGCAGAATCCGCGCCGCCGCTGGGCGCACCTGAGGGTGCCCGAGGTGGACGCGCGTCCGTTCGAGGCGGCGCTGTCCGACGCTCTGGGCATCCAGGTGGACCTCGGTGACCATCTCCGCAACCGGCTGGCGAAGTTCCTCGCCGAGCGGGAGTTCTGGACCCCGGTGTTCGAGCGGGTCGCCCCGGAGGAGGTGCTCATCGCCTCGAGCCACTGGTGGTCCGGCATCGCTGCTGCCGCGGACCGCTCCGGCGCTCGAGTCTCGGATATCCAGTACGCCCTGACCAGCCGGTACGCGCCCAGCTTCTGGTTCGGTGCGAAGCCGCACTATGGCGCCTCGCGCTTCTACGCCTGGTCGGACTACTGGGCCGAGCGCACCAACGTCTACGACGAGCACATCGTCGTCCCGCGGGAGCAGCCGGAGCTCACTGCGGCGATCGACGAGGGCACGAGCGAGGATCCCGCATGGGATGTGTGCGTCATCTCCCAGCCGCGCGTCCTGCGCCGGATCCTCGCGTTCGTCCAGGACCTGGTCCGGGAGCGTCCGGAGCTGCGCGTCGTGATCGCGCCGCATCCTGCCCAGCGCACGATCATCGCGCAGGAGCTGGCCGCCGCAGGGTTGGAGTCTCAGGTGGACATCGCCGCCGAAGACACCCTGACCACCATCAGGCGCTCGGTGCTGAGCGTGGGGACGTTCTCCACCTCCCTGTGGGAGTCCGCGGCCCTGGGCCGCCCGACCTACGTGATCGAGGTCCCGGGGTACGAGGAGACGCTGCAGGACGTCGAGTCGGGCCTGTTCCGCTTCGCGAGCTCCCCGCACGACCTCGTGCCGTATGAGGTCCCGGCCTCGCGACACCGGATCTTCGGCTGAGCGACCATGGACATCCAGAATCATTACTACGGCCACAGCGCGGCGCTCGCGCAGCACGCCGGGCTCCGCTCGGTCCGTCACCTGCATGGACTCCTCCAGCACGGCTGGACCGTGCGCTCGCCGACGCTCGTCCACTTCTCCGATTTCGCGAAGCTGCCCCGGACGGCCCGTCGGCTCGTCTGGACGCATGCCTCGCGAGGGTGGGACCCGGCCGCAGACCAGTTCGAGACCACACCCATCGGCGCGCCTTTCCTCTATCTGAGTGCGCTCGCCGCCGATCAGCCTGTCGAGGCTCTCGGGGCCACGGTCGCCTTCCCGGTGCACGACACCCGCCTGGTGAAGCTCCAGCACGACGAGGCCCCGCTCGCTCGTGAGCTCGCCGAGCGCGACGGCCCGTCGATCATCTGCCTCCATCCGGAGGATCTCGAACGCCCCGAGAAGCAGCGAGTCTGGCTCGAGCACGGTCACCGGGTGGTCAGCGCCGGCGAGCGGCGGGATCCGCAGTTCCTCGGCAGGGTCCTGCGGCTGGTCCGGGGCGCGAACCGAGTCGTCTCCAACCAGCTCTCCACCGCTGTCGTCTACGCCGCCGCCGAGGGCACGCCGACCGCGATCTACGGCACGGACATCGCTATCGGCGCGCTCGGGACCGAGGTCTCGCGGCGCACGCGGGAGCTGTGGCCGGAGTTCCACGAGGACGCCGATGACGCACTGCGCCAGAATCTCGCCCGCCACGAGCTCGGGCATGAGCACCTGCTGGACGCACCGGCACTGCGCACGGCCCTGGGCTGGGATCGCACCTCTCCGGGACCGTTCCTGAGCTATTGGACCGGCGCCCCGCTGCGGAAGGCCGGTGCTGTCCTGGGTCTGGTGAAGCGGCCCGAGGGAGTTCAGGACGCGGGCTCGGGCGGCTCCCCGCTGGTGTTCCTGCGCCATCCGCTCAGCCACCTCCCGAGCAGGCTCCCTCGACTTCCCGAGCACGACGCACTCCTGCCGGAGCCGCTGGTCCCGGCCCTGTGAGACGGTGGCCCGCCTAGACTGCTGGGCTATGGCGAGGCAGCCATGATCAGGCCCGACTCGAGGAGAGCCCTTCGGTGGATGCAGTGCTTCGCAAGCTCGTGCGTATCGCGAGAACTCCGTTCGATGCGAAGGGTCGTCGTCAGGCACTGATGGAGCGGGCGTCGAGCGCCCCGGTCGGCGGTCGCCTCGAGATCGCCCGTCATCTGTCGAGGCTGCGGAACTTCCGAACCGCTTCGCAACTGCTGGGGGAGGTCGACGCCCGCCAGCTCGCCTTCATCGACCAGTGCTTCGTCGGCGTGACCTTGCTCCATGCCCAGAGCGGGCGCATGTCAGACGAGCTGCTGGCACCCCACCTCGCTCACCTCGGGGACCGTGCTCTCAGCCCGTCAGAGGCGGTGAAGCTCGCCGAGTGGATCCAGCTGTCCGGCATGGATGCTGACGACAAGCTGCAGGCGCTGGACGTGCTCCAGCACGCCGAGCGCAGCGCGCGGCCCTCCGGCCAGACGGTGAGAGATCTCCGCTTCCGTGAGTTCCGGCTTCGCACAGCCGAGCTGCAGAAGGTCGAGGTCATGGACTACTTCGACGACGGCGAGGATGACCCGTACCAGTGGAAGGACAACCTCCGCTACGTCGGCGACCTCGTCACCCACGGCCATGCGGATGTCGCGCGCACGCTCCTGGAGCAACAGCTCTCCCTGCTCGGGCTCGGCGATCGCGGCGTGCTCGAAGCCGCGATGCGGTTCGACTCCGGCTCCCTGATCGGGGACCTCGACCAGATCCCTGCGAGATTCCTCGAGGTCCCCGGCGTGCTCGCCCTCACCTATGACCTGAGATCCAAGGGACCGGCGCACCAGGAGCTCTTCGCCGCAAGCCTCGCGGCGACCGCCGAGCGGTTCCCGAGCATGGACGTGTACACCCAGGATTCACTGCTGCGCGTGCTCACGGTCAAGGACCTCCTGGCAGAGCTGGACTCTCTCGTGCCACATCTCCAGGGCGTCCCCGACACGATGCTCGGCGCCCGTTGCGGCCGCGGCCTGATCGCCATGGAGGACGAGGCGCACCGCGATGCTGCAGAGCTGCTGAGGTCGGTCCTCGAGGAGGACCCGACCTACACCGCCGCGGCGACCGGCCTCCGGTTCGTCTATGCACGGCTCGACGAGGACTACTCCGTCATCGACCTCCGCAACGAGATCGGCTACGGCTCTGCGAGCGCCGGCCGCACGGGCATCCGCCTCGGGGACCGCGATCAGGCGACCACCCTGCTGCTCGAAGGTGACTTCCTCAAGAGCTGGAGCGTGCGCCGGGCGGCGCCGCCGTGGCGGACTCTCAAGCGAGATCTCGGCAGCACCTTCCTGAACTATGAGGAGCTGCCGGAGGCGCCCGGGTCGTCCTTGTTCCTCATCATCGATGACGGAGTCGGCGATGAGATCCGCACGGCGCAGTACCTGGACGAGCTCTCCTCCCGCTTCGCAGTCACTGCGACCTGTGATCCGCGCCTGCAGTCGCTGCTCGAGCGGAGCTTCCCCTCGGTGGAGTTCGTCGGCGTCCCGCGTCGCGTGCGAGGGATCCTCAACCCGGTCTATGACGGTCGCTACAGCGACTTCATCCTCGCCAGCCATCTGACGGCGGTCTGCGATCCGTATGTGGCGGCGTCGGACCACGTCACCTTCGGCCAGAACCTGACCTTCAACCGCTTCGCCGGCGTGCTCCCGCGCTCGGACTCGGGCGCCTATCTCGTCCCCGACCCCGCCCGGGCGGTGCCGAAGGCGGAGGGCAGGCTGAAGGTGGGGCTGGTCTGGAAGAGTCACTTCGCCGGAGGTTCACGGCGGATGATGTATCCGAATGTGGAGCGTTTCGCACCGCTGCTGGACGTCGAGGGGGTCGAGTTCTGGTCCGTGCAGCACGCCATCGATCCCGCCGAAGCCGCCTACTGCGAGGAGAACGGGATCCGGCAGATCGAGGACGTGGACCTGTTCGACGACTTCGAGGGTCTGGCCGGGCATCTGGCGTCGATGGACCTCGTGATCGGGATCAGCACGGTGCCGATGGAGCTGGCCGCAGCCGTCGGGACGCCGACCTGGCTGTTGGGCTTCTCTCCCGAGAACTACTTCTACCGCACAGGGGGAGGGGCGACACCTATCGACCAGCTCTCCCGGAACTCGAGGATCATCGCGCCGTCCTGGATCGACTTCACAGCTCCCTACGAGGAATGCCTCGATCACGTCATGGCGGCATGCCGCGCTCGCCTGGTGCGCCTGGCCCGCGCGTCGCAGCCGCACTGAGAGCGAAGCGCCGGGCCCGCTCCGGTACGATCGCACCATGTCTTCGAGCCTCCACGGATCCCCCAAGTCACTCCAGATCGGCGACCTCCAGGTCGGCGAGAACCATCGCCCCTTCGTCGCAGCGGAGATGTCCGGCAACCACAACGGCGACCTCGGCCGCGCCCTCGCGATCGTCGACGCGATCGCAGAGACCGGTGCCCCGGCGATCAAACTCCAGACCTACACGGCGGACACGATCACGATCGACGCCGACGGCCCCGCCTTCAGCATCACCGACAGCCACGGGCTGTGGGGCGGCAGGAACCTCTACAGCCTCTACCAGGAGGCTCACACGCCCTGGGACTGGCACGAAGCGATCTTCGCCCGCGCCCGCGAGCACGGCATGATCCCGTTCTCCAGCCCCTTCGATGCCACCGCAGTCCAGCTGCTCGAGGACCTGGACGCCCAGGTCTACAAGATCGCCTCGCTCGAGATCGGTGACATCCCGCTGCTGCGCACGGTCGCCCGCACCGGCAAGCCGGTCATCCTCTCGACAGGCGCCGCGAACGCCTCGGACGTCGACCTCGCTGTCGCGACGATCCGCGCCGAAGGCAACGACCAGATCGCCGTGCTCGGCTGCACCTCCTCGTACCCGGCCACCGCCGAGTCCACGAACCTGCGCACCCTGCCCGTGCTGCGCGACACCTGGAACGTGGTCAGCGGCCTGTCCGACCACACCAAGGGCATCGGCGTGAGCGTCGCCGCCGTCGCGTTCGGCGCTGCGATCCTCGAGAAGCACGTCACGCTCCGTCGAGCCGACGGTGGCGTCGACTCCGACTTCTCCCTCGAGCCCGAAGAGCTGAAGGCCCTCGTCGACGAGTCGCACAATGCATGGCTCGCGCTCGGTGAGGTGCACGTCGGCCCCGTCGCGAGCGAGGCCGAGAGCCAGCGCCTGCGCCGTTCGCTGTTCGTCGTGGAGGACGTCCGCGCCGGTGACGTGGTCACCGAGGCGAACGTGCGCTCCATCCGTCCCACGGGCGGGCTCGAGCCCCGCTACATGGATATCGTGCTGGGCCGCACCTTCACCCAGGACGTGGGCCGCGGAACGCCGCTCAGCTGGAATCTCGTCTGAAGTTTCGCCTGACGAGGACGTCGAAGTCGCCGTCGTCGCGGGTCGGGTCCAGCTGGTACCCGGCCCGCGCGAACAGGCGCTGGGACGGCAGGTTGTCGGGAAGGATCGCGGCGACCAGCACAGTTCCCGGATGCAGCTCCAGGAACGCCGACTCGCCAGCAGTCAGGACCGGCCGAGAGAGGCCACCGCCGCGCGCCTCGGGCGCGAGGGTGATGGAGACCTCCCACTCGTCGGCCTCGAGCGCATCGAAGCGGACTGTCCCCACGGGGGCCCCGCCGCGCTCGACGACGTAGAGCTCGCGCCGCGGATCCTCGAGCAGACTCCGGTACCAGCCCGTGTGGCCGTCCCACGAGATGCTCTGGGGGGACCGTGAGACCTCGCGGGTGCTGGGGTCGTTGCGCCACCGCAGCAGCAGGGACGAGTCGGCGAGGGTCGCGCGGCGCGCGATGGTGGGGGCGCCGTTCTCGCCGATGCGGCCAGCGAGGCTCTCCTCCCAGGCGGCGACGATCCGTCGCGCTCCGAGACCGTCCACGGCGGTGCGGCCGACGGAGGCCCACGACCGCCCGGAACGCAGATCGGCGAGGGCAGACTCCACGCGGGAGGTGGCAGCCGCAGGATCGGCGCGCACCTCCTCGAGCGTCCCCAGTCCGCGGGCGATCTTCTCGGCCATCGCCGCCTCATAGCCGGCGCGCTGGTTCTCCACCACGGCGACCAGCATGCTCGGCGCGCCGATGCAGGCCAGCTCCCAGGCCGTCGTCCCGGCGGCGCTGACCACGAGGTCCACGGAGCTGACGAGGTCGAGGAATGCGGGGGAGGGGGCGATCAGCTCGACCCCGTCGTCCGCTGCGGCGCGCACCGCCGGCCAGTTCCGCTCGGGGGAGACCACGCTCACCTGACTGATGCCGTCGGCCGCAGAGCAGACTGCCGCCAACGTCCCGGCGGCGCCAGTCGGATCAGTGCCGCCCATCACGATCAGCACCCGGGCCTCGGCACCCGGCCTGTCCGTCGCATCCCGCAACTCTCGTGCGGCGAGCACCTGCGGGCGCATCGGGGCGTAGCTGATCCCGCGCAGCACCACCCCGGAGCCGTCCTCCGGGCGGTGGGTGAGCTCTGCGCGGATCGTGGAATCGATGACGACGTCGGCAGGTCGCCGGCCGAATTCGCCGTCCTCCATCGAGGACATGAGCGCCCGGCTCGCGCGCACCGAGGCCAGTGCGTCAGCTCCGGTCGCGTAGTCGTCGATGTGGACGACGCTCGCGCCCTGCTCAGCGGCGAGGACCTCGAGGTCGGAGGGGGCGCCGACTACCTCGAGACCGGCCTCAGCCAGCAGGTTCCGCGCCAGCGGGGAGCTGATCGAGCCGGCGACGACCACGGTGTGTCCGGCATTCCTGGCAGCGCCGGCGACGGAGATCGCACGCACCAGGTGACCGACGCCGCCCTGCTCGGTCGCATCGCAGCGGATGACGACATGGGTCATCCTTCGGTCAGCTTCTTCTGACGGACCCCAGCGTTGATGCCGGTGATGTCCGGGCGTGCACGCAGCAGATCGACGACCTCGTGCCATGCCGGGGCGCGGTCACCGAGCTCGGCGACGATCGCATCGAGCATCTCTCCGTCTTCGACGGTGTCCAGGGTGACCCGGAGATCGTTGGCGGCGGGCTGCACCACGAGGCCCATTGTGCGGAACGAGGCCTTGCCGTCGTACAGATAGGAGGTCACATGCGTGCGGTGGAAGCTCTCGGCCTCCGCGTCCGCCCGCTCCAGCGCGGCCCGCGAGGCGAGCTCCACGTCGAGACCCCGCGGCAGGGTCCGCACGAGCGTGGTGGCGGTGTAGTCCAACGAAGGGTCCGAACGCCACAGGCCGACCACGGAGGAGATCAGGGCAGGATCCGCGAGCGGGCAGTCCGCGGTGAGTCGCACCACAGCATCCGCCTGCGTCTCTTCGAGGGCGAGCATGAACCGGGACAGGACGTCGTCCTCGCTGCCCCGCACGACCTTCACACCGAGCTCCTCGGCAAGATCGGCGACGGCATCGTCACCTGGATCGGTGGACGTGGCGACCACTACCTCGTCCACCCCGGCGGCTGACTGCGCCGCGCGCACCATCCACCCGAGAACGGGCCTGCCGGCGAGCGGCCGGAGCACCTTTCCCGGGAGTCGGGATGACCCCATCCGAGCCTGAATCACAGCCACGCATCGTGTTTCGATCATCGTGCCATAATGACATGCGCAGCCCCGGGGAGTCCCCGTGGCACCTCATCCCAGACGACGAAAGAGATGTTCATGTCGATCCTTACTGGTGCCTCCATTCTCGTGACCGGAGGGACCGGCTCTTTCGGCAAGGCCTTCCTCCGCGAGGTGCTCGACAACCATGACCCCCGTCGTGTGGTCGTCTTCTCCCGAGACGAGCTGAAGCAGTACGAGGTGCGCAACCTGTTCGGGAACGACCCGCGTCTGCGGTGGTTCATCGGCGACATCCGTGACGAGCGCCGGCTCTCCCGCGCTCTGAAGGACGTGGACTATGTCGTCCACGCCGCCGCGCTGAAGCAGGTCGACACCGCGGAGTACAACCCCTTCGAGTTCGTCAAGACGAACATCCTGGGCAGCCAGAACGTGATCGAGGCGTCCATCGACGCCGGTGTCAAGAAGGTTGTCGCCCTCTCGACGGACAAGGCCTCGAGCCCGATCAACCTCTACGGCGCCACCAAGCTCACCGCGGACAAGCTGTTCATCACCGGCAACCACTATGCGGCGGCGTATGACACCCGCTTCGCCGTGGTGCGCTACGGCAATGTGATGGGCTCGCGCGGTTCGGTCATCCCGTTCTTCCGCCGTCTCGGCGATGAGGGCAAGCCGCTGCCGATCACCGATCTGCGCTGCACCCGCTTCTTCATCTCGCTGCCGCAGGCCGTGCAGATGGTCATCGATACCTTCGAGCTGATGCAGGGCGGCGAGCTGCTGGTCCCGAAGATCCCCTCGATGAAGGTCACCGACCTCGCCCACGCTGTCGTCCCCGGCGCCGAACTGGTCGATGTGGGCCTGCGCCCGGGCGAGAAGCTCCACGAGGAGATGATCAGCCCCGAAGAGGGCCGCCGTGCCGTCATGATCCAGGACGGCAAGTACTACATCATCCAGCCCGACCTCGCGACCTGGGGGTACCAGCCTCCGGAGGACGGGACGCCGGTCGAGCCCGGGTTCCACTTCCGCTCGGACTCCAATGACGAGTGGTACACCCAGGAGCAGATCGCCGAGATCATCGAGGGTGGGCTCTGAGATGCTTCCCTACGGGCGTCAGTCCATCGACGCCAGCGACATCCAGGTCGTCACCGAGGCGCTGAGCAGCGACTGGCTGACGACGGGGCCTGAGGTCGATCGGTTCGAAGCCGCCATCGCCGAGCGCGCCGGTGTCCAGCATGCTGTCTCGGTCACTTCCGGCACGGCGGCGCTGCATGTCGCCTACGCCGCGGCAGGCATCGAGCCCGGCGACGAGATCGTCACGACCCCGCTGACCTTCGCCGCCACGGCCGCCACCGCCGCGCTGCTCGGTGCCAAGGTCGTGTTCGCCGACGTCGACCCTGCCACCGGCAACCTCGACCCGGCGGCCGCCGAGGCCGCGGTGACCGAGCGTACGAAGGTCGTCGCGGCTGTCGATTACGCCGGCGTGCCGGTCGACGCCCCGGCCTTCCGGGATCTTGCCGAGCGCAAGGGCCTCCTCTTCCTCGAGGACGCCGCGCATTCGATCGGCTCGACCCTGGACGGGGTCCCGGTGGGCTCCCTCGCGGACCTCACCACCTACTCGTTCTTCCCGACCAAGAACCTCACGACCGCCGAGGGCGGCGCTGTGGTGACGGCTGATGACGAGCTCGCGGCCCGGGCGCGGTCCTTCAAGAACCATGGGCTGGTCCGCGATCGCGCGGCCCAGCGCTTCCCCGATGAGGGGCCATGGCATCAGGAGATTCACGCTTTCGGCCTGAACTATCGCCTGCCGGACGTCCTGAGCGCCCTGGGCACCAACCAGCTCACCCGCCTCGACCAGTTCGTCGCACGACGCGCCGAGGTGAAGAAGGCGTATGACGAGGCCCTCGGAGATCTCGACGGCGTCGACATCCCGTTCGCCCCCGAGGGCGCCGCCCCCGCATGGCATCTGTACCCGCTGCGGGTCCCGGCCGAGAAGCGACGGGCGATCTTCGACTCCCTGCGCGAGCAGGGGATCGGGGTCCAGGTCAACTACATCCCCGTCTACTGGCACCCGGTCTTCGAAGACCTCGGCTACCAGCGCGGGATGTGCCCCGTGGCGGAGGACTACTACCGCCGCGAGATCTCGCTGCCGATGTTCCCGGGCCTGACCGATGGCGATGTCGAGCGCGTCATCGAGGCGACCCGCAAGGCCGTCTCGGGCTGACGCCGTAAGGCCGCTCGTCAGGCGCAGCCCGAGCGCTCCGCGCTGCTAGCTCGCCGGGGAGCACTCGACTCGCAGCAGCCGAGAGTGATCGGTCTCGAACACCACGGTGCCCAGATCGTCCCCGCCCTGCCCGAGAGAAGTGAAGGCGGGGTCGAACTGGTACGGGCGCCTTTCCTGGTACACATACCCGATGCCGTGCTCCCTGAGGAGGCGGCAGTGCTCCGGTGAGCTTCCCGCGAGGGGCACCGCCTCGATCACGGCACGATCCTCGTCGGTCAGCGCGACGCCCGCGACCGGGAAATACGCGGGAAGGCCGTGCAACGCATACATGTGGGCCGCGCCGGAGTACGGGCTGGCGAGGATCGTGGTCGAGTGGTCCATCTGCGGTGCGAAGCGCGCGAATTCCGTGAGCTCGTCAGCCTGGAGGAAACGGCCGCGGCCCGGATAGTCCTGGGCGAAGTTCTTGGCCGCGTTGTCCAGACGCGTCGGGACCGACGAGAGAACCCCGAGCGCGGCGACGACCACCAGCGCGGCGGCGAGGGGAGCGCGGAGCGGTCGGCCGCGGCGTCGGGAGATGCGGAGCCTGTCCGCGTACCACCGGATCCCCGGGATGATGAGCACGCAGGACAGCATCGCCAGGGGGATCGCGATGCGGTCCTGCCCGCGGAAGAAGAGCACCGACAGGTTCAGGGGCGAGTCCACGGCAGCATCGAGGTAGATGACGGCCATGACCAGCCAGGCGACGGGCAGCCACCGGTGAGGTCCGGTCAGGGACGTCACCAGGCCCGGCCACCACAGAGCGGCGATGAGGACGCCGAGCGCCATCGGCCAGATCGTGAGCAGCCCCAGCCCCACCTCGCCGAGAGCCGACCACCACGGCACCTGCAGACCCCCGGTGAAACCGGTCACCCGGGCGCCGAGAGGCGTGTAGGTCAGTGCCGCCACGGGCAGCACGGCGAGCACCGGGATGGCGATCAGCCACGGGCGCGTCCGCCAGAGAGGGAAGCCGGTCACCGTCGTGAGGACCGCCAGCAGGATCAGCGCGGTGACGCCGACGTTCGGCTGCAGCAGCGTCAGCCCGGCGCCCGCGAAGCCCACGACGGCGAGGGTGGCGACGGACGGCCCCCACGGCCGCGCCGAGGCAGAGGCTCCTGGCCCCTGCGAGGGCGCATCCGCCAGGGTCTCCGAGGAGGCCGTCAGTGACTTCCACAGCGCGACCGCTCCGGCCAGCGCTCCGGCCAGCGCTGCGAAGCCGACAAGGTTCGGCAGGGGCGAGAGATGGACCCAGAGGTTCAGGGGGCTGGCCGGGATCACGGCCGCGACCACCGCGACGGCCGGGGGAGCCCAGGACACTTCGGGATAGACGACTCGGGCGAGGAGGGCCGTGCCGAGCACCCACGGCACGATCGCGAGTGCGAGCGCAGAGCCGTTGAGGACGATGGGGATGTCGATGCTGGGGACCAGCGCCGCCAGGTCATGGAACGCGGCCGGGTAGGAAGCGGGCTGTGCCGTGGAGCTCGCCACAGCGTTCAGCTCGAGGCTCGAGCCGTTGCCGGTGTCGCGGATGTGCTGCAGCGCGGTGAGGTGGAAAAGAGTGTCATACCGCTCGAGGACGGCATCGGCTCCGCCCGCGCGGACGGCGATCGGCATCACCGCGGTCGCGATCGCCGCGGTGAGCGCCCCGCCCCAGCCCAGGCGAGTGGAGGGACGCCGCTCGGCGAGCAGCGGGCCGTCGAGCACCGTGGCAGGCAGGCGGATGCCGAGCCGTGCGAGGGTGACGGAGAGGAGGACCAGCACGGCCGAGGCCAGCGCGTACGCGAGCAGCGTCCAGTCCAGACCCACGAAGGGCGCGATCATCGCGCCGATTCCCGCCGCTGCAGCTCCGAGCGCGGGAGCGAAGGCGAGTGCCAGCAGACGGGAGCCGGCCAGGGCCCGGACCACGATGTAGCCGGGGAGGTAGGTGGCGACGAGGACGAGCAGGACGACGAGCAGCAGGTGGGTCAGCCCCATCATCCGTGGTGCTCGTCCAGGGATCGCCGGCGGTACTCGACGGCGGGCTCCGCCTCATCGATCGACAGGCGGCGGGCGAGGTAGGTGGTGCGCTTCTCCTGGGCCTTCGTGCGCGCTTCCTGGAGCGCGAGGAAGCCCAGCAGGACCAGAACCGTCGCGTACAGCAGCAGATCCGCACCTCGACCGACCCCGACCAGATGCGCGATGTGGGTGAGCAGCCCGGGGAACAGCACCGCGGCCACTGCGAACACGGCGAAGGCGATGATCAGCAGCCGACGGACGGCAAGCTGCTTCGCACCGCGCTTGATGAAGAGCCAGGTGACGATCCCGACGATCCCCAGCAACAGGAGCATCTGGACGATGAAGGTGCGACTGCTCACCGAAAGCGAGGGACCGAGTGATTCAAGGAGGCTTTCCACGTCAACAGGGTATCCTCCTGAAGCGTCCTGGTCCCGGTCGCTGAACGCCCCGCCCCACGAGGAGACCACATGAGCAGCCCAGACTCCTCGCGCACGCTGGCCGCGCCGGGAGCCGACACCACCTGGTTCGTGGTCCCGCTGTTCAACGAGGGCGAGGTCGTCGGCGATGTCATCCGTGATCTGCGCACCCGATACCCCCTGGTCATCTGCGTGGATGACGGCAGCATGGACGGGTCCGCGCGGATCGCCGCGGAGGCGGGTGCCGCCGTGGTGCGCCATCCCTTCAACATGGGACAGGGCGCCGCGCTGAAGACCGGCATCGACTACGCCCTGCGTGATCCGAACATGCGTCAGATCGTGACCTTCGACTCCGACGGCCAGCACCAGGTGGACGATGCCGCGGCGATGATCGCCCTGCGCGATGCCGAGGGCGTGGACATCGTGCTCGGCTCCCGCTTCCTCGATGCGCGCACCAAGCCCGGACTGCTCAAGCGGATGGTCCTGCGCGGCGCGGTCTGGTACACCAATCTCACCAGCGGGGTGAAGCTCACCGACGCCCATAACGGGCTGCGGGTGCTGGGTCGAAAGGCATGCGAGACGATCGCGATCGAGCAGAACCGGATGGCGCACGCCTCCGAGATCGTCGAGGAGATCGGGCGCCACAAGCTCAGCGTCGCTGAGCATCCGGTGCACATCCTCTACACCGACTACTCCCGCTCGAAGGGCCAGTCGGTCCTCAACTCGGTGAACATCGTCATCGACATGCTCTTCCGCTGATTCCGCCCCGGCGCTGAACCAGTGCGCTGGCACAGCTGCAGCATCGATGTCGAGATATCGCCAGGGGCGCCGCCAGGTGCTACGGCGCGGGGGCGGGCTCCGCAGATCCATCCGCCACGGAGGCGAAGAAGGCGGCGACGTCATCGTCGTCAGTGAGCAGCGCGACCCCGGAGTGCTTCGTCTGATACTCGGGGTCCTCGATCGGGATGCTGAGCGTCCCTCCCGCGTTCATGGCGCTGCGGGCGGTCAGAGCCATCCGTCCCACGTCGATGATCCCGCTGCCCTCGCTCGTGGTCAGTGCCCCCGAGCCGGCGCCGGCCAGGCGCAGCTGGCTGATCGGGTTCAGCAGCACCGCCGGTGAGGTGACGCGATCCATCAGTGCCCCCACGAATTCCTGCTGGCGCTGCTGGCGTCCCATATCTGCGGTGGGATCGAAGTAGCGGGCCCGCACGAAGGCGAGCGCCTGTTCCCCGCCCACGTCGTGGCAGCCCTCGGCCATGACCAGTCCAGAGCGCTTGTCGTCGACATCCTGGTCGATGCACAGGTTCACGTGCCCCACTGCGTCGACCACCTGCGCCACGCCGTCGAAGCCGACCTCGACGTAGTGGTCCACCGTGAGTCCGGTGAACTGCTCGACGGTCTTGACCAGCAGCGACGGTCCACCGAAGGCGTAAGCCGCGTTGAGCTTGTAGCCACCTTTGCCCGGAATATCGACCAGGGTGTCCCGCGGCAGTGAGATCAGGTAGCTGTTCCCGCCCGGAGCCTTGTGCAGGAGCATGATCGTGTCGGTGCGGGCCCCTTCTGTGCCGTCGGACTCGACGGTGTCTCCGCCGCGGCTGTCGGAGCCGGCGATGAGATAGGTGGTACCTGGGGTGTTCGCCGCCTCGGACAGTGCATCGACATGTTCGATCCGGCTCTGCGTCCAGAGCAGCAGCCCGGCGCCCCAGCCCAGCACCACCACGAGCACCAGGACCAGGAGCGTGGCCCCCAGCCGTACGGGGCGGGGGGTGCGCCGCGGGTTCCCCGCGGTGCGCGCGAGCGGAGGCCCGTCGGGCGCTGGGTCGGTGAAGGATGCCGGCTGTCCCGGCTCACCTGCGTCGGCGCGGGGCAGCAGACGGGTGGGAGTCGGGCTGCCCGGAGCGGGCGCGGCCGGGCGCCGTCCCTGTCGCGGGACCGGACGCGCGCTGCCTCCGGCTCGTGCGCGATGACCTCTGGGACGTCGAGGCCCTCCCGGGCGCGGGGAGCGTGGCGGCGACTGATCGCTCACAGCGGTCTCCTTCCGGCCGGAGCCGTGCAATCGGGGGCGTCGGGGCATGCGTCGACCGGTGGGCAGTGCCCCTCGGCGCATGCGGCGTTCGCCAGGGTAGCCGCCCCGGCGCATCCCGCGCCGCTGCGGCGCGGCGGGCGACGATCTTCCCAGGAACCTCCCGAGAACCTTCACACGGCCATCATCATGGAGGTGGGGGCGCCCGCCCGGTGCTCCGTACACTGGGGACGCGCCGCCGAGGCGGCACAGACCAGCAGCAGGAGGCGCAGTGACACATTCCGCACCCGCAGGCGACCAGACGCCTCGGCAGAGCACCGCACATCCCGACGCGCTCGCTGCGCGCGTGGTCGCCGTCGTGGTGACATACAACCGTGAAACGCTGCTGCAGGAGTGCCTGGATGCACTCGCGGCCCAGGATCGCCGTCCCGATGCGGTGATCATCATCGACAACGCCTCGACCGATGCGAGCGGCACCGTCGCGGATGTCCATCCGCTGAACGCGGACGTCGTCCATCTGCGGAGGAACGTCGGTGGGGCGGGAGGCTTCGCGACCGGTATCGCTCGCGCCCTGGTGCGGCATGACGCGGACTGGGTGTGGGTGATGGATGACGACACGATCCCGCGCCCGAGCGCGCTGCGCGAGCTGCTGCGCTCCCTCGAGGCCTCCCCGGTGAGGCTGAGCGTGCTCAGCTCACGCGCCGTCTGGACTGATGGGCGTGACCATCCCATGAACACCCAGCGCAGCAGGCTGGGAGCGAGTGCACAGGAGAAGCGCGATGCCGCCCGCGCCGGCGGACGCCCGATCCGCACTGCGAGCTACGTCTCCGCGCTGCTGAACGGTCAGGATGTGCGTCGCCTGGGCCTTCCCTATGCGGACTACTTCATCTGGTCGGACGACTTCGAGCACACCGGGCGTCTGCTGCGGGACGGACGGGGGCTCCAGGTTCCCGGCTCCGTGGTCGAGCATCGCACCGCCCGCTTCAGCAACGCGCAGACCAGCCCCGGTTCTCGTTTCTACTATGACGTGCGCAACCGGCTCTGGGCGCTGCTGCGCACCAGCTCCTTCACCCCGCTGGAGAAGGTCCTCCATGGTGGCGCCACCTCGCTGGGCTGGCTCCGGCTCCTGCTGCGCCACCGCGGTGACCTGCTCGGTGTGGGGCTGCGGGGCCTGCTCTCCGCGCTGCGACGAGGACCACGGCCCTCCACCACGGTGCTCCAGTCCGACGGCGAAGCCGCAGCGGACATCCGCGTCATCGAAAGGGCGGCCGGTCGGTGAGCGAGTCGGACCGGGCTCCCGCGAAGGGCCTCTCTCCCGCGACCGGACATCCTTCTCCGTTCGCGGTGCTGATGCCGTTGTGGGGACGTGACCTCCCGGAGCGCGTCGAGCTCGCGCTCACCTCGGCGACCACGGCCCAGCAGCGTCGCCCCGAGCTGCTGATCCTCACCGTGGATGGGCCGCTCCCGGCCGGTCTCGAGACCTTGGTGCAGCGGGTCGTCGCCGGGGAGTTCGGACCCGCCCAGGTGCTGCGCCATGACGCCCACCGCGGCGTCGCCGCTGCGCTCCAGGACGGACTCGAAGCCAGCCCCTATGAACTGGTCGCGCGGGCGGATGCAGACGACATCTGCCGGCCCGAGCGTTTCGCCCTCCAGATCCCCTGGATGGAGGAGCAGAACCTCGATCTTGCAGGGGGTGCGATGCGGGAGTTTAGCGACAGGGTCGAACCTGGTAAGGGCCCGCTGCGCACGAGGCCGCTCGAGCACGACGAGATCGTGCGCTATCTGCCGCACCACAGCCCCTTCCATCACCCCACGGTGGTGCTGCGGCGCTCGGTGGCTCGTGCCGTCGGCGGCTACCGGGACCTTCCATTGCTCGAGGACTATTGGCTGTGGGAGCGGATGATGCTCGGCGGCGCCCGGATGGCGAACCGACCCGAGGTGCTCGTCGACTATCGCGTCGATGAGGAGCTGTTCGCCCGCCGCGGCGGGTGGAGGCTGTTCTCGAGCGATCTGCAGCTGCAGCGCCGGATGCTGCTGGACCGGGTGATCGGTCCGGGACGGTTCGCCCGCAACCTCGTGCTGCGAGGCGCCTATCGGTTCGCGCCGGGCTGGGTCCGCCGCATCGGCTACCGCCGCTTCATCGAGAAGAACGTCGAGGTTCCGCACTCCTCGATGTCGGCCACATCATGAGGCAAGCCACACCCTCCGGCGCGCCGAGGCCGGGGCTCCTCCCATCGTCCTGCCTCCGATACTGTGAGCGGGTCTCCGGCGGACCCCTCCGCACGCATCGAGCGGACTCCTCCGCACGCATCGAAAGGACCACCTGTGTCGACTCCTGATCTCCTGATCGTCGGTTCCGGCCTCTTCGGCCTGACCGTCGCAGAGCGCGCCGTCGCCGAGCATGGCGCGAAGGTGACCATCATCGACCGGCGTCCTCACGTCGGCGGCAACGCCTATTCCGAGGCCGATGAGCAGACCGGCATCGAAGTGCACAAGTACGGCGCCCACCTCTTCCACACCTCGAACGAGCGGGTGTGGGAGTACGTGAACCGCTTCACTGAGTTCACCGGTTACCAGCACAAGGTGTACACCACCCACCAGGGCGAGGTGTACCCGATGCCGATCAACCTCGGCACGGTCAACCAGTTCTTCCGCTCTGCGCACACGCCCGACGAGGCGCGCGAGCTGATCAAGGAGCAGGCCGGGGAGTTTGCGGGCAAGGACCCCGAGAACCTCAACGACAAGGGCATCTCGCTGATCGGTCGCCCGCTGTACGAGGCGTTCATCAAGAACTACACCGGCAAGCAGTGGCAGACCGATCCCAAGGACCTGCCCGCCTCGATCATCTCGCGGCTCCCGGTGCGCTACACGTACAACAACCGCTACTTCAACGACACCTACGAGGGGCTGCCGAAGGACGGATACACCGCATGGCTCGAGCGGATGGCCGACCATCCGAACATCGAGGTGCGGCTGAACACCGACTACTTCGACACCACCCAGCCGCTGAACAAGGATGCCGTGCGCGGGAACATCCCGGTGGTCTACACCGGCCCGATGGACCGCTACTTCGACTTCGAGCTCGGCGAGCTGGGCTGGCGCACCATCGACCTGGAGACCGAGCACCTCGACGTCGGCGACTTCCAGGGCACCTCGGTGATGAACTATGCAGATGTCGAGACCCCGTACACCCGCATCATCGAGCCGCGCCACTTCCACCCCGAGCGGGACTACTACCCCACGGACCGCACCGTGATCCAGCGCGAGTACTCGCGCTTCGCCGAGTCCGGGGACGAGCCGTACTACCCGATCAACTCCGGCAGCGACCGCGAACGAGTGCTGGCCTACCGTGAGCTCGCCGACGCCGAGCCGCGCACCCTGTTCGGGGGCCGGTTGGGCACCTATCAGTACCTGGACATGCACATGGCCATCGGCTCGGCCCTGTCCATGGCCGACAACAAACTGTCCGACCTGCTGCGGGCGTGACCCGAGCGCCCCGCCGCCTGCCGCGGGGCATCCGCCGAACGCCGACGAGGAGCACCATGAACGCCACCACTGCCACCACGGCATCTCGCGAGACCGACCAGCCCGCCCCGGGTGCCCCGCAGCGACTGCTGCAGCGCATGATCTTGCCGTACGAGTCCTCCCCGGACATCGTCCCCCTGTACATCGAAGCCTCTGATGCTCGCTCCGGCGCCACGGGGGGAGCCTTCGGCCTCGGTGGAGGCTCGGAGCGCGTGGAGAAGTCCACGGCGGCGTCTCCGCCCATCGCGCACTCCTCCGCGTCACAGGTGGATATCACCGACCTCAGCGACCGTCACGCGGTGCGGATCCCCGCACAGTCCATGCGCTCTTTCGGCACCTACTTCAACGCGTTCCCCGCGAGCTACTGGCGGCGCTGGACGCCCGTCCGGGCGGTGCGCCTGACGGTGCGCACGGCTGGCTCAGGTCATCTCGTCGTGATGCGCTCGACCGCTCGCGGCACTCTGCAGCGTCAGGAATCACGCAATGTCTCCGGATCCGGCGAGCAGGTCTTCGAGCTTCCGCTGACCGCCTTCGGTGACGGCGGCTGGTACTGGTTCGACGCCTACGCCGGGTCGGAGGACCTGACGGTGCTCGGAGCGGAGTGGACTGCTGACGCCGATCTCGCTCGTACCGAGGGCTCGTTCTCGATCTCGATGACCACGATGAACAAGGTCGAGTACTGCCTGGACAACATCCGGACCCTCGCCGAAGATGACGATCTGCGCGCGCTGTTGGACGTCATGTACGTCATCGACCAGGGCTCTGATCGGTTGAATGACCACGCCGAGGAGCTCGCACCGCTGCAGGAGTCGCTGGGCTCGAAGCTGAAGGTCATCGAGCAGGGCAACATCGGTGGCTCGGGAGGCTTCTCCCGGGGGATGTATGAGGCATCGACTGGCGGCGCCTCGACCTATGTCATCAACTGCGACGACGACATCGTCATCGAGCCGGAGTCGCTGATCCGGATGGTGACCTTCGCGGACTTCGCCACCCGCCCCATGCTGGTCGGTGCGCATATGTTCGACCTCAACAACCGCTCGGTGCTGCACACCTTCGGTGAGGTCGTCGACCCCTGGCGGATCCAGCCCGCCCTCGCCAACCAGGACGGGACGACGGGCCACGACTTCGCCCAGGAGCCGCTGCGCTCCACCCCGTGGCTGCACCGCCGTGCGGACTCCGACTACAACGGCTGGTGGAGCTGCCTGATCCCCACCGAGACGGTGCGCGCGATCGGTCTCAGCCTGCCGGTGTTCATCAAGTGGGACGATGCCGAGTACGGGCTGCGGGCCAAGAAGGCCGGCTATCCCACGGTCTCCCTGCCCGGAGCCGGCGTATGGCACATGAGCTGGGTGGACAAGGACGACCTGGTCGGCTGGCAGGCCTACTTCCATGAGCGCAATCGCATCATCACCGCGCTGCTGCACTCCCCGTACGCCCGTGGTGGCCGGGTGGTCAAGGAATCGCAGTTCATGGATGTCAAGCACCTGATCTCCATGCAGTACTACACGGAGGCGGGCCGGCTGATGGCTCAGCAGGACGTGCTCGACGGGCCCGACGCCCTGCACCCCTCGATCGGGACCAAGCTTCCCCAGATCCGGGGGATGGCCGCGGACTTCGACGACGCGGTCGCCAGGAAGGACCAGGATCTGTACCCGCCGGTCCACATCGACAAACCGCCCCGGAAGGGACGTCCCTTCTCGCAGCCGCACCGGCTGATGCTCCCGGTCTGGACCGCCAAGACCCTCGCCAAGCAGCTGCTGAAGCCCACGCAGCCGCGTTCTGCGGAGAACCCGCAGGCGGTGATCCCGCACCTCGACGCGAAGTGGTGGCGGCTGTCCGCCTACGACAGCGCACTGGTCTCCAACGCCGAGGGCACCCAGGTCGCCTGGTACAAGCGGAACCCGCAGCAGGTGCGGGAGATGCTCAGTGAAGCGATCACCGCCCACCTCGAGCTGCATCGTCGGTGGAACGAGCTGCGTGACAGCTACCGAGAGGCCTCCTCCCGGATCACCTCCTTCGACGCCTGGGAGCAGACCTTCGCGGACAATCCGGCGCCGGTGCGCGAGCGCGACCGGGCAGAGGGCTCTGCGCACAGCGGCGACACCGGAGGCTCTGCGGCGTGACCGCGAACGTCACCGGCGGAGCTGCGTGGCTTCCGTCCCGCGCGGAGCAGGCCGAAGGCTGGCGGGCTCCGGGGCAGGACGCGGGCTGGCTGAATCCGATTCGCGAACGGTTCCTGCTGCGCCTGCTGGTGCGCAAGGAGCTGCGGGTGCGCTACCGCGGCAGTGCGCTGGGCATGCTGTGGAGCTACGTCAAGCCCGCCGTGCAGTTCATCGTCTTCTACATCGCGCTCGGAGTGTTCCTGCAGCTCTCGAGGGACACCCCGGCCTACGCCGTGTATCTGTTCAGCGGAATCGTGGTGGTGAACCTCTTCGGTGAAGTGTTCGGCAACGCCACCCGTTCGATCACCGGGAACCAGGCGCTGGTCTCGAAGATCTACCTGCCCAGCGAGCTGTTCCCCTGGGCGAGCATGATCGTGGCGCTGGTGCATTTCCTGCCCCAGCTGGCAGTGCTGGTGGTCGGCGCCCTCCTGTTCGGATGGCTGCCCTCGTTCACCGCGGCGATCGCCTTCCTGCTCGGGATCGTGATCCTGGTGGTGTTCACCATGGGGCTCGGCATGATCACCGCGGCGCTCAACGCCGCCTTCCGCGATGTCGAGAACTTCGTGGATCTGATCGTCATGGTCGCGACCTGGCTCTCCCCGGTCCTCTACCGGATCTCGATGGTCCAGGAGGCGATCGGGGGAACCGTGTGGTGGTGGCTCTACCAGCTGAACCCGCTGACCATCGTGGTGGAGCTCTTCCACACCGCGTTCTGGCGCTACGGGCCGGAGGTGGTCGAGGCCGTGGCCGTGGATCCCTCGCTGACAGGTCCCGGTGAGCCCTTCGGGCTGTGGTGGGCCGGACTGCTGATCGCTGCGGTCACCTTCGTGGTCGGCACCGTCGTCTTCGAGCGCTCGAAGCGGCGCTTCGCCCAGGAACTGTGACAGGAGCACCCGGATGAGCCCGAACCTCGACTCCGTACCCGACTCCGCCGCAGTCCCCACCGACCGCGAGATGGTGCTCATCGAGCACGTCACCAAACAGTTCTCGCTGCGTCACGACCACTCGCTCAAGGAGCTCGTGTTCTCGGCGCTGAAGCGCAAGAAGCTGGCGGACTCCTTCCTGGCCCTGAACGATGTGGACCTCACGGTGCACGCGGGGGAGACGGTGGGGCTGATCGGCTTCAACGGCTCCGGCAAGTCCACCCTCCTCAAGACCATCTCCGGGGTGCTCTACCCGGACCGCGGCCGAGTGCTCCTCCGGGGCCGAGTGGCGGGCCTGATCGAAGTGGGTGCCGGCTTCCACCCCGATCTCTCGGGGCGTGAGAACGTCTACCTCAACGGCGCCATCCTGGGGATGAGCCGCGAGCAGATCGATGAGAAGTTCGAGGAGATCGTCGCATTCAGCGAGATCGAGGAGTTCATCGACACCGACGTGAAGTACTACAGCTCAGGGATGTTCCTGCGCCTGGCCTTCTCCGTCGCGGTGCACACCGAGCCGGATATCTTCCTGGTCGACGAGATCCTCTCCGTCGGCGACGAGCCGTTCCAGCGCAAGTGCCTGGAACGTATCCGCGAGCTGCAGGAGGCCGGCCGCACCATGGTGGTCGTCTCCCACGAGCTCGAGATGCTCGAGAAGCTGTGCACCCGCATCGTCGTGCTCCAGAAGGGCCGGGCCATCTTCGACGGCGACCCCACCGAGGCCGTAGCGACGCTGCGTGCGAGCTGAGAGGCTGCCCGCGAGCCGAACCGCCCGGTGACACCGGGAGGGCCACTCGGCGCCGGGGAGAACCGCCAGGAGCCGGCCAGCCCGGTGGTGCAGCGTCGGGCGCAGCGGAAGAGCCGTCAGCGAGCGTCGAGCGCTGCGGTCACACCCTCTGCGCGCGCCTGCTCCTCGCCCACCTCGCTCGCGGGGCCGACGATCCCGCCGCCCGCCAGGAGCACCCCGAGCAGCTGCGCGGCTGCCGGCAGCCCGTCCTCGTCGACCAGCACCCGGGGGAGCGGCGCGCCGGGCGCTGTGGTCGGGGGATCCAGCGGTTCAGGGCCGCTCCAGCGGGGCAGCACCACGCCGAGTCGGTCGGAGCTGCCCCGCACCTCGCTGAGCCAGTCGTGGACCAGCGCGGGCAGGTCCCCGTCGTAGCGCGGGGCGAGCGAGACGGCCTGGAGGGCGAGCACTTCCTCAGCATCTCCGGCCAGCTCCGAATCGGGGCGGTCCGTGGCAAGGACCTGCGGAGACGGGACGGGAAGCGCCCCCTCCACCGCGGAGCCCTCGGGATCGCGCCAGGTCACCTCTGCACCGAGGGACCAGGCCGCCAGGGCCAGCACCAGGCGCTTCCAGTGGGGAGGCAGGTCCAGGACGATCTGGTCGCCGGGGGCGAGCGCGATCTCGTCGTGGAGGTGCCCGATCGCCTTGATCACCCAGTTGGCCAGCACGTGCCCGGAGAGCTCGATGCGGGAGGCCTCGCCGTACCAGGCGAGCACCGGGTTCGGGCCGGTCTGCTCGAGGGCGCGCAGCAGCGGGGCGCCGGTATCCAAGAGCGCTCTGGGGTGCTCGCTCATGTCAGGTCCTCCTGAGGATCGGGGACGGAGATCTCGAGGGAGACCTCCGGCAGTGCAGCGGCGAGGGATTCGGCCGCCAGCGCGGTGCGGATCCGTTCGGCGAGCGTCGCGGCGTGGATCAGGGCGGAAGCGGAGTCGTCTGCCGCTGCCACCACGATATGCGCAGGACTCCCCGGCACCGCGCTCAGGTGCGCCGTGGCAGTGCCGGGCAGCTGCCCGGCACGGGGAAGTGACGCGACCGCGAGCGCCCGGGCGATCCGTTCTGCCTCGGGTTCCGGAGACATGCGGGCGATCGGTTCCTGCTCCGGGGTCAGGCCCAGGGATACCCAGACCGATTCCAGGCTGGGCCTCCGGAACCAGTCGTCGCTCCCGGTGCGGGAGAGCTCACGCGCAGGGACGTCGGCCGCAGTGGCGGAGGCGACTCCGCGCACCAGGGCGGCTGGCACCCCACTGGCCTTGCCCTTGACCAGGTCGGCAGCAGCGGCGAGCTCATCTGCGAGGTTCCGGACGGTGACGTGCAGCGGACGGCCGTCGGCGTCGGTCCCGCCGCGCAGGTCCTGCAGCGCGCTGACCCCCGCCGCTCCGAGGGCGATGTCTCCGACCCCCACCCGCCAGACCCGAGACGAGGTGTCGGTCAACAGGACCCCCAGGTCGACGCCCAGAGCTGCGACCAGCTGGTCACGGAGCTCCCAGGCGCAGGCGTCGGGATCCTCGGGCAGCAGCAGCGGCCCCTGTGGCGCATTGGAGGAGTCGACCCCGGCGGCCGCCATCACCGGACCGGACGGGATCTGCACCACGGAGGTGACGACCCGCGTGTGCAGGCGGCGGGCGACGGTGCGCACCGCTGCGGCGCGGATCGCCTCGTCGCGATCCTCAGGGGCCACCCGTAGGCCCAGAGCCTTGGAGACGACCTTCGTGGAGACGCACAGCACGTCGCCATCGGCCGGAGCCAGAGGCGCCAGCGCTGCGGCGAGCAGGCTGCCCAGATCGTCGCCCTCACCGATCTCACCGAGCCCGGTGACGGGCAGGATGGTGACGGCGGAGGGGGCCGGACCGGGGTCACCCGGTGACACCTGTGCAGGCGGTGATGCGACGGACATGGGCCCTCCCGGGAATGTGATTCGGATGCGATATGCAAGGCGACGCGCCGACGCCGCTTGACGGACCATAACTACACCGGTGTACTTTAGGGCCCAGACGGGCCTTCGGTGGTCGACACAGCAGTGGAAGGAGTGGTGGCTATGGATGCGGAACGAGTCGAAGACGACGCGCGTGCCGAGCTGTCCCTGCTCGATTTCGCCGGGCAGGACTCCGACGACGTCGAGCTGACCTGGCAGGAGCGTGCCCTGTGCGCGCAGACCGACCCGGAGGCGTTCTTCCCCGAGAAGGGCGGCTCCACGCGTGAGGCCAAGAAGGTCTGCGTCTCCTGCGAGGTGCGTGCCGAGTGTCTTGAGTATGCCCTCGAGAATGATGAGCGCTTCGGGATCTGGGGCGGACTGTCTGAGCGTGAGCGTCGCAAGCTCAAGCGCCGGGTGGTCTGACATCCTTCCCTGGTGAGCGATCGTCACATCACTGCGGTCGTCCTGCTGAGCGGGGCGACGACCGCGCGCACCCATGAGGCGCTGCGCGCCGCACTGGCAGCGCAGACGCGCCAGGCCGAGCGGATCGTGGTGGTCGCTCCGTCCGGCCTCCCCGAGGCGGTCAGCGATGCCCTCGCGAGGGACCTCGGCGACGGGACAGTCGATGAGGTTCTCCCCATCTCCGCTGCCCTCAGCCGCGCCGGAGCGGTGCGCGAGACTCTCGAGCTCCTCGGCCGAGGTGCAGGCTCCCGCGATGCAGAATCCCGCGACCGCGACACCTCTCGCGACGGCGACGCAGACACCGGAGCAGAGGCAGGACCCGGCGGAGGGGTAGAGCGCAGCGACCAGGCGGCACGACCCAGTCGGCGCCGCGCCCGCGTGGTCGACAGCGCCGCGGTCGAGCGCGAACGCACCCAGCGGGCCGAAGACCTCGCCCAGGTCCCCCTGCGCCTGCGCGAGGAGTCCTCTCGACCGGGCCGTCGCGTTGCCGCCGCGCAGAGCGCGGGGGCCGAGTCCTGGCTCTGGTTCGTGGTCGACGGAGCAACTCCCGGCCTCGATGCTCTCGAGCGCCAGCTGGAGGTCGTCGAGCGCTCGCCGAACACCGCAGCGATCGGCGCGAAGCGGGTGCGCCAGGTGGAGGACAGAGATGATCTGCCTCTGACGGCCGAGAGCGCGGATGCCCTGGTGGACGTCGGCCTGACGCTCACCCATGGAGGCCGGATCATCACGGGGGTCGATCCCGGGGAGATCGACCAGGGGCAGGCTGACTGGCGTCAGGATGTCCTCGCCGTCCCGCTGCCCGGCATGCTGGTCCGTGAGCTGACGCTGCGGGAGGTGGGCGGCCTCGACCCGGATCTGCCCTCGCCCTGGGCCGAGATCGATCTGTGTCGACGCATCTGGCGATCCGGTGAGCGGGTTGCGGTGCAGTCCTCCTCCCGGGCTCTGCACCCCTATCCCACCCGCCCTCTGCTCGAGCGGCTCCAGGAGCAGCGCACCGGGCAGGTGCTGACGCTGCTCAAGCAGCGGCGGCTGCTGCACGCCCTGTTCACCCTGCTGCTGCTGCCCGGGGAGACGCTGCTGCGGATGCTCGGTGCGATCGCCGCTTCCGCTCCGCGGGTGGCGCGCATGGAGCTGCGCGCGGCCCTGGCGGTTCTGCCCCGGGTACGCCGCGTCCTCGCCCGCGGGCGGAAGGAGCGGAGCCATGCGCGGGTCCCGCGCGGTCGACTTGCCCCGCTCTACCTGCCGCGCAGTGAAGGAGTGCGGCGGTGGATCGACGACACCTGGAGCCGGCTGTTCGCCGACGACGACCGGCGCCGCCGGATCCGCCACACCACCTGGGGGATCGCCGGGACCCGGCACGGCCTCGAGGACGCCGACTACGGCCGTCACATCGTGTGGACGGGCGTGGTGGCCCTCGCCGCGACGGTCCTGGGGCTCGTCGCGCTGCGAGGCCTCTTCGGCCGGGGGGAGCTCACCGGTCCCGGGCTGCGCCCACTGCCCGAGAGCTGGGAGGCCCTCTGGTCCGCGGCCTGGTCGAGCTGGATCCCTGGTGGGCTCGGTGAGCGTGGCCCCGGGGACGCCCTCATCAGGGTGCTGGGGCATCTGCCGCTCAGCGGGGGATGGCTGATCGAGGCACTGATCTTCACCGCATTGCCGCTCAGCGCCGTGCTGGCGTGGTGGGCCTCCGGCGCCCTCACCCGTGCCGTCGGCGCCCGCCTGGTGATCACCACGGGGTGGGCCCTGGCTCCTTCGCTCCTGACCGCGCTCACCGTGGGGGCCTGGCCCCTGCTGCTGGTCCACATGCTGCTCCCGCTGCTCGCCCTGACCCTCGGTCGTGCGATCGGTCTGCCGCACAAGGTCTCGCAGGCCAGCGTCTCCGCCGCCGCTGCGGGCGGGCTGCTGCTGCTCGTGATCGGATCGGTCCAGCCCGTGCTGGTGCTGCTCACCGCCGCAGCATTGGCGATGATGGCGATCGCGGCGCCGGGCCGACGGCGCCGTCTGCTCTGGGTGCTGCTGCCCTCCCTCGCCCTGCACGCCCCCTACCTTCCGAGCTATCTCGGCCATCCCGAAATGCTGCTGGCGGTGGCTGGAGTGCCGCCGATGGCGGCAACGGCCTCGCCTCTGGACCTGGCGGGGCTCTGGCCCATCGCCCCGCAGCTGCAGGAGCTGCTGATACCGCTGGTCGGGGAGACGGCGGCGCTGCTGCTGCCGCTGCTTCCCATTGCTCCGCTCGCCCTCGCCGCGCTCTGCGCTCCGCTGCTGGCGGGCGCTGCCGGGCGGGCCGGACGCTTCAGTCTGCTGCTGGCCGCGCTCGGCCTGCTCGCGGTGCTTGTCGCCCGCGACACCTGGACCGGAGCAGTCGATGGGCACCTGGCCACGCCCCCGCTGCATGCTCTGCTCAGCGTCATCCTGCTTGCCCTGGCGGTCGGAGCTGCCGCCACCTTCGACGGCCTCGCCCGTCGGGAGGAGCATGATTCGAGGTTCCGTCGTGCGGCGACGGGGGTCGTCGGCGGGGTTGTGGCCCTCGCCTGCCTGGCGACTGTCGCGGGCTGGGTGCTGGTGCTGCCGGGCCAGCTGAGCGTGGAACGGACCGAAGGGGGGCAGGTCCCAGCCGCGGCGGCGGATCAGGGGCGCACCGACGCCCGCGCCCGGGTGCTGACCCTCACCGCAGAGGACGACGGTGCTTTCCGCGCCGAGCTGGTCGTCCACGGCGGGGACTCCGTCATCCAGCATGCCGCGATCGCCGACGTCCGGGACGTCGACACCGTCCAGGAGGGCAGGCCCGTCGATGACGATCCAGCGTCCGCAGCGCTGCGCGATACCGTCGCGGGAATGCTCTCCGGCGGGAGCCAGGCCGGCCAGAACGCCGAGGAGGGGGGAGAGCGCGCCGTCGCCCATCTCGCGATCGCCTATGTCGTGGTCCCGGGTGATCCCTCCCAGCAGCAGGAGCTGATGCGCGCCCTCGACAGCTCCACGCAGCTCGAGAAGGTCACCGAGAGCTCCCGGGGCGGCCTGTGGCGGGTGGTCGCTGCTGCGCCCCGTGCACTGGTCGCGGGGGGAGAGGCCCCGCTTCCCCTGGCCAGCGACGTGATCGAGGCAGCGGGGACGATCCCCGCCGAGGATGTCGAGCGCATGCTGGTCCTCTCCGAGCGCTTCGACACCGACTGGCGCGCGACCCTCGACGGTGACGAACTCGTGCCGGTGAAGATCGATGGCTGGGCGCAGGGCTTCGAGGTGCCTGCGGGAGCAGACGGCGAGATCGACGTGCACCGAGACCAGCCGCTGCTGCTGCTCTGGAAGCTCCTGCTCTACGGCGGGACAGCATTCACCGCCCTGCTGGCGATCCCCTGGCGGGTTCGCACCCGCACGGCTGAGGAGATGTATGGCTGAGAACCGGATGCCTGACGACAGCGCCCTGGGAGACGACCACGAGGCACAGCCTGCTCCGGAGCATTCGCGCCGGAGCGCGACGAGGATCCTGCTGGCCCTGGCCGCCGTGGTGCCGCTCGCCCTGGCCGCCGGTGCCGTGGCCACCGCTCCCTCCGAGGAGATCCCGGTCGTGCAGCGGGCCACCGCCGAATCGGAACCCGGTGCGAGCACCCGGTGGTGCCAGGGGCCGCTGCAGCTGCCAGAGCAGCTGCTGGACAGCGGTGCGGATACCGAGCTCGCGGCGACTCCCCCCAGCACCGAGATCTCCCTGCGCACCACCTCCGTCGAGCCCGCCTCGTCGGTCCTGTTCGGCACCGTCAGCGGTTCTGCCACGCAGCAGGAGGATGACGGATCCGTCCGCGCCCCATCGATCACCGCACGCAGCATCGACGGCACTGATCTCACGGACCAGCCCGTCTCCCAGGACATCGGAGTCTCGGTGCAGGACCTCCAGGCGACCGATGGTCCCCTTCACGTCTCTTCGGCGACCTCCGAGGGAGGGAGGCCGGTGACGGACTCCCTGCAGTCCACGATCACCACCAGCGGGGACTACCGCTCGCTCGCGGTCACCCGCTGCGCGGAGCCCGCCACCGAGGCGAGGTTCCTCGGGATGTCGACCGCTACCGGGGACAGCTCCGTGCTGGTGCTCCGCAACCCGACCGAACGCGCGGCGACCGCCTCGGTGCAGCTGTGGACTGAGGACGGGCCCGCTGCGATGGAGGGACGCAGCCAGGTGGTGGTGGCCCCTGGAGCGGAGGAGCGGGTGCTGCTCGAGTCTGTGGCCGCGGGCCAGGCCGCGGTCGGGGTGGACGTCTCCGTGCTCGGCTCTCCGCTGGTGATGCACGTCCAGACCACCGAGCTCGAAGGGCTCACACCCGGCGGCGCCGAGATCCTCTCGCCCCTGCCCGCCGCTGCGACCGAGTTGCAGATGCCGGGGGTGGACGTCGCCGGGACCCCGCCCACGCTGGTGCTCGCCAACCCTCAGGGCGCGGACACCACGGCCACGGTCGAGGTCCTCGGCCCCGAGGGTGCAGTCCAGACCGCTGCCCGCGAGGAGATCGAGATTCCTGCCGGTACGGTGCTGCGCACCCCGCTGGAGGGCCTGCCCGATGGCACCTATTCCGTGAGCGTCCGCGCCGCGGATCCGATCACCGCAGTCACCCGCAGCGTCCGTACCGGGGCGGACCTGCCGGGAGACACCATCGGCGCCCCGGTCGACTTCACCCTGGTGGCTCCGGCTCCGGCGCTGAGCTCACACGGCATGAGCTCCCTTCCGATCCAGGCCGGTGGCGGCGAGCTCACCCTCGTCGGCACCGCAGACTCCGCGATCACCGTGGTGCCGATCGCGGCCGACGGTTCCGCCGGAGCCCCTGTGGAGGTCGCCGTGACCACCGGCTCGACCACGACGCTCACCGCAGCACAGCTGCAGGTCGGTGCGGGCGTGCTCGCCGCGCTCAGCATCGTCCCGGAGGTGCCGGGAGCAGTGCATGCGAGCTGGATGCAGCGCACTGATGATGGCGCCGGGGGCCTGCTGCTGTCTTCCCTCCCCGTGCACGCCGACCAGGGCGGCGGCAAGCCCGTCGTGGTGCGGCTGGGGGAGTGACCTGCGCCCGGCAGCGCGGCAGCTCGAGGGGCTGCGCTGTGGCTCGAGGGGCTGCGCCGGGCGATGCGCGGTGCGCGAGTCAGCGTGCGGAGCACGCCGCCGAGCTCACCCGGTCCAGGCCTCGGGATCCACATCCTCGGGGGGAATGTTCAGCAGCGAGCCGATCTGCTCGGACAGCACCTGCCGCACCAGCATCTCCAGCTCCGTCTCATCGGCGCAGCGGGTCTGCAGCGGACGACGATAGAGGATGACCCGGGCGGGATGAGAGCGAGAGGGCGGGATCATCCGCCCGAGCATCACCGTCGCCTCCTCCCAGGGAGCAGGATCAGCCGGTGGCACCTCCTCGACCAGCACCTGCATATGCGCCAGGCGGCGTGGGAACCGCTCGGCGAGCATCGCCCCGGCATCGGTGACGAGGTCGTCGAAACGATCCCGACGCGTGCGATAACCCGGCAGATGCGGCGGGATCAGGTCCCAGCGCCTCCCGCGGTCGCGACGATCGCGGCGGCGCGGACCCTGACGGGGGGCCGGGGGGCCGGGGAGCAGCGGCTCGACATCCATGGATCGCACTCTAGTTCCCGCCCGCTGCGAGGAAGGGCGGACCGCGCCGCAGCACCAGGGCGCGCCCGCCGCCGACAGCCGGACCAGGTGCGTAGACTGCAGGGCGTGCCTGCTCGTGAATGCTCCCGGACCGCCTGCTCCAGGCCTGCCGTCAGCTCGCTGACCTTCGTCTATGAAGACTCGACAGCGGTGCTCGGCCCGCTGTCCAGGATCAGCGAGCCTCATGCCTACGATCTCTGCAGCGAGCATGCGACCCGGATGACGGCGCCGCGCGGCTGGGAGCTGCTGAGGGTGCCAGGGGCTGAGATGGTCAGCGACGACCTGGTCGCGCTGGCCGACGCTGTGCGCCCCCGGCAGGCGAACCCCGAATCGGCACCGGCAACGCCGCCCGGCACGGCCCGCAGCGCCAGGGACACGCCCGCTCGTCGCGAAGCGCCCGCCCGCCATCTGCATGTGGTCAGGAGCACCAATGACTGAGTCCCGCAGCCGCCCAGCCGTCTCTGCCGCTGCCGTTCATGACCTCTCCGGCATCGTCAAGGCCAATGACGTGCGCGGTGTGGCGGGCGAGGAGCTCACAGTCGAGATCGCCCGCGCCCTGGGTGCCGCCTTCACCGACTTCCTGGACGCCCCTGAGCTCATCGTCGCTCACGACATGCGGGTCAGCTCCCCGGAGCTCTCCCGCGCCGTGATCGAAGGTGCAGTGCGCCGGGGCGCGATCGTCGCCGATGCGGGACTGTCGTCGACCGATCAGCTCTACTGCGCCTCAGGACTGCATCGGGCGGCTGGACTGATGATCACCGCCTCCCACAATCCGGCAGCGGACAACGGGATGAAGCTGTGTCTGCCGGGCGCTCGTCCGGTGGGTCGAACCACCGGGCTCGAGGAGATCCGCCGCGGTGCCGAGGCGTATCTTGCGGCGGGCGAGATCCCTGCGCATGGCGAAGGCCGCTCCGAAGCCATCGACACCCTCGCCGACTATGCCAGAACCCTCCACGACCTGGTGCCCCTCACCGGGGACCGTCCGCTGCGGGTGGTGGTCGACGCGGCCTCTGCGATGGCCGGGCACACCGCCCCGGCGGTGCTCGGGGTGCTTCCGCAGATAGAGCTCATCGAGCTCTACTTCGCGCTCGACGGCAGCTTCCCGCACCACCCCGCCGATCCGCTGCGTCCGGAGAACCTCGTCGATCTGCAGGAGGCGGTGCTCCGTGAAGGCGCGGATCTCGGCCTCGCCTTCGACGGCGATGCGGACCGCTGCGTGGTCCTGGACGAGAACGGGGCGACGGTGCCGCCCTCGGCGATCACTGCCCTGATCGCCCAGCGTGAGATCGCCCGTGCCCGCGCCGCCGGTGAAGAGCGACCCGCAGTGGTCGCGAACCTGGTCTCCTCCCGTCACGTGGCCGAGGCCGTCCTCGAGGCCGGGGGAGAGCCCGTGCGCGCACCCGTCGGCCATGCGCTGATCAAGACGATCATGGCCGAGCGAGATGCAGTGTTCGGTGGTGAGCACTCCGCCCACTTCTACTTCCGGGACTTCTTCTTCGCCGATTCGGGAATGCTCGCCGCATTGCACGTGCTGGCCGCTCTCTCGGAGTCCGAGGGAGCCTTCTCCTCCCTGGTCGCAGCGCATGACCCCTACGCCGCGAGCGGCGAGATCAACCTTCGCATCTCCGATGCCGCAGCCGCCCGCGAGCGGGTGCGTGAGCAGATGAGCGCACTGCCCAGCGCGCGCACCGACGATCTCGACGGGCTGACCGTCGAACACTGGGACCACGAGCTGACAGCGGAGGACCGCTGGTGGTTCTCCCTGCGCTCCTCCCAGACTGAAGAACTGCTGCGGCTGAACGTCGAAGCGGAGGAGGAGACGACCATGGCCCGGATCCGGGACGAGATCCTCGCACTTGTGCACGAGGACGCTGCAGGGGTTGCCGGGGTTGCCGGTTCCACGGCACTTCCCGCGGGGGCGAGCGGAGCGGATGTGCCGGGCTGGGTGCGCACGATCCTGCGCTGTCCGGACTGCGGCGGTGAGCTGCGCGACGTGGAGCGGGCGATGCAGTGCAACGGCTGTGCACGCGTCCATCCGGTCGAGGGCGGGATCCCGGTGCTCATCGCCGGCCGCCACCAGGTGCCGTCGGTCAGGCGCTGAACGGCACCGTTCTCACCTCAGCGGAGAGCTCCCGCTGCCGCTCCTGAGTGCGGCGCAGCCTCTGTTCATCGCGTCGGGACCGTTCGGCGAGGACCGCGGTGAGGAACTCCTCCGGGTCGGTGCCCGGCGGCGGCGCCGGCGCGACGTGCGGCAGGGTCCGTCGCAGGAGATCCCGGGAGAGCTGGCGGCGGGATTCCGGATTGATCGTGGACGCCCTGGGCAGGAACGAGCGGACGTCCTGCATCAACGTGACCGGCAGGCGTCCGACGTCAGCCCCCCGCACCCAGTCCTGCAGGCAGTCGGGCACCTCCACGCGCAGGGGAGTGCGGTCCCGCATACGTTCCTGGATCACCATGGTGCCGGCCAGCAGATCTCCTACCCGCCGTGACTTGCGGTCGATGACCGAGCAGGTCAGGGCGATAGCCCCAGAGGTCGACCAGATCTCGAGCATCGCCATCACCGCACGGATCAGCGACTGGCGCACATGCACGGGACCGCCGTCATCGCGCACCACTCGGGTGCCCATGACCAGCCGGCCCACCGAACGGCCGCGCAGCAGCATCTCGCACAGCACCGGATAGCCGACATACGCGAGCACCGACATCACCAGCACCCCCGCCACGACCAGCCCGTCATCGAACTCGGCGCGGGCGGTGAGCCAGACCATCGCGATGGTGCCCCCGACCAGGACCGCGAGCTGGAGCACCCCATCGATCACGGCGGAGAGCATGCGGGTGGGGAAGGACGCAGTGCGCAGGTCCAGCAGCACCGCGTCGCCGGTGATCAGGGCATCGCGATCGACGGAGGAGACCGCTGCAGTGGTTCCCATGGTTGACATGACCCCATCCTGACACCGCAGCGACGCAAGGGTCAGCGCCGACCGTCGGCTTCCGATGCTGTGGCCTCCGACTTTCGTCGGCGGTCCCGGGCCGCGCAGGACCCTACCCTGAGAGCGTGGACACCGACGCCTTCATCGCCGTGCACCGGCCCCAGTGGGACCGGCTCCAGGAACTGACCCGGAGCCGTCAGCTCGACGCGGCCGGAATCGACGAGCTGCTCTCCCTCTACCAGGAGACCTCCACCCACCTGTCCACCGTCCGCTCCACCAACCCTGACCCGGCGCTGATCTCCCGGCTCTCGCTGCTGGTGCATCGTGCACGGCTGCGGATCACGGGCACCCGGATCCCGCTGTGGAAGCACGCCCGCAGCTTCTTCTGGGAGGACCTGCCCGCTGCGCTCTACCAGGCACGATGGGCGGTCGCGCTTGCGGCGGGCCTCTTCCTGGGCTCGGCCCTGCTGACGGGCTTCTACTTCGGCTTCGACGCCACAGCGAGGGAGCTGGTGGTGCCTGAAGCGCAGCAGCGCTCCCTCGCTCAGCACGAATTCGTCAGCTACTACTTCCAGGGCGAGGCTTCGGGCTTCGCCGCCCAGGTGTGGACCAACAACGCCTGGGTCACGGTCCAGGCGGTGGTCTTCGGGGTCACCGGGATCTGGCCGGTGATCATGCTGGTGCAGAACGGGCTGAACGTGGGGCTGTCCGCCGGAGTGATGGGCGCCTATGGCGGACTGGACACCTTCTTCGTCTACATCCTTCCGCACGGGCTGCTCGAGATCACGTCGGTGGTGGTCGGTGCCGGAGCCGGTCTGCGCACCTTCTGGGCCTGGGTGCGGCCCGGCCCCCTGCCGCGGCTATGGGCGCTCTCGCGATCCGCCCGCTCCCTCGTCACGGTGGCGATCGGGCTGGTGCCCGTCCTGCTGGTCTCCGGGTTCATCGAAGCCTTCGTGACACCGAGCTCCCTGCCGCCCGCGGTGAGGATCGGTATCGGTGCGGCCGCCTGGCTGGCCTTCCTGGTGTTCATGCTGGGCCGTGGCCGCCAGGTGCATCGTGCCGGCGTCACCGGGGACCTCTCCGCGGAGCTGGTCGGTGACCACGTCGCGACCGCCGGCTGAACGGAGCCACCCGTCGTGACCGGTGCCCTCGCGGTACCCTGTCGCTCCAGGTGGCTGCCGCTGCCGAGCTCCGCGGCGACCGGCAGCTGCGAGACCACGCGCTGAGGAATTTCGCCCGCAGGATCCGCAGCGGCGACCCGCAGTGGTGAGGGCGCTCCGCGAACTGTCCTTGTGACGGGGACCGGCTCTCGAGCTCCCAGGGACCTGCCCTGCGGGGCTTCTCTGCGCGACCTGCTGCGCGTGGGCGTCCGGTGCGGCGGACGCCGCTACGCTGAGTGCCATGCAGCGCCGCAGCACCGACCGCGATTTCTCCCAGTACAACGCAGCCCAGGCCGAGCGAGCGGTGCGCCCCCTCGCGCAGCGGGCCGTCGCCCTCGCCGCTGACGCCGCGGCGACGGAACGTCAGTGCGGCGACGAACCCGCTGCGGAGAACGGATCTGCCGCGGTGAGAGAGCGACCAGTCGCTGTCGACCTCGGGTGCGGTCGCGGCATCGAAGCCCGCTACCTCGCCGAGAACGGACTGACAGTCCACGCCTACGACGTGGACCCGAGCGTGAGGGGTGCTCTCGACGAGCTGGCCGCTGAGCTGCCGGTGCTCCCGCGGATCCTCGACCTCTCTCAGCTTCGCGAACTGCCCGGTGCCGATCTGATCCTGGCCTGCGCTTCCCTGCCTTTCGTCCCCCGTGACTCCTTCGACGGGCTGTGGGAGGCGATGAGAACCGCGCTGCGGCCACGGGGGATCCTGGCCGTGGATCTCTTCGGACAGCGCGATGACTGGGCAGGGACGGACGGCACCTACCTCTCACGCCAGGAGGTCGAAGCCCTGCTGGACGGGCTCGAGGTGCTCGAGCTGGCCGAGGAGGAGCGTGACGGCCGCTCGTTCAGCGGCCTGAAGCACTGGCACACCTTCCGCGTCCTCGCCCGTCGGCCCTGAGTCGCGTCGCCTGGCCTGTCGAGGCGGGAGGGCGTGGCGTACGGCGTCAGAGCTTTCCGGCGGCCTTCAGCGCGAGATAGGCATCCGCCAGGGCCTGCGGAGCGCGCTCCGGCGGGGCATCGACCACATGCGCGCCGACCCGCTCGAGAGCGTGCGAGACGCCTGCCCGCTCGGCACGGGCCTGTTCTGCCACAGCCGCTATGTACACGGACTCCAGATCGTCGCGGCCGCCGGCGAGCTCCTCCAGGGCCGGATCGGAGACCGAGGCCACCACCAGTGGATGGTCCCTGGCCAGGCGGGCTGCCACCGGCAGCAGCCCGGTGTGGACCACGGAGGACTCGACCGGGGTCAGCAGCACCACGAGGGAACCGCGCCGGGCACGCTGGGTGATGGTGCTCGCGGCGAGCTCCCAGTCGGTCTCCACCAGTGCTGGATCCACGGCAGCGGTTGCGGTGACCATGTCGTGGAGCACCTTGGTGCGGGTCGAGCCGAGGACCGAGAGGTGGGGGATGCGGTCCACGCAGATCAGATCCACCCGGTCTCCGGCCTGCCCGGCGAGCGCGGTCAGCAGCAGCGCTGCGTCGAATGCCGCATCCAGCCGGGTCGACTCTCCGAGCCGGCCCGCAGAAGTGCGGGAGGTGTCCACGACGATCAGCACGTGCCGGTCCCGTTCGGGGCGCCAGGTGCGCACCACCACGCTGCGGCGGCGGGCAGTGGCGCGCCAGTCGATCGAGCGCACATCGTCCCCGTCCACGAAGTCGCGCAGGGAGTCGAATTCGGTGCCCTGCCCGCGCTGGTGGATCGCCGCCAGTCCCTCGAGCTCTCGCAGCCGTTGGACTCGTGAGGGCAGATGCCGGCGCGATCCGAAGGGATGCAGCGCCAGGAGCCGGCCGGGGGCATCGACCGCGGTGGTGCGACGGGCCAGCCCGAGCGGGCCGCGGGAGGCGACCAGCAGCGTGCGCGAGCTGTGCTCCCCACGACGGGTGGGGGTGAAGTGCTGGGCGAGGGCCCGGCGTTCCTGCGCGGGAACGTCGAGAGTCGAACGCTGGGCGTCGAGACCGGCGGTGGGGTTCCAGGCATCGCGCACCTCGAGTCGAGCGGTCCGCGTGGTGGGGTTGGTCAGCAGCAGCCGGCCGCGGACGGTGTTGCCGAGCCGCACCTGCGTCGGCGCCTCTCGTTGCACCCGGAGTCGGCGCGGGTTCGGCGCCGAGAAGGCGTCGGCGAGGATCACCAGCGCCCACAGCGCCACCAGGATCAGCACCACCCACCACAGGGGCCAGAGCACGATCACGGGCAGCGCGAGCAGCGCGACCAGGGCCGCGCGGGGGGTCAGAGAGATCCTCATCGGCCCTGCCTCAGCGGGGAACCGGTACGGAGGCGAGGGTCGCGGCGAGCACGGCCTCGACCTGGGTGCCTTCGAGCTCGGCCTCGGTGGTCAGCCGCACCCGGTGGGAGAGCGTGGACAGAGCCATCGTCTTGACATCGTCCGGCGTGATGAAATCGCGTCCGGAGAGATAGGCCCAGGCCCGGGAGGTGCGCAGGAGCGAGATCGCCCCGCGGGGCGAGACCCCGAGCGCGAGGCTGGGGGAGCGGCGGGTGGCGCGGCACACGTCCACGATGTACTGCACCACCGGATCCTCCGCCACCACGGCGGCAACATCGCGCTGGGCACGATGCAGCGAGGGGATGTCCACCACCGCTCGCAGGCCCATCGCAGCGAGATCCGTGGTGTCGAAGCCCGCGGCGTGGCGACGCAGCACATCCACCTCGACCTCACGCTCGGGCAGCGGCATCACTGCCTTGAGCAGGAAGCGGTCCAGCTGTGCCTCGGGCAGGGTGTACGTGCCGTCGAACTCGATCGGGTTCTGGGTGGCGATCACCACGAAGGGATCGGGCAGCGGCCGGCTCGCGCCGTCGATCGTCACCTGCCGCTCCTCCATCGCCTCCAGCAGTGCGGACTGCGTCTTGGGAGGGGTGCGGTTGATCTCGTCGGCCAGCAGCAGGTTGGTGAAGACGGGACCCTCGCGGAAGACGAGGTCGCTGGTGGCGTTGTCGTAGATCAGCGAGCCGGTGATGTCGCCGGGCATCATGTCAGGGGTGAACTGCACCCGCCGCATCCGCACATCGAGAGCTGCGGCCAGGGAGCGGACCAGCAGCGTCTTGGCGACGCCCGGGACGCCCTCGAGCAGCACGTGCCCGCGGCACAGCAGCGCCACGACCAGGCTCGTCACGGCCGCGTCCTGCCCCACCACGCCCTTGTGGATCTCGGTGGAGAGGCGCTGGAGCTGGGAGCGGGTGTCCTGGTCGACGTCGGGCCCGGAGCCGGTCATCTCCGCGGTGACGGGAACGGCGGCGGGATCTGCGGGCGGGTGAGCACCCGGGGTGGGGTCGGTCATAGGTCGATCTCCTTCTCGAGTTGGTCGAGGTCGTGCGCGAGGCGCACGAGGTCCTGGTCACTGGTGACGGGGGAGGGCCCGAGCAGCGTGCGCAGCTGCTCAGGGGTGCGATCCACGTGCGGCGCGAGCGCTGCCAGTAGACCGACGAGGGCGGATTCGCGGCGCAGTCCGAGTCGGTTCGCGAGCCGTGATGCTGCCGCGGAGCGCAGTGCTGTCGCCGCGGCCTGCCGCTCACCGGAGCGCTGGAGCAGTCGGGCCCGGCCCAGCACCAGCTCCTGGGGACGGACGGTGACCGGCAGCGGTTCGACCACCACCGGGCCGAAGCGCCGGCTCAGCGCCACGAGGGCGACGATCGCGATGAGCAGCAGCCAGAGCAGGAGCGGTCCGGCCCAGTCCGGCAGATACCCGAGCAGGGTCTGGGAGGACGAACCCATCGGGTCGTTCGCGGAGGGGACGTACCAGCTCAGCGCGCCCTCCGTGCTGAGGCTGTTCAGCACCAGGGCGGAGTTGTCCGCTCGGCCCACCGCATCGTTGGTGAGCAGGTCCGCGCTGCCCAGCACGAGGACCCCCTCGTGTTCAGCCACGAGGGAGCCCTGCTCGGTGCTGAAGCAGGACGTTCCCTCCCCAGAGACCCGGTACAGGGTAGCGGCGCCGCGGATCGCCTCCTCGGCGGCGGGGACCAGCAGCGTGCCGGCCTGGTGCTGGAGATCACCGCACCCGGGCCCGGCCTCGATCAGGGTCTCGGTGCGGACGGCGCCGGACGGCGAGATCTGGGAGGAGAAGTAGGAGAGCGACACCAGATCGGGGGCGACCAGCACCAGGCGTCCCTCTCCGTCCTCACGGGCCTCGGCGAGGGCCGTGAGCTGCTCGGCGCTGAGGCTTCTGGGGTCGGTGACCAGCACCGTGCCGCCCTCCTGCAGCGCCTCAGCAGCGTCTGCCGTGTGACGGTCGACGTCCACCTCCACACCGAGGTCACCGAGCACCTCGACCACTGCCTTCGAGCCCTGACCGGTGGGGGCTGCAGGTTCGAGCGGTCCGTCCCGGTAATAGCCGCGGGCGATCGAGGCCAGGATCGCGGCGAGCATCGCGAGCACGATCAGGACGGTCAGCCAGGGGCGCCGTCGGGAGGGCTTCGCCTGCTGACTCCTCGAACGGTCTGGACCGTCGGCCGACGGGGCAGGTGCCACCGTGAGCCCTGGGGAAGGGCCTAGGCTCATGAGCCCCCTCCTCTCACCGGTGCAGGATCCGGCTCGGCGCCGGTCATGGCGGACAGATCCGGGGCGGATTCCGCGATGTACTCGGCCAGACGCAGCAGATCATCCGCCTGCTTGGTGGCGACGCTGCGGTGGGAGTAAGCAGCGGTGTCGAACGCATCGGCGCCGCGTTGCAACCGCCCACGCAGCTCAGGGAAGGGTGCTTCAGCGTGGCGGGCGGCTTCGTGCGCGGTCATCCCCGCGGACACCTCCAACAGCGTGCGCTCCTCGAGATCGCGCACCAGCCCCCGCAGCGCGAGCACGGTGCCGTCGTCAGTGTGACCTGCATCGATCGCTGTCCGCGCGGCGTCGCGCAACTCGCTGCCGCTGAGCACCGGCTCGGCATCGAGGCTGGTCGCGACGGAGAGGGCGTGGTCGCGACGGATCAGTCCGGTGCGGCGCAGCACCAGGATGACCACCGCGATCAGCGCGACCGCGATCAGCACGGCGATCCCGGCCTGGGTGGCCGACGAGCCGTCGATACCGTCGAGAACCTTCATCAGCCAGTTCTCGAGGGTGCTGAGCACCCAGGCCACGAAGCCGGGGGAGTCGTCGTACTCGGGCTTCGCGAGCTCTTCCAGGATGCGGGTGCGAGCTTCCTCGGAGTCCTGCGGCGGAGGCGCGGCGGGGTTCACCGGACCCTGACCCCGTCCCAGTGCTCACGTGCGCGGCGCGTCAGCTCGACGTCCCAGGCCTCGTGGCGCATCCGATTGTCCGCATAGACAGCGACATAACCGGCGGAGAGGAACGGGGCCAGCAGGAACGTGGCCGCATAGCTGCCCACCATCGAGATGATCGTCAGCACGGCCATGCCCAGCAGCAGCGCTTCGAAGGAGCTGATCAGCAGGATGGCGACGTAGAGGATCATGGCGATGGTGCTGAACACGCCCACGATGACCTGCACCGCGATCGTGTAGAGGAGGTACAGCAGGATCGTGGTGCCCAGCACCCGCCAGAGCCGACGACCGCTGGTCATCGCGAAGCTGCGCCGTAGCGCGCCGAACACCCCGGTCTCCTCGAGCACCAGCGTGGGGACCGCGAGCACCGTGCGGGCCCAGATCCAGAGCATCACCAGCACCGCGGCGACGAGGCCTATCACCAGCGGGATGATGGTCAGAGCGGTCGCCTCCTGGAGCAGGATCAGGGGGAGCATCCCCAGCACCAGCAGCACCACGAAGGCGAGGCTGCTGAACAGGCCGATCAGCAGGGTCACCGCGACCGCGGGCAGCCCTCGACGGCGCATGACAGCCCACATGTCGGCTGTCGAGAGGTGTTCACCGACGGCCTCTCCGAGCGCGACGCGGGTCAGTGCCACGGTCACCAGCGACGAGGCGACCAGCGAGATGATCATGGTCACCGCGCTCGAGACGACCATCAGCACCACGTCGCCCACGGAGCCGAACGCGGTGGGCGTGGCAGTGGTGGCGGCGGGGTCCTCGAGCACGGCCTGCATGTCGCCCATCATCGGGACCATGCTCGCGCCGGTCGCGAAGGTCATGATCACGAAGGCGACGCCGTAGACAGCCGCAGCGACGCCGAGCACCGAGCGGGCACGCAACCGATAGATCCGCACTGCTGCGCCGAGCACCTCTCCCAGCCCCAGCGGCCGCAGCGGGAACAGCGGCATCGACTGGACCAGCTCGCGACGAGGCCCGCCGGGTGGTGGTGCAGAGAGCGGTCCAGGAGGCCCACCGCCTGCGTTCGAGGGCGGGGACGGCTCACCGGACCCGTGCGCTCCCGGGGCGGTCCACTGCGTGCTCATCGTTCCTCCTGCTGCTGGCGACGGGGAGGCAGCTGGCTGCCATGTCCGGACGGGTGGGAGTGGAACTCCAGGACTGACACTACGGAGTGCGGGTGCCACAGCTGATCCGACGAACGTCGAAGACCTGGCGTCTTCCGGACACCCCTGGCCCCGGCCTCCCAGCTCTCGGCCTCCAGCGGTGGCACAATGATGTTCATGACGACGCCTTCTCGGATCCTCGTGGTCGATGACGATCAAGCGATCGCCGAAATGGTCGGCATCGTGCTGCGCGGCAAGGGCTACGAGGTCGCGACCTCTCCAGACGGAGCTTCCGCGCTGGAGACGTTCCCGCGCCTGCGACCCGATCTGGTCCTGCTGGATCTCATGCTGCCCGGAATGGACGGGATCGAGGTGTGCCGCCGACTGCGCAGGGAGTCCGGGGTGCCGATCATCATGCTCACCGCGCGCACCGATACCGCAGATGTGGTCGAGGGTCTCGAGGCCGGGGCCGACGACTATCTCACCAAGCCCTTCGAACCTGAGGAGCTGGTCGCCCGGATCAAGGCTCGGGTGCGCCGGGTCGAGGCTCCCACGACGGAGCAGCTCACGATCGGTGACCTCTCCATCGATGTGGATGGGCACGAGGTGCGCCGTGATGACGAGCTGATCTCGCTGACCCCCCTGGAGTTCGATCTGCTCACCCAGCTCGCCCGCAAGCCGTGGCAGGTGTTCACCCGCGACGTGCTGCTGCGTGACGTCTGGGGCTATCGCCATAGCGCGGATACCCGTCTGGTCAACGTCCATGTGCAGCGGCTGCGCTCGAAGATCGAGCATGATCCGGAGAATCCCGCCATCGTGGTGACCGTGCGCGGGGTCGGCTATCGCGCCGGGGGCGGAGCCTGAGGGCACCGACGCGGTGGTGAGCACTCTCGAGGGCAGCGGCCCCGCGCCGACGGAGCGTTCGGAGAAGCGTTCGGTGATCGACGTCGATCCCCGCAGCTGGCCGCTCGCCCTGCGGGTCGTGCTGGTGACCACGCTGCTGTCCATCGTGGCGCTGCTCGTGGTCGGCGCCTATCTCTCCTCGGTCATCGCCGACGGTCTCTATGAGCAGCGGCGAGACCGGGTGCTCGAGGAGACTCTCGAGGTCCGGGGTGAGCTGACCGAGACCCTCTCCCAGGTGTCCGGGGCCACCAGCACCCAGCAGCAGGACGCCGTGAGCGCCTTCGTCCAGACCACGGGCGGACGGGGAGGCGGTGACCGCCGAGAGGTGGCACTGGTGCCGATCGAGACCACCGGTACGGTCTTCCCTGTCGAGTCGTCGGAACGGACTCTCTTCGACGAGGTCGACGACGAGTTTGCCGCGGCCGTCGCTGAGCAGCCGGAGACCATCTCCTGGCGCTCGATCGGCCGTGAGGACGGCTTGGGGGAGACGGATCCGGCTCTGCTGGTGGGGACGCGGGTGATCGTTCCCGGCTCCGGTTCCTACGACCTCTACCTCGTCTACTCCATGCAGGAGGAGCAGGACACGCTCGCCTTCGTGCAGCGGGTGATCCTCGGGGGCGGCGGGGTGCTGATGGCTCTCATCGTCGGCATTGCGATCGTCGTGGCGAGGATGGTGACCACCCCGCTGAAACGTGCTGCGTACGCCGCGGCGCGGATGGCCGCAGGGGATCTGACCAGTCGCGTCGAGGTCTCGGGTGGTGACGAGCTGGCCCGGGTGGGGGAGTCCTTCAACGATATGGCTCGCAGCCTCGAGCAGAAGGTCGACGATCTCACCGAGCTCTCCTACGTCCAGCAGCGGTTCGTCTCCGATGTCTCCCATGAGCTGCGCACCCCGCTGACGACGATCCGCATGGCGTCCTCGGTGCTCGATGCTCGACGATCCGACCTGCCCGGTGAGCTGCAGCGGACCACCGAGCTGCTCTCCACGCAGGTCCAGCGCTTCGAAGTGCTGCTCACGGACCTGCTGGAGATCTCACGGTTCGATGCCGGTGCCGCAGAGCTCGAGGCCCACCGGGAGAACGTCGATGCGCTCGTCGAACGGGCGCTCGAGGACGTCCGCCCGCTGGCGGGTGCCCGTGGTTGTCTGTTGGATGTGCGGCTCGCCGGTGGTGACGTCTACGCGGTGGTCGATGCGCGCCGCGTCGACCGGGTCCTGCGCAACCTGCTGACCAATGCGATCGAGCACGGTGCCGGACATCCCGTGCTGATCCAGACCGCCGCGGACGAGGACGCAGTCGCGGTGGTGGTCCAGGACCACGGCCACGGCCTCTCCCCGGAGGATGCCGAGCACGTGTTCGATCGTTTCTGGCGTGCTGATCCCTCCCGGGCCCGGACGCTCGGGGGGACCGGTCTGGGACTGTCGATCTCCGTCGAGGATGCGCGCCTGCACGACGGCTGGCTCCAGGCCTGGGGGCAGGAGGGCGAGGGCGCGGTGTTCCGGCTGACGCTCCCGCGGCGCCCGGGAACCCCGTTGACGCGCTCCCCACTGCGGCTCGAGCGCTCACTGGATCGGCGCGGTGCGGATGCCGCGGTCTCCACGACCCCGACGGGGGAGATCCGAATCGGACCCGGCCTGCTCCCCGACCTGGAGGACACCGGGAGCGATTCCTCCCCGGAACCCGACGAGAGCGGAGAGGCACGATGAGACCTTCACGTCGACATGTGCTGCGCGCTGCAGGTGCCGTGGCGGTGCTGGGTATCGGCGCGGCCTGTGCCCGCATCCCCACGGAGTCCCCGATCGTCAGCCGCGGCTTGACGGGAAGTTCCCAGCCGGGCGCCCCCTATGTCAGGGCGCTGCCGCCCCCACCGGACGCCGACGCCGCAGAGGTCGCAGCCGGCTTCGTGCAGGCCGGGGTCGGCTCAGAAGACGACTTCGCCATGGCGCGCGCCTATCTCACGCAGCCGGCGAGCGAACAGTGGGACCCGGCAGCCGGGATCACCGTGTACTCAGGCAGCCAGGAGCTGCAGATCGAGGCGCTCGACGATGGCAGGCTCGCGCTGATCCTCCAGGTCGTCGCGCTGGTGGACGGCACCGGCGTGCGCACCGTGCTGACCGGGGCTGCACCCCGGGAGGTCGAGGTCGCGATCGAGCAGGTCGATGACCAGTGGCGGCTCAGCGAGGTGCCCGACGGGATATTCCTCTCGGAGGCGGCGTTCGGTTCCCTCTACGCCCCGGCCAGGCTCTACTTCCTCGACATCCGGGAACGTCACCTGGTCCCCGATCACCGCTGGTTCCCGCTGCGTCGGGGTGCCGCGAGTGTGCTCGAAGGGCTCGTCGCCGGGCCCGCCAGCTTCCTCCAAGGTGCTGTCAGCAGCCAGATCCCACGGACCTCGGGGATCTCCGACGCCGTCATCACCACCGGTGCCGACGGCGGTACGCAGGTGGCAGTGCCGACCGCGATCGCGAACCTTCCCACCGGCCCGAGAATGCTGGCGCTGTCCCAGATCGAGGCCTCCTTGCGCTCATTGCGCACTCTGTCCGGCGTCCAGATGGTGCAGGACGGCGAAGAGCTGGTGCTCGATGAGAAGACCCGGACCGAGCGCGGACTGCCCGGCCATCGCCCGATCGCCGCCGGCGCGACCGGAATCATCTCACTGGCTGATCCGGGCCAGGGGGTGCCTGCCGCGCAGCTGGTTCCCGCACTCGAAGCCATCGCGCTCTCCTCTCCGGTGATCGCTCAGGACGGCGTGCTCGCGGCAGCCCGCAATCCGGAGGGGAGCATCGTGCTGCTCGCCTCCGCCGACGGTTCGATCCCGGTGCGGGAGGCCGCGACCGGCGGCGCCTTCGTCGCACCGTGCCTCGACGACGCGGGATTCGTCTGGACCGCCACCCGGTCCAGCGCGGGCGCCCTGTTGGCGCTGTCCGGTCAGGGTGCGGAGCTCGATGCGAAGGTCGATGCGGCCTGGCTGACCGCTCGTGAGATCCGTGCCCTGGACATCGCGGCCGACGCCACCCGGATGCTCGTCCTCTCCGCGGATACCGGGGGCACCCGGGTGGATCTGTGCGCGGTGGTGCGTGACAGCGGAGGAATTCCGTCTTCGCTCACCGATCCGGTCGGCATCCGCACCGATCTCCAGGACATCACCGAGGCCAGCTGGTACGACGAGATCGCCGTGCTGGTGCTGGGGACGGATCCCGTCTCCGGCGAGCGCAGGGCACAGATCGTCGACTTCGCCACCGGCAAGGAGGCCTTGCCCTCGCTCGCGCCCGGCACTGATCGGGTCGCGGGTTCGGCCGTCGCCGAGACGGTGTGGGCCGGTACTTCAGAGGGCGTTCTGCTGCGCAGCAGCGGGGACGGTTGGGCCACGGTCGATATCGAGGGCCGGGATCCGTCGTTCTACTGACCACGGTTCCTCCACACCACGGCGTCATCCACTCTCGCTGCCCGGAGGTGGGATGCCCTTCCGCACTGCGCTGAGATGGAGGTATGACGGACACCGGCGCCCCGACCCTGTGGAGGATGCTGCGTGAGGCGGCGGTCCAGACCTGCGCGCTGGTGGCACCCCGGCAATGCCCCTGCGGGCGGGAGGACACACGACTCTGCCCGCACTGCACGGCGCTGCTGGAGTCGGAGCCGTGCCGGGTGGAATCTTGCTGCGACGCCCTGCAGGAGCTGAGCGCTGCACGGGTGCGAGACGAGGTGCACGGCGATCTCATGCTGCCCGCCGGAGTCGACCACACCCCGCTGCTGCCCGTGCTCGCGCTCGGTGAATACGGCGGAGACCTGCAGCGCTTGATCCTGGCGTGGAAGAACGGCGGGATGCTCCACCTCGGTGCGCGCATCGCCCCGGCACTGTCCCCGGCCGTGGCCCGACTCGCCGGGGACGCTGACGGCGCCCTGCCTTTCCTGGTCCCGGTGCCCTCGCAGCGCAGTGCTCGGCTGCGTCGCGGCGAGGACCACACCGCAGAGCTGGTGCGTGCCATGGAGCGCAGCGGCGCGGGGCGCGCTCTGCTGCTGCGCGCCCAGCCCACCACCGCGCAGGAGGGGCAGGGCGCCCGGCAGCGACGCAACCGCCAGATACTCCTGCGCGGGCGTGCTGCCCGCCAGGCGGGGCTGCGGGCCGCCCCCGTGGTGATCGTCGATGATGTGGTCACCACCGGCTCCACGCTGCGCGGGATGCATCAGGCGCTCACGGCTGCCGGCATGCAGGTGCTGGGGGCGGTGGTGGTCGCCTCCGCCCGGGTGCCGACTGAGCCGAGAACTGCCGGCGAGCGAACGGGATGAATTTTTGGGACGAACATTCAGGAAACACGGCGCAAAGCATGGCATGCTGGTGATACCCGCCACACGACGGCGGGACCCCCTTCACCAGGAGGTGCGACCCCCAGCCGAAGAGCCATCGCGGCCGGGCTCAGAGCGGCCGCACCCTGATAGGAGGAGAACCCACTCATGGAGATCAATGTCGTCGGACGCCATATGGACGTCCCGGACCGATTCCGTCGCCATCTCGCTGACAAGCTCGACAAGGTCACCCAGCTCGCCCCCGCGGCCCTGCGCGTGGACGTCGAGATCTCACAGGAGAAGAACCCCAGGCAGACCGAGCTCAGCGATCGCGTGGAGCTGACCGTTCATGAAAATGGTGCGGTGATCCGCTCGGAGGCCCGAGCGGATGATCTCTACGGAGCGCTCGACGTCGCCTACGGCAAGCTCCTCGAACGACTCCGTCGGTCCCGCGACCGTCGCAAGGACCACCGCCGTGGTCGCGACCGTTCCCACCAGGGCGCAGGCGCGAGCCTCCGCACCTTGCCCGCGGATCAGGAGATGCCCGCGCCGCTCCTGGAGGACGCACCGAAGAGCGAGGACGAGACGGAGTCGACCACAACCACCCACGAGCATGACCTCGCTGAGGCCGGCTCGCCGGTGGTCATCCGCGAGAAGAAGCACTCCGCCACGCCGATGAGCATCGACGATGCGCTCTACCGGATGGAGCTCGTGGGCCATGACTTCTTCCTCTTCGTCGACGCCGAGACCGGCAACCCGAAGGTGGTGTACCGCCGCAAGGGCTGGAACTACGGTGTCATCGAGCTCGACGCAGAGCTGACGGCCTGACCTCTCTTCACCGCTGAAGGGCGGGAGGGGCCTCGCGGCCCCTCCCGCCCTGTGCTGTGCCGACCCCGCAGGAGCATCCCGCCGATGAGCCCGACTCTCACCTGGACCCGTGCACGCCGGATCGCCCTGCGAGCCCAGGGCATGGGGCTCGCCCGCCGCAGCGATCCGCCGACCACGGCAACCAGCCGACGCGCACTCGCCCGCACCCTCGAGCGGACCCATCTGCTCCAGATCGACTCGGTCAGCGTGTTCGCGCGTGCCCACCACCTTCCCGTCTTCACCCGCAGGGGCCTCTGGGACCCCGCCGTGCTCGAGGACGCCGTGCGTCCCGGACCACAGCGCACCCTGCGGGAGAGCCTCGCCCATGAGGCCACCTACACCACCCCCGAGATCCACCGACTGCTGGCCTTCCGCCGCCGAACCACCTCCGAGAAGGACTGGGGCGCGGTGCGCGATATCGCTGTGACCTCGCCGCATCTGTTCCCGCAGATCCGGGAGGTGCTGCAAGATATCGGACCCGCCAGTGCGGCCACCGTGTCGAAGCATCTGGGCGACACCGAGCGAGGAGAGGGCTGGGGGTGGCGCCGCACCGCCACCCAATGGGCAGTGGAGTATCTGTTCCGCACCGGAGACCTCGACTGCGTGGGCCGCTCCTCGCAGTTCGAGCGGCTGTACTCCCTTGCGGCGGAGGAGCATGCATCACCGGTATCCGCGGCGCAGGACGAGACGGCATCCATCGAGCAGCTGGTCCTGCGAGCGGCCCGCTCCCTGGGCGTCGCCGAGATCAGCTCCCTGGCGGACTATTTCCGCCTTCGCCTGCGGGAGGTCGCCCCTGCCGCCGAGCGGCTGATCCTCCAGGGCGAGCTGCAGGAGGTCGAGGTCTCCCACCCCACCGGCACCCGGAAGATGCTGCTGCACAGGGATGCCCCGGCCCCTGCCCCGCTGCGGGTCGCAGCACTGGTCAGCCCGTTCGATCCGATCGTCTTCCATCGCCCGCGGCTCGCGCACCTCTTCGATGTGGACTACCGCATCGGCATCTATACCCCCGCCGCCCAGCGCACCGCCGGCTACTATTCGCTGCTCTTCCTGCTCGGGGACCTCATCCCGGCGCGCGTGGACCTGCGGGCAGATCGCGCCCGGAAGGTGCTCGAAGTACGGGGCGCCTACCGGGAACCGCTGCCCCACCTCCCTGCCCGGCAACGGCCCGAGGACCAGGCACTCATCGAGGCTCTTGCCATGGAGCTCCGACGTGCCAGCCGGTGGCAGGGCCTGAACACGATCGAGGTTCTCACCGGGCCGGGGACGGGAGAGCTCTCGATCCCGTTGGCGGCGGCCACCCGCGGGCACGCCGACTTCGGGTGACGATCCGCGCAGGTGGTCACCTTCCGGGGCCGTGACGCATACGATGGGTCAGGCATCAGCCGCCCTACGGGGTGTACACGAGATCTACGGGAGCACGAGTGGTCAACCTCTTCGACAAGATCCTGCGCGCCGGCGAAGGCCGGGAAGTGCGCAGGCTCGAAGCCATCGCCCAGCGAGTGGGGGAAGCCGGGGATGTCTTCAGCGAGCTCACCGATGACGAGCTCCGTGCCGAGACCGACCACTTCAAGGAGCGGCTCGAAGAGGGTGAGACTCTTGACGACGTGATGGTCGAGGCGTTCGCCGCAGTGCGCGAGGCAGCTCACCGCACGCTGGGCCAGCGACCGTACGACGTGCAGATCATGGGCGGAGCGGCGCTGCACCGCGGTCGCATCGCCGAGATGAAGACCGGCGAGGGCAAGACCCTGGTGGCGACCCTCCCCGCCTATCTCAACGCGCTCGCCGGCAAGGGCGTGCACGTGATCACCGTGAACGACTACCTCGCCGGCTACCAGAGCGACCTGATGGGCCGCGTCTTCCGCGCCCTGGGCCTGACCACCGGAGTCATCAAGTCCGGCATGACCCCCGCAGAGCGACGCGAGCAGTACAACGCAGACATCACCTACGGCACGAACAACGAGTTCGGCTTCGACTATCTGCGCGACAACATGTCTCTCACCCCGGAGGACAGGGTCCAGCGAGGACACAGCTACGCGATCGTCGACGAGGTCGACTCGATCCTCATCGATGAGGCACGCACCCCGCTGATCATCTCCGGACCCGGCTCCGGGGACGCGAACAAGTGGTTCAGCGAGTTCGCGAAGGTCGTCAAGCTGCTGCGTCAGGACCGCGACTATGAGGTCGACGAGAAGAAGCGCACCGTCGGCGTGCTCGAGTCCGGGATCGACAAGGTCGAGGACCACCTCGGCATCGACAACCTCTACGAATCGCTCAACACCCCGCTGATCGGCTTCCTCAACAACGCCATCAAGGCCAAGGAGCTGTTCAAGAAGGACAAGGACTATGTGGTCCTCAACGGCGAGGTGATGATCGTTGACGAGCACACCGGTCGCATCCTCGCCGGTCGCCGCTACAACGAGGGCATGCACCAGGCGATCGAGGCGAAGGAGGGCGTGAAGATCAAGGCGGAGAACCAGACTCTCGCCACGATCACCCTTCAGAACTACTTCAAGCTCTACGAGAAGCTCGCAGGCATGACCGGCACGGCCGAGACCGAGGCCGCCGAGTTCATGAACACCTACAACCTGGGTGTGGTGCCGATCCCCACCCACCGCGAGATGCAGCGTGCGGATGAAGCCGACCGCATCTACCGCACCGAGAAGGCGAAGTTCGAGGCCGTCGTCGAGGACATCGTCGAACGTCATGAGAAGGGCCAGCCTGTGCTGGTGGGTACCACCAGCGTCGAGAAGTCCGAGTATCTTGCCAAGCTGCTCACCGCCCAGGGCGTCGAGCACGAAGTGCTGAACGCGAAGAACCACGCGGGAGAAGCCGCGATCGTCGCGATGGCAGGTGCGAAGGGTGCCGTCACCGTTGCCACGAATATGGCCGGCCGCGGCACCGACATCATGCTCGGCGGCAACGTCGAGTTCATGGCCCATGCGGAGCTCGAGAAGCGCGGCATGGATGCTGAGGAGGACCGGGAGGCGTACGAGAAGGCCTGGGACGAGGAACTCGTACGCGCCAAGGAAGCTGTCGCTGAGCAGCACGACGAGGTCGTCGAGATCGGTGGTCTCTACGTGCTGGGCACCGAACGCCACGAATCGCGCCGCATCGACAATCAGCTGCGCGGCCGCTCCGGCCGTCAGGGCGACCCGGGGGAGTCTCGCTTCTACCTCTCTCTCCAGGATGACCTGATGCGGCTGTTCAACTCCGGGGCGGCGGAGTCCCTGCTGGCCCGCGGCGGTGTGGACGAGTCGATCCCGCTGACCGGCCGTATGGTCTCCGGCGCGATCCAGCGCGCGCAGAACTCGATCGAGTCACGCAACGCCGAGATCCGCAAGAACGTTCTGAAGTACGACGACGTGCTGACCAAGCAGCGCAAGAAGTTCTATGAGGAGCGCTCGCGGATTCTCGAAGGCGAAGATCTCGACGAGCACGTCGAGCGCTTCATCGACGAGGTGATCGGGGGCACCGTCGACGCCCACACGCGCGGCAAGCCTGCGGAGGATGTCGATCTGGAGGAGCTGTGGGGCGCCCTGCGTCCCGCATATCCGGTCTCGCTCACCGCTGACGAACTCATCGAGGAGGTGGGCGGGAAGGAGAACCTCGAGGCGAAGGTGCTGAAGGCGGAGATCCTGGCCGATGCCCGCGTCGCCTATGAGAAGCGCGAGGAGGAGCTGGGCGAAGAGGGTCTGAGGCAGCTGCAGCGTCGTGTGCTGCTGTCCGTGATGGATCGGCGTTGGCGCGAGCACCTCTACGAGATGGACTATCTCAAGGAGGGCATCGGCCTGCGGGCGATGGCCCAGCGTGACCCGCTCATCGAGTACGAACGCGAGGGCCATCTCATGTTCAACGACATGATGGCTGGTGTGAAGGAAGACGTGGTCGGCTACGTCTACCACCTCGAGGTGCAGGTCGAGAAGGCCGACCCGGTGGTCCCGAAGGCCGTCAGCGATCTGCTGCGCAGCGCTACGAAGGTCGCTGCTGCAGCTGCTGCGAAGAGCACTGCGGCCAGCGGAAAGAGTGCCGCGACCGAGAGCTCCGAGACGGTTGCCCCTGTGAAGGCCGGCTCGGACGCGGCCGGCGATGACGAGGCCGAGGGTGCAGACGGCGAGAGCGGCACGTCCACCGAGCAGTTGGCGCAGGAGCGGAGCGTCGTCCTGCGCGCGAAGGGGCTGGATGATGGGCCGGGGGAGCGTCAGCTTCGGTACACCTCTGCGGAGGGCAGTGGGGTGCAGGACTCCTCGACCCTTTCTCGGGCGCAGCGCCGTCATAATGCTCGTCATCACCACGGCGAGCCGGGCGAGTCGGGAGCGCACGACAAGGAGCAGGACAAGCCCGAGGGCGCTCCGCAGGAGGACAGCAAGAATCGGGCTCAGCGGAGGGCGAAGCGCCGCCGCCGCTGATTCATCCGATCTCCAGCACCGTCACGCGCCACCCTGTGTGCCGCAGTTCCCAGCGCATGGCCAGGAATCTCGCTCGGTCGGGCTCTCTGAGCACGCAGCTGGCTTCGACGGTGTGCTCGTTGACGATGCAGATCCGCACCCCTGTCACCATCAGAGCTCGCGCAGGCGCGAAACCGGTGGTGGCACGGAGGCGACGGGTCAGGGCAGCTCGACGCGCGAGCTGTTGGCTGATCTCCGGTGTGACCAGTCGCGTCAGTGAGTTCTCCGGACGCATGTCACGCACGATCTCGACAGCGCGCCGGGCTACCGGCACGATCAGGTGCTCTATCGCTCGTGGATCGTCGGGGGCATAGTCTCTGGCGTCCTCGGCATTTCCGGGGCCCGGGACCTGCGGGACGGGGCGTTGATCTGTGGCACTCATGGCATGTCCTTAGTGATCAGTGAGTGGGGGACGGTGAGTTCCATTCCAGGGAGCAGGCGGTCGGGGTCTGCCCCGATCACCTCCTGGTTGGCCGCATGCAGCAACGGCCAGGACGTGGAGATCTCGGCGGCGGCTGTCGTTCCGGGGCCGAGCAGTTCGTCCGTGATGCTCCATAGACTGTCTCCGCTGCGCACGATCACCGTGTGCGGAGTCGACGTCGTCGTCGTGCTGCGTGCCGAGGTGGGCATCGTCGGGGTGGCGGGGGCGGACGAGCTCGACACCGTGGCGGCCGGCTCATCGGGCACTGTCTGAGGGGCAGGGCTCTCCTCGCCCCAGCCCAGTGGAGGCAGGAGGGCTGTGCTTCGGGGTCCGTCACGCCCATCAATAGGGCCGGTGCCGGGCCCAGCTGCGTCCGATGCGGGGGTCGGGATGGGCGAGTCCGTGGGAAGCAGCTGGGAGGCTTGGGCGGGAGCCTGCTCGCTGAGCGCTGAGGACGCGGCATCTCCTTCGCTCGCCATCGCCGGGGTGAGCACGAGCGCGGTGGCTGTGGTCGCAAGAGCGGCTCCGGTGGCCACCCGCTGGGCGAGCCGGGGTGCCAGCAGCCGCAGCGCCACCAGCGATGCAGCGCCGGTCCGAGTAGCCGGCCCCGCCAGCAGGATTGCCGTGGCAAGCCCCCAGATGGCGGCGAGGTAGAGGCAGAGCAGAGCGCCGAGTGCAGCGAGAACGGCCAGCACCCCTCCGATCAAGGCTTGGTCTGCGTACGAGGCCTGTGCTGTTCTCCGCAGCGAATCGGCGGACATCGCCATAGCGACGGCACCGCCCGCCGCGAGCACAGTGCACAGAAGGGTGACCCCTGCGTGCGTCTGCGTGGTGGCCGTCGAGTTGTCCGTGCTGTCATCCCCCATGGAAGCCCCTGGCTGTGATGGCCCGTCAATGCCTGCGACGAAGCCGTGTCAATGTTGTCGTTTGATGAAGTTCGATGCAGTTTGATGCAGTTTGATGATGTTGATTCCAGATAGGAGCAAGTTAGCGCGTTGTGACGCAGGACGCAATGGCGTCGCGGTGGCGTGTGGATGATCGGCAGGTGGGGAGGAACGAATCTGGACAGGCGCTGATGCCCCGGGCAGGCGCTTAGAGTGGCGGCATGCGATTCGAGCGGATCTTCGAGGACCTCGAGGGACGGTTCGCCCATCACGAGCAGCAGGAGATGCGTGCCGTCTCGGAGGACCTGACCCGAGCAGAGCGCGCCCAGCTCACGCTGGCAGACCGACTCCGAGGCGCTGGGGCGCAGCTGCTGACGCTCCACGTCGGCTCAGGATTGCGCCTCAGCGGCACCGTCGATGAGATCGGTGCGGACTGGGTCACGCTGCGTGAGGGCGCAGGAGGTCAGCGGACCGTCGTCCCGCTCCGCGCGATCGTGATCGTGCATGGGCTCCCGACGAGGGCGCGTCTGCCCGAGGAGTCCTTGCGTTCACCGCTCGGACTGGGATCCATCCTCCGCGAGATCGCGAGGGACCGCAGCATCGTGCGACTGGAGACCCTCGCCGGTGGAGTGATCGGCCGGATCGCGGCGGTAGGTGCCGACACCCTGGATCTCCAAGCGCTGCCTACCGGGGAATCGGTACTGGTGCCAGGGTCAGAGCGGCTCACCGTGGCGATCTCGGCACTGCAGGCTGTGCTGCCCCGCTGAATTCCCGGTACCGGGAAGCAGGCGCAGAGGGAGAGCTGTGCGGGCGTCGATGTCTCGCGAGCCGTCAGTTCGTTCCGCTGGACTTCAGCTGCTCCCGCTGGCGCTCCTCCTCGAGGATGCTCGCGGTCGCCTCATAGCTGCGCTGGATGTATGACTCCAGCTCTGTGACCTCGACCCGCCACTGACCCCGCCCGCCGACCTTGATCGCCCGCAGCTCTCCGGAGCGCACCAGGGCATACGCCTGGGATGCGGAGATGGAGAGTGTCTCCGCCACATCAGACAACGGGACGAAACGTGGCGACATCGACGATCCTTCCGAGCGGAGCACCTGGAGGTGTGCCCGGCCATTCTCTCATCCTCGCCCCTGGCCGTTTCCACCGCTGTGGACAGACTCCGCCACTGCGTCTCGAGCAGTCGGATTTCCACAATGCGCCCGCACCGGCCCCATCGGAGCCGCTGCTGTCGTAGCCTCCCGGAAGGTCCCTGCGCCGCGGGGCCTGAGCGAGGGGTCAGGAGAGGGCAGTGGGGGCTACCGCACCGATGATGAGGTTGCGCCGACCACGATGGAAGGATCCGCGTCTGATCGTGGGGATCATCCTGGTGGTCGCGAGCGTGCTGATGGGGGCATTGCTGGTCTCCCGACTCTCCGAGACGACGCCAGTTCTGGTGGCCCGCTCTCCGATCGTGCCCGGGGACCCGATCGATGCTGCAGACCTGGTGGTGGTGGAGATGAGGCTCGGGGATCAGACAGAGGTCTATGCCGGCACCATGAATTCCATTCCCGCCGGCGCGGTCGCCACCCGCACCGTGCAGGAGGGTGAGCTGCTCCCGATATCCGCGATCGGACAGGCCACTGATGTGACGTTGCGACCTGTGGTGGTCCCGGTGGACGCGACCGTGGCGGAGTCCGTGGTCCCCGGTGCCACTGTGGAGCTCTGGCACACTGCTCCGACCAGTGCGGACTCTGAAGAGGTGCAGGCAGTGCTGCTGGTCCCCGACGCCGTGGTCCGACGCATCGATGAGGGCAGCTCACTGGGCATGCGATCGATGGCCGTCGAGGTGCTGGTGCCCAGCGGCAGCGTGGGTGAGGTGCTCGAGGTGCTCTCGAAAGATGAGCGGCTGGACGTGATCGGCGTCCCCGGCGCTCATGGGCTCGCACCATGATCGACATCGTGCTCTGCGCTTCGGGCAGCGACGAGGTCCGGATAGTCCACGATCTCGCGGTGGATCGCGACCGCACGGCCCGGGTGGTGCGCCGCTGCGCAGACCTGGCTGAGACTCTCGCGGTGACCGCGGCAGGCATCGGCGACGTGGTGCTCATCGACGTCTCTGTACGAGGCCTGGGACGCGATGCGATCGCGGCGATGATGCACGAGGCCCCGGTGGTGGGGCTGACCTCCGAGGACACCGCGGAGAAGACGGGGCTCGGGCTGCGCCAGGTCCTCCCCGTGCAGTCCTCGATCGACGAGATCCTGGCCGCAGTCACAGCGGCGGTCTCGGGGGAGGAAGAGGAGGTGGACTCCTGGACGCAGGAGGCCTCGGAGCCCGACCGCACGAGGACCGGGCGCATGGTGGCGGTCTGGGGGCCGACGGGGTCTCCCGGCCGGTCTCTGATCGCGGTGAATCTGGCTGCCGAGGCTGCAGCGGGAGGGGAGGAGACGGTGCTGGTCGATGCGGACACCTACGGCCCCTCGCAGAGCCAGCTGCTCGGAGTGCTGGATGAGGCGCCCGGCCTGGTCGCAGCGGCACGGGCCCACGACCGTGACACCCTGGACGAGGAGACACTGGAGTCGCTGCTGCCGCTGGTCCAGCCCCGCCTGCGGCTGCTCAGCGGAATCGGGGTTCCCGGTCGCTGGGCTGAGCTGCGCCGCACCTCGATGGAGGGAGTCTGGGGAGCATTGGCGAATCGGAGCGGGCTCGTCATCGCCGATATCGGACCGGTGCTCGAAGAGGACGAAGAGCTCAGCTACGACACCGCTGCGCCGCAGCGCAATGCCGCGGCGATCAGCGCGATCGAGGCGGCAGATGCGGTGATCGCGGTGGTCACCGCCGACCCCATCAGCATCACCCGACTGCTGCGGGAGCACAGCAGGCTCGAGGAGCTGGGTGTTGGAGAGCTCCATGTCGTGGTCAACAGGGTGGGTGCGCCCGTTCCCGGCGATCGAATCCGGGATCTGATCGCCTCCAGGATCTCCGTCGCCTCCTTGAACCTTCTACCGGACGATCCTGTCGCCTGCCGGACCGCAGCCTGGGACGGTGCCCTGCTCGCCGAGACCGCCCCGCGTTCGGCGCTGCGCAAGGGACTGCGGGATCTCGCGGCCTCTCCCGCTCTGCTCGGCCAGGGTGTCCCGGCCCTGGGTGAGGGGAGCCGGTGAGAAGATGGCTCCCATGAGGATCTACCTTCCGCTGACCGACCAGGACCGCCGAATGCTCGAGATTGCAGGTACCCGCGTCGATCTCGAGGCGGGCCGTGCCGCGTGGGCAGTGACCGCCGAAGCCCGTGCCGACCGACCCGGCGAGGACGAGGAGGACCTCGAGTACGAAGCACTCCAGGACGCCGTCCATATCGCCTTCAGCGCGGGACCGAGCACCGCGAGGGCGCTCGTGATCGCTGCAGATGTACAGGATGGCGCTCCCTCGCCTGCCGCCGAAGATGCGGGAGTCTTCGGTGTCGTCCTGCGGGAGGAGGCCTCGGCCAGGATCGCGAGCCTGCATGTCACCGAGCAGGACGCGGCGGCTGCGGACGCTGACGACACCGATCCCGCCCTGCTGTGGTTCGACACCAGCGAGGCGACCGATGCGCTCGCCTTCCTGGATGCCGCTTCCGGGAGCTGATCGCCCTCAGCAGGATGACTCAGCTGGCCGCCGACTCGCGGTAGGTCTTCGCCGAGCGTTCTTCGGCGCGGAGCACCGTGGAGACGTAGGGGATCGCTGCCTTCTCCAGGCGCGGCCCCAGCAGCGGGACCTTCGCGACCAGATCCCCGTCGATCTCGACCGTGCTGGCTGAGTCCCCGGAAGCGGAGAGGCGCAGGGTGGCGGTGAGTCCGGCGGGAGTGCCGACGACATCCAAGTGCATGGTGCCCTGGCGACTTCCGTCCTGCTCGGGTGCGGACCAGGACTGCTCCTCGTGGATCGTGACCGAGGAGCCGACGAAGGGCCGCACCATGTCCGGCACCCGGTCGGTGGGCATCGACAGTTCGGTGCGCACTGTGAAGGCGCCGGAGGGGTTCCCCTCACGCGTGGAACTCGCCTGCGCCGCGCCGAGCGTGCGCCGGCGGATCTCGGTGTAGTCCGGATCGGCGTACATCTCCGCTGCGGAGTGCGCTGAAAGCGGGAGATGCAAAGTTTCTCGAAGCTTCATCCTGGTCCTTCCTCGGAACGGGTCGGTCTCAGCCTAGAGCAGTGCGGAGGAGCAGCCCGCCGGTGGGACGGTCACCGGGGCGGTGACGCAGACGCCTATCCTGTCTCCATGCCGAGCCTGTCCAAGTTCCTCGCCGATAATCGTGGTCTCTCCGAGAAGGAGGCGGATTGGTTGCAGCACCTGGTCGGTGACTGGAACCTGCTGTCCGATCTTCTGCGTGCCGACCTCGTGCTCTGGATCCAGGAGGATGACGGCCCGTTGGCCGTCGCGCATTGCCGCCCCGCCACCGGCCCCACCGTCTACTACGAGGACCCGGTGGGCACCACGAGCGATGGTGGTGAACAGGGCCCTGAGATCGCCCGGCTGCTCGCTGGAGGTGAGTCGTCCCGCCTCACCACCGAGCTCGAGCGCGAGGGCCGCCGCGCCGTGGGGACTCTGGTCCCCGTGCGCAAGAATGGCCGCACCCTCGCTGCACTGGCGGCAGAGGTTCCCGAGGCTGACCATCAGCCTTCCGACAATGAGATCCACCAGCGGGCGCTGGGTGATCGCCTGCTGCGAATGCTCGAGAACGGTGCCTTCCCGATCGCGGGAGCTCCGATCCCGCCGCGGCGTGGTGCGCCGCGAGTCGGCGACGGCGTGGTCGAGCTCGATGAGGCGGGGATTGTCCAGTGGACCTCCCCGAATGCACGCTCGGCCTTCCATCGTTTCGGCATCGCGGGCGATATGGAGGGCATCACCCTCGCGGAGCTTTCCACGGAAGTGCTGCAGTCTCGCTCTCCTGTCGATGAGTCCTTGCCGCTGGTGCTGATGGGTCGCGCCGCCTGGCGGTCAGACATGCAGGCCCGCGGCGGGACCCTCTCACTGCGTGCGGTGCCGCTGACGGAGCAGGGGAGTCGCACCGGCGCGGTGATCCTGGTGCGTGACGTGACCGAGCTGCGTCGTCGAGAGCGCGAGCTGATCACCAAGGACGCGACCATCCGCGAGGTGCATCACCGGGTGAAGAACAATCTGCAGACGGTGGCTGCGCTGCTGCGGATGCAGTCGCGCCGGATGAAGTCTGACGAGGCGAGGGAGGCGCTCGCGGAGGCGATGCGACGGGTCTCGACGATCGCACTGGTCCATGAGTCGCTGCTCCAGGGGTCTCAAGAGGCTGTCCACTTCGACGAGGTGATCGACCGCTGCCTGCGGCTCGCGGTGGATGCAGCGAGCGCCACCGTCCATCGCGCGGGGACCCCGCAGCTGACCGACACCCAGGTCGAGGTCCGCACCCAGAAGATCGGCCGAGTGGGGTCCATCCGGGCGGAGGAAGCGACGCCTTTGGCATTGGTGGTCACCGAACTCGCGACCAACGCGGTGGAGCATGGTCTCTCGGAGACCGGAGGGACGCTCACCATTCGCAGCGATCGCACCGGATCCCATCTCGTCATCTCGATCGAGGATGACGGCATGGGGATGGGGCCTGCGAAGCCCACGGGCCTCGGGACGAACATCGCCCTGACTCTGGTGCAGGGTCAGCTCGGCGGGACTCTCACCTGGGAGGACCGTCCGGAGGGCGGAACCCGGGCGATGGTCGAGGTCTACCTGGATCCGCTCACGATCTGAGCAGAGGGCGGGATGGAGCCGGGGCTGAGGCCGGGCGGGAACCGAGCCTGTGGCGTCGGTCAAGAGGTCCAGCTGGGTCCTGCGGCGCCACGCTCAGAGGGGGTGCCGCAGGACCGAGACGATCAGCTGGCGCGGCGAGCGCGGGCGTTGCGGCGCTTCAGGGAACGGCGTTCATCCTCGGAGAGTCCGCCCCAGACGCCAGAATCCTGGCCAGTCTCGAGCGCGAACTTGAGGCAGGCTGTCATGACGTCGCAGCCCTGACACACCGCCTTCGCTTCCTGGATCTGGGTGATCGCCGGTCCGGTGTTCCCGATCGGGAAGAACAGCTCGGGATCATGCTTGAGGCACTCGGCACGGTGGCGCCAGTCCATCGTCACTCTCTCTTTCCAGGACGCCCCACCCCGCCCCGTGGGGCGTGGCGCGGCGAGGGTCACCCTCTATGGGGCGTTCTCGGGTCTCTGGCTCTTCGGGCAGGACGGGGAGCGGATGCTCCCGCGATGTCCATCAGCTCGACGAGCAGATCTCCATTCTCTGGGGCGGCCGTGCAGTCGACAAGGGCCAGGATGAGCAAGCCTGGTGGCACTTCCCACACCACATGAGTCCGGGCCGCATCAGGCGTGATGCCTGGCACGAAGGCGTTGCATCCGGGTGCGGAAGGTGCTTCATCACCTGCCTGAGCATGCGCCAGGTCGTCCGTCGGATGGCGAGGCCGGGGGAGGTGACGTGGTGGCACAGGCGCGGAGATTACAGTGCACACATGCCCACAGACACCCATGCTTCCGCGCGCGGAAGCTCCCGAGATGACCGCCGCGGTGGTTCTGCGGACGGTCCCGACCCGAGCCCCCGCAGCCGCCCGATCGTCGCCCTCCTGCTCGGCATCGAGGCCCTGCTGCTCGCAGCGGCCGCGACCTACTGCTTCGTCGCGGTCTCCGGCGGCGACCTGCACGCCCGCCTCGGGATAGGTCTGGGGGTGTTCCTGCTCCTGTTCGCGCTGCTGCTGGGACTGGCCGCGCGTTCGATCCTTCAGCGGGGGCGTTTCGGGCTGGGATGGGGAATCACCTGGCAGCTGTTCCAGGCTTTGGTGGGGGGAAGCATGCTCAACGCTTCCATGTACTGGCAGGGAACCCTCGCGCTGATCCTCGCGATCACGCTGTTCGTGCTGCTGACGCGGCTCGTGCACTCCACTCCGCTGCCTCAGCGCATTCAGCGCGGCGACTGAGGGCCAGCCGCTGCACGGGAACCTTCCGTGGCTCTCGCACAGCGGCCGCTCTCAGAAGCTCACTCGTTCTCCGCGAGGGCTGCGGCGGGGGCGGTACGGGCTGCAGTGTTCCCGGGGAGGACCGAGGCGAGGCCGCCAGCGATGATGGCCAGCAGCACCACCAGGCCGACCTGTCCCCAGGGGATCGTCATCGTGACGGGATAAGCGGACCCCAGCAGGGCGTTGATGCCCAGGATCCCGTAGGCGCTGCCGATCACGATGCCCAGCACCGCCCCGACCAGTGCCAGCAGCACACCTTCCCAGGCGAGCATCGCGCGCATCTGCCCGCGAGTGGTGCCCAGCGCCCGTAACAGGGCGTTCTCTCCGGTCCGTTCGATGACGCCGAGGCTCAGCGTGTTGGCGACACCGACCAGGGCGACCAGCACGGCGACCGCGAGCAGCCCGACGGTGATCCCCAGCAGGATGGAGAGGATCTGGCCGTAGGCCTCCCGCTCCGTGCCGCCGAAGTCCGCGGACGCCTCGGAGAAGCCCTCGCCCATGATCACCTCGTCGACGGAGCCGACCAGGTCGAGCGCATCGACGCCCTCCCTCTGGGGTGTGCCGGGGTCGGCGAAGTCGCCGAAGATCGCCGATTCCGATGGCCCATCTCCGATGATCTCCTCGAACGTCGTCGGGGTCACGAAGGACATCTGCAGGTTGGCATCGACCTGGACCCGCAGCTCGTGCACTGCGCCGTCGGTCCCCTCGACCTGCAGGATCTGGCCATCGGTGACACCGAAGCGCTCCGAGCGATCCTGTCCCAGCAGGACCACGCCGTCCACGAGCTCGTCGGCCATCCCGGGTCGGTGGGAAGTTTCCCGCACCGCCTCGGGAGAGATGCCGTAGAGGGTCATGGGCTCCGGGACGTCCACCTGGATGTCGCCTCGGCTCCCTTCGTGGGCGGTGTCGATGCCCTTGATGGAGAGGACCTGTTCCAGGGCGTCTGCAGGCATCTCGCCGGCGGAGATGACCATGTCGATCGGGCGCCGGGAGTCGAGCTCCGAGATGAGCGTCGCTTCGGCGGTGCGGGCACCGACGGCCATCATCGTCATCAGCGTGGTGCCGATCAGGAGCGCGGCGATCGTCGCCGCGCTGCGCCGCGGATTGCGGGCGACGTTCGCGCTCGCGATCCGCGCCGGGAGTCCGCCGATCTTGCCGATGGCTCGGCCGACGAGGGCAGAGAGGGGCTGGGTGAGGACGACCAGGGCCAGCAGTACCCCGGTGAAGCTGGCCACCCCACCGAGCATCGCCAGCATGATGCCGAGCGAGGGCGAGTAGGTCATGGCCAGGGCGGTGCCGCCAGCCATGACTGCGATGCCGAGGACTGTGGCGACCAGACCGAGGACGCCTCGCAGACCGAGCCCGCGACGCACCGCTGGCGGAACCGGCCGCAGCGCCTGGAGAGGCGCCACCCTGGTGGCCGACCGCATCGGAGCGAGGCTTGCAAGCAGCGTGATCACCACCCCGGCGAGCAGCGGCAGCAGGACAGACCAGATGCTGAAGGGAACCAGCATCACGCCGTCCAGCCAGCCGATGCCGGCGGCGCCCGCCAGCGCGAGCTGCACCAGGAGGTGCCCGCCGATCATCCCGGCGGCGGCACCGATCAGGCCGACGCTCAGCGACTCTCGCAGCACGACGCCGCGCACCTGAGAGCGGGTCGCGCCGAGAGTGCGCAGCAGAGCCAGGCTCCGGGTGCGCTGGGCGATGGTCACGGCGAAGGTGTTCGCGATGACCACGGCACTGGTGAACAGGGCGATCACGACGAAGACGGCGAGCATCATCCCCAGCACCGCGAAGTCCCCGAGGAAGTTCCCGGCGGTCTCGTCCTCCGCCTCTTCGACGGTGCGCACGTCCAGACCGCCCGTGCTCGCGGCGGAGGCCACGGCGGCGGGGTCCGTGCCCTCGGGCACGGAGGCGAGCCAGGACTCGGTGAGGGTGCCTGCCTGCGGTCCGAGCAGGTCGGCGGCGCTGGTCTCGGGGATCAGGACTCGCGGGGTACCGCCGAATACTGCACCCTGCGGGATCGGGGCGATGCCCACCACAGTGAGCTGCAGCTCCTGACCGCCCGGGGTCCACTCGGCCGGAACGGTCACGATATCGCCGAGGCCGACTCCGAGCTGGTCCACAGCGGCGGTGTCCAGGACGATCTCGGAGCTTGAGGTGGGCAGGACTCCCTCCCGCAGGGAGTCCGCCTCCTGCTCTCCCGGGGGCAGCAGTGCGAGTGAGAGGAAGGCACTGGTGCCCTCGGCGGACGTGAGCTGGAGGTACTCGTTCAGAAGCGGCCAGACGGCATCGGCACCGTCGATCTGTGGCGCCTCGAGGGGCTGCTCGGACATCCATTGGTCATCGGTCAGGGGACGGACGATCTCGAGGTCAGCGCCCTCGTACTGCTGGGAGGCCTGTGAGCGCAGCGAGGCCTGCATGAGGTTCCCGGCCAGCACCATCACGGCGACGAAGGCACAGGACAGCGCGATGGTGACGACGGCCGCGAGGTGCCGCCGCAGCGGGGTGAGCTTCACCGGAGCACGACGGGCCATCAGCGCTGCCCTCGCAGGTTCTCGTCATGGGCGATCCGGCCATCGGCCAGCGTGATGATGCGGTCGGCACGCTCGGCGGCATCCCGCTCATGGGTGACCATCACGACCGTCTGGGCGAACTGATCCACCGACAGCCGCAGGAACTGCAGGACCTCCTCAGTGGTGTGGGAGTCGAGGTTGCCGGTGGGCTCGTCGGCGAAGACGACTGCGGGGGAGGTGACCAGCGCGCGGGCGATGGCCACACGCTGCACCTGTCCGCCGGAGAGCTGTGAAGGCAGGTGGGAGAGCCGGTCGGTGATCCCGAAGGCAGAGGTGATGGTGTCCAGCCAGGCGCGGTCCACGCGCTTCCCGGCGAGCTCGAGGGGCAGCAGGATGTTCTGCTCGGCGGTGAGCATCGGCAGCAGGTTGAAGGACTGGAACACGAAGCCGATACGTTCGCGTCGGAGCGTGGTGAGCGCGTCATCGCCCAGGGTGGTGATCTCGGTGCCGTCGATGCTGATGGAGCCGTGGTCGACGACGTCGAGCCCTGCGAGGCTGTGCAGCAGAGTCGACTTGCCGGAGCCGGAGGGGCCCATGATGGCGGTGAACTCGCCGCGGGCGATCTCGAGGTCCACGGCATCCAGTGCGGTCACGATCCCGGCGCCGGTGCCGTACGTGCGAGTGACGGCGCGAGCGGTGATGGCGGGCGGGGCGGCGTCTGCAGCGGAGCGGCCGCTGGGGGAGGAGAGCGCGGCGTGGGGCTGGGAAGTCATCAGGTTCCTTCACGAGGAGGTCGTCGGTCATGAACGATCCTGCCGTGACGGGCGGCGCTCTGACATCACCCTGTGGTCGCGGTGTCGGATGCGGGGCGCGACCGGGGTCGCCGTTGCAGTCATACCGAGGTCATACCAGGGGCTGATGCCTCAGTGCTGCCCAGCACTGCAGTCGTGCTGAGAGCTGCCGGGCATCCTCAGGGTCGGGAGATGCGCCGTCAGCTGGCGCCGGGGGCGACCAGCCCGGTCTCGAAGGCGATGATCACGGCTTGCACCCGGTCCCGGGCACCGAGCTTGGCGAGCACCCGGCCCACATGGGTCTTCACGGTCGCCTCGGCGACGAACAGCTCTGCCCCGATCTCCCGGTTGGAGAATCCTCGCCCCATCAGGGTGAGCACCTCGCGCTCCCGCTCGGTGAGCGGGTCCAGGACGGCGGTGTCCTTCTCTTCCGGTTCGGGGGCGCGCACCACGCGCTCCAGCAGTCGGCGCGTGGCAGACGGGGCGATCACGGCGTCCCCGCGGTGGACGGTGCGGATCGCCCCGAGCAGATCCTCGGGCTGGGCGTCCTTGAGCAGGAAGCCGCTGGCCCCGGCACGGATCGCGGAGACGACGTACTCGTCCAGATCGAAGGTGGTCAGGACGATCACCTTCGGAGAGCGGTCTGCGGGAGCCTGCTCGAGGATCCGTGCTGTCGCCTCGATCCCATCCATCCTCGGCATCCGCACATCCATGAGGACCACGTCTACGGTGCGACCGCGCAGCACTTCGACGGCTTCGATGCCATGGGAGGCCTGAGCGACGACTTCCATGTCGTCCTGCGAGTCGATCACCATCGTGAAGCCGGCGCGCACCAGCGGCTGGTCATCGACCAGGGCGATGCGCAATGGGCGGTCGAGCGGATCGTTCATCGGGGCTCTCCTGGGAACGCGCAGAGGGGATGGGGCGATGTGAGGGGGTGGTGCGGGGTCGGGGCGGCGGGAGGTGGGTCGCTGGTCGACGTGCTCACCGGCTGGCGCGGGAGGTCATGGGCTCGAGCGATCCGGTCAGCGGCACGACGGCGCGGACCCGGTAGCCGCGTGAGGGGAGCGGACCGGCCTGCAGGGTGCCGCCGAACACCGACATCCTCTCCCGCATCCCGGTCAGGCCGTGCCCCTGACCGTCGGAGGCGGGATCGGTGCCCTGGCCGTCGTCGAGCACCTCGATCACGAGCTGCTGGGGGCCGCGCATGATCCGCACCGCGGCGGAGGCACCGGGGCCGGCATGCTTGAGGACGTTGGTCAGCGATTCCTGGACCAGTCGGAACACGGACACCCCGAGCGAATGGGGGAGATCCTCCAGGGGTCCTTCGACCTGGAGATCGACAGCGAGCCCCGCCGCGACCACCCGGTCGGTGAGGTCGCCCAGCATCTCCGGGCCAGGCTGCGGTCCGAAACTGGTTTCGTCCTCCTGGCGCAGCACACCGAGCAGGGAGCGCATATCGGCCAGCGCCGCCCGACCGGTCTCCCCGATGGTGGCCAGCACCTCGGCGGCCTGCTCCGGCTTCTGCGCGGCGACGAAGCGGCCGCCGTCGGCCTGCGCGATGATCACCGAGAGGGAATGCGCGACGACATCGTGCATCTCCCGGGCGATCCGAGCACGCTCCGCCGCGACCGCGAGCGCGGTGCGCTGCTCGCGCTCCCTAAGAGCCTGTTCGGCCCGGTCACGGGTGAGGGCGAGCTGCCGCACCCGGGCCCGTTGCAGGTTGGCCAATGCCCAGACCGCGACGATCGTGATGGTGCCGACGAGGCCGAGGCCGAAGAAGCTGATCAGCGCTTCGAGAGGTCCGCCGTACTCGCTGCGCAGGGCATCCACCGCCCAGAACGACGCCTGCGCGAAGACGCCGAGCAGACCGGCGGCCACGCCGAGGCCATGCACGGCGGGCTTGCCATAGGCGACGGCGCAGAACATTGCGTAGAACGTCATCACATCCCCCATGACCACCGGGATGTTCACCAGCAGGTGCAGCACGGCGAGCGCGCCGATCAGGATCACGCCGAGCATCGGACGCACCCGGCACAGCGCCCCGGCGGCGACCATCGGCACGGTGAACAGAGTCCACCAGCCGATCGAGCCGGTCCATAGGGAGGAGATCAGGATCAGGAGGGAGGCCCCGCCGAAGCCGATCAGGTCGACCGTGCCGGGGTTCTCGATGATCCAGCGGAACGGGTCGCGGAAGCGGAAGCGCTCGGCGGGCGCTTCCGTTCGATGCTCGGATCCGTTGGTCATGGCTTCGAGGGTACGGGCGCCGCGCCGTCGGGCGCGTCAGACTGCAGGCGGATCTGCACCGTGCAGTGGTCGCACTGGGGTGGATATGCGCTGCGATGGATGGAGTCCAGCTCCATGCCCATGCCCATGTCCAGTTCCATGCCCTTGTCCAGGTCCAGGTCCAGGTCCAGGTCCAGGTCCAGGTCCAGCCCCCAGGCGTGGGGCGTCGGGCGAAGAGTGTGTGTTGAGGCAGAGGTCAGAGCAGGGTCTGCGGCGGGTCCAGCAGTTCGGGTCCTTCGTTGCCGACCTTGCCGACGCGTGGATCCACCTCACGGACGTCGAGGGTGTCGTCATCCAGGAGGTGGGTGTCCTCCAGGATCCATTCCTGGGCCGCGTGGCGGTCGTCCATCGCCGTGTCGAGCCAGGAGTCGAGCTGATCGCGTCGCAGCATCACCGGAGTGCGGTCGTGGATCTCGGCGAGCTCCCCGGTCGCCTCGCGGGTGATGATCGTGGTGCTGAGCAGGAAGCTGCCGTCGTCGCTCGCGGCCGGGCCCTCATGGGATCCCGGGCCCTTCCACCAGGAGACCAGTGCGGCCATGTACAGCGGGGAGCCATCTGCCGGGGCGATGAAGTAGGGCTGCTTCCGGGCGCCCTTCTCCCCGCGCACCCACTCGTAGTAGCCGTCCATCGGGACGATCGCGCGGTATCGCCCCAGGCTCCCGCGGAAGCTCGGCTTCTGGCCGAGGGTCTCGCGACGGGCGTTGAAAGTGCGCGAGGAGAACGACTCGTCTTTCGCAAAGGGCGGCAGCAGCCCCCAGCGCGCCACCCGCAGTGCCCGCAGCACCTCGCCGGTCTCTTTGTCGATCGACTCGGTGACCACGTGGATCGGAGCTGTGGGCGGGATGTTCCAGCGACTTCGCAGGTGCGGATCTGTGAGGTCGACCGCGCCGAGATCGTCCACCAGCGGCTCGATCTCCTGGAAGAAGGCGAAGCGACCGCACATCTCAGGCGTCCTTTGATCGTGCACCGGAGCTGTCGGCGTCGGGATCGACGGTGGGCACGCCATGGCGAGGGGTGAGGCGGGCATCCTCGCCGGTGTAGGCCTCAGCATCGTGGTGGAGATTCTGCAAGCGGATGTCACGGCCCTCGTCTACGATCTTCTCGTACTTGGCGTCCGCCTTCTCCGCGCCGCTGGAGTCTCGCATCGGCAGCGCCAGGGACTCCTCAGCGGCCTTGCCGGACGCGAGCTCGCGGGCACGCTCGTACTCGGCATCGACCTCCGCGCCCATGATGATCACGATGTTGATGACCCACAGGGCGAACAGCACCGCCATGATGCCGCCGATGGCCCCGTAGCTGGAGTAGCCGGCGACGGTACCCATGTAGATGGAGAGGGCGACGGCGGCCACGGCGATGCCGAGGATCGCGAACACCCCACCGGGGGAGATGAAGCGGAAGGGCTTCTTGATGTTGGGCGCGCCCCAGTACAGCAGTGAGATCAGGGCGAAGGCGATCACCAGGATCACCGGCCACTTGGCCCATGCCCAGATCGGCAGGAACGAATCCAGCAAGAAGGTCAGCACGCCTTCCGCTCCGATGGTGGAGGCGATCGGCCCCAGCAGGCCCTGCACGAGGGACTCGCTCAGCAGCACCGAGACCATCACCAGCAGGATGCCGAGGATCATCGCGACCGTGAGCAGCAGCATGGTGCCGTTCATCCGGATCGGACCGCGCCCCTCGGGAACTTCATAGATGTGGTTCGTGACCCTTCCGAACGCCTTGATGTACGCCGAGGCGGACCACAGTGCGGTGGCGATACCGACGATGAGAGCGACCGTGCCGCCGGTCGCAGAACCCATCAGGGAATTGAGCGTGGAGTCGACCGCACCGCCGACCTCCATTCCGCTGCCGCCAGCCCCGGACGAGATCGCATCTTTGATGAGCTGGGCGATCTGGTCCTGGATGCCGGACAGCAGCAACGTGGCCAGAGAGAACAGGGCCAGCAAGGTCGGAGCGATCGAGAGCACCATGAAATAAGTGAGCTTCGCGGCCTGGTCCGTGCCGCCGTCACGCAGAAACTCGCTGAGCACGCGCTTGGCCATGTATTTCACGGTGGTGGCGGACATTGAAGTGGCGTCTTTGCCCTTGGCTGCGGAGTCGGCCATGAGGGAGCTCCTGGGATCGGTGGGACCGTGGACAGACGTCATCCTGCCATGATCGTGAGCAGGGAAAATTATCCACAATTGCTGGGAGGGACGAGCGGTGGCCCCGAGTTCCCCCTACAGTGTCGGAGACGACGCGACGTGCGTCACCTCACAATGGTGGGGGCAACCGGTCGGTCAGAGCCCGGAGGGGAACGCATGGACGCCGCCACCATCATCGAGAGCGAATCGCGCGAGCTGATACGCCGACGAGGTCTCGATGTGCATGCTGATCAGCTGGAACCCTTCATTCGTGAGGTGGTCGCCGACTACGATCAGCGTGCCGCTTCCGGTGAAGTCCCGGTGCTGCGCGATGACGACGACACGATGGTCGCGACGATCGCGGCCCGGATCGGCGGCTTCGGCCCGCTGCAGGAGATGCTCGATGACCCGGGTATCGAGGAGATCTGGTTGAACTCCCCCTCGCAGGTGTTCATTGCACGAAACGGGCGCTCCGAGTTGACCACTGTGGTGCTCAGCGACACCGAGGTGCGCGGGATCGTCGAGCGGATGCTGGTCAGCAGCGGCCGCCGGCTCGACATGAGCACTCCCTTCGTCGATGCATTGCTGCCCGATGGGTCCCGTCTGCACGTGGTGATTCCCAGCGTGACTCGTGCTCATTGGGCCATCAACATCCGAAAATTCGTCGCGAAGGCTTACGACCTGCAGGGCCTGGTGGGGCTCGGGTCCCTTCCGCAGCAGGCTGCCGATTTTCTCGATGCCGCGATCGCCTCCGGGCTCAACGTCATCGCGTCCGGGGCGACGGGGGCGGGAAAGACCACCTTCCTGCGCTGCTTGGCGCAGTCGGTCGGTGCTCGGGAGCGGGTGGTGACCATCGAAGAAGTTTTCGAGCTGAACCTTGCTCTTCGCGATGTCGTGGCGATGCAGACCCGTCAGCCGAACCTCGAAGGCACGGGGGAGATCTCGATGCGGCGGCTCGTGAAAGAGGCGCTCCGGATGAGGCCCAGCCGGATCATCGTCGGAGAGGTCCGCGAAGCGGAGAGCCTCGACATGCTGATCGCTTTGAACAGTGGACTGCCCGGCCTTGCCTCGATCCATGCGAACTCGGCACGCGATGCCGTGACCAAGCTGTGCACCTTGCCGCTGCTCGCCGGGGAGAACGTGACGAACAGGGAGTGCAAAACGCGGCACCGCCTCAAGGCTCGTCGGGCCTGGTCTCCAGGGAGATGTGCCCGCCGTCGAGCTGCCCGGTATCGATCCGGCACCGACTGGCACCCGACTCCCGGGCAACAGTCCAGGAATGTCCCTGTAGGCGTCTAACGTGGGTCGCAACTCGTTCACCTATGGAGAAGCGGACTCATACATGAGCAACCTCGGGCCCTTCGTCTGGTCTATCGCGGACCAGCTTCGCGGCGTCTACAAGCCGCACCAGTACGGCAGCATCGTCCTGCCATTCACGATCCTGCGCCGGCTGGATGCCCTGATGGCCTCCACGCGGGACGAGATGCGGGCGCTTGCGAAGAAGCACACCGGGGGAGTCCTCGACGCCCAGATGCGGCGAGGTACGGGCCTGTCCTTCTACAACACGAGCCAGTACGACTTCGCCCGTCTCCTCGATGATCCGGACCAGCTGCGCGAGAACCTCATCGAGTACGTCACCAGCTTCTCGGCGAACATCGACGTGTTCGAGCAGTTCGGCTTCGAACAGGTCATCAACGTCCTCGACGAGAACAACCGGCTCTACCTGGTGGTGGAGAAGTTCGCCGGCGTGAACCTCCACCCGAGCGCGATCTCCAACGCGGAGATGGGCGACCTCTACGAGCACCTCATCTACAAGTTCGCAGAAGCCTCGAACGAGGAAGCCGGCGAGCACTACACGCCCCGCGACGCCATCCGCCTTCTCGTGGACCTGCTGTTCGCGGAGGAGCAGGAGTCGCTCCTCGGGGAGGGCGTGGTCCGCACGGTCTACGACCCCACTGCCGGCACCGGGGGCATGCTCTCGGTCGCCGAGGAACGCCTGCGTGAGCGCAACCCTGACGCTCGGCTCACGCTGTACGGCCAGGAGATCAACGGCCAGTCCTACGCGATCTGCAAGTCGGACATGATCTCCAAGGGCCAGGACATCGGGAACATCCGCAAGGGCGACACCCTCATCCAGGACCACTTCTACCGCCGCACCTTCGATTTCTGCCTCTCGAATCCGCCCTACGGCGTGGACTGGAAGGCTGCCGAGGAGTTCGTGAAGGAGGAGGCGCGCACCGGCAAGCTCGGACGCTTCGGTGCCGGGCTTCCATCCGTCAGCGACGGGCAGATGCTCTTCCTGCAGCACCTCGTCAGCAAGATGCGCCCGGCCCACGAGGGTGGCGGCCGCGCTGGCATCGTCCTCAACGGCTCACCGCTGTTCACCGGCGCTGCAGAGTCGGGGCCGAGCAAGATCCGCCAGTGGTTGCTCGAGTCTGACCTTGTCGACGCGATCATCGCGCTGCCGACCGACATGTTCTTCAACACGGGCATCGCTACCTACATCTGGGTGCTCGACAATGCCAAGAAGCCCGAGCGCCAGGGCACGGTGCAGCTGGTGGATGCCACTGGCATGTGGACGAAGATGCGCAAGGGCATGGGATCGAAGCGTCGCGAGATCCCTGAGGCGCACCGCGACGAGATCGTCTCGCTCTACGACGCCCATGAGGAGGGGGAGAACTCGAAGATCCTGTCCACCGATGAGTTCGGCTACTGGACGATCACCGTCGAGCGACCACTGCTTGATGACGACGGCGAGGTCGTGCGCGACCGCAAGGGCCAGCCGAAGCCCGACAGCAAGAAGCGCGACACCGAGAACGTGCCGTTCACCTATGGCGGCAACACCGAGGGAGCCGATGGGATGGACGCCACCATCGAGGCGTACTTCGCCGCCGAGGTCGCACCGCACGTGCCCGACGCCTGGGTGGACCACAAGAAGACCAAGGTCGGCTACGAGATCCCGTTCACCAGGATCTTTTACAAGTACGTTCCGCCTCGCCCGCTCGAGGAGATCGACCACGACCTAGAAGCGAAGATCGCCAAGATCCTCACCATGCTCAAGGCGGTGGAGGCGTGACTCGGCTTAAGTTCGTTGCAGAAGTTATCGCGGGGCAATCCCCTCCCTCGGAGGTCGTGTCTGAATTCGAGCACGGGCTTGCTTTTATGCAAGGCAATGCTGAGTTTGGTGCTCTATCGCCAAATCCGAAGTGGCAAGTCGAAAGCCCGCCAAAGCGAGCGAAGGAAGGGGATGTTCTTATATCGGTTCGCGCCCCGGTGGGGGCCCTCAATTTCGCCGATCAAGCCTACGGAATCGGCCGAGGTCTTGCCGCCATTCGGGCCGTGAATGTGAATAGCGGGTTCCTTTGGTGGTGGTTGCACACACAGATCGAGCGTCTCGATGCAGAATCGACCGGATCTACCTTCAGGGCTATTTCTAGTTCGAACCTCGAGAACCTTGATGTTCCGAACCTAAGCCGCACTGAACAGCATTTAATCGCCGACTTCCTCGACCGCGAGACGAAGCGGATCGACGAGCTGCTCGCCGAGCAGCGCGGCCTCATCGAAACAATGCGGGAACGACGCGTCGAATTAATTGCGCAAGGGGTTACTCGCGGCATCGACGGAGGTCCGCTTGGGACGTCGCCCATGCCGTGGATTGGGGTTATACCTCAAAGATGGACTAGTGGCCGCATTAAGCACCTCGGGGAAGTGACTCTGGGGAAGATGCTTCAGCCGCGAGGCAGGGAGGGAGACATTGAAGCACCTTACATGCGTGCCGCAAACGTTCAACCGGACGGTGTTGTCGCTGACGGCGAGTTCAAAACTATGTGGTTCACCCCGGGCGAACTTCGTTCTTTGGATCTCCAGAAGGGAGACGTAGTGGTTGTCGAAGGAGGTGTTGGTGGCTACGGGCGTGCTGCCTTTCTTCGGGAGTCGCTGGTCGGCTGGGGGTTCCAAAACAGTATTAACAGGATCCGACCATTTGGTGACGGCCGTTTCATTGCCTACTACCTTCAAGCCGTTAGAGCGAAGGGGCTCATGAGGGCGTACAGTAATATCGTTTCGATGCCGCATCTCACGGCCGAGAAATTAAAAGCCATGCCCGTGCCTATTCCGCCAGATGTCGAACAGCATAGAATCTCGGAATACCTCGACGACCAAACTTCCCGCATCGACGCTCTCATCGCTGAGTCCGAGGATCTCATCACGCTCTCTCTGGAGCGCCGGGCGGCACTCATCACCGCAGCAGTCACGGGCCAGATCGACGTGAGGACGGCAGCATGACGGGGCAGCATAAGGAGATCGAGTTCGAGCGCGAGCTCGCCGAACACCTCGAAGCGAACGGCTGGCTCTACTCCCAGAACGACGACCTCTACGACGTGGAGCGCGCGCTTGTTCCGGGAGACGTCTTCGCATGGCTTCAGGAGACGCAACCCGCTGCGTTCGAGAAGTTCATCAAGCCCGGCTCGCCGGATGAGGACAAGCGCCGGCGGATGCTCCTGAATCGTCTCGTAGCCAGTCTCGACAAGCCGATGACCGACCGCGAAGGTGCTCTGCGGACGCTGCGCAAGGGCTTCAATGTTGCAGGCCTCGGTGCCGGGTCGGCGAAGTTCGACATGATGCAGGCCCGCCCGGAGACGACGCTGAACCCGGCGACGCTCGCCCGCTACCAGGCCAACCGTCTGCGGGTGATGCGTCAGGTGCACTACGGCGACGCCAACAAGTCCATCGACCTGGTGTTTTTCCTCAACGGCGTGCCGGTAGCGACCGCGGAGGTCAAGACCGAGAACACGCAGACCGTCGAGAACGCGAAGGCGCAGTACAAAACCCGTTCCCTGGGCGCGAAGGGCAAGAAGCCCTACGCGCTGCTCGGCAACGGCACCCGTGCTCTGGTGCACTTCGCGGTGTCCGAGGACGAGGTCTGGATGACCACGAAGCTCGACGGGCCGAAGACCCGGTTCCTGCCGTTCAACCGCGGAACTGAGGATGGTGGGGCCGGCAACGCCCTGAACCCGCAGGGGCAGCGGACGGCATACTTCTGGGAGCAGGTGCTGCAGCGCGACGCGTGGCTGGCGATCCTCTCGCGCTTCATCTGGATCTCCGAGTCCCGCACCAAGGACGAGAGCGGACGGCAGAAGCGCTCGTACACGCTGATCTTCCCCCGCTTCCACCAGTGGGACGTCGTCGAGAAGCTCGGTCAGGCAGTCACGGCCCCGGAACCGGACCGGCGGTTCCTCATCCAGCACTCCGCCGGGTCAGGGAAGACCAACTCCATCGCGTGGACAGCTCACCGCATGGCTCGGCTGCAGGTCGGCAATCAGAAGCTCTTCGACACCGTCATCGTGGTCACCGATCGAAACGTGCTCGACGCGCAGCTGCAGGAAGCCATTCGGCAGATCGACATGGACAGTCAGTCGATCGTCGCGACGATCGACGACAAGACCATTCGCGAGTCGGGTACCGGCTCCAAGTCCGGCGCTCTCGCCCAGGCACTGGAGTCGGGCAAGCTGATCATTGTCGTCACGATCCAGACCTTCCCGTTCATCCTCGACCAGCTTCAGAGCGCCGATGTCTTCGCCGGTAAGAGGTTCGCGGTCATCGCCGACGAAGCGCACTCGTCCCAGTCGGGCCAGACCGCTGCGAAGCTCAAGAGCGTGCTGACCACCGAGCAGCAGGAAGAGCTCGATGAGACCGGCGAGGTCGAGGTCGACGCCGAGCAGATGATGATCGACCGGATGCTCAGGGATGAGATGAAGGCTCGGGCGAGCCACGAGGGGATCACCTTCTTTGCGTTCACCGCGACGCCGAAGAAGAAGACCCTGGAGCTCTTCGGGCATCGTGACAACGATGAAGCGGAACCCAAACCCTTCCACCTCTACTCGATGAAGCAGGCGATCGAGGAGGAGTTCATCCTCGACATCCTGCGCGGATACCGCACCTACAAGATGTACTTCGACCTCGGTGAACGGATCGCGGGGTCGCTGGACACGGAGGTGGAGGAGGACAAGGCCAAGAAGGCCGTGATGCAGTGGGTGCGGGTCAACCCGACCACCATCGCGCAGAAGTCAGCCATCATTGTCGAGCACTTCAAGGAGAACGTCGCTCATCTGCTGGATGGGCACGCGAAGGCCATGGTGGTCTCTCCGAACAGGCTTGGCGCGGTGCGCTACAAGCGCGAGATCGATCGGTACATCAAGAGCCAGGGCCTGGACTACGGCACTCTCGTGGCGTTCTCGGGCACGGTCGAGGATTCCAAAGTCAGCGCTGAGCTCGGACTGGAGACGCTGACCGAGGGAACCATGAATGGTGCCGCTCGCGATCTGCGCCAGGAATTCAAGAGCGACCAGTACAGGGTCATGATCGTCGCGAACAAGTTCCAGACTGGCTTCGATCAGCCGTTGCTGTGCGCGATGTACGTAGACAAGAAGCTCTCCGGTATCACCGCTGTGCAGACGCTGTCGCGCCTGAACCGGACGCACACGACCCAGAAGGGCACGAAGAAGACCTCGCTCCTGACACAGGTCGTGGACTTCGTCAACGAGCCGGCCGATATCCAGGAGGCCTTCGAGCCGTACTACGCCGATGCTCAGATCGATGAGCTGACTGATCCGAACCTGATCTGGGACATGGTCTCGAGGCTCGACGGAGCGGACATCTACGAGATCGAGGAGGTCGAGCAAGTCGCGACCGCCTTCATGTTCGAAGGCACCGGCAGGGGTTCCAAGGTCAACGCAAAGATCGCCGCTGGCCTGGGACCGGCGAAGAAGCGCTATCGAGATCGGCTCGACCACGCTCGTCGCCAAGAGGACCGCTTGGACCTGGACGAGCTGGTGCTGTTCCGGAAGAACGTGACGTCGTTCCTGAGCTTCTTTGACTTCATCACCCAGGTAGAGGACTACGAGGACCTCGATCTTGCGAAGAAGGCGATCTACCTGCGCCTGCTCTCACCGCATCTGCGGGACTCAGAGGTCTCGGAGGTCATCGACCTCTCTGACGTCGAGTTGACTCGCCTCCAGCTGGTCGAGGAGCAGCCGGTCGACATCGACATCTCTGCCGGAGGTTCGATCACCGGCACGACCCAGTCGGGCAGCGGTGAGCCGCGTGACCCGAACATGGTCGCGCTGCTCGAGGTGGTCCGGGAACTTTCGGCGATGCTCGGAGAGTCCGAAGAGACAGCCATGGGTGCCGTCACGACGATCATCTCGAAGCTCGGTGAGGACGAGACGCTGGTGCGCCAGGCTAAGTCGAACAGCGAGAGCCAATTCGAGGAGAGCCCTGACCTCCACAGCGGTACTGATGAGGCCGTTCTTGGTGCAGGGGACGTGCTCGGCAGGTTCAGCGAGATCATCTTTGCCGGGGACGCCGAGTCGGACCGTGCGCGCCAGCTGATCGCCCGGGCGTTCTACCGATCCCAGCAGGTCGCCCCGGCATCGCCATTACAGGGGTAGGTACGTTTTGGGGGCCGTCGTGCAGGATCTGACAACCAGCCATTGTGATCAGGTCGGCTAACTCTAATTTGAACGAAAGGCACTTGTGTGATGAATAGCGTTAGTGATGGAGATCTTGTCAAGGCTCGAGATGAATGGTCGAGCAAGGAGTGGGATGCTCACTTTAAAAATATTGGACTTAGTGCAGCAGGCGGCTCGCGCTATAATGCCGGCGGAAAGAATCGTGTATTGAAGCATTCACTCCTGTCTGCGCAAGAACGTCGATGCTGGTTTGAAGGGAGTGCGCGTTGCGAGTCTGGGCAAATTTTTTCGCGAGAGGCACAGATTGACCATGTTGTACCGCAGAAAGCTTCCGCATTACAACTGAGGTCGGCATTGGAGTCGTCTAAGTTTCAACGGGGGTATTTTGATGTCCATGATCCGGGGAACTTGGCGGTCATCTGTGGCCCTTGCAATCAAGAGAAGTCCAACTGGGCCCCGACGAAAGAGACGCTCGCTTGGGTGGTACGCCGTGAGAGGATCGAGAGCAAGCGTGGCAAAGTGATCGCCGCGTATAATACGTGGCGTAAGAATTCGGCGCTGGATGAAGCGACTCTGAAGCTACTAGAGAATGTGAAGTTTTCAGATCGGATTACGAAGGACGTGTTCGCTGACTTGACCGCGTCGATGATTGAAAACCTCGCGAACCAGTCTGGCGTCACTTCGTCTCTGAAAAAATTGCAGGAAGTTGCCATCGAGACCTCTGAATATCAATTTTCAGTGCAGCCTTCGGAAGATGTGGTTGAATATCACGCAGAGATGTACGCAGAGATGCAGGCAGAAGATATGCGGCATGGCATCTAGTTTGCGCATACGTGCTTAAACGTTGTTGGGCTGTGAATTTCACTGCGTATGATCCCCCGATCACGTCTCTGGCGCGAGTAACTCGGCAGGGGTGTCGGAAGCTCGTGCAGGATCGTCGGGAGGCTGCGCAGCTGCTCAAGCAGCGCCGCGAGCACTACGAGCGGTGGGAAAAGGCGCTGACGGACGGGACGAAGTCCTGGGAGCGGGCCAGCCGCATGAGGAACTTCCTCCAGGAGATCGAGGACAGAGCCGGCCCCGAGAGCGCCGACTTCGTCGCGTGGTCAAGGGCCTTCATCGACCAGCTCGACCCGGTCGAAGGGTTCCAGTCCCCAGAAGGCGAAGTGCCGGACCTGTCCCATGCCGAGGCGGAGCGGCTCCGCAACACGCCTGCACCGACCGTCTTCGATCTGTGGAGAACAGAGCAGTAGGGGAGTGCAGCGGTTAGCCTCGGAGTCGTGGCCAAAAGAGGATTGATCTACGGACGAGCGTCTCGCGACCCGAAGCACCGAGGGGCCAGCGTCGATGACCAGATTCGTGAGTGCCAGGCCTGGGCCGACGCCAACGGTGTGGATGTCGTTCGCGTCATCCGTGACGACAACCGCTCTGCCAGCGCCTCAGCCAAGCGCAAGCGCGAGGGCTTCGACAACGTCCTTGAGGTCATCAGGGCTCGAGAGATCGACATACTCATCGTCTGGGAAGCATCCCGGGCCACGCGAAATCTCAATGAGTTCGTCGTCTTACGGGAGGCCTGCCTCGCTGCAGATGTGGACCTTGTGTACAAGGATCGAACTTTCGACTTCGAGCTGGCGACAGACTCTTTCAACACCGGACTCGACATACTCTTCGCCGAGCGCGACGCGTCCGAGATCCGTGATCGCAACATGCGCACGGTACGGCGCAACGCCGAGGCCCGGCGTCCTCACGGCCGCCTCCCGTATGGCTACCGGCGTGTCTACGACGCGACGTCCGGGGCGCTACTGTGCCAGACCCCCTTCGTGAAGGCTGATATTGCGGGATTGCCTGCGCCGAACGCCGACGGGGAACTCATCCCGGTGCTGCCCGACTCTGAGCTACCCAAGACGCTCTCGCCAGAAGCTCAGGTCCTGGCCGAGGCTGCGCGAGCTGTGATCGAAGGGAGGTCCCTGCGCAAGATCGCGATGGACCTCACCGAAAGAGGCGTACCAAGTCCACGGAGACCGAATACCAAGACCCTTGCCGAGAACCCTGCGGGGGTCGTCAGCGATTGGCATCCGCAATCATTGCGTCAGAGGCTGATTAATCCGACGATCGCGGGGCGGCGCGTCCATCAGGGGCAGGACATAGGAGAGGCGGCCTGGGCACCGATCATCGAGTACGGGACCTGGATGCGACTTCACGCGATCCTGGCGGACCCATCGCGGCGGTCTATCTCCGTCCCGCGTGGCCCTGAGCCGCGACACTTGCTCTCGGGGATCGCGCGCTGCGGGGAGTGCGGTGCGCGGATGAAGGCGCGGACCAATATGTCCCGGATGCCGCGGGCGTACACCTGTGATCACGAAGGGTGTCGTCGTGTCACAGTGACGGCCCCCAAGGTCGACGAGATGGTCGAGGCTGTGCTCTATCGACTCTTCGACTCCCAGGGCTTCCGCGATGACCTGGCCACGGCGTATCGCCAGCAGAGCGAACGCGAGGGCACACGCGCCGGCCCCGACCCTGCAGCCCAAATAGCTGCTCTCGAGAACGAACGTGACGAGCTCGACCAGCTGCGCTCCGAGGACCTCATCAAGATGCGTGCGTACGCACTCGAGGACAAGCGTATCGACGAGGAGATCGAGCGAATCCGTGAGCAGCAGGTCGCTCCGGTGACGTCGCCAGCCTTGCGGCGAATGCTCGACGCCAACACATTCGCCGCGGGCTGGGAGGATGCTGATCTGTTCGACCGCAGGGACATCGTGCGGATCCTGATCTCGGTCACCGTCAATAGAGCGACCGTGCGCGGCCGGGCCTTCGACTACGGCCGGGTTGTCTTCGGCCCGTCAGACTTCCTGCTGGACTCTTGGGGCCGACTCTCCCAAGAGGACCCGGCGGATCTGTACCTGGAACAGGAAGATGACGAGGACTTCGTACCCGTCGCTCCATCGGAGGACCAGGTGCCGCCGGTCCCGACGGAGCCGCAGAACGTGGATGAATGGGCAGATCGCGTCGTCGAGACCTTCCCCCGTCCTGGCCCGGAGGTCGCTCGCCAGCTGGCGGCTCTGTTGCCGCGTGACCGCGAAGTCTCCCTAGACGACTGACAGTCAGCCTGGAGACCTGTCGTCAGTCCGGGATGAGCCAACTTGTGTGCCAGGGCGGCCGGGGTCTGAGAACGATCCGTGTCAGGAGGTACGTATCCGTGCGCATGCCCGATCCGCGCTCTGCCGCTACTCCTCGTCCCCACCCTCGTCGCTGAGGATGAGCGGCGTCCAGCCGCCCAGTGCTTCGGGAGAAAGGCACGTAATGCAGCTGGCCAGGCCGAAGTCGAGTGCCTCGAGGAGCAGGGCCTCGTCGTGGCCGGCGTTCCAGTTCCCGGTCAGCGGGTCGCGTCCCGGGGTGACGCCGCAGTAGGGCAGCAGATCCCCTGGGCGGCGGTAGAGGTGATGGATGACGTCGCCGCTCATGCCGGACAGCTTGCCATGAAGGGAGCCGCTTGCGCCGATGGGTCAGATGATCGCCGTGGGAGTCCGTACCGACTTCGGATGCCGTGCGCACACGGGAGCCACCAGCTCAGTTAGGGGTACGCCAAGAGCGTGGGCGATGCCGTGCAGCGTCGAGATTTTCGCTGCGACCCGGCCAGCTTCGATCTGAATGATCGACTTTCTGTGCACCTCGGCTGCCTCGGCCAGCCGGTCGATCGACATGCTCTGATCCCGGCGCAATCGGGCAATCTCGATACCGAGTGCACGCAGGTCGGGAACGGGAGCAGGCATGACTCCACGCTCATAGAGTCGCGTTCAATGCACAGTAACGTAAACGCGCCTATTTCTTGTACAGTTGGCCGCGAGTCGACTCGCTGTCGCCCATACAGGGCGATCTGCATGCGGGGGCAGGGTCGGCTACCACTTACCTACGCGGACAGGAATCCACTCTTGATCACGACGCTCGGCACTCGGAACAGGACCTCTCGAATGTCAAAGATCAGCCTGTTGGCGACGGGTCTCGCCGTTGCGTCCATCGCGTTTGCCGGTTGTAGCGGGGGTAGCGAGGGTGACGGTGACACTGCACCCGCTGGCGGAAGCGACGGCGAAACGTCCAGCGAGAAATTGCCTGAGCAGGTCGTCTACCAGTTCGACGAGGCTCGAGTCGAACGCTCTGACGATCAGGAGCCTTTCGTCTCCAGCGATAGCGAGGTCGTCGTCCAGCTCTCGGATGACCTTAAGGCGGCGATCCCAGATGAACGCTCGGTGGCCGTCGACCACTTCGTCCTCAGCTCCAAGGCGTTCGTTACGGGGATGTGCCGGCTCGACGTCGAAGTCGTCTACACCGAGAGTGGGCAGCAGGCCCTGGCTGAGTCGAATCCCGACTCCGATGAGTCCCCGCAGGAGAAGGTGTTCGCGGCTCTCGCGGACGGTGGCGTCGACGAAGAGGACGTAGTCGACGAGATCCCGGCCGACGAGGACCTCGAGAAGGACGCACAGTACTTCACCAGCGACTTCTCACACATGACCTTGATTGATGAGTGCAGCGAAGACGACGACAACAACTTCGCGTATCTGCGCTTCTCCTATGAACAGGAGGACACCGACGACCCGGACGCGATCCCCGGTGAGCTGGGCGCGTTTGCGAACGTCAGCGTGGCAGTCATCCCGGGTGGACAGGGTGGCAGTGAAGGTACGTCGATGATCATCAACGGCTTCACCCACGCTGAAGTTGGCGTCACGGGGGAGTGGTCCCAGCCGGGCTCGTGACCTTGTAGAAGCTTGAAGCACCGTGAGGAGGTGTCCGATGAATCCACTGCCCAGTGATCTCTTCGCGCGGAGCTTGCGCAGTGAGCGTGAGTACGCCGGCATCAGCGCCGGTGAGCTGTCGCGCCGCATCGCAGACCGCCTCGAGACGAGCGTCGATCCCACGCTCGTCGAGCGTATGGAGAACCAGACGCACGTCATCCGTCTCGATGAAGCTGTCGCGGCCGCGGCGGCGCTGGGTGTGTCTCTGCTGGAGCTCATCAGCGATGAGCCGGAGGTAGAGGTCGATGGCCGGATTGCTGAGCTGTCGGCTGAGCGAGCGGTCGCTGAGGCGCAAGGGCAGCTGGGAGAGCGTGAGGTGAGCAAGGCTCGCCAGGACATCGAGCGCATCGATCGCAGCATTCGGGCGCTTGCGGCGCAGCGAATGGAGCCGATCATTGGTCAGCAGCAGGCACACTAGCGGTAGGGGAGCGACATGGGATTCGACTGGGAGCAGATCCTCGACGCAGACGGCGACGACATCGCCGACGTGTACGACGGGCTGGTGCACGACGCCCCATCGGAGACTGTGGGTGTCACCCATCGGGTTAGGGCGAGCGGTCGGCGCTGGGGTCGTCACAGACCCCTTTAAGCGCGTTGATCGGAGAATCATCATGACTGCCAAGACCATCTATCTCTCGGACCTCAGCGGAGAGCCGGATGCTGTGCGGGCGACTTTCGGTTATGCCGGCGAGTGGCATGAGGTCGACCTCAGCCCGGAGGAGCTGGAAGCTCTCGCTATGGGCCTGGAGCCGTACATCAAGGCCGGCCGCCGGTTGGGTAGGACCCTGGATGACGGGAAGAAGCGCGTCGTGCCTGAGACGACCGTTGACGAGCGCGAGGCGATCCGCGCTTGGGCGCGGGAGAACGGCCACTCGCTCGCCGAGCGCGGTCGGATCCCTAAGCGGATTCTCGCTGCGTACGGCCGGGCGCATGGAGTGAATACGTCGCCCACCATCTGATCCGGCGATCGTTATGAGCAGGTTGAGGGCCCCGGGAGCGACCCGGGGTCCTCTACCTGTTGAAGTCAACGTGCGTGGTCAACGATGCCTTGCCATCGGGAACGTAGAGGGGCGGATCGAACGCAACCTTTACGTCACGTGCCAAGCTCTGGCCGTAGTTGCGCAACACAAAGTCGATGGTGTTCGAGTCGTGCTCTGCGGGAAGCATCTCCGCGACGATCATCGGTCGGGTCCGGTCACTGCTGTCGCGGGAAGCCCTGAGGAGGGTGAGAACAGCGATGGCCGCAGTAGCGATCGCGGCCAAGGCGGATAGCCCGGCACCGTTGTCGTTCATCCAGTTCCAAAGTGACATGCTCAATGGTCAGTCGCCGACGACTTCGGCTGGTCGAGGCGCGCCGTTGTCGCCGGGTCGGGGGCGGTCCTGACTGGCAGAGTCGACGACGGCCCGGGATTCCCCTTCACTATCGGGCGTGAACCCTCTGGTGCTTGCGATCCTCAACTCGACCAAGCTCTCGCAGTAGGGGGTGTCGAGCAGCGGGTACAAGCGTTCTGTCGGTGTGGTGACAACCCTGTGGGGGCCAGCCTGCCGGACTCTGACATGAGGCCGCGCCTGCCCGCACACGTTCCGTGACGAGCTTGCGTGCGGCACGTGGCGTGAAGAACGAGCCCCGCGAGGGGATCCGAGGTGAGAAGGTTGGCCATGGCTGTTTACTCCGATCAAGATCGTCGACAGATCGATGAGCTGTGTGCGCGATGGCGTGAGGGGTCGTTGATAGGTGACGCCTCGTTGCTCTACCCCGACGACTTCCCGACGGTCTGGTCGCAACCTGTGCTCGACGAGCTGAATAGGAGGTTCTGGGGGAACCTCCTCGAGGGCGGCGAAGGCGGTGGAAGCTTCGAGAGCAAGTGGGAGATCCAGCTGGAAGGTGCCCCGATCGAGGTCAGGCTGCTGGCTGCCGAATGCCTGCTGGTTTACTACCTGATCACGGTGTCGGTCGGGTCCGAACGCAAGCGGGCGATGATCAACAAGACCATCGGGCCTGACCGCGAGGATCTACACGTCTCCACCGACAGTGTTGAATACGAGGCGCTCAGGAATTGGATCGCGAACCCGGGCCAGTACTACAACACTCGTCAGGACCTCCTCGTTGGGTACCTGATGGAGCTCGCCTCGCGATTGAAGAAGTTGTCGCTTGAGGGCAGAACCGAGCTCCTGGAGGACAACCCCTGGGGGTTCGCCGAGTTCGCAGAGGGTGGAGAGCACCACAACGACACCATGCGCCACGTCGTGTGCCATCTCCTCTATCCCCAGTACTTCGAGCGGATCGCATCGAACAGGCACAAGGAGCTTGTCCTCAAGACGTTCGGGGACCTCGACACCAGTGACTCGGACGCTAGCCAGGACCAGAGGCTGTACGCGATTCGTACGGAGCTGAAGAGGCGCTTGCCAGACTGGAGCGAGGCCCGGCGTGACTACTACGAGCCGGATCTCAGGCCCATCTGGCACCCGGCGGGCAGATCGACCGACAGTGCGTCAATGGATCCCGCGTTTGCCTTGGACTTCAAGAAGCAGATCGTGTTCTACGGCCCTCCCGGGACTGGGAAGACCTACACGGCACGTGATCTGGCGGCGAGAGTCATCAGGACCGCTGCACTACAGCGCTGGGGCGTTGATGAGTACTTCGGCGACGTAGACAAGGTCGAGGTCGCTGTTGTCGGCCATGTGGCGAACCTGCAGATGCACCCGTCCTATGGCTACGCCGAGTTCATGGTGGGTCTGCGTCTGGATGCTGACGGCGGAACGAGCTATCAGCTCGGCGCGCTGCCGCGACTCGTGGAGCGGATGGAAGCCGAGAAGCAGCAGATGGGGGAGCAAGCACTCCCGCACGTGCTGATCCTCGACGAGATCAACCGGACCGACTTGAGTGCAATGTTCGGCGAGGCGTTCAGCGCGATGGAACGTGACAAGCGCGGTGTCGAGATGGAGTTGTTCGCTGAAGGAGCGTCGGGCGAGCAGATTCGGTTCACCATGCCGGAGGACCTCTACATCATCGGGACGATGAACGAGATCGACCAGTCCGTCGAAGCGCTGGACTTTGCGATGCGACGCCGGTTCTTCTGGTTCCCCACGCCGTTCGACGAAGAGGCCCTCTTCGCCATCTGGGAATCCCAGTGGGCTGAGCAGAAGATGACGGTGCAGTGGCAAGATGCCGTTCCGCAGCTCCAAGAGCTGGCGGAGAGGATCTCTCTACTGAACTCCAGGATCGCGGAGCTGCCTGAGCTGGGACCGGAATACGAGCTCGGAGCGGCAGTGTTCGGTGACCTGCCGTACTTCGTCGGACTCGAGTGGCGATACAGAACTCACGGCCGTCGACAGGCGAAGATCCTCTGGACCGATCGCGACAAGGTGCGTGAGCCCGTGCTCTCGCTCTGGACGCTCTCGATTGCGCCGGTCCTGTCGCAGTACTTGGCTGGCTCCGACCGTCGCGTGGAGCAGCTCGAGGAGCTCAAGCAGCTCTTCGTGACTCGGCCGGCTCGCTGAAGATGGCCGGCAGGATGGGCAGCGTCGCGGAGGAGGCACCTCCTGATCGCTTGGTGATCAAGGACCTGACTCCAGAGGGGCACTGGGCCCGTCAGCCGACGGAAGATGAGCAAAAGTGGCTCGCCTCGATTGCCAAGCTATCGCCGGAACCGTACGTGCTGAAAGCGCAGCTGGAGGCCGATCACGAGCCGACGAACGAGCCGATCCTGACCCGTGACGCCGACGGCTGGCGTGCGAACCGCTACATCGGCGAGATCCGACACGATGGCAGGACACTGGTCATTCAGCCGCGCCTCGGCGTCGAGACGATCATGTCGTGGATCAGCACGATCCTGAATGTCCAAATCCTGCCGCGGACGGCAGAGCAGTCGACGGGTACGACCAGCGCGGTCACGCAGCTGCTGGCCGCGTTGTGGCGGGCTTCGGTCCTGACAGCGGGACAGCATGCGCTGCCGCGGACGGGCTTGAAGGTCAGCTCGAACGGACTCGCTGTGAACGGGCGTCTCGATGTTGGAGCTACCGCACGCCGACGAGCGTCCGGGCACCGTGACCTGGTCTCGACGCGTGTCGTGCGGACCTACGACAACGCGCCGTCCCGCGCCGTGGTCCTCGCAGACCGCTACTTCGATCATCACCTTGCCGGGGCCCGCTGGCGAGGGCCGCGGCTCGACGAGCAGCTGGCGACGCTGCGGGACGCCACGGGGTCGCGGCCGGCTAAGCCGAGCCTCCACGAGATCCAGAGAACCCGGTACAGCCCGATCACGATCAAGTGGCGACGTGCGGCCGAGCTGTCGTGGCGGATCCTGAACAAGGATCCGCTCGGCGTGGCTGCCGAGGACGAGTCGACCCACGGCGTGCTGATCGACGTCGCAGAGCTCTGGGAACTGTTCGTGTTGCACTGCGCCGGCTTGGCCACGGAGCAGCCCGTCCGTCATGGCACGACCACGCAGACGTCGGGGCACTTGGCGCGCTCCACCGTCAACCCACTGCGCACGATGGGCAAGCTCTACCCGGATGTCCTCGTGGGGGAGGAGCCGGTCACGGCGCTGCTCGATGCCAAGTACAAGAGGCTCGGTGACTGGCGTGGTGTTGACCGTGAGGACCTCTATCAGCTGCATGCCTACTCGTCGACCTTCGGTGCACCGCTGGCAGCGCTTGCCTATCCGGCTATGGAAGACGAGGAAGTCCCTGACTTCGAGCGCAACAGTCCCTGGCAGACGAGTGCCGGAGAGCTGTCGTTCCTCACCTTGCCAACCGAGAAAGACGCCTGTGTAGCCAAGCTGGCGAGATGGTTCGGCAAGGGCGGAACCTGAGGACCGAAAAACGGCCGTCAGCTGTAGGTACTGCCTCTTATTGTTGCTTGTCAGAGACTCGCTTCCACTTTCCGCTTTTGTTCAGCGAGAGGCCGTACGCATGAATCGCCCCGGGTCTGGTGGAGGCTCTGAATCCACGGGAGGATGAGGAGCATGGCAGCACCGAGAAAGTACCCCGATGAGCTTCGGGAGAGGGCCACGAGGATGGCCGTGGACGCCCGGCAGGATCGAGCGACCAGAGCAGGCGCGTACCGCCGTGTGGGCGAGCAGCTCGGGATTCATCCTGAGACGCTGCGGACCTGGGTGAAGCAGGCCGAGATCGATCAGGGCTACCGGCCAGGGACCACGTCCAGCGATTCTGAGCGGCTGGTTGAGCTGGAGAAGGAAGTGCGCGAGCTGCGCCGGGCGAACTCGATCCTGAGGTCGGCGTCGGCTTTTTTCGCGGCGGAGCTCGACCGCCCACAGCGTTGATCGTGGAGTACATCGACCAGCACAAGCACGAGTTCGGCGTCGAGCCGATCTGCAGGACGCTCACCGCAGCGGGCACACAGATCGCGCCGAGCACGTACTACGCCTTCAAGACCCGCCCGCCCTCGAAACGGACGGTGCGCGACGAGGAACTGCTGGTCGAGATCCGTCGCGTCCACAAAGCGAACTTCGGCGTCTACGGGGCCAAGAAGCTGCACGCTCAGTTGCGTCGCGAAGGCATCGAGGTGGCTCGCTGCACGGTGGAACGGCTCATGCGAGCCGAGGGACTGCGGGGGATCAGCCGAGCCAAAGGACCGCGCACCACGATCCCGGGCAGCGGCCCGGATTCGCGCCCTGACCTCGTCGATCGCGACTTCACGGCGACGGCTCCGAATCAATTGTGGGTCGCGGACATCACCTACTGCCGGACCTTCGCCGGATGGGTGTATGCAGCGTTCGTCATCGACGTGTTCTCCCGCCGAGTGGTCGGCTGGCAGCTGTCGAAGTCGCTGCGGACCGACCTCGCGTTGGACGCGCTGGAGATGGGCATCTGGACCCGCCAGCACGCAGGCCACAACGTCACCGGGCTGACGCATCACAGCGACAAAGGCGTTCAATACGTCGCCGTGAGATACACGCAGCGCCTCACCGAAGCCGGCGCAGTCGCCTCGGTCGGATCCACCGGCGATTCCTACGATAATGCCCTGGCTGAGGCTTTCAACTCCCTGTTCAAGGCCGAACTGGTCCGCAACCGTGGACCGTGGAAGAGCATCGACGACCTCGAGATCGCGACGGCCGAATACATCGACTGGTTTAACCACCGTCGACTCCACGGCGAGATCGGCATGATCCCGCCCGTCGAGCTCGAGGACACCTACCATCACAACCACCCCGCACCGGCACCCGCCGACGCGGCACTTGCGAGCCTCTAACAAACCCGGGGCGATTCACCCCACGACCTGGCCCACCGCAGGACGGAGTATACGGTGGATGCCCTGGGGAATGACGGCCTCACGGACGCCGAGCGCCAGGAGTACGCCGACCGCTATGCGCGAGGTCCCGGCAGGGGGATGGACGAGCGCACTCGACGCACCATCGCGAAGATGCACCAAAGGCGGAATCCTCCAGCAGTCTGAGGATAGACTATCCAGAGCGATGATCCACCCATTGCTCTGATCGATCGAATGAGGGGAAGCGCACTAGTGATTGAAAACAGAGCAGCGTTTGCATCCATGGTGTTCTCGCTGCTGCTCATCGCGTTTGGAATATCGACGGTGTTCGGCATTATTGCCATGGCTCCCACCCTGGTATACGCCGAAATGTCCGAAGGAGAGTTGGGCGCAGGCGAGCAGGCTGATGGAACGGGCGTCAGCTTCGTGACCATCCTTCAGTTCATCATCACGCCTCGCAGCTCCATCATCTCTCTGCTCATGACGGTCGCCTACTGGATCGGCACCATCATCCTGGCCATCAAGGGGCTCAAGGGCTTCGGTCACAAGTGGATGGCAGTTGTCGGCCTCATCCTGGCCCTCGGTTCTCCGGTCATCATCTTCATGGCCTACATCATGTCCTTCTCTATTCTCTCGGCGGTGTACTACTGATGCAGAGTGAATTCAAGTACTTCGGCAATCTGGAGGGCGCGATGAATCCCGCCAGGAATTGGCTGGTGAAGCGATCAGGCGTCGTGGCATTCTCCGTCGCCGCCGCAGCAATGCTCGCCATGATCATCACTCAGATCGTTGCGATTCTCATTCCCGATACCAATCCCAACGCACTTGCCATCCTGGGCGTCGAATGGGTCATCACCATCGTGTGGGCGGTTGGCTTGTTCTTGTCCAGCCGTAGCGTGCTGGCCTACTCCAAGGACATCTTCGGGGCCCTGGGCGTCGCGGTCACCATCCTGCAGCCCATCGTGGGCAGCACCATTCCCTACTTCCACAGCTTCAGCGAGATGGCCGAACTGCTCCCCGAAATCTCCTGATCCCCCGCATCCCGGGACGAGGTGGCGGCCTTTACGGCTGACCCCCGAAACCCCTCCGGAGCGCCTGATGGGCCACGGAGGGGTTTCGTCGTCTCTCTATAGCGCTCCGGGGTCAAGGTCGCTTGAATGGGCCACCAAACGTCTCTGAAGCGCCGCTCACGGTGAGGCTACTCTCCTCGATAGACGTTCACCCATTGCCAGCGACGATGAGGCCTCGTGAGAACCAAGATTCCCTGTGTCAATCCGGCTCTTCAGAGTTGAGTGTGGGCGCGCCGGTGAAACGGGGTAGCTGGGGATAGACGTCGAGGTCC